>NZ_NUUX01000013.1 GCF_002564465.1 Bacillus sp. AFS088145 | reverse complement strand
ATGGATGTCTACCATGAAAAAACCTTACGGTATTCAGTTAAAAAAGTGCATAACTAAAGAAGACGTCTTTAGTTTATTTTTAAAAAGCGTCCAACAGTAAAAAAATATATTAGTGGTTGATGGATTAAGAGACTTCTTCGATCGAAACAGAATACCCTAATTTTTCTAGTCTTCTTACGGAATGACGAACTATTGATACTTCTTTTTGTTTGTCATAGTAATCTTCTCCTAAATCTCTGTACATTTCTTTTCTAGTCAGAAGATAATAGGCGATTCTTAACATGGCATGGGCTACTACTATTCCTGCTCTTTTCCTACCTTTGCGTGCAGCTGTTCTTCGATACATAGCACCAAGGTAGTTCTTGGATGCACCAACTGAATGTGCGGCTTCAGTTAAGGCTGATTTCAAATACTTATTGCCTTTTTTGGATTTAGTTGATTTTCTTTTACCAGCACTTTCATTATGTCCAGGAACTATTGCTGCCCAGGAACATAATCGAGGTGCACTTCCAAACTGATTCTCTACATCAGTTCCAATTTCGGCTAGTATCTGTTCAGCCATACGTGTAGCGATATCAGGTATCGAGTCCAGTCGTTCTATGTCTTCTTGATAAGAGCTTACTCTTTGGGTTACTTCCAAATCGAGTTTTTCAATTTGATCAGTTAGAAAATCAATGTGAGTTAATATTGTTTTCAGCATCATACGTTGATGAGGATTAACATAACCTCTTAACGCAAGCTCAAGTTCATCCTTTTTGCGTTTCAATGAGCGACGAGCCATACTTGCTAGTTTCGTAGGATCTTCTTCGCCATCTGCAATGGCGTTAAGCATTTCTTTAGCTGAAACACCCATAATATCTGAAACAACAGAGCCTAGTTTTATATTTGCACCTTCCAGTACTTTTTGTATTCTATTAAGTTGTCGAGAGCGTTCTTCAATAATACTTCGACGATATCGAACCAATTCTCTTAACTCTCGTTGATTTCGATCTGGAACGTAGCTAGCTGTCAATAAGCCATGGCGGAGAAGTTGAGCGATCCATTCAGCATCTTTTACGTCCGTTTTTTGTCCAGGAACAGCTTTCATATGTTGCGCATTGACGACAAAAAACTCTAATTCTTCAGCTTCAATCAGATTAACAATAGGTTTCCAATACACCCCTGTACTTTCCATAGCGACATGAGTACATCCATGTGACCTTATCCAATCCATCAGTTTAATTAAAAAAATCGTCTTCGTAGAAAACGTTTGAATCTCCTTTCCTTCAGGTGTCATAATACATGCGGTAATGTTGTCCTTATGAACATCCATTCCGCAAACTCGTTCAATGATAACTTCCATTGAATTCATCCTTCCTCTGGCTTTAAAAATAGAGGCTGGTGCAATAATCAGAATAGGATTAATCTACCATGAGTGCTTCCCGCAAGGGAGCGACAGTCTGTGATGCACCGTGATCGTTGGAGTCAGACTAACTGTTGGGCTCTAATGGCACCATAGTTGCTCGACCTTCCTCACCCAGCCATAGAAGCAGTATTGACGTTTTTAATTCTTTTTCATTCGCTGTGGTGCAGCGCGAGCGCTGCATGTATGACTAACTGGCGCGTTAGTTGTACAATATTTAGAGGGTAATCATTTGATTATCCTCTATTTTATTAAAAAGGACTAATTGTCTGTTAAGAAGAATAGTAAAAAGAAGATACTTGAAAAGTTTTAAATTTGATGAGAGGTGGAGATTCGTGAAAGTACACGATTGTCCTAATTGTAATACAAATAGTAGAGAATGTATTATTGTCATCCAAAATGCTCCTAACTTTTCGGAAGAGATATTAAAGTGCAGTATTTGTTCCTGGGTCGGCAAGTGGTCAGACATGACAGTGCGGGAGGTCAAATTACCGGAGATTCCAGGTGGGATAGTGATCCCTGGCGTCGAACCTATTACTGATTATTATGTACTTCATTCAGATCAAATTAGAATTACTTATACAGGAGGGTGTTGCCCTCATTGTGGTGGAACTGATCCTTTATGTTGGTGCATGACGTAATAAACGATTAGAGCCCCAAACTTGGCTGTGACTTATTGAATGAAATATCATTTAAGTGTCATAATTAACATATTATGGGAATTAGAGAGCGTGGAATAAAAGTAGAATTTACTTTTTAATTCGATTGTCACCTTAATTAGAGTACTATTAATGATTTGGAGTGATTGCAATGAATAAATCAACAAAAGGTTGGATTAATGGTTTCCTAGGAGTACTCATCTTTAGTGGCTCGCTACCTGCGACGCGCTTGGCTGTGGCTGAATTCAATCCGTTGTTCTTAACAGTCTGTCGCGCCGCGATAGCAGGTGTATTGGCAGGAGCTCTCCTACTAATCTTCCGGCAGAAACGACCTGTCAGAAGTGACATTGTTCCACTATTTGTAGTGGCGTTTGGTGTTGTGATTGGTTTCCCTCTACTGACAGCCTTGGCCCTTCAGTATGTCACGTCCGCGCATGCTATTATCTTCATTGGATTACTTCCCCTTTCGACGGCAATTTTTGGCGTACTTCGGGGTGGTGAACGCCACCGACCAGCCTTTTGGATCTTTTCAGCTATAGGCAGCTTCTTGGTGACAGGATTTGCCCTAATCCATGGTGGGGAATCATCACCAATCGGTGACGCTTTCATGTTGGCTTCAATCATTGTATGTGGTCTAGGTTATGCAGAAGGTGCTCGACTTTCACATCGGCTGGGGAACTGGCAGGTGATATCTTGGGCTCTCGTACTGTCGCTGCCTCTTATGCTTCCACTTACGTTCTATTTTACTCCGGAATCGTGGGAGGACATCGGCCGTCCTGCTATCTTAAGTCTGGCTTATGTATCCTTATTCAGTATGCTCATTGGATTTGTGTTCTGGTATCGAGGTCTAGCACAGGGCGGTATTGCGGCAGTTGGACAGCTGCAACTTCTCCAACCATTCTTTGGACTATTGCTTGCCTCTCTGATTCTGCACGAGAAAGTTGGTTGGTTACTTGTGGCTGTTAATATCGTCGTTGTACTATGCGTGGTAGCAGCTCGTAGATTTGCAAAGGAACAAGTTGTCCCATTAAAAAACGAGATTGAACAAAATTAGTACCCTGTTCAATCTCGTTTGTCGTTTACCAAAGTCAGAGCATATTAAACTATCGCATGCGTTTGTTGAATAAAAGATTTATTAATCTTAGTATTCATTTTTAATTCATATCTTTTTAATTATTTGTAGAATGTTTGTTTGGGTTCTTACGTTTTCTACTATTAAAAAGCAATCCTCCCATAACCTATTGACTTAGAGTTTACTCTAAACAATATAATTAAAAAAAGATATGAAAAAGTACTGTAATTAGTAAAAAATTGGGTCTTTATCATCATATGGTTCAGATGGAACATTCGATTTGATTAATGTTAACAGTGATTTTTTCTATTAAATATTTAGATAATAGAAAGGGATAGAACAATAAATTTAGTAAAATAGAAATAAAAATGTTGGGAGTCGGTAATATGGAGCAGTCAAATAAAGCATTTAGTGACACATTAGTAAAATCATTAAGAGGAGAACGTGGTCATCTTCCTATCAAGAATGCTTTGTTGGATATAGACATGGATCTTGCTGGAAAAAAAATAGAGGAGCTACCTTATACTATTTATCAATTAGTCAAACACATGACATACTGGCAAGAATTCCTCTTATTATTCGCACAAGAAGAGAGGCCTGAATTACCTTCCGATGTGAAAGAAAGCTGGCCTGTTGAAGAAGGACCTAGTAATGAGGAAGAGTGGAAACAGATTATTCAGCATTTTCTTCAAGGGATAGAACAGGCATGTACGATTGCCCAAACTGTACAATTGGACAAATCATTAGAGAAATGGCCAGGCGAATCCCCAGGTGGTGTACTACGCAATATTGCATCTCACAACTCCTATCATTTAGGTGAAATCGTACTAATACGCAGATTATTTAGTGCTTGGCCACCACCAACCGGAGGATATCCTGCCTAAACGTTGGATCAATAGGGAATTCATGGAAGCCAATTGAAATTCACTATAAAGGTTAGTTGAGTCAACAATTGGGGGGCATTTCATTCGTTCATTATGACTAACGCAAGTGTTCGTATTATAAGGACAACTAGTTAAATTACTAGTTGTCCAATTTTTTTTATGGTCTTATGATTAAAGTAGTCGGGGTGGTAGCAGAAGTATCAAAGAAGCATGCAGGTTTCATTGTGAATGTAGATCATGCAACTTCAACGGATTACCTCGACTTGATTCGATCTATGCAAGAAACGGTGAAAAATAAATAAAAATTGATATTGAAACAGAATTGAAAATTCTTGGTGAGGAATATCAAAAAGAAGATCGTTGAGAGAAACAAGGCTGGGCAAGTTATTGGCACATCCGCATCATGCGTGATCTAAATCTTGATTCAAATGAAGCGATCGAATACGCAAAGCTTAATGCAGGAGTAGTTCAGCCATCGAAACAAGCATTAATCCGTATTATTTAGGACTAAGAATGTTTGAAGATATTGAAGAGAGATATAATCATCCAACAAAGGAAATGAGAGAGTTAGGTGTTAAGCCTGGCAGCGGTCGAGAGAAAATGTTTGAAGTACGAGAGTTAGAGTCTGATAGTTCATTTATACGAAACTACTTAACGAAAGACCTTGTCATGCGTGAAGATATGTATCTATTCCAGCGACAAGGTAAGGAATATAAAGTTACAGATAAGGCATGGGAAAATGTACGTGATCAACTAGTAGTTAGTCGAGTAAATGGCGGATTTCCTTATATCGTTATTCAAGAGGGCGATTACTTAAAAAATGGTGAACTTTATTTGAAGCATTCCTATGAACAGATGGAACTTGATGAGAAGTATGTTGAGAAGGTGATGCCTTATATTCATCAGTTGTGGGGTAGAGGGGTTCATTTAGAGACGAATATTGAGAATAAGTCTGTTTTGTTTAGTTATGATGGGAAGAATATTCATCGGAAGTATATTTAAAGCCACCTTTTTAAGATGGTTTTCTTAATGGATTAGAAAGTATAAAATTCTTTTTTTTGGAAGTGTACCTTATGCAACTAAATGCAGGATAGTTGCATAAGGTACATTTTATTACTACATCATAGTTAAGAAAGCTTAATCCATTTTAAACAAACTAACTTCTTTAAAAGATATTTAGTGGATATTTGTATATTCATTTTATTTGGGCTATAATACATTAAACCATTTTCTTTACCAAGTTCCACGTTAAATTTTACCCTTATTCTATTTATGAATAAGGGTTTTTTATATTTTAAGTTAACTCAAAGAAGTCAGATTCTACTTGATAGAATCCGACTTCTTTGAGTTAACTATGCTTTTTTAACATTAGTTGCTTGTGGTCCGCGTTGCCCTTGTCCTACTTCAAAAGTTACTGCTTGACCTTCATCTAATGATTTGAATCCGTCAGTTTGAATTGCTGAGAAGTGAACGAATACATCATCACCATTTTCACGCTCAATAAATCCAAACCCTTTTTCTGCATTAAACCATTTTACTTTACCATGTTCCATTTTTGTTTCCTCCTAGTGCGATTTACACACATTAATATTCCAATAATAACATTTAAAATAAAGATAATCAAATTCACCTAATTAAATATAAACGACTTAACATATTTTACATGACCAATACTAAACTTTCTATTACTTAAGCCGCTTTCTTTTAAATAATTATTTGAATCCGTCTTCTTTAGTATTTGCCATGTCCTAAGATCGACATTTTAAAAAGTACTTTACTTTTATAAAAAGAAAGAGGTCCTTTTTTTGAATCATTTGTATCTATTTAATATTCAATTTGTTCAACAACGAAAAAGCATCCAATTTAATTGGATGCATATTTAAGTATTCCGCTTAAAAAGAGTGAATCTTCTAATTGTGTGCACTCTTTTAGTTTGATTAATCCATCTAGTTCTAGTTCCTTAGCTAGTTTTTCAATCATTTTTGTATCATTTTCCAATGAATTTTTAATGTTGATTAAAAAGAAATTTCCTCTTGTTGCAAGTCGAAGGTTCTTTAATAGATTCTCTTTACTCATTTTCCCATCCCCCTTCTAAATTAGATTAATTCGACACAAAAGAGGTTTTGTCCTGTAAATTCAATTATATTACAAATTTTTTGTAGGATTATTAATTTAATCTCCATAGTATATAACGTCAAAAAATCTCATACATTGTCAATACACATAGTAGGGGGAATAATAATGAACTCAAATAATTTTCTTGAATTAGAGTATGCAATAGACGAAATTACTGAAATTGCTAAAGGATTTGGACTTGATTATTTTCCGATGAGGTATGAAATATGCCCATCCGATATTATTTACACGTTTGGTGCGTACGGAATGCCGACTAGATATTCTCATTGGAGCTTTGGAAAAAAATTTTATAAGATGAAGTTACAATATGATCTAGGATTAAGTAAGATTTATGAATTAGTGATTAATTCTAATCCATGTTATGCATTTTTACTTGATACCAATAGCCTCGTACAAAATAAATTGATCGTTGCCCATGTACTCGCTCATAGTGATTTCTTTAAAAATAATGTGCGATTTAGTAATACAAAACGAGATATGGTCGAAAGCATGACTGCAACTGCTGAAAGAATTAATCAATATGAACAAAAATATGGAAAAAGGCTAGTAGAAGAATTTTTGAATGCGGTTATAGCTATTCAAGAACATATTGACCCTTCAATTGTAAGAAATAGATTATCGTGGCAATTAGAAGATGATATGATCCCCCCCGTTCCTCGAGTAGGACCATATGATGATTTATGGAATTTAGATAATAAAAAAGAAAACATTGCCCCTGTAAAACCTCGAAAAAAGAAATTCCCACCACAACCTGAAAAGGATCTTTTACTATTTATTCAACACTTTAGTCGCGAATTAGAAGAGTGGCAACGAGACATTTTAACAATGTTACGAGAGGAAATGGTTTATTTTTGGCCACAGCTCGAAACAAAAATTATGAATGAGGGATGGGCTAGTCTTTGGCATCAACGTATTATGAGAGAGTTAGATTTGACATCAGGTGAATCAATTGAATTTGCAAAACTGAATGCAAGTGTACTACAGCCCTCGAAGACAAGTATAAACCCTTACTATTTTGGACTAAAAATGTTTGAGGATATTGAAGAAAGATATAACAATCCATCTGAAGAAATGAAACAATATGGGGTGAAAGCTGGTTCTGGAACTGAAAAAATTTTTGAGGTACGAGAATTAGAGTCCGATAGTTCATTCATCCGTAACTACTTAACTAAGGAACTCGTAATGCGAGAAGATATATATTTATTCCAGCGACAAGGTAAGGAGTATAAAGTCACTGATAAGGCATGGGAAAATGTAAGAGATCAACTTGTTGTTAGTAGGGTAAATGGCGGATTCCCATATATCGTTGTTCAAGATGGCGATTACTTAAAAAATGGGGAGCTATATTTGAAGCATTCCTATGAACATACGGAACTTGATGTGAAGTATGTAGAGAAAGTAATGCCTTATATTCATCAGTTATGGGGTAGGGGAGTTCATTTAGAAACGATTATTGAGAATAAGTCTGTGTTGTTTAGTTATGATGGGAAGAATATTCATCAGAAGTATATTTGAGGCCACCTTTTTAGGTGGTTTTCTTAATGGTAGCGAATCCAACTCCTATATTTCTAAATAAAAACTCTTAAATAAGAACAATCGCTATTATATTTGAGAGGATGAGGACGAATGGGCTGAATGCAGATAATCACCTCTTATTTTTTGTAGAAATTTATGAACTAAATATTGATAAGCCCCCCTTCATAAAGATTGAAGGGGATTTTTTTTGACTCAAGTTCTCCCCCTATTAAAAATCATTGATTCTTTTTAAGGGAAATTTAAGGTACACAATCCAAAATAAGCGTAACAAATGAGATTGGAAGGAGTAAAAAAACAAATAAAACAAGCTCTAATCCAAACGATCAATAGTAGAGTAAGTTTGCTGTATAAATGAAAGACAAACCCTGGTTTTCTTAAAATGGTTACAAGATAGAAAGTTTCTAAGGATATGTAAAATTCCAGAATCGAATGGATCTCGTCAAGAATAATCGGGTATATATTCATATCAATCTCAATAATGGAGAGGAGAAAAGAAAATTGAAAAAGTGGATTATTATTTCAGTTATTGTTGTTGCTGTTGGAGGAGGAAGTGGTTGGTTCATATATAGTAAGAGTCAAGCAAATCAAGCCCAAAATGTGATGGCTACAGCACAAACAATTACGGCACAAAAAGGAAAGTTAGAAGTAGCTGTTACTGGATCGGGTTCGGTAACTACAAATACTGACGAAGATGTTACTGCGGCAAATACAATTCTTGTTGTGGATAGTGTGAGTGTTTCATCTGGAGAATCAGTAGATAAAGGTGACACACTTGTGACATTTAAAAATGGTGATGTTGTTACGGCTCCAAAAGATGGAGAAATAACAAAGGTTTATGTAAGTAGCGGTAGCGGAGCATCGCAAGGTAAAGTATTAATGCGTATGGAAGATGAAGATGGAGTTACATTACCGATTACAAGAGAAGATAGTGGCAGTTCCTCAAATAATTCTAGTACTGGTAATACTGGAGGTAGTAGTTTAGTAGCCGATAATGTAAATGTGAAGGAAGGCTCAGTTGTAAAAGCAGGTGCAGCACTTGTGAAATTTACAGATGGTAGTATTTTACAGGCACCAGTTGCGGGAACAATTACAAGTCTTGCTGTTAATAGTGGAGATTCGATACAAAGTTCTGCGACAGTAGCGCATATAACAAATTACAGTTCTTTGGAAACAACAATCAATGTAGATGAATTAGATATCACTAAGGTAAAAGTTGGACAGTCAGTAAAAATAACAGCAAGTGCTTTTGAAGGTGAAACATTCGATGGGATTGTAACGAAAGTAGCAAATGAAGGCACATCGACAAATGGCGTTTCAACATTTGATGTAACTGTAAAAATTAAAAATCCAAAAGGTTTGAAAATTGGTATGTCAACAGAAGCAAGTATTTTAATACAAAGTAAAGCAGATGCGCTATATGTTCCATTAGAAGCAGTGTATAAAAATGGAAATGAAAAATATGTACTAGTTCCTACATCTACAGATGATTCTGGAGAATCTACAAAGAAAGTTACGGTAAAAACTGGTATTTCAAATGATACGAATGTAGAAATTACAAGTGGATTAAGTGAAGGAGAGTCTATTGAAATTCCGAGCGTTCAATCTAGAAGTAATTCTGGTGGATTTATGATGCAAGGTGGAGGATTCCAAGGTGGTGGATTCTCTGGCGGCGGATTCTCCGGTGGTGGATTCGAACGTAGCGGAAACTTCGGAGGTAGAAATCAAACAGGTGGCGGACAAGGAGGTAAATAATGACTAACTTTGAGCCGATTATTCAAATAAAAAACATGACGAAAATGTACGAACTTGGCGGAGAAACGGTAATGGCTCTTCAGAGTGTATCTCTTGATATCCAAAAGGGGGATTTTATATCAGTTATCGGCCCATCAGGTTCAGGAAAGTCAACATTTATGAACATGATTGGATGCTTGGACCGACCCGATTCTGGGAGATATTTGATTGATAATGAAGATGTAGGGCAAATGAAGAGCTTCCAATTAGCGACTATACGGAATGAAAAAATTGGATTTATTTTTCAAAATTTCAATCTTATCCAAAAGTTAACTGCAGTAGAAAATGTCGAACTTCCTCTCATTTATAGAGGGATGAAAACAGCTGAACGAAGAGAAATTGCTCTTTCGGCCTTAAAAAAAGTAGGATTAGTAGATCGAGCAAATCATTTACCTACACAATTATCAGGGGGGCAGCAACAGCGTGTCGCAATTGCGCGTGCCCTTGCTGGAAGCCCTCCTATTTTACTGGCAGATGAACCGACGGGTGCTCTTGATAGTAAAACAAGTAAGGAAATTTTGGAGATTATGAATTTGTTAAATGAGCAAGGGCATACGATTATTCTAATTACACATGATTTAGAAGTAGCAAAACAAGCAAATCGTGTTGTACGAATTCACGATGGCCAGTTGTATGAGAATGGAGGAGAATGGTTTGCAGACACTGAGAATGGCGCTTAAAAGCATTAAGGGAAATAAAGTAAGAGCGTTCCTAACGATGCTAGGTATTATTATTGGTGTATCCTCCGTTATTGTGATGGTAGCGATTGGTCAAGGATCAACGAAAGAAGTGCAAGATCAAATAGGAAGCTTAGGTACAAATGTATTAACAGTAAGTGTTACTGGCTCAGATGTAACATTTAAAGAAGATGATGCCAATCAACTTAAGGATGTTAGTGGTGTAGAAGCAATTGCTCCGACTGTTTCTGGAAGAGTAACTGTAAAAAACGGACAAACGAACGCACAAGTGTCTGTGACAGGAACAACTTCACCTTATTTAAAAGTTCGTGATTTGGAGCTGCAATCAGGGCGATTTATCGCAGACTTAGATAATGATAATCACTCAAAAATAGCAGTACTTGGTTCAAGCACAGCACGAACATTATTCGGTTTTGGAAATCCAGTTGGTCAATACGTTAAAGTGAATGGAACATCATTTAGAGTTGTTGGGGTACTTCAATCAGTTGGTAGTTCATTAGGTTCAAGTGGAGACAGTACGATTTTTGTTCCGCTTAGCACGGCTCAGCGCTTGGCATCTACTACTTCAATTGGATCTGTCTATGTAAAAGTAGAAAACGAAAATATGATTAATTTTACATTACGTAGAATCGAACAAAAGATGTTTACGATTATTGGTGATGAAGATAGCTATAGCGTTTCTAGTCCAGAGGATTTAATGGAAACTGCTTCATCTGTTAATAAAACGATGACATTAATGCTAGGCGGAAGTGCTGCGATCTCACTTATTGTTGGTGGTATCGGTATTATGAATATTATGCTTGTATCGGTTTCAGAACGTACAAAAGAAATCGGTATACGAAAAGCAATTGGAGCAAAGCGTGGAAGTATTCTTCTTCAATTCCTTATTGAATCAATGGTATTAAGTTCACTTGGAGGAATAATAGGCGTTGTAATAGGCGTTATAAGTGCAAAGATATTCACTATAACAACAGGAACAGCAATTGCATATTCTGTACCGGTTATGCTGTTATCATTTGTATTCTCATTATTAGTTGGAATCGTATTTGGTGTTTTTCCAGCAAATAAAGCGTCTAAGCTTGACCCAATTCAAGCTCTTCGATATGAATAGTATGAATAAAGAGGTTGTCCCAAAAGTAAAACTTTTAAGGGGCACCTTTTTTTTGTAAATAAAGAAAGTATTTCTCTACGATCGATTAACTTCTAAAGTAAGCAACCTTATTAAGTTGATTATCTAATAAAAAGTATTTTAGGTTTCTATTCAAAAATGTCAGAATAGTCTATAATTATGGTCGTAACCTGAATTCAACCGTAAATAATGAGAAAAGTGAAAGGTGAGTATTTTTGGCTTGTTGTTTAATTTAATAATTCGATTAGGAGGTAAACGACGTGGAAGAATTAATCTCAGAATTGGTTGATAATATGAAAAGAAGTTTAATCAATAGTAGGCGTGAAATCCACTGTTTTCCTGAGATAGGATGGACAGAATTCCGAACTTCATCTCTCATAGCAGATTTCTTATCTGAATTAGGATTTGAATTGAAAGTAGGAAGGGAAATCATTGTACCTGAATCGAGAATGGGTGTCCCAGATGAAAAAACGATACAAGAAGCAAAAGAGCGGGCATTGTCGTTTGGGGCAAATTCGTATTGGATTGAGAAAATGGAAGACGGGTTAACTGGTGTAGTAGGCATCTGGGATACAGGGCGAATTGGTCCAACACTAGCCTTTCGATTTGATATCGATGCATTGGAAATATCTGAGGATAAAGGATTAAATCATGTTCCATGGAATCGAGGTTTTCATTCGAAAGTAGAAGGTTATATGCATGCTTGTGGACATGATGGCCATATTGCAATTGGGTTAGGAATGGCACAATTGATTTTAAAAATGAAAGAGAAGCTTTCGGGAAAAATTAAACTCATATTTCAACCTGCAGAAGAAGGTGCGCGTGGTGCGAGAGCGATGGTTGATTCGGGGGTCTTAGAAGATGTTAATTATTTCTTTAGTGGTCATATTGGTGTAACGGCAACAAAACAGAACCAACTTGTCTGTAGCGTAACAGATTTTTTCGCGTCAACCAAGTTTGACTTAGAACTCGAAGGTGTGCAGGCCCATGCAGCATTAGCACCACATGAAGGTAGAAATGCATTACTTGCGGCATCTACTATTACATTGCAATTGTATGCCATCTCACGGCATGGATTAGGGGATTCAAGAATAAATGTTGGAGTTATTCAAGGTGGAGAAGGTCGAAACATTATTCCAGCACATGCTAAGCTAAAATTTGAAACAAGAGGAACGACCAATGAGGTTGATCAATATATGAAGAATGAATCAATGCGGATAATACAATCTGTTGCTCAGTTGTATGGGATTAAGGAACATACCGAAGTAGTAGGACGTTCGATTATAGCAGACTGTGACTCTGATCTTGCGAATCTTGTATATGGTATAGGATCAAAAGTTAAGCAAACCAGTGAAATTGTTATTTCTCAGCCTTTTCTTGCTTCAGAAGATGTAACCTATATGATGAAAGAGGTTCAAAAAAATGGTGGAATGGCTACTTATCTATTGTTTGGAACTGAATTGGCTGCTGGCCATCATAATTGTGCATTCGACTTTAATGAAAAAACAATTGCGTATGCAGTGGAAGTATATGGAAACTTACTTGTACATTTAGCCAGATAATGAAATAGAGAGAGAGGGGAAAAGAGTATGTTTTTTCTTGCATTAATTAGTTCTTTTTTGAATGCAGTAAATGCATTGTATGCAAAAAAAATAACAATGCAAATGAAGGATAATAATAGTTTTATTGTAACATCTTTTCTAGTGGTCACTATTTTGTTAGGCTGCGTAATGCCTTGGTATTATTCCTTTTCTGTTACTCCAGCTTCAATAGGTTTATTAATCATTGTGATTATTTTAGATGCATTGTCTAATGTATCATTTTTCTTAGCGCTAGGACGAATAGAAGTATCACAACTAGCAGTGTATACTGCGTTGACACCATTATTCACGTTTATTCCAAATAGCATATTGCACGGATTCGATATACATATTTTAATTCCGGTCTTGCTTATTGTGCTTGGTGTATATTTTCTGAACGTCAGAGGTAGAAACATGTTATCTCCATTAGTAGAAATAAAAAAACCAGGGAATTTATTAGGGGTTGCAGCTGCAGTTTCTGCTGGACTCAGCATGGTTCCTACACAACAATTGCTCGTTCATCAATGGATAAACGCCCCTACACTTTATTTTTTCAGAGCGAGTGGAATTGCCCTAATAATCTATTTAATACATCGTCCAAAAATTTGGTATCCTAAACTGAATATGCACCTTTCGATTCGTGGGGTGCTTGCGATTACTCAATGGATCGCATTGTTTGCAGCCTTAAAGATTGCAAATGGGACTCTAGTTGTTGCTTTAGCCTATACCTCACCAATATTTGCATTGTTTTTAGCAAGAATTTATTATAAAGAAAAAATTACAGCAGCTAAGTTGATAGCCTGCTGCATTACCATTTTAGGAATTTTATTTATTTTAGAGTAGTGGAGGAAACGATGAAAAAAATCCGTTTAGGTTTACTAGGATCTGATGATTCGATTGACGTTATTCAATCTGTAATAAAGGAATACCCTGAATTTGAATGTACCCCTATCATCTATTGGAGAGAAGAGGAAATACCAGATCTTTTAAGTCCTATTGCAAATGATTTTGATATTTGGCTTTTTTCAGGAAAGGTCCCTTATGCCATAGCAAAAAGCTGGGGTGGAATTTCAAAACCCATGTTTTTTACGCCCCACACCGGACCGAGTCTCTATAAAACTTTGTTACAAATATTCTATCGTAACCAGATTGCAATGGAGCAAATCAGCTTTGATAACTTCCATTATGATGAACTTAAAAGTATTTTAGATGAAGCAGAGATTAAAGCCGATCATTTATTTTTGAAATATTATGAAGGAGAAGTTGATGCAAACGTACTTGCAGGATACCACTATGATTTATGGAAAAGTGGGAAAACGAAAGCAGCAGTTACATGTCTCAGGTCGGCACATATCGAACTTGAGAAAATGGGTGTTCCTGTTTATCGTGTACTTCCTGCAAAGTCAGCTATTGAGTCTGTACTAAATTTAGCACTTCGAACTTATGAGATGTTACATTTTAAAGAAAGTCAAATTGCAGTTCAAATGATAGAGATAGACTCTTATTTTGGACTGGCAAAGGATACATTTTCAACTGATGAAATTTACAAAATAGAAATTAAAATGGCAGAGAAGCTTCTTGTGTACGCGAATAAAGTTCAAGGATCACTAAAATCTGCTGGTCCTGGTCGATATGTCATTTTTACAACCCGAGGGCTTTTACAGGATATAACGAATGAATTTTCTTTAATTCCGAATTTGGAAGATCTCGAAGAATTAAAGAAAGAAGTCATTACTTGTGGAATTGGAATCGGTAAAACGGCTTACGAAGCAGAAATTCATGCTGGTAGAGCTTTATTTCATGCTAGAGAGTATGGAAAAGGAAGTTGGATGGTAGCTCTTGATAATCAAACGATAGCGGGTCCATTGGGAAGAGAGGAACAAATTACATATTCTTATGTCTCAAAAGAACTACAAAAAATAAGTGAACAAACATCTTTAAGCATTTCGACACTTAGCAAGCTGGAATCTATTCTTAAAAAAATAGGAAAGAGTGAAATTGGAGCTCACGAGCTGGCACAGTATATGCAAATCATGCCGAGAAGCGCACGAAGAATATTAAAAGGGTTAGAGGAACAAGGAATTGCTCAGGTGATTGGAGAGGAAACACCTTATTCGCGTGGAAGGCCTAGAAACATCTATAAAATAAGCCTTTGATACTAGGCGGAAAAGAAAAATTTAATATTCTGAATATTATTACTTAACAAAATAAATGATTAGTGATATAGTTATGGTCATAACCATAAATAGACCTAAAATACTAATTTGTAACTGGAGGAAAAATGATTAATCAGGATAGATTGTGGAATCGCCTTATGGAGCTCGGGTCCATAGGAAAACAAGAGTCTGGTGGAATTACTCGTTTGTCCTTTACTGAAAATGAGAGAAAAGCTAAAGAATTAGTTACTTCCTACATGGTTGAAGCAGGATTAAAAGTTTACGAAGATACCGTTGGAAATCTTATTGGACGTAAAGAAGGAACGAATTCAAACGCATCTGCTGTACTAGTAGGCTCACACATAGATTCTGTATATGACGGCGGAAACTTTGATGGACCACTTGGCGTTCTCTCGGGGATTGAAATACTCCAGACGATGAATGAGCAGGGAATAACAACAGTGCATCCAATTGAAGTGATTGTATTTACAGATGAAGAAGGAGCAAGATTTAGCTTTGGAATGATTGGGAGTCGAGGAATTGCTGGAACACTCACTTTGGAAGAACTCCAAAATCAGGATCAACAAGGAATTACTGTAGCTCAAGCGATGAGCGAGGCAGGTTATGACCCATTATTAATTGATCAGTCAGTCAGAAGTATTGGATCAGTAAAATCCTATATAGAATTACATATTGAACAAGGTAAGGTACTTGAAAACGATAATTTATCGGTTGGTATTGTTACAGGAATCGCTGGCCCGTTGTGGCTTAAATTCACAATCGAAGGTAAAGCAGGGCATGCGGGGACAACTCCAATGAACGACCGGAATGATGCCTTAGTTGTTGCTTCTCAGATTGTACAATTAATTGAATCTGAATCAGGTAAGACAGGTTCAACAGTTGGAACAGTTGGTCAATTGCAGCTGTTTCCTGGAGGAATCAATATAATTCCTGGGAAGGTTGAATTCACCTTGGATCTGCGTGATGTAAATGAAGCAATTCGTGATGAGGTAGAAAACCGAATATTAGAAGGAGCCAAAATTATATGTGAACAACGTAGTGTAGGATTGCAAGTTGAAGTTTTGCAACGTATTGCACCTTCACTATGCTCTAATGAAATTCAAGATATTGCAAAATTAGCTTGTGAAACGATTGGTGTAGAACCATTTTTGCTCCCAAGTGGAGCTGGGCACGATTGTATGCAGCTTACAAGTCTATGTCCTATAGGGATGCTTTTTATCCGTTCAAAAGATGGAATAAGCCATAATCCTGCTGAATGGAGTTCAAAGGAAGATTGTACAGACGGTGCTAATGTACTTTATCATACTGTACTTCAGTTATCTAATAATGAATAGAGGGAGATACAATCATGCAAACAATATCATTAGATAGTTTAGTAGAGCAAACAAAAGAAGAGGTGATTAAGTGGAGAAGGCATTTCCATCAGTATCCGGAGTTATCTTTTCATGAGGAAAAAACAGCTCAATATGTGTATGATACACTTCAAACTTTTGGGAATTTAGAGATATCTCGTCCAACAAAGACAAGTGTTATGGCTCGTCTGATTGGTTCTCAGCCTGGCAAGGTGCTAGCAATTCGTGCAGATATGGATGCTTTACCGATTGATGAAGAAAATACTTTTGAATTTGCTTCTACAAATCCAGGGGTAATGCATGCTTGTGGGCACGATGGTCATACAGCAATGCTTCTAGGCACAGCAAAAATTCTTACTAGTTTAAAAGATAAAATCAAAGGTGAAGTTCGCTTTTTGTTTCAACATGCCGAAGAGTTGTTTCCTGGTGGTGCAGAGGAAATGGTACAAGCAGGAGTAATGGATGGAGTTGATATGGTAATTGGTGCTCATCTTTGGGCTCCTATGAAACTAGGTACAGTAGGTGTAGCTTATGGGCCGATGATGGCTGCTCCAGATACATTCTATATTACTGTTGAAGGTAAGGGTGGACATGCAGCACTTCCTCATGACACGATCGATTCAATTGCGATAGCTTCCCAAGTTGTAACGAATCTTCAACATATCGTTTCTCGAAATACTGATCCGCTTGATAATCTAGTAGTTTCTGTTACTAAGTTTATTGGAGGGACAACTCATAATGTAATCCCAGGTTCAGTTGAAATCTGTGGAACCGTTCGTAGTTTCAACGCCAACCTTAGGAAATCGGTTCCTGAACTTATGGAACGTGTTATAAAAGGTATAACTGAGGCTCATGGGGCAAAATACAAATTTGATTATGAGTTTGGATATCGTCCTGTTATCAACGATGAGCAGATTACGAAGGCTATTGAAGAAACGATTCTAGAAGTGTTTGATGAAAAGACTCTCGACCTTATGAAACCAAACATGGGCGGTGAAGATTTCTCTGCTTTCCAACAAAAAGCTCCAGGAACTTTCTTCTATGTGGGAGCAGGAAACAAAGAAAAAGATATTACTTATCCACATCATCATGCTCGTTTTACTATTGACGAGGACGCTTTGGAAATTGGTGTAAAATTATTTGTTCATGCCACATTTAAGCTTTTAGATTAATAGTCTTATGGATAAGTAGACCCTTATTTTACAAGGATCTACTTAATCTAAATATTTATTTTCTAAATATTCAAACTAATATAAAATTTAAATTGAAAGTGGGGAACAATTTTTGAAAATCTATCATTTATTAGCACTTATTCCATTTATTGCTATTCTGGGCTTTTCATCTTGGGCAAACCACGTTGAGCCATTTGTATTAGGAATGCCTTTTCTCCTTTTTTGGGTTGTACTTTGGACTGTTTTATCAACACCAGTTATGTGGATTATCTTTAAATTAGATACTGCGAATAAGGGGGACAGATAAGATGAATAGTGCATTAATTATCATTTTTCTTTTTCTTGCAGTATCGATTTTTCTAGGGGTACAAGCTAGGAAAGGAAAAGACATGAATCTTGAGCAATGGAGTGTCGGAGGAAGAGGATTTGGTACGATTTTCGTCTTTCTCTTAATGGCTGGTGAAATCTATACAACCTTTACTTTCCTAGGTGGAAGTGGCTGGGCTTATGGAAAAGGAGGTCCTACCTACTACATCACTGCTTATGGTGCACTTGCTTATATTATGTCTTATTGGTTGCTTCCAAAAATATGGAAATATGCTAAAGAAAATAATTTAATGTCTCAACCGGACTTTTTCGCAAGTAAATACAAAAGTAAAGCACTTGGCGTTTTAGTTTCAATTGTTGGTGTATCTGCTGTAATTCCCTACTTAGTTCTACAATTAAAAGGATTAGGAAGCATCGTTTCAGAGGCTTCTTATGGAATGATTTCACCAACTTTTGCGATTTGGATCGGTGCTATTTCAGTGACTATTTATGTAATGATATCTGGTATCCATGGATCTGCATGGACTGCAGCGTTAAAGGACATTATGATTCTTGGTGTTGTTCTATTTCTAGGAATCTATCTACCTATTCATTATTATGGTGGATTCCAAGCGATGTTTGAAGCAGTTGATAAAGCTAAACCAGGTTTTTTAAGTCTCCCAAAAGAGGGATTAAGTGTATCTTGGTTTAATTCTACGGTTCTTCTAACAGCCTTAGGATTTTATATGTGGCCGCACACTTTTGGCTCAATTTATTCAGCCAAAAGTGAAAACGTATTTCGTAAAAATGCGATTATCATGCCTTTATATCAACTTGTGTTGTTATTTGTGTTTTTCGTTGGATTTGCAGCAATTCTTCAAGTTCCTGGACTACAAGGTCCAGATGCCGATCTGTCCTTATTAAAATTAAGTAAACAATCTTTTAACCCATGGTTTGTTGGAATCATTGGTGGAGCAGGGGTATTGACTGCAATCGTGCCAGGCTCGATGATTCTAATGGCATCTGCTACTTTAATATCAAAAAATATTTATAAAGTGTTTGTACCATCTGCTACAGAAAAGCAGGTTGCAGTTTTAGCTAAATACCTTGTGCCTGTGGTTGCTTTATTCGCAGTTTATTTTACATTTAATGGTGGAACTACATTAGTAACTCTGCTATTAATGGGATACAGTCTAGTCACTCAATTGTTCCCAACACTTGTCTTTAGTTTAATGAAAAAGAACTTTGTAACGAAACAAGGTGCATTCGCTGGTATTTTTACTGGAGTTGCAACAGTTACTTATGTCACTATAAGTAATACAACAATTGGATCATTATTCCCAGCACTTCCTCAATATATTAAAGATTTGAATATAGGTGTTATTGGCTTAGTTGTAAATCTTGTATTTTTAGTCGTTGTTAGCTTATTTACTAAAAACATAGCGGTTCAAAGCAAAAATGAAATTGTAGCATAAATAAGAATTACTCTGTAACAAAGGGGTTGATTGCTTTGCCCCTATTTTTTGTGTAGGCATTCTTAAAGATCTAAGAGGTTTATATATTAGAAATCTTCAAAACTTTTAAAGTAACTGGAACTTGCTAAATACAATTGGAATAATTATAGGACTAGCTATTTATAGGTTTTACATTAAGTCTAGCAATCGAATTAAATATTACAACTTACAATATTTAGCTCCGTTCCCAATTGTTTTTATTACACCTAGAGAATATCATACTTGTATAGTTTTCATTCATCATTTTTATGTCAAATTTTAGAAACTTATAGATTAGTTCTTATTGAATCTTAAAATTAATAAAAACTCTTCCTATAAATATAGTAAGAGTTTTAATTTGCGGAGAGGATTGTTTCTTTTTTATTCTATTTTTAAAAAGTTTTGGGAGAAATAAAATTATAAATTAATGTGACCACTTTGGAGAAAGCTTTTAGTTTGTTCTTTGTTTATTTCGCTTGAACTAGAGGTGTCCCACCTTGAACAGTAACCCAACCCCATTTTTGTCTTGCATCCATTTCCATTTTCTTTAATAATTCTGGAGTAAGTGAGTCTGATAAAATTTTATTTGCTTTAGCATCTGCTTCCGCATTTAGGATTTTTGTTTGGTTTTCAATTTTTGCTTTTTCTTGGTCAGCTAATGCCTTCTTTACATTCAATTCAGAAGTTGCCAATTGTGCTTGTGTCTGTGCCATACCTGCAGGAGATCCTACGTGTATAAATCCAAAAGTTCCAACTTCAATACCTTGTTTTGCGAGTTCCTTATCTAGTGCAAGATTGATTTCTTCAGTAATATCAGCTTGTTTTGAACCTTTAATGTCGTTCCAGCTATATTTGTGAGTAATTTTGTTCACAACATTTTTCATTGTAGGTTTGACGATGTTATTTTTGATGTAACTAATATCTTTTCCACCTACGGATTGATAAAGATTAGCTACGTTTTTAGTTGAAATTTTCCATGTTAAGTTTGTATTAACAGGTAGTTCTTGCTGATCTCCAGTACCTACAGACCATTCTTGATTAGAATTACCACCTTCGTGTTTGTCACTTGATAAAACTAATGATTGTGTATATGTTGGATATTCTTGTACTGAAACTCCCCAACCGGTCCAATGAAAACCTTGGGGGACTTCAGTAATTTCTCCACTCATATGTTTTTCAATACCGATACTACCAACACTAATATGCGACATACCACCAATTGTGTAAATAATACCTCCAATTATAATAACTCCGCCTGCAATCAGACTTCTTAATCCACCGTTCACTCTTCATCTCTCCCGATTTCTTTTTTAATGTTTTTAATATGATTATTAAATAATCTACCTATTTTTATAAAGACCTTATAAAACAGTAAGAAGAGAACGATTCCAATAATAACAACTAAAATTCCGAATTGATAAAAGAAAACCATTGTTATTCCCCCGAATGTGCAAATTAGATTGACGATCTTTCTACCATTTCTTATATGCAATTATAGTTTGATTTAAGCTGTATTAATAATTAAATTTTGCTTAGAAATATAGTGCGTTATCCAGCTTCATTGGAAAAAATAATAGCTTTTAACCCAATTCCCCCAAATGGATATTTATAGTTAAAAAGATTGCAAGAATAGAGAATCCCTAAGAAAACCACCAATTATAGGTGGTTTTTCTATTTGAGTAATAGAATATTGGCCTATTTAACATAGATTTCTTCTTAAATTAGCGGTATCAAACTGGGAAATTCAATAAAATCAAGGCAAAAATAACCCAAGTTTAAATCAAAGGGAAATCAATTTTAATTGTAGAATTTTTCTTTTATTGAGTTGGAATCATTTGAATTTGGTCAGTTGGTTTTTAGGAAGGAGATTACATACGCAGTTACAAACGAATAATTCAGTGAAAAATCATTATTTAATCAGAAAAAACAATATTGATACTTTTTTTCAAAATTAAAATCACATCAACACTTAATATAATTAAACTAGATCAGGAAAAGGAACATCTTAGAGTATGGAGGAAGTTATATGAATATTGAACAATTAAGTCATCTTTGTGGGGTTTTAGAGAGTGGTTCCTTTACGATTGCAGGACAGAAATTTTTTATTAATGAAGCTGATATGAAAGAATCAATCATTAGTTTAGAAGTTGAATTCGGTATAACGCTAATTGAGTGTGACGACGAGTCTAAAGTGGTGCCTTCATTTGAATGTTTACAAATTATTTCATATATAAAGGAAATCGTAAGGAATTGTCGTGAAATTGAAGAGGAAATTAAATCCTTACATAAAAAATCTTCTGTTAATACAATGTATGATGTAAGTATGTTTTAACTCTTTATAGTTTTAAATATAGGACCGAATCATACTTGATTTGGTCTTTTTAGAATAACTCTTACTTTTCAAATAAACGGCAAAAAAGAAGGCTACAAATTCAGTAGCCTTCTTTTAATTTGTCTCATATATAATTTTCCCTGTTCTGGAGGTATCATAATCTCCTAAAGAATCAACCTCTGATTGAAACTGATTTGAAGATAAAATTTCTGTGATAATTCTGATCAGTCGTTCATTTGCAGGGGTTTTTAATATAACAAGGTCATATTGTTCTGTTATGAGTGGAATAAAATCAATTCCTACAATTTTAGCAGCTTTTTCAATTCCAACTCCAACATCTGCTACCCCAGTAGAAACAGCGGAGGCCACGCTTAAATGATTGCTCTCTTCATGTTCATATCCATTAATCTTTTTAGAAGAAATTTCGTTGATCCTGAGCTGTTCATCGAGAAGTATTCGCGCACCCGAACCTTTCTCTCTATTTACAATCTTTATATCTTCGCGCTCTAAATCTTTCCAAGAGGTAAGATTTAAAGGATTAGCCTTTTTAACGTATAAACCTGCTTTCCTAGATAGCAGATTGAATAAAATAAATGGGTGTCCCACTAAAATTTTTTTTAGATAGGGCAGATTATACTCTCCAGTATCTCCGTCAAAAAGGTGGAGGCTAACGATGTCACATTCTCCATTATACATAGAAATAAGGCTGTTTAAGCTTCCAGTAAAAGATCTTAAAGATTTATAGGTTGAGTTTTTCTCAATCTGTTTACCGAGTATATCTAAAACTAAATCTTGGCCACTAATAACAACATGATTTGATTCTTTTGGATCGCTTCTGCGAGGTTCAAAAACAGAGGCAGGCAATGTGGTGTTTTGATTTGTTTTATTGTTTTTTATGTAATTGTCCAAGTCATTTGCTGCTATTCTCATCTGTCTTCCTACACGGAATACAGGTAATTCACCTTTTTTGACCAGGTCATAAATGGTTAATTTCGATACTTTTAAAAACTGTGACACTTCTTCGATTGTATAGGAAAGTTCCAACGACATTTACATCCCTCCATTTTCTATTTTAACTCAATGCCTTTTAAAAAGCATATTCCTAGTAAATTTAGTGAAAATTTTAAAATTCTATTTCTTGTTTAGTTATAACTAAATATAATTAGATATAACTAGTTATATTTTAAAAAGGAAGGCAGATGAATAATGAAAAAACTTTATTCTTTATTTTTATCGATAACGATGATATTAGGACTAGCAATATCTGGTTGTTCAACAAATGAACAAGCTACTAAGTCTGCAGGCAAGAAACAAGAAGCAGTTCAAAAGAATGTGGAGTTGACGATCTCAGCAGCAGCTAGTTTACAGGATGCACTAAATGATATTAAAGCAAACTTTGAAAAAGCAAATCCTAATGTGAAAATAAACTTTAACTTTGGAGCATCGGGAGCATTACAACAACAAATTTCTCAAGGAGCACCGGTGGATCTTTTCTTCTCGGCTGCAGAGGACAAATTTAATAATTTAATACAAGATGGTTTAATTGATAAGAGCCAAGGTAAAGATGTAGTTGGGAATGAACTGGTATTAGTTGTACCAAAAGATACAAAAAAAGAAATTAATTCTTTTGAAGATCTTACGAAAGCAGATAAAATTTCAATGGGTACCCCAGAAGCGGTACCAGCAGGACAATATGGTAAAGAAACATTGGAAAATTTAAATGTATGGAAAGCAATTGAAGGCAAAGTAGTTTATGGTAAGGATGTTAGACAAGTACTTTCTTATGTAGAAACAAATAATGTGGACGCAGGGATTGTATATAAAACAGATGCGCTGACATCGACAAAAGTTAAAATTGTAGTAACAGCAGCTGAAAATACACATGATCCAATTATTTATCCGTTAGGTGTAATAAAGAATAGCAAGCAACCTAAAGAAGCTAAAAAATTCTATGAATATCTTCAAAATGATGAGTCTATGAAGATATTAGAGAAGTATGGGTTTAAGGGGCTAAATTAATTACATTAGCTGACATAAGTTTTAGAAATGAGCCGATTAGTTGATTGGTTCTTTTTTTTTAGTGGAAATATTGAAGAAGCTTATGAAGTATTCGATACAGTTGATTAGAACATCTTTAAAATACAAAAATTCGTAAGTTCTATATAAAGAACGATTAGATAGCTTTGTTAAAGCTTGTTTAGAAGGGGAAATTTAAGAGAGGAGGATACTAATTTTAATCGATAGAATGGGAATTGGTTAGATAAATGTATATCAATCAAATCTTTTTTTTAAATAAAAGAAAAATATAATACGGAATAATATAGGCTAGTGCATGTATTCCTTTATTGATATATTGAAGAGTTTTCGGTCTCTTTTCCCTTTTTGACCAATTAGCCAGTACCAGCTCTGTCCAATATAAAAAGAGTTTGATACAAGTTGTTCAATATACTTTGAAATAATTCCATTGATTTTTTCTTTTTCAATTTTATTTTTTATAGATAAGGCAATGACAAAATAGGATTTATCACTTTCAAATTCAAGTAATTGAAGATGATATTTACCACCTTTTTTTTCATTAAAATCATTTAATACGTGATCTATACAGTTTCGGACGTCTATTTTATATTTAGCCGCATCGTTCCAATTTGATAAAAGAGAGTCATATAATGAGACTGTTAAGATGTAGTAAGATGCATAGTCTTTAGGATTAAATTTTCGTTTCTCACCTGTATATTGATATAAAGGTGGAACAACAAATTTTTCATAATTAGCAAAAAAATCTTCAGTCATGTTTAATACCTACTTTCTAGATTGAACAAAAGTTTACTATATCGAATCTTAATTTAGTTTTTCCTATTCTTTCCAAAAATAGACAGGGAAAGATGATTTGGATTACGGAAAAGATTTTTAGTGAAAAGCAGAGTTGAGAAATTCAACTCTGCTTTTTTGTTAGTTTTAATCGGATAGACAATGGAATTTTTTAATCTATTTAGCTTTATAATATTTGAAGAGAGAATACTAGAGAGGTAAAATCACCATTCGCAAAAGCATCATTACAACTGTAGAACATGACATCATTCTCCTTTTTGATTCTCATACCAGACTGAAAATCATGGAATCCCACCATTCGTTCTTCTTCCCAAACATTAAAAATATTTAAAAAGCCACTAGAGCATTTTAAGATCAGTTCTGATTGTTGAATTTCACTTCTCCATATAATGACTGTTTTTTGTTTTGGGGCATCGTTGATTGATATTCCATTTTCTGAAATAAATCCGACACCTTGATTTCTAGGAGAATTTGAACTCAAAAATTTCAACTTAATCACTTTTTCTTCATTCATTTGAAATACTTCAGTATGAATAGTTTCATCAGATTTTACAGACTTGTTAGTACTATACACTTTTTCTTTTACTAGTAACATTTTCACTTATCTCTCCTGTTAAGTTATTTTGATCCCCTAATGTTAATTTCAAAAAGTAACACAATCCTAAACAGGGGATACAGACTAATGCCATACCTAAAAAAGCAAAAGATGGAGATATAGAGTAGAGGTAACCACTTACTAATGTTAAAATACCGCTACCTAAACTTAAACCTAGAGCTGCATAAATTCCATGAGCAAAGGGGAAGTACTTATTTTCAATGTTTTCATCTAAGTATTTCACAAAGGCATATTGAGTAAGCCCAAAAGTAATCGAATGTAAAAATTGCGACAATACAAAAACTGAAATGCTGTTAAAAGAAAAGATCAATACCCATCTTAATATTGAAGCACTTACACTAAACAGTAATAAAACTGGAACAGATCGTCTTTTAAATAGAGAGTCTGATATATAGAAGAAAGCAATTTCTGAAATTACTGCAATGATTAAGATGAATCCTGTAAAACTTGTTTTTACCCCAATATTTTTCAAAAAAAGAACAGCATAACTATAATATGCTGCATGTGCAGCTTGAAGGGTGATGCAAATCGCTAATACCATTAAAAATGCTTTTGATTTAAACAACTTAAACAATGGAACTTTCTTTGATGTTATTTTTGCTTTTAAAGGTAAAGGAGCGTTAATGGATGTTAATAAAGAAAGTAGAACACACCCAATTATCAAAAAGTAAATTACTACATTTTCACTTTTTAAAGATATGAGTATTCCAGTTAATAATAGAGAAATAATATAGCCAATCGAACCATATGACCTACTCTTTCCATACTCTATTTTGCTTTCCCTAATAAGGATAGATGCCATAGCTTCATACATAGCTAAAGGCATTGGATAAACAAGGCTTAGTAAAACTGTAATAAAAGCCACTGCAATTAAACTATTAAACGGGATTAATATGATTAATAGCGTAACAGAAGTTAATGAAACTACTTGATTTAATCTTGCTAAATTGAGGTATCTACTTATAAATGGAAAAATAAAAAAGGTTGTTATTGACCTTGTTATTAAACCTAAAGCAATGATTAGTCCAGCTTCATCAGCTGTAAAACCTTTACTTGTTGTTAGCCAAGCAGACCAATAAGGCACGAAGATTCCGAAAGTGAAGAAAAACCCAAAAAACTGTAAAGACATCCATCTTTGATCGGTCATTTGATTCCTCCTGTTTCGGATAAATTTTTATTTTGTTTCATAATAAAATCACGCATTTTTTGAAAACAATATTCAGTAGCATACTGATCATAATTAGAAGTTGATTGATCGGTAAAACCATGACTTCCTTCTATTTTAATGATTTGAATCCTATCTTTTGTTTTCAATTCATTAATGACAATTTCGGGGGCAAATGAATTTTCTTTCGTTGGGAAAATTAGTAAGGTCTCACATTTTGCACTAACCTCTAAATAGTCCCTAATCCTCGAACCATAAAATCCAATTACGCCATCAAATAACCCGTCATATTTACTGCATAGCCATGCAATCGTTGCACCTACACTAAAACCCAAAATATACAAATTAGCACACTTAGTTCGAAGTTCTTTTGCAAGAGTAATAATTTTATTAGTGGCTAACTCAAACCCAATCTCATGAACAAAATGCTTATAAGCTTTGTTTTCATCTTGATAGCAATAGTTCTCATTATTACCTAATAAATTTGGACATACAACTGTAAATCCTATCGTATTTAAACTGTCGCAAATATCTTTTATATGTTTGTTAATACCATAAATTTCGTGAACTACTAAGATGGTGGTATTATGAAACTCGCAATTATTCAATTTTTAATCACCTCTAAATTAGAAAAAATAGGAATAGAATTTTGTTCTATTCCTATCAAATACCCTAGTAATACTAGATTTTTACTTGCATCTGGATCATTCCAGTGAAAGTAGGGTTTGCAGTCCACTTTGGATTTTCTAAATCATATAATGAATCGATTGTTGGAAAACGAGTTATTACTTCCTTAAGAATTTCCATGATCTCTACACGAGCAAAAGCAGCTGCTATACAAGTATGATAACCTCCACCAAAAGCTACATGACGGAAACCTGTTCTACTTATATCCATTTTGTCAGGATTTGCAAATACTCGCTCGTCTCGGCCAGCAGAAGCTAAGAAGAAATAAACAGAATCATTTTTCTTGATTTGCTGTCCGTGTAATTCGATATCATTTGAAGCATGTCTAACAATATATTGGATTGGCCCCTCTAGTCTCATTGTTTCATCTAATACTTTTGGAAGAAGGGACATATCTTTTTTAAGCATTTCTAGAATATCTTGATTCTTAAATAGAAGATGTAATGTATTACTTAACACAAATTGAGGAATTTTATGTCCACCGAAAATTAAGTGCATTGTTTGAGCAATTAATTGATCATCAGTAAGTTCACCATCTTCACCAGGAGTCTCAGAGATTAACCTACTTAATAAATCATTTTTCTTTTCTTTTCGTCTTTCCGCAATTGCATCTGAAAGGTATGTCCAAATTTCTCTTACACTTCCTCTAACTTGTTCACTAATTTCTTTACTAGGAACATGAGATACAACGAAATCTTGCATAAATAATGCGATATCATCAGACCACTTAATGAATCTATCAACTTCTTCACCAGGAATTCCTAACATTTTACAAAGTACCATCGCAGGAATAGGGTGTGCGATCTCTTTTACAAAGTCAAATGAACTTATGTTTTTTTCAAGTACTTTATCAACGATTGTAGAAACAATTTTCTGAATTTCAGGAGCAATAAGATCGATTTCATTTACTAAAAAGGCTCTGTTCATATAACCTTTTAATTGTGAATGAACTGGTCGATCGTTATAGACCATCCAAGTCTTAATGATATCGATTATATCTTTAAAATGTTGATCTTCTCCTTCAGCGAGATTACTCATTTTGTTCGGAATTACATTACTTGAAATAAATTTATCTCCTAGTAAATTCTTGGACACATCCTCATACCTAGTTATAAACCAAGATTGCATTTCTTCATGCCAAAAAACAGGTGCATCATTTCGTAATCTTTCATATAGTTCGTATCTGTTTTCATAATACTCTTTACTATTTAAACTAAACTGCTCGACAGATTGTTTTACATTTATACTCATGTTATTTCCTCCTGTTATACTACAATTATTTTTTTATTGGATTTTCTTACAAAATTTCCAATCTCAATATCACTTAAATGACATATTACGTCACATACAAAACGTGAACGCTCAATAACATTAGAGATATTGTTCAATTGCTGTAAGATTTCCTTATCTAATTTCAACAAAGAATCCTCACTATTTAAGTTAAAAAGATAATCGTAGGTGAGCTGTATATTATGAGTAATCTTTTTATCTATTTCTCTATTAACTTTTCTTTCTAAGAAACATTTCTTTGTAATTTGATTTAATAGAAAAAGTTTTAATTCATTTTCTATTGGAAGATTCAATTTACTATACATTGGTTGTGCATAGTTTATCTTGATCACTATTGTATCTATAAAATCATGGATAATAGATTGTAGTGGTTCCGATTTGAACTTACCGTAATTTTGAAAGATTTCCCCAAGTATATTATTTTTAATGTCTTCCATAATCTTTGGAATGAAATAAAGTAATTCCGATCTACTAATTTCAGGGAAAAAAAGCATTGACTCCTCTAGCATCACGCCTTCGGTAAAATATCTATTAAGTAATTGAGCAAATCTATTTTCTCCATAAAATAGTATTAAATCTTTTAGATCTGATAGGGCATAAGATAACGTATCTGCTCTGTCTACGATTGATTGCTCAATGACATTTTCTTGATATGTCAAAAATAAAGGTTCTAAATAGTCTGTCATATACCCGTAATAGCCTTTGATTAAACCGTTATATTCTTCTCTAATTAAAGGAATTTTGGTTTTGTATTTCATTAAGGCTATAAGGGTTCTGTATTTAAAATCATCCGAACTATTAACTAAAATTTTAACGCTCTGTGCATTCGATTCAAATCCACCCATTTTTTTCATCATTTCATCTAGCGCTCGTTCACCGGTATGTCCAAATGGTGGGTGACCAATATCATGAGCTAGACTAATAGCCTTTACTAAATCTTTATTTATGGGTGCAATGTTATTCTCTTGAAAATAATTGTTAAGATGTTCCACGATTAAGCCTGAAACATGGCATACGTCAATAGTATGGGACAAACGATTATGGCATTGCTCTGAGTTGGGAATTAACTGTGTTTTTTTTGCTAATTTTTTTAAATGGGGGGATTCTAAAACTGCATTAAAGTCATGTAAGAACGCAACATTAGCTTCTTGCGTTTGCTTGTTAGTTAATCTTAGGTGGTCAAAAGTATGATACATGGCCTTATACATATCAATAAACCCCTTCTATAAACATTAATTTACGAAAACATTTAAGTGACATAAAAAAACCAAGATAAAGTAGGACGTATTCTCCACTTAAGAGATAAGTCCTACTTTATCTTGGTTCGCAAAAAAGTTGAAATTTTAAAGGTATATAAAGTCCTTCAAATAGGTAAAGAAAGTGTATTTTTAAATAGTCTAAGATTAATAGAGTATTTAAAAGTATCTATTCAAAATGACATAGTTATCCTTTATTAAATTCAGCTTTTTTTAATAATAAAGTAAAAATTACCTCGTAGTCTAATTCTTAACGGGAATTAGGTAGAGACTCCCAGACCATATTTCTGGGGATATACGAGCTATAATACAATTTTGGTAATTAATGGTAAAGTTGGTAATAATAACCTGCAGGATTATCAATTAATATATTACATTTAATCAAATCAAATATCAACAGTGTCTCTATGAGGATATAGTATGAAGTTTTTTGGGTTAATTTAACTAGAATGCTATATGATAGCTCAATTTAAAAATGTGCTTTTAGATGAACAATGATTCATTTTCGATATTGACAGTAAATTTAGTGTGTAATAGTATAATAGTTAATTTTTAAATATTAAGTATTTTTAGAAAAATATTTAGCTAATACATAATGGAAAGATTATTTTGAGTTTTCATCAAAAGGTTTGAGTTATGCGCAGTTACTATGTCCTTAAAATAAATAGATTGCTAATTTAGGAGGAGTAATAATGAAAGCGATTACTGAAGGTGCTTTATTATGGGAACCAACTAGGCAGCAAATTGAAAATGCTGGAGTTAGCCATTTTATGAACTGGCTCGAAAATGAGAAAAATCTATTTTTCAATACACAAAGTGAGTTATGGAAATGGTCTGTGGATGAATTAGAATCCTTTTGGGAAAGTATTTGGAAATATTGTAATGTAATTTCCCATGCACCATACGATCATGTTCTTGAAGAGCAAAAAATGCCAGGCGCAAAATGGTTTACTGGCTCTAAAATTAATTATGCAGAACATGTATTTAGAAATGATAAGGGAGACCAATCTGCATTAATTTTTCAATCAGAAATTACTCCAAAAACAGAAATAAGTTGGAATGAGCTTAAGGAAAAGACAGGCTTGGTCGCAAATTCTTTAAGAGAATTAGGGGTTAAATCTGGGGATCGAGTTGTAGCATATATGCCAAATATCCCTGAAACAATCATTGCCTTTTTAGCTTGTGCAAGCATTGGAGCAATCTGGTCTAGCTGTTCACCAGATTTTGGAACGAGTAGTGTAATTGACCGATTTAAACAAATCGAACCGACTATTTTATTTGCGGTGGATGGTTATTCTTATAATGGAAAAGTTCAAAATAGGTTATCAAGCGTTGAAGAGCTACAGTCTGAATTACCTACTTTAAAGAAGACAATTTTAGTGCCATATGTGAATTTTGATGAATACAAAATGGAAAACGAAACAGTTTACTGGAATGAATTATTAGTGGGAAGCAGTGAACTTACTTTTGAAAGTGTTCCTTTTGATCATCCACTATGGATTCTATTTTCATCGGGGACAACAGGTTTGCCTAAACCAATTGTACAAAGTCAAGGTGGAATATTAGTTGAGCAACTTAAGACATTAGTAGTTGAACAAGGAATAAATCAAGATGATGTCATTTTTTGGTTTACGACTACTGGCTGGATGATGTGGAATCAATTAGTTGGAGGATTGTTATCTGGCAGTAGGATATTATTGTTTGATGGAAGCCCTTCTTTTCCTAGTCTACATGTTTTATGGGACCTTGCAGAAGAAGTAGGTGTAACATTCTTTGGTACAAGTGCAGGATTCTTAAGCGTGTGTGAGAAGCAGGCAATAAAGCTAAAAGATAGACATAGTTTTTCTAAATTAAAGTCTATTTGTTCAACGGGATCCCCACTATCAGTCGAAGGATTTTCCTGGGTATATGAAAATATAAGAGATGACATCTGGCTTGTTTCAACTAGTGGAGGTACTGATGTTTGCACAGCATTTGTTGGAGGTTCACCGATTCTTCCTGTTTATGCTGGAGAGATTCAAGCTCGTTCATTAGGGGCTCATGTACAATCATTTGATGATGAGGGAAAATCAGTAATTAATGAGGTAGGGGAACTAGTGATTACTTCTCCTATGCCGTCCATGCCGCTTTATTTCTGGGGTGATTCGAATAATGAGCGCTATCTTGAAAGTTATTTTGAAGTTTATCCAGGTATTTGGAGACATGGAGATTGGATTAAAATTGATGAAAAGGGTAGTTGTGTCATTTATGGGAGATCAGATTCAACAATTAATAGACATGGAGTGCGTCTAGGTACAAGCGAAATTTATCGAGTTGTTGAGTCACTTGATGAGATAATGGAAGGTTTAGTAATCGATTTAGAACTATTAGGCCGACAGTCATTTATGCCATTATTTGTTGTACTTAAACATGGGGTTGTTTTGACAAATGAATTAAAGGAAAAAATAAAAGTAGAAATTAAGCAGAAAGTTTCACCACGTTTTGTCCCAAATGAAATTTATGAAGTTGAGCAAATTCCAAAAACATTAAGTGGAAAAAAATTAGAAGTTCCAATACGTAAAATATTATTAGGGTTTTCTCTTGAAAAAGTTGTCAATCAAGGTTCGATGGCTAATCCAGAGTCATTAAAGTTTTTTACCGAGTTAGCACAGGTTTTAAATGAACAAAGTTGAAATCAGTCAAAAACGTTATTTTCATTATGAGATAGCGTTTTTTTAGGCTCTGTGAAAAGTAGATTATTGATTTTCTTATTCAAACTAGCAGGATAGTTGCATAAAGATTCAATTCCAACGATAGATAGTTTCCAACAAAAGATTAAAATATGTTATCGTTTAAATATGATTTTTCTAGCGTAGAAAAATGAGAAAGGTGTGCAAAAGTGTGAACAAAAGAATATTTTCGATTTTATTTACTGTGATTTTACTATCAGTATCTGTGGGTTGCGGAAAAATCACTGAACAGACTTCGTCAAATAAAGTGGAATCCCCAACGAGCACGGCTTCTAAGACTGTTGAAACCAATAAGAGTACATCTGCCGATGACAAAGTAAAACCAACGAGTACTAGTGAACCCAACAAAAGTGTTCCTGCATCTAGCACCTCAAAGGCAACAGGCGGATTTGATTACAGCAAATATACCTTGATTGTCGTAGACGGTGGGGATATGTCAGGACATAGACAATCGAATGTCAAAGTAGATGTCGGATTTGGAAAACGGGAATATTGGGCGTATACAAATGAATACGGTCAGCTAATACGTGTAGAGGCGAAAAAGATAACACTTCAAAATTCGAATACTGATCATGTATTATCATCAGGTAGATATTACGCTGATGAAGCAAATGTTCCTGGTACAGAGAGTCCGATCTTGGATAAAGGGCATGTGATTGCAGACTCGCTTGGTGGAGTATCAAACGCATATAACATTACACCTCAGAACAGCAATCTCAATAGGCACGGCGATCAAGCTTATATGGAAAAAGGGATTCGAGATGCAGGAGGTTGTACAGATTTCGTAGCAGTGATTCAATATCCAAATACTCACACGCAAATTCCTAACCATTATAAATTCACATACAAAATTCAGGGCAGATCCATTACAGATGAATTTGACAATGTAAACCCAGATGAAGTGAACAAAAATTTAGGGAAAACGACAAATGCGAGCAGTATGCCACCGAAAACAAACAATTTACCTGCAAACAAAACGAAAAATAGTAATGAAGATGTAAGTAAAGTGGATACCAATCATAACGGAAGTGTTACGATCGCTGAAGCCAAAGCTGCTGGCTTTAAAATGCCAATTACGCGCGATTCATGGCTCTATAAATATATGGATGATCGAGATGGTGATGGCTTAGTAGGCGAATAAATGTTTCAATAATAATCGTTATAAATTCTATTATGCCATTTGCATAAAAAAATGATTAATCAAAGAATGTATCAAAAAACATAGTATCCTCATTAAAACTATCCCCCTTTAAGTAGGCTTAATTATGTAAGCTTTTAATTAAAGGGGTAAATGGTTTTTAAGCAATTTATATTTTTCATGGTTGCATTAATTATTTAATGTTTTTAGTTCGTCTTTGTTTAATTTTGTATATCGGTAATAACCATCACCAATTTTGTGAATTAATCTACCTTCTCTTGTCATTCTTAAAACGGTAGTCATATTTTTCCCTTCTTTCGAAAGTTGTTTGATTAATGATTACATATATCGTATATTGTTTGTGCAAATTTGTCTGTGAACAATTTGTGAAATGTTTAACAAGTTTAAGTCTGTAATAATTTGGAAGGATAAATATATTTTCATCACGCCATACTATTTTTGTGTCTTATTAGATGGAGGTGTATTGGTATGTCGTTTCAAAATCGTGGTATCGGACATCCTGAACATCAAGATGATCCAAATAAATTACATATCGTCGCAGTTCGAAAAAATGGTGATGGTGATATTACAGATGTAAAATTTCAAAATGGTGAAATAGTCGGGATTGAGCAAGCCATTGCGATGGCAGAACTTGAACAAATTGAAGATGTAAACACAGGTCTAACTCGTGGAGATAATCCACATAAAACACTTCGTTCTTATCCTGATGGTGATCCTACAAATAATTTAAGTAATTTACCTACTTTTTAATGTCTATACGCTAAAAAGGTGCACAAGTTCTGTGCACCTTTTTTATTTCCGAGTAATTCATGAGAAAATGGAAAATTTAATAGTAGAATACAAAAAATACCAGTAAAGTAGGGAGCTAATTTGAAAAAAACTTTTTTATTTCTTTCACTAGTGACTTGTTTGTTAATCGGAAATTATTTAGTTGCTTCAAAAAATACTGTGAAAAGTGAAAGTAATTCTTCCCTTATCTATCAAAATGAGAAACCCGACAAAGTCTCGGAAGCTCTTAGAGCATTAAATATAAAAAAAGCAAAAGAAGGAAGAACGGCAACATTAGAGCAAAAACGAATCGAAATTGAAAAACAAATAGTCCCAACTCCTTCGAATATTAAAATTAAGGGGGATAATATTGAAGGAACAAAAGTGGAATGGTTAATTCCAAATGGATCTTCAGAAGATAAGATTGTTTTTTATGTACACGGCGGAGGTTGGTCCAGAGGTGGGTTAGGTTTTTCAAGGAATTTAGGAACAATCTTAGCTAGAGAGACAGGTTATAGGGTACTAACGATACAGTATAGACTTTCACCTGAAAATCCATATCCAGCAGCTTTAACTGATGTTGAAAAAGTTTATAAATATTTAGGAAAAAATTATGGTCCCAATTCTAAAGTTGTTATCGTTGGTGATAGTGCTGGTGGTAATTTAGCATTTGCTTTGTTAAATAAAATAAAATCTTCAAATGGAACCTATCCAACAGCTGTTGTAGGGATCTCTCCAGCGACTGACTTAACGAAAGAAAGTCAATTATACACTTCAGATTTTGATAGTATTCATGCAAGTTATCATGGAAATGATATCAATATTGTTGATACATACGTAGGTAATAATAATCGGAAAAATCCTTTAATCTCACCACTTTATGGTGATTTAAAAGGTTTACCTCCAATGCTGATCCATGCTGGCGCAAGGGAAGAGTTAATCGATGATATTTTAGCTTATGCGGCAAAAGCAAATGCTAATGGTGTAGAGGTTACATGTAAAGTTTGGAGAGGAATGTTTCATGATTTTCAGTTAATGGACAGGGCTTCTAGAATTAGTAAGCAAGCGAACGCTGAGATTGCACAGTTTATTAAACAACATTTGGAAAATAGATAGTCAAAATACAAAAAGTAAGGCTTATTTTGTTATTTTGCCTTACTTTTTTATGTCGAGTTTGAATTTAAGTAATTTGATATTTGATCAATATCTCTTTGCGTAAGAACAGGATCAATTGTAATGACTGGGTGAATGATTTCGCCTTCAAGCAAGAAATCAGAAATAATAAATTCAATGTTTAGTTCATTTATAATTGTTGATTCAAACTCACCTAATTTAGGAAGAATAAATTCAATTTTATGACCAAAAGCAGTAACCAATTTCGTTTCAATATAACGATGAACTCCTGGACCATTACTTGTTAATAATAAAACCTTCTTCCTTGATGATGAGAAATTAATTTTAGAAGCTTGAACATTTAATGCAACTTTCGCAATTTTATCTCTAGTAATTTCAGGGTATGAATATTTTTTCGTCCAGATTTGTAAGGCTTTTGATACCTTTTTATATAGGTCTGAATACTGATTTTTAACATAGCGGTCCATTGAATAGGACGGTTCTTTTTTATCGATTGAATATAAAATGAACGAGTATCTTTGGAATTGGTCATGTAATGTATAAAGAAACTCCTCGTCCTCATCTAACGATATACCTGTTTTTTTCTTCAATAGTTTAACTAAATGATAGAGTTCCTTATAATACCTTGTTTTTTGATTTTGAAATAAATAAAGAAATTCGTTTTTTTCCATGTTGTCAAAACTATAATATGGAAGAGTTGATATTAATAATGAAAACGCAATTCGTTCATTCTTAGAAATATGATGTTTATATTGATGTTCTAAATGATTACAAATTTCATTAGCAATTTTAAAATAATTTGATTTTAAAATTTTGTTTATCGATTCATCAGTTAATTCAAGTTGCATTTTTTTATCGATTCTATATAACATCGTAACAAGTAAATAGACGTACTTATTTGTAGTAGAAGGATATAGGAATAATCTAAACTTTTTAGTAGTGTCTAGTACAATTTTTTTTATATCTTGAAAAGAGTATGCTTCAAGTGGCCATTCTTGATCTGAATGAGCGCATAAAGCATCTAGGATATCACCACACAATAGCCTAATTTCAAATTCTCTTCCTACGATTTCGAGCGGGCCACGTTTTAAAGTTAAATGGTAGGCCTCCATTAATTCCTCAACTCGATCAAGTATTGAATAGACAGCAGGTTGCTGTATAAAAAGCGCGTTTGCTAATTCTGCAATACTTTTAATTGGAGTAAATTGTATTAGCATTATAGCTTGAAAACTCAGTGAATTTTTTACGTAAAGTGATCGAATTTCATTAATCGATGAAGAAATCGGTTTATTAATATAAATTCCTTTTCCTTTTATTGTTTCAATTTGCCATCCCTCAGGTAGGTGTGTGTTAATTGCCTGTAAATCATTTCGAATTGTTTTTTCAGTACAAAGTAACTCATTTGCTAATTCTTCTGTTTTAAACCACTTATCTTCTTTACTTAAAATATTTATTATTTGTAATTTCCGCTTAGTTGATTTATCCATTCAAAATCTCCATAAATTTTGTCCAATTTATTACTATTATTGCTTTTAATGTTCCGTCTTAATTCAGTGAAAGTTTATTTCATCTATTGAAAAACACTTTTTAATGCGATTCTTAGAGTTAAATGTGAAATTTTATTGAAGACGAGATATTATTTTTACCTAAATCAAAGGTAAAAAACATCATGGGAATCACTTTACTACAACGATATAATGACATCGTTGAAACAAAAAATAATTTTTAAGGAGTAAAGTGAAATGAAATTTACAAAAGTCGCGCTTGTTAGTGTAATAGGGATGTCATCATTAGTTGGAGCTGCTCACTCAACTTTTGCGGAAGTATCATCTGTAGGGAATTCAAAATCATCCATAACATTTGTTGCTGGAACGGGTCCAGTTACACCTGTTGATCCTACAAATCCAATTGAACCATTAGAACCATCAGGGCCTACTAATCCAACAGATCCGCCAACAGGAAATGCTGGCTCATTAACATTAGATTATGTTTCTTCAGTTGACTTCGGAGTAAATGAGATTTCAAATAAAACAGAAGTCTATTCGGCTAAATCTAAAAAGCCATTTATTCAAGTGTCAGATCGCCGTGGTACAGGGGAAGGTTGGTCAGTAACTGCTAAAGCAAGTAAATTTACAAATGGAACAGCGGATTCACTACCTGGTGCAATCATTACATTTAAAAATGGTTCCGTTATTTCATTAAGTACAAGTGGGTCTCCGGTAGCAACTGAAACAATTGCTTTAAATACAGACGGAAGTACATCATCACCTGTTGTTTCCGCATCACCAGGTAATGGTTTTGGTACATGGGTAACTCGTTGGCTTGGGCCAAATCCAGAAGTGAATGATGGGGCATTAAATGATAATGTCACTTTGACGATACCGGCAGGCTCAGCAACGATTGGTAATCATGAGGCAACTATTACGTGGACATTAACGGATGCTCCGGGTTTATAGTTAGTAATTTGGAAAATAACAATTAATGGAATGGACTTTATATTATTTTGAACCTATTAGATGAAACTTTATTAAACTTATAGTGAAAATGATATAAAGTCTCTATTCTAAGGGGGAATATAAAAATGGATCATATACGTCAAAAATTAATGCTAATTTTTTCTGCTATTCTGTTAACTTTATCGTTCATCCCTCTATCTGTAAAAGCAGAGAATAATATCGATTTTTCAGTAAAAGCAATCATTCCATCAAATCAAATTGATCATCTGAAATCATATTTTGATTTGAAAATGTCTCCAGGACAAAAACAGGATCTTAAAATCGAGGTCTTTAATAATAGTAACAAAGAAGAAACAATTCAAGGGAATATTACTTTTGCAACGACTAATGATAATGGACTAATTGATTACTCTAAATCGAATAGTAAAGATGCAGATAAATCTTTAAAGTATCCATTAACTAGTTTAATAAAAGAACCTCAAAAAGAAGTTGTTATTCCTCCAGGTAAATCAAAGGTAGTGTCTTTTTCGATTACAATGCCGAAAGATGAATATGATGGAGTTATTTTAGGTGCAGCCCACTTTAAGAAAAAGGTGGATGAATCTGAAAAAAGTTCAAAAAGTGAGAGCAGCATTAATATAAAAAATGAATACGCATATGTGGTTGGAATAAAATTATCGGAAAACACTAAGGAAGTCGAGCCGGATCTACATTTACTTGACATTAAACCTAAATTAGTAAATTATCGTACAGCAATTGCTGCGACAATCCAAAACAGCGAATCCTCCATTGCGAAGGATATGAGTATAGATGCGCAAATCTTTAAAAAAGGTTCTAATAAAGTTTTATATAGTTCGAAAAAAACTGAGATGAGCATGGCCCCTAATTCAAATTTTGATTACGCAATCGATTTAAATAATAATCCAATTGAACCCGGAACTTACCGATTAAAGATGAAAGCGATCATCGGAACTCAAGTATGGGAATGGGATGAGTTATTTACGATTGGAAAAGAAGCAAAAGAATTGAATAATAAAGCAGTTGAAATAAATAATAATCATTACTGGTTTTATATCGGAGGCGGATTATTACTTTTAATAGGGATCATTTGGTTAATTGTTTTCCTAAAAAGAAAGAAGGGAAAAGACCGAACGAATAATCAAGAATGATTTTTGAATTGAATATAAATAGTATATTGGTAAAACAAAAAAGGCTCATACATTTAATGGTTCAAAAGATGTATCAGGTGATCTTCCAATGGTTGACGTATCGTTTAAAATTCCAGAAGGAAAGGATGTTATTTCTACTTCTAGTTTTAGAACAGTAACTTCAACGTTTACAAGTGTAGATAATACAGTTACAAAACCATTTACTTATATTGCACCAATCGCAGTATTATCATATTTCTCTAGTGTAATTAGTTATATTCATCCTGAAAGCTTCGAAAATGCAGATGGAACATTGAAAAAAGTGGATTATACGAAAATTGGAGCAAATGTAACGATTGTTGATAGCAATGGAAAATCTTATACAGGTACAATGGATGGGATTGAACAATTTTATATTACTGGATTACCGATTACAAAGGATCAATTCACAGTTATCACAGATATTCCAGGACACTTTACAACATATGGTAAATTTGACAGAGTATACAACACAATGGACGGTAATATGTACGGTATTTTTAAGAGAATTGGTACAGAAACTGTTGATGATGCAACTGCTGGAGATATCAATAAAGACAATGTAATTGATATTAATGATGCTCTAGCAATTGAAACATATTGGGGAACAAACAAACGCTCGGCTGATATCAATTTTGATGGAACGGTTGATGCGAAAGACTTTGCATTTGTTGAGAAGAACTACTTAATGCAAAACCCAGCTGTAGATAATGCTCCAAAAGCAGTTAAGAAATCAAAAGGTAAGACAATTGATACGATTAAGAGTGAATTAGGAATTCAATAAACGAGCAAGTTTTGAGTAAAGTAAGAAATTTATTTAACTATTAATAAGGGTTGTCTCATTAGTCATAGCACTTTTGAGGCAGCCTTTTTACTGTAATAAAAAAGGGATGTCTCATAGTTCGAATACCAACCGATGAGACACCTCCTTTATTTTTATTTGAATTCTAAAAAATAATTAAAAGGCGAAGCAAAAAACAAAAACCATTTAATCGATTGTTGTCCAATCTTGCGACCATTTCATTAATTCCTTAATAACTGGTTCTAAAGCCAGTCCTTTTTCTGTCAAAGAATATTCTATTCGAACCGGAGTTTCTGGATAAACATCTCGTTTTACAATACCTGCTTGTTCTAAATCCTTTAGTCTTTCTGAAAGAACGCGCCCGCTAATTGGCAAAGTTGATTCGATTGTACAAAATCGTTGTGATCCAGAAAGAAGTTGAAAAATTATAAGAATTGCCCAGCGTTTACTAATTAACTCTACGCTTTTTTCAAACCGAGGGCATAATAAAGAAAAATCCATTTAAAACCACCTCACCTATATCCATATTATAACTAAATTTGTATTAATAACAAGATTACCATACATAAATTTATTACTTGACGTAAGTTTATTACTAAATTAAACTTACTTACATAAAGTAACTAAATAATTTTTTTAGAAAAATAATAAATGTCTATAAATAGGTGGCAAAACAACATGAATATGAATACAGATGTATGTATTGTTGGTGCAGGACCAGGTGGTGCACTATTAGCATATTTGCTTGCAAAAAATAATATTTCGACAGTTCTTGTGGAACGACATAGCGGAATTGATAAAGAATTTAGGGGGGAACATCTAAATTCTGATGGTGAACAAATATTAAAAAAACATCATCTTTATGAAAAAGTAAAAGAATACGGACTACTGCTTATGGATCGTGTTGAATATTGGAATCATAATAAAATAATAAAAAGTATTATTCCATCGCAAGGTTCAAAACATGTTGGTATTCATGTTCCACAAAATCATTTATTAAATGTTATTTTAAAAGAAGCAAATAAATATCAAAACTTCAAGCTTTTGATGGGGACACGTGTGTCTGAATTAATAGAAGATCAAAATGGTCGATATATTGGTGTTAAAGCAATAATGAATGGTACTAAAATAACAATTAATAGCTCGGTTATAATTGGTGCCGACGGTCGATTTTCAACGATCCGTAAATTAGCAAATATACACACGGATATAATAAAACATGGATACGACCTACTCTGGGCTAAAGTACCTAGACCAGCAAGTTGGGATCCGACAGTTAGATTAACATTGATTAATAAACAACAATTGGCTTTGTTTACTCAAGCAGGAGGGTTTATTCAAATTGGATGGAATATAGATGAAGGTTCTTTTCCGAACTTAAGAAGTAAATCTTTTAATCCTTTTGTAAATCAGCTAATCGAAGCATTTCCAGAACTGACCGAAACTGTTCAAGAAAATATAAAATCTTGGAACGATTTTGTTTTATTAAATGTTCAAAGTAGCCGTAGTAAAACATGGGTAAAAGACGGCTTAATTATAATGGGTGATGCGGCACACACGATGAGTCCTACTGCTGCTCTAGGTGTAAATATTGCGATGAAAGATGCAGATATTTTAGCAGAAATCATACAAGATGCTATTCGAAACAAAGATACTAGTACAATAGTGTTAAAGAAATTTGAATATGCTAGACGAGGAGAAGTTGAAAGCTTACAAAAGCAACAACTAACACAGGAAAGTACTTTCAAACATCACTTTGATTTGACTATTTAAGAAAGCTTTAAAGTTTAAAAATGGACAAGTAAAAATTAACAAATATAATATATCAATATGAAATAGTGTAAGTAAACAGGAGGAAGCCTCATGATCAACGAAAAAGTAGTTTCTTTATTAAAAGAGAAAATTAATGTAATTAAAAATAACGATAAATCAATTTATTTAGTTGGACCAATTAAACTACCAGTAAATTTAGATGGAGAAACAGTCCTTTTTCAATGGTATTGTTGGCTACGCTGCGAGGATATCGAAGGAGATTTTTGTAGTGACGGATCATATAACACTGAAAAAATTGTTAGTAAATTAGCTTCATCTAATTTAGCAGAAATGCAACAATCAAGCGTATTAGTTTATGGTGACTTTGAAAATTCAGAGGATGCTCTAATTCGAATGCATAGTATTTGTCATACGGGTGATATTTTCGGAAGTAAACGTTGTGATTGTGGATTCCAATTAAAAGAAGCAATGAAAATGATTTCTTCAAATGAATCAGGGGCATTATTTTATTTAGCAAATCATGAAGGAAGAGGAATCGGTTTATTTAGTAAAGCTATGGCATATGTTCTCCAAGAGCAAGGATATGATACTGTTGAGGCAAATGAAGAGCTTGGTTTTGTAGATGATGCACGAAACTACGAAGATGCTATTCGAGTATTAAAAACGCTTCGCTCAAAACCGGTTACTTTAATTACAAACAACCCAAGAAAATTGGATGCTCTTCAAAAATCTGGAGCTAATGTATCTGGAAGAATTCAATTATGGGGAGACAAATCAAAGTATAACGAAAAGTATTTAGAGACTAAAATTGTTCGTTCTGGTCATTTTAAAGGAGGACGTACAAGTGAGTAATCATGAATTTTATATGAATTTAGCTATTCAAAATGCAATGGCTACGAAAGGGCAAACCGACCCCAACCCATTAGTAGGATCTGTAATCGTAAATGATAATCGAATTGTTGGGATTGGTGCTCACCTAAAGGCCGGTGAACCTCATGCTGAAATTAATGCGCTTAGAATGGCGGGCGATAAAGCTGAAGGTGGAACAATTTATGTAACGCTTGAGCCATGCTCTCATCATGGACGAACTGGTCCTTGTGCAGAAGCAATTGTACGTGCAGGTTTGAAAAAAGTTGTTGTTGCTACACTTGACCCAAATCCTTTAGTTGCAGGAAGAGGAGTAAAAATTCTTCAAGATGCAGGAATTGAAGTAATCATCGGTGTTTGTGAAGAGCAATCAATCAAAATGAATGAAGTATTTAACAAATATATTGTTAAAAACATTCCTTTTGTTGTAATGAAATCAGCATCTACATTAGATGGGAAGATTGCTACCCATTCTTCTGATAGTAAATGGATCACTTCAGCGGAAGCTCGAAATGATGTCCATCAATTAAGAAATGAAATTAGTGCGATATTAGTTGGAGTGAACACAGTATTAAAAGATAATCCAGAATTAACAACTAGAATTCCAAACGGACGTAATCCAGTACGAGTAATTCTAGATTCAACTTTAAAAATTCCTTTAGAATCAAAAGTAGTAACCGATCAGCAAGCTGAAACATGGATATTTACAAGTCAAAAACACTCTGAACAAAAAAGAAGTGAATTAGAAAACTTAGGTGTTAAAGTATTTGTTACGAGCGATCAAAGTCGAGTTGATTTAAACGAAATGCTAAAAATTTTAGGTGAACATTCAATCTCTTCTTTATTAGTAGAAGGTGGTGGAGAAGTGAATGCTTCCTTTATGAATCAAAATTTAGTTGATAAAGTGATTGTCTATTTAGCTCCTAAATTAATAGGTGGAAAAAATGCACCTACATTTTTAGAAGGTACTGGGCTTGATAAAATGGGACAAGCGATTGAACTTGAAGAAATCGAATTAACGAAAATTGGTCCTGATTATAAATTCATAGGCTATCCAAAATATACTACTTCATGAGGAAGGACTTTTAGAATGAAATTCGGATTCGATATAGACGATACTTTAATTGATTTAAGACAGCATGCTTTTCACATTTATAATAAAAAATTAAATAAAAATATCCCTATAGAAACATACAATGAATTAAAAACAGTTGAAATTCATGAACCTTTTGGCTTAACGGCAGAAGAAGGAAGCAAAATGTGGAAGAGTAATCTAGAAGAGACATACTTTTCTACATGTCCTCCATTTCCATATGCAGTTGAAACATTACAAGAATTAGAAAAGCAGGGACACGAAATTTACTATGTGACAGCTAGATATAAAGAATATGGTGAACGCACAAAAGAATGGCTAATAAAAAATGGCTTTCCAGTTCATCCAGATCGGTTTTATTGTGGAATGAAAGATTCTGAAAAAATTCATATTATAAAAGAATTAGCTTTAGATTACTATTTTGATGATAAACCAGAAATATTGAACACACTCTCAGAATTACCTTTAAAAGCATATGTGAAAGATACATCATATAATCGAGGGTTGGACATCCCACGTATTACCTGCTGGTCTGAATTAAAAGAAATCATTGAGAGTAATTAGTAAAAAAACACCTTTGATAGGTGTTTTTTTGTGTAGTGATAAATGAGTAGGTCAATTATTAACCAAGCTTTCGTAAGGAACCCGCCATGAGTAAGTAAGAATCAACATTTAGCAATAATAGTTACTCATGAACCCGCTATGATTTTGTTAGATTATGTTTTATGTCGACAAGCTAAAAAAACACCCATGATAGGTGTTCTTTAGTAAGATATTTGAAGAATTTATTTAAATCTTTTAAATCCTAAAAAATGTTGGTTCCAATATGAATTGTTTATGTTAGAAATAGTTACTCCTGAACTGCTACTTGCATGGATAAACTCATTATTATTAATCACTATCCCCATGTGGGACGGTCCATAAGTATAAGTGTTTTGGAAGAAGATTAAATCTCCAGGTTGAAAGTCATCTACGGTTTTTAAATTTGAACTATTATACCAATATCCTGCAACATTTGTTCTAGGAAGTGACAATCCAGATTCTTTGAATACATAGGAAATAAATCCACTACAGTCAAAACCTGATGGAGTTTCCCCACCCCAAATATAAGGTACACCTGAATACTTTTTAGATAAGGCGATTAAAGATTGTACATCAAATGATTGAGAGTTATTTGAATCAACTTTATTTGTATCTGACTGACTTGAATCAACTTTGTTTGAATCTGTCGTATTTGAACCTGTCTCTTTTTCAACATAAGATGCACCAATATAACCTATAACCCCATTATATTTTACCTTATACCAACCATTAGATAATGAGATGACATCTAGTTTTTGATTTTTATTAACACTACCTAAAATCTGATAAGAAGTTCCAGCCCCAGATCTTACGCGTAAACCATTAATAGTAGAAATATAGTTTCCAGAACTGACCACTTGATTATTATTACTATTATTCGATTCGGTAACTTTTCCAACATAGGATGCGCTAATATACCCTATTACCCCATTAAATTTTACCTTATACCATCCATTAGAAACTGAGATTACATCTAGTCTTTGATTTTTATTAACACTATCTAAAATCTGATAAGAAGTTCCAGCGCCTGATCTTATGCGGACACCATTACCAGTAGAAATGTAGTTACCCGAACTGACCACTTGATTATTATTACTATTAGTCGATTCGGTAACTTTTCCAACATAGGATGCACTAATATATCCTGTTGACCCATTAAATTTTATCTTATACCAACCATTAGACAATGAAATGACATCTAGTTTTTGATTTTTATTAACACTACCTAAAATCTGATAAGAGGTACCAGCTCCAGATCTTACGCGGACACCATTACCGGTGGATCTATATGTACTAATATTATTATTTGAATAAAGTTTACTAGATTGCAGAGTTTTCTTGGAATCAATCGAGGCTGCAGCTGCAGTAGTATTATACGGAATTTGAATTGTTAATGTTGATGCAAGGCCAACTAATGCCATTGAGTTTAATGCTCGCTTTTTATTTCTTTCTCCTTTCAAATTTAACTTAATTAAGGTACTTGCTGATTTTGATTTCATTACTAACCTTCCCTCTAACCAATAACAGAAATAACAAAGAAAAATCCCTTACCTCTTTTGACAGTAAGGGCAAATCTTAGATTACATGAACTTGGTAATTAAATTATTTAAAATGTGAGATCACATCTAGTTTAAATTCTAACATAAGATCATAGGAATCTTCACTTATTTAGTGTCAAATTTTTCCGGAAAAGTAAATTTAGTTCAAAATTTACTAAAAAAAAACAAAGAAAAATATGAAACTCTCATTATTCAACAAAGTGAAAAAACTGAAATAGGTTTTTTTATTTCAGTAAAATAAAGATAAGATTATTGCTTTATGAAAGTTTTGTTAAGTAAACTAATATTATAGATTATACAAGTTGTCAGGAAATACAAGCGTAAAAAAGTCTATTAAAATCTTAATCCTACCCTTTATTGGAGGTGCAAGTCAAAGTGAAAAAGCTTGAACTTGAAATTGAAAATGTACAAATTGCAAAACATACGGATTATAAAGGCTATAAAGTTAGATTTACGATTAATCAACAGCAGTATGTACTTTTAGTTGGTAAAACAAATATATTATTTCCTTTGTCTCTAATTCACACTTTTCATGAAAAAGGAACATGTCAGCTATGCAATAAACTAGTTTTTCCATCAAAATTTAGTCAACAAGTTTGTCCAACATTATTTAATAGAAGAAAAGAATTATTAGCTTATTTCCAAGAACATTATTCTGAACAATTTTAATCAGATATAAAATAGCTTTTGACAATCGTCGACCAAAGTAAAATAATAAATTAATAAAGAAATCGTGATAAAAAACTACTTTTTGGGTAGTTTTTATTTTTTTATGAAAATATTTAACGATAATGAGACATAAAAATAGCATTTCGTCATATATTTTGTTGAAAACGGAGGTGCTATTACACATGGTGATTCAAGATTTAGATATTCAAAACGTGGTAATTAGTAAGCTTGGAGGATACGACGGTTATAAAATAAGCTTTTCTGTTAATCATCAAAGCTACATATTATTAGCTGGAAAACAAAAGACGATTTTCCCTTTGTCTATTAAACATGCATTTATTGAAAAGGAAAAGTGTCAGTTTTGCAATAAACTTGTATTTAAATCTGCGATCAGCCAGCAAATTTGTTTGAATCTTCTTCTTAAAAAAAGCGATTTATTATCTTATTTTCAGCAAAATTATCCCGAACCATTTGAGCAAATATAGGTTTTTTATTTAAGAAAACTATCAAGGAAAAACCACTAAAGAAGTGGTTTGACTACATATCAGTATTTAATCCTCAATGATTTCAAAATAGTTGATTAAGAATTGTAAGGATCTAGTAAAAAAACACTGTAGAAATACGCTTATAATTGTTGTACTATTCTTATGATTCTATTTTTATTGGAGGATATATTCATGTCTAATTCTTTATTACCGAGAAATACTATTTCTTTACAATTTTATAATGATCAATATGATGATCAATTAAAAAACTATTTTCTAGCTGATGAGCATCTAAAATTTACTGGTTTACCTATAGAGAATATAGAAAAATGTGTATTAGAGGCTGATCGTCATGCAATTTTAATTTTGAGTAACAATGATGTTGCAGGGTTTTTTGTTTTGCATGGTTGGGATGGAGTTAGACATTATAGTGATAATAAAAATGCAATTCTATTAAGGGTTTATTCTGTTGATTCAAATTTTCAAGGAAAAGGGATTGCGAAACAATCTTTAAATTTATTGCCTTCTTTTGTAAAAGCGAATTTCCCTGAACGAGATGAAATTATTTTGGGTGTGAATCATAAAAATACTGCTGCACAGCATGTGTATTTAAAAAGCGGATTTATTGATAAAGGAAAGAGAGTAATGGGGAGAAAAGGTGAGCTCTTTATTATGCATATGGATCTAATATAAGTTTAGAAAGAGGGAAGATTGATGTACGGAGTTGTAGCGATATTTGATGCAAAAACCGAACAAATCATTAAAGATATTTGGACAGAGTTAAGAGAAAAATCGATTTCTTTCTATGCTGATGAAGTAGTAAATCGTAAACCCCACATTACTTTAGCAAGTTATCATAGCTTAGATAAGCTAAGGTTTATTGAACATTTAGATGATTTTTATGAAAATAAGCCGGAAATAGATATTAGTTTTAATTCAATTGGATCGTTTTTTAATACTGGTATATTGTATTTTTCACCAAATGTTACTAAAAATTTGATTGAGTTTCATGAGAATTTTCATATTCAGTTTAAACATTTTAATGATAATCCAAATTCTATCTATCTACCTGAAAAGTGGGTACCACATTGTACTTTAGCTAATAGATTGTTACCGGATAAACTAGTAGAAGCGTATAATTATTGTTTATATCGAAATGATACGATTGTAGGAAAAATACAGGAAATTGGTATTATTGAGATGGTTAGTAAAAATGATGCACCTATTATTTATTCAAAGTCTTTGAACCCAATAAGATAAGCTGAAAAACTCGTGAGAAATAACGAGTTTTTTATTTTTTGCTCTATTAACCTTAGTATTGGTACTCTATGTTAAGTTAATGGAGAGGATACGACAGCCTTGAAAATCGCAATTTGATTGATATCTTTGGATGATGGAAACGTAGAACGAAAATTAAATTACCACCTTTCTAAGAGCAATTTGAAATGTTAGATCATAAGATTGCTCGACGAGTGAGTGATAAGTGAACTAGAAACAACTCAATCGAATTGTTTTCAGTTCACTTATTTTATTAGCTTGAGTCGTTTTGAATCAGTAAATGTTGATTTATAGGTATTTTTTAATTTTGGCATGGATATTGCAAAATAAAAGATACAGGGGTCGATAATAGGGAAATGAGAGGGGTTAAAACAAATGACTTTTAACAAAGTACAAAATGCAACGAATGAAATTTTCGAAAGAGTACTAACTTATGATTTATACACTGATCCAAAGGTTTTAGAGCAAGAGAAAGAAAAGATCTTTTCAAAGTCTTGGCAGTTAGTTGGACATATTAGTCAATTAGAAAATGTAGGGGATTTCTTTACAGCTGAAGTAGCTGGTGAACCGATTCTTGTAACACGCGATAAGAATGAGGTTATTCAAGCTTTTTATAATGTTTGTCCACATAGAGCAACTAAGCTAGAGAAAAATGAAAGTGGAAATAAAAAAATTCTACAATGCGCTTACCATGGATGGACTTTCCATTTAGATGGTAAATTAAATAAAGCTCCTAATTTTAGAGGAGAAGATCTAGCTTGTGTATCAAATGCTTGTTTACGTTCTGTAAGGATGGAAATTGCTGAGTCATTTATTTTCGTTAATTTAGATGATCAGGCTACGTCATTAATTGAAACATACGGTGACTTTTTTGAAAAGCTAAGTAAATTTCCTTTTTTAAGTGAATTAAAAAGAACGAGCAGTAAATCTAGAATTATTAAAGCGAACTGGAAAGCATTTATTGATAATTATTTAGAATGTGATCACTGTCATGTAGCTCACCCAAGCTTTGTTGCTACTTTAGATATGAAGGACTATCAAATTATTACATGTCAGAATTATTCTGTTCAAGGATCGGTTGTGAAAGCGAATAAGAAAATGGGTTCATTAGATTTTAATGAAGTAGAAATGCAAGGTGGCACGTTCTATTGGTTATGGCCAAATTTAATGATGACTATTTATCCAGGCCCAGGAAATATTGCTACGATCCAAATGGTCCCTATCGATCATGAGACAACTCTTGGAATCTACACATACTACTTTAGAGATGAAAATTTAACACAAGAAGAAAAAGACTTAGTTGAATTTGCTGAAGTAGTACGAAATGAAGATGTTGAGCTAGTTGAATTAGAACAAGTTGGATTCCGTTCACGAGCATTTAATAAAGGCTTTTATTCATCTTCAGAGAAAGCAATTGTTCAGTTCCATGAGTCTGTCTTAAGGGCACTGGAGGAAGAATGATGATAAACAAAATAAGTCCGATAAAAAAATATTTATTTATTAATGGAGAAGAAGTAGAAACAAAAGAGTATTCAAACTTGTATTCTCCTTACACTAGAGAAGTAATATCAGAGATTGCTGTTGCAACTAAAGAACAAACAGAACTGGCAATTGAAGCAGCATATCAATCAAAAGATGAGTTTGCTAGAGTGCCAGCATTTGAGAGGGCACAAATTCTTGAAAATGTCGTTCAGTTATTAAAAGAAAATTTTAATGAAGCTGCTGAAATAATTACAGAGGAAACTGCGAAACCAATAATGTTTTCAAGGGGAGAAGTAACAAGAACAATAGAAACATATAAATTTGCAGCGGAGGAAGCAAAGCGAATCCATGGAGAAACAATTCCATTCGATGCTGCTTCTGGTGGTATAGGAAGAGTAGGATATACAGTAAGAAATCCTATTGGTGTAATTGGAGCAATTACTCCGTTTAATTTTCCTATGAATCTAGTAGCTCATAAAGTTGGGCCAGCTATTGCGTCGGGAAATACAGTTGTTTTAAAACCAGCATCTCAAACGCCACTTTCAGCACTTTTTATTGCTAAGCTATTCAAGCAAGCTGGCTTACCAGACGGTGTATTGAATGTTGTAACGGGTCCAGGTCGCACGGTTGGCGACACGATTGTAGAAGATGACCGAGTAAACATGATTACATTTACCGGCAGTACTAGTGTTGGGATTAATATTAGAAGTAAAGCAAAGCTTAAGAAAACAACGCTTGAACTTGGATCAAACGCTGCCGTCATTATTGATAAAAATATTAATGTCGATGAAATTATTGATCGCTGTATAATGGGTGCTTTTTCAAATCAAGGTCAAGTCTGTATCTCATTGCAGAGAATTTTTGTTCATGAAGAGATTTATGATGAGTTTACTTACAGATTCGTAGAGGCAACTAAGAAATTAAAACTTGGTAATCCATTTGACCAAGAAACCTATCTATCTTCATTAATTTCACCTGACGAATTAGATCGAACGTTAAACTGGATTGAAGAGGCAAAACAAAGCAATGCAACTATTCTTGCAGGTGGTAAAACCCAAGGGAATATATTAGAGCCTACAATAATTGCTGATTGTACATCTAGATTAAAAGTTTCTTGTCAGGAAGTTTTCGCTCCAATTGTAACGATTAACAAAGTGAAATCGATTCAGGAAGCTATCTCTAAAGTAAATAATTCACGCTATGGATTACAGGCTGGAATTTATACGGAAAGTGTATCGAATGCATTATTCGCATCAAATGAACTTCATGTAGGTGCAGTCATCATTAATGATATCCCAACATTTAGAGTTGATAATATGCCATATGGTGGTGTAAAGGAAAGTGGTACTGGAAGAGAAGGTATAAAGTTTGCAGTTGAAGAAATGACAGAGTTGAAGCTAATTGTCTGGAATCAAAACAGAATTTAGTAAGGTAGGAGATAGAGTATGAAAACACATAAAATAGCAGTTATTCCAGGGGATGGAATTGGACCGGAAGTGATTAATGAAGGCGTGAAAGTATTAAATAAAATAGCTAGTCTCGTTGATTCATTTGAATTCGAATTTACGTCTTTTCCTTGGGGTTGTGAATACTATGCACGATACGGAAAAATGATAGATGATGATGGAATTGAAAGATTAAAAGAGTTTGAAGCAATTTATTTAGGAGCTGTCGGATTTCCTGGTGTACCTGATCATATCTCATTGTGGGACTTGCTATTAAAAATTCGAAAAAGCTTTGATCAATATGTAAATATACGTCCTGTTACTCTATTAAAAGGGGCACCGTGCCCTCTAAGTAATATGAAAACCGAAGATATTAATATGTTATTTATCCGAGAGAATACAGAGGGGGAATATGCAGGAGCTGGTGATTGGCTTTATAAAGGAAAAGAACATGAAGTGGTTTTACAAAATAGTGTCTTTTCTCGAAAAGGTACGGAGCGAATCATACGATATGCTTTTGAAGTAGCCCTTAAACAAGGGAAAACATTAACAAGTATTAGCAAAGGTAATGCCTTAAATTACTCAATGGTTTTTTGGGATCAAATATTTGAAGAAGTGAGTAAAGAGTATCCTTCGGTAAAAACATACTCTTATCTTGTTGATGCAGCTGCTATGCTTATGATTAAAGATCCGAAACGATTTGAGGTAGTAGTGACTTCTAATTTATTTGGTGATATTTTAACTGATTTAGGTGCGGCCATCGCAGGAGGCTTAGGTCTTGCAGCTGGAGCAAACATAAATCCAAAGAGAGAATATCCATCAATGTTTGAACCGATTCATGGTTCAGCACCCGATATATCTGGAAAACAGTTATCGAATCCACTTGCAGCAATTTGGTCAGCTAGCCAATTGCTCGATTATTTAGGGTATGAGCAGTATGGTAAGGTAATTCTTACTGCAATTGAAGAATTATTAATTGAAAAGCAATTCTTAACGCCTGATTTAGGTGGATTATCATCTACATCAGAAGTTGGAGACCGTATCGTTGAAATAGTTGCTTCAAAAATGAATGTTTTTCAGACTCAAAAAAATTAATTAGGCGTATTGGTTTCTAATATTAAAAGGGAAATACTACAGAAGTATCTCCCTTTTAATTTAGGCTTTGTAAATCTACTCGTTTTTACAATATTTTTGGATTAATTTGTTCGCTTTTGTTTGACTTAATCCGAGATCCTTTGCAACTTTTCGAGAGCTTTTATGAATCTTGTAAGATTCGATAATCATTTTTTTTTCAGTTTCTTCTAAAATATTTTCTAATGAATTTTCCTCTTGGATTGTGATTGTACAATCATTAGGAATTAATTGTGATGGCAAGTCAGATAATCGGATGACCGATTCGCTAGTTATAACAAGTCTCTCAATGATATTTTCAAGTTGCCTAATATTACCTGGCCATTGAAAAGCTTCAAAAGTATTTTTTACACTTGGTGAAAACGACCGGTCAACTTTGTATTTATGATTGAACTTAGTTAAGAAATGATTAGCTAATAAGGGAATATCTTGTTTTCTGTTTCTAAGTGGCGGAATTTGAATATCAATTACATTTAATCGGTAAAATAAATCTTCTCTAAACTGCTTTGATTTTACCATTTCTAGGAGATTACGGTTCGTCGCTGTAATAATACGAACGTCGACCTTTTTTAATTCTCTGCCTCCTACTGAAAAAAAGCTACGATCTTGTAATACTTGGAGTAGTTTCGCTTGAAATTTTAAGGAAATTTCTCCGATTTCGTCTAAAAAAATTGTTCCTTCATTTGCAGTTTCGAGTAAGCCGATTTTTCCATTCTTTAAGGCACCTGTGAATGCACCAGTAGCATACCCGAATAGCTCAGATTCCAATAGGTCTTCTGGGATAGCAGCACAATTAATGGCAAGAAAAGGACCGTTTTTCCGGTTACTTAAATCATGAATATATTTCGCTAATACACCTTTTCCAGTTCCAGATTCACCTTGAATTAAAATATTTGTATCAACGGGAGCAACCTTTTTACAAAAATCAATGATAGTCGTCATTTCATCATCAATTGTTAAAAATCCATTTGAATTAAATTGTTCTCTCGAATCAACCATTTCATGAATGTTATTATGAATAATAGATATATAGTTTTTTTCGCGAGATGTAATGAAAATGAAATCCAATTTTTTATTGATCGGATTGAATATTGGAATGGCAGTTGTGACTAATTCTTTACCAGTATGTGTGGTTTGGTTAATTGTGACGGTATTATTTTTCTCTAAAACAATTGGAATGATTGATGGGGTCCAATACCCTTTTTCCAAAAAAATATCATTATGTTTTCCTATGATTTCGTTTTGACGTAAACCATAATGTTGTTCACACATTTTATTAACATAAATGATTTCAAGATCTCTGTTTAAAATATAAATTTCATCAGAAGAATAGTTTAAAATGTTTAACAACACTTCTTTATCGAATTCTAGTATTTCTGAAAGATTAGAATAACTGTTCATAATGTATGCTCCTTTTTAAGCGCTTACAATAAGAGGCTAATATTTTACCATTTTATAAAACGAGTTTAACATAAGTCTACAAAATATTAACAGAATTTTTTAAAAAATCAACTTATTAAAAGGTAAGGGGGAAATAGAATGAAATATTTTGCAATTTTTTTAACTATCTTTGCTTTCATAGGATCATTAACTATTGTGAATCGGGTAGAGCCTTACATATTAGGATTACCGTTTATTGTATTTTGGTCAGCGAGTTGGTTAGTCATCACATCTGTCTGCCTTTTTATTAGTAATGCAATTTTAGAGAAGCAGGAGGAAAATCAATGAGCATTCTATTAATTGGAATTACGTTTCTGTTAGCACTTTTTTTAGGTATACGTGCCCAAAGAGGAAGAGAAATGAAATTGGAATCATGGGTAGTAGGTGATCGAAATTTTGGTAGTATTATTATGTTTGTCCTAATGGCTGGTGAAATGTTTACAACGTTTATTTTCCTAGGTGCTAGTAGTGCATCATATTCAATGGGAGGCCCAGTAATCTATATTTTCTGTGCTGTTACTTATATTATTCCATTTTGGATCTTACCTCATATTTGGCGTTATGCGAAAAAACATAATTTATTAACTCAACCAGATTTCTTTGTTAAAAAATATAATAGTAAATCTTTAGGACTGATAGTTGCAATAGTTGGAGTAGTTTCCATTATTCCATATATGGTACTTCAATTAAATGGTATAAAAATTATTGTATCTGAGGCTTCATACGGTGCTATTTCTCCAAATTTAGCAGTATGGATTGGTGTAATTGTTGTGACGATCTTTGTTTATATCTCAGGAATTCATGGTTCAGCATTCACTGCTATATTAAAAGATATTTTGATGCTCATAACGATCTTGTTTTTAGGGATCTATTTACCTTTACATTATTACGGCGGAGTAGAACCGATGTTTAGAACGTTAGATGCAGCTAAGCCTGGTTTCTTATTACTACCTAAGTCTGGTTATAGTATTTCTTGGTATGTGTCAGTTTGTTTAATTATTGCGCTCGGTCAATATATGTGGCCACATGTTTTCGGTGCGAGTTTATCATCAAAAGATTCAAAAACATTACGTAAAAATGCAGCACTAATACCTCTTTATCAAATTCTGATGGTTTTTATTCTTTTTATTGGTTTTACTGCACTTTTACAAATGCCACATATTCCAGGTGGACGAACTGATTTAGTTTTATTCGAAATTGCTAAAGCGACACTTCCACCTTGGTTTATTGGTGTAATTGGTTCAGCTGGTCTACTTGCAGCGTTAGTTCCTAGTTCATTGTTATTATTAACGGCTTCAACATTACTTTCTAAAAATATTTATAAAGTAATAAAACCAGATACAAGTGAAGCGAAATTAGCTGGACTTACAAGAATCTTAGTTCCGATCATCGCTTTAATAGCATTATTCTTTACGTTCTATGGTGGTAAGACAATGCTTTCTCTTTTATTGATGGCATATAGCTTTGTCTTACAGCTGTTCCCTGCATTAATTGTTACGTTCTTAAAACGTAATCCGGTTACAAAAATTGGAGCAGTAGCAGGAATACTATCTGGACTTACTGCAGTTGCATACGTAACAATAAAAAATACAACATTTGGGACATTATTCCCACATGCACCTCAATTTTTAAAAGATTTAGATTCAGGATTTATTGCATTTACGATTAATATCGTCTTTATGTTTGGAGTTAGTGGAATTGTTTATTTAGTAAAAATAAGACCAAGAGTAGGTCAAAAAGCTATAAAGGAACAATGGTGAGAAAGATGAAAATAGTATGTATAGGTGATAGTCTTACAGAAGGTTTAGGAATATCAAAAGTTGATGCATGGCCAACTATTCTTCAAAACGAATTATCAGTCGAGATTATTAATAAAGGAATCTCAGGTGATACAAGTACTGGTATGCTATCACGATTCTACCATGATGTCGTATTAAACAATCCATCACATGTTATTATTTGTGCAGGTGGGAATGATTTATGGTGGGATGTTGAAATAAAATATATACTTTCAAATATCTATTCGATGGTAAAACAAGCAATTCACAATGGAATTCAACCTATTGTAGCAATCCATCCACCAATTCACATAGATCATATCAATCATGAAGAAGTGTGGGAACCGTTTTCTGGTTATGAAACATTCGTGCTGAAGGCACAAGAGTTAGCTAATCGAATCGAGCAAATGGTAAAAGTAAATCAATTTAAACTTATTGATTTTCGAATTCCATTTCAACATCATCAGAATCTAAAATCTAAGTTTTTTGAAGGCACTGATGGAGTACATCCAAACGAACTTGGACATAGTGCATTAGCCAAACAAGCATATCAAACGATTATAGGGTTAAGTAACGAGTAGTAAAAGATTCAAATGAACGGATAGCAAAGAAAAGCTATCCGTTTTTAATTTTGGAAAAAAGGGCTTCAAAGAGCTTCCAGCCTGGTATTAAAAAATGCCCCATCACAAGGAGGACATTTTAGGTCAAAAGACATTTTTCAACCGCAGAGTAAACCACCCCTTCTCATGTGTGGTTATAAGGAATCTTATATACATTGTAGTGAAGAGGGTTTTCCGCCGACTTGAATATTAAACTGTTAACACATTAAACGATGATTCTACCAATTAAAAAATAAATTCAATTTATAGCGATCTTGGAAACACGCGCATTTTGTCGGGAATGCACTCACCATTAGCTGTTATGGGTGGACGTATGACGGCAACCGCATTAGCTGCTGCAACTTTGAATGATCCCGCTAATGCTAATATTGAAGCAAATGCATATCAACAGGCACAATCAATTCTAATGACACCAGCTAATGCAACATCAAGCGATTTATATAGTGACTATAAAAAAAGTAGAGAAAATTATATTAATAGATTGACTTATGGATTTTCTCAAACAGGTGATAAAACAAAACCTATGGTAGTACCAAAGGGTGCAGAAGTACTATTAAAAACACGTTTTCCTTATCTTGATGAGACACAACGTCGCTGGGTACTTTACTCAACAGGTATTCAATCAGGCTATCCTTTACTAGATGATTCAGAAGGTTGGGGACGACTTGATCTGTTTTCAGCAGTAAATGGTTATGGTGCTTTTAATCAAAATGTAACTGTGGATATGGATGCATCTCATGGAGGATTTGAAAAGCAAGACGAATGGAAAAATGACATTACTGGTGTAGGTTCGCTTACAAAAGAAGGAACTGGTCAGCTTGATTTACAAGGCAATAATACTTACACTGGTGGAACTTTAATTTTAGGTGGTACGCTAGAAGCTGATAATGAATATGCTTTTGGAACTGGGAATGTAAGAAATTATGGTGGAACAATTAACGTAAATGCTAAAGGCGGATTGGAAATTGAAGGGAACTTTAATCAAATACAAAATAGTTTGACCAACTTAAATATGGATAGCCAAAGTGATATATTAAATATTTCAGGTAGAGCTAATTTGGATGGAACTTTAACGATCAATTTAACAAATGGTTATATTCCAACGGATGGCGCTGTTATTGCTAAATATTATCATTTAGCGAGTGGAAGCAAGTTTGATGAAGTGGTTGTAAAAGGATTGCCTTCAGGCTACAAAACTATGACTATTTATAAAAATGATCAACTTCTCTTAAAGATTATTAAACCTAACAAGCAAACAACAAAATAAAGTACAAAGTAGAGCATTTGAAAGCAAGCAAACTAAGAAGGACTGTCTCATTTTGACAGTCCTTTTAGGTTCTAATAAAAGTCATGGTATCATTTTAATTAACTGTATCAATTGCTTTTAGTTCATAATCCATATAAGTATTCTTATTTCTCCATTCGATTTTCTGTATAATTGCGATACCAAACGGCTTTTCATCATCTCGTCTGGAGACATTGATTGGTGTATCAATAGGAAATAAATGGTACCCGTTAAGTTCTAAAGTGAATAGATTGTTCTCATGTCGGATTGCGTTCTCATTTGTTACAATTAACCAATTAAATTCAAAAGGCATACTCATTTTTGAAAACTCCTTAAATTGAATAGATAGAATATTTTATATAGAAAAGATTAAACACTTAAAAATATCTTAATATATTTTTGTTCTGAACACAAAAATGGGATTGTATAAAATTTTATAAGATAGTAGGGACTCTCAATGAAAAGGAAGCTTAGTAATCAAGTTTTGCTACAGCTTTTTATCATGCATATTGGCAACAGAACTCTTTTAACCAAAAGAATGATCAGTTTATTGAGACTTTTATGACGTATTTTTTTAAAGGATATAAACTAGAAAACTTATTATGCAAAGACATAGTAAAACAAATCCCGATCTTTCTTAAATTGAGAGAAATATTTTTGCACCATTTATTTGTCCAAAAATGGGATTTGAATCGATTAGAGGATTGGCATAAATATACACTTATTGATTTAGAAAATAAGATTAAAAATGATGTGCCATATGCAGATATTATAGATTTTTCGATTTATCAATAATGGATGCCAAAGGATAGCTCTGGTTATAATAACCTAGCTATCCTTTTAATTTTTTAAACTTTTACATATACTCAAAAACGTATGGTCATTGATTCGCTAATTCGACTATATAATAAAACAAACAGTATTTTTTGTAGTTGCTTTATTGGAAGGGGCTGATGTTTATGCGAAGAAATAAGAATGCGGCTCTTATTGTAATTTTATGGATATGCATGGTGCTTTTTATAGTAGTAAATGCAATACGTCATATTCGAATATATATGGTTTACAGTTCAGGCTTAATGCCTTTTATTGTTTGTGGCATGATTATCTTTGCGATTATTATCCTTTATGTAAGGGGGGCGAATCAGCGAAGATAAAGTGTTTTATTGAACCCTTTTTGATGGAATTGTGTATACAACCTCCAGTCAAAATGACTCAGGCTATAGCACCGTTTCAAGGATATACTTAGAAAATCAATTAATTGTTCCATGCGATTACGTAAAAAGTCATGGCTGGAGAATCTACAATGAAAATGAAAATTATATCGTAGCTGGACAATATGAAACTAGGTTTTTTGAGAAAAATTCTAAGAGAGTTTGTTGATAAGGGTAGGAAAAGCATAAAATATGGGGGTTCCATCAGTCGTAGAGGGTGACATATGGAAGTCCTTTTTTTTATTTGAACAGTTTTAGGATCTGAACGTTGTTAATATTTGTTGCGGTGGGGTATCTTAGCGGTGTTAATCATTTTTAATTGATTTTATCGATACATTTATAGATAATTAGCAGGTTCTATCAATTTTTTATTCGATATAGAAAGATTTAGAGCAAATTGGCAGTTTTCTATTTTAGAAAGTACCTAAGTTCTATAAGTTTTAGGGGATAACACCCTTACTGGTATGGGGAATTTTTTATTATAATTGCGGTTCCTTGGAATTTAATTGCAGTTTTGTTAATTTTAATTGCGGATTCTCGGAATTTAATTGCACTTAACTATTTAATTGCATAGACAGAACCTTTATTTGCACTTTTCTCCGACTATTTGCAGCCCTGATATTATTCAACACTACTCATCTCTTAAATGAAAATAGGAGGGTCCCATTAAATGGACCCTCCTGCCTTTATTTATTCGGCAATTACCAGATTTGTATTTGTCTTATTAAATTTAGAAATAAAACTTTTATTAATATGAGAATCCGTAATGATATAATCAATTTTTTCAAGCGATGCTATATGAACAGTGACGTTCTTACCGAATTTTGTGCTGTCAGCTGCTACATAATTAAGGTTAGATAACTCAATTATTTTCTTCCTTGTAATTGCCTCTTCTAAATTATAATCGGAAATTCCTTTTTCAATTGTAATTCCACTCGCGCATATAAACGTCTTTAGAATATTTAATTCATTAAAATTAAATAAGTAATCGTACGTTACGACCGATTGTTCATTTCGTCTAATTTTACCGCCGATTATGATCAATTCAATCGAACTATTCATTAACTCATTGATGATTGGAATCGAATTCGTAACGACGGTTAAATTCTTTTTATCTTTAATATATTTCGCAATTTGTAGTGTAGTAGAGCCACTATCTAAATAAATACAATCTCCATCTTCAATGTGTTCAGCGCATTTCCTGGCAATCTTTTCTTTTTCCTCTAAGTGGCTTACCATTCTTTCTTCCATTGATGATTCAAAGAACTTCGATTCAGCTATTTTCGCACCGCCATATATTTTCTCTATTTTGCCTTGTTTTTCAAGTAGATTTAAATCTCTTCGTAAAGTATCAGTAGATATATTTAGTGCTTCAGTTAGCTCAGTTATTTTTAAAACATTATTTGATTTTAATAAATCGATAATTTTATTTTGTCTTTCAAGTGGAAACATAACCTCACCCATTCAGTATTTAATTATATTTGCTTACAGTTTAATGAAAAGAATGCAGATTTTCAATAGTAGTAATGCAAATGTTTGGTTAATTTAATGTAAATATGTGCATAATTTATGCGAAAGTTACTGACAATTTACATATTATTTACTAAAAAGGCTAATTGAATTTACATATGAATTTTATACTAAGGTTGTACTTAAGGGGGTGAACGGTTTGCTGAAACTACAAAACGTTAGCAAACAGTTTGATAAAAAAGTCGTATTAACAGATATAAATCTTGAAATTAAAACTGGAGAAATCGTCTCATTACTAGGTCCAAGTGGAAGTGGAAAAACAACTTTATTAAATCTAATTCTAGGTCTAACGCAAATGGATCAAGGTCAAATAATATTCAATGATGTAGATATTACAAAAACACCAATGAAAAATAGAGGATTCAATATCGTTTTCCAAGATTATGCACTTTTTCCTAACTTGAATTCTTATGAAAACATTGTTTATGGATTAAGGAATAAGAAAGGGCTTGTATCGGATCAAGAATTACAGGAATATATTGACTTCTTAGAATTAAAGCCTCATTTAAATAAGAAAATAGGAGAGCTATCTGGAGGTCAGAAACAAAGGGTTGCCCTTGCTAGAACATTAGTAACGAAGCCAAAAATTTTATTATTAGATGAACCTTTAAGTGCACTAGATGGTGTCATAAAGGAATCAATTAAAGAACGAATTAAATCAATCGCACGAGAATTTAAACTTACGACGATTATCGTTACACATGATCCAGAAGAAGCTTTAACTTTATCAGATAAAATTTTAATTATAAATGAAGGTAAAATTTCGCAATTTGGTACGCCAAGTGAAATCATAAACCAACCAACTAATCGATTTGTTGAAGAGTTTATATTAAAACAGCTTCAAATTAAGAGACATAATATTTACAACTTGTTTGGTGAGAAATATGCATAAAGTTAAACCGGAAATGCGAGTTATTTACTTAGCAATACTACTATTATTTGTTTCATTTCTATTACTACCATTAATCATATTATTTTATCGATCATTTGAAACGGATCATGGTTTTGGAATTACTAATTATATTACAATACTGTCAGATAAAACCCTAGTACAAGCAGTCTGGAATAGTATAAAGATCTCTACTATTACTGCTTGTGTCAGCACGATATTAGCTTTTATTCTGGCATATTCAATTAACTGCACGAAATTGATTCAACCTTTAAAAGGATTTATGAAAATCGTTATTCTCATACCAATGTTACTTCCGACGATTACTTATGGATTTGCGATAATTTATTCCTTTGGTCAACAAGGTTTAATAACAAAACTATTAGGAAAAAGCTTATTTGAAATTTATGGGTTTAATGGATTGCTAATTGGATATGTAATTTATACATTACCAGCTGCATTCCTATTAATTAATAATTCTTTTAAATATATTGATAAAAAATTTATGGTTGTTTCTGAATTGATGGGTGACGGTCCATTTAGAAGCTTCAAAAATACAATTATTCGCCCATTACTTGGAACGCTTGGTGGAGCTTTTGTTCTTTCTTTTATATTAAGCTTTACAGATTACGGTATTCCAGCTTCGGTGGGTGGTACATATTACGTTGTAGCTACCCAGTTATATCAAGTTATGCTTGGATCAATTCCTAATTTTAATAATGGGGCAGTTATTGCAGTATTAATGCTAGTTCCTGCTGTATTTGGCGTTTTATTACTAAACTATCTTGAAAAATTCAATTTTCATTATGATAAATTTACAAACGTTGAAATGATTTCCAATAAAGTAAGAGATATTTGTATCGGGATCATTTCTACAATCATTTTAGTTGGAATCCTGTCAGTATTTGCAGTAATGTTCATCATTCCATTTTTTATTAGTTATCCATTTAAATTAACCTTTACGCTACAACATTTCGTAGATGCCTTTCAGTCTAGTGATTTAATAGGAGTTTATAAAAATTCTTTATATGTTTCAGTGGTAACAGCAATACTAGGAACTCTTTTTGCATATAGCTCGGCACTATTAAATGTTCGAACAGCTATAAAAAATAAATCTAAGCTAGTCATTGATTTAATTTCGATGCTCACAAACACTGTTCCAGGTATGGTCTTAGGTTTATCGTATTTACTATTTTTCAATAATAGTAGTTTGAAAGGAACATTTGCCATTATCATTCTTTGCAACATCGTTCATTTCTTTACTACACCTTATTTATTAGCAAAAAACTCACTTTCTAAAATGAATCCTGGTTGGGAAACTACTGGAGAATTAATGGGGGATTCATGGTTTAAAACAATTTACCGAGTTGTTTTACCAAACTCTAAATCAACAGTTTTTGAAATGATTAGCTACTATTTTATTAATTCAATGGTAACGGTGAGTGGGATCATTTTCTTAATAACAGCTGAAACCTCATTAGTTGCAAGCAAAATTAAAGAGCTTCAGCACTTCCAAAAATACGATGAAATATTTGTATTATCTCTATTAATCTTTTTCACGAATTTAATTGTTAAATTCATCTGTGACTATTTCCAGAGAAAAAGTGTTATTAAGGGATAATCAATAATTTATAAAAAATAAAAATAAGTGGGGTTATTTTATGTTTAAGAAATTTAAAGGAATCATGTTGTCATTATTCGCATTATGTTTAGTTTTTTCATTAACTGCATGTAATAGTTCAAAAACAAATGCCTCAGGTAAAGTTGTTATTTATACGAATGGCGATGAAGAAGCCATTACATCAATGGAAAGTGCATTAAAGAAAGCAGGTTATGAAGGCAAATATGTGTTTCAAACATTTGGTACTTCGGAATTAGGTGGAAAACTTATGGCAGAAGGCGATAAAATCGAAGCGAATTTAGTAACTATGAGTTCATATTTCTTAGATAGTGCCCAAGAAAAACATAATATGTTTGAAGACTTAACGTTTAAAACTAATTCATTAGAGAAATATCCTTCATTCTATACACCAATTTTAGCTAACACAGGATCAATCTTTGTAAATACAAAAGTAATGAAAGAAAAAGGCTTACCAATGCCAACTTCAATTAAAGATTTAGCAAAACCAGAATTTAAAGGTTTAGTATCAATTCCAAATATCATGGATTCTTCAACTGGCTGGTTATTAATTCAAGCAATTATTACTCAGTATGGAGAAGTAGAAGGTAAAACCATTTTACATGATTTAATCGCAAACTGTGGTCCACATTTAGAGAGCTCAGGTTCAGGTCCAATTAAGAAAGTAGAAGCTGGCGAGGTTGCAGCGGGTATTGGATTACGTCACCAAGCAGTATTAGATAAAAAATCAGGGTTACCAATTGACTATGTAGATCCAACAGAAGGAAACTTCTCATTAACTGAATCAGTTGCAGTTGTTAAAAAAGATAAGAAATCAAATGAATTAGCAATGAAAATGGCGGAAGTAATTATTAAAGATGCTCGTAAAGATTTAATCAAAAATTACCCAGTTGCTTTATACAAAGGAGAAACTGTTAGCGACGAACATAAACCAGCTCATTCTATGAAATTTAGTCAACCATTAACAGTTAAATTATTAGAAGAGCACCAACAGTTCTTTAATGCTGCAAAATAATTTCTAAGGGGATGAAAAGCCATGAAAAACTATAAATTATTAACACCAGGTCCATTAACTACTACAAGTACGGTCAAAGAAGAAATGCTCTTTGACCGATGTACTTGGGATCAAGATTATAAAGACATTACACAAAAAATTAGAACTCAACTTCTAGAGCTAGCAAATGCATCAGAAAAAGATTATACAGTTGTTTTAATGCAAGGTAGCGGAACATTTGCAGTTGAATCAGTTATTAGTTCAACAACCTCAAGGAATGACAAAGTATTGATTGTAACGAATGGAGCATATGGCGAACGTATTGTGAAAATGGCTAAATATATTGGACTCAATTTCATCCAATATAGCATTGCATATGAAGAGCTTCCTAAAGAAGAAGAGTTAAGAGATATTATTGAAAAAGATCAAGCGATTACTCACATCGTGATGGTTCATTGCGAAACAACAACTGGTATATTAAACCCAATAGAAATGGTAGCCGAACTTTCAAAAGAATATAATAAAACGTTAATTATCGATGCGATGAGTAGCTTTGGTGGGATCGAAATTGATGTGCAAAAACTGGGGATTGATTACTTAATTAGTAGTGCGAATAAATGTATTCAAGGTGTACCAGGATTTGGATTTGTTATTGCAAAGCTAGATCAGCTTGTTCAATGTGAGGGAATTGCTCGAAGTTTATCTTTAGATTTATTCGATCAATGGAAGGAAATGGACAAGGAGGGAAAATGGAGATTCACTTCTCCAACGCATGTTGTTGCAGCATTTTCAAAAGCGATTGATGAATTAATTGAAGAAGGTGGCATTTCAGCTAGATTTGCACGTTATCAAAATAATAACCGCTTGTTAAGAATGAGACTGAAAGAAGTTGGAATTCATGCTTATATAACTGAGGAAAACCAATCGCCAATTATCACAACTTTCTTATTTCCAAGTGAACAGTTTAGCTTTGAAAACTTCTATTATTTCATAAAGGAAAAAGGATATGTAATCTATCCTGGTAAGCTAACAGATGCTGATACTTTCCGTGTAGGAAATATTGGAGAAATTTATGAAGAAGACATCCAAGGTTTATGCAATATTATCGAAGAATATATGGGAGTGGTGACAAAATGAACAAAGTTGAAGGAATTATTTTAGATTGGGCTGGTACAACAGTTGACTTCGGATGTTTTGCGCCAGTAAATGTGTTTATCGATAGTTTTAAAAAGGCTGGAATTGAAGTAACAATGGAAGAAGCTCGAGCACCAATGGGAATGTTAAAAATCGATCATATTCGTGAAATGCTTTCAATGCCTAGAATTTCTAAGCTTTGGATCGAAAAATATGAGAGACCATTCAATGAACAAGATGTGAATATACTTTACGCAAACTTTGAGCCAGCTCTAATGGCTTCACTATCTGACTATGCAAATCCGATTCCTGGAGTCATCGAAGTAGTGCAGGAATTAAGGAATAAAGGTCTTAAAATAGGTTCAACGACAGGTTACACTAATAAAATGATGGATGTAGTCGTTCCGAATGCTGAGACGAAAGGCTACTATACAGACTTCTATATTACACCTGACGAAACAAATTCATTTGGTAGACCTTATCCGTATATGATTTACCGTAACATGGAAGCATTAAAGTTAACAGCCCCATGGAAAGTCGTGAAAGTAGGCGATACGATTTCGGATATTAAAGAAGGAATTAATGCAGGTGTTTGGTCTGTCGGCGTCATTATCGGAAGTTCAGAAATGGGACTTAGTTTAGAAGAGTTTAGTAGTTTAACAGATAGTGAGAAAGAAGCAATCATTTCAAAAACTGAACAATCATTTAGACAAAATGGTGCAGATTTCACAATTAAATCAATGAGTGAATTACCTATGTTAATTGAAAGAATTAATGATTTAATTGTAGATGGTAAGAAAGTAACATGTTAAATACTCATTTGAAAAGAGAAGGCGATATTAACTCAGGGCCCTCTTCGCATGGAATGGATGGATCAATTAAATCAAATTAGTAGAGATGTCATTCAAGAGGATGAGAGGGTTTTTGTAAGACAATCAATGTCTACGCCTTGTCTTAATGGAATAGTCGATGCTAATGGGAACAAATATTTAGAATTTCATGGAAATAGTTCACATCAAGTTGGATATAATAATCCATATGTGGTTGATGCAATCAAAAGACAAGTTGATGAACTCCCATTTATTCCAAGAAGGTTTACATCTGAGATTGTCATTAAGGCAGCTAATGCATTAGTAAATAAAACAACTTCAAAAGATTACAAGGTTCTATTTACTCCATCTGGAAGTGCAGCTGTCGGATTAGCCCTTAAAATTGTGCGAAAGGCAACTGGGCGTCATAAAGTCATCTCAATGTGGGAATCATTCCATGGAGCTGGTTTAGATGCAATTTCAGTTGGAGGAGAATATGTCTTTAAAAAGGATATGGGCACTTATGCCTGGTACTTTAAAAGCAATTCCTTTTAATGGATATCGTAATCTATTAAAAAGTGATTCGCATGAAGAAGTAGCGAATTTTTGCTTAGAGCATATCGAATATATGATTGAGCATGAAGGAGAAATTGGTGCATTTCTATTAGAACCAATTGGGGCAACTGATACACATATCCCACCAAATTCTTATTTTAAGAGACTAAGAGAAAAATGCGATCGACATGGCATTCTATTAATATTTGATGAAGTTCCGACAGCCTTAATGAGAAGTGGTACATTTTATGTTCATCAAAACTTTGAGATTGAGCCAGATATTCTAGTTCTAGGAAAAGGGCTAGGTGGAGCGGTAATACCTCAAGCGGCTGTACTAACTCATACAAAATACGATGTCGCCGAAGAAATATCGCTTGGGCATTATACACATGAGAAACCAACACTCGGTTGTGCAGCGATTTGTTCAACGATAGAGTATATAGATGACTACAAATTGGAAGAGAATTGCCGAGTGCAATCCGAATTTGTAAAAACAAAGCTAGTTGAACTGTATGATCAGTATGAGAAGATTGGCGATATTCGAGTTGCCGGATTATTAATTTCTATTGACCTAGTCAAGTCTCGTGAAACAAAGGAAAAGAATGATGAATTAGCTGAAAAAATTCTTTATTTTTGTTTAAATAATGGGTTTTCTTTTAAGCTTTCGGGAGGCAATTGCATAACATGGCATCCTCCTTTAATTGTTAAAAAAATGAGTTAGAGTTTGCTGTGGAACTTCTTGAAGAAGGCTTGAAGAGATCTAGTTAATTCTTATAAGTGTAGCTAATATTCAGCATATGAGATTAGCTATACTTTTTTTGATGGAACAAAATGGGCAGCGACAAATAAAATCTGAGAATCGCAAATAATTTCTGGTGCTGCAAATAAGTAACTAAACCGAATAAAAATCAGCAAATGATCTATGAAAAAATCAATTAGTTCAACTACAAATGGTAAGTACCCCAGAGATACCCCCCCTCTAAGATATGGCTACAGAATTCCGAACCATGATACATTCTATTTATAATTAAAATGAGGGCACCCATGAGCCAGTTAACCTAACTTATGGGCCAAACCCCATGGACTATCGTATTATTTTAAAATTATTTCACTAATCCGCCTCTTAACTTAGTTACACCAAATTCTAAATAACATTTTAAACAGCTAAGCATAAATACCCAGCCTTCTTTATTATCGATTAAATGATGAACATATTCTGGGTTGCTTTCACTAAAGCCTTCTTCCACCACTTCAATAATTGTGTTATTTTGATCTTGTTCATTTAATGTAATCGTTACGATATTTCCTTCTTCTGTAGGTCCCCAAGCAAACACAATCTTCTTATTTGCCTCAACTTCGATGATTTTAATTTTACCTTCTGCATTGTAAAGATCGTATTTTAAGGTAATGACTTTTCCTTCTTCCCATCGTTCAGAGCTAGAAGAAAACCAAAAGTTACCTATTTTAGTTGGATCAACAAATGCCTCAAATATGTCTTTTGCTGGTTTGAAAATATTAAACTTAGTCACATTATTCATTTAAGTATCAGCCCACTCTCAATTAGTTTCATATGTATCAACATTGTCCTTACAAACTTATTTTAAACTTTTATCTTTTAAATGTGAATATTGAGTCGTAATATTCAGATAATATTCTTTTAATTTTAACTAATCAATAATAAACTATTACGCTAAAAAGGATAGGCATCTGCCTATCCCAATTGATAATTTTAATACCGATCCGATTCATGACCCATGTTTTTGCCTTTGTCAGACGCGACATCAGCTGCTTCGGTGCTAGTGTGTTCAGTTCGATTACTATTCGCTTTTTCTAAACCTTCGCGCACTCTGCGTCCGTATTCTTCATCAGCTTTTGTAAAATAACCAACCATCGTTTCTTGGATATGAGGCTTACAAACTTTTAGTGCATCTACTAAATTTGAAATTAGTTCACTTTTTTCAGTTTCGTCGAAAGCACGGTAAGTATTGCCAGCTTGGATAAAGTCGTTAGGTCGGTCAATTTTTTGTCGTACTAACTTATTATTGTAAGAAGGTTCATGATCTTTTCCATTCTTTGGCGCTTCTTTTAAACCACCTAGTGATGAAGGTTCATAGTTCACATGTGGGTTTTGACCTGGCGCAGCGTCAACTTTATATTCCATTTGTCCATCACGTTGATTTGTTGCTACATGATTTTTTGGTGAATTAACTGGTAGTTGTAAGTAATTTGTTCCAACTCGATATCGTTGTGTATCTGAGTACGAAAAAGTACGACCTTGAAGTAATTTATCATCTGAAAAATCCAATCCGTCAACTAGAACGCCTGTCCCAAATGCAATTTGTTCGACTTCTGCAAAATAGTTTTCTGGATTTTTATTTAATACCATTTTTCCAACTGGTAAAAAAGGAAACTTTTCTGGATCCCATAGTTTTGTAGGATCAAGTGGATCAAAATCAAGCTCCGGATGCTCATCATCACTCATGATTTGTACACATAATTCCCATTCTGGATAATCACCTTTCTCAATAGCTTCGTAAAGGTCTTGAGTTGCATGATTATAATTTGTAGATTGGATTTCATCTGCTTCGCGTTGTGATAAATTTTTTATTTCTTGTTTTAGCGGTTCCCAGTGGTATTTAATAAGAACTGCCTCGCCATCTTTGTTTACCCACTTATATGTATTAACACCGGACCCTTGCATTTGTCGATAGTTAGCTGGAATTCCCCATGGTGAAAAGAGAAATGTAACCATATGAGTGGATTCTGGTGTTAGATGAAGAAAGTCAAACATTCTTTCAGGATCAGGAAGGTTTGTTACTGGATCTGGTTTAAATGAGTGAACCATATCTGGAAATTTTAAAGGATCACGAATAAAAAAGATTTTTAAATTATTACCGACTAAATCCCAATTTCCATCTTCAGTATAAAACTTTGTAGCGAAACCACGTGGATCACGTAAAGTTTCAGGAGAATGTCCACCACCTACAACTGTGGAAAATCGAACATACACAGGTGTTTTTTTCCCCTTCTCTTGAAATAATTTTGCTCTAGTATATTTAGAAATTGCGTGAACGCCTACTTTTCCATAGGCTTCGAAATATCCCTGTGCACCGGCTCCACGAGCATGCACAACACGTTCTGGAATTCGTTCACGATCAAAATGTGAGATTTTTTCAAGAAAGTCATAGTTTTCTAAAGTTGTTGGTCCCCGATTACCAACGGTTCTTATGTTTTGATTATCTGTTACTGGATGGCCTTGCCGATTCGTCAATATTTCCTCATTATTCGGTTGGTTATCCATAATTTTCCTCCATTCATACAAATACAAAATTTAGAGTGTCCATAAATTTGGAACGATATGCAAATTTTTCCTGTTAGATGTATCGGATCAGTACAATTGAAAAGTTTACAATTTAGATACATCTCATGACCAATTTTGAAACATTGATTCAATATTATTAAGAAGTAAAGTGAGAGGAGGAATTTAAAATGAAGAAAAAATTATTAAAAGCTTTTGTATCAACTATGGCCTTATCTGGCGCATTATTAGTTTCAAATGGTGTAACAGCCGTGCCGACACATGCTAGTGCAGCGGTTTTAAATGCTCCGATTAGTGTATATGAAGTAACTGCAAGTGTATTAAACGTCAGAAGTGCTCCAAATACAAGTTCAAAAGTAGTAGACACTTTAAGAAAGAAAGATCAAATTGAGATTGTAAAATACTATAATGCTAGCTGGGCGCAAATTAAAACAACAACTACTAAAAATGGTATAGCTTATGTAAGTACCAAATACTTACAAAAAGTACCGACTACTGTTACAACAAAAGCTAATTTAAATTTACGAAGCGGTCCTAGTACAAAAAATAAAATTCTTACGGTAATTCCTAAAGGGGCAAAAGTCAGCTTCCTTGGCTATCAAACTGAAGGGAAAACTCAAATCGATTATAATTGGGCAATCGTTTCTTACAATGGTAAAAAAGGATTTGTGAGTACTAGTTATTTAAATATGAAGTAACGACAAATTGCTAGAACTAATAATAAAAGGAATTCCAGTGAAATACGATAAAAAAAAGATTACCTTAACTCTGAGTTAGTTGTTTCATTAACCTATTCCCCCAAAAAAGAAAGTGAGCAAAGCAAGCTCACTTTCTTTATTTTGACCTAAAAAGGAAGTACCTTATAAGCTAACTTATTAATAATCTCTTTATGTTCAGGGTATTTATTATGTAATTGCTCTTGAGTAAATAATTCAAAGTCCTTAAAATCAAATCCAGGTGAAACCATACAGCCTACTAATGAAAAAGTATTTTCTTCCATAACTGATGAACCGAAAATCGAATTTTTAGGTACTAAATATTGAGGAACTTCTCCATTTTCTAAATTAAGTCCTAATTTTATTTCTTCGTATTGACCATTCTCATGTATAACATGAACCGTTAATGAACTGCCTGCATGGAAATACCATAATTCATCAGACTTTAATCTGTGAAAATGAGAAATATCATGTGATTGTAGTAAAAAATAGATACTAGTGTAAAGCAATCTATGATCACCATAATTTACCGTTAATTCACGGTCCGATATTTGCTCTTTTGATTGATAGGTAGATTTGTAATATCCCCCTTCTGGATGTGCTACTAGTCCGAGTTTAGAAATCCAATATTCTGGATTATTGTTATACATTTAATCAATCCTTTCTATTACTACTCCCAATATATTACCTTAATTTTTGTTATTTCTATGAAAAATATGTTGTAAATTATCTCATTTTAAAAAGGCGAGTATTATAAATTAATTGATGGAACATTTTTAAAGAAAGTGCAGAATTTTCCCAATATACAATTTAATAAAAATAGATTACATTAAAATTATTAAATGAAAAAATATGGAGCGAAAAGTTCGATGTTTAAAAAAGGGATCTTATATTTAGTGGCAATTTTTACGATTTCGATTATTATTAACCAAACAATTTTGTCTAAAGATGAAAAACCGGAAGTTAAATTTGTGCTAGCAGATAAAACAATTCCTTATAAAATAGCAAATTATTCTTGGGGGAAATTATTAGATAAAGATAAATCAAAAAATGCTACATTTAAAAATATTAAAGAAGAAGTAGCTATTCCAGCTTTCGAAGGTGATCTTTTAAAGATTTATTTTTCGGAACAACCCGAAAATGTTGAAATATTGGAGTACACTGGGACAAAAAAATCATATATTTATGACCATAATTTAGATAATTACGGGAGTTACTCATTCCAACTTGGAGCTAAAAAAGGGGAAAGAATATATGAAGTTAAAGGTATTTGGAAGGGGAATAATTATTTTACTTATTTGATAAAAGTAAAGGTTATATAAAGATAAAGGCATTACTTCAAAAATTAGAAGTAATGTTTTTTTATTTCCACTAATTTTTAGTAACGATTAATTTCGAAAAAAAGTATAAATGAGGTATAATATTAAATGGTAAATGTTTGGCGAAAGTCAAATACATAGTAAATTAAACGTAGATTTAAAGTTGAAAGAGAGTGGAACAAGATGGGTCGTAAATGGAATAATATTAAAGAGAAGAAAGCTTCAAAAGATGCAAATACTAGTCGTATTTATGCAAAGTTTGGACGTGAAATATATGTAGCAGCGAAGCAAGGGGAGCCGGATCCAGAATCAAACCAAGCTTTAAAAGTTGTACTAGAGCGTGCGAAAACCTATAGTGTACCGAAACATATTGTTGATCGTGCGATTGAAAAAGCAAAAGGCGGTTCTGAAGAAAGCTTTGATGAACTTCGCTACGAAGGTTTCGGACCAAATGGATCAATGGTAATTGTTGATGCACTTACTAATAATGTAAACCGTACAGCTGCAGAGGTTCGTGCTGCATTTAGTAAAAACGGTGGTAACCTTGGTGTAACAGGTTCAGTATCATATATGTTCGATGCAACGGCTGTAATTGGACTTGAAGGTAAAACTTCTGATGAAGTTCTTGAAATCTTAATGGAAGCAGATGTTGATGTTCGCGATATTTTAGAAGAAGAAGACGCTGTTATTGTTTATGCTGATCAAGACCAATTCTATGCAATACAAGAAGCGTTTAAAAACGTAGGTATTACGGAGTTTACAGTAGCTGAATTAACAATGTTAGCGCAAAGTGACATCACTCTTCCAGAAGATGGTCTTGCAAAGTTCGAAAAAATGTTAGACGTTCTTGAAGATATAGAAGATGTTCAACGTGTTTACCACAATGTAGATTTAGGTGAATAGAAGTTTAGCAACAATAAATATAATGAATTAAGATAAACGCGTTCATATAGATGAATTAATTTTCATCTGTATGGAGGCGTTTTTTGTTACTTTAAATTAACCATTTTGTCCGGATTGCTCATAGAATTTTTATGATCCATAAGTGGAAAACAGGAAAATATGAATAGTACAGAGAATAGTATTGTTAGTTAATAATTGCTAAAGAATTTCGAATATTATATTCAATTTGAGGGGATCTATACATATGGATAAAATAATAAAAAACGGGTACAAAGCATTTAAGTACGCGGCTCTTAGAATTGGTGTATTTTTGTTAGTTTTAGCAACTCCAGTAGGTATTTTAATGAGCTTTAATGCTAATGCTGATGAGCGACAAGAACTAGAAATAAATTATTATGAACAATCGGTTGGGGAAAAAGGATTGAAGTTAGAAGAGCTACGAAGAAATGCAGTTATTCAAATTAAAAATAGCTCAACAGGCTTTGAAACCAAAGTTAGCTGTGATGCTGACTCAAACTCGGTATGTGAATAAAATTATACCTAGATTTGAGGTAATACATATTCTTGATTGTATTAATGGAGGAGAAAATTATGGAAGAGACGATTAAACAAAATAGCTTCACTCATAGGGAGCTTGCTGCTTCATGTTTTAATAAAGTGTGGGATCTACTTGAATTAGAAAATAGATCTCAAAGTGAAACAGAAGAAATGGTTCATTTATGTCATAGCTCTTTTTGGCATTGGACAAAAGTAGAGAGCCATACACCAAGAAATATATCAATTGGTTATTGGCAATTATCACGAGTATATGCTGTTATAGGGAAAGGTGAAACGGCTTTAGATTATGCAGAAAAATGTGTCAAGATTAGTTTAGAAGCAGAGGTAGAGCCGTTTTACATTGCATATGCATATGAGGCTTTATCAAGAGCTTATGCAAAACTAAATCAGACTCCAGAAAGCTTAGCTGCTAAAACTAAAGCGTATGAATATGTAAAAGATATAAAGTTTGAAGAAAGTAAAGATATGGTGCTGAAAGATTTAGATACAATTTAATCATTTATGTTATGTAATTAGGCTTATTGTTTTGGAAGGAAAGAAACTACAGATGACTTATAAAGGAGATCTCAAAGTCAGAGTACTTTTGAGACCTCCTTTTTTGTATAAAGTTTCTTTGCGAAAATGCATAGATTAAGGCAGGAAAAAAATTGAATACATAAAAAAACCACAAGGAAAATTTTTACCTAGTGGATTTTCTTCATTTTCACGGTCTTTATTGAGAACGTATTTTTATTTAGATAACTTTTAAATCATAAATACTTGAAATGATCCATTTATTTTTTATTTTAACAAGATCCATTGTTACATTACATATATTTCTACCGTTTTTATATTTTCCTTCAGGCTTTATCCCGTCAACAAATGCTATTTCGTATTTTATACTTACCGTAGTATTATGATCTTTCTTATTTAAATGAATGACAGATAAATTATCACCGATGAATTTTGCATCAATTACGTTAGACATTATCTTAGTAAAGTAGTAAGAGTGATTGCTGATTTTTAATGAATCTACTACAAGAGAGTTATAAATCTCAACATCATTCCACTTTAAAGCTGTAATGTAGTTTCTTACAGAATTTTGAACATTTTGTTCAATTATTAATTCTGTAGACGCTTCATCGTCCAATCTCTTCTGTTTTTCTTTTTCAATAGATAGTTTTAATGTTAATATAATAATGATGGTTATTCCAAAAATTACCAAATATAATGTGAGTGGTTTTTTTGTCATATGGGACCTCTACGAATATAAATTAATTTGGAAGATTACTAGCTTAAATTTATTAAAGTTCTTGGTGGCTTGAAAACTAAAAACTATATTTAAATTATTTATAGAAATAAAAATAGCTTTAATCAAAAAAATCGCAAGATGTAATGATTACATCTTGCTTTAAAACTGGTTATTAAATGGGGGTGCATTTAAAAAATACTAATGAAGTTATTAGCCGTTAGTATCGTTTAATTGCTTGTACTAAAATCATACCATTCTGTTTGACTTTTTTGTATTGGGAAAATTTTTTGAATATAATTTGTCTGAAAAAAATCGAAAAAGTATATTAATGTTTCGGAAAATCTAATAAAATTTAATTATTAAGAGAAAATTAAAAATATTAATATAAGAAATTAATAGTTTCTAGTCATATAAATATCTATTTTAAATAAAGGCGAACAGGAGATTTTATTATGGATTATGGCATGATGATCTTTCATCATCGAAAAAAATTAGGATGGACCCAGGAGAAATTATGCGAAGGAATATGCTCTGTTTCGCATTTAAGTAAAATTGAAAACGGTACAAAAGAGGCTGGTATAGAAACGATTGAATTGCTTTTAAAAAAGATGAGAGTTGAAATAGATGAAAGTGATAGTATAGATGAAGTGACTGGTCAACTTAAACGATTATGGAATTCAATAGAACGAGCTGACTATGATTCTAGTAAAATACTGTTTGAAGAACTGATAGGTAAAGAGGAAAGTATAAATTATACTAATATATCAAATGATTTTTGTATTACAATTTGGAGATATTATATTTTTATAGAAGATCTCAAAATGGCAAAGAAAAAATGGAAACAACTTGAGGCAAAAAAGAAGAAATTTTCCCAATATGAAACGATAAAATATTTGTTTACACTATCAATATATTACATAAAAGAAAAAAGATATAATGACTCTCTTCTAGTAATGGATGAAGTACAAGAAATTACGCCAAACCTCGAGATCGATTTCCAGGAATATTGCTTCTATAGAGCTTTAGTATATAGCTTTATTAATCAGACTTCCTTATCTATGTATTTTTGCAATAAAGCAATTCCTATTTTTCTACAAAATAATAATATTAAACGGATCCTTGATGCAAAAATGTTACTTTCACTTCAATTAATTAAGAGCAAGTTTTTAGATCGAGCCGAGCAATTTCTAATTGAAATACTAGATTCTTCTGTTATATTAAGTGATAAAACAATACATATGAGTGCTTTACATAATTTAGGCTATTTATACTATCATTCTCATCAACATAAAAAAGCAATAAAGTATTATCAAGACTATTTATCTAATATACAGGAGGATACTGAAGAGTATTTTTTAGTCATTTCAAATATAGCGAATAATATGATGATCATGAATGATTACGAGACGGCTACTAAGTTGTTATGTAAGAATCTCTCCAAAATAAAGGATAAAAATAGTGCATCTTATATTCGAATGAAGGTTTTATTACTAGAGGCAAAAAAGGACGAAGCAAATTTAGTTACATATTTACGTGAAGTTGGCTTGCCATTATGGGTTCAAACCAATGATCATGAAAAATTAATCAAATACTATGATGTTGTTACAGATTACTATGAAAAACACGAATCGTTAGAAAAACAAAACATGTTATATAAAGAATACAATAGTACTCTATTAAAAATTATCGAAAGTAGGAAATAACATGATGAAAAGACTATCCAACATTATAACAATATTGTGTTTGTTCACTGTACTATCTATTAATTACGGTCCTAAATTAGTTTCTGATGGTTCGGAGACCTCAATTGTTTCAGATAATTCAGGAACACAACTTTATTCGGATGGTATTGTTCAAAGCGAGTCTACAGATGAAGGGTGTAAACCATATGATCGATCAAATCGTTCTTATGCAGATGAGCCAATTCATCCTAAGGTAGAAAAATTATTATTTATTAGAACTAAATAAATCCATTAATAAGTATCATACATTTTGTGTGGTACTTTTTTAATTAGGAGGTAGGTAAATGTCTTTTGAACAATGTTATAAAATAAATAAACGAATGAAGGGTTTTAATAAAGGATGGTATATAGCTGGTGGATGGGCAATTGACCTTTTCTTAGAAAAACAAACGAGAAATCACCATGATATTGAAATCGCCATTGCGCGTAAGGATCAACTATATCTTAAAGAATATTTACATAATTGGATGTTTAATAAAGTCATTAAAGGAGAATTATCAACCTGGGAGAATGAATATTTAGAACTTCCTATTCATGAAATACATGGCAAACATGATAAGACGAAAGATGAATTAGAAGTATTATTAAATGAAATCGAGTTAAATGATTGGAAGTTTAGAAGAGATGAAACAATTACTTGTAAGCTTGACTCATTTTATCGTGTTACAAATGAAGGGATTCCTTATTTGAATCCAGAAATAGTGCTTTTATATAAGGTTAAAAATACAAGAGAAAAGGATCATCAGGACTTTAAAAACGTGAAAGATTATTTAAACCTTTCACAAAAAGCATGGTTACGTGATGCTATCTTGATCCATCAATCTAATCATGAATGGCTTGAAGATTTAATCTAAAAAAGTTGTAGGAGTGAGTATAGTTGGAAGTATTGATTAGACCAGTAGAAATAAATGATGCTAAGGCACTTCATCGTATATGCACCCAGGAAAATGTTTTTCCATATATGATATTTCTACCTAGTATGCGAGTAGACGTGATGGAAAATAGAATTAGAAACTTACAAGCAAACGAATTTGAATATGTCGCAGAATGTAATGGAGATGTAGTAGGGTTAGTTGGTTTAGTGCAAAGGACAGGTCGCAGGTCTCATGTAGGAGATTTATTTATCGCAACTGATGGAAATCATCATAATAAAGGAATTGGAAAAGCTTTGCTTACGAAAGTATTAGATTTAGCAGATCATTGGTTAATGATAGAGAGAGTAGAGCTAGGAGTATTGGAGACAAATCCTAAGGCACAAGCGTTATATGAAAAGTTTGGGTTTAAAGTTGAAGGAGTGAAAAGAGGGAATATAAAAGCTAATGGCCGCTTTGTTGATGAAATTATGATGTGTCGATTTAGGCCAGATGGTCCGATTCAATAATAATTGTTGTAATTGCAAAACATCAGGTTTCGAGTTGGAAAGTTAAACAGACTTGAAAAAAACGTATGATATGAGCAAGTTTATTAAATGAGTAAAGTAAAAATGAAAAATATTTGTAGAAAAAAATCGGACCGGGCAGTGATTACCCGGTCTTTTTTACTTTTAAGTAGTTTAGTATATTCTATTAACCTCATTAGCAGCCCGTATCCCAGACTCAATAGCACCTTGAATCCAAGCGTGAGAACGAGAAGTATGCTCACCTGCAAAGTGCAATCTGCCTTCAGGAGAAGAAATATAAGAATTCAGTTCTTCCTCTTGCCCCGGTTCAAAAAATGTAAAGGCACCAACAGAAAATGGATTTTGACTCCAGCTAAAGGATGTTCCAGTTACAAATTCAGAATAAACTTGGTTCCCCCAAATTTTAGACAAGTCCCGTAAAGCATATTGAATACGTTCTTCTTCAGTTAAGGCACTTAATGTTAGCGCCTCATCTGCCCACGTATAGCTTGCATTGACAACAGCTGGACCTGAGGTGCCAATTCCAGTACTAGGATAGAGTGAAAGTCTGGTAGGTAAATCGGTTGTAGACATACCACCGAATTGACCATATTTTTCCCAAAATCTACTTTTAAACTCAATTCCAATTTTTGTTGCAGACAGGTAGTTTATTTCGCGAATTGCTTTTCGCTTGTAATAAGAAATCGAATGGAATGGTTCAATTTCCACAAATCTTAATAGTGAAAATGGTATAGCTATGATGGCAAGATCTGCGTTCTTAATGTATTGGTTTGAGGTTTTATTGTCAGATATTTGGATTGTTAGGGAATTACCATTTTGAATAATTTTAGTCAGTTTCTGATTTAATAGTATATTATCCTTTAATTGAGGAAGAAACGCTTTTGGTAATAGATCCATTCCTCCTGTTATTTCATAAAATTTCGTTGCTGATTTAAAAACGACCTGTTCCCTTAATACTTCTAAAAAGGACATTCCCATAAATGCTTCAAAATCAAGGAGCACCCCAATCATATCAACAGCGCCAACTGAAAAGTATGAATTTAAAAAAGAACCAAATGAAATATTACCGTACCTTTTTTCGACTATCTCCCAATTAGTTAATGGATTTTGATTAATAAAATTGATAAATGGCTGCAATGCTTGATCCATTAACACATCTGAAGTTTTTCCTTTTTCGTTTGGTGCTACTGGATAATTTAATATGTCGGGATTGCTTTTATAGTTAGCTTGATTCGTTTTTATTCCATTTGCATAAATGATATCGTTTGGTGTTTCATTAATAAATTCATTTACTGGTAAATTGAATTTTCTAATATACTCTAAAGTTAAATGATGGACATTTGGGATTCGTAATGGACCAGCATTTAAATATAACCCATCACTAAACGGTGCACGCAAAGTATAAGCACGACCTCCAATTCGAGCATTTGCCTCAATAATTGTGACATGGTGTCCTGCATCCTTTAATAATGAAGCTGCCGTCAAACCAGCCATTCCAGCGCCTACGATCATTACTTTTTTTGAGGATTCAGTTTTTCTAAGGCCGTTTTGAATGATTGAAATCATTTGATCAGTTGTTAGTGGAGAACTTGTCATATATTCTCCTCCTTTACAATTCCTTCATAACATTTTATTCGCATTCAAGAAAACGTATGTAAATTGATTTGAATATGAAGGAATAGCTAGTTTCAGTTGGAATTATTCATCTTTTTATAAACAATTAAAGGAGAATGCTGTCAAAAAATCTAATAATTATTAATGGATATCTCGTACTTTAGTTACTTTCATACTTTGGTCGTAGACGGATTGATACTGCAGGATGTTATCTAGATTTTTTAATTTCCATAAAATGTGATTATTAGAAGTTTTTAATTGGAGGTTAAAAAATGAAAAAAATTATTATGTCTGCTTTATTAATCATTACCTCGGTATTCGTACTTACTAGTTGTGCTATTTTTAACAATGAAAAGGTAAAAGAAGAAACTGTTTCTATTCATAAAGATCAAGCTAAAAAATTGGATGTTAGTTTAGATCTAGGTGCTGGAGTCATGAACGTTTCAAAAGGTACAAAAAATTGGGTAGACGGAACAATTGAATATAACAATAAATATTTGAATCCAGATGTATCATATAAGCTTAAAGATTCCTCGGGAGAAGTAAGAATTAACCAATCTAAAAAGCATTTTTCAAAAGTGAAAATTGGTAAATTAAAGAATGAATGGAATTTGAAGCTCTCAAATAAACTTCCGATTGATTTAGATGTTAATACTGGCGCATCAAAAACAAATCTTGATTTACGTGGACTGAATTTAAACGAATTAGAGATAGAAGCTGGTGTCGGAGAGCTTAATGTTAATTTAGGTGGAAGCTGGCATAAAAGCTTCGAAGCAAATATTGAAACAGGGGTTGGGAAAACGACCATCGTGTTACCTTCTGATGTGGGGGTAAAGATCAATTTAAGTAAGGGGATTGGAAAGGCAAATGTAGCCGATTTAATTTCGAAAGGAAATGGTGTTTATGTTAATGAAGCGTACGAAAACGCTGATGTTAAATTAACAATAAATATGGATTTAGGTGTAGGAGAGGTAAACTTTAAATTAGATTAATATAAAATCAAATTGAAAGTAATAGAAAAATAGTTTCATAAAAATTTTTATCTCTAAGGAGGGATTTAATGCTAAAAGATGCAGTTGAATCAGTTATCGATTGTATGGCATCAGGTAAGGGGATGTCTGATATACAAAGAATTCAAACAGAACATCGTTTTAAATTAGTTGAGTTTTGGAATATAGAAAAAGGAAGTAAAGTATTAGAAATAGGCTGTGGCCAAGGCGATACGACTGCCGTTTTAGCATATATTGTCGGGGAAAATGGATTAGTTCATGGAATCGATATTGGCCCACGAACATACGGAAGTCCAATTTCATTAGGAGATTCAGCAGACTTCCTATTACAATCGCATTTAGGTAAACAATTAAAGATGGATTTTGAAATTGACATATTATCACCAACTGTTGATTTCCATGAAAATGAGTTTGATTATATTGTTATGTCTCACTGTTCGTGGTACTTAAAATCACATGAAGAATTTATTGATGTCTTAAAAAAGATTAAAAAATTGGGCAAAAAATTATGCTTTGCCGAATGGGATACAAGAATTAGCTCAATTGAGCAATACCCACATTTATTATCTATTTTAATTCAAGCTCAGTATGAGTCATTAAAACAAAATAGTGAATCAAACATTCGCACCCTTTTTACGCCAAATGATATTAAAAATATATGTGAAGTTTCAGGATGGAACGTAAAAAATGAAACATCTATATTCTCGCCAAAATTACATGATGCTAGATGGGAGATTAATAAGACTTTGGGAGATATCGATATTGAACTCAATAATATTGAGAATATGCCTAGTAAATTAAATGGACTAATTCGATCAGAAGTAAAAATGCTAGAAGAGTCTATTACTTCTAATGAAATCAAACCTTTATCGATATTTGCATTTTTAGCGGAATAAAACTTCAAAATCTAAAATGAAAAAGCATCTATATTCTAGATGCTTTTTTTACTATTGAGGATGATAATTTCTTTGATAAATATATTGATAACTTGGGTAGTAATGCGGATACAAATAGATTGCTGCAACTGAAGAAAGTGGTACAGTGACCTTTTTATAGACTCGGTATCTAGGGCGAAAAGTTTCGCCTCCACTTTGTCTTACTTCAAAATAACGCGATTCGGGTGCGGCGAGTTCCTCTGGGACGAGTAAGTCTGCGCTACTCGAATTGTTATCTAATAAAACCCCTTCTAATAAAGCTCTCTCAGAAGTTTGAAATACTACATGGCATAGTTTATATTTATTACATTTATCTTGCATATTTCGAATATGGTAACTTTCCATGGAATCCCTCCAATTTGTACTCATTACTAATTGTATGATTTCAGATAAAGGACTAGAATATTGTCCAAACTAATTAATGATAAGAACAAAGAAGTGAACCACTCCCACCGCTTAGGTAACGCTTGAAGTGGGGGCTTCTCGATTACGTGACGAAAGCAACCTTTCATCTCCACGAGCGTTACTTCCCACAGTTCCAGCGGTAGATGTCCAACGAATGGAGGTTCTTTCGTTACCTTAGTTATTTTACGAGTGGAAGGGTGACGGGCTTGGTTTTCGCACTATGTCTTATTTGTCCACTCAACCTTATATAACTACTTATTAAAGAACAATTCATAGGAAAAGTATAGCATCCTGATTATGTTAAAAAAGAACAAGATGTTTCCAAGTTGTAAATTTTTTGCATTTATAGTAAAAACGTTTAGTAATTCAGTACCGAGCCATCTATAATTTTTCCTAAGGAAAATATTAATAAGCCAAAAAATAAAGTTTAAGTAAATAAAAATAAAAACATAAATAATGAATTTAGGTGAGGTAATTGCAAGGAAAAGTATTAATTGTAGATGATGAAAAAAGTATTGTAGATCCATTAACTTACGCATTTCGTAGAGAAGGATTTATCGTAGAAAACGCATTTAATGGAAAAGAAGCATTAGATAAGATTCCAAGTTTTAATCCAGATATTTTAATATCGGATATTATGATGCCTGTAATGAACGGTTTGGATCTATGTAAACAAATAGGAAATAAAGAAGGACTTGGCATTATTTTACTTACAGCTAAGGATGATATTATTGATCGAGTTTTAGGGTTAGAGTTTGGAGCAGACGATTATATAACAAAACCGTTTGATATTAGGGAATTACTTGCTAGAACTAGATCTTTACTTCGAAGATTAAAAAAACAATCAACAACTGAAGAAAAAAAGAGCATTTCAATTAACAAGCTACAAGTAATCCCTGCTCAGAGAAAAGTGACAGTTGATGGAACAAATATAGAATTAACCCCTAAAGAGTTCGACCTTCTTGTTTTATTAATTTCAAATATGGATCGAATTTTTAGCAGAGATGAATTATTAGATTTAGTGTGGGGAATGGAGTATATCGGTGGAACGAGAACTGTCGATATTCATATACAACGTTTACGTAAAAAGCTAGGTAATTCCTATCAACACTTGATTCAAACTGTTTTTGGAGTCGGATATAAGATATCTAGTGAAAATAAATGAAACTGAGTATTAAAGTTAAGTCGAGCTTATTTTTAGCCATGCTATTAATCGGAACTGTCATTGTATTAAGTATATTAGTCTTACAAGGTATTAAACAAAACCAGCAAAAACAAACTGAAGAAACACTTGCTAGGCAAAGTAAATTAGCAAATGTATATGTAAAGCAAGTTTATTTAAGTCAAACATCAGAAAACTCTCAAGATTTTTTCAAGCGATATGGTCGGGAAATTGCTAGACAGATTGGGATTATTAGTAGTCTTCATGTCACAATTTTTAATATGTCTGGAAAAGTTGTAGGAGATTCTCTTCCTTTAGAATCTACAAGAGATGTAGGAGATACCTTAAGTTATGCGTTAAAAGGTAAGATTGCATATCAGGAGAGCGGTGAAACTTTATCTTATTTTGCACCAATTTATAATGCTAATAATCAAATTGGAGTTGTTCAGTTCGATTATTCATTATTTAATAATCAGAAGTTTTATGATAATACAATTAAACTGTTTATTAAAATAGGTTTAGTCACTACTATTCTTAGTTTTATTATAGGATATTTCTTTTTTAATTCACTTGTTATGAGTATTTTAAAACTTAGAAAAGTAACGGAGGAAATTCAATTAGGAAACTATCCAGACCGTTCTATTTTAAGTCGAAAAGATGAATTGGGTTATTTAAGCCAAGCAATTTTCTACATGAGTAATGAAATTCAAAAAAATATAAAAGGCATTCAACAAGAAAAGGAAAATCTGCAATTAGCTGTTGAAAAGCTTAAAGTTTTAGAAAAACAACAAAAGCAGTTTATTGGCTCGATTACACATGAGTTTAAAACCCCACTGACTGTAATTAGAGCTTATATTGATTTATTAGACATGTATTCGGATGATCCAAAATTATTAGAAGAAGCAATTAGTAATATAGGGAAAGAATCACTTCGTCTTTACGATATGGTCGAAAAAATATTAAAGCTTGCAGAACTTGAGAAATATGACTTTGAAATTGTAAAAGAAAAAGTTGATGTATATTCCCTTTTAGAAGATATCTGTTTAAGAATGAAAGGGAAAATGACTAAGTTTGGTTTATCGATCCGTACAAATTTTGAACATGCAAAGATTCTTATTGATAAAGAAAGCTTTACATTAATCATTATGAATTTATTAGATAACGCTATTAAATATAATAAAACAAATGGTGAGATAAACGTTTCGAATAGGATTGAAAATAACAGTTTAGTTATTAATATATCAGATACGGGTATCGGTATTTCGTCGGAATTAGTAGATAAAATATTTGAACCATTTTTTACCGTAAATAAAGATCGCTCTCGTCAATCTGGAGGATCGGGTTTAGGGCTTGCTTTAACAAAGGATTTAATTGAAAAGCAAAATGGTACGATTCATGTTGAATCGAAAGAAGGTAGCGGATCAAATTTCATCATTACATTTCCGTTAGCTAAGTAAAAGTTTACAAATTGGAAACATGATATGTTAATAATAGAAACATTCTAAACGTATCATAAAATTTGTAAGAATGTGGGAAGGTGATGTGATGTTTAAAAAGTACATAATTAAAGTATTTTTTCTAGTTAGTACAATACTATTAATATCTGGGTGTCAAAGTCAAAATGAAGATATAGTAATTGAAAAAAAACATAAAAAAATTACCGTATTAACAGGAAATGAAGAGGTTGTAACAAACGAGTTAGCCCTTGAGAAAATAGATCGTTTTGAGGGTATTCGTGGGACGGATTGGTTGGATGATCATACAATTTTAACTGAACAAAACAATACAAAATTACCAAAATCAGTAATGACAGATAATGGTGATTATACTTATCACATAAATTTATTCTCATATGATCTAAACACAAACAAATCAAAAGTATTAGCAAGCGAGGAGCATGATCAAGTAGGTGCCGTTATTTCACCTGATAAAAAGCATATTTTCTATAAACAAACAGAGGATGGAAATTCTGGTACAGGTTTTATTATAAATTCTGACGGAACTGGGAAGGTTAAAGTGTCAGAGCCGGATACCATTTATGCATTTGCGACAGAAGGACGTTGGATCGACAATCATACAATCATTTATTCAACAATCTTTCAGCAAATGTATTCGGCTGATCAAAATGGTCAAGTAAAAAAGATTGATGCTAACTCTGATAAAGTTAATTTAATAAGAAAAAAATACAACGAGCAAAAAGTTGAATGGGTTATTCCATCTCCAAATCAAAAGCAATTCGCTATTGTTAGAAAAATTGCAGCAACCAAAAGAGAGTTGTTTATTACCGATGACAATGGAAGAAAAACCGTATCTTTAGCTACTGGAACTCAAATTTTCGGTGCAGGTTGGTCGCCAAACTCCAAAACATTAGCTTTTTCCGTCATTTCGGAAGATAAGGGAGAAAGAGGATTATTCGTGATTGATGTCAAATCTAGAAAGATAACACAATTATCGACTGATTTAGACGAGATTGCTGGGCCAATTACTTGGAGTCCATCCGGTAAAAAAATATTGGTTTCTAAAGTGATGTTAAAAGATAATCTAAATGAATTTGTGGCATATGTATTAACGTTGAAAAATTAAGAAACGAAATAGTTTCTTCTATAGAAAGTGAGAGAAAAGCTCACTTTCTCTTTTTTCACTTTAAGAAAGTATAAATTGCCAGCGAGGAGTCTTTACTCGACGTGTTAACCAGTTTTAGGAATAAAGTGCAACTACGCCTCTGCCTTTGCTTAGGCTCGTCAGTCGACGAGTTTTCTTTATCAATATTTTGATCGATTTTATGTTAAATCTTTGTCTAAATGTAGTAGGGGAGGTACATGTATCCGTACTAAAAGAAATAGAATTTTTTTATTTAACTAATAATCGAAAATATATTTCTAGCAAAGATATAAAAAGGAGATATAAATACATATGAGGAGTCGGAAGGATAAAAATACTGAAAAAAGAAATAGTAAAAAAATATTTATTTGGATTATGATATTAGTTCTATTTGGCTGTATATCAGGATTTAGTTATTTTGTTTATAAGAAAGTTTATGAAGAAAGCAATTTGGTAAAAAATGACACTGAAAATAAAGTAGTAGATGAACCAAAATCGAATAAAAAGCCAGTTCAAAAGCCACCGGTTCAAAAGCCAGAAAATAACAATACGACAAAAAAACCAGAAAACATAGAAACGACTATAAAAATTAGTGCAGCTGGCGATTTTACACTTGGATCAGATGAGGATTTTCAATATATTAATTCTTTTCCAGCAGAAGCAAATAAAAATGGATTAGCTTATTTTACAAAAGGGCTAAATAATATCTTTAAACAAGATGATTTATCTACTGTTAATTTAGAAACGACGTTAACAAATGCAAAAATAAGAGCGACTAAAACATTTCGCTTTAAAGGGAATCCTTCTTATGCCAAAATATTAACTTTAAGTGGTATTGAAGCGGTCAATTTAGCTAATAACCATAGTCATGATTATATGCAAAAAGGTTTTGAAGATACGATTAACAATTTGAAAAAAGAAAAAATAGGTTATTTTGGCTATAACGACCAATATGTAACAACGATTAATGGTGTTAAAGTTGCTGCACTAGGTTATGAAGGCTGGAATGATTCACCTGACTTAAGGATTAAAATTAATAATGATATACAAAATTTAAGAAAAAGTGGTGTGAAAATTATTCTAATCCATTTCCATTGGGGAATCGAGCGAGATTATGTACCGAATAGTACACAAAAGAATTTAGCTCATTATGCAATTGACCATGGAGCGGATTTAATAGTTGGCCATCACCCACATGTTGTTCAAGGAATCGAAGAGTATAAAGGGAAATTTATCGTATATAGTTTAGGGAATTTTATGTTCGGAGGAAATAAAAATCCAAAAGATAAAGATACATTTGTTTTCCAACAAACTTTTCATCTAAATAATGGAATACTCACAAATCAAAAGGAAATTAAAGTTGTACCATTTTCAATTTCTTCAGTATCTAGCCGAAACAATTACCAACCATTATTTTTAAAAGGCCCTGAAGAACAAAGAGTTAAGAAAAAAATAATAGATGTTTCAAATAAGATTCATGGATCTAGTTGGACTCAATATGAAAAATAAGAGAGAGCAATCCTTTAAAGGGTTGCTTTTTGCGATTTGAAATATAAAATGGCCAACGTCTATTGATAATATAATTCATTTTTTTATGAACTAATAATGATTTTAAATGATAATATGTTTGAGCGGTTTTAATATCAACAAACTCTAGTAATTGTTTATTCTTGAGAAGTTAAAAATATTTAAAAGTTAATTTTTAGTAAGTTTAAATAATAAGTCGATGTTCGAAATTAATTGAATTACAAACTGATTAACAAGTATTTTGATACTCTAAGTAAAGGATATCAAATTAGGTTTTTAGTGTAACCTTTTTTTTGTTCAAATAGTTGATTGGAACGGAGGGGNNCTCCTATGGGATAAGCGGGAAGGCTAAAGACCCCGCAGGCTTGCTGAGGAGGCTAAAGAATCTCGCCCCATGGAAAGCGAGCACCCCGTAGTGGAAATCAACATCACCCTACTCCTTTACGAAAATTTGGTAATTTAATAAAAAGGTTGTTTTTCAACAACGTGAAAGCAATCCATTAAAGGGTTGCTTTTTTAATAAAAGATGGAATTTTTATACCAAAAGTTATAGGTAAAAGTCCTTATTTAAAAGGATAATGCTATTTTTTGGAAGGAATTTCTTCTTTTATAACGAATCAAAAGAATAACCTAATAGTAAGTTGATTGCCAAATAAAATTTAGGAGGAATAAGAAATGAATCTACAGTTTATTGAATTCCTTAGTATTATTTTCGTATCCTTGATTTTATCTGTGTGGGTAGAAGTTAAAATGCAAAATAAAACACACAATGTATTAGCTACAATGTCGATTGCATTTAATGTTAACCTATTCATCTTAGGCATTGCGAGTATTTGGTGGATCCTTAACGCTAGTGATAACGCAAGTGTAATTTTAGGTGTTCAGTTATTATTAGCAGCATTTTTTGGAATTTTATTAATTAATATCGGAGTATTCTTTTTTGTTAGAAATAGGGTAGTTTCGTAATTTTATTATGCTCGATCAGGTTCTTAAGTTTAGATAGACCTTAATTTAAATCTAGCATTACTCTATTTTAAATGAGTAATGCTTTTTATTTTTGCAGTTTTAACAAGTAGAAAAAATGAGGAGAAATCATGGAATTATACATTAGTAATATGACAGAGTCTTACGCTACAGAAATTCTTAATTGGAGCTATGCTCCACCTTACGATTTTTATAATAATGAATTAAGTCAAGAAGGATTAGATGAACTAGTAAATAATCAATACTTAGCAGTTATTGACCAAGATGAGAACTTAATTGGCTTTTATTGTATTGGTCAGTCAGCTCAAGTACCAAAAGGGAACGAGTTTGGTGTTTATGAAAAAAGGATGGTTGATATCGGATTAGGAGTTAGACCAGATTTAACGGGGAAAGGATTTGGGAGTGAATTTTTCAAATATATTCTTGGGGAAATTCAAGGGATGACTAATCTTTCCACATTTAGATTAACAGTTGCTAAGTTTAATAAAAGAGCGATTCGGCTTTATGAAAATTTTGGATTTAAAGAGGAAAATGATTTTTGTACTGAGCGTGCTGAATTTATAACGATGGTAAGAGGAAACTAAATATCCCCCAGACTTTATTAAATTGTCTGGGGGATAAAATTTTAGCTCATAAACTCACTTACTATTAAATCATAACGATATGGCGTAACTTCTTCATTGAATGTAAACACTGTATCTGCTTCATCTTTATTTGTTACAAGCTCACCACGGGCAACTGCATGTAATGCTAATAGTTCATAAAGAGAAATACTATTCTTTTCAGTCATAGCTTCTGTTAGTATGGCTAAACTATTCGAATTACTTTTTGCGTTATTATAGTATTCAATATTGTCTTGTAAACCTAAATCGCACCAAATAACTTTCTGTTCAAAAGTGTCAAAAATTAGTGGAATACTTATTTTTTGATCATTTGCTAGATCGAAGCGATCCATTACAGTACTAGGCTCAAAGACCTTGCCAGACTTGAAATCGTCTCTTAGCATCCATCCAGCAAAACAACTAGGTAAATTACAAAATGAATGATCTGAAAAACTATTTACACTTAATACAACATAACGAATCCCATTATTTTTAAGAGTAGGAATATGGCAGTCTATGAACTCACTAGCCCCTTTAGGAGCACTTGTGAAATCACCACTGTGATAACATTTAAGCTGTTTATTTTTTAGCTCATAGTAAGAGATATCACTTATATAATTAAAATTATCATCGTAAAATACTGCACTTAAATCAATATCGACATTTCCTGTATGTACTCCGTTTACATCTCCTTCTTTCCAATAAAGAAAGAATCTAATAATATCTCCTTCACCAATCGGAATATTGGAACCTCGAGGTATTGTTCTAAGTGATTTACTTGCCGAGCGCAATCCATTAGGTAACGTAAAGTTACGATAGGATTCATCAATCCATACTTTGCCAAGGGATTCTTTAACAGAAAAACGTACGTACAAAGTTTTTTTAACAACATTTAAAACAGCATCGATTATAACTTCACTAAGTTTTGTTATTTTATTTTCAATTGCATAGAGTTTCGCAATATTTCCTTTAGGAAAAAAGGTGCGAATTCTTCTCTCATCATTACGTTTATTAAAATGATTCCATAAACTCAATAGAACCGGAGTTGATACATCCTTACAAACGATTGAAAACTGTGAAACAATATATTGTTGGTCATTTTTTTCAGTAAATGAACGCAAAACAAAATCTAGTTTTCTAGCAAACTCTCCAGGACGTTTTATTAATTCACTTGTTAATTGAGAGAGATTCTTTTCACTTAAGTATTTAGTAATTTTACTTTGGTATGTACTTACTTGTTTTTCGTTTCTAAGTATACTGAATAAATTTCCAGCATGAGGAAAACGCTTCGAATATTCACCAGGATGTAGTTTTTCTCCAATTCTTATCCATACGTTTCGTCTTTTAACCATTTCGTCAATTGCATGAGGGATTTCATTTAATAATGAAAGTACTAATTTACGCTCTTTTCTACTAAATGATTTAAATTTAGTATTCATGCTTAAAGAAGGATCGCCATCACTTAATGCAACACAAAAGCGTAAAATATCTGTTGCCGTTTTTAAATAATTTGCGATTTCATTTTCGCTTATTTTTTTAGATTGATACAATAGTTTTAGGACTATAACCATTTTTTCTTTTGATAAGAATAGTTCTGGTAATAAGTTTAGTGGTTTATTTTGAGCTAAGAGTACAAATTGAATATCCTCAATGTCTTGGGGTTTAAAAGAACCAGTACTATCAATTAATCTTTTAATAATTTGACTTAGATCATCTTGTTTTGCAAGATTAATTATTTTTAGATTTTTTTTATGTCTAAGTGGTGGTCGTTTTTGAATTAGGGTTAGAGGCTGAACAGCAAATATATAATAAAATAAGCTATTGATATATAATTCCGCTTCATCAATTTTCATTACGTCATTAGGAAAGTTTTTGTAAAAAGGAATGTGGTCAACATCATAGCCTATTTCATTAGTAATGGTTTCTTTTAAATCTATAAACCAAGCAATAAATTCTTGATCGTTCCATGTTTGTAAAATTTCAATAAGCTCAAGTGAAAAAGTATAACCGAACGCTTCAAGTTGCTTCAAGGCTGTTGCAAGTAATGGTTTTGGGAGGTTGTTTTCTTGTTTTTCGATATAGAGGGAATTTTTTCTTCGGAAAAGGATGTTTGTTTGATTCATGTATAGCCTCCAAATTTTATAATAAAAAAACGAGGAAATTATTGAATCTAGAAAAAGTACTTAGAGTACAAACCTAGTAGAAGGAAGATTCAATATAGCCTCGTAACCTTATCAATTCTGATAAGGAATACAGGAAAGAGACCCGCTAGATAAATTCTAACAGTGAGTGTAGAAGGAAGCTGAGTCATAGCCTGTTATATTAGTTTAGTATGTATGAAAGCGTTTTGCAACAGATAACATATTCTTGTTGTTTAAGGAAATTCGTAATGTATGGCGGTTTTTCGATTTATAATAATTTAATAACTTAAGGAAAATATAAGTACGTAAAATTAGATTGACATAAAACCAAATGGTTGTATATAATTTTAAATATAACCAAAAGGTTTTATATTAACTAGAAAGAAGGATTGAAATGGGCGTACAAAATCAAGTTGAAGATATTAAACAAACTCTTATATATAATGCACCTATTCAAAAAGTCTGGGAGGTCGTATCAACTTCGGAAGGTATATCTGCATGGTTCATGCCAAATGACTTTAAACCAGTGGTAGGTCACGAGTTTCATTTGCAAGGTCCATTCGGTCCATCACCTTGTAAAGTTTTAGAAATTGATGAACCAAATCGAGTATCGTTTACTTGGGATGTTGATGGATGGGTCGTATCATTTAATTTAAAAGATTTAGGGGATCAAACTGAATTTACGTTAATCCATAGTGGATGGAAAACTGCTGATGAAATTCTTCCAAAACCAAACCAAAAAAGTGGTATAGTACGCGACAATATGAATGGCGGTTGGGCTGGTATTGTTCAGAAGCTTAAAAAGGTTGTTGAAAACTAGTGTCCAGTTCTGCACAAAAATATGACGTATTTCAAGCGATAGCCGATCCTACTAGAAGAGAAGTACTTAAATTATTAGCTAATAATGAATTGCCGATTTCAGAGATATCAAGTAATTTTCCAATGAGTCGAACAGCAATTGCAAAACATCTCCATATCCTTTCAGAAGCTGAATTAATTAGTGGAAGAAAAGTAGGCAGAGAAAGAAGATACAGACTACAGCCAGAAGCATTTTTAGAGATTAAACAATGGTTATCATATTACGAGCAATTTTGGGCAAATAAATTATCCATCTTACAACATCTAGTTGAAAATAAAGAAGATCAAAGTATAAAACTAGTTAAATCAAATATAGACAATAATGAAGAGTAATTTCAAAACGAATCTAAAGGGGGTTCGTTTTTTTTGCATAGACATTTTTAGTTATATCTATATAATAAACTAATGTGGCAAAAAATTATTATGAATGAATAGGATCATACTTGGGGAGTTAAGCAATGCATAAAAGTATATATATTTTAGCTATTGCAACATTTGTCGCAGGAACCGTTGAATTTATTATTACTGGTTTACTGTCAATGATTGCAGGGGATTTACATGTTTCAGTTGGTGCGGTTGGTCAACTAGTTTCAATTTTTTCAGTAGTATTTGCTTTTGGGGCTCCTATTTTTATAGCGATGACTTCAAAAATAGAACGTAAAAAATTACTATTAACCGCATTAGCAGTATTTTTCTTTGGTAATATTCTTTCCATCATTAGTCCGAATTTCGCTGTATTATTAATCGCACGTATTATACTTGCAGCAAGTTGCTCGGTTGTAATTGTTGTTTCAATAACGACTGCAACAAACATCGTTTCGCCTGAAATTAGAGGTAGAGCAATTGGCGTTATTTTTATGGGGATTAGTTCATCTCTTGTTTTTGGTGTCCCATTGGGTACAGTAATTGGAGAAAACTTCGGTTGGAGAATGACATTTGTTTTAGTCGGTTTATTAAGCTTATTGGCTATGTTAGGGATTTATAAATTCTTACCGAAAGTTAAAGGTCAGCCTACAATCCCATTGATTAAGCAAGTAGCAACACTTAAAAATAAACGTATTTTATCGATTCAACTAATTTCTTTTTTACAATTAACAGGGCATTTTACAATTTATACTTACTTTACACCATACTTAATGAAAACGATGGGATTATCTACTAACATGATCAGTATTGTTTTACTAGTTTTTGGTATGGCAGGAATTTTAGGTGGATGGCTAGGTGGTTGGTCTACTGATAAATTTGGTGGAAGTAAAACATTAGTGTTTAATTTAGGGTTATTAGCTCTTTCTATTTTAACTTTAACATTCGCACCTAGTTCAATTATTAGTTTATTTATTATAGTTGTTCTTTGGGGAACTGTATCTTGGTCAATTAGTCCAGCAGTTCAAGATAGTCTAGCTAGGATAGCTAAAGATTCGGCTGATATTCAAGTTGGATTAAATAACTCTTTTTCTCATACGGGCATTGCTTTAGGTTCAAGTTTAGGTGGGATCCTAATTACTCAGTATGCTGTAACAATGAACGCATTAGTAGGAGGAATTATTGTTATTTTTGCTTTACTTTCTGCGATTTATTCTTTTGTTCTAACAAATAAAGTGAATGAGACTAAATTAATATAAAAAAATGAAACGATGCGTTTTTTTGCATCGTTTTTATAATTTATTTTTCAGAATTGGTTATTCTAATAATGAAGTTTTGCGACATAAAACTAATATTAATTAGAAGGTGATTTTAATGGAAAATAAACCAGCGCATTATGATGGTAGTGGAATTAATAATGAAGTATTTGAACAATACTCTCAACAAGAGGATATTCAAGTAATAACAGAAGAAATGAGAAGTAACTTAAGCGGTAATCCTTATATTTTTGAGTAATATTTCACATGAAAGCGATACCTTGAGTATCGCTTTCACGCTGTTGAAAAACAACCATGTCAATTAAATTATCAAATTTTCGTAAAAGGAGTAGAGTGTTGTTGATTTCCACTACAGGATGCTCGCTTTCCATNNTAGGAGTCGAGCACCCCTTTAGTTCCAATCAACTTTATTCAATCAAAAAAAGTCTGCAATAAAAATCTAATCAAATATCCTTTACTTAGAGTATCCTAACAGTTTAATCACTTTGTAGGTCAATTCAAATGGAACATTAATTAAACTAATCAATTGAATTTGTTTTTCTATAAATTAGCTCATATTATTTTTAACTTCTAAAAAAAATCATTACTAGTATTATTGGAATCATGAAATTGCTCAAATATTTAACCTTTAAAACCATTAATAGATCATCCAAAAAATGATAATTTCGTCATTAAATAGATGAAATGTTCATTTAATGTCCGTTTACCCTATTGACCATTTTATATTTCAACACTCTGAAAGCGATACCTTGAGTATCGCTTTTTTATTTACACTTTTTTTATTTGACTATGTTATTTAACTCTTTCATCAAATATGATTAATAGAAGAAGGAGGGATAAAAATGAGTTCATTTGCAAAAACGCCAAATCCTCCATATTATGCTGTAATTTTTTGTTCAAAAAGAACGGATGGAGATAATGGGTATAGTAAGATGTCTGAAAAAATGGTTGAACTTGCATCGAGTCAAGAAGGGTTCTTAGGAGTTGAAAGTGCTCGTGATCATGAGATGGGGATAACAGTTTCATATTGGGAGTCATTGGATGCGATTAAGATATGGAAAGAGCACGCAGCTCACAAAGTTGCTCAAGAACGTGGGAAAAAAGACTGGTATGAATCCTTCGCATTAAGAGTGTGTAAAGTTGAAAGGGATAATTTTTTTGATATGTAGTCATTAAATAATGCTTATAATTGAAACAGATCCAAGATTGAGATGTAAATAATATAAAAAAATTGGAATAAATTTGAATGAAAATGATAGTTATTATCAATACTATAAATAAGAAAGGGCAACCTTCTAATTAGGTTACCCTTAAGACAATTACATTCCAGCTTCAAATGTTTTACAATCTGTTTCAGCATTGTTTTTAGCTTGTTTCCCTTTATGGCTCACAACATAAATGGAATCCGCACTACATTTGTTTCCAGAAGCCCAAAATTTACAGTTATCAACTTCGCAAAGTACATCTTTTGCCATTATAAGACACCTCCCTTAATTTTATCATTTACATTAATAAGGGGATTGATACATCCATTCTCTCTTTTTTTAATGTAAATTAATTCAAGTGAAAAACACTAAAAAGGCAATTTAAAAACCTTATCGAAATGCGGTAAGGTTTTTAAAATTGTGCACTCCTTTAACTTGGTTAACAAAATGGAATTTGAATATAATATAGAAATAACTTTATTAAAGTAAAAGCTCAACATGTATTTACCTATAACTTATACCTATTTCTTCAATGGAAAATAGAAAAGGATAAAATTGTATACCAAAACTAGTTATTTATGGTATAATTCCTTGTAAAATATACTGATTAATATCTTTTGGTATACCAAAGTTAAAGAGAGGATGGTGATACAATGTTGAAGTATGTGTTTGGATTAGTAATTTTTTTATATTTATTTTCCTCTTTGTTCCATTGGGATTTACAATTTTTTATTTCTTCTTTATGTGCCTTTATTGTTCTTTATACGATGTTTACAGTTAAATCGCTCGTTAGAACAATAGGGAGTATTTTTTTACTTATAGGATTGATTCTTCTTTGGAGAAGTAATATGAGTATAAAAGAATATATCCTTTCATTCGGTCCAATGCTGGATTTGCTTACTATGTTTGCAGTAATTCCAATATTAGGTTTTCCGGTTAGATTGGGAGGATATGCAAAAGGCATACAAACGATCATACAAAAGAAAGTAAACACATCTGGTCAGTTGTACATAATGACATCAGGAATATCTTACTTTTTAAGTATGTTTATGAATTTGGCAACTCTACCAATGACTTACTATTCTATTCAACCATCCTTAAGTCTTTTTTCTATAAAAAAAGAAGATCGTTTTATGAGTCGAGCTATTACACATGGATTTGCGATGCCTCTACTATGGGCTCCAATTACACCAATCGTAGGTATTGTAATTGGCGTAACTGGGGTAAGATGGGTATCTATTTTGCCATATGTATTACCGTTAAGTATATTGGGGATTGTGTTAGATTGGGTATTGGCGTCAAGGAATTCACGGAAAAGTGCTACAAAAGGACTTAGAAATGATTTAGTAAAAGATGAAACTGCTGCTTCACTTGAAGGTGTGGTCCCTCAAAGAAGAGTTTTTCATATTTTCATAGCTATTATTCTATTCAATCTCATCATTTCATTTGCTGAACATCTTTTTTCGTATTCTTTTGTTATTATCGTATCAATTCTAGTAATTCCGTTTGCTCTTGGTTGGTCTGTTCTCATTAAGCAACAAAAAGCATTTTTACATTGTTTAAAGGAATATTTTCATTCCTATTCCTTTAAAATGAAAGACCAATTTTTTATCTTTTTGTCAGCGGGGTTTTTTATTTCCGTTGTAAAAGGTACGAATATAAGTGAATCAGTAAATATAGCAGTCACCCATTTTAAAGATATTGTAGGACCAGAGGTATTTTTAATTCTATTACCATTCATTCCGTTAGCATTTGCGTTTTCAGGATTACATCCAGCAGTAACCTTGACGCTAATGGCTGAAGCGCTTGATCCACAAAGCTTAGGTATTTCACCGTATATTTTAACGGTGTCATTACTTGCCGGAGCCATTTCTGCGTTTTTAGTAGGTCCATATAATGCAACGATCGGTTTAATGTCGAGCATCGTTAAAGAGAGTTCTTTTAAAGTATCGAATTGGAATATTCCATATACAATTAGTTATTTACTAATTGTTATGTTTTATTTGTTTGGTTTAGAGTGGCTTATATAGAGGAATCGAAGGGACAACATTATGATAGTTGTCTTTTTTTATTTGTAAAATTAAGAAATAGCACTGAAACAGTGCTATTTCTATGTAATCTATACAGTTAGTACGTCCGACTTCACTAATTTTGAATGCTGAGAGTCCTCGCTGTTTCCTTGAGCTTTTACTATTTCGTATAGCTCTTCTTGTGCTGCTTCAATCGTTTCAAATGTCTCAAAGAACTTTACGCGAATATCATTCACGTATTCTTTTCCTTCATACTTTTCGTAAAGTTTAATTTTAATATTGTCGTCTAACACTTCGGCAATTGTATATTTAGCTTTTAGTTCGTTAAAAAAGTAGAAGTGGTATGTTTCGATTGCCTTTAATCCCTCGTTATCTACAATAGTTTGAAACGTGTCTTTATTCGTCAAAACAATATACTTACCCATCTTTGCACACTCCTCATCTAATTATGTAGTATTGAGCATAAGGTATTTTGTATACCAAATTTCTATTCATAGTGTAATACAGAAAAAAATATTAATCAATATAATTTTCTGAATTTTTAATAAAAACGATGAACGGTTATAATTAAAATTTTTTTGAATAGACAAAATACTTAATGTTAAAGATTTCCAAATAAATAATAGTATTTACTTTCTAAAAAATTCGAATTATAATCAGATTAAATTTTTTAAATTTTAAGAAAATTATATTGGAGGGATACATATGCCAAAAGTACGCTTGCATGTAGAAGGAGAAATTATTGAGCAAGAAGTGCGTGATCACGCGAATTTAGTAGTGTTGGCAGGCATCCGTCAATTCCAAAAACTAAAATACGGATGCGGGATGGGTAAATGTACAAAATGTGCATGTAGAGTGCTAGAAGGAGCAGAAAAGCTTGATCCGCCAAACTGGAAAGAGCAGAAAATGCTAGGTGAAAAGGTTGAGGAAGGCATTCGATTATGCTGTCAGTTAACAATCAAAGATGATATTGTCATTTCACAAGAAAATATAAACGCCCCAATACCGAAAGTTGCAAAGTCAGTAAATGCACAGTAATTTTTTTGCATCATCTAGGTATACAAAATACCTCTATAATTTAAAGGTTGAATTCATAGGACGAAAGTTGAAGGTTTTGTAAGCGGATACAACTATGAAAGGGGGTGAAAATATGAAATCATATTTATTAACTGAGATGACGTGGGAAGAAGTAAAGGATGCACTACATACTGTAAAACTAGCAATAATACCAATTGGTGCACACGAACAGCATGGCCCTCACATGGTTGAAAGCTGTGATGCTGTACTAGCTGAGAAAATGGCTGAAAAATTAGCTGAAAAAATGTATCCTCATGTAATTGTAACGCCTACTGTCAATATGGGAGTCTCGCACCATCATTTAAACTTTCCAGGAACCATTTCATTGCAACCGACTACGCTTATAGCAATTTTAAAAGATATGATCGTATCTCTTAAACATCATGGTATTCAAAAATTTTTATTATTAAACTCTCACGGTGGCAATCAATCAACTTTAAATGTTGCTTGCACCATGTTGTCAGAAGAGCTAGGTTCAGAAATCTATTATGCTAAAACGACTGCATCTGCCAAACTTTCAATCTCAGAATCTATTCACTCGCCATTGTTCGGTCACAGCTGTGAACGAGAAGTGTCAGAAGCACTTTACTTGGCTCCTCACTTAATTAGGCCTAATAAAATTACTAAAGGAAGCATCCAAAACGAAGGTAGATGGAAGCAGCTACGACCTGGTAAAGCTATTCAAGGGTTTTATCGATACGAAGAGATGACGACTAATGGTTGCATTGGAGATGCAACGAAAGCAAGTTTCGAAATAGGGGAAAAGATTGTAGGTGAAGCACTCGAAAACCTTTCAAACGAACTCCAAAAGTTATTACATCTAGAAGAAGAATGTAAGTTGTAAGTACCTATAAATGAGAGGGTGGGGTTTATGGATTTAACTGTTGCTCACTGGCTTTATGGTATCATGACACTTGTTGTAATTGTGACTATGCTGTTTCGAAAAGGGGTTGTATTGCCTACCATCATTGGAACCTTTCTTGTTTCTGTTGCTTATAAAGGATCAATTGTTGGTGGATTTCAAGCGTTATTCAACGCAAATCTTGTAGCAGCAAAAGAGCTATTTACCATCTTTTTAATCATCACTTTTATGGTGGCATTATTACATTCCTTAAAAGATACTGGTGCAGATGAAAGAATGATTGCTCCGATGCAAAAGGTAATGAAAAACGGACATATTGCTTTTGCCGTCCTATTAGTCATCACATACGTCATTTCTTTATTCTTCTGGCCTACTCCTGCCGTTCCGCTTATTTGTACGTTATTAGTACCTGCGGCTATTCGTGCTGGTTTATCGCCAATTGCTTGTGCCATGGTTGTTTCTATTGCAGGACAAGGTATGGCATTATCTTCAGATTATATTATGCAGATCGCTCCAATGCTTACTGCAAAATCAGCAGGTATTCAAACATCAGCTGTGTCAGGTAAGGTCATGATTCTCTCTTTAATTACAGGGGGAGTTGCAATCACGATTACGTACTTTACTCAACGCAAATCAATCGGTAAATCAGAAAGTGAAGCTTCATTGCAAAATTTACAGTCACTTGTAAACAAAAACTCTTCCGCAAATGAAATAGCTGCTGCAACAGAAGCTACTATGGATGATAAAGAACGTGAAAAATGGGGGAAAATCTTTGCTGTCTTAGTCCCACTATCGCTACTAGCAGTTATCATATTTATGTTTTCAACGAAAATCGGTAATGGTAAAATGAGTGGTTTTGAAGGAGGAGACGGTGCAGCATTTATCGGTGGTGTTGCGACTATGTTGTTAGTAGTTACATGTGTAGCGTTCCGTCGTTTACAAGCTCTTGATAAAATTAGTGAGCATATTACAGAAGGATTCGTATTTGCATTTCGTGCAATGGGACCAGTTATTCCGATTGCAGCATTCTTCTTCTTAGGCAGTTCGGACTTTAGTGGTACTATTTTTTCCTTAGGAGAAAATGTAGCAAAGCCAGCATTCTTAGTTGATTTAGTTCAGGCTGGTCAATCGATCATTCCACATAATTCGGTTTTAACGGCGTTTGGTCTATTAATTACTGGAGCGATTACTGGGTTAGAAGGTTCAGGGTTTTCTGGATTACCGCTAGTGGGAGCTTTATCAGGAGCATTGGCACCTGGGGTTGGTATGGAGCCTGGAACGCTAGGAGCAATTGGTCAAATGGGATCTGTGTGGACAGGTGGAGGTACGTTAATTGCGTGGTCCTCATTGGTAGCGGTTGCTAGTTTTTGTGGAGTAAATGTTTTAGAGTTAGCTAGGAAAAACTTACTTCCTGTTGCTACAGGCTTAATAGTCTCTACCATTGTCGCTCTCGTTATATGGTAGAGCACTTCTTTAAAATTTAGAAGAGTTAGAAAATTTAATAAAAATGTATTTACAAACAAAAAACAATGGGTTACTATAAGATTAGTTGGTATACCAAATACAAAATACAAATAAATACCTCGTATTTAGTAGTTTTTATAGGTGTTTTAAGTGATTTGGTATACTTCGATTGTTTAACTAAACTATTAAACTACATAAACATATTGGAGGAGGAGTTTTGGATGACTAGATTATTATCTAAAGATGAGTTTCGTAAGGAGTTAGAAGAAGCGATTAAAGGGAACCACAGCCAAAAAGCACCTTTTACTGTAGCATGGGCTGAAGGAAAATTAGAGCGTAGTCACTTCGCTCGCTGGGCTGAAAATCATTACCATTATGTTGGACCTTTTGCAGATTACTTAGCTTATATCTACCATAACACTCCAAACTTACCAAAATATGAAGATGCAAAAGATTTCACATTACAAAATATGTACGAAGAAGAAATCGCTGGCGATCGCCATACAGATTTATTAATCCGATTTGCTGAAGCTTGTGGAACAACTCGTGAGCGCGTATTAGATCCTAACAATATGGCTCCAACAACGCTAGGTTTACAAAGCTGGTGTTTTGCAGTAGCAGCACGTGAAAACTTCGTAGTAGCAACTGCAGCATTAGTTGTAGGACTTGAATCTCAAGTTCCAGACATTTATCGTAAGCAAACTCCAGCATTACGTGAGAAGTACAACTTTACCGATGAGGAAATTGAATTCTTCGATTTACACATCGTATCAGATGAAATTCACGGAGAGCGTGGATATAAAATTGTACTTGATCATGCTGATACTCCTGAGTTACAACAACGTTGCTTAGAAGTTGTTCGTACTGGTGCAAAAATGCGTCGCATGTATATGGATGGCTTATGGAGAGAATATCTTGAAAAGGATTTAGGTGCTCTAGTACAAGCATAATAATTAGAAAATAAAATGGCAGTTTCCGTCTAGGGAACTGCCATCTTGTTCAGAAAGGATGATAAATTTGCTAACTACTAAACTAGAAACTTATAAAAATTACATATCTGGAAGTTGGGTCGAGTCAGTAAATAATAAAACGTTCCAAAGCGTAAACCCTTCTAATAAGCAAGATATTGTCGGCACATTTCAAGCATCGACAGAACAAGACGTAATTCAAGCAATTGATGCAGCTCACCAGGCTTTTCCTGCATGGGCACAAACTCCACCTTCTAAACGTGCTGCCATTTTAAATAAGGCGGCAGCAATACTTGAACAGAGAGTGGAACAACTAGCAGAAGAATTGACACGAGAAGAAGGAAAAGTAATAAGCGCGGCCAAACAGGAGGTGCTTCGCTCAGCGGAAACGCTTCGTTATTATGCAATTGAAGGACAAAGCTTTACTGGGGAAACATTCCCGAACGATGATCCAAATATGAGAGTCACAACAGAAAGGGAGCCTCTTGGTGTAATTTCAGTCATTACACCATGGAATTTCCCAATCTCCATACCATCAAGAAAGATTGCACCGGCATTAATTACTGGAAATACAGTTGTCTTCAAGCCTTCATCTGATGCACCTTTAATTGCATTTCGACTCGTTGAGGCGCTTCATGAAGCTGGTATACCAAAAGGGGTCATCAATTTTGTAACAGGAAGTTCGTCCGATATCGGGGATATTTTAGTTAAACATCCTGCTATACGAGGAGTTACTTTCACTGGGTCTACTAGCGCCGGGGAACATATTCATAAAAACACATCCTTTACTACAAGAACACAAATGGAGCTTGGTGGAAAAAATCCTCTAATTGTAATGGATGACGCAGATGTAGACTTGGCAGTTAACCTAACCGTGAATGGAGGCTTTCACCTTACTGGTCAAGCATGTACAGGTACTAGTCGTGTAATTGTTATGAAGGAAGTAAAAGAACAATTTGTGCAGAAATTAGTAGAAAAAACAAGTGCTTTAAAAATTGGTGACGGCTTTGACGATAGTGTTATTATTGGACCTCTAGCAAATGAAAAGCAGTTAAAAAACGTGCTGAAGTATATAGGAATTGGTAAAGAAGAAGGGGCTACTCTTGAATATGGAGGCCAACAGCTTGCATATGGACATTACGAAAACGGCTACTATATTGAACCGGCGATCTTTACGAATGTAAAGCCCGATATGCGCATTGCTAAAGAAGAGATTTTCGGCCCGGTTGTTGCAGTAATTGAAGTAGAAAGTTATGAAGAAGCCGTTTTAATTGCTAACGATGTTGAATATGGATTATCTGCATCAATTGTTACTAATAATTTGAAACTCGCTCATCAATTTACTAAGGATGTTCAAGCAGGGACAGTTAAAGTAAATCGCACGACGACAGGTAATTTGATGAATGCACCATTTGGTGGAGTAAAACGCTCTAGTACTTCTACATTCCGCGAGTCAGGCAGAGTTGGACTTGAATTCTTTACACAAATAAAAACAGTCTATATCGGTTACTGAGGAGGGTTTTAAATGAAAAAAATATTAAAATTAGAACTAGATGAAGCAAAAGTAATGATTGAAGCTGCTAAGAAAAAATCACAGGATATTAACGTTCCAGAGACGATTGCAATTGTAGATGACGGAGGATATGTCATTGCACTTGAACGAATGAACGGTGCTCGTATTACTGGTCCTGAAATTGCTATTGCTAAAGCATATACGGCAGCGGGGCATAAACGCTCGACTCATTTATTTAATACAGAACCAAACGGACCAGCCCTTCCGGGAAATGAAGCATTTGGAATTCAACATATGCTAAATGGAAAATTTGCAATCTTTGTCGGTGGTTTTCCAATTGTAGTAAATGGAGAAGTCATTGGTGGCGTTGGAATCAGCGGTGGAAATGGAGAGCAGGATACAGCGGTAGGAACAGCTGCTTTACAAGCATTGCAAGAGTTCCTTTCCAATGACGGTTATGAAGTTGTTACTGATGCGGACATTAAAAAATAATACTTTGGAGGCGGTTAGGTGTTGTTCCTACATCGCCTTTTTTGGTGTACAAACATTCACATAGAATATAACTGGGATTAAAGTTCATTTTTGTAGATAATAAAAGTAGTTAGCTATAAGAAGTTCTACTTATCAAAATTTAGGTTTAAGAGATAAAAGGACTAAATAGCAAACGTTTGTGTGTGAGTATGAATGGTATTTGTTTCCATCTATGTACTCGCTTACTCATTTAAAAGATACTATAATAGAAATATCGATTTACTTTTAATAAAATGATGATACACTATTTTAAAATAGGCAAGAAATGGGAGGCAGGTGAATGGAATGGAGATGGAAACTAATTTTCTTTCAATCCGGGAACATGCGTATAGATATTTAAAAGAATTGATTTTAGAGGGGCATTATAAGCCAGGTGATCGCTTAATTGAACGGGAGCTTGCTGTTAAGCTAAACATTAGTCGTACACCTATTAGAGAAGCTTTATTCCGCTTAGAATCACAAGGGTTTGTAAAAACGGTTCCGCGTAAAGGTGTCATTGTTTCAAATATTTCTGATGAAGACATTATGGAAGTGTTTACGATTTTATCTTCACTAGAAGTGTTAGCAGCAAAATTGGCTGCTAAAAAAATGACGGACGAAATTCAAAAAGAGTTTGATCAGAAAATAGAGGAGCTTCTTTATATTGAGGAACACTCAGACGAAACCTTTGAGAACGAGCATATTGAAATGAATCTCCTACTATATAAGGCAGCGAGAAGTCCAAAGCTATTTGAAATTTTATCCGGCTTAACAGATTATATCCATATGTCTGCTAATATGGGGTACGAAACGCCTGGAAGACGTAAGGAATCATTGAGGGAACATATTGAAATCATGAAAGCAGTACGAAATAAGGAAATAGAAATGTCGGAGTATTTAACGAAAATTCATATCGAAAATTCTAGACGTGCGTACATGAACTACATAGAAAAAAGAAAAGAAAAAACGACATAAAAATAGTTTGTGGAAGTTATCGTCTCTTTCCTTGTATGGAAAAAATAAAAGCCCCTATTAGTTAGACTGATAGATCGTCTAGACTAAGGGGGCTTTTTATTTTAGTTTATTTTAGAATCGTAATTCACAAATTATAAAGAGAAAATACTAGATCCCAATAACAATCGAGGCCGTTCTATTTTTTAAAGTATTACAAATACTCATTGCTACAATATACCCCGTCTTTGGATTAGTAGAAGAAGGAATATTTTGCACCTTTACTTCCATTTCACCAAAAAAACCCTTTACAAAAATTTGATGTGTATTACTGGTTATGCTTGGATCTACATAAACTTGAACTTTTGTTTTATCAAATCCGATTCCAGCAAGACTCAAGGTTGCTGAAACATTTGTGCTTTCTGGAAAAAGCTTAGAAGATTCTCTAGCAACACCATTATAAATGCAAATTGGCTCTTTAACGGTATCTAAATCTACCTTTTCCTCTGCAATTGTTCCTCGCCAAGCACTTGGTGGCTTTCTCGTTACAAGTTTTACTTCATCAACACCCTGAAGTATAGAAGCAGCTACACGATCTAATCCAGCAATCGCAGCAGAAGGGATGATGATCTTGCTGTTAGTAAGCTTTGCAGTAGTTACAAGTTCTGCTAATAATGTATCATCTGCTAGTGCACCTACAGAAGAGATGATAAAGTCACTACTAGCAGTCAGCGTCCTTTTCCCATACTTATAGACAGCTTCATGACCTGCAGCTTCAATAATAATATCCAATCCCAATCCGAAAAAAGCATCTTCATTGTCGTAAAATAAATCGCTTATATGTGATTCGGATTGATCCTTTCTCCGTATGAGAACCGCTTTTAATAATACATCCCCAGCCTTGCCTTCGTTAATATATTTGACGATATCTTGTCCGATTGCTCCATATCCAATTAATCCAATAGTAAGCACATTCATCCCCTCGCTTTTTGAAAATTAAGACGCATTTGGTATACAAAATATTATATCAGACCGGTATATAAAAACAAATAGAGTAATATAAATTAAGAAAAATAGCTTAATATATGTAATTTTTATATTGTCAGAAAATTATAAATATGGTATATTGTATACCAAAGAGATAAAGAGGAGGATTTGAATTATGCCGAAACTGAATTTTGCTACTAGTGGAAAAGTATTAGAAGTACCAGAAAACTCCAATATTTTACGTATGTCTCTTCGATTTGATGGAGAACTGCCAAATCGATGTGGTGGAGGCGTTTGTGGATCCTGCGTTTGTAAAATTGAAAAGGGTACAGTTGATCATATAAAAGTGCAGGAGCGTCGAAAACTTGGTGAAGAATGGTTAAGTAAAGGGTTCCGTTTAGGTTGCCAAGCTTTCATCACTGATGATGATGTAACGATTTCATGGAACGAAGAAGTAACAGATGAAGTAAAGAAACGTAAATTAGATCATCCGAAAAAGAAAGTGACATCTACACCATAAATCCAATTTTAAGAGCGGGAGTGAAAAATATGTTGTTAGTATGCGACAAACATATGAAAGAAGCCTTAAAGTTAGTAGAAATGCCTCAAATTCAAAAAGCTCAAACTGGTCAGACATGTTCGTTTTGTAATGTGGAGACCTCGCTTTTAATGACCATAGTCAATCAACCTAATCCAGTTAAGAAAAAACAATGCGGCAATTGTGTGAAGTGCTCTTGTCTTATTGCAAACTAAAAGAAAGATAAACTAAAGGGATGGATTTTATGAAACAGTTAAACATCTTTATCGCCTTTTTTAGGAGCAGTATGCTTGGATATGGAGGTGGACCATCGACCATTCCTTTAGTACATAAAGAAGTGGTTGAACGCTTTAAATGGATGACTGATGAAGAATTCGGAGATGTGCTCGCAATTGGAAACACACTGCCGGGACCGATTAATACAAAAATGGCAGGATACATTGGGTTCAAAGTAGGCGGTAAAATTGGGATGATCAATGCAATAGTTGCAACGATCTTGCCGACGATTATTTTAATGGTTGTTTTATTGACCACTCTAGTAACATTTAAAGATTTAAAATGGGTACAAGGAATGACTAAAGCGATTGTACCAGTAGTTGGAGTCATGCTTGGTGTACTAACTTGGCAATTTATAGAAGCTTCCGTTAAGGGATTAAAATGGCCCTTTACAATCGGACATATTTTAGTAGGGATTGTTTTAATGCAATATTTTCATATACATCCAGGGTTTATAATTGGAGGGCTACTCTTATTTGCGATCGTTAAGCCAACCAAATCAGTTGAAGGTAAAAAATCAAAAGGACTGTCTGCATAATGGTATATTGGAACATTTTCTGGGCGTTTTTTGTTGCTAATATTTTAGGGTATGGAGGAGGCCCTGCGACCATTCCGCTTATTCAAAAAGAAGTCGTCACAAGAGGTTGGCTTACACATCAAGAATTTAATGAGGCTCTTGCTATGGGGAACTCTCTTCCAGGACCGATTGCTACGAAAATGGCAGGGTATATCGGATACCATGAAGGTGGTATACTAGGTTCATTTTTGGCTGTATTCGCTACAGTTGCACCGTCATTAATCCTCATGCTGACCTTAATGGGAATTTTGTATAAATATCGTCATTCGATTCAAGTTAAGCGAATGACTCTTTACGTCAAGCCAACAATCGCAGTTTTACTTGGCGTTATGGCTTATAATTCATTTCATGATTCATATTTTCAAATTGGTATTGGACAGTTTTTATTTTTAGGAGTAATCAGTTACATATTAATGGAGAAAGTAAAGCTACATCCGGCTTTTATTGTAATGGGAGCTTTGCTATACGGTGGATTAAATTTATAATTTGAAAAAAGGGTAATTGCTTACCCTTTTTTGCACATTAGAAAGTATAAATTTTCTAGCAACGAAGGGGACTAAAGGCGTAGTAACATATTTTTGGAACTATGTAAAAGTGCAACTGCGTCTCTGTCTTCGCTTAAAATTCGCCAATCGGCGAATTTTCTTTAGAATTTTAATCTAACTTTAGTTTGTAATTCGTTATTGTAATTTACTTTCAACTTGTTGACAAACTTCATCAGCTGTTAAGCCACTTGCCTCGATTACTGATCCTTGTGTAGCTACATTTTGCATTCCCATTACATTTGAATCAAGTCCTGTTACTACGCAGCAATCGCAACCATTTGCATCTGATTCTTGTTTTAATTCAACAACATCGTGTCCCGCTGAACGTAATGCTTCTTGAACATTTGTTAAAGATTGTTCTACTCCGATTCTAGCCATAAAAAACACCTCCTCAGAAATATAAGATTTGCAATTTACAGGAAAAATATTCTTTGAATAAAGAAGTTTACGTTTAGAAAAAGTAAAGATGGAGGTGTTTAAAATGGGAAAAACTAAAAAAGATCCATCTAGAGTGGGCTTAGGATCACCAAATGTACAAGGTCAAGGGACTACAACATCTGAAACTGGTGTTGAGATGTCTTCTAGTAGAAAAAAACAAAAAAGAGAGATTAAATAAACACTATTGGTCTAAATTCAAATGGTAGGAATTTGCCAATGACATTCAAAGCTAAGAACATGTCTCGCCACCTATTTATATAGGTGGTTTTTGTTTTGATAAAAAATAATAATAGATGTAAGAGGAATCTACGATTGCTAAGAAGAATTAAGAACTGTATTTTCTTTTTAATTAAACCAATGGAGAAAGTAGATGAATAGATGAATCATATTGTAAATGGTGATGTGGTTGGAGGAAAAATTAAGACATTAAATGATAATATTGTTGTATGGCGAGAAATGTATGATTTTGGACCACTTAGTCAAGATTGGACATTAGAAGAAACATATAAAAGAAGAGCAGAATTTTTTGAACAAAAGCTACAAATTCCTTCGAGTTTTTTTATTGAAAATTGCCAAAGCCAATTTCAAATATTAAATGAACTATCTTGTTCTGAGGAAGTTGTTCTATGGTTCGAACATGATCGATACGATCAGGTGACAATACTTTATTTATTATCGGAATTATCGGCACTTGGATTTCAAAAAATTTCGATGGTTAGTATAAATGAATATGAAGGAATTGAACCATTTCACGGATTAGGTCAATTATCTTCAGAACAATTAATTGAATTACTTCCAACTAAACAAGAAGTTACAAACGAACAAATAGAAGAAGCATGTGCTGGATGGAAAGCTTATTGTTCAAATAATCTAGCTGAACTTAATGAATTTATTCATAAATGTCATGCGCTTCCGTTTTTAAAACAAGCTTTATTAAGTCATTTGACATATTTTCCGTCTCAACAGAATGGATTAAATGAAGTAGAGTTTTTAGCATTATCAATGATCAATGAAGGTATTAACTCTTTTGCAGAACTATTTAATAAACTCGTAAGACAAAGAACAAATGATGGATTAAGCGATTTATATTTCGCAGCACTTTTAAATGAATTAATGAAAGGTAATTACCCTTTAATAAGTAGTGACAGTGAATTACCAAGTTATAAACACCATAACCCAAAAGCAAAAATTGAATTAACTAAATGGGGATTAGCCGTACTAACGGGAAAAGCAAATCGAATGAATTTAATTGGAATAGACTGGTGGATTGGAGGGGTTCATTTAGTTGAAAAAGCCTCTAATAATAACCTGTAAGGTCAGGTATTGTTAATGGATGTTGTATTTAAATCAGAGAACAAAGTATTTAATTTAAGGGTAGCAGGTATTTGGATTGAAAATGGCATGTCTTAATTCACAGACTAGCAAATGAAAAAATTTGGTCATTACCTGGTGGTAGAATAAAATTCAATGAAGAGTCACATTTAAGCTTAAAAAGGGAGTTCAATGAAGAATTAGGATTAGAAATAGAAATTAATCAGATAATGTGGACGGTAGAAAATTTCTTTTCTTATAAAGGAAATGATATTCACGAAGTTGGTCTTTATTATAAAATAAAATCAGAGAACAAGCTTACTAATTCAATGAATGAATCATTTTATGGTAAGGAAGGTAATCGATTAATTTTTAAATGGGTAAGGATAGAGAATCTTGAAGAAATTGAATTATACCCTGAATTTTTACGGAAAAAATTAAAGGAAGTTTCAACCGAAAATCATTTTATCGTAAAAGATAATTGAAATCGTTATAGAGGTGGTAATATGCGCCCAATATTATTAGGAGTATTAGCGGCATTTTTCTTTTCAATTACATTTATTTTAAACCGCTCGATGGAATTATCTGGTGGAAGTTGGATTTGGAGCGCATCCTTAAGATACTTTTTTATGGTACCTTTTTTATTGATCATCGTAATCTCTAGAAGAAATTTGTATGATCTATTAAAAGAAATGAAAGGGAAATTAAAAAGTTGGATTATATGGTCAACAATTGGATTCGGTTTATTTTATGCACCAATTTCTCTCGCAGCAGTTTATTCACCAGGATGGCTAATAGCTAGTTCATGGCAAATCACAATTTTATCTGGGTCACTTTTAGCACCATTTTTCTACATTTCAATTCAAACATCAAATGGAACTCGGAAAGTACGCGGGAAGATTCCGTTTAAGGGATTAGGAATGTCTTTATTAATCATATTTGGTATTTTATTAATGCAAGTGGAGTTAGCTACAAAGATTGCTATTTCAACAGTTTTAACAGGTATTTTACCAGTTATTATTGCATCATTTGCATACCCACTTGGCAATCGGAAAATGATGGAATTATGTGATGGAAAGCTGGATGTATATCAACGCGTTTTAGGAATGACTTTAGCAAGCTTACCGTTTTGGATCATCCTATCAATCTATGGTTTATATACTCAAGGGCTACCAAGTCAAAACCAAGTATCACAATCGTTAATTGTAGCGATTTCATCAGGTGTAATTGCTACTGTATTATTTTTTCAAGCAACTGATTTAGTAAGGGGAAATATGCAGAAATTAGGGGCAGTAGAAGCAACCCAATCCATGGAAGTATTATTCACAGTAATTGGTGAAATGCTCTTTTTATCATCGGCATCTCCAGCAATTATTTCTTGGATTGGCATGATTATTATCATGATCGGAATGATCTTACATAGCTATCTATCACAGAGGAAAAAGTCCGTACAGCAAGATAAGGAAACTGTTAATTTATGAATTGTTGAAAGAGGTGATGAGTATGTATAAAGAATTCAATGAATCACTTGTAATAGATAAAAATAAGAATTCGATATCTATCTTAACACCAAAAGATTTCAGTTTTAAAGAATGCTTAGTATTTCTAGCACGATCTAAAAATGAGGTACTTCATCAAGTTAAAGGGGAATATTTTTTAAAACTTATAAAAATAAAAAATAGATTAATTTTAATAAAAGTAAGTAGTGATCATAACGAATTATTAATTGAATTTCCAGACCAAAATACATGTGAAGAAATAAAAGTAGCTTCAGCAGTATTTATATGGGATTTATTTGATTTAGGCAGAGACCTAACCGAGTTCTATCAATTAAGTAAAGATAATCAAATGCTACAATTGCTAATTAATCAGCATTTTGGACTTCGCGTAATTGGAATTCCGGATTTATTTGAAGCATTTACATGGGCAATTATGGGTCAACAAATCAATCTGTCATTTGCGTTTTCTTTAAAAAGAAGCTTTGTTGAAAAATATGGAGAAAGCTTTAGATGGCGGGATGAAATATTTTGGCTATTTCCAACTCCAGAAATAATATCCAAACTTGAAGTTTCCGATTTAACTAGTATGAAATTTACTACACGAAAAGCTGAATACGTGATTGGGATTGCAAAATTAATGACAGATGGACTCATTTCAAAAGAATCTCTAACTCGTTTAGATTCATACGAGAAAAAGGTAAAGAAGCTATTAGAAATTCGAGGAGTTGGGAACTGGACGGCTGATTACGTTTTGATGAAATGTTTACAAGAGAAATCTGCATTTCCAATTGCCGATGTAGGAATACATAATGCATTAAAAAATCAACTATCATTAGAGAAAAAACCTTCAATTGATGAAATTAAGAAAATAGCTACAAAATGGAAGGGCTGGGAAGCTTACGTAACGTTTTATTTATGGAGATCATTATATTCCTAAATAGGTAATACAAAGCAAAGTCCTTTAAAATTGAAATATCCCCCTATATTTCGATACATAATTGGTTTTTATTGTTAAAATAATGTAGTAACAAGAATAATTGGGGGAACAGCATGAAAAGACTTATTTTATCATTTTCCGAAAGAAGACTCCTTCCTCAATTACGTGAAGGTGTGATAACACCACCAGTAATAGGTAGTCGTTGAATGTCGGTTAGGCGTATGCCTAAAGGCTTTTTTTGTTGCCCGTTTCATATTTCAATGATCTATTCAGACTTAAGTAAGAAAAGGGCTGAGGTTTCAATGAATTTAGATAGCGATAAACAGTATTCTTAATATATTACCATCTTGTGTTAGATGTAATGAAGTGAGGTGAAAACCAATGCTAGTCAATAAAGCATATAAATTCCGTATCTATCCAACTAAAGAACAGGAAACCCTAATTGTTAAAACAATCGGATGTAGTCGTTTTATATTCAATCGCTTTTTAGGTCAATGGAACGACGCATACAAAGAAACTGGCAAAGGATTAACATACAATTCTTGTTCTGCTGAATTAACACAGTTGAAAAAAGAGTTAATATGGCTAAAAGAAGTTGACAGCATTGCTCTTCAATCCTCACTGAAAAGCCTTAGCGATTCTTATTCACGATTCTTCAACATGCAGAATAACGCACCACGCTTTAAGTCTAAAAAGAATCAAGTTCAATCCTAAACAACAAAAGAAACGAATGGAAATATTGCCGTTGTCGGAAACAAATTGAAACTACCTAAACTTGGTCTTTTCGCTTTGCTAAAAGTCGCGAAGTACATGGTCGTGTTTTAAATGCGACCGTTAGACGAACTCCAAGTGGTAAATACTTTGTATCCATTCTTGCAGAAGTAGACGTACTACCACTGGAGAAAGCTGAATCATCAATTGGTATCGACTTAGGCATCACTGATTTTGCCATTTTTTCTGACGGAAGCAAAATTGACAACAATAAATTTACTGCCAAAATGGAACAGAAACTAAAACGTGAACAGCGAAAACTTTCAAGACGTGCGTTTCATGCTAAAAAGAATGGGATTAACCTTCTTGATGCAAAAAACTATCAGAAACAAAAACGAAAAGTCGCTAGATTACACGAAAGAGTATTGAATCAGCGTGACGATTTCCTTAACAAGTTGAGTACAGAAATCATCAAAAACCACGATCTAATCTGTATCGAAACCTTGAATACGAAAGGAATGCTACGTAATCACAAACTAGCCAAATCGATCTCTGATGTATCATGGTCTGCTTTTGTAACGAAATTAGAATACAAAGCTACATGGTACGGTAAAACAATCATGAAAGTGAGTAAATGGTTTCCTTCCAGTCAAATATGTTCCGATTGTGGGCATCAAGGTGGTAAGAAACCTCTTGAAATTAGGGAATGGACCTGACCTATTTGCCATCAACATCACGATCGAGACATAAATGCCAGTAAAAATATTCTAGCTGAAGGCTTACGAGCAATGGCTTTGGCGTAAATAAACATAGAACCGTAGGAATGGGGATAGCTTGGCAAACAAGAGAAACCTCTGCTGGCAAAGAAATATACTAGCAAGTATGCTCTGTTCCCAAGAATCTCCCACTTCAAACAACCAGTAAAGGTGTTAAGTGGTGAGTAGTTCAAGATACATGGTAATTATGCCTATGAATCAGATCTAAGAAGCTTACAAGCAACTGCGCAGCAGCAGAGGGTTGGTTTATGGAGCAAAAATAAAACCAATCATACAAAAACGAATAATTCGTCTAACAATAATAAACAGTATTTTAAAAACTGCGCAGACTTAAGAAAAGTCTATCCAAATGGAGTACCAAAAGGGAATAAAGCTTACCAAGCACAAATGGATCGTGATCATGATAATTATGCATGTGAAACGGAGTGAAACACCTAAAACTAGGTGTTTCAGACTGTTGACAAGCGCTTGCAATCAGTCTGAAACTCAAGTTATTAGAACTTTGTCTACACGTGAAACACCTAATACTAGGTGTTTTTTATCTGATTAAGTCTTTTATGTTCGAATTCAATCCCTGACTCTTGGAATTATTAAATTTTGTTCTAAATATTTTAAAAGAGAGGCAATTCTACAAAGGAATTTCGGTTTAATAATAGAATAGTATTAGTGCCTAAAAAATTATTTTTACAATCTTGTTTAATCATGACAAAATATAAATAAGAAAAATTGAAGAGGACGGGACTATGATTAAATTTTTTAAACGATTATTTAGTAAAGAAAAAACAAATCAAGTTACATTGCCATTAAAAGAAACTCGTTCCCTATCAAAAGTGGAAATCGAATATATTATTAGTGAGTTTACTGATAAACAGAATAAATTAGTAGATGATATGAAAAAAAATTCAGTTACTAATGCCGATATTGAGTTTAATGAACTAATCACAAATAGAATCACGAATAATTTAAAGTACAGAATACCTTTTTTAGAAATTGAGTTAATTTATTTAAATAATGTTTTAAGAGGAAAAAAAGTAAAATCAATAAAATATAAATTGTTTCATCAAGTCAGAGAGGCTGAAACGACAGAAATTACAGATTTGGTTATTAATCAAGGATACTCTTTCGTTCCTTCAGTAGGTTATTTAAAAATTGGATAAAATCATGATGAAAACCCACAAGATGTTCCTTGTGGGTTTTATGTTTTTCTTGAATTCCGTGGTATCAGGGCTTCAATTAATTGGGTCAAAGCATTTTGTGAGCTATTGCTTGTATTTAAGCTCCGAAATCCACTAACTCTAGTACTTAACCTTGATCATGTATTTCAAACTTCTCATTTGCTGTTGATTTAGGTAAATCGTTAACCTCATAAGCCACCCTTATTCCGGATTCGATTGCGCCTTGAATCCAACCTGGGGCTGTAGAAGTGTGATCACCAGCAAAATGAATTAGTCCTTCTGGGGTTGATATATATGGGGCAATCTCAGTTTGCTGGTCAGGTTTGAAAATAGCAAAAGCTCCACCTGAAAAAGGATTTTCTGACCAACTAAATGTATTACCAGTAATAAACTCATTATATATTTCTTTACCGTAAATTTTGGATAAATCTTCTAGCGCATTCTCTATTTGTTCTTTTTCAGTTAAGCTATCCCAAATTGATGCGTTATCTTCCCATGTATAGCTTGCTAATATGACACCTGGGCCTTCTGAACCAACGGATTGGCTTGGGAAATAGGAATAACGAACAGGTAGATCAGAAATCATTTTTCCTCCAATAAAACCCGCTTTCTCCCAAAATCTAGTTTTAAATTGTAATCCAATTTTAGTCGAAGGAACATAATGTAATTGTCGAATTGCTTTATATTTGTTATAAGAAAATAAATCGCGTGGAAGGATTTCAACGAAGTTTAGTAATGAAAAAGGAATAGTAATGATGGCTAAGTCTCCAGTTACCGAATATGCCTGCGAAGTTTGTGTATCTTCTGTATGAATCGTAACTGAAGAGTCATGTTGCTCAATTTTTTTCATTTTTTGATGGTAAATAATATTTTCTTGTAATTCAGGTAGGAATGAATAAGGTAAGTGATCGTTTCCACCTTTTATTTCATAAAACTTTAGTCCAGGAGTAAATAGAATCATTACTTCTCGAAGTAAGGCAGTGAATGAAAGCTCAGGAAAGCCTTCCATCCCAAGCATAACTTTAATCATATCAATGGCTCCAACTGATAAAGTTTTACCATATGGATTATATTTTAAATAATATTCCATCGAATAACGATCAAGTAATTTAATAACGATTTCCCAATTCTTTTTTGGATTCTTTTTAATGAAGTCAGTTACAGGTTGCATGGCGTATTGAGCCAAATATTCAGCTGTTTTGCCTTTTTCAGATGGTGAAGTAGGGAAGTTAAGAATGTCTGGATTTTCTTCATAAAGTTTTTGAATGGTTCTTACATTGTTTACGTATATAATATCGTTTGGAGTGCTATTAATGAATTCTTCTAACGGAAGGTTAAATTTCTTAATATACTCTAATACAAGCAAGTGAATAGATGGTAATCTCATTGCACCATTTTCCATATACTGTCCTGCATAAAAATTACGATTAGTAAAAATACGACCACCAATTCGATTATTTCCTTCGAGAATTGTTACTTCATGTCCCGCTCCTTTTAAAAGTGAAGCTGCTACTAAACCTGATATCCCAGCACCAACAATAATAATATTTTTAGGCTCAAGTGTTTTTGGTAGTCCTGTACGAATTGTTTGAAGCATTTGTTCCATTGATATAGGAGGCTCCATACTAACTGGCATAATTTCGCTCCTTTATATTTATGACATTCATAGAAGTTTATTCAAAAATAGAGGAATATAGAAGAGGTTAAAAGTAGGATTAGGAATAGAAATGGCATAAGAAAAAGAGCTTGAAAAATCAAGCCCTCTGTTTGTAGAAAAAGTATATAAAGAATTGCTACTTTTTACGTCTAAATAGGTTAACGATAAATACAATAATTGCGATAATTAATAGAATATGAATTAGTCCGCCTGCGATATGGAAAGTAAAATAGCCTAATACCCATAAGATTAAAAGAATAAAAAATAAAATCCACATAATATGAACATTCCTTTCTTAATGACTGTATTATTACCTTCTCCAATTTTAACTTTCATATCCATTTATTGAGCACAAAAGTGAAAAAGCTACCAAATTCGGTAGCTTTCATGAATTAAAATTTATCGAAAACAGTGTATGGCATTTGTCTCTTATGTCTAGATTTATTAAACCATGATTCGATTTTTGCTTGAGAGTCACTATTAATTTCTTTACCTTCTAAATAATCATCGATGTCATCATATGTAACTCCAAGAGCGACTTCATCTGCTAATTGTGGGCGATCTTCTTCAAGGTCAGCAGTCGGAACTTTTTCATATAGCTTAGGTGGGCAATTTAATTCTTTTAGTAGCATCTTTCCTTGTCGTTTATTTAGACGGAAAATCGGACAAAGGTCTGATCCACCATCGCCATATTTAGTATAAAAGCCAGTAACAGCCTCAGCGGAATGGTCGGTGCCTAAGACAACACACCCATTCATAGCAGCAATGCTATATTGAGCTTTCATTCTTTCACGTGCTTTTTCATTCCCTTTTGCAAAATCAGTAAGGTCAACGCCAATATCTTTTAATGTTTTAACACTAGCATCTACAGCAGCTTTAATATTCACTGTGTAGGTCTTAGTTGGTTGAATAAACTTTAACGCTTCCTGGCAGTCCTCTTCGTCCATTTGAACGCCATATGGTAATCGAATTGCGATAAATAGATAATTTTTTTCTGATTGCTCACTATTTAATTCATCTATAGCTATTTGTGCAAGTTTACCAGTTAAAGTTGAATCTTGACCACCTGAAATACCTAATACAAAACCATTTAAAAATGGATGTTTTTTTAGATAGGTTTTTAGGAAATCAACACTAATTCTTACTTCCTCTTTAGGATCGATAACTGGCTTTACTTTCATTTCTTCGACGATCTCTTTTTGTAAACTGTTCAATCTTCATTCTCCTTTTGATACAGATTGTATTTTTTAATATAAGCGTAGCAATCCTCAGGTAATAAATATCTTGGCTCGCCGCCTTTAGCAAACTCTTCTCGGATATATGTTGAACTAATTTCCATCGCTAATCCTTTATCAATTAGATGAAATCTTGAACCATTATCATTATTTCTTAATAAGGGAGAACGAGAGATGGTCTTTAGCATATCAATTCCATCACGTGCCATTACAATGAATTTATTTTCGGAAACTAATTGATCTCCGTATTTCCATTTTCCTTCTGCTATATCTTCTAGGAGATCAGCTCCCATTATGAAATAAACTTCATCTTCACTATATTCCGCTTTAAAATGGTTCATTGTATAGTAAGTGAAAACTTCCCAAGCTTCTTTACTCATTTCATAATCATCTGCAATAAACTTTGAGTTGTTTTGAATTGCCAATTTTAACATATTCCAACGATGTTCATCAGTATTATGTAATTGTTTATCTCTTCTTTTTGAAGAGCATGGTAAAAAGATAACTTTGTCTAATTGACAACGATGAGCGATCGTACTCGCAGTCCATAAATGAACGTTTGTAATCGGATCAAACGAACTGCCATAAATCCCAATTTTAGCCATTTTTCATTTCCTCTGTTTTCTTTCTAGCTTCTGCTATTTTTTCCATTTTGTTATCCCAACATTTTTGACTTAAGTCTACTGGATATTCTTCAGGGTTTAATGCACGTTTGTATTCTTCCCAAAGTACACTTAAGTTGTTTTCAGCAAAATCCTGAATGTCTTTAATTGCAGGCACTTTGTAGACTAATTCACCTTTAGTAAAGATTTGGTGATGAAGTTCTCTAGCTTCAAAATTAGTTACAAACTTACTGATATATGGATGGATTGGATGGAATAACTTTATTTTTTCCTCAGACCTTGGATCTTCATCTTCAAGGGCAATATAATCAGCCTCAGCGTGATGGTTAACTGTATTAATAATTCGATACAATTTCTTTAGTCCAGGTGTTGTAACTTTTTCTGGGTTTTGAGAAATTTTTATTGTATCAATCATTTTCCCATTTTCATCTTCAATACTCACTAATTTATAAACAGCTCCAAGAGCCGGTTGATCATATGCTGTAATAAGCTTTGTTCCGATTCCCCAAGAATCAATTTTGGCTCCTTGCGATTTTAAATTTAAAATTGTATATTCATCTAAATCATTCGATGCAACAATTTTAGTATTTACGAACCCAGCTTCATCGAGCATTTTTCTAGCTTCTTTCGATAAATAGGCTAGGTCACCACTATCTAGTCGGATTGCTGCAAAGTTAATTTTATCACCTAGTTCTTTTGCGACTTTAATCGCATTAGGCACTCCACTTTTAAGTGTATCGTATGTATCAACTAGGAATGTACAATTGTAATGAAGATCTGCATATTTTTTGAAAGCTATGTATTCATCCCGATATGCTTGCACGAGCGCATGAGCATGAGTACCTGAAACAGGAATATTAAATAATTTACCAGCACGAACATTACTAGTCGCATGGAATCCACCAATATAAGCGGCTCTTGCTCCCCAAATGGCAGCATCAAATTCTTGAGCACGTCTCGTTCCAAATTCCATTAATGTATCATTACCAACGATATGTTTAATTCGTGATGCTTTAGTAGCAATTAATGTTTGATAATTGACAATGTTTAATAAGGCAGTTTCAATTAATTGCGCCTCTAAAAGAGGGGCCTCAACTCTTAAAATTGGTTCATTGCCAAAAACTAATTCACCTTCTTGTATTGCTCTAATTGATCCTGTGAATTTTACATTAGACAGAAATTGAATAAATTCATCTTTATATCCTAGTTCTTCTTTTAAATAGGCAAGATCTGAACTACTAAATTTAAAGTTCTGTAGATAACTAATTATTTTTTCTAAACCTGCAAAGATTGCATATCCATTTCCAAATGGGAGTTTACGAAAATAAAGTTCAAAAATAGCATTTTTATTGTGAATATTGTCTCCCCAATAAGTTTCCGCCATATTAATTTGATAAAGGTCTGTATGAAGTGCAAAGCTATCATCTTGAAAGTTGTAATTCATCTTATTTCCGCCCCTAAAGTATTTTTGAAATGACTTAATGCCCATTCATGCCCAGCTGCATTAAAGCTTGCAACAGCCTGCTGGTGAACGACTATTTTATAACCCTTATTATAAGCATCGACTGCGGTATGTAATACACAAATATCAGTGCAAACTCCTATTAAATGAAGTTCGTTTATGCCTCTTTCATTTAGTTTTATCTCAAGTTCTGTTCCTGCAAAAGCGGAGTAACGAGTTTTATCGAGCCATTGAATAGTTGAATTGCCTTTCGATGAATTGTATAAATCCATTAATCCACCATATAAATCTCTTCCTTTAGTATGTCTAATATTATGAGGTGGAAATAATTTTGTTTCGGGATGAAACGGATCGTTCTCATCATGGACATCTACTGCAAATACAACATAATCTTGATTTTCGATGAAACTTTTAGTTAGTTTAAGAATACTTTGCTCAATTTCCTGTGCCGGTTTACCACAAGTTAATGAACCAGCATCTGCTACAAAGTCGTTCGTATAATCAATAATAATGAGCGCTTTTTTATCCATTGATTAATCACCCCAAGTGTAAGAATGTTAATTCCTTCACATAATAGAAAAAATTAAATTAGTTTTTCATCTTCAATCTTATTATAAGTTAATTCAGATGAAAACCTAAATTTTGGAAATTTATTAAATCATGTTTATATTATTAACTTTACCATTAAAAATTACTATTTTTCGTAGGTTTTGTATCCTTTGTAGCGATTAGAGGAAATTAATGAAATGTACCGAACTAACTAATAGATTAATTATTAGTTAGAAGAGGTGACATGATGGAAGTAGTTCGTGCAAAATCAGAGCATATTACAGAAGTAGCAAATTTATTTGATCAGTACAGAATGTTTTATAAACAAGAAAGTAATTTAAACGGAGCGATTGATTTTATAACCGAACGAATCCATAACAAAGATTCTGTTATTTTTCTCGTAAAAGAAGAAGAGCAATATATGGGATTTACTCAGTTATATCCTTCATTTTCTTCGGTATCAATGAAAAAGTTATGGATTTTAAATGACTTATATGTAACCGAAACTTCAAGGCAAAAAGGAGTAGCACAATTGTTGTTAAATGCGGCAAAGAAATTTGCAATCGAATCGAAAGCAAAAGCATTAGATTTACAAACTGCGATTGATAATAAATCGGCACAAGCATTGTATGAAAAAAATGGCTATCAAGTTGATAAAGAATTTCTTTCGTATTCATTAAATTTAGAAAATCTAAAGTGATCGTCAAATAATTGTAGCTAATAAAATTAATGAAAATCTAGAACTATCATCAAATGCTTTGAAATAGGTTAATAAAGTTATACCTTAAAATAAAACTAACTTGAAGGAGAACATGATGCTTACAGTTAAAGGCTCATTTAATGAAGCTAAAATATTTACAGATAATGTGGAACAAGGAGCAATTGGGCAAATTATTGAACTATGTAATCAAGAGTTCGTGAAAAGTTCTAAAATTAGAATTATGCCTGATACTCATGCAGGTAAGGGATGTACAATTGGAACGACAATGACAATTCAAGATAAAATTGTTCCAAATCTCGTTGGGGTTAACTAAAACGGCTTCAACGTTAAAAAACTCGCTCAATTGCTGGAAACCCTAACGTAAAATATAGTCGAGGGCAATCAGCAGCCAGAGGCTATGGTGACATAGTCAAATGGTTCAGAGACTTGCACGTTGTTAGCAGACGATTGTGCAGAATTATTCTATTTCCTAATGTCGGATGGGAAAATTAACACGGCGAGCCTACATAAGGAGCTGCATACTCCGATGATTGTAGAGAAGGTATAGTCCACTCTCTAAGAAATTAGAGGTTAAAGTACGATATAGGTTGTGGAATGGAAACAATAACAGTTTCACAAAAAGAAATCGATTTTCAAAAACTAGATGCTGTCATTCGTAAACATGTTCCATCAGGGTTTTCAATTCGAAATAATAAGCATGAATTTGTGAAGAAAATTGATTTTTCACAGCTGTACTGTTTTAAAGAATTAAATGAAACAAGAACAAAGCTTAGCTTAGGTTCACTTGGTGGAGGAAATCATTTTATTGAGTGTAATGCTGATGAAGACGGAACTATTTATTTTGTGATTCACTCTGGAAGCCGAAATTTAGGTAAAGTTGTAGCGGAATTTTATCAGAAAAAGGCGTATGAATTATTAAAAAGCCAGTCAGAAAATCGTTCAAAAGTCATTCAGCAATTAAGGGATGAAGGCCGTGAAAAAGAAATTGAAGCGGCATTAAAAAATCTTCCTTCACAATATATTCCAAAGGATTTAGCTTATTTGGAAGGAGTTTGGTTTGATCGATATATGCATGATATGGCAATTGCCCAAGAATATGCTTTATGGAATCGGAAGGCAATGATGGATGAAATCGTAAAGAATATGGATTTAACAGTTGTTGAACAATTTACGACTGTTCATAATTATATTGATATCGAAAACATGATTCTTCGTAAAGGAGCGATTTCCGCCCAAAAAGGTGAGAAAGTATTAATTCCGATCAACATGCGAGATGGTAGTTTGATTGCAATCGGAAAAGGAAATCCAGATTGGAACTATTCGGCCCCTCATGGTGCAGGTCGAATTCTTAGTCGTTCCAAAGCAAAAGCAACTCTTTCACTTGATGAGTTTAAAGAAACAATGAAGGATGTTTGGAGTACTTCAGTTTTAGAGAGTACACTTGACGAAAGTCCAATGGCTTATAAGGAAATGAAAGAAATCATTGAAAATACTAAAGATGCAATCGAAGTTATTAAAGTCATTAAACCACTTTATAATTTCAAAGCAAATTAAATCGATCTATATAACAAAACAAAAGCCACCTATATTGTGGCTTTGTTTTAAATTAATTTTCTATAATTTCATACGTATCAAACTCTTGGATTGTCTTTTTATTCTCATCAACCCTTTCAGTAAAGTTCCCTTTTGTATAATAATTAATTACATTTCTCCAAAAAGCTTTGGCAGGTTCATTTTTTTCAATTTGTGAGATACTCCATTTTCCAGGAAACAGTTTGAAAAGTTCAATTGCAACTTTCTTACCAAAACCATGCCCTTTATATTTTTTAATTATAAAAAACTCTTCTATACAATTTGAAGTTGATTCTAATGAAGCCTCAATTATAGCGAATCCGATCAGTTCTTCATTATACAATACAAAAAAAGCGTGATAATCTAGATCCTGCCAGCATTTTTCCAAATTAAACTTATGATAAGAACCGTTCTCCCCGAGTTTAATTTCAGGAAGATATTTAGTAAATTCATAAATATAAAATTGCATTAAATTGTGTAATTTTGATTCCTCTTCTTTTTTTACTTTAACAATTTTAATCAAAATTTCTCCTCCATTGTCTAGTTTTAATATTTATAAATAATTGACTATATATAGTGAAATCCCTTTATTTTTAGCATGAAATATAAAAGGAAATAGTTTACAAGTGTTGAATAAATAGTAAGTAGTAAAAGGGGAGGACTTAACTATGTCAGAGCATTTTAAAAGAATTGATACAGTTTTTCTGCAAGTAACTGATTTTGAGAAAGCGGTAGATTGGTATTGCTCGGTATTGGGTTTTACGGTTAGATGGAATGATCCGATGAATGGATATGCGGCATTAAATATTGGGGAAACACCATTAACGTTAGTGAGAAAAGCAAATCAAGTAGAAAATCCTAATACACATATGAGTTTTAATTTTTATACTCCAAATATTGAACAAGCTTATAATCATTTAAAAGAAAATGATGTAGAATTAGAGCAATTGAATGAAGATGGAACGTTTAAATGGTTTGAATTTAAAGATTTAGAAGGAAATCGTTTAGGTGTATGCTCTTTTCCTGAATAAAATAAATGTCTAAAAAAGGAAGTTATAACATGAGTAAAAAGGTTATTACATATGTGCTAATTTTTGTAGCATTAGTGAGCATATTTACTTATATATCAATAAATTTTAATTCAAAAGAAAAAGCAGTTAGTTTCGCTATTCATAAGGATTTACCAGAATTAAAAAAAGTGGATTACAACTTAGTTAAGATCCCGAATAGTCCATACATTCTTTGTATTACTGATATACCGCATAGTATATATATATTTAAAACATTATCGTTTTTAAATATGAATTTTGCTTCAATTTCAGGTGCAGAGCATTTGTATGCCGGAGATGGCAAGGGAATGCATTTTTTAAATGACCAACTAATTTATGGATTTGATAAGGATCGCCCTAAAGGAAAAGCAATCTATGTAGATGGTGAAAAAATGAGAACGGTTTATCTTAACAAGTACTTTAAAACTAGTAAATATAAGATGAATTATAAAGATTTAGTGTTCTATTATCCCAATAAGCCGATGAAGGCAACTAAAAATAGTTTAGGGTATACAGAAGTTACATATCGTTAACCGTTTCAGACTGCCCACCAAACATTTGCAATCAATCTGAAAATCTTATACTTTGTCTACACACTGATGCAATACTTTTAAAGAGTATTGCTTTTTCTATGTATGACGATTTAAAAAAATTAATAAAGGGGATGAGAATATGTTCGATCAATCTAATTATGAATGCCGTTTAGAGTGGGGAAAAAGGGGAGCTAGAGAAGCAGCAGAACGCGGGGATATTACGATTATTGTTGATGTTCTTAGTTTTTCATCGACTGTTGTTTCAGCAGTATTTCAAAACGCCATCGTCTATCCATATCCACCAAATTTAGATGGGAAAGCTTATGCTAAAAAGATTGGAGCGGAGTATATTTTAGGACGAAATGAAGCGACAGTTTTAGGGAAGGCAACACTTTCGCCGGTCTCATTTAATGAACGGCATACCAATAATAAATTTGTTTTATGTTCTCTAAATGGGGCATTTTGTTCATGGATCGCTTCAAAAGTGCCAGCGTTATTGATTGGTTCTTTACTTAATGCGTCTTCGGTTGCAAGTTTGGCAAATCGCCTTAAAAAAGAAAAAAATGTCAATATAACAGTCATTCCGTGCGGTGAGGTTTGGAATGATTTAAATGAAAATGAGGATGCACTACGACCTTCTATTGAAGATTATTTAGGAGCAGGCGCAATTTTAGCAGAGTTAGAAGGAACAAAATCACCTGAAGCGGAAGTCTGTATTGGTGCGTTTCTTCACTCGAAACATAAAATTAAAGAATTGATTTGGGAATGTGGCAGTGGAAGAGAGCTGAGAATGAAGGGCTTTGAAGATGATGTTACGCACTGTAGTCAATTAAACCAATTTAAAGTGGTACCAGTTTTACAAAATGATTGCTTCGTTAATGGGTCTTGAAATGGAAAAAGGATGAAACTAAATTCATCCTTTCAGACTGTTGACAAACGCTCGCTTTCTTCGTTGCTTCGCCTGTTGAGCGGTGCTCATTACCGTTTAAGGTAACTCCGCTCCTCACCAAGCTTCGCGCCTCGAAAGACAAGCGCTTGCAATCAGTCTGAAAATCAAGTTTTTAGATCTTTGTCTATACACTGATAGGATGAATTAAAACATCCTTTTTACCGCTCAAAAATAGAATATGAACTAACATTTTTTAATAAAATTTTAGGTTTACTACCATCCAAATTGGCGATCCATACATTACCGACAACATCTAATTCGCCTTTTCTGGTCCAAGTTACTTTATTGGAAGACTTAGAGTAGACTGGGTTATAATCCCCCTTTCCAGTTGGTGGATTAGTTATTTTTAATTGTTTATGAGTAGAAAGATTAATCACATTTAATGATGGTTTTGGTCGTTTCTTTTCATCATTTGACCACTCACTTTCTTTTACTCTTGAAACAACAATCGATGTATCATCACACCATGTAAATCCTAATTCAGCATAATGTGGTGGTGTTAAATTTGTAGATGTAAATGCTGGCATTTCAGTAATATTCATCTTTTTGTTTTTATATCCGAAAACCAATCTGCCGCCACCTGCAATGTATCCTAATATATTTTTAGTTTGAGCCCATTTTGGATTATCTAAATGTAAAATAATTTCATCTTGAACTTCAAAAACCTTTCCATCTGAAGAAATGATACAAAGCATATCGCTATCCATAGACCAAGAAGCTGTTGGGCTAACAATAAAAGAAATCCATTTTTGATCAGGCGAAAATTGAAATGTTGATGCATTTATGGACGGAATGGAAGTATTTCCTTTTGTTAAGGTTTTAGGAACAACAAAAAATTGTTTTACACTGTTTGTTGTGCTAGTAATATTTTTTAAATCATCTGGTAAAGTGATTTTATATAAAACTGGATTTGTCCAGCCGTCCGGATTTAGCGCTGCGGCTGATGAAGCTATAAAGCCCTTACCGTTCGGAATCCAATTATAATCATCCACACCTAGTGCAATATTATAAAAATTATTAAAATCAGAAACGTTCAGCACACCACTATCTAGAAAAGCAATAATATTTTTAGTAGGGGACCATTTTGGATTCTCACCATCGGAAATGATTCTTCGTTCTTTTTTGGTTTTCATATTATAAATCCATATTTCTGAGCGAGTAGGATATGATGCTGTAGGACCAGTAGGTATTTCTTTTTGATACATTAAATAGTTCCCATCAAAAGACCACTCAGGCTGATTCGAATAAACCCCTTTTGCTTTTGTTATTTTTTCCTCTTTATTATTTATTTTTATCCAAACGAATCCATCGCGAACAAACGCAATTTTTAATGGGTTAGCAGTAGTTTCGGCGTAACTAAAGTTCGGAAAAATTAAACAAACAACGACCAAGAAAATGAGTAGTAATTTGCGATTCATAAATTCACCCCGTTTACTAATTTTGAGTTATTTTTCCCAAGAAATTATATAAATATCAAAAGAACCATTTTCAACAGGATAAAACATTAAATGATCGAATAGCTAGATTATATAAAGTAACTAAAAGAGGTGGCTTTTCATGGAGAAATGGATTGGGGCAACTGGTATTTGTATAAATCCTAAAGGGCAGGTTTTAATGGTTCTTCAAGGCAGGCCTGATGAACAAAAGCTTTGGGCTACTCCATCAGGCGGTTTAGAACAAAATGAATCGATTGAAGAGTGTTGTAAAAGAGAGGTACTCGAAGAAACAGGATATGAAGTAGAAGTAATTAAGCAATTGTTTATTAAAGAAGGGATTTCGTATGGTTTTCAAGTAGAAGTACATTATTTTGAAGTTAGAATTATTGGTGGTAATGTTAAAATTCAAGACCCTGATCAACTAATATATGATATTGCTTGGAAATCTTCAGATGAAATTCTTGAAATCGAACTTAGTTTTCCAGAGGATCGAAACTTATTAATCGACTTAATTCATAAAAAAGTTAACAAGAAATAAAAAAAGCCGTTTGATAAAAAATCAAACGGCCAGACTGTTGACAAATGCTCGCTTTCTTCGTTGCTTCGCCTGTCTGCGGTGCTCATTACCGTCCAAGGTAACTTCGCTCCTCACCAGACTTCGCGCCTCGAAAGACAAGCGCTTGCAATCAGTCTGAAACCCTAGTTTTTTGTACTTTGTGTACGCCGTTTGATAAATACATCAAACGGCATGTTTTTGTTTATATTAATATTCTTCTACAGTTGCGATATATGGTAGATTTCGATACTGCTGTGCATAATCAATTCCATAGCCAACGATAAACTCATCTGGAATGACAAAGCCTACATAATCAACTGGTAGATCGATTTTTCTTCTTTCAGGTTTATCTAATAAAGTACAAATTTTAATTGATTTTGGCTTATGCATTTGAAGATGGTCACGTAAAAAGTGCAATGTTAGACCACTATCAATGATATCTTCAATTACGACCACGTTTTTATCTGTGATATTCTCATCTAAATCTTTTAACAGTCTTACTTTTCCAGTAGATTCAGTTTGATTACTATAGCTGGAAACAGAAATAAAGTCTACATTAATATTACTTTTTATTTCACGAACTAGATCAGCTGCAAATACAAATGATCCTTTTAAAACAACTACAAGGATTAGTGGTTCGTTATTAAAGTCATGTTCAATTTGTTCGGCAAGTGCTTTTACTCTATTTTTTAAATCCGTTTCAGAAATTAAAGTGTCTTTAATTCTATAAGCCATATAAATTACCCTCTTTACTAATTATTAACTATTATTTGCTTTGTTAGATGAGCATTCATCATTATCTCCATTTTAACAATATTTACTAATTAGTAGTATTGAAAAGTTAGTTTAATGAACATCCATCAATTTGGTAATAATAACCACATAACATAAATGGAGGTATTCAAAGATGAATGAAAAGATTGATTATAATGGCTTGCCCAAGCACTCAAAGCCAATATGGAGAAGTGGACTAAATATTCCTACTTTTGAACCGTTTAATGATGACGAAGAGTTTGATGCGGTAATCGTTGGTGCTGGAATTACGGGAATTTCAACCGCATATTTTTTAACGCAAGCGGGTATGAAGGTGGCTTTACTAGAAGCGAATAAAATAATTAATGGAACAACTGGCCACACGACTGCAAAAGTAACAGCACAGCATGATTTAATTTACGATGAGCTAATTCAACATTTTGGATTAGAAAAGACAAAAATCTTTTATCATTCTACTAAAAATGCAATGGATTTTATTAAAAAATATACGAATGATAACCAAATAGAATGTAATTATGAGACCCAAGATGCAACGATTTATACGACTTCAGATGATTATGTAAGAAATCTAGAAAATGAATTGAAAGCTTATGAAAAGTTAGGAATTGACTCATTTGGAGCAGTAAAAACATTATTACCTTTTGATACAAAATATTCGATTACAATGAGGGATCAAGCTCAGTTTCACCCGCTAAAATACTTGATTCATTTATTAAAAGCTTCAATTGAAAACGGATTAAAGGTTTATGAAGAAACTGTAGTTATTGACGTTGAAACAGGTAACAGTCCAGTCGTAGTCACTCAAAGTGGAAGGAAAATTAAATGTAAGCATGTAGTTAGTGCATCCCATTTTCCTTTTTACGATGGTAATCAATTGTTTTTTACGAAATTACATGCTGATCGTTCATATGCCTTAGCTGCAAAAATAAAAACAGCATATCCAGGAGGTATGTACATAAGTGCGGAAAATCCGAAAAGGTCTCTAAGATCATTTAAATATAACAATGAAGAACTAGTACTAATTGGTGGAGAAAGTCATAAAACTGGTGTAGAAACTCGTACAATGAGTTTTTATGAAAATTTAAAACTTTTTGGCGAAGAAACCTTTGGAATAGAAGATGTATTATTCAGATGGTCTACCCAAGATTTAATCACTTTAGATAAAATGCCTTATATTGGTAGATTATCATCAAAACATGAAAACATTTACGTTGCCACTGGTTTCCGTAAATGGGGTATGACAAGTGGAACAGTCTCTGCCCAGTTAATAAGTAATTTAATTTTAGAAAAAGAAGCTGTTGATGCTGATGTGTTCACTCCTTCGAGATTTCAAGCAGACCCTAGTATTAAGCATTTCTTAATGCAAAACCTAGATGTAGCTAAACATTTAATTGAAGGAAAATTAGAACCTGTTTCTAGAAAAATAGAAGAGTTATACAATGATGAGGGCTCAGTTGTAACACTAGATGGGAAAAGAGTTGGAGCATATAAAGATGTAAATGGTAAAGTTCATTGTGTAGACACAACTTGTACACATTTAGGGTGTGAGGTCGAGTGGAATAATGGTGACAAATCATGGGATTGTCCTTGCCACGGCTCAAGATTTTCAATTTATGGTGACGTATTAGAAGGTCCAGCCGATCAACCTTTAAAACAAGTTTTTGTTCAATAAACATGAGGGATTTCTCAAAAATGTGAGAGATCCCTTAATTTGTAGACTAAGTTTAAAAAAATGATATCTGATTGTTTTCAAGCACTTTTCTTTCAAGGAGCGAAGTCATAATCATATTCCATCACATAACAATCTCTATACTCGCCTTCATGTAACTCATGTTTCGGAAGTAATCGAATTTTTTTAAATCCACATTTTTCATAGCATTTAATCGCGCGTCCATTCCATGTTTGTGGATCTACTACTACTTTTTTTGCGTTTTGATTATTAACTAAGTAATTCACCATCGATGAGACAAGGAAACTTCCAATTCCACGATTCCAAAAATCAATTTCACCAATAAATTGATCCATTCCGTAAATTACTTCACTTGTATTTTCATATCCATATTCAATTTTTGTTTCATTGTCTAATTTATAAAACTGTATATAGCCTATCTCAATATTTTCATAAACTACAATACACATTTTAATAGAGGGATCTTTAGTAAAATAAATACTTTTAACCTTTTCAGCGTTGAATGGATGATCCCGACCTTCATAATATTTAAGAACTTTAGGATTCGAAAGCCATTTGGCTAGAAGGGGAACATCACTTTCTTTTAATTGACGAATAGTAAGCTTATTTGATTGGAAGATCACGTACTAACCTCCTTACATTTTGAATTAAAGTTAAATAAATCATATCATCTGGGAGGCATTCACGATGAGTTTTAAATTCAGAATTTTTTAAAAATAAACAGCATAATGCTAAAATATAAATACTTATGATATTACTTTCATCTAATGAAAGGGGAAAAACGATGATTAAAAGTATATATGAAACTCATTTAGAAGTGAAAAATTTAGAAGAATCCATTATGTTTTACGAAAAACTAGGTATTAAGCTTGCTCATAAAATTGAAAAAAGAAGAGTAGCTTTCTTTTTTATCGGTGAGGACAAACAAATGCTCGGTCTATGGGAAGTAGAGAAAGGAAAGGAATTTCATCACAAAGGTCACTTCGCTTTTGGAGTAAGTCTACATGAACTAGAGAATAGTATTGAATGGCTAAAAGAGAGAGGGATAAAACCAACTGAAAACTTTTTTGGATTAAATCCAATTGAACCTGTAGTACATACTTGGATGCCAGCAGCGAGTGTTTATTTCCGAGATCCTGATGGAAATAGTTTAGAATTTATAACGCTACTTGATGGGGAACCTATAGAAACAAATGAAGTTCTCTATTTAAGTGAATGGAAAGTAAAATATTCATAATAACTCTTTTGATTTGTTTGAAAAAATGGTGTGAAATCATTTTATACAAACCTATCAGATTGAATCTAAAATAGTGTAAATAAGTTAATATAAAAATTTAAAAAATCACTTAATTTGGTGGTTTTTTATTTTTGCAATAGGTATTTAAACATAATTTGTCGAATATAGTATTTCGAAAGCAAAATAATATTTTATCAAATTTAACCATCAAAGCTTCTATTTCATTCAGAAATTAATTTTAAAATGAAAAGAGGTGGGAATTTGAGAAAGATTCGAGTTAAACCAAGTAAAGGGCAGTCATTTTTAGGTTTATTGATTGGCATTATTTTTATTGTCCTAGGTTTTACAATTGTAATACCAAAAGCTGGTTTGTTCGGGTTGTTATGGACCGCAATTGCGCTAATGATTGCGATAATCAATGGATACAACGTCTTTAGTGATCGTGGTGTATCCAATTATGAAGTTAATGTTGAAAAGTATATTACAAGAGAGAAAGAGGACTTTGAAGTGAAACTTAGTAAATTAAATAAATTAAAAAATGACGGGGTGATCACAGATAGTGAATTTCAGAAACAAAAAGAAAAAATTTTCAACCGAGATATGTAGATAAAATAAAAAGTGGTTGATCATCTGAAAGAAGGAAAAGAAATGGTAATAAAATTACTACTAGAAGTTATGCTACCTCTATTTTTTTATGTTATATTAGGCTATTTGTTTAATCGTCTGTTTAAACTTCACTTACGTACTTTAACAACCCTCTTAGTTTATTTATTTCTTCCAGTAGCAGTATTTATGAAAATATATGATAGTCCGTTATCTGGGAAAGTTGCAGGTGGTGTTTTATTTTACTTGGTTATTCAATTTGTCGCCATGTCTCTAATTTCAACAGTAATATGTAGGTGGAGAGGAATTGAAAAATCTATGCAAGGTACATTTGCTAATAGCATCGCATTAAATAATTCCGGAAATCTTGGATTGCCAGTAAATGCGTTAGTTTTTAAAAATGATCCTTTTGCATTGAGTATTGGAGTTTTAATCGTTTTGTTTCAAAATATAATGACATTTACTGTTGGGGTATATAATGCAGAGGCTTCAGTTCAAATGAAAGAAGCAATTATGAAAATGCTAAAGCTACCAATCATTTATAGTGTAGTACTTGGCTTTATTCTTCAAATATCTCATGTGAAATTAAATCATGAATTGGTTTCCATTTTAAATCCTATTACTGAATCATTTGCCCCATTTGCGTTAATTACACTTGGAGCTCAATTAGCTGAATCGGGGAAAGAAATTAGCTGGAACAATTTAGCGATTAGTAACTTCTTAAGATTGATTGGTGGTCCGATCATTGCATTTGCACTTATAAAAATTTTCGGCTTTGAAGGCGTAATTGCAAAAGCTCTCTTTATAGGTAGTGCCTTTCCAAGTTCAAGAAACAGTGCATTACTATCATTCAAAGGTCCGCATGCAAATTTTGCAGCACAAACTGTTATTACCTCAACTATATTAAGTAGTCTAACTTTACCAATTGTAATACAACTTGCTAGTACGTTCTTTTAATGTGTTTAAAAATTCATTCCTATACTTAGAAGTCCACCTTGGAAAAAAAGCATTTCATTTTTTAGTAAAAATAAATAGTTGGTTTCAGAACAATATTTAATCTGCAGCAATAAATTAATTTAGGGGTGATTAATAGAATGAAAAGACTTTTATTTATTGGACTTATAATTTTGAGCTTATTCTGTTTAACAAGCTGTCAGTCAAGTGACTACGGTAATGGCAAGAAAGATGATCAGTCATCACAAGTTGATAAGGGGAAAACCTCTGATAAGGGCAATACACCAGATACAGACAAAAATACTGATAAAGGAAATTCACCAGATAAAGGAACTAATAATCCGCCCAAAAAAAGTGATACTAAGCCACCATTTAAAGTATTTACACCAGTTGAAAACGATGCATTTAAAGTCACTTCAGTCGTAAATGACTCAACAGGTAAAAATGTGTTAATTGTTGAAGGGAAAGCTAGTGTTTTTGAAGCAACATTTCTTTATCGCATAGAAGATGGTCATAATGTATTAGCGGAAGGTCATACAATGGCTGATATGGGTGCTCCAGAATGGGGGAACTTTAAATTAGTAATTGATTATAATCAGCCAACTAGTCCAAATGGGGTACTTACACTTTATGTAGCAAGTGCAAAAGACGGCCAACCAGAAGATATACTAAATATTCCGATTCAGTTTCCTAATTATAAATAAGTAGGGAAGATTAGGAAAATTGATTTTAATAGCATGAATCAACTTGATTCGACTTACTTCATTGACAAATAATTTTTTTAGTATGAAAATGACTTTAGCAAATGCTAAAGCCATTTTTTTTTGAAATCTTAAGAAATTAACTTTAAAAATTACATAAATTAAGTGGTAATAAAAAAGTTTTTACCTAATCTTTTGGAAAGCATCAAACATATTCTTAAATAAATTTTAATCGTTTTTAAGTGAAATTATTAGAAAATGTACACAATAGGTAGTAATATCGAGGTTATTGAGTTAAAATATTAAAAAATTCTAATAAAACTCTAATTGAATTTTAAAATATTCGTAAAGCCATTTTCATCTTAAACAGATATCCTTATACAATACAAATAATAATTTTATAGATGTTATTATAAAAAAAATGAGGGATAAAATATATGAAAAAAATATTAATTATAGAAGATGAGAAAGAATTAGCAAATTTTATACGATTAGAATTAGAGTATGAAGGAAATGAAGTTCATATTTCAAATGATGGTAGAGACGGTTTAAACCTAGCGATCGACCAAGAATTTGACTTAATCTTGCTTGATTTAATGCTTCCTAATTTAAGTGGTATTGAAGTTTGTAGACGAATTAGAGCGCATAAAGACACACCAATTATTATGATTACAGCTAGAGATAGTGTTTTTGATCGAATTTCTGGTTTAGATAGTGGTGCAGATGATTATATTTCAAAACCATTTGTTATTGAAGAACTTTTAGCCCATATGCGAGCAATCTTTAGACGAATCGATCGTTCAACAAATTTACACTGCTTAAAGTTTAAAGATTTATCATTAGATTCTGCAGCTCGAGTTGTTAAAAAAGATGAAGCGATCATTGATTTAACTAAAAAAGAATTTGATTTATTGTATTTATTAATGAGCAATGTAAATCGTGTTTTAACTAGAGAAATTTTATTAGAAACTGTATGGGGCTATGGCTCTACAATTGAAACAAACGTAGTGGATGTTTATATTAGCTACTTAAGAACAAAACTAGATGATAAAAATAATACCTATATTCACACTGTAAGGGGTACTGGGTATGTAATGAGGATGTAGAGGTGAATCTAACCTTGTTAAATAAGCTTTCGATTAGATGGAAAATAACAATTACAATCGCTGTGCTTATGTTTTTCATATTTACATTATGTAATTTTATTCAATCTGCATTGATTCAAATGTCTGTAATGAAACAGCAGCAAAATCGAATTGAAAAAAGATTAAATGAAACGGCAGCTTATTTAGATGAAGAGTATAAAACTAAGAAACCAAATGCTAGTTCTTTAGTAGAAAATAAAGTGTATTTTGAAAAAATTATACAAAATAATGAAATGATCCGATTATTAGATAACGATGGAAAAGTAATTTTTACAGTTTCTAGAAAAATGCCTAAAATTCATATTAATAAAAATGCTTTTGGGAAAATTCAAAAATATAGATTAAACAATCAAGAAATTATCATTAAGAGTCAGTCATTACATTATAAGAATTTTGACGGTGTATTAGAAGTTGCAATGAATGTAGAAATCTTTTCGAAATTAATTAAAGAATCATTTATGATTCTTATTCTAGGAACTACCATTTCGTTAATCTTAAGTATTTTAAGCGGTTATTTCTTATCTAAAAAAATATTAAATCCTATTAAAAATTTAAACCAAACAATGATTAAAATAAAAAATAATCAATTAAAAGAGCGAGTTTTTGTAGGAGAAACAAAAGATGAGCTATCTGAACTCGGTCTACTCTTTAACAAAATGATGGATGAGTTAGAGGCTTCAATTACAAGACAAAAGCGATTTGTTGAAGATGCTTCTCATGAATTAAGAACACCTTTAGCAATCATTCATGGTCACTTATCACTAGTTAATCGCTGGGGGAAAAAAGACGAAACTGTTTTAGAAAACTCATTAAATACTTGTATTAATGAAACAAATAGAATGATTATTTTAACGAATGAGCTTCTGCAGTTAACGAAGCTAGAAAAAAATAGCGAAAAGATTGAACAGTTTGCTCCAACAAATATTAATGAAGTATTAAATGAGATCATAAGCAATTATCAGCTATTACATGAAGATTTGGAAATTCACTTCCATACTCCAAATCAAATTGTCGATAAAGCAAATATTGCAAGAGAACATTTAATGCAAATATTAATTATTCTGTTTGATAATGCAGTTAAATACAGTAAAGAACACACCATTATCGATATAACTACAGCTCAAGTTGCAAACAAGATCGAAATTAAAGTGAAAGACAACGGAATCGGTATAAAAGAAGAAGATATCAATCATATATTTGACCGATTTTATCGAGCTGATAAAGCGAGAAGTCGAGCTAACGGCGGTAATGGTTTAGGCTTATCAATAGCAAAAGACCTAATTGAAAACTATGGTGGCAATCTACAAATTACAAGTGAGAATGGAGAAGGCACAACTGCTTTCATCACATTAAACACAATTTAGATAAGATGGAGTATCTAAATTCCCCAAGAATTAAAATCACAAGATCTGTTACAGGATCTTGTGATTTTTTTCGTATTCACAAAGCATTCCCTATCCTCATCGTCTTCGTGTAAATCTCATCAATTTAATAGTTTAGTACGGTATTTTATGATAAAGTTTAATAAAAAGAAAATTCTTATAATTCGGAGGGAGATCAAAGATGAGCTTTGTTAGTATTGCTATAAATAATGCAATTATGATTGAAAGTTTACGTAGTGCTGGTGTAGAAAACATTCAGTTAATAAACGCTGTGAAAGAAGAGAATTTCGAGTTTTTAAAACAATATGGTAATGGTTTTCCTGACTGGGAAACATTAATAAATCTGTACAAAAGTAATGAAGAGAATTTTAATAAAATTGTTAATGATGGCTATCAAATCAAATTTCTAACTAAAGGCTCACTCATGACTTTATTAAGATATAAATTTGGCATTGAAGTTGAAAAAGATTATGAAGATATGGGGACTGCAATTCAAGGAATTTATTTATCTGAAGAAGCAATTAATCTAATTAAATATACTCTTGCAGCAAATTGGAATTTAAGTACATATGTTGATGAAAAAGATGGGCTGAAAAAAGTACGTATTGAGTTAGTAAAAGGTAGTGAAGCTGTAACAAAGTAAATTATATGGATTAATTAGAAGAGGGACAATTTATAGAAATTGTTCCTTTTTTTACTAACTATAAAAGGGAAATCAACTAACGGAAACAAAATTCAAAACTAAAAATCAATAAGGAGTAATGTAATGGGATTAAAAAAACTATTTTGGGAAGATCCTTATCTTACAAAAGCCACTTCAATTGTTACAGAAGTAGATGGCAGGAATGTTACTTTAAATGAAACCATTATTTATGCTTTTTCCGGTGGGCAACAATCAGACTCAGGGAGAATTGGTAATTACGAGGTAATTGAAGCTAAGAAGGACGGATTAGATATTATCTACACTTTACCAGAAAATCATGACCTTCAAAAAGGACAAGAAGTAGTGATTGAAATCGATTGGGAGAAACGATATCGAATTATGAAGCTACATTTTGCTGCAGAAATTATCTTAGAGCTGATGTATCAAAACTATCATAATCCTGAAAAAATTGGTGCGAATATTACTAGTGATAAAGCTAGAATTGATTTTTATTGGGATGGAAAAATCTCAGAAACATTCCCACTTATAGAGTCAAAAGCAAAAGAGTTGATTGATGCAGATTTGGAAATTTATAGTGAGTTTGAAGACCCCAAAAGTCAAAGAAGATATTGGGAAATTGAAGGCTTTGGTAAAGTTTCGTGCGGTGGGACACATATTAAACGAACAGGAGAAATTAAAGGAATAAAGTTAAAACGAAACAATATAGGTGGAGGGAAAGAACGGATAGAGATTTATTTAAATTGATTATATAAATATATTAATTGCAGATCTAGAAGAACGAAAAATGAATTTTAAGTTCGTACCATAAGAGTCTAAGGGAAAAAAATGGCTACCTTTCAAAAGAATGGTAGCCATATTCTATCTTCATTATTAAAAATTCTCTAAGTCAAAACCTACCTATTAGAAATCAAAATTATCAGGGTCTGGACCTACACGTTTATTTGCATCAAGAGTAGCAATTTGTTGCATATCATTTGAAGAAAGCCCGAAGTTGAATACTTCAAAGTTTTCTTGAATTCGTGAAGGTGTGATCGATTTAGGAATAACGATAACATTACGTTGTAAGTGCCAACGGATGATGACTTGGGCAGTTGTTTTACCGTATTGATCCGCAATCTCTTTTATAACAGGATTTGTTAAAGCTTCGCCACCTTGCATTAATGGGCTCCAAGCTTCTAATGCAATGCCGTTTTTATGGCAATATTCATGTAATTCATTTTGTTGAAACATTGGGTGCAATTCGACTTGATCGACCATTGGTTTAATATTGCGATGAGCTGCAATATCTTCCAAGTGATGGACATGAAAATTTGAAACACCAATTGCTGGCACAAGCTTTTCATCGTAAAGTCTTTCTAATGCTTTATATGTATCTAAATATTTTTCTTTTACTGGCCAGTGAATTAAATAAAGATCAACATAGTCCAAGCCTAATTTTTTAAGACTTTCTTCATGAGCTTTTAAAGTTGAATCATAGCCTTGATCAGCATTCCAAACTTTTGTTGTAATAAAAAGTTCATCACGGGAAACACCAGATTGGCGAATTGCTTCACCTACTTGCTCTTCGTTTTGATAGACAGCTGCAGTATCAATATGACGATAACCTACTTCGATAGCTGTTCGGACTGCATCTACACCATCTTCTGGTGACACACGCCACACACCTAAACCTAATTGAGGCATTTTAACTCCATTATGTAATGCAATAGAATGTTCAAAATTCATTTTAATTCCCTCCTGATTAAAGACTAAGTCTAGTGTACAATATAAACTTTAAAAATAAAAAAAAATGATAGAAATTAATGGGAATTTACAAATAATGCATTCGATTGGTTAATTGTCTGACAGTGTATTTACCAAACTAAAAAATAAAAATAAAACGGTATAAATGAAAACAAAATTTTAGAATAATACTATAAAAGAGTGCAAAATGGTTGTATATTTTGAGCTTTTCCTTCAATATAGGTATAGGAAAAATGCTCTTTATTTTTGTTTGGAGGGGAATTTATGTTAGATCAAATTTTAGATTTTAATAAGAAGTTTGTTGAGAATAAGGAATATGAGCAATACATAGCTTCAAAGTTTCCGAATAAAGAGGTTGTAGTTGTTACTTGTATGGATACACGTCTAGTTGAGCTTTTACCAAAGGCTCTTGATATTAGAAACGGTGACGTGAAAATGATTAAAACAGCTGGAGCAGTTATTGCCCATCCGTTTGGTTCAGTTATGAGAAGTATTCTAGTCTCAATCTATGAACTTGGAGCTAAAGAAGTTTTAGTAATCGGTCACCATGAGTGTGGAATGGGTAATACAAATCCTACACGTATGAAAGAAAAAATGGTTGAACGAGGAATTAAGGAAGAAAACCTAGAAATTTTAGGTTTTTCAGGTCTAGATTTAGACAAATGGTTAACTGGCTTTACAAATGTATACGACAGTGTTAACCACAGTGTTTCAATTATTAAAAACCACCCACTTGTTCCAAAAGAGGTTGAAATTCATGGTTTAGTAATTGACCCTCATACAGGAAAATTAGAAGTAGTTCATCGAGATGAAAAAACTGCTGAATAATGATTTATACAAAAAAAGTTATCCTTTAAGTAGGATAACTTTTTTTTGTTGTTGAAAAAGAAGATGGTAGCTAAATAGGAATTATGATGTTTATTTCAACTACAGGATGTTATGAAGAAGTAATATATGAATTCGGGCATATATAGTTCCTCATGACCCCGTTATCTTTACCAAGATTCAAATAGATCTCTACCATTTAATGGCTGAACGGGGCGGCTATTTGGTTCGAAATAATTTTGATAAGAATGGATTTGTTCTTCGGAAAATTGTATTGGTTTGTTAAATATAATCCATTTAATCCCTTCAGTACATGGAGGAGTTGTAAAAGAGCCAGTGTATGAAAATTTTTTACTAGTATACGGAATAAAGGACTGCAAATTTATTTTAACAACCTTTCCATCAAAATCCTCATCCATAAGATTTGTATTAAGAATTTTTTTGAATTCTTTATTTAATCTCCCACTATCAACAAGTATCCCGATGGTAATAATCGATTTATTTTTATTTTCATTTATAAAATGAATCTCCATATCACTTTGTTTCCCATTTATTGTATGCTCACTTGGAGTATGGAAATGAAATTGTAGTAATGTATAGTTTGTTCCATTTAAATTAATTGAGTTGGAGTGATTAACCGGAATGAATTTTACCGTGTACTGTGACCTTTCTATTTTAAAAAGATCATTATGATAGTTTATACCTAAAGGTAGTGATTTTTTTATTGCTTGATCAATATTAACTGGAGATTGCCGTTTCCCATTTGAACATAGGGCATATTTTTTATTGATCGAACTCCAATAATTAGGTCCAGTTTTACCTGTGTAAGACCAGTCTTCATTTCTTGCAGTTGCAACTGTTGATTTATTATGATGAACTTCATGCACGATCTGATTATTTGAACAGGCTGAAATCGTAAAACTGAATAGTATGATGAATAGAAAAAAATAGTTCATTATATACTTTCCTTCCTTGATATGTATGATAGGATACATTTTAGACAACGATGTTACGGAACAAACCTTTATTAAGGGGGAGAAGATGATGTCATTAGAAGAAGTTATGAAATCATTAGAGGAAATGGGAACTGAGCAAACGAAAAAAACTTTTTTGCGTCATGGTGCCAAAGAACCATTCTTTGGAGTTAAAATTGGTGATATGAAAAAGCTTGTTAAATATGTTAAAAAGGATCAGGAATTAGCGTTATCACTTTTTCATACAGGAAATTCAGATGCGATGTATTTAGCTGGTTTATCAATTAATCCAAAATTAATGACAAAAGAACAGCTTCAAAATTGGGCGAAAGAAGCTCACTGGTATATGATTGCTGAAAGTATTGTAGGTGCTGTTGCAGCAGAAAGCCAGTATGCAATCGAATTAGCTAGAGAATGGTTGAAGTCAGAGGATGAATTAATTGAAAATTGTGGATGGAGTACATATAGTCATTATTTATCAATTACACCAGATGAAGAGATAGATAAGGAAGAAATTCGTAAATTACTTCATTATATAGAAAATCATATACATACTTCAAAAAATAGAGTTCGTTATACAATGAATGGGTTTGTAATTTCAGTAGGTAGTTTTGTTCCAAGTCTTACGGTTGAGGCAATGATGGTTGGTCAAAAGATTGGTAAAGTCCACGTGGACGTAGGAGATACGGCTTGTAAGGTACCTCTAGCGACGGATTATATTGAAAAGGTCGAAGCTAGGGGGAAGCTTGGAGTAAAGAAAAAAACATGTATTTGTTAATTTGATAAGTCACCTATTTTAATAGGTGACTCAGACTGTTGACAAGCGCTTGCAATCAGTCTGAAAATCGGACTTTGTTTACACAATGGAAACGGGAGATACCATGATTATGAACTCAAATAGACTATATTTAAGAAAGATTAAAATGGACGACCTGAATCATTTAGACAAACTTCAATCTAATGCGAATGTAATGCGATACATAACAAATCGTCCTAAAACACTAGAAGAAACTGAAAATGAATTAAATAAGATTCTTCAAATGTATAAGGAGAAAAACGCTGATTTTGAAGTAATAGCTGTTTGTAAAAATGAGACTAATCAATTGATTGGAACATGCGCGATCATAAAAAATGAAGCGGATGAGTTTGAAATAGGCTATCGATTAGCTGAAGAAGAATGGGGAAAAGGTTTTGGTTCTGAAATTGCTAGTTTAATAGAAGATTATTGTTTTGGAATCAGAAAGTTAAATTTTATAGTAGCTACCGTTGAAGCAAAAAACATCTATTCAGTAAAGATCCTTGAGAAAAAGGGATTTAATTTAATTTTAGAATCCATTGATGATGAAAATAGTGAATTAACTAAATATTATCGTAAAGACCGTCATAATTATTAGAAACCATCAAATTATCTAAAAGGAGAATCTAATGGACGTTAATATCCATTTTGATGATTATCATTTTGTTTCTAGTATCATTATTACGCTAGTAAATTATATTACTCTTGGCATTTTACTATTTTGGATCTATAGAACAAATGATTTGAAACCAGAAGTATGGAAGGCTATTATTGCAATACTGATTGGTTTATTTGTCTTTAGTATTAATTTGAATTTTATTAATCAATATCGAATTGAAATACCCATTTTACCGCTTGGATTTTGGATTTTAATGTGGATTTGTAAACGTCATGATAATCAGGAACGTTGGGAAAAATATAGACGTTTTGCATGGGCTGGTTTTTTGATTAGGTTTTTCTTTCTATTTACAAGTTTAATGCAAATGTTGATTGATTCAGTTATTTATTCATAGTTAAAAGAATTTGTTTTCCACTCCGATAATTATTAAAATAAGATTAACGTGTATTTATTGGAGGAAATGGATGAAACGAAAAACAATTCATAATGTTCTTTCAGCTTTAACGATTTCCATTTTATTTACAGGATGCAGTAATCAACAAGCTGAGACAAATAATACGAAGAAACACGAAAATCATGCCGAACATATTCAGACAAGTGATATTAGAGAACAAACAATCAATCAAGAAACTTTGCCGAAGTTTTTAGGCGATAAAGAACAACAGATTCAACAGATTTATATGGTGGCAGCACAGCATGCTGAATTACTTAAAAATATTCCATGTTATTGTGGTTGTGGTGAAAGTGTAGGTCATAAAAGTAATTTAGATTGCTTTATTCATGAAGTAAAAGAAGATGGTTCAATCGTGTGGGATAGCCATGCAACTTCATGTGTCAACTGTATGGAAATTGCAGTTGAATCAGCGAAATTACAGCGAGAAGGAAAAACGCCTTTAGAAATTCGAAAAGTCATTGATAATAAATACAAAGAAGGATATGCCAAGCCGACAAATACACCAATGCCAAAAGAACAGGGATAAGGATATAGGACAAAATTAAAAGTCAGACAGTTACTGAGAAATTACGGTAACTGTCTGACTTTTTTATTTTTATTGTTTATTCCTGCACTAAAGCTCGATCAATCTTCGTAATTTCTTCAAATAATGCTTGATGATCTGTTTTATAAGGAGGAGTTGTTCCTAATTTTTTTCCAATTAAAAAGGTAAATATTACGGCTACTAAGCAAATTCCCCAAAAAAGATATCCGATTAGAGTCATTAAATTTTCTCCTTTTGTATGCATTACTAATCATTTCTTTATCATATGTAATATTCCTTTAAATTTTACAAATAATATTTTGACACATATGAACAATCACTCATATAATATACATATAGAAAACATATGAATGGTTGTTCATGTATTCATAGGAGGACAGTTTATGATTGAAGAAAAGAAGAAAGTTGACGAAGTTTGTGAAGAATCTTGTCCACAAACGGTTATGCATGAGGATATAATCCTTTCAGTAAAAGAAAGCATGTTAAATATTGAAACATTGACAGGAGTAGCAGAACTTTTTAAAGTTCTTGGAGATAAGACGAGAACGAGAATTTTACATGCACTTAGTCAATCTGAGATGTGTGTATGTGACCTAGCTTATTTATTAGAAATGACGCAATCATCTATATCACATCAGTTACGTGTATTAAAACAGGCGCATTTAGTAAAAAATCGTAAAGAAGGTAAAGTAGTTTATTATTCATTAGCAGATGATCATGTTACGCAAATTTTCAATCAAGCACTAGAACATATTTTAGAGGATTAATATAGGTTTTTCTTAAAGAGAGGAGTTGAGTTTGATGAGTAGGGGGCAAAGGCAAGTAAATAGTGAATTAAAATTAGAAGGTCTTGATTGCGCTAATTGTGCAATGAAAATTGAAAAAGGAGTTTCCACACTTGAAGGCGTTGATGCATGTTCGGTAAATTTTGCAACATTAACGATGACAATTACGACGAGCGAGGAACAAAAAGAATCAGTTATCGAGAGCGCTAAAGATAAGATCCGTGTATTAGAACCGCATATTAATCCTGTTTCAAAAATGGATTCAAAACTTGGGCAAGAGAAGCAACAGGGTATGAATGCTGAAACAAAAAAACTTATTGTTAAATTAGGAAGCGGTACTGCTTTATTAATTTTAGCTCAATTACTTAATGTACCTATGCTCTATCAATTGATTATTTTTATAGCTGCCTATTTAATAGCGGGTGCTGACGTTGTTTTAAAAGCTATTCGAAATATTTTTAGAGGGCAAGTATTTGATGAGAATTTTTTAATGGGAGTAGCTACTATTGGTGCATTTATTATTGGTGAGTATCCTGAAGCTGTTGCGGTAATGCTATTTTATCAGCTAGGTGAATTGTTCCAAAGTATTGCAGTAAATCGTTCACGGAATTCGATTTCGAAATTAATGGATATACGTCCTGATTATGCTAATTTAAAAAATGGTGACAAAACTGAACAAGTATCTCCTGAAAAGATTCAAATTGGTGAAATAATCATCGTTAAACCTGGGGAAAGGGTCCCGTTAGATGGAATTGTAAGAAGTGGATTTTCAAGTGTTGATACATCTGCATTAACAGGTGAGTCATTACCAAGAGAAATATTTGAGGGCGATGAAGTATTAAGTGGATTTATAAATGTTCAAGGTTTACTCGAAATTGAAGTCACGAAGGAATTTAATGAATCGACAGTATCAAAAATATTAGAACTTGTTCAAAATGCAACTAATAAAAAGGCTCCTACTGAAAATTTTATTACAAAATTTGCAAAGGTTTATACACCCATAGTTGTGATCACAGCAGCCATTATTACAATCATTCCACCGATTATTATTCCAGGTGAAACACTTTATGATTGGATATATCGAGCATTAATTTTCCTAGTTATTTCATGTCCTTGTGCTCTAGTTGTTTCAATTCCTTTAGGATTTTTTGGAGGAATCGGAGCAGCTTCGAAATCGGGAGTATTAGTAAAAGGAAGTAATTATTTAGAAGCATTAAATGATTTGAAATATATTGTGTTTGATAAAACTGGAACGTTGACGAAAGGGCAGTTCCAAGTAAGTTCGATTATGCCTACACGTGGTCATTCGAAAGAGGATTTATTGGAATTAGCGGCTTATGGAGAGTTTTATTCTACTCACCCAATCGCATTATCAATTCGTCAAAAGTATGGTAAAGATATTGTTGAAGCAAAGCTATCTAACTATACTGAAATTGCGGGACATGGAATTAGGGTTACGATTAATGGAGATGCTCTGTTAGTAGGGAATTCAAGACTAATGGAAAGTCATTCAATTTTATATGAACCAACTAGAGAAGTAGGCACAACAGTTTATTTAGCAAAAAATAATCATTTTATAGGATCAATTGTCATTGCAGATCAACTAAAAGATGATGCAAAAAAAGCGATACTTGAACTTAAAAAAGTTGGCATTAAAAAAACTGTCATGTTAACCGGTGATTCTAACTCAGTTGCGAAAAGTATTGGTAAAGAATTAGGTATAGATGATATTTATTCAGAGCTGCTTCCACATCAAAAAGTAGAAAAGCTTGAATTAATTGAAAAGATAAAATCATCGAAAGAAAAAATTGCATTTGTTGGCGACGGTATTAATGATGCACCAGTTTTAGCACAAGCAGATATAGGTATTGCAATGGGAGGAATTGGTTCCGATGCAGCAATCGAAGCTGCTGATGTTGTATTAATGTCAGATGAACCTTCAAAAATTGTAGATGCAATTAAAATCGCTAAACGTACAAGACAAATTGTATGGCAAAACATATTTTTTGCTTTAGCAGTGAAAGGATTTTTCTTATTACTAGGTGTAATCGGAATAGCTACAATGTGGGAAGCAGTCATTTCAGATGTTGGAGTTACTGTTTTGGCAGTATTGAATTCGATGAGAGTTCTTAGACATAAATAAATATAAAAACTCAGACTAAACGAAATTAGTCTGAGTCAGACTGTTGACAAACGCTCGTTTTCTTCGTTGCTTCGCCTGTCTGCGGTGCTCATTACCGTAAAAAGGTAACTCCGCTCCTCACCATGCTTCGCGCCTCGAAAGACAAGCGCTTGCAATCAGTCTGATAATCAGATTTTTAGAAATTTGTCTACACACTGACTCAGACTAAACGAAATTAGTCTGAGTTTTTTTCTTCTTATTTAAGCAGAGCGTTTTCTTTTTTTGATAAAAAGGAAGATAAAAACAACCAGTCCAATCGCTAATATTCCATAAATAATACTTGAATACAAATCCATATACTCAACAATCTTTTCCCAGGATGCACCGACCGATGCACCAACTAAAACTAAAATTGTATTCCATATTAATGAGCCTAAAGTTGTAAATAACAAAAAGATCCAAAAATTCATTCGTGCCATTCCAGCTGGTATAGAAATTAAACTACGTATTAATGGAATTAGTCTACAGAAAAAGACAGTCCAAACACCGTATTTTGAAAACCATTCGTCCGCTTTATGGACATCCTTTTTAGTTAAACGTAAAAAATGCCCCCAGCGTTCTACGATTTTTTCTAACGTTTTTATATCTAGTAAAGTACCAATCCAAAAAAGTATGATTGCTCCGATTATTGAACCTAAAGTGGAAAAGAAAATAACGCCTAATTTAGATAGTGAAGATTCTGTAGTCATAAACCCACCAAACGTTAAAATTACTTCGGAAGGAATTGGAGGAAATATGTTTTCTAATGCAATTAATAAAAAGATACCTAAATAGCCAAATGTATCCATTGTTTCAATAATCCAGTTTTGCATGAAAATACCTCAAGTTTGATTTTTTTTTAAGAAATAATTAGAAGTTTTTAATATTCCTTGTGAAAAAATATACTATGTAACTAGTAATTAGGCAAGTGATTGTAAAACTTGTTCCAAATAAACAACTAATAAAATGTAGATTTTATGTCTTTTGAGCAATGGATTATCATTTTAGGGGGATTTTTTTGAAAATCAAAGGATTTAGAACGGTTAATAGAGAATTTAAGTAGATTAATATAAAAGCAGAAATTAGATTTGGTTAAAATACTTCTCCTAAATCTAAAGAAATGTAATTAGCTAATTAGGAACAATGTCTTAGTAAAAAAAGGAGGATGGACATGTTTAAGGTTCAAATAAGTGAGGATTTATCAATCAATTTATTAACACCAAAATATGCAGTAACATTAGTAGAGGCACTGAAGGAAAATCAAAACTCCTTAAAAGAATGGTTGATTTGGGCTGAAAATATTCCATTAATTGAGGATTATCAAAAATCGATTATACCTATGTGGCTACAAAAATTTGCAGATAATAATGGTTTTGAAGCGGGTATTTTTTATAAAAATGAACTAGTAGGTATGTTAGGATTACATTATATAGACTGGTCGAATCAAACAACTGAAATCGGCTATTGGTTAAGTGAACATGTACAAGGTAAAGGAATAATGACTCGTGCTGTAGAAGGTTTAGTTTCATATTGCTATGATGAGCTTAATCTTAATCGAGTTGTGATTAGAGCAGCTGTTGAAAATGGGAAGAGTAGGGCAATTCCAGAACGTTTAAATTTTAAACAAGAAGGTGTCCAAAGAGAAGCACAGCAAATTAGAGAAAAGTATTATGATATAGCTGTTTATAGTATGTTGAAAAAAGAATGGAAAATTTAAAAGAATCAATTTGCGTTAGCTAAAAATGCTAACGCTTTTTTGTGGAGGAATAATGATGGAGGAAGAAAATAATGACTTATAATACAATCTTGTTCGATTTAGATGGTACATTGACGGATCCAAAGGTAGGGATTTTGAACTCGGTAAAGTATGCATTACAGAATATGAATAAAGCTATTCCATTAGAATCAGAGCTTTTAAAATTTATTGGACCCCCGATTCAGCGATCATTTTTTGAAGTTTGTCAATTTAGTGAAAAAGAATTAGTAAACGCAGTTCGTTTTTATCGCGAATACTTTTCACAGGGTGGTATGATTGAAAATAATGTATATGTTGGGATACGTGAACTTTTAAGGGAATTGAAAAAAGAGAAAAAAAGATTATATGTAGCAACTTCAAAACCTACTATTTTCGCAAGGGAGATATTGAGCCATTTCCAACTCGATGAGTTTTTTATTCAAATTGTTGGAAGTGAACTAGACGGCACAAGAATCGATAAAGGCGAGATAATTGAGTATATATTTGAAAAGAATAATGATCTTTCTAAGGGAGATTCGGTTATGGTTGGGGATCGATTTCACGATATAATTGGTGCAAAAACCGCTAAAATTGACTCGATTGGAGTAACTTACGGATATGGAAGTGAATTAGAATTAACTGATGCAGGAGCGAATGCAATTGTTAATAATGTAGATCAACTTAAAAAAATGTTATTAAATGAGAGAAAGATAATGGTCTAATTATGAAGGAGGAGTTTAATTGAAGAGAGGAAAAATACATTATGCTTGGATTATTTTAGTTGTTACTTTCTTATCTGTCATTATTGCTGCAGTAACAAATACGATGTCTGGAGTGATGATGATTCCTTTTGAAAAGGAATTCGGTTGGAGTAGAGCATCAATTTCTGGTGCGTTTGCGATTTGTATAACTCTTGTTGGATTCTCTGGTCCATTTATTGCTGGATTATATCAAAAGTTTAGTGTTAGAAAAGTATTGCTAATAGGTATGGGAACATTATTAACGGCTATTTTACTAACAACGATTATGTCGAAAATTTGGCATTTATTTATCATTTGGGGAATCATTATTGGATTAAGTGCAGGGGCATTTTTGACGGTTTTAAATGCTTATGTTGCAACAACATGGTTTGAAAAAAAGCGTGGTTTAGCACTAGGTCTTTTAACCTCTAGTTCAGCAGCCGGTCAACTTGTTTTCTTGCCGCTTATGGCATATATTGTTGAAAATTATTCATGGAGAAATGCCGTTTTAACCATATTTTCATTTGGTGTTTTCATTTATGTATTACTTTGGATTTTTATGAAGAATGATCCAGCAGATGTTGGGGTTTTACCTTTAGGGGCTGAAAAAAGTAATAAAAAGCAAGCGAACAATATTAATCCAGTGAAGGCAGCTTTTGATGGGTTAAAATTAGGTGCTAAATCGAAAGTTTTTTGGTTATTAGCGGGAAGTTTCTTCGTTTGTGGCTTTTCTACTAGTGGTTTGATCGGTACTCATTTTATCTCACTTTGTATCGATTATGGATATAAAGAGGTGACTGCTGCTAGTATTTTAGCATTCATGGGAATATTTAATATTATCGGAACGACTTTATCCGGCTATATTTCTGATCGTTTTGATAATCGTTGGTTGTTATTTTGGTATTATGGTTTAAGAGGCTTATCATTACTTATTCTACCTTTTGCTTTATCTACTAATTCAATTATTTATTTAAGTGCTTTTGCCATTTTCTATGGGATGGATTGGATTGCTACAGTTCCGCCAACTATTAAACTAGCGACGGATCATTTTGGTAAAGAGAAGGTAGGGGTAATCTATGGATGGATTTATACTGCTCATCAATTAGGTGCTGGAGCAGCAGCATATGGTGGAGGTTTAGTTTATTCTTGGTTAAATGCCTACCAATCAATCTTTATTGCAGCAGGTATCTTTTGTTTAGTCGCAACTTTATTTGTACTTAATATTAAAAAAAGAGCGGTATTAAATCAAAATCTTTCTGCTTAGAAGAAAATTAATAAAATAATAATTTAATAATTGAGGTAAAGTGATGACCTATCTTTATAAAATAACAAAAGATAAATATAAAATAATGCGCGAAAAAAATTGTTTTTGGGAAGGTAAGATTCGTAAAATTTGTGAGTTAGAAAAGATAGATTATGAGAAGCTTACTCGATTTTCGTACGGTGGAAATATTGTTTTTAGTATAGATGGTGAAATTGTAGTTAAATTATATCCTTCTTATGTGAATGGCGAGTTCGTAAAAGAGAAGCAGGTTCTTGAGTTTCTAAACAGGAGAACTCTATCCGTAGATGTTCCTAAATTAATTTCAACTGGTCAATTTGAAGGCTGGAGCTATTTAGTAATGAGTGAACTAAAAGGGACTCTTTTAATTGATGTCTTTGATGTACTGACTTTTGAGGAGAAAAAGCAAATCGCGTTTGATTTAGGAAAAATAATAAGAGAAATCCATGACGCAACGACCTCCACAAAACAGGATGATTATGATCATTGGAAGCATTTTATTACGAATCAATTAGAGCAAGTAGAGAATCATCATAAAAACAACGGAATGAATGATGAATTATTTACCCAATTAAAAAGCTATGTAGAAGATAAAACATTGCAAGGAAAAGAACAAATCGTGTTATTAACTGGAGAATACACACCATTTAATTTAATCATGAATAATGTTGATGGCATGTGGAGGTTTACTGGTCTAATTGATTTTGCTGATTGCTTTGTAGGAAACTCAAAATATGATTTACTTGGGCCAATAGCGTTTATGTTTTATCCTTTTGAAGGACTAAATAAAATTTTTCTAGAGAGCTATGGCTATACGAATAACGAATTAAACGAAAGCTTACAAAATGAATTAATGATCTATTTATTACTACATCGTTTTAGTAATATTCGTTTCTATCAAGAAAAGTCTGAAGTAGCTAAGAAAGCCACAACGTTAAAAGAATTAGAAAATATATTTTTTAATTTTAAGTAATTAACAATAAAAAGAGCATCGCGAATGGCTTGAAGTAGTCAATTTCGATGCTCTTTTTGTATTTAATTTAATGCAATTAAAAATGGATATAATTCAGCTGTCATTACATTCTTTTTAACAGCCGGATCATTTTGCATGAATTCCTTTGCATGCTGTAAGCTTTCTGTTTTTAAGATGACAATACCAAATTCAGCTTGTTCGGTTCTTCCTGCTAAAGATACTGTCTTTTCTTTATTTAAGTTTTGTAGATAATGAAAATGCTCTGATACAATATTTCGTTCTTCTTCCGTAGAATCTTGTAAAAAAGTTGTTCGAACTGGTTTTAAAACATAAATAAAGTTTTCCACTAAAAGCCACATCCTATCGATTATACTAATTATACTATAGCATGTAATCACTAATTGTAAGGGGGATCAATATGAAAGAAATCATTATAGAAAAACTAAAACAAATAGAAGCCGAACATGATGTAAAAATACTATTTGCAGTTGAGTCCGGTAGTAGAGCGTGGGGATTTCCATCTAAAGACAGTGATTATGATGTGCGTTTTGTTTATGTACATCGCAAAGATTGGTATTTAAGCATTGACCAAAAACGTGATGTAATTGAATATCCAATCAATGATTTACTCGACTTTAGTGGGTGGGACTTAAAAAAGGCACTTAATCTTTTTGCAAAATCAAACCCGGCCTTATTAGAATGGTTAAGGTCTCCAATTGTTTATCATGATGATTTAACGATTTCAGTAGAATTAAGAAAAATCGGTAATGAAATTCTTTCTAAAAAGGCGTGTATTTACCATTATCTCCATATGGCCAAAGGGAATTACCGTGATTATTTACAAGGGGAAGAAGTTAAGATTAAAAAGTATTTTTATGTTTTAAGACCAATTTTAGCATGTATATGGATCCAAAAATATAATGAAATTCCTCCAATTTTGTTTGAAGAACTTTTAGAGATGGAAGGGTTAGAAAAGGAATTTTTAGAAGAAGTAGACAAATTATTAATCCGAAAAAAACAAGGTGAAGAATTAGATTTAGAGCCTAGAAAAAAAGTATTAAATGATTTTATTGAAAATAAAATTCAGTTTTTTGAAGAGTTTGTTAAGTGGATTACTGAATCAAACAAGGTGAATATAGAGAGCTTAAACGAATTATTTCGAACTACAATTGAACATTCATGGGAAAAATAGAATAGACTACACACTTTTTGGGAAAAATTTCTTTGTATGTTAACAAAGAAATTGGAGTGTGAATGAAGTTGGCAAATTTAGAAAGTCTATTAAATCAACAACTTGCGAATTGGAATGTGTTATATGTAAAATTACATAACTATCATTGGTATGTAAAAGGACCGAATTTCTTTACTCTACATGAAAAATTTGAATTGTATTATGACGATGCAAAAGTAATGGTAGACGATTTAGGAGAACGTATTTTAACAATTGGTGCAAAACCAATTGCTACACTGCGTGAATACTTAGAAATGGCTACGATTAAAGAAGGTAATCATACGTTTTCTGCAGAAGAAATGGTATCTGATCTCATTAAAGACTATGAAAAAGTTGTACAAGAATCGCGTGATGTAATCTCAATTGCAGAAGAAAGTGATGATCAAGAAACAGCGGACTTATTTCTAGGTAAGATTGCTGAAATTGAAAAGATGCTTTGGATGTTAAAGTCATTTCTTGGTAAATGAATAAATATTAAAAAAGGTGGATTAACCTATCATTCCATATGATTGGTTAGTTCATCTTTTTTTATTTCACCCCTTTTATTCATCTTTTTTTCTAGTGTAAAACGAGTGTTTATAAGGGTTTTGGTGATGCGTTGAAATTTCTCATGAAAAATTACAAAAAAAAACTAAAAAACAGATTGTATAATTATTTATACTTGTGTATAATCATTCATTATATAAGAATCTGAACTTCTAAAAAAAGGGGATGGATTTATGAGTAAAGTATTGAAAGAAAACCATGTAAAGAAAAATGGTTATATTCAAAAGACAAAAGGGAATGTTACAAAAGGGAATTTTAGCTCTGTAAAATGGTCGGATTTTAAAGGGAAAAATTTTCTTTCGATCAGTGAGTTTTCATCAAGTGAATTATTATTCTTACTTGAAAAATCTTTAGAGATGAAAAATATGCAAAAGGCGGGAGAGGCACATCCTTATTTAAAAAATAAAGTGCTAGGGATGATTTTTGAAAAGAATTCTACTAGAACGAGACTTTCATTTGAAATTGCCATGATGCAATTAGGTGGTCATGCAATCTTTATGAGTAGTAAAGATTTACAACTTGGTAGAGGCGAAACTGTTCATGATACATCGAAAGTATTTTCTCGTTATGTAGATGGGGTCATGATTCGAGCAAATACTCATGAGATGTTGACCGAGTTTGCTGAGCACTCGTCAATTCCAGTTATTAATGGTTTAACAAATCTGCACCATCCTGCTCAAATCATGGCTGATTTCTTAACGATTCTTGAGCATAAAGGTAGATTAAAAGGTTTGAAGATTGCTTATGTAGGAGATGGAAATAATAACATCTGTCATTCTTTAATTGAAGGTGCAGCTAAGCTTGGTGTTTATTTAACAATTGCATGTCCCGTTGGGTATGAACCGAATAAAGTTGTACTTCAATCGATGAAGCATGTTGCAAAAACAACTGGAAGTGTTATTGAAGTAGTGAATAATCCTGTAGATGGTGTAAGTAGAGCTGATGTTGTGATAACGGATGTTTGGACCAGTATGGGGCAAGAGGAAGAGACTGAAATTCGCTTAAAAGATTTTAGCCCGTATCAAGTAAATGATCATTTATTAGAAAATGCAAAAGACGATTATTTATTCATGCACTGCTTACCTGCACATAGAGGGGAAGAAGTAACAGCTTCGGTAATTGATGGTAAGCATTCGGTAGTATTTGATGAAGCTGAAAATCGACTTCACGCTCAAAAAGCAATCTTAGTTGCATTAATGGGTAATTTATAATTCTAAAAATCTATTATATTTTTAAAAAATCTAATCGGGGGTAATAACATGGGAAATGAAAAAATTGTTTTAGCATATTCAGGTGGTTTAGATACTTCAGTTTGTATTAAATGGTTACAAGAAAAATATAACTACGATGTGATTGCACTTTGCCTAGATCTAGGTGAAGGGAAAGATGTTGAAGCGGTTCGTCAAAAGGCGTTAAATTTAGGAGCAATTAAGTCATATATGATCAATGTAAAGGACTTATTTGCAAAAGACTATATTGTACCGGCTCTAAAAGCGAATGCATTATATGAAGGAAAGTATCCACTATCATCTGCGCTATCAAGACCTTTAATCGCAAAACTATTAGTCGATGTAGCAAAGCAAGAAGGTGCAGTTGCAGTTGCACATGGTTGTACTGGAAAAGGAAATGATCAAGTTCGTTTCGAAGTTTCAGTAATGGCCTTGAATCCGAATCTTAAAGTAGTGGCGCCTGTTCGTGAATGGGGCATGACACGTGATGAGGAAATTGAGTACGCACATGAAAATGGTGTTCCAATTCCGGTCGATTTAGATAATCCATTTTCAATTGATGCGAATATTTGGGGAAGAGCTTGTGAAGCAGGTGTATTAGAGAATCCGTGGAATGAAGCACCGGAAGAAGCTTTTGATTGGACGAATGCCATTAAAAATACTCCGGATGTTCCTGAATATATTGAAATTGAATTTTCAAAAGGTGTACCTGTAAGTTTGAATGGCCAGCCTATTGAGCTAGTTCAACTAATTGAACAATTAAACGGTATTGGTGGAAAGCACGGTGTTGGAAGAATCGACCATATTGAAAATAGATTAGTAGGCATAAAATCACGTGAAGTATATGAAAATCCAGCAGCGCTAATCTTAATCAATGCGCATAAAGAATTAGAGTTCCTTACATTACCTCGTGAGGTAACAAATTTTAAAGTAAGTATTGAACAACAATTTTCAAAAATGCTTTACGATGGATTGTGGTATTCACCTTTAATGGGTGCTTTGGATGCGTTTGTAAATACTACACAAGAAACAGTAAGTGGTATTGTTCGTGTGAAATTATTTAAAGGCACTCATACAGTAGTCGGTAGAAAATCGGAAACTAGTCTATATAATGAAGAGCTTGCAACCTATTCAAAAGGTGATTTATTTGATCATAATGCAGCGGTAGGCTTTATTAAACTATGGGGATTACCAACAAAGGTATATAGCGAAGTTACACAGAAAAATACAGTTTTAAGTAAATAAAATATAGGGTGGATGAAGGAGGCAGTTATGTCAAAACTTTGGGGTGGACGTTTTACGAAGGAGACAAACCAATTAGTAGAAGAATTTACGGCATCAATTGAATTTGATCAAATAATGGCTAAAGAAGATATAGCGGGTAGTATCGCACATGCAACCATGCTTGGAGAATGTGGCATAATTGAAATCAATGAAGCTGAACTTATAATAGAAGGTTTAAATACTATATTAAAAAAAGTTGAGAAAAATGAGGTTCAATTTAGCATTGAAAATGAAGATATTCATATGAATATCGAAAGTATGTTAATTGAAGAAATCGGTCCTGTAGGTGGAAAATTACATACAGGTCGTAGTCGAAATGATCAAGTTGCAACGGATATGCATCTATTTTTAAAAAATAATACGTCCTCCATTATTGATTTAATTGAAGAAGTTCAAAATAAAATCGTTATGCAAGCAAAAAAGCATGTAAATACAATAATGCCTGGATATACACACTTACAAAGAGCTCAGCCTGTATCATTTGCACATCATTTACTTGCGTATTTTTGGATGCTTGAGCGTGACAAAAGCAGATTCAAAGATAGTTTAAAACGAGTGGATATTTCACCATTAGGTGCAGGTGCATTAGCTGGAACAACATTCCCAATTAACCGTCAACGTACCGCTGAATTACTTGGTTTTAGTGATATCTATCATAATAGTTTAGATGCAGTAAGCGACCGTGATTTTATCGTGGAGTTCCTTTCTGATTCTTCATTACTTATGACACATATTTCTAGACTATCAGAGGAATTTGTCATTTGGTCTAGTCAAGAATTTCAGTTTATTGAATTAGACGATGCTTTTTGTACCGGCTCTAGTATTATGCCACAGAAAAAAAATCCAGATGTTCCAGAATTACTTCGAGGTAAAACAGGGAGAGTTTATGGCAACTTAATCGGATTATTAACTGTTTTAAAAGGACTGCCTTTAGCATATAACAAGGACATGCAAGAAGATAAAGAAGGTATGTTTGATACTGTTTATACTGTTGTAGGAGCACTGCGATTACTTTCGGGAATTATTGATACGATGAAAGTAAACGAAAATCGTATGTATGAAGCAGTTAAAAATGATTATTCAAACGCTACTGATCTTGCTGATTACTTAGTTCGAAAAAAAATACCATTCCGACAAGCTCATGAAATCGTTGGAAAAACGGTTCTATATGCTATAGAAAATCATAAATTTCTTGGGGAATTAAAGCTTGAGGAATTTAAGATGATTAATGAAGTGTTTGAAGAAGATATTTATCATACATTAAATCCAAAAACGGTTATGGAAGCAAGAATTAGTGAAGGTGGAACTTCTACAAATGAAGTTTGGAAACAAATAATGAAAGCGGAAGAGTGTTTCAGCGTTACAACGAATATGGTATAATTTCCCTATTGAAAGCGTCCAATTTCTTTGGACGCTTAGTGTGTAGACAAAATACAAAAAACTTGAGTTTCAGACTGATTGCAAGCGTTTGTCTTTCGAGGCGCGAAGTCTGGTGAGGAGCGGAGTTACCTTAGACGGTAATGAGCACCGCAGAAAGGCGAAGCAACGAAGAAAGCGAGCGTTTGTCAACAGTCTGAGCGTCCAATTTCTTTGGACGCTTTTTTGTGCTTCTAATTATTAATAATTTTCTATTCATTATGCAAATACTAGAAGTAGTTACTATAAAAAGGTAGGTATGATATGAGTAAGCAAGAAAAAAGTAGGGTATTTAGAGCATCAGAAGGTATAGCACATGCTGTTTTTGTAATGATCGGTATCGGGTCTTTGCTTGAGAGTATTGGGAAAATTTTTCATTTTGAATCTTTAATGACGATCGGATTATCAACTAAGTTATTAATGGCACCAGCTATTGGTGCAGGTATAGCCGTTTTATTAGGATCAAGTACATTAATCATTTTTTCTGCAATGTCTGCTGCAATAATCGGTTCCGGGGCTTTATTAATGGTAGATACGGCAATGACCATTAAAATGGGTGAACCAGTAGGAGCGTTATTATCAGCTTTAGTTGCAATCTTGATTGGAAAAGCTGTTCAAGGTAAAACAAAACTAGATTTAATGGTAGTGCCTTTATTTGCCATCTTAATTTCAGGTTTAGTTGGATTATATTTATCAAAATGGATTTCTCCACTCTTAATAGCGGTTGGGAATTTTATTAAAGGTTCAACAGAAGGTTCACCAATTATAGCTTCAATTGTATTAGCAGTCGTTTGGGGGATTTTAATTGTTTCTCCTGCTTCCTCAGCTGCATTAGCAATTGCATTGAATTTAGATGGACTTGCTGGCGGGGCTGCCTTAGCAGGATGTGCAGCACAATTTGTTGGTTTAGCTGTTATCTCAGCAAGGGAGAATGATCCAGGAAGTATTCTTGGTTTATTAATCATTACCCCTAAATTACAGCTACCAAATGTAACAAGGAATATTAGGATACTCATACCGACCATAGTTGCAAGTGCTGTGGCAGGACCAGTATCAGCTTTTTTATTTCATATTGAAGCACCAAAAGAAATCGCTGGGTTAGGGTTATGTGCATTTGTTGCACCAATGAATTTATTAGCTTCTTATGGAAGTGCAGTTATTATACCAATGATTGTTACCTATGTATTAGTCCCAGGAATCGTTTCGTATATTGTGTACATATTCTTAAAACAAGCGAATATGATTAAAGCTGGAGAGTTGAAAATATTATAAAAATAGAACAATATCTCTGCTGAATCAAGATGTTGTTAATGATTGATGATGTGCAATTAATAATACGAAAACTGCAAATAAAACTGAGAAAGAGCAATTAAGACTGGCACATCTGCAATTAAAAAATCCCAAACTGCAAATATAATAGGGAAAACTGCAAATAAGGGCTCCCTAATCATGAGTAATTAGAGTGAAACCTACTAAATTCAAAAGATAACGATACATTGATTGTGAATCGACTAAAACAAAACGAATACAATAAAAAACCTTGAAACAGTTACTTCTCCAAAAAAGAAAATGAGTACTATTAACAGTACTCATTTTTGTTGTTCATTGACTACTTATTAAATTACACTTTTATCGATCCATAAAAAATAACTTCAATCCAATTCCTGTAAAAATAGCGCCTTGTGCTAGATTGATAATTTTAGATGATTTATCATTTTGTAACAGTTTTTCACCTAAGCTACCTGCAAAAACAGCTATAATTGAAAATGCAAGGAGAGTTAATACCATAAAAGTTAAACCTAAAACGATCAGCTGTAGAGGAACTGAAATACCGTCTTTTTCTATAAATTGAGGTAAAAACGCTAGAAAGAATAACGAAACCTTTGGATTCAGTACATTCATTAAAAATCCACGACGATATAAGGTTGGTAATGTTTGTTTTTTTGGTTTTGTGAATGAGCCAACTTCATTACTTGAACGGAACGCTTGGTAAGCTAAATAAAGTAAATAAAAAGCACCTAAGTATTTTAAAATGGAAAAAGCGATATCTGATTTATACAAGATGGCAGATAATCCGATTGAAGCAGCTAGTGTATGGATTGTAACTCCTGAACAAAGACCACATGCAGTTGCAATTCCTTCTTTTTTTCCATATGAGATACTTTGAGCCATAACAAAAATATTATCTGGTCCAGGTGCTATAATTAATAATAAGGACACACCTATATATGACAAGTAAATCGTTAAATCCAATGAAATACCTCCTATCCATTTATTGTTTATTTTTATAATACTTTAACATGAAAAAGACAGGAAAAGTCGGTAAAGATAGGTAAAAAATGATTTTAAAGGAGAGGTTAATGTGAGCGAGAAGGAAAAAATGATAAATGGTGAGATGTATTTGGCGTGGGATGATCAATTAGTTGAAGAAAGAATTAATGCTCGACGTTTGACACGTGAATATAATTTAACGCTAGAAACCGAAAACAGTAAAAGAGAAAGTCTATTAAAACAATTATTTGGTTCGACGGGTGAATCTATAAATATTGAACCTACCTTTAGATGTGATTATGGATACAATATTCATGTAGGTGAAAATTTTTATGCCAACTTTGATTGTGTCATCTTGGATGTTTGCCCGGTTTATATTGGCATAAATTGTTTTATGGCATCCGGTGTACATATTTATACCGCTACACATCCACTTGATCCAGTTGTGAGGGCTAGTGGAGCGGAATTTGGTAAACCAGTTACGATTGGTGATAATGTTTGGATTGGTGGAAGAGCGATTATAAATCCAGGAGTAAAGATTGGACATAATGTTGTCATCGCATCTGGTACTGTTGTAACAAAAGATGTTCCTGACAATGTAGTCGTTGGAGGTAATCCTGCGAGAATTATTAAGGATATTAAATAAGAGAAGCAAAAGTCCTTTTTATAAAAGCTTAAGCGAGTAGGTATTTCTTTTAATGCTGGAAATGGAGGGCTACATGATTTATTTTTTCATTTGTATATTACTAGGTTTTTTACTGTTAGTTTATATGTTCATAGAGGCGCATCAAAATATAGTAAGAAAACATGAATTTTCTTTCTCAAATACGCCACTTGAAAAGCCAATTAGACTATTTTTTATTTCAGATATTCATAGAAGAAAAATTAATTCTTCTATTATAAATAAAATGTCTAATCAAGTTGATCTTGTCATAATTGGTGGTGATCTTTTAGAAAAAGGAGTGCCTCTAAAAAGAATTGAACAAAATATTCAAAAACTAAGTAGTCTCGGAAAGGTCTTCTTTGTTTGGGGAAATAATGATATCGAAGTCGAAAAGAAGGATATAGAGAAAATATTTAAAAAATGGAATGTAGTTGTATTGAAAAATTCATCTGTTACGGTTAATCATTTACAAATAGAATGGTCACTGATTGGAGTAGATGATTTGAAAACTGGGAAGGTGGATCTTGATCTTGCATTTCAAGATGTTATACAAAATGTATTTAAGATTTTAGTTAGTCATAATCCAAGAGCCTTAAAGTTACTAAAGAAAGAACAAGGAGTTTCTCTTGTTTTAAGTGGTCATACACATGGAGGCCAAATAAGGATTTTCGGATATGGTCCTTATGAAAAAGGTAAAACGCATGTGTATAAGGGGATAACTCAAATAATAAGTAATGGATATGGTACTACGACTATACCACTTAGATTAAGTGCTAGGCCGGAAACGCATTATATTGTTATTAAGAGTATATAAAGTCATTAGGAGGAGATACATTCGTATCTTCTTTTTTTTATTAGAACTTTTTTCATATTTTTCTTTGTAAAAAAATATGAACGACAAATAAATATGAAAATTTAGTTAAATTAGAGGGTTGTAATAATTATTAGTAATTATTTCTAATCTTTTCTTTTTTTTTATTAAAAAATGCAAAATTCGCCCAAATAAAAATTGTCTGAAAATGACGTTTTATAAAGCTTTTTAATGAAAAGTTCTATAAATAGGATCAATTATCTGCTTTTTTTTATAGTTTATTTGATGAATTACCCCAATTTACGATGTCGATTACTAGCGATAAAATAAAAAAAAAGAAAGAGAATTGTCAAAAGTCAAAAAAATAAAAAAATGGGGGAGAACAGGTGAGTAAAAGAAACTTTAAAATGAGTTTAGCTAAAACAACGATCAGTGCGCTGGTTGTGGGCTCGATGATTCCATTTAACGTACTAGCAGCTACACCAAATGCGAGCACAGAAAAAACGGTCATGGGTTCACTGGCACAAAACACAAGCACACCAGACTTAACAGCTGAGCAAATTGCCGCGTTAAAGAACGTGTCACCAGAAAGTGGTGTAAAGATTTCGCCAAAAATTGATACGACAAGCTCAAAACCAGTTAAGGTTATTGTCGAATTTGCACAAGCGCCAGCAAAAATAAGTGTACTGCAAAAAGCAGTGGAGGGCGAAAAAACGACATTAAGCGCAGAAACTAGCGCAGTTAACTCGTCACACGCTACATTCAAATCATTTATAAAAGGGTTAAATAATAGTGCAAGTAAAACGAATGCAGTAAATGCAGTATCTGCATTATCTGTTTCACCAAACGAAGTATCTAACGAAACATCCGACCAATCTGGGGATGCAACCGCTCAAATTACGCGTGAATACACACATGCATTAAACGGGGTGGCAATGACACTACCAGGTAACTTAGTTGAAAAATTATTTGATTCTGGTGTAGTAAATCGTGTATTAAACGATGACTTAGTAAAGCTTGACCCAAGTGAACTGAAAGCTGCTGCTGAAAGTGAACAAGGTGGGAATAATTTAGCAGAAAATTATATTCCATTACCAGGAATTGAAGATTTGCATAAAGAGGGCACTACTGGAAAAGGAATCAATGTAGGAGTTATCGATACAGGAGTTGACTACAATCACCCAGATTTAACAGACGTATATAAAGGCTACCGTGCAAAAAGTGGTGAAGATGCAAGCAAAATCGATCCAACGACAGTTAAAGGTTGGGATTTTGTTGATAATGATGCCGATCCTATGGAAACTACAATCGATGATTGGATAAAAGCTGGCAAACCTGAAAGTGATGAACCGTATTACACGTACCACGGAACACACGTATCAGGTACGATTGCTGCTCAAGCGAAAAATAATGTAGAATTCCCAGCTCAAGGGGTTGCACCAGGCGTGAACTTGTATGACTATCGTGTACTTGGTCCTTACGGTACAGGGTATACAGATGGGATTGTAGGTGGAATTGATAAAGCAATAAAAGATGGTATGAAAGTGATCAACTTATCTCTTGGAGCACCAGTTAATAATCCGTTATCAGCTGAAGCTGTGGCAATTAATAACGCAACCCTTGCAGGTGTAACATGTGTTATTTCAGCAGGAAACTCTGGTCCAGGTGAAGGGACACTAGGTACACCAGGTGCATCAGCACTTGCCATTACAGTTGGAGCAAGTGATTTCCCAGTTAGTATTCCAATTGCGTCAGCAAAAGTTGGAAATGAAACATTTACTGACTTCAAGTTACTTGGAAAAGGATACAATGATCATGTGGCAGATTTAGAGAACAAATCGTATCCAATCGTGGATGTTGGTTTAGCACAAGCAGCTGATTTTAAAGATGCGAACGGCAATCCAATCGATTTAACTGGAAAAGTTGCACTTATTACACGAGGTACAATCGCGTTAGCTGAAAAAATTACAAACGCAGCGAAAGCAGGCGCAGTTGCAGCAATTATGAGTAATAATATTGATGGGGACATTGATGCTTACTTAGCAAGTAATGATGGCTTTATACCAACATTCCGTATGACAAAAGCTGACGGTGAACGTTTACGTAGTGTAGAAGGCACAAATACAATCACCTTTACGAATGTAAGTACAACAAATACAGAAGGGAACCACTTGGCAAGTTTTAGTTCAAGAGGACCAGTCGCTGCAACATATGACATTAAACCAGATGTTGTTGCACCAGGTGTATCGGTATACTCAACTTATCCATTTTTCGTTCATAGCCCAGATAAAGTAGATTATAGTAACGCGTATTCTCGTATTTCAGGTACATCGATGGCGTCGCCACATGTGGCAGGTATTGCTGCACTAATCTTACAAGCCCATCCCGATTATACACCTGCTGATGTGAAAGCAGCGTTAACAAACACTGCTGGAAATCTAGACGGCAATTATTCTGTATACGAACAAGGTGCTGGTTTAGTCAATGTAGTGAAAGCAGTAAAACGTGATGTGAGTTTTAAAGCACAAGACACAACTGCAAACATTGATAGTAACGGTAATAGTGTGAACTTGAATTACGAAAAAGGTTCATTAACGTTTGGCGCAGTGTATAAAAAAGACGGTGCGGTCAATACGAGTAATCGAACAGTGAAAGTAAAAAATCGAGGAAACTCTGACAAAACGTTTGATATCTCTACAACTTTCATTAAACCAAATGCAACAGTTAGTGACGCAACTAAAAACGGCATTACGGTGACAACTAGTTCACCATCACTAACAGTAAAAGCAGGTGAAACAACGAACTTTACAGTAACTTTGAATCTGCCAGATACGGCGGAATATGGCCGATACGAAGGTTATTTGAACATTGTTAATCATGACGACCCAAGTGAGACGTATCGCATGCCATTGGCTGTTCGCTCGGTAGAAAAAGGACTTGGCAATTTACTAATGGATGTTCCGGCAGCCCCGACTCGACAACCGGTAATCTATTCGGACTTCAACGGAAACCCAGGTCGTCAACTAAAGTTCCGATTCAACAGTCCAATGAAGTATTTCTGGATTGTGATTTATGACAAAGACGGAAATCCAGTTGGTGCAACAACGGATTCCCCATTAAATGTGAGTAGTGTTCAAACCGATATTGATTATGTTGTAGGCTTTGACCCAAGCACATACTATCCGTTTATTGGAGATCCAAAACTCGAAAAAACAAATATGTTCACAAAAGCAGCATTACCGGAAGGGCAATATACGTTAAAAATGCGTACAACTGATACGACTAACATGTATGCAAAAACGTATGAAAAATCACAACTGTTTGTGGTGGACAACACGCTACCGACGTTAACCTATAAAGACCATGCACCTGGCGTGTACGAGTTAGAAGACAAAGATTTTACCGATGAACAACAAAATGGCAACATGTACAACGCATTCTGGGTACACACAAACCTATCGGATGAAGGGACAGCGAAACTTGCTCCACTTGGGTTAACGCAGTCAGCAAATATTTTATGGTACTATCACAATAGTGTCGGGGAACCAGAAGGCGATTTCCCAGTTGAAGCAAATGGCGATGCAAAATTCGGAATTGAAAAATCCGATATCGAAAATGGACCAGCAACAATTACGTTAATGCCAATGGATGCAGCACATAACGTGGAGCTTCTCAATGATTTCCATGAGTACGGGTTTATCAAAAAAGGATCACCGTATATGGTGCCGACGTATGACAAACAAAAAGTTACCTTAAACGATACAATCACGATGACGTTAAACTTAAACAACGTGAAAGATATGATGTCAGGTACTTTTAAATCAGCATACTACCATAATTATCTTGAGCTACAAGGCGTAACAGTCAACCCAGCATTCCAAAAGTGGGCAGACCAAAACGGTGTAAAGGTGAATGTAGATACACCAGTGAAAACAGCAGATGAGGTTTACCCTGGTCACGTGACAGACATCAATGTTGGGGCACATTTAACAGGTGGATCAGACTTTAAAGGATTCAATGGCGATAGTCCATTTTTAGATGTGACATTCAAAGTGACAGATGACATGTGGGATATTATGTATTCGAAATTGACACCAGATGATGACATGACAAAATTTAGCATGACACAATACGGCACAGATGAAACAAAAGAAATTACAGCATTTAGCCGATTAAATCAATTCCAAATCGTTCCGACGCATTCACAAGTGCAAACGTACGTGAAACTTCAAGGGCTTAAAAATAACTTCACAGCGAAGTTGGATAGCATTGGCGCAAAAGGGTACGCACAACTACCGGACGGAACGAAAATACCAGGTACAATTGATAGTTATGGCTACATTGATATCAAAGGCATTCCACTTTCAAAAGATCCAATCAAGTTCATTGTGGAAGGACCAGGACACTTAAAGAGCATACAGTCTATCACACTTGGTAAAAAATCGCCATGGGGTGATGATCTTGGAGTGTATAAATACATCGGAGGAGCTCAACCGTACGGAGCAGCTGGTGATATAAACGGCGACGGTGTGATTGACGTTCTTGATGCGAAGCGAGTATCTGATAAAATGGGTCAACAAGATAGTGTAAACTACCCAATAGAAGATTTAAATAAAGACGGTATTGTTGATAGTAACGACATGCAGTTTGTCGCGACTAACTTCGGTAAAACAAATCCAGAAGCAACGATTTTACCAAAAGAAGTTATGAAAGTTGACGGTAAAGACTTGTATGCTACAGAAATCTTCAATAAGGCTAAGGTTTATAGTAATGTAAATACGTTCAAAGTTGATTCGAAAAAAGCTAATTCAGTTACACTTAATTGGTTAGCTGTAGATCCTGCCGGCAATTGGGGTGGATTGAAAATTCAACAGCAATCAAGCAATGATGGTATCACGTGGCCAACTACTTGGACAGATGCAAAACTGGATACACCAATCACAGTTAGCTCAACTAGTGCGAAAGTGACAGGATTAAGTGATAGTACGTACTACCGTTTTAGATTGGTTGTAATGGGTGGATTGAATGGAACACTTAACAGTGGATATTCAAACGTTATTCAGATGACAACATTACTATTAACACCAACTATTGACGTAATTGATGATAATGATACAACGATTACTGGTAAAGCAAATACGAATGTCAATATTGTTGTGAAAAATAATAGTACTGTAGTAGGTACAGGAAAAACGGATGCAAGCGGAAACTATAGTATTCAAATTAAACCACAAAAAGCAGACAGTGTATTAACAGTTAGTGCTAGTGATGCATCTGGAAATCAAAGTGAACAAGCATCGATTGTTGTATTAGATCGTACAGCACCAGACGCACCAATTATTAATACAGTTACGAAAAAAGATCAAAAAATCACAGGTAAAACAGAAGCAAATGCGACGGTTGCTATAAAATTCAACAATGTAGTGACTGAAGTACAAGCAGATCAAAATGGGAACTTCAGTTTAGACATACCTCATAAAAACTATGGCGATTACATTGGATTGGTAATCTCTGTAACTGCAAAAGATGCTGCAGGAAATGTGAGTGCTGCAACTGAAACAGTCATTTTAAACAAATAATAAAAACGGGGAGCCTCTGTGAATGAGGCTCTCTTTTTTCGTCCAAATCTCATAAATAGACTACTAGAAAAACAAACTTGGTAAAAGAAGTTTCCTATATAAAAAAGGTATTTTGCAGTTTTATGGCGAATTATTAATATTGGGTATTTTTTTGTTTGGAGGTTAAAAAATGAAAAAGGTTTTAGTATTAGGTGGGACAAGATTTTTCGGAAAACGACTTGTTCATAAATTAATCGATAAAGGCTATAATGTTTCAATCGCAACAAGAGGACTAACAGAGGATGACTTCGGAGATCGAGTAAGTAGATTTATAATCGACCGACGAAATCCTGAAACATTAGCTAGTTTAAGTAATCTAAAATGGGACCTTGTTTATGATAATATTTGTTATACTCCAAATGAAGCGAAGGAAATTTCTAAACTATTAACGAATCATGTTGGAAGATATATTTTCACTTCGTCTTTAGCGGTTTATGAAACGGGATTAAACCATGTTGAAACTGATTTCGATCCTTACAATTATCCTATTAAGTATAACAATGATAATGAATATTCTTATGCGGAAGGAAAGCGTCTTTGTGAGGCTGTTTTATATCAAGAAGCAAATTTCCCAGTGTATGCGGCTAGATTCCCAATCGTATTAGGACCGGATGATTATACTAAGAGATTACTCTTCCATATTAATAAAATTTCAAAAAATGAAGAATTAATCATATCTGATTTAAACAAAGAGATGACCTTTATCGATTCTGATGAAACTGCAGAGTTTTTACTTTGGTTAGGGGAAAATGAATTGATTAAAAGTGGTCCTTTTAATGCGTGCGCTAATGGTGAAATAACATTTCAAGAAATAATAAACATGTGTGAAAAGGAAACGGGAAAAAAGGCTATTATTAACTCTAATGGTGCAGTCGAACATCAATCACCTTTTGATGCTTATAGCGATCAATCATTGAGTAATGAGAAAGCTAAAAAAGAAGGGTTTCAATTTTTAGAAGTACATGATTGGATGAAAAAATTAATTCATCATTATAGTTCACTATAAAAAATTCATAAAATGTTCAAAGAATAAAATTCCGAATTTCTGGAATTTCCAGGTTTTCGGAATTTTATTGAAGTGAAATTCCGGAATTTCGGAAAAAACACATTAAAAATATTGAAAATTATAAATTAACTTAATATTATTAGAATTATAAAATAAATATTTTGTGTGAAGGCACTGTCCTAAAAATATACACAATCGGTTTTAGTACGATCCATTAATAACTTGGCACACTATTTGCTTATATAAAAGCAGAAGGACATTCTGTGAAAGGAGCTAAATACAGTAAATAGTGGAGTTCAAATTGAAAAATGAATTTGAATGAAAGCGTTATCAAAAAGTGCCAATACGTAAAGATAACAAGGAGGTTATTATGGAAATCTTAATTATTTTATTAGCATTAGGACTTTTAATGTTTGTTGCTTATCGTGGGTTTTCTGTTATTTTATTTGCACCAATTTGTGCTTTATTTGCAGTACTTTTAACTGAGCCAAGTTATATTCTTCCATTCTTTAGTAATATTTTTATGGAAAAAATGGTTGGTTTCATTAAGCTATATTTCCCTGTATTTTTACTTGGTGCAATTTTTGGTAAGATCGTTGAAATGTCTGGAATTGCAGAATCAATCGCAAAAACAATTATTCAATTAGTTGGAGCAAAAAGAGCGATTTTAGCGATTGTATTAATGGGGGCAATTTTAACATATAGTGGAGTAAGCTTGTTTGTTGTTGTATTTGCTATTTATCCATTTGCTGCAAACTTATTCCGAGAAGGGAATATTCCAAAACGATTGATTCCTGGAACAATCGCACTTGGTGCGTTTACATTTACGATGGATGCCTTGCCAGGTACACCACAAATTCAAAATGTTATTCCAACTACATTTTTTAAAACAGATATTTATGCTGCACCATTTCTAGGTATTTTAGCTGCTGTTTTTGTACTTGCAGTTGGTCTTTGGTACTTAGAATCAAGACGTAAAAAAGCAGAAAAAGCAGGTGAAGGTTATTTAGGATTTAATGAAGAACTAGCTGCTGCAAATGAAACTCAAACAGAAGTTCCTTCATTAACAACAAATACTCCTACACCAGTTTTAAAACAGATTCTAGCATTTGTTCCACTATTATTAGTTGGATTTTCAAATAAATTTTTTGTTGTTTCATTCCCTAAATGGTATCCGAATGGATTTGACTTTAAATCAATCGGACTAGAAGCTTTTGGGGTAGTTCAAATTCCTGCAGTTGTTGGTATTTGGTCAGTTGAATGTGCTTTAGTTATTGGGATCCTTTCAGCGTTGATCTATGGCTTTAAGAATATGCGTACAAATCTAAAGACAGGTATAAATGCAAGCATTGGTGGAGCACTTCTTGCTTCTATGAATACTGGTGCTGAGTATGGTTTTGGTGGAGTAATCTCTGCTTTACCTGGATTTGGAATGGTAAGTAAAGGAATCTCTCATACATTTACGGATCCATTAGTAAATGGAGCTGTGACAACTACAACTTTAGCAGGAATTACAGGTTCTGCATCAGGTGGTATGGGTATTGCACTCAGTGCAATGTCAGATAAGTATATCGAGGCAATTAATAAATATAATATCCCGCCGGAAGTAATGCATCGTGTTATTTCGATGGCATCAGGTGGTATGGATACTTTGCCTCATAATGGTGCAGTCATCACATTATTAGCTGTAACTGGATTAACTCATCGCCAGTCATATAAAGATATTTTTGCAATAACAATCATTAAAACAGTTGCAGTATTCTTAATCATTGCAGTATTTAAACTTACAGGACTTGTTTAAGAATGTTAAACTACTAATCTTACTTTTGAAGGGAGCAAAATAATGGGCAAGAATAAGGTAATTACTTCAGTTGAAGAGGTTGTTTCACAAATTCATGATGGAGCTACGATTATTGTCGGTGGCTTTGGTCTTTGCGGTATTCCTGAAAAAATGATTTTAGCATTACGAGATAAAGGGACAAAGGATTTAACAATCGTAAGTAATAACTGTGGAGTAGACGATTGGGGTCTTGGTCTTTTATTAGCAAATAAACAAATTAAAAAGATGGTTTCTTCATATGTTGGAGAAAATAAAATTTTTGAAAAGCAGTTCTTAAGTGGAGAACTTGAAGTAGAGCTAGTTCCTCAAGGTACTTTAGCTGAACGTATTCGTGCAGGCGGTGCTGGAATCCCAGGATTCTACACAGCAACAGGTGTAGGTACACCAATCGCTGAAGGAAAAGAGCATAAAGTATTTAATGGAAGAACGTATTTATTAGAAGAAGGGATCGTAGGAGACTTTGCATTTGTAAAAGCGTGGAAAGCTGATAAACAAGGCAATCTAATTTTTAGAAAAACTGCTCGTAACTTTAATCCACTTGCAGCGATGGCTGGAAAAATTACAATTGCAGAAGTTGAAGAGGTAGTAGAAGTTGGAGAACTTGATGCTGATGCAATTCATACGCCAAGCATTTATGTACAACACGTATTCCACGGTGAAACATACGAAAAACGAATTGAACGTAGAATGACTACAGGAGTATAGGAGGCTAATAACATGAAAGATATTCGTCAATTAATTATTCAAACTGCGGTTAAAGAAATTCAAGATGGTATGTATGTAAACCTTGGAATTGGACTACCTACTTTATTAGCAAACTATCTTCCAGAAGGAATTGAAGTAATGCTACAATCTGAAAATGGTTTGCTAGGTATTGGACCATACCCATCAGAAACTGAAATAGATGCTGACTTAATCAACGCAGGTAAAGAAACAGTAACTGCGGCTAGAGGAGCTTCATATTTTGATAGCGCTGAATCTTTTGCGATGATTAGAGGAGGTCATATCGATTTAGCTATTTTAGGTGGTATGGAAGTCTCTGAAACTGGCGATCTGGCAAACTGGATGATTCCAGGAAAAATGGTAAAAGGTATGGGCGGTGCGATGGACTTAGTAAATGGTGCTAAGAAAATTGTCGTTGTCATGGAACATGCAAATAAATATGGTGAAAGTAAAGTTAAAAAAGCATGTACTTTACCGTTAACTGGAAAAAGCGTAGTCCATAGGCTAATTACTGAATTAGCAGTATTTGATTTTACAGAAAATGGAATGGTTTTAGTAGAATGCGTTGGTGGAGCAACCATTCAAGAAATTACTGAAAAAACAGAGGCTACATTTACAATTAGTCCGAAGTTATTAAATAACGTGAACTAATCTTTAAAAGGAGGCAAACAAATGCAGCAAATGCTTTCTGAGAAGGTTGCACTGATAACTGGTGCCGGTAGTGGAATTGGTTTTGAAATTGCTAAAACCTTTGCAGAGCAAGGAGCAACAGTTGTCTTAACCGACTTAAATGAGGAAAATGTTCAAAAGTCAGCTACTTCATTACAAGAGCTAGGGTTTAATGCGATCGGTTATGCATGTGATGTTACAAATGAAGAACAAGTAGTTGACACGTTTCATAAAGTAATCGATCAATTTGGTGAATTACATATTTTAATAAACAATGCTGGGTTACAATACGTTTCATCAATTGAAGATTTCCCTACTGAAAAATTTGAATTACTTATTAAGGTCATGTTAACTGCACCTTTTATTAGTATCAAACATGTATTTCCAATTATGAAAAAGCAAAAATATGGTCGCATTATTAATATGGCTTCGATCAATGGGTTAATAGGATTCGCTGGTAAAGCTGCTTATAATTCTGCGAAGCATGGCGTTATTGGTTTAACAAAGGTTGCTGCATTAGAAGGGGCAAGTGATGGTATTACAGTCAATGCAATCTGCCCGGGCTATGTGGATACACCTTTAGTTCAAAACCAGTTGGCTGACTTAGCAAAATCAAGAAATGTACCAATTGAAAGTGTAATTGAAGAAGTAATTTATCCATTAGTACCTCAAAAAAGATTACTTACAGTAAAAGAAATTGCAAATTATACAGTATTTCTTGCTAGTGAATATACTGGTGGGGTTACAGGCCAAGCGAATGTAATAGATGCAGGATATACAGTTCAGTAGGATAAGTGCGAAAGGGTTGTTTTGAGCAGGGGGAGATTCCTGCTCTTATCCTTTCTAGTTCCTACTACTTTAAGTGAGGTATGGTATGAATAGTATGTTAGAGAGTCTTCCTTTTGAATGGATTTCCGAGATTATTAATCTTGCAACTGAGTGGATTGTTGTCGTTAACCGTGAAGGAAAAGTTTTGTATATGAATGAATCGTATTGTGAGTTTGTTGGGCGTTCTGCTGATGAAGTGATTGGTATGCCTGTAGAAGATGTTATTGAAAATTCTAGAATGCATATAGTCGCTAAAACCGGTCAGGCAGAGGTAGCGGAGATCCATCCAATAAAAAATACAGAAATGGTCGCAAATCGTTATCCACTGTATATAGGTGAAGAATTAGTAGGTGCTGTCGGAACGGTAATGTTCCGAAATGCGCAAGATTGGATTGAGTATTCTAAAAAAGTAGAACCTCTAGTAGAAGAATTAAACTATTATAAAAGGAAATTTGAGAAAGAATTAAATAGTAAATATAAATTCAATCAAATAATTGGTGATACGCCGGTCTTTAACGCTGCAAAAAATTTGGCAGAGCAAGTATCTGCAAGTTCATCTGCAATCTTACTTTTTGGGGAATCTGGTACAGGTAAAGAATTATTTGCACATGCAATACACGATGCTAGTCCAAGAAGGAACTTTCCATTTGTACGAGTAAATTGTGCTTCAATTCCAGAGCATTTACTAGAATCAGAGCTTTTTGGTTATGAAGAAGGTGCTTTTACAGGTGCAAAAAGAGGCGGGAAAAAAGGGAAATTTGAGATTGCGAACCGAGGAACGATTTTCTTAGATGAGATTGGTGATATGTCTTTGCATATGCAAAGTAAATTACTGCGAGTACTTCAAGAAAGAGAGATTGAAAGAGTTGGTGGAAGTTCTCCTATTTCCATTGATGTAAGAGTCATTGCCGCTACGCATCGAAATCTTGAGAAGATGGTAGTATTAAAAGAATTCCGCCAGGATCTGTATTACCGCTTAAATGTAATTAAAATAGACATTCCTCCACTTAGATCAAGGATAAATGATTTACCTCTCATAGCAGATTCATTAATAAAAAAACTCGAAAGGAAATTTCATCGAAACGGAATTCAAATTTCAAATGAAGTTTTTCAAATTCTTAAGTCACATCATTGGCCAGGAAATATTCGAGAACTAGAAAACGTACTAGAGAGATGCATAAATGTCCTAAATGGTAAAGTGATTACACCAAAGCAATTACCTCTTTATTTATATGAAAATCCAACCAATCAAAAAAATACAGTCGAATTCGAAAAAAATGCTTCTCAATTAAGCAATCAAAATTCCTTAAAATCGTTAAAAGAAATGATTGAAGAGACCGAACAGGAAGCAATTAAGAGAGCTCTAATTGAAACTCAAGGTAATAAAATTGAAGCTGCTAAATTATTAGAAATAAGCAAGTCAACTTTTTATGAAAAATGTAAAGCTTATAACATAAAAAATTAAAGAATTTCATGTAGTTTGGTTAATTAGGATGAAATAAAAAGGGGGAAATAAAATGAGTGAGAACGTTGTAATTGTTAGTGCTGTTAGAACTGCAATCGGAAGTTTCAGTGGGACATTGAAAGATGTAAGTGCAGTAGAATTAGGCGCTAAAGTTATTAAAGAAGCGATTAATAGAGCCGGTATTCAAGAAAGTCAGGTTGATGAAGTCATAATGGGAAATGTACTTCAGGCTGGTTTAGGTCAAAATCCAGCTAGACAATCAGCATTAAAGGCAGGACTTCCAAATACTGTTTCAGCAATGACAATAAATAAAGTTTGTGGTTCTGGATTAAAATCAGTCCATTTAGCGACTCAAGCAATTATAGCAGGAGATGCTGACATTATAGTTGCTGGCGGTATGGAAAATATGAGTCAAGCTCCTTATTTACTTAAAGGCGCAAGAGATGGATATAGAATGGGCGATCAAAAGATTGTTGATAGTATGGTTGCAGACGGACTATGGTGTGCGTTTAATGATTATCACATGGGAAACACAGCTGAAAACTTAGCAGTGCGTTATGAAGTTTCTAGAGAAAAACAAGATGAGTTTGCAGTAAATAGCCAACAAAAAGCTGAGAATGCAATTAAGGTTGGTAAATATGAAGATGAAATTGTTGCGATTGAAATTCCACAACGAAAAAAGGATCCAATCATTTTTAAAGATGATGAGTATCCGAAATTTGGTGCTACAGTAGAGAAAATTTCGTCACTAAGACCAGCCTTTGAAAAAAATGGAACAGTTACAGCAGCAAATGCCTCAGGTATAAATGATGGCGCAGCAGCAGTTGTATTAATGAGTGAAAGTAAAGCAAGAGAACTAGGTATTAAACCATTAGTAAAAATTAATGCAAATAGTAGTGCAGGCGTTGATCCGAGCATAATGGGAATTGGAGCAGCATTTGCAGCTAAAAAAGCACTTGAAAAATCATCGATTGAATTAAGTGAAATAGGCTTGATTGAAGCGAACGAAGCATTTGCTGTGCAATCGCTTTCTGTCATGAAGGAATGCGGTTTTGATGAAAATATTGTCAATGTAAATGGAGGTTCGATTGCACTTGGACATCCAATTGGTGCGAGTGGCACTAGAATACTAGTTACCTTGATTCATGAAATGAAGAGAAGAGAGACACAGTACGGTCTTGCAACACTATGTATTGGTGGCGGAGAAGGCGTTGCAACAATTATTGAAAATTGTTTTGAATAAATAATAAGTAAAAAGCGGTAGGACTCTTATTATGAGACCTACCGCTTCATTGTGTAGATAAAACCCAAAAAACAAAACCAAAAAATCTGAAGGTGTTAGATAATTCTTACTGAAATAACACCCTCAATATCTTTTAACAACTGTTCAACTGGACCATTGATCGTTTCATCAAGGTCAATCATTGTATAAGCAAAAGCACCTTTACTTCGGTTAAGCATGTCAGCAATATTTACTTGATATTTTGCTAATAATCCTGTAATTTGACCGACCATATTTGGAATGTTTTTATGTGCAATCGTAATACGTTTTTTCCCTGTATAAGGTAATTCTACATTTGGAAAATTAACGGAGTTCTTTATATTACCTGTCTCCAAATAATTTTTTAATTGTTTAGCAGCCATTCGGGCACAGTTTTCTTCTGATTCAGTTGTTGACGCTCCTAAATGAGGTATTGGAATGACATTCTTCATTCCAATCACTTTTTCATTTGGGAAATCTGTCACATAAACTCCTACTGTCCCGTTATTCAGCGCATATTCAAGCGCAACATCATCTACTAATTCAGAGCGTGAAAAATTAAGTAATCTTGATCCCTTTTTCATTCCTGATAAAAGTTTTTCATTCACAAATCCTTTCGTTTCAGGTGTTAAAGGCACATGGATTGTTATATAATCGCATGTTGAAAAAATCTGTTCCAAATTATCGATTCGTTGCACATTCCTAGATAATCGCCATGCAGTTTCGACTGAAATATAAGGATCATACCCATAAACTTCCATATCTAAGGCAAGTGCATCATTTGCTACGAGTGCACCAATTGCTCCTAAACCAATAATACCTAATTTCTTTCCTGCGATCTCTGCTCCTGCAAATTCTTTTTTACCAGCTTCTACAATTTTGGATACATTTTCTTCACCAAATAAAGAACGAGTCCACTCAATTCCTTCAATAATTCGACGTGAAGAAAGGAATAAACTTGTCAGAACTAGTTCTTTAACTGCATTTGCATTTGCACCAGGCGTATTAAATACAACAATACCTCTTGAAGTACATTCATCAATTGGAATATTATTTACACCAGCACCAGCTCTTGCGATTGCTTTAACACTGCTAGGTATGCTCATTTCATGCATACTATGGCTTCTTAAAAGAATTCCATCCGGTTCATTTAATTCATTGTTAATCTTATAGTTTTCCAAAGGAAATTCTTTCATTCCGTGCTCAGAAATATTATTTAATGTTTGAATTTTTATCATCTTACAATCTCCTCTAATATTTTCTTTTCAAATTGACTCATAAAATGAACTAATTTCTCAACACCTTCTAATGGCATCGCATTATAAATACTAGCGCGCATTCCCCCAACAGATCGATGACCCTCAAGATTCACCAAGCCAGCTGAATTTGCCTGAGCAAGAAATTGTTTATTTAATTCATCAGAAGTTGATGTGAATGGAATATTCATAAGTGATCTATTCTCTTTTTTAACTGGTGAAGAGAACAAGTCAGATTGATCGATAAAATCATATAATAATTGAGCTTTTAAAAGATTCGTTTGATAAATACTATTTAAACCACCTGATTCTTTAATCCATTCTAAAACTAGCATCGCTACATAAATGCTAAAGGTAGGAGGTGTATTATAAAGTGAAGAAGCTTCTACATGTGTTTTGTAGTCGAGCATTGTTGGGCAGTTTTTATCTGCACTTCCAATAAGATCATCTCTAATGATGACAATTGTTAACCCTGCTGGACCGATGTTTTTTTGAGCTCCAGCGTAAATTAAACCGAATTGTGAGACATCAATTGGTTCAGAAAGAATATTTGATGAAAAGTCTGCAACTAATGGAGAATTTGTTTTAGGGTAAGTAGAGTATTTTGTCCCCTCAATCGTGTTATTCGTTGTAATATGTAAATAATCGTAAGGTTCAAATAGGGCTAAATCTTCTAAATTAGGAATATATGAAAAATTTTCATCCGCAGAAGAAGCAATAACATCAACATCTCCATATTTTTTTGCCTCAGAGATTGCTTTCTTTGACCAAGTTCCTGTATTAATATAAGCAGCTTTTTTATACTTACATAATAAGTTAAATGGAATCATTGAAAACTGAGTTGATGCTCCACCTTGTAAAAATAACACTTTATAATTTGATGGAATTTCTAAAAGTTCACGTAATAAGCTTTCACTTTTCTTAATAATTCCTTCAAATTCAGCCGAACGATGACTCATTTCCATAACTGACATACCAGAAGTACCGTAAGAAACAAGTTCTTTTTGTACTTTTTCCAATACTGGAACAGGCAAGACAGATGGACCAGCGGAGAAATTAAAGACGCGTTCCATAATAATCATCCTCACTTGTTAATTTTTTAATATTCTTACTTTAAACCACCGATATACGTTGGTCAATAAAAGATGAAATAAAATCATAAAAATTTCACAAAAAATTTTAATTTTCGAACTAATGAAAAGGGAATATTATTGATTGTAGTATTTAAATTAGTAAATTTTAAAATATAAGTCGGTTAATATTTTAATTGTTAAATAACATGCATAGCTTTAGAAGATAATGGAAAATTTAATGGTTATATTGTATTTAAGGGAGTTTAAATGTTTTCTATATGGTTTAACAATCCAGTTTATTTTCGTTATGTTTTTTACATTTCTTTTGTGGTTAGTGTAGTATTTAATCTGATTTGTTCTGAAAAAAGTGATAGCTTTTACTTTCTCTACATGCTTGATACAGTAATATTTGGTCTTGGTTTTTACAACCGTCCTAATTGGTTTATCATTTTAGTTTCTACAATTATAGTGCTTTCTAGATACTATTTAGTTCCCCAGGCTGGGCATATAATTAGCTACCTAATTACATATTACTTAATCACTTACATATCAGTCGGTTTAATGAAACACTATCAAAGAGTTAAAACTGGATCGATCGAGTTAATATTAGCTCTTTCAAAGGCGTTAGATTCCAGGGACAACTACACTGCACATCACTCAGAATGTGTTGCCAATATTGCTTATAAAATTGCAAAGAAAATGAAATTATCTAAAAATCTATGTGCAGTCATCCATCAGGGAGGACTATTACATGATATAGGTAAAATTGGAATTCCGGAGCATATTTTACTGAAGCATGAGAAATTGACTGATGATGAATACACTACAATTAAAAAACATCCGGTAATTGGATATGACATTATTAAGCATATTGCTATTTTTAATGAAAATGGCATCCTTGATATCGTTTTATACCATCATGAACGATACGATGGTAAAGGATATCCAAAAGGACTAAAGGGTGATCAAATTCCTTTAACTGCTAGAATAGTAGCAATAGCCGATAGCTATGATGCGATGATCTCAAATCGATTATATCGTAAGGGGAGGTCCTTAGAAGACTGCTTAAAGGAAATAGAAAAGAATAAAGGAACCCAATTTGATCCTGAAATTACGGATGTTTTCCTTAGTTTATTTGATTTTAGAGAATGAAAAATTTTAAATAGAGGGTATTCCAAAAGATTTATGGAGACCCTCTTTTTTGTATGTTAATTAAGATTTGAATAAAATTTTAGGAAGGAATCGTACGAATTAAAGACTGGGCTGCAATTAAGTCTTGTAGAGTGGCAAATAATGAGTTCATATGTGCAAATAAATGATGACAAGCTACATAAGAACAGGGGACTGCAATTAAAATTTGAGAATCACAATTAAAATTAGGAAAACTGCAATTAAAATTGGAAAACCGCAAATAAAATTAGCAAAACTGCAATTAAAATCCAAAGAATCGCAAATAAAATAATAAATTACCCATACCAGTTAGGGGATTATAAGCTAGAATTGTCCATTAGTAGATACCTTCAAATGGAAATAACAAATATGCCTCTTATTGGAATAATAATTTTATAAAAATTTGCTTACATCGTATGCAAGTATTCCTCACCATCAATTCCATCTACAGACTCGACAGCATGTATGGTCACCCCTACTTCTGGAATTTCTACTAAATCTACAGGTTTAGGAACAATTGACCCTGTTTCATAAAAGTGTTCAAGACCATTTCTCTTCAAATGAAAAACCCTTTTTTACTTGCGAAATAGAAAAAGCTGACTGTAAAAATGAAACTTTTTGAGTAATTTTATCATTTAATTTCAAAACTACACTTCCATTCATTTTCAATAATTATATGGATTACTTATATGAAGCTAGGACTTTTATAGGAGTTAGCAGAAATTTACATATAACGAAAATTATGTAGAACTGTAACGTTTGACTGTATACTTTCTAAATTATATAATAGTAATACTATTTAAAATGGGGGGGTTGTCGCTTGGGATCGAGTATCGCATTGGTGAGTTAGCTGAAATAGCTCAAGTTTCAAAAAGAACAATTGATTATTATACAAAATTAGGGTTACTAGAAGCAAAACGATCAGAATCAAACTATCGATATTATTCCACAGAGGCAATTGAGACTCTCAGATTTATTGAACATTGTAAAAAAATGAGAATATCCTTAGAAGAGATAAAAGATTTATTGCAAACTAATTATAATCAAAAAAATTGTGTATTTGAACAAATTCAACAAATATCAAATCAAATTATTGAGCTTGAAGCTAAATTAGCTCAATTAGTACCAGTAATATCGGGTATGAATGATTGTGAAAAAAATGCTTTAGTAGATTCATTGTCACATCATACATTTCCTTTATTTGAAACATTGAAACATTTTGTAAAATAATGACAAAATTAATTTTAAAACTTAACAATTTATTAAAGCTATAAAATAAGTATGTTTTACTAAATTATGGTAATCTATTAAGTAAGTAAAATAATAATTTTATATTTTTGTAGATTGAAATTCTCAGGAGGTGAATACTCGAGTAATATACTCGAGTTCGTCATTGGACATAGTTAACTTGTTTTTGATTGCAGTTTTAATCGCACTTACAGCTTTTTTCGTAGCAGCAGAATTTGCGATAGTGAAAGTTAGATCAAGTAGAATTGATCAACTAGTAGCCGAAAAAAAGCGAGGTGCAGTAGCTGCTAAAAAGGTTACGACGAGTTTGGATGAATATTTATCAGCTTGTCAATTAGGTATTACGGTTACAGCTTTAGGATTAGGTTTTTTAGGTGAGCCAACATTTGAGCATCTTATACACCCAGTCGTAGAATTTCTTGGATTAAACGGAACAATTGCTAAAACTATTTCGTTTATTTTAGCTTTCTCAGTTATGACATTTATTCACGTTGTAATTGGTGAGCTAGCACCTAAAACGGTTGCTATTCAAAAAGCTGAATCGATCACACTAATACTTGCTACTCCACTTATTGTATTCTATAAAATAGCTTATCCATTTATTTGGGCATTAAATAGTTCTGCAAGATTTTTTACAGGATTATTTGGAGTTAAGCCAGCATCTGAATCAGAAGAAGTTCATACTGAGGAAGAATTGAGAATTATTTTATCAGAAAGCTTTGAAAGCGGAGAAATTAATCAGGCTGAATATAAATATTTAAATAATATTTTTGAATTCGATAACCGACTTGCAAAAGAAATTATGGTCCCTCGTACTGAAATTATCGGTTTATATGCAGAAGACCCAGTTGAAGAACAAATTGAAATAATTAAAAATGAAAAATATACACGTTACCCAGTTTTTGGGGAAGATAAAGATGATATTTTAGGTATGGTAAATGTAAAAGACTTTTTTATTCGTTATCTTGATGGAAAAGTTGAAAAAACATACGATTTCGCAAACTTTACTCGCCCAGTTATTCAGGTAATTGAAACAATCGCCATCCATGATTTATTATTGTTAATGCAAAAGAAACGTATTCCACTAGCAATATTGTATGATGAATATGGTGGAACAGCGGGATTATTAACAATGGAAGATATTCTTGAGGAGATTGTTGGGGAAATACGTGACGAGTATGATGACGATGAAAAACCAGCTGTTCAACATATTTCAGAATCACATAAGATTGTAGACGGAAAAGTATTAATTACTGAAATTAATGATTTATTCGGTCTATATGTTGAAGAAGATGATGTTGATACTATTGGTGGGTGGATTTTAACTCAAAATCACGACATCCAACAAGGTGAATCTGTCATATTTGAGGACTTTGAATTCAAAGTTGTTGAATTAGATTCACATCAAGTTAAATTAGTTGAAATAAAAAAAAATGAGTTTATTGAGGCAGTAAAATCATAAAGATAAGATGAAAAAGAAGGATAAAGGCATAGTTCTTTATACCTTCTTTTTTTGTATCTTAAAATAATGTACGCTAACACTATAGTGTTTTACTTTGTACAATAATTCACAAAAAGTTAACAACTAACAGCTCCAATTCAATTTCTTTTATTATAAAATAAGGATGTAAGGTTGATTTGAGCAGAAGTTCTACTTTCTTCTACTAGTTATATTATTAACTTTTTCAATCAGCTTATTTTTTAATCGTTTCGTACAATACCTCATTTTTCCCCCCTCTACTTTTCTAAAGTAAGAGGCTTTTTTTTGCATAATTTTACCTTTATTGAATACATATAAATTAAATATTTGTAAAGGATTGTCGATAGTTAATAATTTAAAAATTTGTTATAGGGGTGTGAAGTGCTTGTCAGATGCTCCCTCGGGTAATGGTATAAAAAATTTTTTAAACTTTATTAACCGACTTTTTTTAAAGGAATCTAATGATCGAAAAAATGTAGAGTCAAAAGAAAAATATCTTTTAACTCATAATTATTTATTTGATGTTGTTGACGAAGAACAATTTAACTTGTACGAAGATGAATTATTTTTAAGAACAATCATTTTTAAAGAAAAAAAAGTAAATGACATTTTAACACCCCGAACAAATGTGGTAGCGATTGATATAAATGAATCTGTGGACTATATATGTAATTTATTTTTACAAGAACGGTATTCTAGAATCCCAGTTTATGAGCAGGATATTGATCATATAATTGGTGTAATTTCTGAAAGGGAATTTTTAACCCAACTAATCCAAAAACAAACAGTTAATATTCATGAATTGATTAGAGAGCCGATTTTTGTAATGGAAACAATGAAAATTTCTACAGTGCTAAAAATTCTTCAAAAACAGAATGCACATCTAGCTATTGTTATGGATGAATTTGGAGGAACTTCCGGTATCATCACGCTTGAAGACATAATAGAAGAGCTCGTTGGCGAAATTAGAGATGAATTTGACGAGCAAGAGGATGATTTTTTCCAAATAAATGAGAATGAGTACCAATTCCAAGCCGCAATTGACTTATCGAGTTTTTTTAATCGATTTAACATAAAAAAACCTAGTAGTAGGTATTTAACATTAGGTGGATGGTTATTCGAAAGTTTTAAACATATACCTAAAAATGGAGAATTATTACAATATAAAAATTTAACCTTCATCATTAAAGAAGTTCAAAATAGAAGAATACAAAGTGTAATTGTAAAAATAAACCATCAAAATTTGCAAAGTAAACTCGGTTCTTAGGAGCTGAGTTTTTTTATGTTTGTGTTGATGATGCAGTTTGGATCTTAAAGAAATTAATATGACAATAATTACTTATGACTACGTTTTTTACTTTCTTGTTTTGGTAATTTTAGGTTATTTGTAAATTGTTATATCCTAAGATGGTTTTTCAGTCTTTCTTTTTCAATCATAAAAATAGAATTAAATAGACAAAAAGAAAAATAATAAATATATGAGATTTTTTTGTTGTAATTTTTTAATACATGCAATATATTTAAGACACACAATTCAAAACAAACAATTCCGATAAGGTTAAGGGAGATTATAGAATGAATATTAAGAAAATTGGTTTAACATTAGGTTCGTTATTTTTAGCAACAGGTGTTATGGCAGGCTGCAATACAAATAAAAAAGAAGAAACTGCAAAAGGAAAAGATTTATTAACTCAAGTGAAGGATAGCGGAGAGTTAAAAATTGGTACTGAAGGTACATATGCACCTTTCACGTTCCATGATAAATCTGGTAAATTAACAGGTTATGATGTTGATTTATCAAATGAAGTTGCAAAACGTTTAGGAGTAAAACCAAAATATTTTGAAACTCAATGGGATGCAATGTTTGCAGGTTTAGATGCAAAACGTTTTGACATCATTGCTAATGAAGTTGGTATTAGACCAGATCGTGAGAAAAAATACTATTTCTCTGATCCATATATCACTTCATCAGGTGCATTAGTAGTAAAATCTGATTCAAAAGTTAACTCATTTGATGGAATTAAGGGCTTAGATGCTGCTCAATCTTTAACAAGTAATTATGGTGATTTAGCTAAGAAATATGGAGCTAAATTAGTTGGGGTAGAAGGTTTTAGCCAAGCAATTCAATTAATTGAAACTGGCCGTGCTGATGTTACAATTAACGATAAATTATCAATTCAAAACTATTTAAATGAAACTGGCGACAATAAAGTTAAAATTGCAGCTTTAGAAAATGATGCTTCTAACAGTGGATTTATGTTCCGTAAAGATGATGATTCATTAGTAAAAGCAGTGAACAAAGCACTTGCAGATATGAAAAAAGACGGGAAGTATGATGAAATAGTACAAAAATGGTTCGGTAAAGATGGACTTAAATAATATACTCAGCCCAGAGTGGAGTGACAATTTAACCATTGCGAAGGATTCTTTCCTTCCAATGGTTAAAACTGCTTTAATAGGTACTATTCCATTAACAATTATTACATTTGTAGTAGGTATTGTATTAGCATTTATTACCGCACTTTTCCGTCTGTCAGGTAATAAATTCTTAAATGGTGTAGCCAAATTTTATGTTTCAATCATTAGAGGGACACCTCTTTTAGTACAATTATTTATTATTTTTTATGGTTTACCTTCAATTCATGTAACGATTTCACCTTATATTTCTGCTATTATTGGTTTTTCATTAAGTGTGGGTGCTTACGCATCTGAAATTATTAGAGGATCAATCCAGTCAATTGATAAGGGGCAATGGGAAGCTGCTTATTCGATCGGTATGACATATAATCAAACATTAAAACGAATTATTATTCCTCAAGCGGCGAGAGTTTCATTACCGCCATTATCAAATACTTTTATTAGTTTAGTAAAGGACACTTCTTTGGCTTCATTAATTTTAGTAACTGAAATGTTTAGAACAGCCCAGGAAATAGCTGCTACGAACTATAAATTTTTAGTTGTTTATATAGAAGCTGCATTCATCTATTGGATAATTTGCTTCTTCCTTTCAGTCATTCAAGGTCGATTAGAAGCTCGAGTTGAACGCTATGTTGCTAAGTAATGGAGGAAGAACATATGATAAAACTAGAAAAGATTAAAAAAAGTTTTGGGGAATTAGAAGTATTAAAAGATGTTAGCTTAAATGTAGAAAAAGGTACTGTTACTGCTATTATCGGCCCTTCTGGTTCTGGGAAAACTACATTTTTAAGATGTATTAATGTTTTAGAGCATCCGACAGATGGAAAAATAACAATTGATGAACAGACATTAGATTTCTCTAATAAAGTTAGTAAAAAAGAAATTATTTCTTTAAGAAGTAAAACAGGTATGGTGTTTCAACAACATCATTTATTTCCTCACTTAACAGCGTTAGAAAATGTAATGGAAGGCTTAGTAACTGTTCAAAAAATAAAAAAAGATGTTGCAAAAAAGAAAGCAATTGACTTACTTACTAAAGTAGGATTAGAAGAGAAAATAAATTTATTACCACATCAACTTTCAGGTGGTCAGCAACAACGTGTGGGGATTGCTAGAGCATTAGCCTTAGAACCAACAGTCATTTTATTTGATGAACCAACTTCAGCATTAGATCCAGAGCTTGTACAAGAAGTTCTAAAGGTAATGAAGGAGTTAGCAGAAGAGGGAATGACAATGATTGTCGTTACACATGAAATGAAATTTGCTCGAGATGTAGCGGATGAAGTCATTTTTATGGACGGTGGTTATATTGTTGAACAAGGTCATCCTAGAGATGTTTTAGAGCATCCTAAACATGCAAGAACGAAACAATTTTTACAATTAATACAGTAATTTTAAGTAAAATATTTTACAAAGTAGTGTAGAAAACTAGTACTAGATGTTGATCTAGTGCTTTTTTTATGTGAAAAACGCGGAAAATCAAACAAATTGTTTTTTCCAAAATTTACATTAGCTAAACATACATATGTTAATCGATTAGAGTCATACTATCATTACACTACTTAAGGAGGTGAGACAACATGGCAAACAACAACAGCGGAAACAGCAACAACTTAGTAGTACCTGGTGCTCAATCAGCATTAGATGCAATGAAGTATGAAATCGCTTCTGAGTTTGGAGTAAACTTAGGTCCTGATACTACAGCTCGTGCTAACGGTTCTGTAGGTGGTGAGATCACTAAACGTTTAGTTCAAATGGCTGAACAAAGCTTAGGTGGTTATACAAAATAATAACTATGGCTAATAAGGGATGGAGATTAATCTCCATCCTTTCTTAATGAAATAAATGAATTTGGAGTGAGCTTTTTATGGATGGTATTTGTCCACTGTGCAATGGAATTGAGCATTATAAACTAAAATGTCCTATTTGTGAAAATCATTGTGAAGATAAAGGCAGAGCTGTTGATTACGAAGATAAATATAGTCCATATTTAGATTATGACATTTCAGCAAAAGCTGATGGATTAACTGAGCATAATTCAAATCAGTATTGTACTCATATGTTTAATTGTCCAGATTGTAATGAAGGTTTTCTTAAAATTATTGAGAAATTAAAATAACGCAGTACCAATAAAAATGGTACCGCGTTATTTTATGTTTAATTCATGATTGAATTATCGAATACGAGATTCAGTTTCTTTATCAAAGAAATGAACTTTGTTCATATCTACTGCTAATTTAATTATTTGACCATGTGTAAACGTTGAACGTGCATCTAATCTTGCTACTAATGTATTTCCTTCAAAGTTAGTGTAAAGCATTGATTCTGCTCCTAAAAGCTCAGCTACTTCAATTTTTAAATCAAGAACTGTACCTTGAGATGCCTCGATAAATACTGGTTCGTCATGTAAATCTTCAGGACGTATACCTAAAATAACTTCTTTTCCAACATATCCATTATCGCGTAATGTTTTCATTTTTCCTTCAGGTATAGCAACTTTTTTGCTGCCTAAGTTAAAGTGACCATCTTCCACCTTACCAGAAACAAAGTTCATTGCAGGTGAACCTATAAATCCACCAACGAATACGTTTTCAGGGCGATCATAAACTTCCTTTGGTGTACCTACTTGTTGAATAATACCATCTTTCATTACTACTAAACGTGTAGCCATTGTCATTGCTTCTGTTTGATCGTGTGTTACATAAATAGTTGTCGTTTGAAGACGTTGATGTAATTTTGAAATCTCAGAACGCATTGCAACACGTAATTTAGCATCTAAGTTTGATAATGGCTCATCCATTAAGAATACTTTTGCATCACGTACAATAGCACGACCAAGAGCTACACGTTGACGTTGTCCACCAGATAAAGCTTTTGGTTTACGACTTAAATATTCCTCAAGTCCTAAAATACGTGCAGCATCTTTTACACGACGATCAATTTCTGCTTTGTCAAACTTACGTAATTTTAATCCGAAAGCCATGTTATCATATACGGTCATATGTGGGTAAAGTGCGTAGTTTTGGAATACCATTGCGATGTCACGATCTTTTGGTTGAACATCATTTACACGCTTGCCGTCAATAAAGAAGTCACCTTTTGAAATATCTTCTAAACCAGCGATCATTCGAAGTGTTGTTGATTTACCACATCCAGAAGGACCAACGAATACGATAAATTCTTTGTCTTCAATGTGAAGATTAAAATCTTTTACAGCTGTTACATTATTATCATAAATTTTATAAATGTGATCTAATTTTAATTCTGCCATTAGTATTACCTCCAACTATTTGTAATCGGTTTCATTGATTAAATTGTAAACATTTAAGCGTTTATAAACAATGGCAAAGGTTCACAAAAAAAATAGCCTACTTTGTACAAGGTGCACAAAGTAGGCTTTAATTAATTTTCATTCACAATCTCAAGTAGATGAATTGCTAAAAATATAACTAGTCCATCCTCAAAATGCTTTAAATCTATTCCAGTTTGTTCCGAAAACTTATCAAGACGATATTGAACAGTATTTCGATGTAAAAAAGCTTTTTTTGAAGTAGCAGTTACATTTAAATTTTGTTGAAGAAAGATTTTTACCGTTGAAAGAATTGGATCATCAATTTTCATATCATTCAAAAATAATTTAGGCAATTCCTTTTGTAAATTATCTGGTAAAAAGGAAAGGAGATAATAAAGCATTTCTTTTGAAAACCATAGTATATTTTTTTGCCTTTTTACGGATAGTGCTTTTTTAAAACATTGCTGTTCAATATCAAAATAAAGGCTAAGATTAGCTAATGGTGAGTAGCGTTTTCCTACAAAAAAGGTAACATCATGATACAGGTCAGCTGCAATGATTTCTTGCATATGCTCTAAAAATTCTTTGTTAAATGGTTGATCGATTATTTTTTCAATAATGACGCCTTCCTTAGCAGAATTCCAAACCACTATTACTTCTTTATGAAAGAATGCATTGATTGCTTCTTCAAACTCAGTTTTACTAGAGAATAACTGATTGCTATAAAAATGAATAAAACGAATTGAAGTAGGGAGAGAAACCTCGGTTTCGAAAGTGAAAGGATTATGTCCTTTACTAAAAAATAAATATTGAAACCATTCGCTTTGTACAGATGGCATCAAAATTGCATCTGATTCTAATTTTGTAAAAAGACATTCCAGTAGGTTATTTTGTTCTTCTGAAATTGAAATCTTTTTAATCCCGAAAATTTCTTGATTCTCAGTAGAAAACCAAGAATAATCCATATATGTACTTTCATCAGGCGTGACTGAAACAGACTCACTCCCAAATAATGTCTTAATTTTATCAATCATATAAATTACCTTCCGATGCATTATTTGATTTTAGTTTATCATTGATATTTAAAATAAAAAAGCTCAGACTGTTGACAAACGTTCGCTTTCTTCGTTGCTTCGACTGACTCCGCTGCTCATTACCGTCAAAGGTAACTCCGCTCCTCACCAGCCTTCACGCCTCGAAAAACAAACGCTTGCAATCAGTCTGAGACTCAAGTTTTTTGTTCATTGGTACAGTAATCTTTTAACTACTGTTTAAAATTCGAAAGTTGATAAAATAGTCGAATTAAGTTTTCAAGACCTTGTTCTTTTATTGCAATCTCGTCAAAGACCATTGGTTTAGAGTTAATTTCAAAAATATAGTAATGATTGTTTTGAATTCCGATATCCATAGAGAATTCATAAAAGTGTGCATCGTCCATATTTAATGCAATTCCTGTTTGTCTGACTATTTCTTGTAATAAAGAAAAATTTAATTCAATCGGTAGTTCTTCAATAGTGATAATGGTACCACCTCTAGGTACATGAGTTGTAATAGCATTAAATGTTCCTACTCTTACACCGATACCGGAAAGAATATAATTATTTTCATTTTTATGTGCAAGAATTCGTAGATCAAACTTTCTTCCATCTTGTAATTCGCTCACGATTCCTTGTTGACAAATAAAATCCTCGCTTAATGAACATAGAAATTTCCAACAATCACTAATTGATTTCACCAATTCTACATGAAATGCATTACGGATTATGACTTCTTTGTCACTTTTCAAGGAGAGCTTAAACACACCAAATCCTTTTGAAGAAATATGTTTCTTTATATATAGAAATTTCCATTTTTTTAAATAGAAATATAAATCTTTTTCGCTAGTTAAATCGATTGTTTTTGGTATATAACTTTTTAAAAAGTCGTTTGAAGATAATATTGTAGTTGTTTGTATTTTTGAGAGATATGATTCGTTAAAAAAAGGAATGTTTAATTCTGATATTTTTACTCGAAAATTTTTATAATCATCATTCGATTCGTACTGTACAGATGGGATGCGATTATAAATTACGTCTGGTAAAGGGGAAAATAGTTTAATCCATTTTTTTGTTTTAAAACAAAACGTATAACATTGAACTGAATTACCAGAGAGGGCGGTAGGGGTTAATATTATAGGTATACCGCCATCAGTTAATACCTTTTTACAAATTCTTTTAAAGGTCTTAATATTTCCACTAAAAGGTAGCCGATCTTCGTTTGTTAAAATACCGATAATAGGGCCTAAATGTGTTCCGTTTTTTTTCACCTGAAATTGTATGGAAGTTGAACGATCGTCGTGGGATGGTAATATAGTAAGTCGATTATGGCCTATGGAATATCTTGATCCACTATGGTCATGCGACCAAGTATTTTTATCAAGATGATAAAAAACAGAGATCATTTCATTGAAACCTCTAGTTCATTACCCTTTTTGGAAAGATGAGTAGCATATTCCAAAAATAGTTTTTTAATCTGTTTGTCATTTTCTTGGAAACTAGGATTTGAAAAGATTGATCTTCCAGGTTTAGAATTCGCTTCGAAAAGCCAAATTTTTTCATCCTTATCAACACCTATATCAAATCCAATTTCTCCGATATGTCCATCTACTTGACGATCTAAAGATTCACTAATTTTTAATGCTGCTGTAGATAATTTATCATGTATTCTTTTCGCTTTTTCCTGATCAAATAATTCTTCAAGCGTTTTCACTCGACCACCGTTATTTAAGTGAGTAGTTGTGCTACCTTTTCCTGCTACTTTTGCGGCAATAACCGTTACATGCCACTTTCCTAGAGCATCCTTGTTTGTATGAACTCGAAAATCGACAGGCTGATGCTCGTAACGAATTAGTGAAATACCTTGTTGTACAATGAAGTCATATAACTTGGTGCTACGAAAAACATGATTAATTAAAGATTGGAGTGATGAGAATTTTTGAAGTTTATTTGTTTCAAAATCACGATATCTACAATAATAAATTCCTTCTTCTCGGTGGTAACGAATTAAAATGACTTTTGAACCGAGGCTTCCATTTTCAGGTTTAACATATACAAATTGGTATTGGGATAATAATTCTTCAATCGTGTCAAAATTATGGAACTTTACTGTTTTCGGGAGATAGTGTGCAACTGAATCTTCATTTTTTAATTTTAAATATAAGTCCCATTTATTGAAGAATCCAGGATTAAACCATGGGATTTTGTATTCTTTTTCTAGTTTTTGACGTACGCGTTTAATTGATTTATGAACTTCAACTTTTCGATTAGGTAACCGATTATAAATAACCGTAGGAAAAGGGACAACTTCTTTGGTCCATCTTTTATTCGTAAAGAAATAACCTTGAATAGTTTCAGATTCCCAATCGATTCCGTGAGTACCAAATACAAATATAAAGCTATTTTTATGATTATTTTCAGCAATTAAGTTTGCAAACATAAAGCTACGATCACCGATAGGTCGAAGTAGTGACTCAGTAAAGCCGGCGGTGAAAATTCCGACTAGTGGTCCAAGCTGTAAAGTATTTCCGATAATAATTGGCTCAATAGAACCTTCAAAAGGTATACAGAGCATTTCGACTAAATGCTCTGATATCGAAATAATATTGTGAAGTGTATTCATCGTAACTAGTTGACAAGGGTATTTTTTTTGACCAAAAGCAATATATTCAATATTTCTAGAAGTAGTAAGCTCTTCAGGTATACATACTAGATTCTTACTCTGTCGATGAGTAACGATTTTATAAACTTCATTCATTATTTAATTTCACTTCTTTCACTTTTAGATTTCGATTGTAAATGTAAACAATACTGAATTGGTGCTGAGTAAAGTTTTTGTTGGATAGAAGGGTCGGTTTGAAGTAAAACTTTTCTACCAGGCTTTGAATTAACATCTAAAATCCAGATGGCTTGATTTGAATCGATTCCTAAATCTAAACCTATTTCAAATAAAGGAAGAAAATTCTTTTCAAGGGTGACTGGTAATTGTTTACAAATTGTCTCGATATCTTGCTGTAATATTAAAGCAGTTCTTTGATTAAATTGAGTAATCCATTCTTCAAATGGAACTGCATTACTTCCTGCACTTAAATTTGCAACAATTGAATTAGGCTGACCGATGCGAACACCTTTTCCAACTGCTTGCCACTCACCTTTTTCATTTTTTTGTAAAAGGATCCTTAAATCAAATGCTTCACGTGATTTTGTTTGGAGGTCTAGATAATTTTGATAAACATATCCTTTTGATTCAACAATCGGTTGTAGCCACTCAAAAAATTCATCCCGTGTTTCGTAAACAGTTTCAATTACTTCCTTTTGTTTTTGTGTTGAAACACTAATTGAATAGGCACTTAACGTAATAAAATAAATATTGATTCCTCTAGAACCATGGATCGGTTTAATGACGAGCTTACGCGTTTTTCTAAGTTCTTCAAAAAATACAGCTAAGTGTAATAGTTTCTTTGTTTTAGGGATATATGGATTTAAACTTTCATCAGTTGCTATTGCTTGATAAGTTTCCCATTTTCCTGGCAGTCCATATCCTAAAAAAGTGATGTCTTTACGTTTTTTTAGCCAGTCAACAATAGGCTTTGCCTGTTTACTTTTAATGCTTGGGGAATAAAAGCAACGATCATAAATATAATTTGGTATTTCAAATGTTGTTTTCTCCCATTGTTCTGTTTCTGCTATATACTTCCAGCCCATAATTTCTTCTGAAGCTGGTTGAATATTAAAAGGGGTAAATTGAACGAATTCATAACCTAGTTTACTTGCTTCTTTCGCCATATGCTGAACGTATTCACCTTCTTGTCTTTCTTTAAGAGATAAATAACCTATTCTCATTCTTTTCACTCCTTGTACTTATAAATATGATTGAACAAGAGAAAAAATAGCCTTTGTTGAAGGTCTAATTTTTTGAATTGGGTCTGAAACTTGTAAATCCTTAGATGGCTTTGAATTAATTTCGATAACCCAAGGGTTAAATTGATTGTCTATAGCGAGATCCACACCAAACTCTACGAATAATCCATCAAAGGAGGAGTCTATACATTTACAGCATTCGATGGCTAATTCAATCAATAACTTTTTAAAGTGAATTCGCTCTTTCTTTGGTAAATATTGACTTAAAAATTCATCGATTTTTTGAAGGTCTCCCCCTCGGGCCAAATTGCTTACAAACTGCGTAGGGTGACCAATCCTTGCTACAGTTGAAGTTACTTCCCATTTATTAAATTTATTTTTATGACATAAAAATCTAAAATCAACAAGTCGATCATCCTTACTGATTAAAGATAAGCCTTCTTGGATGATAAATGTCCGCTTACTTAGTTGCTGTTTAATTGGATGAAATAATTGAGAAATTGATTTATATTCAACTTCTACTTCAGAATTTTGGCTATTTTTTAAGCGATACAAATCTTTATCTTTTGTAACTTTAAAAATGTTTCTCCCTTGGCTACCGTGAATTGGTTTTATAAAAACCGTTTCATATTTTTGAATAAAATTCTCTAATTGTTCGACTGAGCAGCATTCCTCAGTGTACGGAACGTATGGCTTTATATAGGCTGTATCAATCAGAGCTTTAAAAACTTCAAGCTTATTTAAGAAGCGAGCATTAAAAAAAGGTATTTGTAGACTTGTTAGCGAAGAATTAAGTAATTTAAACTCTTTCGTTCGTTCAAGCCTTCTCGAATGAATTCGATTATGAATGATTGAAGGGGCAGGTACATTCATTAAAGTCCAGCCATTTTCTGAACGCTTATATCCTTTTAATTCATTCGTTAGTAGTTTTTTAAATGTAGTTACATAGAAATCAATATCAGAGTCTCCGCATAACTCTGATAGTTCCTCACAAAGTGTCGTTATTGAACCGAGCGGATTTAATGACTCCTCATTGATCGAATCAGTTACTACAACAAAAGATTGGGTTTCTTGATTTTTAGGAAAAGATTGCAATGATTCTCCTCCTTTCCAAAATAATTGTCGTTGTATACTATGTGATATTCGCCTAGTTGGTGAATGTCTTTAGGAAATTTTTAGGGAAGAAAGTTTGATTTGTTTTAGAAAGACTGACATATAATAGAATGTTTGCTATAGTGGAGATACAAAAGTTTATAGGAGGTAGTAACATGTCTGTAAATATTTATGATATTGCATACTCACTACAAAACGCTTTTAAGGAGCAACCAGAATTTAAAAACTTACAATCACTATACTCACAAGTATTAGCTGATCCAAATGCAAAACCATTATTTATGGAATTTCAAAATTTCCAAAAGGCGATGCAACAAAAAATGTATCAAGGTGAAGCGGTTACACCTGAAGAAAATGCTAAAGGACAAGAAATTGTTGCAAGAGTGTCTCAAAACCCTTTAATTGCAAACCTAATGCAAGTGGAACAAAGACTAAATTTAGTCATCCAAGATGTAAATAAAATTGTCATGAGTCCATTAGAAGAATTTTATAAATCTTTACTAGAACTTTAATATTTAAAAGGCAGGATAAGAAGAGGATCTTTTAATTCTTTTTCTTTTTCCTGCCTTTCTTAAAATCCTTGTTATACATAGGAGAGACTTCATTGATGGAGTCTTTTTTAGTATACGAATGGATATAATAAGAAACCTACATTGTTCTAATTAAATGAAGCATGTCATATATTCTAGTAAGGTATTTCTTCGCGAAATGGGGGAGATTAAGTGATTTATAAGTTACTTGCAATTAATATAGATGGTACTTTATTGCAATCCAATGGAAAACTCTCAAAAGAATCGAAAGAAGCTGTTGAATATGTTCAAGACAAAGGGATTTATGTAACCTTATATACAAGTAGGAATTTCCAAGCTACAAAAAAAATCGCAAAAGCTCTTAAGGTTAATAACCTTTTGGTCTCTCACTCAGGTGCCTTTATCTCTTCAAAGCTTGATGAACCATTATTTGAAAAGAGAATTGAAGAGGAAGAAGCTTATGACATCGTTAAAAAACTAGAAAAATATGATTGTAATATTCGGTTGTCACATGAACATTTTTCAATTGGAAATCGAAAAAAATTACAATCTAATTTAGTGGCAAAAGCAGTTTTATCAAATGCTGATCCTGTCTTTTATCCAATCCAATTTGTTGAATCACTTTCAGATAGCATTCTGGAAAATTCAATATCACCGTTAAAAATTGAATGTTATTTCTCAGATGAAGTAGAGAAAAATAAAGTGAAAAAAGAACTGAATGCAAAGTATCCACATCTTGATTGCTTATGTGATGAAGATCGCAAAATTGAAATCGTCCGAAAAGGAATTTCAAAATATTCAGGACTAAAACGATTAGGTGAACATTTAGGAATTTCTTATCACGAAATGGTTGTAATCGGAGATAACTATAGTGATTTACCATTAATCGAGCATGCAGGTTTAGGAGTTGCTATGTCAAATGCTCCTGTAGAGATTAAAAAAGTTGCAGACTGGATTACAAGGTCGAATGATCAAAATGGTGTTCCATATATGATCAAGGAGCATTTCAGGAAACAATTCCCACTGCCATTCTTAAAAACACATTTAAAAATCGAAAAATAAATAATAGCCTGGCTTTCAAGAGAATCCTCTTCGAAAACCAGGCTTTTTCATTGAATTTTAAATAATTGACCTCGTTACTCTTTAATTTTATACTTAAGTGATAACTTAAAAAGGTGATAATAAAATGAAAATATATATTAAAGGCTTAGAGGATATTCGTTTTCAAAGACCGTTAGAGCTATTAGCTCAACTATTTTTTGAAGACTGTGATGTATCGTTAGAAAAAATAGATGCAGATATAGAAGTAGGTTTTGTGCTAGATGAAATTAATAAACAAGTATTAGGTAAGTTAGGTACGAATTTCGAAGCAAATACAAGCTATGTAGATGGTAAAGATGATCGAGAATCATTTAAATTTAAAAAGAAAGCAGTTAACTTTGTCTTTTTATCATTACTACAAGAGCATACTGGAATTCAGCAAAAGTGGGGAATCTTAACTGGTATACGACCAACTAAGCTCCTTCATTCAAAACTTAAATCTGGTATGTCAAAGGAAATGGCGCATGAAGAGCTACGAAACGACTATTTAATCCATGACGAAAAAATTGAATTAATGCAATCAATCGTCGATCGTCAATTAAAAGTAATACCAGATTTATATAACTTGCAAAATGAAGTTAGTCTTTATATTGGTATCCCTTATTGCCCTACTAAGTGTGCTTATTGTACATTCCCAGCTTATGCTATTCAAGGAAAACAAGGTGCAGTCGATTCATTCTTATATGGATTACATTACGAAATGGAAAAAATCGGCGAATTTCTAAAGGAACGTGGAATTAACATTACTACGATTTATTATGGCGGAGGGACACCTACTAGTATTACAGCAGAAGAAATGGACTTACTGTATGCTAAGATGCACGAATCATTTCCAAATATGAAACAGGTTCGTGAAATTACGGTAGAGGCTGGTAGACCTGATACAATTACCCCTGAAAAATTAGATGTTTTAAATAAATGGAATATTGATCGAATTAGTATAAATCCACAATCCTATATTCAAGAAACTTTAAAAGCAATTGGTAGACATCACACTGTAGATGAAACAATAACAAAGTACCATTTAGCCCGTGAAATGGGTATGAATAATATAAATATGGATTTGATTATTGGTTTACCTGGAGAAGGTTTAAAAGAATTTCAGTATACATTAGATGAAACTGAAAAGTTGATGCCTGAATCATTGACTGTTCATACACTTTCATTTAAAAGAGCCTCAGAAATGACGCAAAACAAACAAAAATATAAAGTTGCAGATCGAGATGAAGTGCAGCAAATGATGGATGAAGCAACGGTATGGACAAAAAATCATAACTATCATCCATATTATTTATATCGTCAAAAAAATATATTAGGTAATCTTGAGAACATTGGATACTCTGTTGATGGTCAAGAAAGCTTGTATAATATATTAATTATGGAAGAAGAACAAACAATTATTGGTCTAGGTTGTGGTGCATCTAGTAAGTTTGTAAATCCAGAAACTCGTCAAATAACTCGTTTTGCTAATGCGAAAGATCCTAAATCATATAATGAAGGTTATGAGCATTATACAAATGCAAAAATTAAGATTTTAGATGAGTTATTTTCGAAAAGTAATCAATCAAATTAATGAAAAATAAAGGAAATTCCCCTTGCGATGTTTAATGTTTAAATTAACCATGAAAACAAGGGGGATTTTTTATGTCTATTTCGAACACGGCAGAACATGTTTTATTAAGAAAAGAGGGACGAGTTGCCACTGTTGTATTTAATCGACCTGAAGTATTGAATGCAATGAATGAAGATACATTCAGACAATTTCGAGATGTACTGGATGAAATTGCTAGCTCAGACGTTGATGTAGTCGTTCTATGTGGAAATGGCAAAGGTTTCTCTTCAGGTGGAGATTTAAAATCAATGCTAAGTAATACAGATGAGGCTGCTTTTGGTCCAGTAATGGATTTAATTACAGATGTAGCAGTTAAATTATATACTTTACCTAAAATCGTTATTAGTGCGATTCATGGGCCAGCTGCTGGAATAGGACTAAGTTTTGCTCTTGCTAGTGACTTCGTTTTTGCTCACGAATCAGGTGTATTGGCAATGAATTTTATCGGAATTGGCTTAATTCCTGATGGTGGTGCACATTATTTCTTAGAAAAAAGACTAGGTGAAACAAAAGCTAAACAACTGATCTGGGAAGGTAAAAAACTAACTGCAACGCAAGCGCTAGAAATCGGTTTAATTGATGAAGTAATCAGTGGGGACTTTGAACAAAAAATTAATGAACGAGTGAAGTCTATTCTTCAAAAACCAGTAAGTGCGATGATCCAAACAAAACAAATCTATAGTAATGGTAACTTAGAGTCCTTAAAAAATGTACTTTTATTTGAAAAAGAAGGACAAAGTGCAATGAGAAGAACAGCCGATCATCAGGAAGGTGTACAGGCCTTTTTACAAAAGAGACTGCCGGTTTTTACTGGTAAATAAAGATCGTGAAAATCGACTGGATTCGGTCGATTTTTTTGATTAGAAGAAAAGAAAAGATGTACAAATAAAATTAACAAAAGTACAATTAAATAACCTGAAATAGTAAATATAATATTTATTACAAACTATTTTCTTGCTGTAATCCTATGTTTTTAATATATAAAAGAATAAATCATTAAAAATTAGATTGTCTATATTCTATTATGCACTAGTCTTTGTTAGTTAAATTGTGTCTGACAATGAAAAAAACTTAACAGTTGTTTTACGAAATGGTTAATTTTAAAATACAAGACTATAAGTTTTTCTCCACTCATGGTAGAATGTTGACATTCTCAGTTTTGGGAGAGTGGTTAGATTGAAAAAGATTCAAAGCAATTCACGTACAACGTCAAGAGCGAAAAGAAAAAAAACAAAACTCATTTTATTTGGATCAATTGGAATCGTACTAATACTAATAGCATTTGTTTCGTATTCCATTTTTTCGCCGAAAGATAATAAGGCAGGATCTAATAAAAGTGCTTATGCCTCAGCCAAAGACAGTAAAAAGAATGATGAAAATGGTGTAAAAGAGACATCAACAACGGTTCAAACAATTGATGATGACGATTCAGATGGCACGGCACTAGAAACACCAGAACAAACGGGTGCACAAACTGGTACGAAGCATGTTACAAGCTATAATAGAAATTCTCAAGACTGGCAGGCAATGCTACAGACAATCTCTTCTGCTGTTGGAACAGATCCAAGCAATATGACTGTATGGTTTTTAGGCAGTGACAAAAGTAACCCAGGTGGATCAGTCGGGACTGTATCAGCAAAGACAAAAGGCTCGCAAAAGTATCGAGTATACCTCATATGGGATGGCTCTGGCTATAAAGCTACAAAAGTTGAACCTGCTTCATAGAATGTAAATAGGATGCACTTAAAGGTAATTCTATGGCTGTCGAGAAATTCTCGACAGCTATTTTATTAAAAGGATAGTTCCAAGCCAACCAGCAGGAGTTGGAAAAGGTTGAAACTTTGATTGGTACCTTTAAACACTAATTTAGATCAAAAACAAACAAGCTGCGATAAATTTTCGCAGCTTGTTTAATTATGGATGAAATAAAAGAAGTTTACCAGTTTGGCTAATGCAACGGTGTGTTTTATCAAGTGCATCTAGTGTAGTAAGTTTTTCTGTTCCAATCTTTTTTGCTTCTAAGTCAGAATTAGCTTCAAATTGTTCATCGACTATTGATTCGCCACTTTTTTCAAAAGCAGTAATTCGATATGTTGCCATGTCATAGACCTCCCTATAGTAGTTGCGATATTACTATTTTGGCATAGATTGAAAAGCTGTGTAAAGTTATAATTTGAATTATAAAAAAATTCAGTGCAAATTTAAAATTTTGACATTTGGAGGTTATAAGAGATTTTAAGAATTGTTAGATTATGTCTTAATTTTTTGTATGAACATTGTTGGGCTAAGTATCTATTTTAACGTATAATAGGATAAGTGAAACGACTAATACATAATTTGATTTTCCTTTTTTTTATTTTGTGAAATTGATTTTCCAAAATATTTTAAGCTATTTACTTAAGCAGAGCTTAAGTAAGCATATACAAAATGGAGGTACTTATGGATAAAAAAGTATATGATCATGAAGTTGGCGAACGTTTTGTAACATTTTTATTTGTCAAAGCTGTTACTAAAGGTGTAGCAAGTAATCAAAAAACATTCTTATCTTTAACTTTACAAGATCAAAGTGGAGATATTGAGGCGAAGCTTTGGGATATTTCTACAGAGCAAGAAGAATCGTATGTAGAAGGAACTATTGTAAAAGTTGAAGGGGAGCTACACGATTATAGAGGAAAACTTCAACTTAAATTACGCCAAATTCGTCCAACTAAAGATACAGACGAAGTTAATCCGGAAGATTTTTTTGCAAGAGCACCAGTTTCTAAAGAAGAATTATATGAGAAAATTACTTCATATATTAATAATATGAGCAATGAAAAACTTAAAAAGATTACTGAGTATCTAGTATTAAAAAATCAAGAGGATTTTCTTGATTTTCCAGCGGCAACTAAGAATCACCATGAATTTGTTTCTGGTTTAGCATACCATGTTTTTTGTATGCTGAAATTAGGTGAATCAATTGCGAATTTATACCCTTCGATCAATAAGGATTTACTATATGCTGGAATCATACTACATGATTTAGGAAAAGTAAGAGAATTATCTGGTCCAGTTTCAACAAAGTATACTGTCGAAGGTAATTTGTTAGGCCATATCTCGCTTATGGCAATTGAAATTGGAAATGCCTCAATCGAACTAGGGATTGAGGGAGAAGAGGTTACTGTTCTACAACATCTTATTTTAAGTCATCATGGTAAGTATGAGTACGGTAGTCCAAAACTACCTTTAATAAAAGAAGCGGAAATTTTACATTATATTGATAATATTGATGCAAAAATGAATATGTTAGACCGCGCACTTGAAAGAGTTGAACCAGGAGAATATACAGAGCGAATTTTCCCATTAGAAAATCGTAGTTTTTACAAACCAAAATTTTAAATTAATCATACTTCCTCTTTATTAGCCATATAATGAAGCAAATGCTTGTCTACTAAGGAGGAAAATCAATGCCAATATTACCATTTTGGATGTATATCGTGATTTTAGGAATTTTTGTAAGTGGATTTATGGTGCTTTACACTTCGAAACAAGAAAGAGATGCAGATGAAGCTTTCATTGAAAAAGAGGGAGAAATTTACTTACAAAGAATTAAAGAAGAAAGAGAACGAAGAGAGCAATTACTAATTAACTCTGAGATTTCATCTAATTAAAAAAACCTGCCAATTAGGCAGGTTTTTTTTTATGATTTTTTCTCTTGGCTTTCTAAGTCTTTATCTTTTACTTTAAATTTAGCTTTTTTAAGAAGTTCATCAGAGAATGCTTGGAAGTTTTCTTGGCTTAGCTTAGACTCAGCAATTTTTTTGCGAGCATCTTTTTCGTTAGCAGTCTTTTTACCAGTTAATTTAATAACATGGTATCCAAATTGCGATTTAACTGGTTGGCTAATTTCTCCAACTTTTAATTTATAAGCAGCTGCTTCAAATTCAGGTACCATAGCACCTTCTCCGAAATAGCCTAAATCTCCACCTTTTTCTTTTGAACCAGTGTCAGTAGAATATTTTTTTGCTTCTGCTGCAAAATCTGCACCTTTAGCTAATTCATCTTCAACTTTTTTAGCTGTAGCTTCGTCTTTTACTAAGATATGACTAGCTCTAATTTCTGGTTTATATTTTGCAAGGTCAGCTTTTGTTACTGAAGCTTCAGCAGCTTTTTCAGTTAATAAATCGATTTTAACACGATCTTTAAATGCTGCTTCATCTTTAAATCCGTACTGAGCTAAGAAAGCTTTAAATTGGTCACCATTTTGTGTTTTATACTCATTGAATTTAGCGTCAACATCTTTATCACTAACTTTGTAGTTTTTCTTTAAATAATCTTCAATAGCCATTTGCTTAAGCATTGCTAATCCTGCTGTATCCTTCATCTTGTTATATAAATCTTTAGATGTGATATCTCCCGCATTAGATGTAGCAACAACATCGTTACTAATACCAGCAGATCCACATGCTGCTAGTCCGAATACTGAGGTAGCTAAAACTGCAGATACGATTAACTTTTTCATTTAAACATCTCCTAATAAAAATTTAAAATGATTTCTTAAAAAGAAAAATTTTACTTATTAAAGTATGGAGCTTAAATCTTAATTTTTCCTGTATTTAGACATACCTTTTACTGGAAATTACTTCACTTAATATAACATATTTTTCTTCAATGTGACAAAGTTTATCCAAAAAAAGAATAATTTGGTATGCTTTTTATTTAAAAACTAATTAATTTCAAGGAAACTTGAACTAATTTTAAATGAAATGTAGGCACTATGAGAGTAGCGTAATAAATGAATGCAGATTTCTATTTTTTTATTTTAACTCCTAACTTTGCCTAAAAATCATGCTTATCTTGCAAATTAAAAACTTGTCAATCGTGACATTCGCCCAATCATTTAAGGCATTCGTCTATATATTATTATGGATTACTGTTAGGAGGGTGGAAAAATGGAGGGGAAAGCATCGAATGAATTTATATTAATCGTGATCCTGTTTATTTTGCTAATCATTATTGGGTGTTCATTTTTATAAGTAGTATGAATCTTCAAAAATGAAGGTTATTTATACATTTGCCCAGACCATTTTTTACTACACGCATAAGATAAGATATGTAGCAAAAGGAGGTGTGGATGATGGGCGTAGGATTCCATGGTGGAGGATTTGCGTTAATCGTTGTATTGTTCATCTTATTAATTATCGTAGGAGCAGCTTGCATCTAATTTGTAAATAAGACAAATATTCAACCGGAGGTATTGTACCTCCGGTTGAGTTTTTATTCTAGATTAAACTAGTTAATGATGTACATATGCTTTGTTAATTGAAATTTAGAAATAAATGAAAAGGAAATGAGTCTGAGGGTTTCAAAGAGGCATTTATGTGAAATTTTGAACAAAAGTGGCCGAAATAAAAAGCGGAAGGATTTAATTAATCTTGCCCCGCTTCTATTTATTTGTACAATTTCAAGGACATATAAACTGAAATTGTAACTTTAAAGAAGATATTAAGGTTTCTTAATTAAACGATTATCTTCTTCAATGAATTCTTTATCTATGTTACCTAACGTTGTTTCAAATATATCCATAAAATCTTTTCCATAAATATTACGTAAAATAGCCATAATTTCCATATTTTCTGGAAATTTACCATAAAATTCTTTTAATGGTAAAGTACCTTGAAAAACTGAATTTGTCTCTGGATCAAATTCACCTAAGATCTCTAATAGCATATCTTTACCTTTTTCTGTTAATTCAATATACGTATTACGTTTATCTTCTACTTTTTTAGAAAACACTAATAAACCACGTTCTTCTAGCTTTTTAGAGAAGTTAAAAGCAGTTGATACGTGCATTACACCAAATTTAGCAATTTCAGAAATAGACGCACCCTTTAAGTGGAAGGCGATCATTAAAATATGATGTTCATTGATATTTAAATCATAGGGCTTAATCCATTGTTGCCAGTCCTTTTCAACTGACTTCCATAATGCTTTAGAAATTTGGGCAATTCTTTGACTAAAAATCAAAGCTTCTTTCATTGTGTATAATTTTTGTTCAGTTTTCATCAATTCACCTTCTTTTCTATTTAACTATCTATTTATTATTATGCCAATAATATGTGAAGAAATAAAGAACTTTTAGTTAGAATTTTTAAAAATTTTCACAAAGTAGTTGATAAAATTCTACATTTTTATATTATAATTAAGTGTTGTGGGTTGTGGAAGTTATGCTTATATAATAATTTTAACGAAACTATAGAGTGATTGTCGATAAAATATTATTGGTAATATAGTAAATATATAATATAAATCTATAAAAATATAGTATAAAATGCAGAAATTAGATGGGATGTACATAAAAAAAACAAAAACAGGAGATATTCACTCTCCTGTTTTCGTATTTAAATGGGATGATTTTATTATTTTTTAATAATGTTATTTTCGATAGATTTTGCAATCTCTTGTAGCGTTTCATTTGTGTATTGATTTTGGTTTGAAAGCCATTTTACATCAAAGCCATCATTATTTCCGTATCGTGGTAAAATATGCATATGATAATGAAATACAGTTTGACCTGAAACTTCACCACTATTATTTAAAATATTTACACCTTGGACATTAAAAGTTTCTTTCATTGCATTAGCAATGTCAGGTACTTTTCGGAAGTATGTACTAGCTGTCTCTTCATTCATTTCGAATATGTTTTCTACATGATTCTTTGGAATGACTAATGTGTGTCCTTTTGTTACTTGACTTAGATCTAAAAAAGCTAAAATATCATCATCCTCGTATACTTTTGAAGCCGGAATGCTACCTTCAACAATTTTACAGAAAATACAATTAGCGTCATGTGCCATTTTTTATACTTCCTTTCACTTTTTTCCTTATTTTAACATAGGCGTAGGTTATAGTGGAAATAGGGTCAGGAAAAAAACAAGAAGCAACCTATGTTGCTTCTTGATGAAGGGGAAAGATTTTGGAGTAATTATAAATTGTCTTTAACAGACACCTCATTTGCTTTAATGTTCAATAAATTGGTACACCTTATAAGAAGTTTATATGCTCTGGTCGAGACACCTCATTTACAAATTGGTATACTAAAACCTTTGTTTATAAGTGATGATGTTCAAGCTAACCATCTCCTTGGATGTTTTCACTGCTGTTTTATACAACGATGTTTTATCTATGGAGAAATTTCACTTCAACAACTACCCTTGCATCGGTTTGAACGCAAATTAAATTACCTTTAACACACACCTCATTTCAAATTTTGAACTGGAAAGTGTGTTGCTTTCCCTTCAAGAATTATGATGCCCCGTATTAAAGAAAGTATGCAAAACAAGAAAAAACTTTTAAAAACAGTGAAAGCAAAGAGAGAATAGTAAAAATCAGGAAAGCAAGAAAACAAAAAGACTTAGTAATGAGATTTAAGTGGAAGTTAAGAAAATTAATAATTGTTAATTTGGATCAAAAAAGATTAAAAGGGAGTGCGGGAAGGACTCTTTTCAACAACATAAAACAAGAAGCAACCTATGTTGCTTCTTGATGAAGGGGAAAGATTATTGGAGTAATTATAAATTGTCTTTAACAGACACCTCATTTGCTTTAAAGTTCAATAAATTGGTACACCTTAAAATAAATTTATATGCTCTGCTCGAGACACCTCATTTACAAATTGGTATACTAAAACCTTTGTTTTAAGTGATAATGTTCAAGCTAACCATCTCCTTGGATGTTTTCACTGCTGTTTTTACAACGATGCTTTATCTTGGGAGACATTTCACTTTAACAGTTACCTTGCACTGGTTTGAACGCAAATTAAATTACCTTTAACACACACCTCATTTCAAATTTTTGAATTAGAAAGTGTGTTGCTTTCCCTTCAAGAATTATGATGCCCTGCGGTAAAGAAAATATTCTTAAGCAGAAGAAAATTTTTGAAAAGAAGACATCATTGTAAGAAATGAGTTCATTATTGGTTAATTGGATAAAAAAAGTATAGATAATAGAAGGAAGTAGCTTTAAGGTAAACATCTTTATATGATAAGTTGATTGGAACGAAAGAATATTCTACTCCATGGGAAATGCAAGAAGTCATTAGAAAGCGAGCAGGCTGTAGTGGAAATCAACATCACTATACTCCTTTTACGAACATTTGATAATTAATTGACAAGGATCTTTTTCAGCAAAATAAAACAAGGAGCAACCAATAGTTGCTCCTTGATGAAGGGGAAAGATTTTTAGAAAAGATTTTAGGTTAATAAGTTAAATTGTCTTTAACAGACACCTCATTTGCTTTAATGTTCAATAAATTGGTACACCTATAAATAAATTATATGTTCTGCTCGAGACACCTCATTTACAAATTGGTATACTAATGACCTTTGTTTTTATAGATTATGTTCAAGCGCACCATCTCCTTAGATTTTTGCATTGCTGTGTATGACAACTATGTTAATCTTTGGAGATACCTCATTTCACTTAAACATTGATCTGACTTAGGTTTGAACGCAAATTAAATTTCCTTTAACACACACCTCATTTCAAATTTTGAACTAAGACAGTGTGTTGCTTTCCCTTCATGAATTATAATACCCTTAACCTAAAATAGTATTCAAAAAAAGAAGGATTTTTTTTTAGTATTCCATAAAATATGATAATAAGGCAGTTAAGATTATTATTTGATACAATATAATTTATAGGAAAAGTACATTTGAAAGGATTTGTAAAGAATGACTTTATTGCATGTAAAAAATGTCACAGGTGGATACACTAGACAGCCTGTCATTAAAGATGTCACATTTACGATTAATAGGAATGAGCTTGTTGGGTTAATCGGGTTAAATGGAGCCGGTAAGAGTACGACAATAAAACATATTTTGGGACTTTTGAAGCCTTCTAAAGGTGACATAGTAATTAATGGTGAATCATTTGATAAAGATCCAACTGCATATCGTGCTAGCATATCATACGTTCCTGAAACACCGATGATTTATGATGAATTAACTTTACAGGAACATCTTGAAATTACAGCCTTGGCATATAATATTCCTGAAAAGGATTTTAAAAAACGTAGTGATGAGCTATTAAAAACATTTAGATTATATGATAAAAGAAAATATTTTCCTTCGACATTCTCTAAAGGGATGAAACAAAAAGTAATGATCATTTGTGCCCTTATTGTCCAACCTCAATTATACATAATAGATGAACCATTTTTAGGACTTGATCCAATCGCGATAAATGATTTACTTGAGATTTTGAACAATGAAAAAGAAAAAGGAGCAGGCATTTTAATGTCTACTCATATTTTATCGACTGCTCAAATTTATTGTGATTCATTTATTATTTTGCATGAAGGAGTAATTATTGCAAAAGGTACATTAAATGAATTACAAACTCAATATAATATGCCAAATGCTTCATTAGATGAAATTTATATTTTTGCAACGAAGGAAAAAGAAATATGAGTACGATAAAAGAATTATGGTTAGCACGGTTTAGGAGCTTTATAAAAGAAATGAGTAAATATGGTCGTTATATTTTTAATGATCATATAAAATTTGTAATTGTTTTTGGCTTTGGGGGAGCAGCATATTATTATCAACAAATGCTAAAAACAATATCTCCAGACTTTCCGGCTATTTTACTAATCGCTATTCTTTTTAGTTTTCTTGTTGTAACAGGTCAAGTAACTACTTTTTTTAAAGGACCTGATTTACATTATTTACTACCTTTAGAAAAAAAGCTGAAAAGTTACTTTATCCGCTCCTTTTTAATTACGTACATCGTTCAAGTCTATTTAATGTTAATGATGTTAGGTGTGATTTATCCAATTTATAAGAAATTTTCACTAGGTCAAACAACTAGTTTTATCGTCTTTATGGCAATAATTTTCTTATTAAAAGGATACAATCTTTTTGTTTCATTCTTACATCTTACAAATAGTGGTGTTTTAAACCGAGCTTTTGATTATTGTTTAAGGTTGCTAGGTACTTTCCTATTTATTTTTGGTTTATTAAGTAAATGGAGCAGTTTTTTCCTTGTAATAATGATCGTAATTTTAGCTGTTTATGCATTATTTATTCAAATAGGTAGTAAAAATAAAAGAGTACAATGGGAAAGAAATGTTAAACTTGATACTTCAAGAATAGCGACTTTTTATCGATTTGCGAATATGTTTACCGATGTGCCGTCTATTCAACAGCAAGTTAAGCGAAGAAAATGGGCGGATCCAATCATAAATAAAATTAAAATGAGAAATGCTGCGAATTATTTACTAGTTCGTACATTTATCCGAAATGGTAACTATTTAAGTATGTTTTTAAGACAACTTTTCGTAGGTGGGTTTGTAGTTTACTTGGTGCCAACTACAATTGGGGAAATATTGATGGGGATTTTATTTCTTTACGTAATTTCTCTACAGAATATGTCAATATTAAAACAGTATAATTATCATTTGTTGTGGAAAATTTATCCTTATACAAATGAAGAAAATAAAAAATCTATTTCGACACTTTTGTATATACTACTGATAATATGTTGTCTAGTTTTTAGTATTATTGGTTTAATAAAGGGCTTGTCAATTTTAAACTTTATTATTGCAATCGTTGTGTATACTTTATTTTCAATGTGGTTAATTAAATTTTATGTGCATAAAAGGTTAAGTCAGCCACAAAAATTGTAAAGGGTGGACAAAATGGATTCTTATGAACTTCGTATTGAGTACGAACTATCTAGATGGAAACAAAAAGTAATGGCCGATTCAAATATTTTTCAAACTTCTGCAAAAAAAGTTCAGTTAAAGCTTCAATCATTATTACCAGAACAAATCCAAGATCTGCTTACAAAAACCGTTAAAAATATGATGGTTTTATTTATGGGAGGGTCTACAGTTTTTAATGGCAGTGGCGAAGAGTATGAAGCATTAACACTTAGAGAAAGAGATTTAATCTTAGATAAAAAGTTAAATGAGTACAAAAAGATTTCAGCTGTAGAAGGTGCGGGTACAGGAGCGGGTGGAATATTGCTCGGTCTTGCCGATTTTCCGTTATTGCTAGGGATAAAAATTAGGTTTTTAGTTGAGGCAGCAAAAATATATGGTTACTCACCTAAAGATGAACTTGAAAGACAATTTATGCTGTATATTTTTCAACTTGCTTTTTCAAGTGATAGCCATCGGAAAAAAGTTTTTCAAGTTATTGAAAAGTGGGAAGATAAAGTAGATGAAAATCCCCAAGTCAATTGGGAGCAATTACAACTAGAATATCGAGATCATATCGATTTAGCAAAACTTCTGCAATTAGTCCCTATTATTGGGGCACCGGTTGGAGCTTATGTAAATTATCAACTTCTTGAACAATTAGGTGAAACGGCTAAAAATGCTTATCGATTAAGGTATATGAAGAAGAAGGAAGACTTTATTTAAAGAGTTACATACTAAAAGGAGAACTAAAAAGTTCTCCTTCTTTTTATTTTTGCTCAACTAATTTTTGTGATTGTTTTAATGAAGTTAATGTCACAGACCCTAGTGTTTTTGCCGCAATTAGCATTGCTTTTTCGTCAAAATCAAATTTTGGATGGTGATGAGGGTATGCTTCTGTAACGTGAGGAGGTTTAGCTCCTGTGAAGAAGAATGTTCCTGGTATTTTTTGTAAGTAGTATGCGAAATCTTCTCCGCCCATTTTAGGGTCCATTTCTTTTAATTGATTAACTTCTTCAATTGATTCGGCTAAATTAACTAATAAATCAGTTTCTTTTTCATGATTTACTACTGGAGGATATCCATCATCGTACTTATATTCGTATGTAACATCATTTGCTAGACAAATTCCTTTAATGATTCTAGCAATTTGTTTTTTTACTTTTTCCTGTGTTTCCTTTTTGAACGTACGAACCGTCCCTATTAAAGTTGCTCGATCGGCGATTACATTAAAAGCATTTTTTGCCTCGAAACTTCCAATCGATAACACTACGGTGTCAATTGGATTTGTTTCTCGACTAACAACTTGTTGAAGTGCCATAACAAGTTGGCTGGCAATTACAATACTGTCTTTTGTTCGATGGGGTTCCGCACCGTGACCGCCTTGGCCTTGGATTGTGATTGAAAAACGATCAGCTGCTGCCATGATTGGTCCTTTTCGATAACCAATTGTTCCTAATTCTTCAATTGCCCACAAATGGGTTCCATAAACCTCATCAACACCGTCTAAACAGCCATCGGCAATCATAGAAATTGCTCCACCTGGTGCATATTCTTCTGCATGTTGGTGAAGGAACACAACTTTACCGTCCCATAAATCTCTTTGCTCATGAAGTGCCTTTGCTAAATATAATAGTGTAGCAGTGTGACCATCATGACCACATGCATGCATAACGCCAGGTACTTTTGAGGAATAAGGAACATTTTTCTCATCTTGAATAGGTAGAGCGTCAAAATCAGCTCGTAAAGCGATTGTTTTTCCAGGGTTACGACCATTAATTGTAGCAACAACACCATTTCCACCGACATTTGATTTGAATGGAATATTTAATTGTTGATAAAAGTTTTGAATGAATTTTGCTGTCTCGTATTCTTTAAATGAAAGCTCAGGATTTTCATGTAAGTATCTACGTGTAGATACCATTTCTGGATAATATGAATCTAATAAAGAAAATAAATCTGACATTATTTCACCCTCCTACTTACTATCTATATAACCTATTCAAGAAATGTAATTGATATCCTTCAAAATTATCTTCAGTTAAGAAATGGCGAAAAATGTATTTCCAAGGAAATATACATCGAAAAAAAGGAAATAATGACTTATTCAAGGGAATAAATGGATATACTATTTCTTATATGGTAAGAGAAATGAAGGTGAAATAATTGAAAAAATGGGGATATTTAGCAATAGGACTGTTAAGTGTCCTGTTAATTAGCTTTGTTGGATTTTTACTAATCGTTTTCTTAGGTAATTATGTTATAGATGAAGATAAGTTAGTCGTCCATTCATCATCGGAAATGGTAGATTTAGAGGGGAATTTTATCTCGAAGCTATATAATGAAAATCATCAAATCGTTTCAATTAATGATATACCTAATTATACTAAACAAGCAGTAGTTTCAATTGAAGATGAACGTTTCTATAAGCACCATGGAATTGATACACAATCAATCTTTCGGGCTATAGTAAATGATATAAAAGCATTTAGTAAAGTACAAGGTGCGAGTACACTTACTCAACAACTTGCAAAGAATGTTTTTTTGACGAACGACAAAACATTTATGAGAAAAACAAAGGAAGTAATTATAGCAATTAATCTAGAAAGAAAGTATACAAAAGATCAAATACTAGAAATGTATTTAAATCAGGTTTATTTCGGTCACGGAGTATATGGCATAGGTGGGGCTGCGAAATATTATTTCGGGAAAGATGTTAAAAATTTGACTATTGAGGAAAGTGCTTCGTTAGCAGCCTTATTAAAAGCACCATCACATTATGATCCAGTCACACAACCGGAGCGATCTTTAGAACGTAGGAATCTTGTTCTTTATAAAATGCTAGATACGCATTATATAACTGAAACTGAATATCAGAAAGCCAAAAGCAAACCAACAGTATTACATATTACGGAACAAAAATTTGAAAACGGATATGCTACATATATTGATATGGTTATAAAAGAAGCAAAAGAGAAATATGGCATTTCTTATGACAAACTGTTAAATGGTGGATACAAAGTTGTCGTTCCAATCCATAAAAAAACACAATTAACGGCCTATAAATATTTCAAAAATGGAAACTATTTTCCGGGAACTGATCAAAATGCTGAAGGAGCCTTCGTATTAATAAACTCCGAAACAGGTGGTGTAGAGGCGGCTATTGGAGGCAGAAATTACTATTTTCAAGGTTTAAATCGTATTAACGTGAAAAGACAACCTGGTTCAACAATGAAGCCTTTACTTGTCTATTCGCCAGCGCTTGAAACGGGAAACTACAATCCGTATTCTTTATTACCAAATGAACAAAGTGCGTTAGGAGACTATAAACCGAAAAATTATAATGGAGTTTATACGAAAACGATTTCGATGTTTAATGCATTGATAGAGTCAGCAAATGTACCAGCAGTTTGGTTATTAAATGATATAGGAATTGATCATGCAAAAGAGTATCTAGAAAAAATGGATTTGAATATCCCCGATCAAGGTTTAAGTATGGCGCTTGGAGGACTAAAGATTGGTTTAACACCATTAGAGCTAGTAAAAGCATATAGTGCCTTTGATCATGATGGAGATGCATTAGAGCCTTTTGTTATTAATGCAATTTATGATCGGAACAATGAATTAGTTGGCGAAGCGAAAATTAAGGAATATAAAGTGTTTTCATCACAAACCTCTTGGTATATGACAAAAATGCTTAAAGGTGTTGTAAATGAAGGTACAGCTAGTAGAGGAAGTTTTACTGGCGATTTAGCTGGTAAAACGGGATCTACAAATATACCTGGCCAAACAAATGGAAACAAAGATGCTTGGTTTGTAGGCTATACACCAGATGTTGTAGGCGCAATTTGGATGGGATATGATAAAACAGATTCAAAACATTTTTTAAGAAATGGTAGTACATATCCAACCATTTTATTTAAAAAGATTTTAAGTGAAGCAGGAAGAGAACCATCTACCAAATTTAAAAAACCAAAAAATATAGACGATCTAGAATCACCGATAAATTTAGAGCCTATTTCTAATGTTCAATCAAAAGTATCATTCTCTCCATTTGGATTATTCACTGTCGTCATTAATTGGAATGCACCAACTGACCACAGACAGCAATATCGAATCTATCGAGTGAAGAATGGAAAAGAGAAATTAATAGATACTGTTACTGGTTTAGATGAGTACAAGGATTCCTTTGTAAATGTATTTAATGTCCCTTCTTATTATGTAGTACCGTACAATCCTCAAACAAAAGAAGAAGGTGACAGGTCTAAACTTGTCAAACCCAACATAAGAAATAAGGAATAGACATTTTAAGGCTCTCCTTCTTATCAAATGATTTGAAGGGGAGTTTTTTATTTCCTATTAAATCTATGATTGTAAAAACTGTATCTCTTAAAAAAGAATAGTAAAGAGATTAAGAAGTTTGAGTGATGAGATAACGATTAACCGAACATTAAAAAAAGAATTATAAAACCCCTTTATTTTATAAAAAGTATTAATAAATAAAGATTATTAGTTCGATATTTCAGACATATTTTGATATAATTTTTAATGGGAAAAAGTCTGGTAGTAAAATAGGCCTATTAATTGAGAAAAATTGTAAAATCAGTGAACATTATGTGTCAAAATTCGAGTTTTCTATACAATTAATGGTTCAATCAGTATATTTAATAGTAGAGTTTGGAAAAGTGAAAGGGAGACTTTGAAGGATGAAAAAAGATTTTAACGATACATTTCTTAAAGCGATCAGAGGAGAAGAAGTAACGCATACACCAGTTTGGTATATGAGACAAGCAGGGCGTTCTCAGCCAGAATACCGAAAAATAAAAGAAAAATATTCATTATTTGAAATTACTCATCAACCTGAATTATGCGCTTACGTAACAGCGCTACCAGTAGACCAATATAATGTTGATGCAGCTATTTTATATAAAGATATTATGTCTCCACTTCCTGCAATTGGAGTAGACGTAGAAATTCAATCAGGGGTAGGACCGGTAATCAGCAATCCTATTCGTTCATTAGCAGATGTAAAAAAGTTAACTGATATTCATCCAGAAGAGCAACTACCTTATATCTATGAGACGATTAAATTATTAACAACAGAGGTTCTTTCTGTTCCATTAATTGGATTTGCAGGTGCACCTTTTACAGTTGCTAGCTATATGATCGAAGGTAGACCTTCTAGAAACTATAATAAAACAAAATCATTTATGTACGCAGAGCCAGAAGCATGGTTTGCTTTAATGGATCATTTAGCAGACATGACAATCAAATACGTAAAGGCACAAGTTAAAGCAGGGGCAAGTGCAATTCAATTATTTGATTCATGGGTTGGTGCATTGAATGCTAATGATTATCGTATTTATATTAAACCATGCATGGAAAAGATTTTTACAGCACTTAAAGCAGACCATATTCCAACAACTATGTTTGGAATTGGAGCAAGCCATTTAATTCATGAATGGAATGAACTGCCTGTAGATGTAATTGGTCTAGATTGGAGAACTTCTATTTCTGAAGCTCGCTCTTTAGGGATTACGAAAACGCTTCAAGGTAATTTAGATCCTGCGTTTTTATTAGCACCATGGGAACAAATTGAGAAACGTGCAAAGGAAATATTAGATGAGGGTATGGCAAATCCAGGTCATATTTTCAACTTAGGTCATGGGGTATTCCCTGAAGTAAATCCTGATACTCTTAAACGATTAACAAGTTTTGTCCATGAGTATTCATCAAGGGTTAAAGCTTAATATAAAAGGACTATGGTGATGACATGAAAGAAAAAATCGGTTTATTAGTTATGGCTTACGGCACGCCATATAAAGAATCAGATATTGAGCGTTATTATACAGATATTCGTAGAGGTAGAAAGCCTTCACAAGAGGCACTGGAAGAACTGACTGAACGATATCGTGCAATTGGAGGAATCTCTCCTTTAGCAAAAATAACAATTGAACAAGCAAAAGCATTAGAAGAAGATTTAAATAAGATCCAAGACAAAGTAGAATTCAAAATGTATATTGGACTGAAGCATATTGAACCATTCATTGAAGATGCAGTAGATGAAATGAAAAAAGATGGTATAACAAAAGCAGTTAGTATCGTACTTGCACCACATTATTCTACGTTTAGTGTAAAGTCATATAACGAACGTGCTACAGGTCATTCAGAAAAAATTGACGGACCAAAAATTATCCATGTAGATGATTGGTATAAAGAAGAACGATTTATTCAATATTGGGTTCGTGAAGTGGAAGCAATTTTGGAGCCAATGAATGAAGAGCAACGTGTGAAAACGGCGTTTATTTTTTCAGCGCATAGTTTACCTGAAAAAATTCTTAACCTTGGAGATCCATACCCAGAGCAACTTAAGGAAACTGCCGAGTTAGTCGTTCAGCAATCTGATATTCGTCATTATTTTCTAGGATGGCAAAGTGCTGGTAATACACCAGATCCTTGGCTTGGACCTGATGTACAAGATTTAACACGTGAGTTAGATGAAAACTATGATTTTGAAACTTATGTATACTTACCATTAGGATTTGTAAGTGAGCATTTAGAAGTACTGTATGATAATGATATAGAATGCAAACACGTAACGGATGAAATTCAAAAAGCATATGTTCGTCCACCGATGCCTAATACGGATCCATTATTTATTAGTGGGCTTAGTACGGTTGTATTAAGAAAATTAAACGAACAATAATATGGTTTTGAAATAGGAGGTAAAGAAGTGAATAAGAAGGTTGTCATTATTGGTGGCGGTATTACTGGATTGACATCTGCCTACTATTTAAAACAAGAAAAATTAAAAAATAATCTTCCAATTGATATTCAATTAATTGAAGGTTCATCAAGGCTTGGAGGAAAAATCCAAACAATTAGAAAAGATGGGTTTGTTATTGAGCGTGGTCCTGACTCATTTTTGGCAAGGAAAAAGAGTGCATATCGATTAGCTGAAAACTTAGGTATCCAAGATCAAATCGTTTTTAATTCTTCTGGAAAATCGTATGTATTAGCCCATAATAAATTACATGGTATGCCAGAAGGTTCAAACATGGGGATTCCTACACAAATCAAGCCTTTTATTTTTTCAGGTCTATTTTCACCAGCAGGAAAAATTCGTGCAGGTTTAGATTTTGTTTTACCAAAAACACATGTCCAAGGGGATATGTCATTAGGTAAATTTTTTAGAAGAAGACTTGGTAATGAAGTAGTTGAGAATCTAATTGAACCCCTTTTATCAGGTATTTATTCAGGCGACATTGACCAAATGAGTTTAATGGCAACGTTCCCTCAATTCTTCCAAATTGAACAAAAACATCAAAGTATTGTTCTAGGAATGAAAAAAGAGATGCCTGTGAAGAAATCAAAAGGTCCGAGAAAAGGAATTTTCCAGACTGTAAGTACTGGTCTTCAAACAATCGTTGAACGAATTGAAGAAGAGTTAGATCAAGAGGAAGTTTTAAAAGGTGTACAAGTAGTTAATATAAATAAAATTGGAAAAAAATATGAGATTTTACTTAGTAATAATGAAAAGATAGAATCAGATTCAATTATCGTTACTGTACCTCATCGTTTCATTCCACAACTATTTAATAATAAACCTGTATTTGAGCCTTTCAAAAAAGTTCCTTCTACATCTGTTGCGAATGTTGCACTTGCATTTCCAGAGCATGCAATTAAGAAGGATATAAATGGTACAGGCTTTGTTGTTTCACGTAATAATGACTATAATATAACAGCGTGTACTTGGACTCATAAAAAATGGGCACATGCATGTCCAAAAGGTAAAGTTTTATTACGTTGTTATGTTGGACGACCTTACAATAAGGAAATAGTCGATAAAACGGATGAAGAACTTGTTGAAATTGTTTTAGAAGATTTAAGAAAAACGATGGATATAACTGAAAAACCAGAGTTTTATATAGTTTCAAGATGGAAAGATGCTATGCCTCAATATACGATTAATCATAAAGAGCGTACGAAAAATATGGAACAATATTTACAAAAAGAAATGCCTGGTGTATCGGTAATCGGTTGCTCGTTTTATGGGTCCGGCTTACCAGACTGCATAGATCAAGGTGAAAAAGCAGTTTCAGATACAATTGAATACTTGTTCTCACATGAAAAACAAGCTGTTCGAAATTATTAAGGCTTTTAAAAACAACTAGTAAAGAATAGAGCAACCAAAAAAGTAGATTGATACTTTTAGGTTGCTCTTTTTATTCTGTCTTTGTACTAATAATATGTTTAATAATTTCGTTAAGAAAATTGATGTTCCAAAGAGACTTCAGTTAAAAACTATCTTTTAAGCAATTTGAACAAGTGTTACTGTAGCAATCATGTTGTTCTTCAATCGTTGAATTACAATGTTTACATAATTTCTTTGGTAATAGTTTCAAAAATTCGGACATTTTTACAAGCATGTTACCCTCTCCTTTAGTTAACTTATTAGTATTGTATTACTACAACTTATTTTGTGTCAATCTGTATTAGTACAATTTTTAAAAAATAATCTAAACGCCTATTTTTACTAAACAGTAAGGACAAGCTTATAAATTTAAATTTTCATAGAAATAATAAGTATAAAGGAGTGTGTTTGTTTTATGAAAGTAACCGTTATTGGTTATTGGGGCGGCTATCCAGGTAAAGGTGAAGCAACTTCATGTTATTTATTTAAATCAAAAAATTTTAATCTATTGGTTGATTGTGGTTCTGGTGCATTAGCTTCATTACAATATTACATAGATCCTAATTGCCTAAATGCTGTAATCCTTTCACATTATCATCATGATCATATTGCAGATATAGGAGTGCTACAATACTTCCAACTTGTAAACTCAGGTAAGCTTAAGTTTGCTTTACCTATTTATGGACATAACTTTGATCACGAAAAATTTAATTCATTAACATATAAAGAAGCAACAAAGGGATATGAATATAATCCAAATGAGGCTCTCGATCTAGGTCCATTTACAATACGTTTTCTTAAAACTCTTCATCCGGTTGATTGTTTCGCGATGCGAATTGAAACTGCAAATCATTCGGTTGTATATACAGCGGATTCAAGCTTTACGGAAGAGTTCATACCGTTTTCTTCCAACGCGGATTTACTTATAAGTGACTGTAATATGTATGAACATCAAGATGGAGCTAAAGTGGGGCATATGAGCAGCAAAGATGCTGCAACAATTGCAAATGAGGCGAATGTAAAAGAATTATTATTATCACATCTTCCTCATAGTGAAAATACAAAAGATTTAATAAGTGAAGCCCAAAAGTATTATAATGGACTTGTTCATTTAGCTTATACAGGATTTGAATGGAAATCGAAATTATAGGAGGATACATATGCTTTTTTTAGATAATAGGGGAATAACGGATCCAACATTAAATTTAGCAATGGAAGAATATGCGCTAAAAAATCTAGATCCTGAAAATACATATTTTTTATTTTATATTAATGAACCATCAATCATCATTGGTAAAAATCAAAATACTGCCGAGGAGATTAATGCTTCATATGTAAATGATCATAATATCCATGTAGTTCGTAGATTATCTGGCGGTGGAGCGGTATATCATGATTTAGGAAATCTTAACTTTAGTTTTATTACAAAAGATGATGGTGACAGCTTTCATAATTTTAGAAAGTTTACTGAGCCAGTAATCGAGGCGTTAAAAGAACTCGGTGTGAATGCTGAACTTAGTGGAAGAAATGATATATTAGCAGAAGGCAGAAAAATCTCGGGTAATGCACAATTTTCTACTAAAGGTAGAATGTTTAGCCACGGTACATTATTGTTTGATAGTGATATAGATGAAGTTGTAAATGCATTAAACGTAAAGCTAGAAAAAATTCAATCTAAAGGAATTAAATCAGTCCGAAGTAGAGTTGCAAATATTAAGGAATTTTTAAAAGACGATTTAACAATCCTAGAGTTTAAAGATTTAATTTTACAATCTATTTTTAAAGAACATGGAAGAATAGAACGATATGAATGGACAGATGAGGATATAAAAAATATTAAAGAACTTGCTGAGAGGAGGTACCGAAATTGGGATTGGAATTTTGGAAAATCTCCTAAATGCAATATTCAACAAAGTAAAAGATTCTCTGCTGGTTCAATTGATCTTCGTTTAGATGTAAACAAAGGAATCATTGAGAATGTTAAAATTTATGGTGACTTCTTTGGGGTAGGGGATGTATCTGATATAGAACAGCTTCTGATTGGTAGTAAATTTGATCAACAAGAGATTGAAAATAAGCTAAATGAAATTAATTTTACCCATTATTTTGGTAATGTAACGAAAGAAGAATTTATGAGTTTATTATTTTAAAAAAAGAGTAGGAAACTACTCTTTTTTTGTTTGTTAAAAAAGAAGAAGTCTAAAAAGTGCTAGTTTTCTCACTTGTCAGAATTGTTTTCTAGCAATATAATATATTTAGAATATTTTAAATTTTTATATTTAAAGGGGGTAGTTTTTCTTGAATTTAGTTGAAACACTGTCACAATCAGCTTTGAGGCATCCTGAACATTCTGCTATTATCTTTGAAGGGCAGACATTTTCATACTCAACACTAGAGACTTATATTACAAAATTTGCGAGTGGCCTCTCAAAATTAGGGATTGAAAAAGGAGATAAAGTAGCTCTAGTTGTTGGTAATTCTCCTCATTTTATTATAGCGCTATATGGTGCATTGAAGGTTGGAGCGGCTGTAATACCGGTTAATCCTTTATATGCACCCGATGAATTAGTATACATATTAACAAACGGCGACGCAAAAGCAGTTATCACCTTAGACTTATTTCTTCCACTTGTAGAAAAAGCTTCACCGATTCTTCCTAATATCGATCACTTCATTATTTGTGAAACTAAACAAGAAAATCCTTATGAATTTAAAAACAATAAATTGAAATCGTTTACAAATGTAGTTGGACTTGGAGATATAGATTTCAAAGGACCTGAATTACATGATGATGATTTAGCAGTCATTTTATATACTTCTGGTACCACAGGAAAACCAAAAGGAGCTATGTTAACGCATAAAAACCTTTATTCGAATGCTATGGATGCAGGACACTTCTTAAGCTTTTCAAATACAGAAAAGGTAATTGCAACTTTACCTGCTTTCCATGTATTTTGTTTAACTGTAGCTTTAAACGCACCTTTAATGTATGGAGCTACTGTTATTTTAGTGCCTAAATTTAGCCCAAAAGAAATATTTGATATTATTCGTACATACAAAGCAACCGTATTTGCTGGTGTGCCAACAATGTATAATTTCTTATATCAATTCCCAGAAGGAAAGACAGAAGACTTTGAGTCAATTCGTCTATGCATTTCAGGTGGTTCTTCATTGCCTGTTGCACTTTTAGAGAATTTTGAGAAAAAATTTAAAGTTATTATTTCAGAAGGTTATGGATTATCAGAAGCTTCACCTGTTACGACGTTTAATCCATTAGACCGTCCGAGAAAAGCAGGATCTATTGGGACAAATATTAGCAATGTAGAAAATAAAGTTGTAAATGCTCTTGGTGAAGAAGCAGCAGTTGGTGAAGTAGGTGAATTAATCGTCCGCGGACCAAATATAATGAAAGGCTATTATAATATGCCAGAAGAAACAGCAATGACGATACGTGATGGCTGGTTATATACTGGTGACCTAGCAAGAATTGACGAAGATGGTTATTTCTATATAGTCGATCGGAAAAAAGAATTGATTCTTGTTGGCGGCTATAATGTATACCCTCGTGAGGTAGAAGAGGTAATTTATAATCATCCAGACGTTGTTGAATGTGCGGTGATTGGATTACCAGACGATAATTTTGGAGAAAGTGTAAAAGCCTATGTTGTTTCAAAAAATCCTTCATTAAGTGTGGAGACTTTGACAGAATATTGCAAGGCGCACTTAGCGAAATATAAAGTACCAAGATCAATAGAGTTCATTCCGGAGTTACCAAAAAATGCAACTGGAAAAATACTTAGAAGAGCGTTGAAAGATTCAGTTAGACTATAAATCGTGGTAATAGAGGAGAGGGGATCTCTCCTTTTTTATTTTGGATATAAAAACTGAAAGTGTAGTTAAAGTCTGATCTGCAAAGAAGTCCTTGAGCACTGCAAATAAGAGACACAACTGTGCAAATAAACGAGGACAAGCTACAATTAAAGGCAAACTGCAAATAAAAATAGTAAATCTGCAATTAAAAATATTAAAACTGCAATTAAAAATATTAAAACTGCAAATAAAAATAACAAATCTGCAAATAAGATGTATGATTACCCATACCAGTTAAGGTATTGCACACTAAAAAATGGACAGTAGTTGGTCCTTTCAAATGGAAAACATGCAAAACTATTCTAATTCTTTCAAATTTAAATAAAAAAATGATTCTAGTCTGCTAATTATCTATAAAATAAAGTTGAATTTATACTAGAAATGAAAAATAACCTCCGATATACCCATCTCACATTTTAATTTCTCTCCATTAAAATAGATTACTAATTCCTGGTATTTATAAAAACTGTTTAAGATCTTCCCCATTTTATTCTAAAAGTGTTGGACGGAATTTTTTACGTTTGATAAAGGTTGTATCTTTATTTTCCTAAAAATCTCTTTAAAATAGAAAAAAGTAAATAAAAATATAACAGGTTGAAGTTCTAAAAAATTGGACAAAGTTGATAATATAGAATGGGGGGAGATTTTATGAAAAAAGCAACTAAATCTAAATTAACGAAATTCATTTGTCTAGGCTATCTCGTTTATATCATTTTAGTCCTGTTATATTTTTATGTTTTTACGACTTCTGACCTACCTTCAAAATATAAAGGAACATTTGTTGATCCACATACATTCATGAATCATAAGGAAGCTAATCTAAGTTCTAGCTATAGCACTTTAAAAAATGTTCTTTACTTTATTACCTTACCAATTGATTGGATTGTATTATCACTTTTATTATTAAGTGGCTCAATTGAAAGATTAGGTGACTCATTATCTAAGTTGACTAGATTTAAGTTTATACAAGTCTTTTTATATTTCTTCTTTGTCTCGGTCGCTACATATATCGTTTCATTTCCATTTGATTTCTATCGATTTAAATTATCGACGAAATACGGATTGTCTGTTCAATCATTTAATGCGTGGATGAAGGATGAAATGATTGGTTTTTGGATAAATTTTGCCATGATGTTTTTTGTGATGTATGTTGTGTATTTATTAATCAAAAAACAACCAAAGAAATGGTGGCTAACTGCATGGCTATTAAGTATTCCTTTTACTATTTTCTTGACATTTATTCAGCCTGTAGTAATAGATCCCTTATATAATGATTTTTACCCATTAAAAGATAAAAATTTAGAAAAGAAAATTATTACCCTTGCTAAAGAAGCAAATATTCCAGCACATCGAGTATATGAAGTAAATATGTCTACTAAGACAACTACTTATAATGCATATGTTACTGGAATAGGTAAAAACGCTAGGATTGTATTATGGGATACAACTCTTAAAGGGCTGACTGAAGATGAAATTATGTTCATCATGGCTCATGAAATGTCACATTACGTCCATAAAGACATCTATAAATCAATGTTTGGTATGTTAGCAGGTAGTTTAGTCGGTCTGTATATCATACATTTATTAATGAAGTATGTACGATCAAAGAATAGGAGCAGTCATTCAACCGAAAAAATGGCCGTCATCCTAACCTTATTTTTGATCATTAGTGGAATTGTAGGCTTTATTTCTGATCCGATATCAAATGCATTTTCAAGAAGTGCCGAGAAAAGAGCGGATTTATATGCAGTTAAACTAACACATGATCCGGAGGCAGGAATTATAGCGTTTCAAAAGTTATCCAAAAACAGTTTGTCTCAAGTAAATCCACCATTTTTAGTGAAATTATTTAGATATGATCATCCGACAATGTTGGAAAGAATGAAGTATTTAGAGGCAGCTGAAAAAAGAATCAATAATAAATAGAGTAAATTCTTTGTTGAATGTTTAGCTTGTAGATTGATTGGCTTTGTACCAATATCTACAAGCTTTTTTTTGTATTATGGAAACGCCATTTAAATGTCTTAATTGTACATAGGATCAACAACTTTAAATGTGTCATATTATCAAAAGTTATAAAATCTGTTGAAAGTTTCACATTTATTCTATTGAGTTTAATTAGCTTCGGTAGTTAAATTTAGAAAAAATAACTTTTTATTCAAAAAAAATGAGGAACGAAAATTAAATCTAATTCTCTATAACAACTTTTACTGAGGTGATCTTATTGAAGGAAGAATACTTTTTATATGTATACTAATTATTTCGTGTGTTCCTTTTAGTATACTTTTACTAAACTTTATTAAAGACAATGGAGCACAAATTGAAGATTTTCACTTAGGTTGTAATTAACGCAGAATCTCAGAAAATGGAAAAATATGAGGGACCTCTCGATCTAAATAAAATAATTGGGGTATCAGTGGACTACCAAGATACGCAATTAGGGAAAGTTAACAAGAATATAAGAGAATTAGTAATAAATAATGATAAAAATCAAGTACTGTTCCAAAAAATATGGACAGAAGAACAAGATACATCTGGAACTAGTTTCTCGTTAGATCGGACTAGACTTTACAAAGGTCAATTCAAAGTTGAACTTTATAAAAATGATAAAGTAATTAAGAAAAAAAATATAATTTTAAGTAATTCTAAAGGTAAGTTTTATAAAGAAAATGCTGATTTTCGTATTTTACTGTTCCTCCATTTGCAAAAGATGGATACTGGTCTAAAAACATCCGTATAGGGTGTTTTTTATTTAATTGAAATAAACCTCCACACTTTAAAAAGTAAAACTGTCGAAAATTCTTTCGGAAATATTTTCAGAATTTAATATCAAATCTGAATATACTGTTATATAATAACATAAGTAAACGATATCTGTTATATAACTGAATGGAGGGATCATATGACAACTGAGCTTTCAAAAATCAAAGTTCTAGGTAATCATGTAGAAGGTTCAACTGACATTCTTACGACCGAAGCATTAAGTTTTTTAGAGCAATTACATCTGAAATTTGATCAGCGTAGACAACAGCTGTTATTAAACAGAAAAGAAAGAATGTGTTTTTTACAGAATGGTGGAAAGCTCCAATTTTTAGAGGAAACAAAACACATTCGTGAAAGTGAATGGACAATAGCACCTATTCCAGAGGATTTACAAGATCGAAGAGTAGAGATAACAGGACCAGTTGATCGAAAAATGATTATCAATGCATTGAATTCTGATGCGTTTGTTTTCATGGCTGATTTTGAAGATGCTACTTCTCCAACATGGGAAAATATCATTTCGGGTCAGGTTAATTTAAAAGATGCTGTGAACCGAACAATTTCACTTCATTCAAATGGAAAAACATATAAGTTAAAAGAGAAGCCAGCTGTACTATTAGTTCGACCAAGGGGCTGGCATTTAGAAGAAAAACATATCACTGTAAATGGTGAAAATATGTCAGGTAGCTTAGTAGATTTTGGACTTTATTTCTTTCATAATGCAAAACAAGCAATAAAAAATGGCTCAGGACCTTATTTTTATTTACCAAAAATGGAAAGTTATTTGGAAGCAAGATTATGGAATGATGTTTTTTTATTTGCTCAAAATGAATTGAATATACCGGTTGGAACGATTAAAGCAACTGTATTAATCGAAACAATTGCTGCTTCATTTGAAATGGATGAAATACTTTATGAATTAAAGGATCATTCTGCAGGATTTAATTGCGGCAGATGGGATTATATTTTTAGTTTTATAAAAATGATGCGATACGACAAATCAATTATTTTACCTGATCGATCTGTTGTGACGATGGAAGTACCTTTTATGCGTTCATATTCTCAAAAAGTTATTCAAACTTGTCATCGTCGAAATGCTCCGGCAATTGGAGGAATGGCAGCTCAAATTCCAATTAAAGATGATAAAGAGCGAAATGAAGTTGCGTTTGAAAAGGTAAGAAAAGATAAAGAGCGTGAAGCAAAGGATGGACACGATGGAACTTGGGTAGCTCATCCTGGTTTAGTAGCTGTTGCTCTTGAACAGTTTAATCGATTTATGCCTACACCAAACCAGATTCATAGAAAACGTGAGGATGTTAATGTAACTGAGGCGGACCTTTTAGAGATTCCTAGTGGTGTTATTACTGAACAAGGTCTCAGAACAAATATAACAGTTGCGATTCAATATATTGAAGCATGGATAAGTGGTCGAGGTGCGGTGCCGCTATACAATTTAATGGAAGATGCTGCGACTGCTGAAATTTCGCGCGCGCAAATTTGGCAATGGGTGCGTCATGAAAAAGGTGTTTTAGAGGATGGTACAAACATTACTTTACAATTAGTGGATTCATTAAAAAATGAAGAAATGATGAAGCTTCAACTAGAAATTGGGAAAGAACTGTTTGAAGCAAAACGATTTAATGAAGCAGTTGGATTATTTGATGAGTTAATTAGCAACGATGAATTTGCTGACTTTCTGACTTTAAAAGGATATAACTTTTTATAAAAACTAGGAGGAATTGAATATGACGAAAAATCGTGAAAAGCGTATTGCTGAATTACAAGAAAGCTGGGAGCTTGATTCTAGATGGAATGGCATTACTAGAACATATACTGCTGAAGATGTAATTAAATTAAGAGGATCAATCGATATTGAACAAACATTGGCAAAAAAAGGCGCGGAAAAATTATGGAAGCTTTTAAATGAAGAAAACTATGTTAATGCACTAGGAGCATTAACTGGAAATCAAGCAATTCAACAAGTAAAAGCAGGTTTGAAGGCTATTTATTTAAGTGGTTGGCAAGTAGCTGCTGATGCGAATCTTTCTGGACAAATGTACCCAGATCAAAGCTTATATCCGGCAAATTCTGTACCAGCAGTTGTAAAACGAATTAATCAGGCTTTCCAACGCGCAGATCAAATTCAATATGTTGAAGGTGGAGAAGAAATCGACTACTTCGCACCGATTATGGCAGATGCAGAGGCTGGCTTCGGTGGACAATTAAATGTATTTGAACTAATGAAAAGTATGATCGAAGCAGGAGCGGCAGGTGTACATTTTGAAGATCAATTGTCTTCGGAGAAAAAATGTGGCCATTTAGGTGGGAAAGTATTATTACCAACACAAACGGCGGTTCGTAACTTAATCTCTGCTCGTTTAGCAGCGGATGTAATGGGAGTTCCTACTCTTATTGTTGCACGAACTGATGCAGATGCAGCAGATTTAATTACTAGTGATATTGATCCAGTCGACAAACAATTTATTACAGGTGAAAGAACACCTGAAGGTTTTTATCGTACGAAAGCGGGGTTAGATCAAGCAATTGCTCGTGGTCTTGCTTATGCACCGTATGCAGACTTAGTTTGGTGTGAGACATCAGAGCCAAACCTAGAAGATGCAAAACGTTTTGCAGATGCTATTCATGCTAAATTCCCAGGTAAATTACTAGCTTATAACTGCTCACCTTCATTTAACTGGAAGAAGAAACTAGATGACGAAACAATCGAGACATTCCAACAACAAATTGCAGCAATGGGTTATAAATTCCAATTCGTTACCCTTGCTGGTTTCCATTCATTAAACTTTGGAATGTTTGAATTAGCTAGAAATTACAAAGATCGTGGAATGGGAGCATATTCAGAACTTCAACAAGCCGAATTTGCAAGTGAACAATATGGTTATACTGCAACAAGACATCAACGCGAAGTTGGAACAGGATATTTTGATCAAGTAGCTCAAATAATTACTGGAGGAACTTCTTCAACAACAGCTCTTAAAGGCTCTACTGAAGAACAGCAATTTTCATCTAACTAATTAGTAAAAAACCACTTTTTTCAATTGTGAGAAAGGTGGTTTTTCTATTGGCTATTATCCTAAAATTTAGTAAACAGTGACACTTTTGTTAAAGTATTTAAAAAATGATTTTACAAATAAAGATTTGTGATATTATTTCTCTAACATCAATGTAGCTACTATACTTCATGTTAAAAATTTTTTATCTGATCTTGTTAAATTTAATTGTTGGCAATCAATTTATTTAAGAGACTGTCTTGAAGCCAACAAAATTTAACATTTCAATTCTAATAACAGAAGGAGTTGTAAGGATGAATCATGTGAAAGGACAAGTTAAAGTATTAAATGAGTACGAGATTAATAAGTCGACAATGGCAATCATTCCAGAATTTACGGTCGATTTAGTTGTAATTTCAAAGGTTTATGAAACAGATGATAGTTTTTATGTTTTAATGAAACCGATTGAAATTATTGAAAGAAGTTGTGCTTACTTTGGGAGTAGTTACCGGGGTAGGCGTGAAGGAACTAAACAAATGATTTCCATCACTCACAAACCACCAATAGCGATCAGCTCAATGAATCAAATTTTCTTTTTCCCCACTTCATCTTCTTTAAAAGTAGAATGTTCTTGGATCTCCTACAATCATGTTGCAAATTTCAGAGGCGGTAAATACAATCGATCAGTTGTTGAATTTTTCAATGGTGTTGAACTTCCATTAGAAATATCTCGTGGTTCATTTGAAAACCAATTATATCGAACTGCACATTTAAGGGCTATTTATGAAGATCGGCTCAACCCTGAGAATACCCAACAAAAAACTTACAAATTAATCCCTGATAACGAAATTACTTCATATATAAAAGGAATATCAATACACGAAAAATAAATGTGAAAGATTAAAATTTTGACTACTTAACATTTAGTAAAGTAGTTTTTTTATGGGCATTATTTGAAAAAATCTATAGAATAAGGGACAAGTAAGGGGTTGTTTACATTTTGAACAAGAGTGCAATAGCAATATTAATTTTAATTGTTCTGATTATAATTGTTATTTCTCTTTACTTTATTGCTAGATACAAAAAACAGGCAATTCTTACTATAAGTAGTTTTTTTAATAATAATCATTTAAATGACAATGAAAATCAAAAGGAAAGTCTGATAGATAGAATAAATGATTTTTTCGATGAAAACGTTTTCTGTGTAATCAACTATTAAAAACATTAATTGCATATAGACGTTTCCCAACAATCAAGAAAGATAATTGAATAAACAACTTTAATTTGATTTTTATGTATAAAAAGGAAATTAGTGAAGTAGTGATTACACCTTCTTTGATATAGAAACAAACAAACATAAATCAAAATATGTTTTCATATTATCATTTATATTTGAAGAATATTTCGTTAAAGAACAATTGAAAACAGAATTTTGAAATGAGGAGTAAATTAACTATGACCAATGATAAAAAAATTGAACTTACAGGACGTATTGTGATACCGGGGGATACTCAATACGATTCAGCCCGTCATGAGTTCAACACCTTTTTTAATAAGTTTCCTTTGGTAATTGTCTTTGCTCAAAATACTCAAGACGTAATAAACGCTATACGCTGGGCAAGAAAAAAGAAAGTACCAATCCGTATGCGATCCGGACGCCATAGTTACGAGGCTTTGTCAGTCGAAAATGCTGGTATTGTTATAGATGTTAGCGAAATGACACAGTTGGATGTGGATCGCAGAAGTGGGATTGTTACGTTGGGAACAGGTTGGAAGAACGTTGCATTAACCGAGACACTTGGATCTGAAGGATTGGTGGTACCAACAGGTATATGTGCTACCCCAGCAATAGCAGGTCTTACTTTGGGCGGTGGACATAGTATTCTGTCCAGAACTTGGGGGCTTACACAAGATCACTTACTCGAGCTTGAAATGGTTGATGCAAATGGAAGTGTAATCCGTGCAAACGCTAACGAACATCCAGATCTGTTTTGGGCATCTCGTGGAGGAGGTGGGGGGAATTTCGGCATCTGTACTTCTTTTCGTTTTCGGACACACCGAATTAAGACAGTCGGATTTGCTGAAATAAACTGGGAGTTGAAGGATCTAAAATCTGTGCTCAGAGTATGGCAGGACTATACACTCCCTGATGCTGACAATAGGCTTACAACTACCCTATTTATGTCTAAAGGAGTGGAACCCAGCCTATTAATGCAAGGGGTCTTTCTTGGTTCATTAAGAGAATTTCGAAGACTGTTGGAACCGTTACTTGGAGCTGGTTATCCGTTGAAAGTAACCATAAAAGAATTGCCTTGGGTTGAAGTTGCACCCCTGGTATATGCACGTAACCCATCGACTCCGATACCTTTCAAGAGTGTAGGTCCCTATGTATATGACCTGTTACCAGAAAAGGCTCTAAATATCATCGAACGTTTCATCAACGAACAGCCTCCTAATACTACTACCTCCGTTTTATTCCATGGATTAAACGGGGCAGTTGCTGATATACCGAATCAGGCTACGGCCTATTTCTTCCGTAAGGCACTATCAAACATGTCATTGTTTGCTACATGGAGCAAACCAGAAGGGGCTGCCACAGGTATTCGCTGGGTCGAGCTTTTTCGTAGGGCGATGCTCCCATATACAAAAGGAGTTTACGTCAATACAATAGACCTCTCAATAAAGAACTGGCGCAGAGAATACTTTGGTAGCAACTTCGATCAATTGACCCGGGTGAAAGCCAAATATGATCCTAAGAATATTTTTCATTTCCCACAAAGTATTCCACCTTCTTCATAGCTAAAGGGGGAGATTAACTAGTTTTATAGTTAAAGCAATGTGTAGATTAATGGGAAATGAATGAAGAAATAGAGGATTTTAGAAAATGCCATTATTAAATAAGAATGAGTATTTATTGTAATTTTATTCAACCAACGCATGCTTTAGTTGAATAAGGGGCAACGACACATACCCATCAAGTCAAAATAAATCATTACCCCTATAACGAAAAATGCCATTTTCCCTGTAATTTAATGGGAAATATGGCATTTTTTAAGTGTATCCAGGTTTTAAATGCAAGAAATAGGGGGGTGTAGTAGAATAGAAAATACTGGAGGGGGATTGATGAAAGAATATATTTATGTGGAAAACGAAAAAAAATTTAAATTGAAATTTGGAATTTTAAAAAAAGACATTGTATTTACCATATCATTCTTGTTAGCAATCGGAAGCTGTTTGTTCCATGCACCAAAACTAGATTATATAAATTTTAAAGTATTAGTCAGTTTATTTAATCTTATGCTGGTAGTTAAGGCTCTGGAAGATCTTAAACTATTGGATAAGTTCGCCATTGCTATACTGAGTAAATGTCATACTAGTAAAAGTGTTTCTGCAATCCTAATTTTATTATGCTTTTTTAGTTCCATGCTTGTAACAAATGATGTGGCATTAATAACATTTGTACCATTAACACTTATAATTAGTAAGATAATACAAGCTTCTATGTTAGATACTATTATACTAGAGACAATTGCGGCTAACATTGGAAGCAGCCTAACTCCAATGGGAAATCCACAAAATCTTTTCATATTTACTTATTACGGTATAAGGCCTATCCAATTTTTCACAACAATTCTTCTATTAGTGGTTCTGGGAATTGTTCTGTTATTCTTTTTTAATCAAAGATTAAAAAGTAAAACATTGGAAATGGAACTTCCATATATTCTTATAAAAAATAAAAAAAAGGCAACAGTATGGGGAATATTATTTGGCATCATATCTGCATCCATACTAGGGGTTTTAAACTACAAACTAGCGTTTATCATCGCATTTGGAACCGCGTGTATACTTGATATAAAATTATTGAAGAAAATTGATTATTTATTGCTTATTACTTTTATATGTTTTTTTATATTTATAGGAAACATATCCGAATTAAAGGTAGTACACACATTTGCCAGCGAAAATCTCAAAAGTCCCACATCAATCTTCTTCAGTTCCATATTTTTAAGCCAACTGATAAGTAATGTACCAGCTGCGATCTTTTTATCAAAATTCTCCGCGAATTGGCAGCCTTTATTAGTAGGTGTGAATTTAGGTGGACTTGGTACGATTGTTGCTTCCCTCGCAAGTGTAATTTCATTTAAACTTTTTATTAAGAGGGATCCACAAAAAAGTAAAATATACCTTATAAGGTTTAGCTTTTATAACTTTTCGATTTTAGCTCTTTTAACTATTGTTTATTATTTTACGATGAAATATCAAAATTTCTTTTAATACAGAGATTTAATTGCTTCTAATGTAGGAGCTATTTTAAACAATGATAGTTGGAATTAATGGAGAGACAAAGGTAAAGCAGAAAATCGATATAGATAAGAATTCCTATAGGCTGTCTAATTTGACAGCCTCTTTTTTATTTCAAAAATCAACATTTTAAATTAACAGAGCCAATAAGAAAAATAATATAATTTAACATAGATTTTGTTTTCATCTATATTTATCTTTAACGTTTTCGTAGTTGATTCTAGGATTGAAGTTTTAATACTTCCTAGGTATAGAGTTGTTTTTGTTTGTTGATTTTTAATATTATTTCTCTATTTTTAGTTTTTTTTTTCTTCAGTATTCGTGGCTTTATTTACAGCTTTACTGCTTTTTATGTAGTGCTTTTTATTTGCAATTTTTGAATCTTCTTCTAAATCTTTTAAGGAATTACTTTTTTAGATGAATTGATTGGAACGAAAGGATGCTCGACTCCTATGGGAGATTGCAGGAAGGGTGAGACCCCGCAGGTACGAGGAGGCTCACCTCTCTCCCCACGAAAAGCGAGTATCCCGTAGTGGAAATCAACAAGACATGACTTATTTAATTGACAATTTCAGTCTGAAAATCAAGTTATTAGGACTTTGTCTATACACGAAACTACTTTTCCATTCAGTGAAGTAGTTTTTTTATTTATTCAAAGATAGTTTATTAGAATTACATTAAGCATCATTAGGAAAAAATTAGTAAGAAAATATTTATAAGATAATCAGTCAAATTATTACAAAAAATACTAGTTAGAATCATTTATTATTATTGAATAAATAGTTATATGTGATAATGTTAACAGTAAGGATATCTATTTAGAAATACGGCTTAAGGAGAGATTCATATTTAAATGAACGTTTTTGACTTAAAGGCTTTTTTTACAGAAGAACATTTTTTACATCTCATTCAACAATACAAAGACTATGGTCCATTAGTTGGAATATCAATCCCTTTTATTGAAGCAATTTGTCCAGTTTTACCTTTGGTCATTTTTGTATTTGCTAATGCAGCAGCATTTGGTCCTTTATTAGGTTTTTTATATTCATGGATTGGTTCTTGCTTAGGTTCCATTTTACTATTCTATGTTGTTAGAAAATTTGGTCAGAAACGATTTTTTTCATTTGTAAGTAAGCATAAGAAAGTAGAATCATCAATAGGGTGGATTGAAAAAAGGGGATTTGGTCCAATTTTTATTATGTTTGCATTTCCGTTTTCACCATCTTTTTTAATAAATATAGTAGCCGGTTTGTCACGTATTAAAATATCGCAATTTCTAATTGCATTAGTACTTGGAAAGTTTACTATGATTGCGATGATTAGTTATTTAGGGAAAGATTTAACTTCAGTGTTTCAAAAACCGATTAAAGCATTGTACATAGGAATTTTTATATTCGTATTATGGATAGTTGGAAAAGTGATTGAGAAACGTATGGACATCAAAGGAAAAACAACAGAGAAAAGGAGTGCGCCTCGATCATCTGATGAGCAATAAAGCATTATTACTCAAAAGGGAGAGAGCAACTTTATGCTAAGAAAAGAAGTATTTGACTGGGGAAAAGCGATCATTATTGGGATTGCAATTGCTTTTATTGTAAGAACGTTCTTATTTTCTACATATGTAGTTGATGGAGAATCTATGATGCCAACCTTAAAGGATGGAAACTTACTAGTTATAAATAAATTTGGATATGAAATTGGTGATATTAACAGATTTGACGTAATTGTATTTCATGCAAATAAGCAAGAAGATTATGTTAAACGTGTGATTGGATTACCTGGTGATTCAATTGAATATAAAAATGATCAGCTTTATGTAAATAATAAAAAATGGAATGAACCATATTTAAATGATTACAAGAGTTCTTTAAAAGGAACAGCTTTTACACCTGATTTTAATTTAAATGAAGTTACAGGTAAAACGAAAGTTCCACCAGGCTATGTTTTTGTTGAAGGGGACAATCGACCAAAAAGTTATGACAGTCGTTTGTTTGGATTTGTAAAAATTGATAAAATTGTAGGGAAGGTCGACCTACTTTATTGGCCACTTTCAAGTTTGAATACGAATTTTAACAAATAAGCTCCTTATGGGGGCTTTTCTTATTAGGTAGACATTTAAACACACTTTTTTACTAAACAACAACCATTATTCTAATACATTAAGGAGGGGATTTTTATGTCGTTTCAATTTATATTAGGACGTGCAGGAAGTGGAAAAACGCATCACATTTTAAAAGAAATAACAAATAGATTAAAGAATGAAACAAAAAATATCATCTTTATTGTACCTGACCAAATGACCTTTCAGATGGAATATGAATTAGTTAAAAGGCAGGAAAAGAAGGCAATTATTAATTCCCAAGTTTTTAGTTTTACTCGATTAGCTTGGAAGGTTTTACAAGAAACAGGAGGAATCAGTCGGATTCATATTGGTGAAATTGGAATTTCTATGATTCTTCGAAAGATTATTGAAGAAAAGAAAGAAGAACTGAACGTTTTTCATCACGTTGCTGATCGACAAGGATTTTATAAGGAACTAACGGGTCTTATTGCTGAGTTTAAAGGTTTTCAAGTTTCTTCAGATGAATTATCTTCCGTTATTTTACAAATGGAGCAAGATTCATCAAAGGATCATCTCTTTATTCAACAAAAGATAAATGATATTCAAATAGTGTTTGAGGCTTTTAATACATATATGAAAGATAAGTATCTTGATTCAGAAGACTATTTAAATTTGTTGATTCAAGAATTACCTAAAAGTGATTATATAAAAGACAGTATTATTTATATAGATGGATATTATGACTTGGCACCTCAAGAGCGAAATGTAGTTGAGGAGCTAATGAGATATTGTAGTGAGGTAAATTTCTCTCTAACAATCGACCGGCCGTATGATGATTTTTTACCACATGAATTAAATTTATTTTATAAACCAGCGCTTCTATATCAACAAATTAAAGAGATTGCTTTAAATACAAAGCAAACAATAGAGCAACCTGTTATTTGTCATTATAACTTTAGAAATCAATCGAATGATTTGAAGTATTTCGAAACGAATTTTGATAATAGACCAGTTAAGCCTTCGTTTGAATCAGATGGAATTAAGATTATGTCGGCATCTAATCGTCGAGCCGAAGTAAATGGGATTGCGAAAGATATTATTAATAAGGTACGAGATCAAGGATATCGTTATCGTGATATAGCCATTTTCTTAAGAAATGGAGATTCTTATTCACACTTGATCTCAACTATTTTTCATGCGTACGAAATACCCATTTTCATAGAAGAAAAGCGTTCAATGCTAACGCATCCATTATTTACGTTTTTACAAGCTACTTTTGATATCATTCAAAAAAATTGGCGATATGAATCAGTTTTCAATGCGTATAAAACGGAATTGGTTTATCCATTCGAAAGTAATCGTGATAAGAATCGTGAACAGCTCGAGTTATTTGAGAATTATTGCATAGCGTATGGTAAGCAAGGAAAAAGGTGGACGATCGAAGAGCCATGGAAGTATCGAAAGTATCGCTCAACTGAAGGTATTGATAGAGGGATAACAAATGAAGAGTTAGAATTCGAGGCATTAATCAATTCAGTAAGAGATTTATTAGTAAAGCCAATTCTGACATTTCAAAGCAATCTAAAGCAAGCAAAAAATGCGAGAGAAATGTGTGTAGCATTGTATGAATTTGTTGAATCACTAGATATTTCAAGGAAGCTTCAACGTTTAAAGGATGATGCTGAAAATCGATCAAATTTAATTGAAAGTAAGGATCATGAGCAAGTTTGGAAAGGGTTTATTCAACTTTTAGATGAATGCGTTGAATTAATTGGAGAAGAAAAACTGTCACGTAAAACATTTTTTGAGATTCTTCAAACTGGTTTTCAATCACTTGAATTTGCGAATGTTCCTGCATCATTAGATCAAGTAAACATAGCTAATTTTGATCATTCAAGATTACAAAATGTAAAGTGTGCTTATATCATTGGTGTAAATGAAGGGGTTATTCCAAGGAAGGCTAATGAAGACGGATTATTAGGCGATACTGCCCGAGAGTTTTTACAATCATTTGGTGTAGAAGTAGCACCAACAAGTAAGCACCAATTATTTGTAGAAAATTTTAATATCTATACTGGAATTAATCGAGCAAGTCATGAGTTAATCATTAGTTATCCGTTAGCAAGTGATGATGGGAAAAGTCTTGCCCCATCAAGTCTCATTCAAAGGATAAAATCGATTTTTCCAAATATACATCAACGATTTGAAAGTGGAGACCTAACATTTAGTTCCGTAGAAGAACAGTTAACAGCTATTACAAATTATGGTACAGCGTTTACGAATTTAGTATCTCAGCTTCAAGTTTGGTCGACTAGGGAAACTGAAACGAATATGGATTTATGGTGGACGCTTTATAATGTCTTACGAGAAAATTCTGATTCAAAAGATAAACTGTATAAAGTAATAAGTAGTGTAATGTATAACAATGTCGCGAAAGATCTTGGAGAAGATTTAAGTACAGAATTATATGGGGAAGAATTGAGTGGATCGGTATCACGTATCGAGCTTTTCCATCAATGCGCATATGCCCATTTTGCACGTTACGGTTTAAAACTACAAGAACGTGAAATTTATAAGTTTGAATCATTTGATATGGGGCAATTATTCCATAGTGCTTTAACAATTATTGGAGAGAATCTTTTACAGACCGGGAAAAGCTGGAGTAGTTTAACGAATTCAGAATGTGATGAATTAGCAGCAAAAGTAGTAGATGAAATCTCTCCAAAGTTTCAACGTGAGATTTTGTTAAGTACGAATCGATATATGTTTTTAAAGAAAAAAATGAAGGATGTTATTGCTAAAGTATCCTCAATTTTAAGTCAACAAGAGCATGCAGGTAAATTCGTTCCTGTTGCTTTAGAAGTACCATTTGGTATGGGTAAACCGTTAAATTCTTATGAACTTCCGATTGATGGGAAGAGAAGAATGGTATTAAATGGCCGTATTGACCGAATTGATAAAGCAACAAGTGAAAAAGGCGATTACTTACGAATTTTGGATTATAAATCAACGAAAAAGGAATTAAAATTATCAGATGTTTACTACGGACTTGCTTTACAGTTACTAACATATTTAGATATAGCTGTAGCAAATTCAACAACATTACTTGGAAAACACGCGGACCCTGCTGGTATTCTTTATTTCCATGTTCAAAATCCGATTGTTAAAGTTAAAAATAATATCGAACTCGATGAAATTCAGGATGAGATCTTTAAAAAGTTTAAAATGAATGGATTACTTTTAGAAGATCGTGAAAGCAATACGTTAATGGATGAAGCATTAATTCAAGACGGAAGCTCTTCAAAAATTGTACCGATTAGGCTTAAAAAAACCGGAGAGTACATGGCAAAATATTCAAAAACGGTAAAGCCTGAACAATACCCAATGATGACGAATTATATAAAGCAAAAATTTACTGAAGCTGGTCAGCAAATATACAAAGGTTTTGTAGAAGCAAATCCATATCAGCAAAAGGATAAAATACCATGTACATATTGCTCATACCAATCAGTATGTCAATTTGATGCGAATGTAAAAGGAAATGAATATCGTGTTCTACCTCCTTTAGAAGATAGCGAAGCATTACAAAAAATGATCGAGGTGGTGAATAAAGATGAGTAAAGAAGAAAATAACGCAAGTAAAACAACATGGACAGTCGACCAGCAAAAAGCGATTGATTTCGAAGGGTCAGATATTCTTGTAGCAGCTGCTGCTGGTTCTGGAAAGACGGCTGTTCTTGTTGAACGAATTATTCAAAAAATCATTCGTGATGAAAATCCAATAAATGTTGATGAATTACTTGTTGTTACTTTTACAAAAGCAAGTGCCCAGGAAATGAAAGAAAGAATCGGGATTGCATTAGAGAAACAACTTGTAAATAATCCTGAATCTGATCATTTAAGGAAACAAGCTTCTTTGTTAAATAAAGCTTCAATCTCAACTATTCACTCTTTTTGTACTGAAGTCATTCGATCAAATTACTATATGGTAGAATTAGATCCAAACTTCCGTACTGCAGAAGAAATTGAGATTCAATTACTGATGGATGAAGTGTTAGAAGAATTGATGGAGTCAGAATACAGTGATGAATCTAATGTAGTCTTCTTTGATTTAGTTGATCGATATACTAGTGATCGAGATGATAATGATTTACCAAAATTAATATTAAAACTATATCGTCATGCAATTTCTAACCCAAACCCAAGTGAGTTTTTAAATGCATTCATTCATCAATATAATGTAGTCGGTAAACCTGTTGATGAGATCCCTTTTATTCAAGAGCTTAAGAAATTTATTCAAGATGATATGTTTGCTTGTATAAACACTTATAAACAAGCATTGGAAATAATAGAAAGTCCTGATGGACCAATCAAGTATGCTGAAGTGTTTAAAGAGGAGTATGGTAATTTAGAATGTTTATTCCATGCTTCAGAAAAATCATGGGAAGAAATACATGTTGGTCTACAAAAAATAGTATTTAATCGATTGCCCACTATTAAAAAGACAGAGGGAGATCAACAGAAAAAGGAATTAGTAGCGCATTTCCGAAAAGATGTTAAAAAGAAGATTGATGATATAAGAGATAAGTATTTTAGTCGAAGTATTGACATTCAATTAAAACAAATAAGTGAATTAAAGCCTTTAGTTGAAAAGTTACTTGAACTTGTTAATCGTTTCATCGTGTTATTTAAAGAAGCAAAATTAGAAAATGGAATTTTAGATTTCAATGATTTAGAACACTATGCACTTGAAATTTTAAAGCAAAAAGACGAAAAAGATTTATTAGTACCTTCATCAGTTGCAAGAGTTTATCAAGAAAAGTTTAACGAAGTGTTAGTTGATGAATACCAAGATACGAACTATGTACAAGAATCGATTTTAAGGTTAATCACAAAAGGTACAGGAGCTTCTGGTAATCTTTTTATGGTTGGAGATGTTAAGCAGTCAATCTATCGCTTTCGATTAGCAGAACCACAGCTATTTATAAATAAATACAATTTATATGAAAAAGAGAAAAATGAAAGAACTGGCTTGAGAATCGATTTATCTAAGAACTTTAGAAGTAGAGCGGAAGTATTAGATGCAACCAATTTTATTTTTCAACAAATTATGGGAAGAGAAATTGGTGGAATTGAGTATGATGAAGATGCGATGTTAAAGCTAGGTGCGAGCTATCCTGAATACTCAGATTGCGCTGCTGAATTAATCTTATTAACGAATTCGGATGAAGAAGAAAATGAGCCTGAGTACAGTGAACAAGAAGATGATGATCTTGTTGAAGAAAAGCTTGAACAAATTGAGGCAAGGTATGTAGCAAGAAGGATAAAGGATTTAGTTGAAAGTGGATATTTAGTAACGGAAAAGACTGGAGAAATGAGACCAGTAAAATATAATGATATTGCTATTTTAGGCCGTTCACTATCGAATGCAGATTTGTATATAGAAGAATGCAAAGCGCTAGGTATACCGCTTTATGCAGAGAAATCAAAGGACTTATTTCAAACAATTGAAGTGGCTGTCTTTTTAAATTTATTAAAGCTAATCGATAACACCATTCAAGATATTCCACTTGCATCTGTCCTACGTTCTCCAATTGTAGGGCTTTCGGAACCGGAATTAACGATGATTAGACTTAATCATAAAAATGGATCGTTTTACGATGCATGTCAAGATTATCTAAATAATTATGAAAACCGTCATAAACAGCTTTCGATTAAATTAGTAAATTTCTTTTCACAAATAAAGGAATGGAAACGACTCGTTAAAAGGGAGACACTTTCAATCTTTATTTGGAAGGTATTAAAGGAATCTACATACTATGACTTTGTTGGAGGGTTACCAGGTGGTAAACAAAGGCAAGCAAATTTAATTACGATATTTGATCGTGCAAAAGCATTAGAAGAATCAAATTATAGAAGTCTATTTCAGTTTTTAAGATTTTTAGATCGTATGCAAGAAAGAGATGAAAAGCTAGATGAAGTTCGTATTTTAAGTGATCAAGAAAATGTCGTCCAAATGATGACAATCCATAAAAGTAAGGGATTAGAGTTTCCTGTTGTGTTTGTCGTGAATACATCTAAGCAATTTAATATGCAGGATTTAAGAGCAAAATTCATTTTACAAAAGGAATTAGGTTTAGGTATGAATTTTGTACATCCTGCGTATCGTACGACTAATACAACTCTTTTGAAGGAAACAATCAAGCGCAAGGAACATGAAGAGTTAATTTCCGAGGAGTTACGAATTCTTTATGTTGCATTAACTCGTGCAAGAGAAAAGATTATTTTAGTAGGTAAAGTAAAAGATGCACAAAAAATGATTGAAAGTTGGAAGGAAGTTGAAAACCATAAAGAATGGCTACTGCCATTAAACATTATTAGTGGTGCTAAAAGTTATCTTGATTGGATTGGTCCTTCGATCATTCGGCACGATTCTAGTAATGCAATTAGACTCGAAGATGATTTGTGGCATACAGAAAATGAAATTCAGTTTTACCCATGTCGCTGGAATTATTTAATTGTAGATGCTTCTACAATTCAATCATTGGAAGCTGAGGAAGTAGAAAATAATAAAGTCGAAGTATTTCAAGCTTTCCAGTCAAAAGAACCGATTCAAATTAACAATGATGAGCTTCATGAAAAACTAGAGAATCAATTAAACTGGCAATATCAACATAGACAATCAACTCTATATCGACCAAAACAATCTGTTACAGAATTAAAAAGAAAAATGCAAGAGGAAGACCCGTATAATCAAAGTTTTACAGCGACTAAAACAAAAGATTTTCCACTCGAAAGACCGAAGTTTATGTCAGAACAAAAAATGAACCCAGCTGAAAAAGGAACTGCTACCCATGCTGTTATGCAAAATCTAAATTATCAATTTGTTTCATCTCATGAAGACATCATTGATCAGATAGATAGTATGGTTTTAAAAGAATTAATTACCCAAGAGCAAGGGAAAGCAGTAAATAGCTTGGAGATTTTTGAATTCTGTCAATCACAACTTGGTCAAATAGTGGCAAACTCAAATCAAAATCTGCGCGAAGTACCATTTAGTTATGGTGTTTCAACAAATGAAATTTATAAAGATTGGGAAGATGAAGATGAAGAGGAAGTTGTATTAATCCAAGGGATCATTGATTTACTTTTAATTGATGGTGACGAGGTTATATTAATTGATTATAAAACCGATCGAACTGGAGCATTTGCAACAAGCGATGCCTTGAAGCAAGAAGCAATTAGAAGATATGGTGTTCAACTCGATCTTTATTCAAAGGCAATTGAAGCGGGTATGGATAAACTAGTTAAAGCTAAATATCTTTACTTTTTCGATGGTGGTCATATTGTAGAATTATAGAAAAAAGCGATGCATCAGCATCGCTTTTTTGCGTATTATAGAGTCGCTACTTCATTTTGATCTACTAAATCAGCATCTAAAGTATTAGTTGCACTTGCACCGCTTATTGTTGCGGGTAGAAACCCAGTATTACCTGAACCTGAGCCGAAATATGATTTTGTTTGTGTTTTTGGTGAGATATTATTCAAATCTCCTGTATTTATATTTCCTTCATTGCTTGTGATGACAATTGCACCAAGAAATGTTGGCATGAAATAACCTCCTTTCTTAATCGGTTGATTTTGTTTCTGATGTTTCTTTTTTTCGTGTAACTACAGGTACTGTAGGTACGGTTGGTACTACGGTGTGTACTGGAACTACAGGTGCTACTGGAACTACAGTATGTGGCGTTGCAACTGGCGAAACTTGGAATGTTGGTTGAACAAGTACATCTGAATGATAGGGTTGCATAGTCTGTGTCATCATTGGCTGCATTAGTTGTGAAAAAGTAGGTTGAGCATGATGGCCTGGAGTTTGGTAATGTATTGTAGGTGTTGTGATAAAATGTCGTATTTGATGTACTCGGGCTAACATTTTGGCATCATGAACTGAGCCGATAATGGAAGCGCTGGCTGAGCTTATACCATTATAATTTATTGAACCAACTTGGATTGTCGGATTAAGATTTACTCGATTTAAATTTACATTAGGAACATATGGAAGATGTTTTGGAATAATTTTAAAAAGTGGATATATTTCAAAAATATCTCTGTTTGTATCTGCAAACACATTTCCTTCCTCTTGAAGCGCGAGAGCATTTGACTCCGCATTCATTGAATATACATCCCCAAACTGTAAAATGCTCGAAAATAGTACTGTATTTACATCATATCTTCCTACAGCGGCTAAACGAAATCTTGGATCTATTTTAAACATTAACTTACAGATAAAGGTACAAATGGTCCAATAATTAATGATTCTGGTGGCGTGTCAAAGATAGAGGATAGTGAAATATTATGAGCATCTCCAACTAAAAATAATGAAGATGAAGAAATGGCTGTAAATTTTATTTCGTCTACCTGTAAATTGCAATTCGTTACATTTAAATTCATCCTTTATTCTCCTTTCCAATATTATGTGGTAAGTTTTGTAAAAAGGCACTATAGGCAGTTCGAATATCTCCTAACATGTGTAAAACGACTTCTTCAGAGTATCGGAGTGGATTATCAGCGAAGTTTGGTTTATTTTTATATAAATCAATATAGTAAGGAATCCTAATATCCATTTGATTTCGAATATCATCGATCATCATTTGACGATAATAATCATCTACAGCAACTCTAAGCTCTGATTCTAACTGGAGGATGGTTTCTAATGCTTCTTCCTTTAAATGGAAGTGAATTCGATCTTCTATATATGATTTCAAGGCTTTCATATTATTGTCAGGTTTAATATCAATTTGTTGGTTTTCCACTGTTAAATCATCAAATGTAGGAGCTTGAAGTGGATTCAACCCTATTGTTAACGTACCATTTAAATTTTCTACTTTTAATTGGTCAAATTTATATTCAATTTTATCAATTTTTGTCTCAGGTCTTAGAGAAAGTTCAAGAACAGTAGCCTCAAGCTGAACTACTTTAGCTTTTAATTGTTCAATGATTTGGGACTGCTCATATAGTAATTGCTCAATTTGAGTCTGTCTTAATTCTAGTTGATTCATAGAATTCCCTCGCTTTCAATTTGCTACAGGAATAAAATTATGTTGCTTGCGAAGTTTGAACGATTTGACCTGGTTCAGTAAGTGGTGGTGCTGCTTCTAAATAATCACCAGTATTATTCGTTATCGTTTTTGCATTTATATGTCCTGTTGTTCCAATTTGAAAAACAGATGAGTTTACGATCCCACCGGTTTTTAGCTGATTAATAATAATTGTTTGATGTATATATATATTCAAACGACATCCTCCTTTACATGTTGCCAACCATTGGTTGATCAACTTGGTCTTGATCATATACGGTCGAAATACTTTTATTGTTATAAACTGTTACATTATCACCTGTATTAAACGAACCAGCACCGGCATACGTTTGAGCATTACTTTTAGGTATGATATTATATGCATCACCCACGTTAACTACAGCGCTACTACCGATACTGACGATATTTATTACTCCAACATAAGCAGGCATGACTGTACACCCTTTGTTCTTTTATGATTATGTATTATATGGCCATTTAACCTAAAACGTGATTGTAGACTATGTATTGTTAAGAAGTATTAATTTTTAATAGGAAGAAAAGGGTGAAGGGGAAAATAAAAAGAGATGAGATTTCTTATTCTATTACAAAAAAAATACTAGCTGCAATTAGAATAAACTAATCGCAAGCTAGCTATTAGGCTCTCCTTTTAGAAGAGGTAAAGGTCGAGATCATATTCATTAGCCTGTCCAATTCCTGGCTACATAAAACTGTTTTCTTGTTCGTAAAGCCATATCGTCCCGCATAATATACCATTCGGGCCCGTTTTTTCTCTATAACATGAAGCAGCAATTTAGTCACCAACTTTGTTCAAGAATAGGGAATTATGTCTAGGTCTCACGATGTATGTAATGCTATTATACAAAATCATTTTCATATGAGAAGACATTCGCTAAAAGAAGTGTAAAACTTACAAAATACTACAATATTCATCTGCATTCCATCTTGGGATAGTGGAAATTGAAAGGTTTTTGTAGGATAAACTATACGGAGTGTCGAATTGTAAGGAGCTTTAGATGATATTGAATTTATTTTCGACAGTAGATTACAATCCTAGATTAATATAATTTATGATTTTTAAAAATGAACATTAAGTCATGCTTTTCATAACGGTTAATAGGTATAAATTCATAGCTTATATTTTGAACAATTTGTGAATTTTTTAAAATCTTTTCCATTTCCATCTCCTCTACATTTTTCCTTATTGGATCTCTTATGTTATGATTATTTAGAATATATATTTGGGAGGAAATGAAATGATTCACTTACATATTACATCGTGGGTAATCGCTATTATTTTAGCTTTAATTGTTGGGCACGGATACAAAAATGGTTGGAATGTGAAAGTTGCCCATATGATTTTACGTCTTTTATACTTCGTTATTTTAGGAACTGGACTGTATTTATTTATTCATATTTCAAATAAAGAAAATATGCCATCTAATATGATGATGCTTTATAACGTAAAAATGACACTTGGTATTCTTATGTTAGGTGTGTTTGAATATTTCACAGTGTCTTCTAAGAAACACCGTAAAATGGTTGTTCCTGCAACTATTTTTACAGTATTTATTTTAGCCTTATTATATTTAGGATTTAGATTACCACAAGGTTTTCACTTCTTTGCTTAATAAAAAAACTGTCACAAATTTCTTGTGACAGTTTTTTTATTTATGAAAGTTGAGTTAATAGGTAGCGGTTACCTGTTGCTTTCGTAAGTTCAAATCGGTGGTTTTGTTCTTCAGATGAAATTCTAAATTGGTGATATACTGAACAAACAAGTTCTCCATTATCAAATACGATGAAATTTACTCCTTCTGAAGGTGAACCTTCAGGCTGAAATGAAAGGAAGTTGTGACAGTACAAGCAATCGTATAGTGAAAAACTATGCGTATTTAGTAGGTACGCTAAAGTATAAAATGATTCATCGGTCAAATTTTTCAATAGTGAATCGAAGCTATATAAAAGCTTTCTTTGAATACGAAGGATATCGCCATTTTGTAATTTTTTCTTTTTGGAATACTGAATAAGAAAATTACCATTTTTTAAAGAAGCAGGAACCCACTCTTCATTTATAGAAACTTCAAAATCTTCATCGATAAGATCCTCAAGTAAAAATGCCTCATCAGTTTCATCATCGAAAAAGACCCATTCATCATTTATTTCTTCAATTGCTCCAATAGTAAAAGCGCGAGGTTGCTTTTGAAATAATTGTGATCGGTGCTTAAATTGCATTAAGTAACCTCCAGTTACAAGCGTTCTGCTGTTCATTGTTTAATTACATAGGTTCAAGTAAAAAGTAGTGATTCGGACATTTTATCGAATCATAAAATTAAGTATCTACTAGAATCTTTTTTTCGTTCGAACCTTTTTTTGAATCTCGAATATTGTTTAAATGGATTAAAAATTTTACTCTATTTTCCGACCGGTATTAGGATTTATAAATCTTAATAGCTGCGTTTATTTCATTATTAATAAAGCTGCTACTTTTTTCATTTATTGACATAACTTAACTATTTTATAACTATGCAAAAATTAAAAAAACGTATGGACAAATAATGATAAGTTACAAACTTTTTTTGAGGATTAACGCACCTATTTTTAAAAACAATAATACGATATAGAATTAACTTTAGTTTTATAGGGAAATAGCCCAGAAAGGAGAAAAAAACATGTGCGGTATAACTGGGTGGGCAGATTTTCAAAAGGATTTATCCAATGTAAATTCAGTGACAAAAAAAATGGCTGAAACATTGTCTAAACGAGGTCCAGATGATACGAATATTTGGACTTCGAATCATTGTAGTTTTGGCCACAAAAGATTAGTTGTAGTTGATCCAATAGGTGGAAGACAACCGATGCGTAAGACGAAAGGTAACTTCACTTATACCCTTTGCTACAATGGTGAGTTGTATAATACAGAGGATATTAGAAAAGAACTTTTAAAAAGAGGCTACACATTTCAAGGGCATTCAGATACAGAGGTTCTACTTACAAGCTATATTGAGTGGAAGGAAGCATGTGTAGACAAATTTAATGGAATATTTGCTTTTGCAATCTGGGATGAAGAAAAGGAAAGTCTATTTATTGCAAGAGACCGTTTAGGTGTTAAACCTCTATTTTATAAAGAGGACTATAAAAGATTATTATTCGCTTCAGAAGTAAAGGCAATTTTAGCAAACCCTGGGGTAAAGGCTGAATTAACTGAAGAAGGGCTCTCAGAAGTATTTGGACTTGGTCCATCTCGTACGCCTGGAAATGGTGTTTTTGATGGAATTAAAGAACTCCGTGGTGGTCATGCTATGACATTCTCAAGAAATGGACTTAAAATATGGAAATATTGGGATGTTAAAAGCGATATACACACAGATTCAGTTGATGAAACGATTGAAAAAGTACGTTTTTATGTTGAAGATGCGATCGTAAGACAATTGGTTTCCGATGTGCCTTTATGCACGTTTTTATCAGGTGGAGTGGATTCTAGTACGATTACAGCAATCGCTGCAAATCATTACGCTAAAGAAGGAAAAGGACAATTAACCACATATTCAATCGATTATGAGGAAAATGATAAATATTTTACTTCAAGTGTTTTCCAACCAAATTCAGATGCACCTTGGATTGAGTTAATGTCTTCAACATTTAATACAAATCATCAAAGATGTGTCATTACAAACGAAGAACTGGTTCAATATTTAGACGAGGCTACTGAGTGTCGTGATCTTCCAGGAATGGCGGATGTCGATTCTTCATTATTATGGTTTTGTCAAAAAATTAAACAGAACTTTGTAGTAGGTTTATCAGGAGAATGTGCGGATGAAATTTTTGGTGGGTATCCTTGGTTTCACCGAGAAGATGATTTAAACAGACCAGCATTTCCTTGGATGAGATCAACTGAGCTCCGTCAAAAGCTTTTAAAAGACGAATGGAGTAAGAAACTGAATCTAGCTCAGTACGTTCAAGATCGATACAACGAGACTGTAAAAGAAACGCCAATGCTTGAAGGGGAAAGTCCATTAGAAGCTAAAAGAAGACAACTGTTTTATTTAAATCGTCAATGGTTTATGTCACAATTATTAGATCGAAAAGATCGGATGAGTATGGGAGCGAGCCTTGAAGTTCGTGTTCCTTTTGCAGACCACAGACTTGTCGAATATGTATGGAATATCCCGTGGGAGCTTAAAATGTATGGCAACCGTGAAAAAGGCATTTTAAGAAAGTCTCTTGAAGGTCTGTTACCAGATGATATCTTATACCGCAAAAAAAGCCCATATCCAAAGACGCATAACCCCGTATATACAAAATTAGTTGTTCAAAAATTAAAAGAAGCTTTAAAAGATAAAAGCTCAGCTCTATACGAGTTTCTTGATAAAGAGCAATTAAATAGTTTAGTTGAAAGTGAAGGAAAAGCATTTCAAGTTCCATGGTACGGACAATTAATGTCTGGACCTCAGTTACTAGCTCATTTATATCAAATTCATGTTTGGTTTAAAAAATTCAATATTAATGTGAAAGCTTAAATTATAGGGGTGATCTTTTTCACCTCTTTTTTGTATGTTTAAATAAAGAAGCTAGATCAGGGTGGAACTGCAAATAAAAAGTCGGAAAGTGCAATTAAAAACATGATAACTGCAAATAAAAAGCTTGAAAGTGCAAATAAAAGGGGAGAGCTGCAAATAAAAAGTTAGAAAGTGCAATTAAAAACTTGATAATTGTAATTAAAATGCCCGTAACTGCAAATAAGCATTAATTTCCTTTAGTTTTTATAAGATTTCCATGGAATACAGCAAGAAACCGATTGGAATCAAACAGCTTTATTATTCAATAAATTCACGCCACCAAACACATCTACTAAATCATTGGAGTTACGTTTACTCAAATGAAAACCGTGAACTAACTAAAAACCTAGTCATATAAAATGACTAGGTTTTAAAAATTTAATAATCGTTTTGTAATGCGTCTCTTCCTTCCTCCCCAGTGCGGATTTTAATCGCGTTTTCAATAGGGTACACAAATATTTTTCCATCTCCAGGTTTTCCTGTTTTTAACACTCTTTTTGCTTCATCGATTACAGCTTGAACAGGTACATCACATACGACTATTTCAACTTTTATTTTTTCATGTAAATTGATCGTTCGTTTTTTTCCTCGATACACTTCCGTATAGCCTGATTGCATTCCGCATCCTAAAACGTTCGTTACGGTCATTCCTGTGATTCCCACCTTTGAAAGTGCATCTTTTAAAACGTCAAATTTATCTGGCCGAGTAATGATTTCAATTTTCGTTAATTTTGCAGTCATATTTATCCCTCCTTATATACTTGCGTCGTGATATGCTTTTTCTCCGTGTATGCTTAAGTCAAGGCCGAGGTTTTCTTCCTCTTGATCAACTCGAATGCGGATGAAAAAGCCTATAACTTTCACAATTAAAAAGGTGATTACTCCTGCAAAAAGATAGGTTGCTCCGATTGCGAGTAGTTGTTTCCAAAGAAGTGATATGTCACCGTAAAAAAGTCCGTTTGCACCAGCACTATTTACTGATTTTGTGGCGAATAATCCTGTTGCAATAGCTCCCCATGTTCCACCGATTCCGTGACAACCGAATGCGTCTAAAGCATCGTCATATCCAAATTTGTATTTTAAGTATGTTACTGCTAAAAAGCATATGACTCCACCTGAAAATCCAATCACAATTGATGAGAGAGGTGTGACGAATCCGCAAGCAGGTGTAATTGCAACTAATCCAGCTACGGCACCACTAACTCCACCCAAAATAGTAGGTTTTTTATTTACGTACCATTCCACTAGAACCCAAGCAACTGAAGCTGCAGCAGCTGCAGTATTTGTATTAATGAATGCAGTTAATGCCACATCATTTAATGTTAAGGCACTACCAACATTAAATCCGAACCACCCAAACCATAATAATCCAGCTCCTAATACAGTTAGTGGTAAATGATGAGGTGATGTAGATCCGAAATCTCGTCTTTTGCCAAGAAGAAGAGCCAGAACTAAACCTGAGACACCGGAGGAAATATGGACAACTGTTCCGCCAGCGAAGTCTAAAGCACCTAGATTACGAAGCCAACCATCCACGCCCCAAACCCAGTGAGCTAATGGATCGTAAACAAATGTTGTCCATAGAAGAGTAAATAATAGAAATGCTGAAAATTTCATGCGCTCAGCGAAGGCACCTGATATAAGAGCAGGAGTTAAAATTGCAAACATTAGCTGGAACATCATGAAAAGATTATGAGGGACTGTTGCGCTGTAGTTATCATTTGGAGTAAAACCAACATCCTTTAATGCTGCCCAAGAAAAGTTACCAATCAAATGATTAAAATCTGGACCGAATGCTAAAGAGTAGCCAATTAACACCCACTGGATTGATACGATTGCCATAGCAGAATAGCTATGCATTGTAGTACTTAATACGTTTTTACTTTTAACCATACCGCCGTAAAAAAGTGCTAAACCAGGTGTCATAATCATGACTAAAACAGTTGAAATAAAAAGAAATACACTATCCGCAGCTTGAATACCATTCATCTTCATTCCCCATTTCTTTAATGTTAGTTTTTATAACATTAAATGTTATATAAGTTATCATATTCAGAATATATGCAAAATTCAATAATAATTTCACAAAAATTCCAAAAAAATATATAAAATTAAAATGAAAACGCTAACAAATATCTGGTTTGTTAGAAAATCTAACATAACGTAAATGAGTGAATAAAAATACAGACCCAAATTAAATGAGTCTGTATCTCTATTGATGATTTAAATGTTTCTTATGTATGAGTAGTTTTGATATACCAACTAATTCTAGAAGTAGTTGGTATTTTAATTGACCATTAAACAAATTAATAAACTGAAATTTTTTTTGACAAGGTTGTTTTTACCAACATAAAAATACAGACTCACGTAAATGAGTCTGTATCTTCTATTTGTAAAATTAAAAAGTCGGTCTCTAGTAGATCAACACCAATTGAATCAGATTCAGTTGCAAACTGTTCGCCATTCCATACATTTGTAATTCTTTTCTTACCTAAATTTATTGGTACTTTAACTGACTGTTTTTCACTTGAGTTACTAATGATGATAAAAAAATGAAATTGATTATTCTTCCTTTCATACATAACAATGTCAGGTTGGTCAGTTTGTACCCAATTAAACTCACCGTCATTTTCTAAAACTGAGTATTTTTTTCTTAGCGAAATCAATTTTTTTATTGAATTAAAGATACGTAAATTATATTGTGATTTGTCCCAAAGCATACAGCTTCGGCATTCGGGGTCATTTCCACCTTGTAGACCAATTTCATCTCCGTAGTAGATACATGGAGTTCCAAAGAAAGTAAATAAAAAGACATATAATAGTATCACTCTTTTTTCATTTTGATTACATTGTGTCAGTATTCTTGGTGTATCATGTGAACCTAATACATTGAAGAGCGCTTTGATTACAGGTAATGGATATTGGGCTATTAAATCGTTAATCGAATATTGAAATTGGATCTTTGAAATTGATTGGTAACCGAAATAAGCAAAAAGTGATTTCATTAGAGGATAGTTCATAACAGAATCGAATTCATCACCTCTTAGCCATGGCATTGCATGATGCCAAATCTCACCTACAATAAACAAATCATTTTTTAGTTCCTTCATTTTTTTATTAAATAGTTTCCAAAAATAATGATCGATTTCGTTTGCTACATCTAAACGCCAACCATCTATATTAAATTCTTTTATCCAATAAGAACCTATTTCTAATAAAAAATTCTGTACTTCTTTATGTTCTGTATTTAGTTTTGGCATTTCCTTTACAAAAGAAAAAGTTTCATAAGCTACATTGTTTTGTTCATCTTTAAAAAAGTGAAACCACTCAAAAAAGGCGGACATCCTTCCGTTTTGCAATGCGTCCTGAAATGGGGGGAAGGATGCACTTGTATGGTTAAATACTGCATCAAGCATTACTCGAATGTTATTTTCATGACATTTTTCGATTAATGTTTTTAAGACTTTTTCATCTCCAAAAGTAGGATCTATTCTAAAATAATTGATTGTATTATATTTATGGTTTGAATTTGCTTCAAAAATAGGAGTTAAATAAATTCCGGATATTCCTAAATTTTTAAGATAATCTATTTTTTGAATAACACCTTCTAAATCACCACCAAAATAGCTTGAACTCGTTGGTAGAGTAGAACCCCACGGAGTCGAATTGATAGGATTATTCTTGTTATTTCCACTAGCAAATCGATCTGGGAAAATTTGATACCAAATCGTATCATTAATCCAACTAGGAGGTGATATTAAATTATTTTTATGAAGAAATGGCAATGTAAAACAGTTTGACTGATCATTTGGGTTAAAATTATTTGAAAATCCGCCCTCACCATAAAAGAGAGAATCTTGCTCATTTTTTAAAAGAAATTGATATTTCATTCGTTTATTTGGAGGGATTACATTTACTTCCCAGTAGTCAAATAGTTCTGTGGAAAATGCAAGATACATGGAGAGTGATGATTCAATTTGCCAACCTGAATCATTAAATTTGAATGGATCTCCGAAATAAAAAATAATTTCTGTACAATCACCTTTTTTTGTTCGAATTCTTAAACGATAGGTTTTATCATCTATTGAAAAAGCATATTGATCATATGGCTGATGATATATTGATTCAATTTGCATGATCCCACCCTTTATTTTTAGTATTATTAATGTCTGTAAGGAATTAACTTGCTATCTAATTTAGTAACAGTATAATTAAATAGTGTGTGCAATCGCTTCCATTTTTATGAAATTTAATTTAACATTTGAATTTCATTGTAATATTTTGCAAAATAATGTAGAGAGTGAAATTTTTGTACATGCGAGTGTCTTGCAGGGGGAGAAAAAATGAGGCGATTTGGTTTTTTAATACTAGTGTCTGTACTATTTTTTAGTACGTTACCAAGTATAGGTTTTGCAGAAAAAAATACAACTGATCTAAGAAAAGAAATGATTTATCGAATATTAGTTGATCGTTTTTTTGATGGTAATCCTATGAATGATAAAAATACAGACCCGAAAGATTTAAATAAATCTCAGGGTGGGGATTTAGATGGTATTACCCAAAAATTAGATTATCTTAAGGATTTTGGATATAATGCTATTTCTATTTCACCTATTTTTGAGAATGACGAAAATTCATATGATGGATTCTCAGTCGTTAATTTTAGAAAAATTGATCCAAGGTTCGGAACAAATAAAGAACTTAAGAAGTTAGTTAAAGAAGCGCATAAACGTAATATAAAAGTATATATTGATTTTGTTACAAATAATGCTTCGCCAAATAGTGAACTTGCTAAAAAAACGAATTGGTTTAATCCTGAAAATAGTACAAGTTCAGAAAAGAAATGGATAAATGGATTACCTGACTTTAATCAAGAAAACAATGAAGTAGCCAATTACTTAATCGAAACAGCTAAGTATTGGATGGATCAAGCTAATTTTGACGGATATAATTTACAAGAAGTAAATAATGTACCTGTTTCATTTTGGGAATCATTTAACAAAGAGATAAAAAAGAAAAATCCAAATTTCATTTTATTTGCTGATTTAAATGCTTCAAGTGATATAGATCTAAATAAATATAAAAATTTAGGTTTTAATGGAATTTATAATGTTGATTCAGTAGCTGATTTAGCAAATACATTTTCTTCACAAAATCAATCATTAACTGACATAATGAAGCAACAAGCGGATTTAAGTAAGCAGTTAGGCTCGACATTAATGATTAACTATTTAGACGATGAAATGACTAACCGCTTTGTTTCAATAGCTGTATCAAAAGGGCAGTATCCACCTTCAAGATTAAAGTTAGCACTTGCATATTTATTTACAACACCAGGGATTCCGTTGACGTATTACGGGACAGAAATTGCACTAAATGGTGGAAACATCCCTGATAATCGAAAAGGAATGGATTTCCGTACTGATGAAGATTTTTCAAAATATATTAAAAAACTGACTGAATTAAGAAGAACTTTACCGTCTCTTTCTGAAGGGGATTTTGAAGTGCTTTATGATGATTCTAAAGGTATGACTTTAATTAAGAGGCATTATAATGATGAAACTACGATCGTTGCAATAAATAATACTTCTCTTGATCAAAAGGTTCATTTAGATTTTGATGTCGTTAAAAAATCGAATGAATTAAGAGGGATGTTAGCTGATGATTTGGTTCGTCCAAATAATAAAGGATTTGATATAGTCCTTAAAAGAGAATCTTCAAATGTTTATGCAGTTGCACCTAAAACTAGTTTAAACATTGGAGTGATTATTGCAATTCCATCTATTTTTGTGGCGTTTATCATCTTTTTATGGTTTGCAAGAAGACGTAATAATGAAGAGAAATAAATACTAGTTAGTTGAGCTTAGAATACTTGAAAAGATGGCTATCTTTTTAGTATTCTAAGCAAATTAGTAAAAGATTAAATCCACTAGATTCCAGTATAATAAACGGGACATCGACTTGTGAGGGAAGATGTGGATTGTATCAATAATCTTTTAAATAGAGTCTACATCTAAAGAAAAATTGATAACGTTTACATTCATTCGTAAATAAGGGGAATTAAAATGACTATTACAATTAAGGATGTTGCGAAGAAAGCGAATGTAGCGCCTTCAACGGTGTCTCGAGTTATCTCAAACAACCCAAGAATTAGTGAAAAAACAAAAAGAAAAGTTAGAAAAGTAATGGATGAATTAAATTATCATCCAAATTTAAATGCAAGGTCATTGGCTAATCGATCTACGAAATCAATTGGATTAGTTTTACCACCAGCATTAGATACATCATTTCATAATCCTTTTTTTGCAGAAGTAATTAGGGGTGTGACAGCGTATTCGAATCAAAAAGACTACTCTCTTTATTTTATTACAGGAAACAACGAGGATGAAGTCGAACAAACTGTGATTAAAACAATTAGAGGTAGAAGAGTCGATGGAATTATTCTTCTTTACTCTAAGGAAAATGATAAGATTATTGATTATTTGGACGAAAATAATTTTCCTTTTGTTTTAGTAGGGAAGCCATATCATTCAATTGATGATATAACATATATTGATAACGATAATTATGCAGCTGCTAGAGATGTTACGAATTATTTAATTGATTATGGACATCGCCAAATTGCGTTTGTTGGAGGAGAAAGTAGTCTTCTAGTAACTCAAAACCGTTTACGTGGTTTCCAAGATACAATGCAATTAAACGGACTTCCAGTAAATGAAGAGGAAATTATATTTACATCATTTACGAGAGACGGTGGAAGAAAAGCAGTAAATCAATTGCTAGAACTAAAGGATCTTCCGACTGCAATTGTTGTAACTGATGATGTATTAGCATTAGGAATTATAAGTGTATTAAGCGAACATAACATTTCAGTCCCGAATAATATTTCAATTATTAGCTTTAATAATGCAATTTTTGCAGAATTAGCAAATCCACCATTAACATCTGTAGATATTAATATTTATCAATTAGGCAATGAAGCAGCAAAAAATATTATTTCAAAAATTGAAGAACCGGATGGTACTGAAAAAAGTATTATCGTACCATATAAAATAGTAATCCGTGATACATGTGTAAAAAATGAGAGATTAACTTTAGTTAGTAGCTAATTAAATTTATAAAAGTTAAAAAAGAGGATGACTGATTTCATCCTCTTTTTTAAGTATGTATAAGTTTATCGGTAATTCAAAAATTGAACATCAACTGATAAATCTGCACCTTTTACAGCAGCGATAATTGCTTGTAAATCATCTCTACTTTTTGCAGTTACACGGATTTGATCATCTTGAATTTGTGATTTTACTTTTAATCCACTATTTTTAATGATTGTATTGATCTTTTTTGCATTATCTTTATCTATACCTTGAACTAATTTAGCTCTTTGTCTTACAGTACCACCTGAAGCACCTTCAACTTTACTGTAGTCTAGATTTTTAATAGGAACATTGCGTTTAATTAATTTATTAATTAATACGTCTTTTAATTGCTCTAACTTATAATCGTCATCAGAAACTAAAACTAGTTCTTCTTTTTCTAAAGTGATTGAGCTTTTGCTTCCTTTAAAGTCATAGCGAGTTGCGATTTCTTTTGTAGCAAGTTGAATCGCATTAGAGACTTCTGGTAAGTCTACTTTTGAAACAATATCAAATGAACTTTCTTTTGACATAGATAGAATCCCTCCAATTCGTTAATACTTGTATTATAGTGTATGATAGACGAAGTAACAAACTTTCATTATGCATGATATAATAATTTTTAGTTTGAAAGTTAAGAGAGGATGTAACAAAAAATGAGTTTACAAGCAGGAGAGATTGTAACTTTAGTTTGCAGTCGAGAAACGGATATTGGGTATATGCTTGTCCAAGATCAAGAAGAAGTTTTTTTACATAATAATGAAGCATCTGGAGAAATTGAAATAGATCAAGAAGTAACTGTATTTTTATATCATGATTCTAAAGGTAGACTTTCTGCAACGATGGAAATGCCGTTCATTACAACAGAAGGTTATGGATTTGCAAAAGTAGTCGATAAACTTGATGGAGTGGGTGTTTTTGTAAACATCGGCATATCAAAAGATATTCTTTTAGAAAAAGGTGACCTTCCGCCTCTTCAAGAAGTTTGGCCTGAAGAAGGCGATGAAATTTTTTGTACGTTAAAGCAAACAAACAAAGGTAGACTACTAATTAAAATTGCTACTGAACCAGTCATGAAAGAGTTCTCTGTGCCGGCTGAACCTAGTATGCTTAATAAAAATGTTACAGGAATCATTTATCGTACTTTAAGAGTGGGGTCTTATATTTTAACTGATGAACGATTCATAGGTTTTATCCATGAATCACAGAGAAAAACTGAACCTCGCATTGGTGAAAGAGTAAGTGGACGCATTATTGATGTGAAAGATGATGGTAGTATTAACGTATCACTTTTACCAAGGGTTCATGAAGGATTAGATCAAGAAGCAAATGAGATTTATGAATATATGATGAGTCGTGGTGGGGCAATGCCTTACTGGGATAAGAGTGACGCAGAGGATATTAAAGTAAGATTTAATATTAGTAAAGCTTCATTTAAACGAGCGATGGGTAGATTATTAAAAGAAAATAAAATCTATCAAGAAGACGGTTGGACATACGCAAAAGAACTGTTTGAGAAGAAAGAGCAATAATTAGGTTTTGAAACCATTTCACTAGGTGAAGTGGTTTTTTGCTATTTTTTTACAATTTACAGGCATACTAAACTTATGAATGTATAGGAGGCTTGTAGGTGGATGACAAAAAAGAATTGTTAATAAAAGTTCTTGTAGTAATATTCGGTGCATTTATGAATGCATTTGCTATGAATTGTTTTTTAATTCCTGTCAGTGTTTATTCAAGTGGTTTTTCTGGTTTAGCTCAGTTACTTACTAATTTATTAAATGATTTTACACCTTTTTCGGCTTCTACGGGTATTTTACTTGCGATATTAAATATTCCTGTCATCATTTTAGCATGGAAAAAAATAGGCCCATCTTTTACGTATTTTACGATTTTAAGCGTTGGAATCACGACGTTATTTTTAGAAGTAATTCCAGTAACGCCTCTATTCTCAAAAGATATTTTACTAAACGCTGTATTTGGTGGATTAATTGTTGCAGTAGGAATTGGATATACATTAAAGTTTGGTGCTTCAACAGGTGGATTAGATATTGTTGCACTAGTATTATCACGTTCGAAAGGAAAACCTGTTGGTACATACTTCTTCCTGTTTAATGCGTTAATTATTTTAACGGCGGGTTATATTTATGGAATGGAGAAAGCACTTTATACACTAATTAACCTATACGTAACTTCTAGATTCATTGATGCAATTCATACTAGTCATATTAAAGTAACTGCCTTTATTGTCACAACAAAAGGTGACGAGTTACGTAAAGAAATCCATTCGAAGCTAGTGCGAGGAATTACTGCAATTAATGCAAAAGGTGCCTTTACGAATCAAGATAAACAAATTTTAATGATGGTGCTATCACGTTATGAGCTATATCATCTATCGAAAGTCATTAAATCAGTTGATGAAAAGGCGTTTACAAATATCGTGCAAACAATTGATGTGTTTGGAGAATTTAGGAAGTTCTAGTTATTAATGATGATAAGAGCTTTGGAGATTAAATATTAGCAGCATTTAAAGCACTACAAAAAGAAATGCGGAATAGTTTTTGTTGTTGGTGAGTAGATTTGGGATCTGGTAATAAATTTAGTTAATGTTAAGTCCTTATTTGATATATTGCATTTCAAATAAGGACAGTACATGTTGATTAAAACTTGATATTATTAATGTGTTGTTGCAGAGGCTTTTTTAAATGATTCAATAAAAATCCAAGTAAAAGGACCTTTCCAGTAATGCTGGAAATGGTCCTTTTTTTCATTTGCTTAGATTTTGTATTGTTTTAAAAAGTGTCTGTTCACTATCATTATGCAAAAAAAAATTCCCCAAAAACCTCACCTAATTTGTGGAGGGTAGTGGGCTTTTGTTTGGCAAAATTTTAAATTTGTTAAAACCTCTAAAAACACTTATATAATAGTGTTTCTAGAGGTTGTTTAAAAATATTTACATCGGTTAAATATTCTTAATAATAAGGCTTTTTCAAGTTTAGAAAGTTCTTATTGTCTTTCAGAAAGATTTAAATATACTTAAACTATTAGATGAAATTTTACATGTTTTTTAATCAATTTAAACGTTTTTAAAATATTAAAGATGATCGACACTTTTAGAAAAAGATTTCTTACCAGCTTGTGCATTTTTACTTTCTTGTGCATTTTTCTTTTCTCTTACAGCGTTATTATCTTTTGCTTTTTTGTCATTATCACTAGTAGGCATAATTAAGCTCCTTTATAAGAAATGATAATGTTAGGTTTGCCTTTATCACCTTAATTATGTATGTGTGTTCGTTTTTACATTTTAGCTTTTGTTAAACAACTATGATGTTCTACAGAGGTAGATTTTTTATTATAGAGAGAAGTTTTATTTTTTTTGAGGAGGAAGCAGAGTTGGTGGAAAGAAATAAAGAGCTTTTATTTAAGCTGGTTGTAGTAATGATTGGTGGTTTCTTAAATGCGTTTGCAATGAATTGTTTTTTAATCCCTGCTAATGTATATTCAAGTGGTTTTGCAGGTCTAGCTCAGTTACTTTCAAATATTATTACTGACTACACTCCGTTTACAGCAACGACGGGGATTCTTTTAGCGTTATTAAATATTCCTGTTATCGTTTTAGCATGGAAAAAAGTTGGACGTTCCTTTACGTATTTTAGTTTCTTTAGTGTAGGAATAATGACGTTATTTTTGGAAATTTTACCTATTAAACCGATTTTTTCTGATGATATTCTTCTTAATGCAGTTTTTGGTGGTTTAATTGCTGCGATCGGAATTGGAATGACATTAAAATTCGGTGGATCTACAGGTGGGTTGGATATTATCGCCTTAGTTCTTTCAAAATCAAAAGGGAAACCGGTTGGAACCTATTTCTTTTTGTTTAATGCAATTATTATCATTACAGCTGGCCAGCTATATGGAATGGAAAAAGCTCTTTATACTTTAATCAATTTATATGTTACTACTCGTGTGATCGATAGTGTTCATACAAGTCATGTTAAGCTAACGGCAATGATTGTCACTACAAAAGGTGAAGAGCTTAGAAAAGAAATTCATGCGAAACTTGTCCGAGGAATTACACAAATGAATGCTACTGGCGCATTTACTAAACAAGATAAAGATATTTTAATGATTGTTTTATCTCGTTATGAATTATATGATTTGGAAAGAATTATAAAAAGAGTAGATCCTAAAGCTTTTACGAATGTGGTACAAACTGTTGATGTTTTAGGGGAATTTAGAAAGATTTAAATAGATAAAGACTAGCCAAAAGTTTAAATTTGCTAGTCTTTTTATGATTTATTTCAATTTAGGATTTTCGGGTTTTTGTTTTCCTTTTATTTCATTAAAAATTGAAGCAGAACTTTGAGTATTCTCGCTTAAATGATTATTATTAAGTTGAAATCCGTAAGACTCCATTAGTGTTTTAAACTCTCTAATTGTTAATGGTTTCGCATCCGCAGCTAATTCGAATCCTAATAAGCCATTTGGTTCAATTGTAGCAAACTTAATATCATCAAATTTATTAATTCCTTCATTTCGAATGCGCATTTCTAATTGATCAACCGTTAAACGTAACTTTTTTAAATTTTTAATATTTAACTTGCCGTTTTCTACTACAATTTTTGATTTTCCTGTAAAAAATTTTTCAAGAGTATTCGACTTCATCTGCAAATATTCTAATGCAAGTAGAGTTAATACAAAAACTGTGGCAGCAACAATTGTTTTAGTTAAGCCTTTTTCAATAATTGGAGTAACGATAATTGTACCAATCGAAATCATAACAATCGTTTGGGGCAATGTCATTTGTGAAATTGATTTTCTTCCAGCTATTCTTAATAGTAAAATGCCAGCTAAAATTAGTATGAATGAATGGAAAATAGTATGCATCATGTTAATTCCCCTTTCATATATGGGTAAGGAGTACATATGTAGACAATTAATAGTTAGATAAATTCTTAATTAATTTTTCTTTTAATTTTAAGATTTATGCATTGGTTACTAAATCATCAATGCTAGCTAATACTATCACTAATATTTCACTTAATTGTTAAAGTAATTTCTTAGCTTTTTGGTATAATTTAGGAAGGAAACTAAAAAGGTGGAGATTATTTTGAAAAAGGGATCGATTCTCTTACTAGCTTGTTCACTACTTCTTTCTGGTTGTGGTGCAAAGAGTGACAAGGAAATAAAACCAACACCAAGTACAAATCAAACTGTAGGACAAATCAATGAGATTGACGTTGAAAAGCTTTCACCAACACTTGAAATTACAGAAGCTAACGGCCTTGTAAAAATGAAATATTCATTACGTAATGATAATAAAATCCCTGCAAATTTTACATTCCCTTCATCACAAACAGTTGATTTTACAATTAAAGATGAGAGAGGACGAGTGGTTTATCAATCATCTCGAGAAATGGTATATGCACAAGTCATTACAAATGTTGCGGTACCTGGCGGAAAAACACAAGTTTGGGAAGAGAAAGTTAGTTTTGTAAATAAAAACCTTCCATATGGTAATTATGAAATAACTGCAAATATCGTTGCATCAAAGGTGAATGAGAAAAATCTTAATGGAGAAATTAAACCAGTTACCCAAACAGTTTCTTACCAGTAACTTCTTCAGTAAATAAAGAAAGAAATAAAAAAACAACCAAAGGAGTATTCCAATGGTTGTTTTTTGTTTTTAATGCTTGAAGTTAAGCATTAATGCTTTGACTATTATTAGCTTTTCGCTCTTCTGCTTCAGCTAATGTAAAGTGGTAAGGGAATTTTTCAGAGTACTTTGTAACAGAATCAGAACTTTGTTGAATAAAGCGCTTAGACTTATTACTTTTGCCCATTATGATTCCCTCCTAAATAGGAAAGCTTTTTGTTTTTGACTTCTTAAGAATTTCCAATAGTAATTGATCAAAATCAAAAAGTGGATAATCCCTTTGGTGAAGTCCTTATTAGATTGTACATTTCGTAAATTGTTATAAGTGGTTATTATTAGTTATCTTTGAAATTAATGACAAAGAAGAATTATTGTTTTAAGTTGAAAAAATCTTCTAGGAAAATTGCGATTCCATCATCTTGATTAGATAATGTTGTGTGGTTTGCAATATTCTTTAATTGATGAATTGCGTTATCCATAGCAACACCATGACCCGCATATTCAATCATTTCCAAATCATTGTCTTCATCCCCAAAAGCTATAATGTTTTTTCGAGGAATATTATAGAAAGATGCTACTTTTTGTAGACCTATTGCCTTATTCATTCCTGCTTTAACAATTTCGATTATATGATGAGGTGCTGCCCAGCGACGGTGATCAATTACTTCAGCGTGGACATTTGATAGGTGCTGACGAATACTTGCAACATGAGACTCTTCACTATCGATTAGAAGACATGTTGGAGCTTGAGTAAGATTTAAAACTAAATCTCCGTGGATTATATCTTCTTTTAAGTAGTGAAAAAGTGGGAGGATCTCCTCTTCGTGTTTATCCGCGTATACATCATCCATTACTTCAGCATACATATTTTTTAATTCATACTCTCTACAAGAACTAATTACCTCTTTTGCAACTTCTAAAGGTAATGATTCGTGATAAACTCCCCATGAATCATCTAGAGGGTGATGAACATAAGCCCCATTAAAGTTTACAATTGGAGTTGTAAGTTTTAATTGGTCATAATACATTTTACTAGCTCTAAAAGGTCTACCAGTGGAAATGCATACTTCGTGACCCTGATTCTTTAACTGGTGGATCACTTTTAAAGTACGTTCGGATATTGTTTTTTCATCCGTTAATAAGGTGCCGTCTAAATCTAGTGCAATTAAGTGTTTTGTTTTCATATTCATCACCTTTTATTTTTTAATGTTAATCTTTTTAAGAAAAAATATTATTGGATAAAAAGCCAATAATTACTAATAATACCATCTTTTTAAAAGAAAAAACTTTCTTTTTAGAGGAACAATAAGAACCTAAAAAGAAGGAGGAATGGATTATGGGACAAGCACATCAATTTAGACCAGGCGACAAAGCACCAAATAATGGGGTATACGTGGAAATCGGAGAAACAGGAAGTAATGTAACTCGCCCAAAACAAATTAAACTTCAGGCAGGAGAAGTTTTTCCAGATACTCAGAACCATAACAGAAAATGGACATATAAATCCAAATTTAAATAATTGTGGATCGCAGAAGAGTAAGCAACATTAGTAACTTAAAAGAGGTATAAAAAAAGCGCTTTCGATTAATTGATCGAGGGCGCTCTTTTATACGTTTACAATATACAAAATATTGAATGTATTTATCAAAATTTTAGTATTTTATAAATTATCTAAATCTATAATAGATGACATATGTATATACCAAGTTGAACGTTTTTGGGTGCTACAACATATGTTATATATAGATTTTAGTGGTGTTTTGCAACAGGTTCATTAGGAATTATTGCTTCGCTAAGAACTGAAATCGCTAAAGTTAATATTACAGCCATAATTGAAGCAGTTGTGAAATTATACTCTCCGCCAGTCATTGAACTTAAAACGTAAGATCCCATTTGGCATAAAACAAAGCTCCAGAACAATGTCATAATAAAACGCACTCTAATCACTCCTATCTAGTTAGTTCTTATCATATTATATACCTAGAAATTTGATAATTGAAGTTATAATTAAAAAGTTTTAATTAAAAAAAGTAACTTAAGAATTTTTTTAACACCCATTTTATAATTCCCCAAAAATACTACATTAATAATAAGGTGATAGGAATGCCTGTAACTGAGAGATTTTTTAAACAAGAGGATCAATATGCAGTTATTCATCTACCTATTAGACCGAATGGTTTCGGAGTACTCTATGTCGGTGGGAATACTCATTACGTAGATAATGCACATAGTTCCTTATTGCAGCATTTTGATAAAAGAAAGTTATTATCAACATTAACAGAAGAAGGGTACACAGTATTCACTTCAAATTTATATGGAAAAAACTGGGGTTCTGATGACGCTGTCGATTTAGCAGAAAGCTTATATCATTCAGTTATGAGAAAAGAAACTTTGAATCCATCAATTCATATAATTGGGGAAGGTACTGGTGCATTAGTTGTTTGTAAATTACTTGGCCTCTTAAAGGGAAAAGTCAGAAGTATTTCATTATTAAATCCTTCGTTAAATTTAAAAAATGAATTAGATTTAGAAAGAGAAAATAAATTGTTCTATAAAAGAACAGTTCATGAAATTTTAAAAGCATATAAAGCGTCGGATATATATATGGTTATAGATAGAGAATGTTTTTTTTATGAAACAATCTCACCAATTAAAATTTACACCACAACAAGAAATCATTATAAATGGAAAAGCGATATTAGACTTTTAGAAGAAGAACGACATAAAAATAATTTGCCGATTTCGATATTGATTTCATTAGAAGAGAAAAAATTTGACTGTGGAAAAAACTTAATAAGGTTTTTAAAAAAATATCAGGATGTTTTATAGTCTCTATATTTTTTTTGAATAAATTTCCCAAAAGAAGGAGGTTAATAATGAAAAAGTGTGCTGTCATTGGATCCAGTGGATTTATGGGTTATGAGTTAGTTTGCCAACTAATGGAATATAATGATGTTTCAGCCGTTGTGATGGAAAATGGAAATGAAAGTAATTTAATAAGTGAAGAAAAAATCTTTTCAATCGGAAGAAATGCAAGAGTAGTCTTTTTAGATGAAGAGCAATTTTTATTAGAGAATGAGCAATATGATACTATTTTTATTTCTCATTTTTATGACGAACTAAAGTTAAAAGGCTCAATAAATAGTATAGAGTTTACAGAAAAACTATTTAACAAAATCATTGGCAAAAGTAAGGATATAATCTTTTTATTATCTACAAAAAAAGAATTAGCAGATTTAGAAAGAACTGTTAATGAATTGAGTAAAAATATAGATTGCAATATTACTTACATTGAAATTCCATCTATATATGGACCTTGGGAGCCATCCGCAGGCTTAGTACATGAATTGATTGTTCAAGACCTAGGAAAAAGAAATGTTTCCATAAAGAATGTATACGGTTCTAATGAAATTCTATTTGTAGAAGATGTAGGTAAAGCAATTCGGATAATTTCTGAGAAGGAATTAAAAGAACATAAATATATCATTACAGCTAAACAATGTATGTACTTACCAGAGGACGGGAATTTCACCGGATTACAAAATATGATCGACGGAATAAAGTACGCTCAAATGAGAAACTATATAGATGCAACTCCTTTTGTTATTATTAATACAACTTCATTTGAGGACGGTATACAAAAGCAAAAACAGCAAATTCAACAGCATTTTCATCTTTACTAATGAAATACATTACTCAAATAGGGAAATGGTTCATTTTGAACTATTTCCTTTTTTGTAGTAGAATACATTAGTTTAAAAATTCGTTTTGGATTTAAAGTTCGTCCAAAGTGGTATTCTTTTTAAGAAATGAACAAACTTTTTTACATAGCCTAGATTTTAAAAGATAAAAATGTAGACAAAGTACATATTATTTCATAAAATTAGTACCAGGTAATAATAAGAAGACATAAAAATAATAAAGTAAGGCGGGGATATTAATGAATGCTGGAATTTTAGGTATTGGCTCATACGTACCCGAAAAAAAGTTAACTAATTATGATTTAGAACAAATGATGGATACTTCAGATGAGTGGATTGTTAGTCGTACTGGAATTAAAGAGAGAAGAATTGCTAGTGACGAACAAGACACTTCTGATTTAGCATATGAAGCTGCGGTAGAAGCTTTAAAAGATGCAAATGTAAAAGCAGAAGAACTTGATTTAATTTTAGTTGGAACTGTTACTCCAGATAAGTCGTTTCCATCAGTTGCATGTGTAATTCAAGAAAAACTTGGAGCTAAAAATGCTGCTGCAATGGATATTAGTGCTGCTTGTGCTGGATTTATTTATGGTGTTGTTACTGCAGCTCAGTTTGTTAATACTGGTACATACAGTAGAATTCTTGTAATCGGAGCTGAAAAGTTAACTAAAATTGTTAACTGGGAAGATCGAAACACGGCAGTTTTATTTGGTGACGGTGCAGGTGCTGCCGTTATCGGACCAGTAAGTGAAGGCAGAGGGATTCTTTCTTATGAATTAGGTGCGGACGGTACTGGTGGTAAACATCTTTATAAAGGTGGGGATCACTTAGTAATGAACGGACGAGAAGTGTTTAAATTTGCAGTTCGTCAAATGGGAGATTCTTGTGAATCTGTATTAAAATTAGCAGGATTAACGAAAGAAGAAGTGGATTTCTTAATTCCACACCAAGCGAATACTCGTATAATGGACGCTGCAAGAGAAAGATTACAGCTACCTAAAGAAAAAATGAGTGTAATTATTGATCGTCATGGTAATACATCTTCATCTTCAATTCCAATTGCATTAGTTGAAGAATATAAAAAAGGAAATGTTAAAGAAGACGATGTATTAGTATTAGTTGGATTTGGCGGCGGATTAACTTGGGGTGCAATTGCACTTCGATTCGGAAGATAATCTAATTGAAGGAGGATTTTTTGGAATGAAAAAACGAGTTGTTATTACAGGTTTAGGTGCAGTATCACCTATTGGTAATGATATAAATACAGTATGGGAAAGTTTAATGAATGGAAAGAGTGGAATTGGTGCTCTGACTCGAAAAAATCCTGATAATTTCCCTGTTAAAGTTGCGGGAGAAGTAAAAGACTTTGATCCTGAAAAATATATTGATAAAAAAGAAGTAAAACGCATGGACCGTTTTACTCACTATGCGATTGCAGCTTCAAAAATGGCTATAGAAGATGCAAACTTTACGATTGACGAAGAAATTGCGCCAAAAGTTGGTGTTTGGATTGGTTCTGGTATCGGTGGTATGGAAACATATGAAGAACAGTTTAATACATTCCAAACAAAAGGCGCACGTCGAGTAAGCCCGTTCTTTATTCCGATGCTAATCCCTGATATGGCATCTGGACAAGTATCTATTTTAACAGGTGCTAAAGGTCCAAATGGTTGTACAGTTACAGCTTGTGCTTCTGGTGCAAGTTCGATTGGTGATGCTTTCAAAATTATTCAACGTGGCGATGCAGTTGCAATGATTACTGGTGGTGCAGAAGCACCAATTACTGATATGGGTCTTGCTGGGTTCTGTGCTGCAAGAGCATTATCATTAAATCCAGATCCAGAAAAAGCTTGTCGTCCATTTGATAATGCTCGTGATGGCTTTATCATTGGTGAAGGTGCTGGTATCGTATTCCTTGAGGAATTAGAACACGCATTAGCTCGTGGAGCAAAGATTTATGCTGAAATCGTTGGATACGGAACAACTGGTGATGCACACCATATTACAGCACCAGCTCCAGGAGGAGAAGGTGGCGCACGTGCAATGAGAATGGCACTTGATGATGCTGGTTTATCAGTTGAAGATATTCATTACATTAATGCACATGGAACAAGTACTGAATTAAATGATAAATTCGAAACGATGGCAATTAAAGAAGTATTTGGCGAACATGCATACAATGTACCAATTAGTTCAACAAAATCTATGACTGGTCATATGCTAGGAGCAGCTGGTGGAATTGAAGCAATTATTACAGCATTAACAATCCATAATAAAGTAATTGCTCCAACGATTAATCACCAAGAAACTGATAGCGAATGTGATTTAGATTATGTACCAAATGTTGCTAGACCATTTAATGTAAAAGCAGCAATTTCTAATTCATTAGGATTTGGTGGACATAATGTCACTTTAGCATTTAAAGAATTCACTAAATAAGTTTAAAATGTAGTTTGGACACGAAAGCTTAGGTCTTTACCTAAGCTTTTTTTTATTAGGAATCAGAGTGTAAAAAAAGTAACTTTCACTAGTTAATTATCATACTTTAATAGTAAAATGAGGTGATTAACTTGGGATAATACCAACTTATAAATGGGTTGATTTTATTGAAGATAAACAAATGGTAATGAAAAAACTTTTACCATATTTTCCGAAATATAATGAGGAGAGTTTATATAAATATCTTCTTTCCCACGGTTTATCGAGGCTGTCAACCTTGAGTAAAGATGATCTAAAACAACTAGATGAAAAAAGTATATGGAAAAGCCTTTCTGAAGAGTTTGAGAAGTTAAAAAGAGAATTTAATGGACCTGACTTACCTATATTTATTTTACCTTGTCATAGAACGGGAAGTATGTTTAAAAACACGACTTATCAAAGGGGTGGAATCGCACATAAAAAATGTATTTGTTTATTTTTGTCCCCTTTAGAAGGAATTTTGCAACATAAAGCAGTATTATTACATGAGTATCATCATATTGTAAGATTGACAAAGTTATATAAAAACAAAAAGGTCACATTACTTGATGCAATGATTTTAGAAGGTTTAGCCGAAACTGCAGTTTTAGATAAATATGGAGAAGCAGTTCAGGCACCATGGACAAATCAGTATTCTTCCAAGCAATGTGAATTATATTATAAAAAATATTTAATAGATAAACTTGAGATAACAAGTAATGATGATAATTTTTCAAAATACTTGTATGGTGGGAACGGAATTCCAAAATTATTGGGTTACAGTGTTGGATATGACATTGTTAAAAGTTGTACAGAGCAGACAGAATGGTCAACTGATATCCTTTTACGAACGCCAAGTAAAAAGATTAAGGAAAATGCAATACATTATATTTCAATTTGAATGCAAACGATTCCAGAGCATATCAGAGCGTATATAATGTATTGCTAGCATTAATGTATCAGAGAAGCTTTAATCTATGATATTTAATGATTTATTGACTATATTTCATTCAGTTTGTTAAACACTTTTTGTAATTCAGTGGAAAATGGAATAAATTAGTGAATCACTGACCATACTGAAAGTTACATACAGTTGTGAAGTGAGGGGTAGTAAATGTTGTATTTACATGATGTATGGGTCAATTGGTTTGAAGGTGAAGAAAATGGTTACAATGTCTGTCATTTTTTTGAATGGAGAAAAGATGATAGTGTTGAATTATTAGACCAAGTTCCAGTCATTAAAGTTACTCCAGAGTTATATCAGTATATTGAAAATGAACTATTAGAGCTTCCTTCCGGTCTATTAACTGAAGTGTTTCAAAAGTCTTATGTAAGAAAGAATCATGAGCGTATTCAGCTAGATTATTGCTTTGTAGTAACTGACGGTAATGGTATTATTGCGGTTGACACAATTGGGTATAATATTCCAATTCGAAAAAGTCGTCTTATACCAAGGCAAGAACAAATGGTGTATGATATGACAGCCGAGATTGAAGAAAGTCACTATAGTCTTCAAAATTTAGTAAATGATGAAACAAAAGAACATCATATACTGTCACCGTCGCCAATTATTATGAGCGGACTAACTAGAAAAGAAAGACAACTAAAGCAGTTATTATTTATGGCGCTAGATCAACTCCATTCATCCAAAAATCCTTCGGAGATTCGATATTGGTACACTGAGTGGAATCCAAGATCGTATCAACATATTCAGGATTTGTCATTTGAGGACATTTGGTCCCAATTATATGACGAAATAAAGAGTGGTTGGTCAGATCGACATGAGCAATTATGTGGAAGAATCGTTAAAGGTCAACCTTTCTTTGAAAAACTATGGGAAATGGAACACGAACAAAAAGTAAACTAAAAAGAGGTTATTTAAAATGGCCTCAAAACGAAAAAGACCCACAAGGTGATAAAGTGCCTTGTGGGTCTTTTAGTCATTTCTTGATATTTCGTCTTTTCCTTATAGTAAAGAAAAAGGTGTCTCTAAAGTTCTTTGACTTTTAAGACACCCATTACTATTTTAATTTTTACGAAAAACAGAATTATTTTTTTCTCTTGCGACCTAATCCCATAGCATTTTCCATTTTTTTAATCATTTTATTCGCAACGGCATTAGCTTTTGCAGCTCCTGCATCTAAAATATCATCTAATTCAGTCGATGAAATAATTTCTTTATAGCGTTCTTGTAATGGACGTAAACCGTTTACTACTACATCTGCAGTATCTTGCTTGAATTCTCCATAATTTTTACCAGCATATTTATTTTCCAATTCTTGAATTGTTTCACCAGTAAATGCTGAGTAAATGCTTAATAAATTTGAAATACCAGGCTTATTTTCTTTATCATACTTAACAATGCCTTCAGAGTCAGTTACAGCACTTTTAATTTTCTTTTCAATTACTTTCGGTTCATCTAAAACAAAAATTGTAGCTTTTTGATTTTCATCGGATTTACTCATTTTTTTAGTTGGATCAGCTAAACTCATAATTCTAGCAGCGTCTTTACTAATTCTAACTTCAGGAATCGTAAAGATATCATTATATTTCTTATTAAAACGCTCTGCTAAGTCACGAGTAAGCTCTAAATGTTGCTTTTGGTCATCGCCAACTGGAACTAAGTGAGTACCGTATAAAAGTATATCCGCGGCCATTAAAGGTGGATATGTTAATAAAGCTGCTGATACACCATCTTTACCAGATGATTTATCTTTAAACTGTGTCATACGCTCTAATTCACCGATATACGATATACATTGCATCATCCATCCTGCTTGTGCGTGTGCAGGTACTTCAGATTGGATAAAAATAGTTGATTTTTCTGGGTCTAAACCTGCAGCAACATAGATTGCAGATAGACTTTGAATGTTTTTACGTAAAGCTAGTCTGTCTTGCGGTACTGTTATTGCATGTTGATCAACAATACAGAAATAACAGTTATAATCATTTTGTAATTCAATGAATTGTTTTACCGCACCTAAATAGTTACCTAAAGTAATTCCTCCAGATGATGTTGGTTGAATTCCACTAAAAATAGTTTGCATCTTAAAATCCTCCTAAAAAAGCTAAATAAAATAAAAAAAGCGGCATAATCTCTCTATTACATAGAGACGATTAAACCGCGGTACCACTCTAGTTATTCCAAATAAGGAATCACTCATGCATGAAATCATGCTCTCATCTATCGTTTGAGTTACGTCGAAGCCTACTTATACTATCTGTTCGGTCCGAAGCTCAGAAGTCCATTCGACAGGGAGCATGACTTGTTTTCACCATCCACAAGCTCTCTTAACATGCTAAATCTGTGTACTACTCTTCTTCATCGCTTATATATACTTTCTATAGATAATATCTTAATTATATTCAACTTTCAAGATGTTGATACATCATTTAGTAAATAATGATAAAACTGAATAAAAAAGAAAGGATCACTAAAGTGATTGAAGCCATAAGTAATGGTTTTGTAATTGAAAATCTATATCTTCTATAGATCATATCCTTTTTAACAGTAAGTGATTCATCACCAGTCATTTCTGCCATCTGTTGGTCTCTCGTTCCGAATACTTTACGCATTCCAAAGCGAGTGATATTAAAAAATCCACTTTGTACGATAAATAAAAAACCACTAAAAACAAATAATGTTAGTCCAATATAGAATATTGTGTTCGTGAAATGAAGGAAAAAGTTTAATGTTCCTTGGATAAAAGAAATGATTGCTGCTAGTAATATCGCAGATAATACGACAATAATATAGTGTTTCGACATTTAATTTGTGATCCTCCTATTGGAAAGAATTATATATTGTAGACTTAATAATGCTATACTATAATAATATTGTAAACAGTTTCAACAAATCGTTACAAAATATTTTTAAATTGTTAGCATTTTTAAGACAATTCTCTTTATTTTAACAAATTATTTAATTTTATTTGTCAAAATTGTTGTAAAACTCTAATAAAAATGTATAATAAAATTTGTAGAAAAAAATCGATACTTATCGAAAATTCTACTATAAAAATTCAGAATTGTATATTAACTTTCTGTATTTTAGCCTACATTGCATTAGCATCTTAGGGGGTATACATCATGGATTGTGAGATATGTTACGATAGATAAATTTGTTATACTAAAATTGCAATTTGAATTTTTGAAAAAGCATTCATTTTTTTACCAAATTTATGAATAAATATCTAATTAAGCTGTTTTTTATAAGGATCCTAGCTCAATTAATAAGGAGAAATTTGTAAGAAATAATCTGTTTAGAATAATAATTTAGAATTTTCCGGTAAAAAAATATTGACCAAAAGCGTCATTGCGAATACGCTTACATTGTTGGGGAAAAAAGCTTAAGCAAAAATTTACACCATTTTACAACAAATGAAAAAAAAGGATTAAATGATTAATCCCATGTTTGAGAATAATATGGACAAGAAGTTAAATCGATCGAAAAAATTACCGAAAAAAATTACAGAATTATAATTGGTACGAAAGAGTATGTGGAGTAGATCCAAATAGGGAAAAATCCAAATGCTCTCATTTTTACAAAAGAATTATCAAAAAATAAAAAAAAATAAAAAAAATATTTTTTAAATTAATAGGGGGGTGCAGTTGTGGGACGTTACGTGCTACAGAGATTTATTTACATGTTTGTCACACTATTTTTGATTTGTACTGTTACATTTTTCTTAATGAAGTTGTTACCAGGTTCTCCATTAAAAAACCCAGAGAAATTAACACCTGAACAAAAACAAATTATTTTTGTGAAATATGGGTTAGATAAGCCAGTTCCTGTACAATATGCAAATTACATGAAGAATCTTGCTAAAGGTGATTTAGGAGATTCATATAAATACGATAATCGTAAAGTAACTGATATGATTTCAACTCGTATTGGTCCATCAGCTCAATTAGGTGCTCAAGCACTATTATTAGGAACATTTATCGGATTAATCTTCGGTATCGTAGCAGCACTAAAAAATAATACAATTTTTGACTATGGTTCTACTGTTCTAGCAGTCCTAGGTATTTCCATCCCGTCTTTCGTTTTCGGGGCAATCTTACAGTACTACTTAGCAGTAAAATTACATTGGTTCCCGGTAGCATATTGGGAAAGCTTTAAATACACGATTCTACCGACAATTGCATTGTCAGTATTCGTAACAGCAACTGTAGCTCGTTTCTCAAGAACTGAGTTAATCGAAGTTATGAACTCAGAGTATATCGTAACAGCAAAAGCAAAAGGTATCTCTCAAGTAGGCGTAATCATTAAGCATGCACTACGAAATGCATTAATCCCAGTAGTTACAATTTTAGGTCCAATGGCTGTAAACTTAATGACTGGTACATTAGTTATTGAAAATATGTTTGCTGTACCTGGACTAGGTTCTCAATTCGTTAACTCAATTGTAACAAATGACTACTCAGTAATTATGGGCACAACAATTTTCTATAGTGCATTATTACTAATCGTAATCTTCTTTGTAGATATTTTATACGGTGTAATTGATCCACGTATCCGTTTAGCAGGAGGTAAATAAATAATGAACAACAACACAGCTCAAAAAATTTCATCAGATTTATTCCAACCTGCAAACGTAGATTTGAATAATGCAGATAAAATTTCAAGACCTTCGGATTCTTTCTGGAAAGATGCAAGAAGACGTTTCAAAAAAAATAAAGGTGCAATGTTAGGATTTATTATCCTTGGTATCTTATTATTCTTTACATTGTTTGGTCCAATGATGAGTGGTCACTCATATAAAGACCAAGACTTAAAAAGATCAAAATTACCACCAAAAATTGGTGTATTAGAAAACGTAAAATTCTTACCATTTGACGGTATTGATCAATATGGGAATGATGTTTATAAAAACAAAAATATTAAAGAAAACTATTGGTTTGGTACAGATGATTTAGGTCGTGACCTTTTCACAAGAACATGGGCTGGTGCTCGAGTATCAATCTTAATCGGTTTATTAGCAGCAGTAATTGATATGGTAATTGGTGTAGCTTTCGGTGGTATTTCAGGCTTCTTTGGTGGTCGGACAGATACAATCATGCAACGTATTGCTGAAGTCCTAATGGGTGTTCCATATCTAATCGTAGTAATCTTATTCATTTTAGTATTTAAAAACCCAGGTATTCTTTCTATCGCATTAGCGATGGTAATTACAGGTTGGGTAGGTATGTCCCGTATCGTACGTGGTCAAATGCTAAAACTAAAAAATCAAGAATTCGTATTAGCATCAAGAACTTTAGGTGCAACAAATACTCAATTAATTGCAAAACACTTAATTCCAAATATTATGGGTCCAATCATCGTAATGATGATGTTCACGATTCCAAGTGCGATCTTCTCTGAAGCGTTCTTAAGCTTCATTGGTTTAGGTATTGCACCACCAAAAGCATCATTAGGTTCGTTAGTAAGTGATGGCTTCAAATCATTACAAACTTTCCCTCATATGATGATTATTCCAGCGGTTGTAATCAGCTTATTAATTTTAAGTTTCAACTTAATTGCTGACGGATTACGCGACGCTTTAGATCCAAAAATGAGTAAGTAATTTTGAAGGGAGAATGAACTATGAGTAAAATATTAGAAGTAAAAGATCTGTGTGTCTCCTTTTATACTCATGCTGGTGAAGTTCAAGCAGTACGCGGAGTTTCATTTGATCTTAAAAAAGGTGAGACATTAGCAATTGTAGGTGAATCTGGTTCAGGTAAATCAGTTACCTCTAAAGCATTAATGGGGTTAATTCCAAATCCTCCAGGTAAAATTAAAAGCGGTGAAATCTTATTCGATGGAAAAGATTTAGCTAAATTAAGCGATAAAGAAATGCAAAATATTCGTGGAAAAGAAATCTCAATGATTTTCCAAGATCCTATGACTTCTTTAAATCCAGTATTAACGATTGGGTACCAAATAACAGAAGGTCTAATAAAGCATCAAAAAATGAGTAAAACTGAAGCAAAGAAAATTGCTATAGAATTAATAAATCTTGTAGGTATTCCAAATGCTGAAGCTCGTTTTAAACAATATCCACACCAATTCTCAGGCGGTATGAGACAACGTGTTGTTATTGCAATGGCGTTAGCATGTAATCCAAAATTATTAATCGCCGATGAGCCAACAACAGCTCTTGACGTTACAATTCAAGCTCAGATTCTTGAGTTAATGAAAGAAATTCAAAGAAAAACTGATTCAGCAATTATCTTTATTACACATGATTTAGGTGTAGTAGCGAACGTTGCAGATAAAGTTGCAGTTATGTATGCAGGTAGAGTAGTTGAAATGGGAACTGTAGACGATATTTTCTACAATCCAAAACATCCTTACACTTGGGGACTTTTAGCTTCAATGCCGGATTTAGATAACGAACAAGGAGCAGAATTAGTAGCAATTCCTGGTACACCACCGGATCTATTAAATCCTCCAAAAGGTGATGCGTTTGCACCACGTAATCCAAATGCTTTAAAAATTGACTATGAAATGGAACCTCCTATGTTTAAGGTGTCTGATACACACTACGCTGCAACATGGCTATTACATGAGGATGCTCCAAAAGTTGACCCACCTGAAGCCGTTATGAAGCGTATTCAACGAATGAAGGAAGGTGAAGTAAATGTCAAATAAAGCAGAAAAATTAGTTGAAGTTAAAAATTTAAAACAATACTTTAATACAGGTAAAACAACTGTTAAAGCAATCGACGATGTTACATTTGACATTTTCCGTGGAGAAACTTTCGGTTTAGTAGGTGAATCAGGTTCTGGTAAATCTACAACTGGACGTTCAATCATTCGATTATATGATGCGACTGATGGACAAGTAATTTTCGATGGTAAAGATGTACATGGAAAGAAAAGTCGTAAAGAACTTAAGCAATTTAACCGTCGTATGCAAATGATTTTCCAAGATCCATACGCTTCATTAAACCCGCGTATGAAAGTTGCAGATATCATTGCAGAAGGTATTGATATTCATGGCTTAGCTCGTAACAAAGAAGAGCGCATGAAAATGGTTTATGACTTACTTGAAACAGTTGGTTTAAATAAAGAGCACGCTAACCGTTTCCCACATGAATTCTCAGGTGGACAACGTCAACGTATCGGTATTGCTAGAGCACTTGCTGTTCAACCAGAATTTATTATCGCCGATGAGCCAATCTCAGCTCTTGACGTGTCAATTCAAGCTCAGGTTGTAAACTTAATGAGAAAGCTTCAAAAGGAAAAAGGTTTAACATATCTATTTATCGCCCATGACTTATCAATGGTTAAGTACATTAGTGACCGTATCGCTGTAATGTACCACGGTAAAATTGTTGAGCTTGCAGATAGTAATGAATTATATGATTACCCAATGCATCCTTACACAAAATCATTATTATCAGCAATTCCGCTTCCAGATCCTGATTATGAGCGCAATCGTAAACGTATCGTTTATGATCCAAAACAACACGATTATTCAAACGAACAACCAAAATTACGTGAAGTTCGTCCTGGACATTTCGTACTTTGCTCAGAAGCAGAATTTAAGAATTATCAACAAATGTATAAATAATAAATCAATCCTAGTGAGGTTATCACTAGGATTTTTTATTGGATTAAGTAGAGATTAGGCTACTGGGGTCATGAGTAAGGAGAAAGGCAAAAGGTTCCCCATGAGAGGTTCATGGGGAAGTAAAACAGCAAAAGAAGCAAAATGCTTCCTCATGAGAGGTCTATGAGTAAGTATCAAAAAAAGTTCAAGTGGCAAGTAAAAAAACAGAAGCCGAAATTATCTTAACCATTAAGTATTCATACAAGTTAAGGGGAAATTAAGGTGGAGGTTTTATGATGATAAGTGTAGATAAGGCAAGGTATAATAATGGTAGGACAAGCTTAGAAGAAAATTAATCCAGAGTGTACAATGATAACCGAATTTTAATTCAAAGCCCCTGAATTTAATATTTCAATGTACTGTACCGTATGACGAACTAGTGACCTTAATCATTCTACATTGGTTATACACTAAACCTTATCAAGGCAAAAAAAAGAAAGGGCATTTGCCCTTTTTTTAATCGTAAAATTTCTTATAATACTGTTCTTAATAAGTTTTTTTACGGAACTTGCCTTGGCCACCAACTTGTTTGAAGTTTGCAGACATTCTGTCAGACATATCAACAAATTGACTTTTTTTACTTCTACCAAATATTTTTTCGCCAATCGCGTTTGTAAACACACCATTAAGTGCAGTAATTCCAATTACTAACACTGCAACTATCAATAGATCAGTTATGTAAGCTGCCATAAGATTAGCCTCCTAGGAATGTAAGCGTTACTATTATTGTATTAAAAATTTTGGGAAATAGAAAGAATAAATAAGCTTTTTCCGAATAATTATTTTAGGGCTTTTTATAAAGTAATCTGGCTTTTAGTATTGTAACTTTTAGGACTAAAGTTGTGTGAAACGAAAGGAGTAGTTGACTACTTTAGGAAATGCCGCGGGAAGGTAAAAGACTGCAAGTTCGGATTGAAACTAGGAAGCAGGTTTCATTTACGGATAGTGAGGTTTATGGTGTGAAAAGCAGTTTTCACATACGAAAAATGTATAAAGAAATTAGCCTATATTTTACTTATAAATTTACTGAAAATTGTACACCTTTTGTATAGGTTTTTTTAAATTTTTTTACAAATTTGTATATATTTATTTTGCACAATATTGTATAATGTGAACATATGGTGGTAGATTAAACTAATTATAAATAACCAATTCTTATAAATTAATACACATAACTATATTACTTTTATTTAAAAGAGTAGTTAGGGGGAGAGCAAAATGGTAATTTTGTATAATTCACCAAGTTGTACGTCTTGTCGAAAAGCAAAAATGTGGCTAGAAGATAATAATATTCCTTATAAAGAAAGAAATATTTTTTCAGAACCATTATCAATTAATGAGATTAAACAAATTTTACGTATGACTGAAAGTGGTACTGATGAAATTATATCAACAAGATCAAAAATTTTCCAAGAATTAAATGTAGACTTAGAAAGTCTTCCTTTACAAGACTTATATGAAATCATTCAGAAATATCCTGGTTTACTTAGAAGACCGATTATTATTGATGAGAAACGTTTACAAGTTGGTTATAATGAAGATGAAATTAGAAGATTTTTACCGCGTTCAGTTCGCACATATCAATTACGTGAAGCGCAACGTTTAGTTAATGAGTAAATCTACGTTTTGAATTGTGAAAAAAATTACAATTCTTGATTAAGATTCTCAATCATATTGAACAAATACTTATTCATATTATATAAAAAGCTGTAAAAAGTTAAATGCATACTTTTTACAGCTTTTTTTAACAACTATTAGGATGTTCGCTTACGGTACCGAATATTATTAAAATAATAACCTATAACAATAGTGAAGATTATACAAGATGAACCAACAATTAATTCCATATCGTTCCGCCCGTTTATATATTGACTGATAAATGGCTCGTCTATTAACATTTTGCTAGCTGTTATTGAAAGAACCGAAGCCCCTACAAAACTCAATATTGGATATCTTTCTAAAAACCATAAAACGATTTTACTTCCCCAAATAATAATTGGAATTGAGATGGAAAGACCTAAAATGACTAATGATGGCTTTCCGTTTGATGCCCCAGCTATTGCTAATACATTATCAATCCCCATAACTAAATCAGCAAACACAATTGTACGAATTGCATGGAAAACTGTGTAGTTCTCCTTTATAGAAGGGTTATCATCCTCCTGAATAATTAATTTGCAAGCTATGTACAAAAGTAATATTCCGCCGATTAAATGCAAGAATGGGACTTTAAGGACGTAAATTGCACCTATAGTTAGGATAATTCGTAAAACAATTGCGGTAATACTACCGAAAATTATCGCTATGTTACGTTGCTTGTATGGTAATTTTCTACATGCTAAAGCAATGACAATAGCATTATCTCCACCTAAAACAATGTCTATAATTACAATCATTAAAAAGGACCATATATAATGAAGATCTATCATGAATTCACCTCTCTTATTAAAAGCTTTAAATGATTGTCCTAATATTAATAGGTATATGATGATTTTTAAAAAATAGGTGAATTTTATTTCCAAAATTTTAAATTGTATCATAAAATATAAATGTAGTTACTATTCGCATTTAATAAATTTTCATGGTAAGATAGATAAAAATTTACTTATTAAAGCTAAATTTTTAAGATTATTTTTCTAATTTACTATTTCAGAATTTTATATTTAACATAAATTTCTTTTACTTTATTTATTCTATTTCGTCTAACGCAATTACTTGTTGTTCATTAAAGGAGGGGGAAAACAAATGGAAATAGAAAGAATTAATGAAAATACGTTTAAGTTCTCCATATCCTACTTAGACATCGAGGAGAGAGGTTTCTCTAAAGATGAAGTATGGTTAGATCGAGAAAGAAGTGAAGAGCTTTTCTGGGAATTAATTGATGAAGCGCATTTGACTGAGGAATTCATTGCTGGTGGCCCCCTATGGATTCAGGTACAGGCACTAGACAAGGGGTTAGAAGTTGTTGTAACAAAAGCTGTGATTTCTAAAGACGGCAAAAAAGTAGAAGTGAATTTAGGTGAAGGAGAAAAGAATTTAGAAATTCCATTTATCTCTGTAGATGATGACGATGATTCAGATGAAGATGATGATGACGATATTTTTGAAGCGATGGATGAAGAGGAAACTGAACTTATTCTATCCTTTAAAAATTTTGAAGACATTATTTCTTTATCGCATGCTGTTAATCAAGAATCATTTGAAACTACACTTTATTCCTTCCAAGATTATTACTATCTTTATGTTAAATTTGAAGAAGAATTGCTTGATGAAGTTCAAGTCGATTACTTATCATCAATGTTACTTGAATATGGTCATCGTTCAAAAGTAACTATACATGTTTTAGAGGAATACGGAAAATTGATTTATGAAAAAACAGCTTTACCTCATTTTAAATCAATTTTTCCATTACTGTAATAGCCGATGCCTTAGGGATCGGTTTCTTTTCTTTATAAAGGAGAATATTGATGCAATTTCGATTAAAGATTTTAATATTTTTATCAATTGTTGTATGCATTTTATATTTTGCTTCTCCAACTATAAAATTCATTTGGTTAATGAATTTTGCATTTTTTGAAAAATCTACTATTTTTAGATTAATAAGTATAATGTTCTCGATAACGGCTATAGGTGTATCGATTATTATTTTCCTAGAAAATAGAAATCCTGCTAGAACTTTAACATGGATTATACTTTTAGCTATTTTCCCGTTATTCGGTTTTGTTTTTTATTTAATTTTTGGACAAAATTACAAAAAGAAAATGGTCTATCGAAAAAAGGCAATTAATGATCAAAATGCAAATGGTTTAATTAGTGGATCAGAAGATGTAGAAGTGAAAGAATTTATAGCACAAAATCAAAAGTTAGAGTATCTAATAAATATCGCAGCTAAACAGAGTAATACACCAGTCACGATGAATACTTTTACAAAAGTTCTTACAAACGGAAGTGAAACATTTCCAAAAATAATTGAGGAACTAAAAAAAGCAATGCACCATATTCATATCGAATTCTATATCGTAAGAAATGATGAGATTGGGAATCAACTAAAAGATATTCTAATTGAAAAGGCACAAAATGGTGTAAAGGTTCGATTTCTCTATGACGCTGTAGGTAGTTGGAAATTATCAAGAAATTTTGTAAAAGACTTACGAAAAGCTGGTGTAGAAATACTTCCATTTTCTCCAGTTAAAATTCCAGTTTTAAACGATACGATAAATTACCGAAACCATCGGAAAATTATCGTCATAGATTCGAATGTAGGATTTGTTGGCGGCTTAAATATTGGAGATGAGTATTTAGGGAAAGACCAATATTTTGGAAAGTGGCGAGATACCCATCTATACCTAAATGGAGAAGGTGTACGAACACTACAATTCATATTCTTGCAAGATTGGTATTATATGACGAATGAGTTAATTGATGACAAAGAGTACTTTGACATTAATGCTAGTAGTTATTCATCCAAAGGAGCAATTCAACTTGTTTCTGGTGGACCAGACCGAAAGCATGAAGTGATAAAAGAGTTGTTTTTTGCGATGATTACAAGTGCAAGGAAAAGTATCTACATTGCTTCACCATATTTTGTTCCTGATGAAGATATTTTAACTGCTCTTAAAGTTGCAGCAAATGGTGGGGTCAAAGTAAAAATTCTAATGCCTGATCGTCCCGATAAGAAAATCGTATTTTATGCCTCGCGTTCATATTTTCCTGAGTTATTAGAAGCTGGTGTCGAAATCTATGAATATAGACAAGGATTCTTACACAGTAAAATATTGATTGTAGATGATGAAATCGCATCTGTTGGAACGGCAAATATGGATATGAGAAGTTTTCGTTTAAACTTCGAGGTCACTGCATTTTTATATTTAGAAGAAAGTATTAATCAGTTAGTTAATGATTTTAATAATGATATCCGTGATTCTGAAGCAATTATTTTTAATGATTTTAAAAAGAGACCAATATACAAAAGGATATTTGAATCATTATCGAGATTAATGGCACCACTTTTATAATGAGCTATCTAATTGATAGAACATTGATAGAACATTTTTATAATATTTCATATAGTCACCTACCAAATAGAAAATTTAATTTGGTAGGTTTTTTATTTGAAAAATCGTTTTTAATTTTTTTGAAGGAAAATACGAAATGGATAGTGAAGTAAATTTGGAAAGGAGGTAGGATAAACATGATCGTAGCATTAAATACAGAAAGGCATACTATCAATTTATTTGAAGTTAAAACGACGGAGGATTTAGTAAGATTAAAGCAAAACGGACCATACTTTTGCCCAATTTGTAAAAAGCAAGTGAGGCTCAAAATTGGAGTTAAGAGGGTAACTCATTTTGCGCATATAGATTTGACTGAATGTGATAATGAGAAAAAAGAGAGTATTGACCATTATAAAGGGAAGTTTGCTTTGTATCAATTTTTTAAAAGATTTAATGTAAATGTTGAGGTTGAAAAATATATACCTGAATTAAATCAAAGACCTGATTTATTTATTAGATTAAATACTCTTCAAATATGTGTTGAATATCAATGTTCAGTTATTCCTTTAGATATTATGAAAAAAAGGACAAACTCTTTTAAAGATAGTGGAATGAAAGTTTTGTGGATCCTAAATGACAAACTATTAAATCAAAAAAGATGGTCATCTTTCTACATTAATTCCCTTTCTATTTATTCACTTGTTAGAATTAACGTTTTTTCACTTCTCTTCTATAATCCTACATTAAAGTCATTTACAGTGCTTTCCTCATTAATAGCATTTTCTCCAGTCCAATATATTGGTCAAAAGGACGTATTTCCAATAAATAATTTCAGTCTTAAGGAATTTTTATCACCAAATAGAATTGATAAAAAGGTATTTGTATCAAAATGGAACCGTTTAAAAAAGGATTTTAGACTATATCAACATTTGCATACGAAAGGTAATTTAATGGTTTTTAAACAGTATTTATACAATGCAAATATTAATTATTTTCCGGCAGTAATTGGAGTCCCTTTAGAAAGTAACTGCATAATTAAAGAACATTGTATATTTTGGCAGGGGCAAATATATTTTCAATTTTTTCATGAAGTAGAAATGGGACAACTAATCTTTATAGATAAAATAAATCAGTCTGTAAAAATGGAAGTACAGAATGGTAAATGGAGAGTTAATCAATTTCAAGATAATGAAATTGATAATTTGGAGAAATGTGTAGAAAAGTATATTGACTTTTTAGTAAAAATTAGAATCGTAAAACGTATTAAAAATGGTAAAATAATGAAGATAGCTAATGCTATTATTCCATCATCATTCCAACAAGCATTGGATGAAGACTGTCTGAGCACTAATACAGCATTTGATTTGTTGTTTAATGCAAGAACTGATTCAAATGATTATTAATATCAGACACCGGAATGTTATTAATACTAATAATAATTTTAGGGGGATCAGACATGCTAGAACAAAAAGCTGTTAAAAAATTACCGACTAGAAGTGAAGTTCAAGAAGAATTAACTTGGAAGTTGGAAGATATTTATGAAACGGATGCAAAATGGGAAGCAGAGTATAAAAAAGTACTTGAATTAATCCCATCGTTTTCAGAGTTTAAAGGTAAATTAGGTGAGTCATCTCAAACACTTTTAAATGCATTGAAAAAACAGGATGAAATTTCGTTTTTATTAGGGAAATTGTATACATACTCTCATATGCGTTACGATCAAGATACAACAAATTCTACATATCAAGCTTTAGATGATCGTGCGAAAAATCTATACACTAAGGCTGGAAGTGCAATGTCATACTTCGTGCCTGAATTATTAACAATTTCAGAAGATACATTGAAAAAATTTATTGATGAAAATAATGAACTGAAATTGTACGAGCACTCTTTAGAAGAAATTTTAAAGCAAAAACCACATGTTCTTTCAGCAGCTGAAGAGGAAATTATGGCACAAGCTTCTGAAGTGTTATCTTCTTCTAGTAATACGTTTGGTATGTTAAATAATGCGGATTTAAAATTTCCGACGATTGAAGACGAGAATGGTGAAGAAGTAGAAATCACACATGGTCGTTATATTCACTACTTAGAAAGCTCAAATCGTCGTGTTCGAAAAGATGCTTTTGAAGCAGTTTATCATACGTATGATGCGTATAAAAACACTTTTGCAAGTACTTTAAGTGGCGCTGTAAAGAAAGATAATTTCAAAGCGAAAGTTAGAAAATATGATAATGCCCGTCATGCAGCATTAAGTAATAACGAAATTCCTGAAATTGTTTATGATCAATTAGTTTCTACTGTAAATGATAATTTAAATTTATTACATCGTTATATTGCTATTCGTAAAAAAGCGTTAAAGCTTGATGAAATTCATATGTATGACTTATTTACTCCATTAGTAGAAGAAGTAAAAATGGAAGTTAAGTATGAAGAAGCAAAAGAAATTTTATTAAAAGCATTAAAACCATTAGGTGATGAATATGTTGAAATTCTAAAAGAGGCATATGAAAGCCGTTGGGTAGATGTTGTAGAAAACAAAGGAAAACGTAGCGGAGCATACTCTTCTGGTGCGTATGGTACAAATCCATATATCCTAATGAACTGGCAGGACAATGTAAATAACTTATTTACATTAGCACATGAATTTGGTCATTCAGTGCATAGTTATCATACTCGTAAAAATCAACCTTATGTTTACGGAGATTACTCAATCTTCGTAGCTGAAGTTGCTTCTACTTGTAATGAAGCGATTTTAAATGATTATTTACTAAAAAATACTGAAGATCCTAAGCAAAGACTTTATTTACTAAATCATTATTTAGAGACTTTTAGAGGAACTGTATTCCGTCAAACAATGTTTGCGGAGTTTGAACATCAGATTCACGTATTAGCTCAAAACGGTGAAGCATTAACGCCAGATTTATTAACGAAAACATATTACGAGCTTAACCAAAAATATTTTGGTGACGAGATCGTAATAGACGAGTTAATTGGTTTAGAATGGAGTAGAATTCCTCATTTCTATTACAATTATTATGTTTATCAATATGCAACAGGTTTCAGTGCAGCAACAGCACTTTCAAAACAAATTCTAGAAGAAGGCGAGCCAGCAGTTGAAAGATACTTAGGATTCTTAAAAGCAGGAAGCTCTGATTATCCAATTGAAGTATTGAAAAAAGCTGGCGTTGATATGACTTCTTCACAACCAATCGTAGAAGCATTGAAAGTATTTGAAGAAATGTTAAACGAAATGGAAGAACTTTTATTTAACGAATAACTTATTTAAACAAACACATGTAGCATCATACCTATATGTGTTTGTTTTTATCCTAACTTTTTCTATATCTTTATACCTATTATTTTGTGTCTAAAATGTGAAATTTTTCTCAAATGGTTGCCAAACTCTAAAATAAATTGTATTATAAGGGTGTGAATTACTTCACAAACACAAATACCCCTTTGTTGAACGTGAAAATTTCTCCCATCCCCTTGATGTAAAATATTACATCAAAAAAGAGACCTAGCGGAAGCTAGGTCTTTTTTTGTTTCTTACACAACATACTGATAATAAATTTGATCTTTTTGAACAATTTTCTTAACTTTTCTACGTAGGATTAATTTTTTTAATTCTAGCTCCATACATTGAGTAGATTGTTCGTAAATCATACATAATTCTTTAATCGTAACAAATGGTTGGAATTTAATAAATTCAGCTAAATCAGGTAGTTCTCGTTTTTCTAACTTTGTATTAGTCATTAGTTCTAATATTTTTACATAAGTCTGATAGCTTTCAAAACCAGAAACTTTCAAACCTTCTTCTTCAATATTTTCATTAAAAAATACAACGCTTGGAATTTCAGTTACATGCATTTCTTTCGTAACTTTAATATCACATTGCAAAGCTTTAATAGAGTGGGTACTGTGTAAATCTTCCATAAACTCTTTTACATCAATATTTATATCTTTAGCACATTCGATAAGAACATCTTGATCTGTAATGTCTAAATCCTTCAAGAAATAATATTCTTGTAACTTCTTTAAGTAGTTAACGCCAGCTACTCTACCTTGAAGCTCAGCTGCTTTTAATGCGATTGCAGAGTAGTATGGGTAAAGTTCTTTATTATCAATCCATAAGTGATCGTCGCAAAGGATATCCGATCTGCTAGCTGTCTTCTCCCATACGAATGCAAGCTGAGAAGGTCGTTTTTCTAATAGTTTTTTAGTTGTGTAATATCGATTAACTGGAATATAAGTAGATGAAAAATATTGGCCATATTCTAAGTGAAACTTTTTTAAAATTGTACTAAAATCCCAACAATTTCTACAAAGTGGATCTATGAATACATACAATTCAATCGATTTTTTTGTACAATACTGCTCGGGAAGCGTGATTGATTCATTTTTATATTGTTTGTCATTCATATATTTCACCCTTAATGCAATTCATAAGTCCGTACTATAACAGACTTGAAAATTAATTTGTAAGATATAACACGTTTAATCTCTAATGGTATTGTAGCAACGGATAGTTAATATTTCAAATATGATGCACTATTTTTCATTAATCTATTAATATTTCCTTAATTCATTTGAGTAAGGAAGTAAAAAGGGGGGCCAGAAGTCTGAGCGGATCACATTATAAATTTGTGAAACGGAACCGAGGAAAAAGTCTGGTCTGCAAATATGGATTAGAGAACTGCAAATAAGGAGATCATCTGTGCAAATAAATGAGGATTCGTTTTCAAAAAAAAAATTGTCAGAACTGCAAATAAAATTAGAGAATCGCAAAAAAAAATAACAATACTGCAATCAAAACCCCAGGAATAGCAAATAAAAGAAATTAATAACCCATACCGGTTAAGGCATGTTGACGAAAAAATTGGACAAAAGTAGTTATTTTCAAATGGCAAACTAGCAAAGTAGCTTTAACTTTAGTTAATCGGTTAAAAAGATGAGTGAAATCTGCTATCTTTCAATAAATAGATTGATAAAATCGGCTACATACTAAAATACGCCGAAATATACCCTTTAGGTTTCTCCGGCGTTTGAAAGTAACTATTTGCTCATATGTCAGTTAGCTTGATTTCCTTGTTTAACATTAAAAAAACGTCTAATTTTATTTAATGTTTTACGTTGAGGAATTTGAAGATTCTCTAACAGATTGATAAACTGCTGTTTACCAATGTTCTCGTCCGAAACTTCGAATTCTAACTCATAATCCTCGTAGTTTAAATATGTACTATGGTCTAAAACTAAGAGTCCATTTTCATATGGAAATTCTGCTCTGTTTGTTGTTAAATCACCTATTAATTCTAGGGCATTTAAGTTTAATTTTACTTCGTTGATATAATCTTTTACTTCTCCATCTGGAAGAATGAATGTTTTTAGCATAGTTGATGCTTCAGTTTCACTAATATTTTGATTAATTTCTAAATGTCCGACTGCTTGTTTTATTTTTAAAGTTAATGTAAATGAAGTTAGTGACTTTTTTCGGATTCTTAACGCTCCACCATGTTCTTTAATTGTAAAATCAGGTGTCTCAAAATAATAATTAGTTTGTGATTGGAAACTTGACTCGCTAACTTGGAAATATGATTTAAGCTTTTCAAATTCCTCTTTTGTTAATAAGTTCTTAAATTCAATTTCAATTTCTTTAGCCATAATTAGCTCCTTATTTTTAGTAATATTTTTGTTATTGAATGTGCTTGTCTTCGTCTATTTTCTATTTGATATGTTACAATAGAAATGGTCAAATTTAAATAAATTACATACATTAAAAAGGTTGAGGTTTTAGTGATGAGAAAAATGTTGGAAATAAATGGAATAAATATAAATGAAGATGGTTTGTTTCTGTTAATAGACGATACAAAAATGAATTTAGAACAGTGTCATGAAGTAGGAACAATGATTGCAGACTCAGACCAAGGTTCACTATTGTATATATTAGAAGAAAATGAAGAATTTGTATATGTTACAGTGCCTTACAAGTATTGGTCGGACTTGAAAAAAGCAAATGATCAAAATTTAAACGTATTTTTAAAGGTCGGTGAAAAGAGTCTTTCACTAAATAATTGGAATGAAGAGTTAACTTATTTAATCCAAAATGTTGAAGGTAATTTTAACTATGGAGAAGAATTTGTTAAGCAAGTTCAAATTGCATTTTTAGAAGAGAAGTAAGTTGGTGGTGATTGGATGAATGGTCAATGGGAAAGTTTTTTAGCACCTTATGAACAAGCAGTAAGTGAATTGAAAGTAAAGTTAAAAGGGATTAGAAAACAGTTTGAAGAAACTAATCAGCATTCCCCAATTGAGTTTGTAACTGGGAGAGTTAAGCCTATTCACAGTATTGTTAATAAGACAATAAGAAAAGGAATTCCTTTAGCAAATTTAGAAACTGAATTACAGGATATTGCCGGTCTTAGAATGATGTGCCAATTTGTAGAGGATATTAAAAATGTAGTGGAGTTTCTTCGTAAACGTAAAGATTTTACAATTGTCGAAGAGCGAGATTATATTACAAATAAAAAGAATAGCGGGTATCGTTCTTATCATGTAGTTGTTGAATATCCAGTTCAAACAATTGAAGGTGAACGAAAAGTTTTAGTTGAAATTCAAATAAGAACTCTTGCAATGAATTTTTGGGCAACAATAGAGCATTCTTTAAATTATAAGTATAAAGGGAAATATCCTGAAAATATTCATGAACGATTACAAAGAGCGGCTGAAGCAGCGTTTCTATTAGATGAAGAAATGTCCCTTATTAGAGGAGAGATTCAAGAAGCGCAAGCAGAGTTTTCGAAAAAAAACGACCAATAAGGAAAGGGCGAGAAAATGAAATTCGTAATTATGTCTAAGGGCGATCAAGAGTCCAATGAACTGACGAAACGAATGAGAGATTATTTAGAGAGTTTTAATTTTAAATTTGATGAAGAAGAGCCTGAAATTGCTATATCTGTAGGTGGTGACGGAACCTTACTTCATGCTTTTCATAATTACACTCATCTTCTCGATAAAGTATCTTTCGTAGGGGTTCATACTGGGCATTTAGGGTTTTACGCTGATTGGGTACCAAGTGAGGTAGAAAAGCTTGTTATTGCAATTGCTAAGACTCCATTTCAAGTAGTTGAATATCCTTTATTGGAAGTTATCATCCGTTATAAGGATGGAAGAAAAGAAATGCAAACATTAGCTTTAAATGAATGTACGATAAAAGGTCTTGAAGGTACATTAGTGATTGATGTTGAAATAAAAGGTCAGCATTTTGAGACATTTAGAGGTGACGGTCTTTGTATTTCTACACCTTCAGGTAGTACAGCGTATAATAAAGCACTTGGTGGAGCAATTATTCATCCATCAATTGAAGCGATTCAAATTGCTGAGATGGCTTCAATTAATAATCGAGTTTTTCGTACAATTGGTTCACCTCTTGTTTTACCTAAACATCATACTTGCTTACTTAAACCTGTAAGAAACGCAAATTTTCAAATTACATTAGATCATAAAACAATCGTACACCAAGATGTTAAATCGATTCAATGTCGAGTAGCTCATGAAAAAGTACGATTTGCACGTTTTAGACCTTTTCCATTTTGGAAGCGTGTCGTTGATTCTTTTGTTAAATAAAATGGTGGAGAATATGAAGCAATTTAGTTTATCATGGGAAGTAAAAAAAGAGCATAATGGAATTTTACTTAGAGAGTTTCTTAAATTAATGGAGCTCTCTAAACGTGCTCTCACAGATATAAAATTTCAAGGTGGAAAAATTACAGTTAACGGTGAAGAAAAAACTGTCCGTACGATGCTAAAAGAATTAGATCTTGTACAAATCTATTTTCCAATCGAGATACCAAGTGAGGATCTTATAGCTGAAGATATTCCTTTTGAAATTGTTTATGAAGATGATGCTGTATTAGTCATCAATAAACCTTTTGGAATACCAAGTATACCTTCTAGGGAGCATCCTAAGGGTACCCTTGCAAATGGATTATTATTTTATTATCAAACAATTGGGCTCCAATCGACCATCCATATTGTAACTCGATTAGACAAAGATACTTCGGGTTTAATGCTAGTTGCCAAAAATCGTTATATTCATTATTTGTTTTCGAAAAATGAATTAAAAAATGTAAAAAGAAAATATTTAGCAATTGTTCATGGGCAAATGAATGATACAGAAGGTGTAATACGAGCAAAGATTGCTAGGAAAAGTGATAGTATTATCGAGAGAATTGTTTCTGAAGAGGGACAAGAAGCAATCACACATTATAAGGTCCTTTTAGTAAATAGGGACTACTCAGTTGTTGAATTAGAATTAGAAACGGGTCGAACACATCAAATCCGGGTGCATATGTCTTCGATTGGACATCCATTAATCGGGGATGACTTATATGGAGGTAATACTGATCGATTAAAAAGGCAGGCGTTGCATAGTTATCAATTGTCATTTGTTCATCCAATTGATCATACGGAAAAAAACTTTGAAACCGCTTTACCTGCTGATTTAGAGAGGTTATTGGAATCGTGAATGTCAAGTAATAAATTTGTCTAAATTTTGTATAATTTATTGACAATATATGAATAATAGATTATTTTTAGTATGTAGTGTTTCTCCATGGGGATGGAAGAGACTAATATATTAAGCTGATAAGTGAGCGCTTACATTATCAGCAAAAAAGTAGGTTCCGATCAGAAACCTACTTTTTTTGTATCTATTTTCCTAAACTCTGCTCATTTTTTTCTTCGTAAAAACTAAATTTTTCTTCAATGTATGGCATTGAAGATTGTACTTGGGTATATTGATGTTCTGGATATGAAAATGCTGTTAGTTTACCACCAAAGACAGCGCCAGTATCAATATTAATTGTATTATTTAATTCTCTTGGCTCCTTAATTGGAGTATGACCATAAACAATTAATGCTCTACCCTTATACTCTTTAGCCCAATCTTTTCTTACAGGCATCCCATTTGGGAGCACTTCTCCATTAATATCTCCATATAAAACGAATGTTTTAACATTATTTGAATGTTTACCAATCATGTCCTCACGTATACCAGCATGACTAACAACTAATTTCCCATTGTCTAAAACATTATAAAGTGGGGAGCCTTCATAAAGTTTTTTAAACGATGCCAGGTAATGGCTCCTCTCTTTACCACTAACTGATTCTAATTCAGCAACTGTTGTTTCAAGTCCATGTTGAATTTTTACATTGCGACCAAGAAAATAACGATAAAGTTTATTACAATGATTCCCTGGTGAATAATGTGCTTTCTTATGCTTCATCACAAGTTCATATACTACTTTTATAACCGCAAGCGAATTAGGTCCACGATCCGTTAAATCACCAACAAAAACTAACTTTCGATTTTCAGGGTGAACGGGTATATTATTCTCCCACGAATAACCAAGTTTTTTAGTTAATTCAACAAATTCATTATAACAACCATGAATATCGCCTATAATGTCGTATTTCATCCTATCAATCCTTTTAGTCTGTTATTTAAACTAGTAATAATCGTAGTATGCCCAAAAAAGCAGCGTAAAAGAATTTTGCAAGAAGTGGATTGCTAATATAAAAAAAGAAGGGGTAAAGATCTTCATTAGATCTTTACCCCTGTCCTTTTTTTGTATTTCTACTCTATCAGTCAAACATATACTTATTTGTTCTAGATCTTACATTAAGGATGAATCCAATTGCTAGAAGATTAGTTGCTAGAGAACTTCCTCCGTAACTAACGAATGGTAGAGTAATCCCTGTAATCGGTAATAGACCGATCGTCATACCAATATTTTGGAAAATCTGGAAAGTAAACATTCCGACTACACCAGCACAAAGATAGCTACCAAATTTGTCGTTACTTTCTAAAGCAATATGAATCATTCGATAAATTAATAAGAAGAATAATGAAATTACTACACTTGCTCCTATGAACCCGTATTGTTCGCAGATTACTGTGAAAATAAAATCTGTATGTGGTTCAGGGAAGTATGCTTCACCGTTATGGAACCCTTTACCTGTAAGTAAACCAGAACCAGCTGCCATTAATGCCTGAGTAAGCTGATAACCTTGAGAAGGGTATTCATACGGTGCTAACCAGCCGTAAAAACGATTTAACTGGTATTCCTCGAGCACATGTGATGTGAAAAATTCAAAATGATAAAAGTATAGATAAACCATGAAAGCACCAAGGCCAATCGTTAATACAACTAGTCCAAGAATATAGCGCCAACGAATTCCAGAAATTAAAATCATTGTTGCGATAATTGCACACATAACCATTGTATTTCCTAAGTCTGGCTCTTTCGCAATCAGTAGTAGAGGAGGCAATGAAATACCGAATATTTTACCTAAAAGTAAAATATCTTCTCTCTTTCCACGGACAGCGTACATTTCATTATGTCTTGAAATAATCGTTCCTAATATAATGATCATAAAAATTTTCATTAATTCAGATGGTTGGAAGTTACCAATACCAGGTAATGTGTACCATGCCGTTGCACCTTTGATGGTTTTAGCACCTGGAATATGCAGTTCTAATCCAAGTAGTAGGAGTAGTCCAAAACCATACATATACCAAATAACATTTTTATATCGATCAAAATCAATAATCATAATAAAGGCAATACCAACAAGTCCAATGATATACCATTTAATTTGTTGTCCAGCGAAATTGATGTTTCTTAGATTTGCAGGAAGGCTTGGCATTGCACTAGTAATTGCAAGATAACTAACAACGGCAATACAAAAAAGGATAAAAAGTAATTTGAAATCAATTTGAAAGGGAGATGTACGGTCTTCCTTCATGTCCTCACCTCTCTATAATAAGTTTTATTAGTATGCTTTTAAATAGGCACTTTTAATGTACGACAATCATCATTATAATTTATTTTCGTCCTTAAAGGAATTCAAAACTATAAACTCTTTTTAAATAAACTATTATATTTATATTTTTCACTTTAAAATATAAATTGGCAGCTAAGAATAGTACACGACGTGCTAGCCAATTCTAGGAATAAAGTATAAGTGCAACTACGCCTCTGACTTCGCCTAAAAGGCTCGTCAGTCGACGAGTTTTCTTTATGTGGATAAAGCTATATATAACTTTACTATTTTCAATTCATCGTATTTGTGCTACTATTTTAGTATCTAGTACTAATAACTAATAATAAAGGAGATGAATGATATGATTTCATTGCAAGGAAAAACTTTTGTTGTTATGGGTGTTGCAAACTTCCGTAGTATCGCTTGGGGTATTGCACAATCATTACATAGCGCGGGAGCAAATTTAATTTTTACATACGCAAATGAAAGATTAGAAAAAGGTGTTCGTGAATTAGCTGACTCACTAGAAAATCCTAACAATTTTTTAGTTCAATGTGATGTAACTAGTGATGAAGATTTAGCAAAATGCTTTGCATCAATTAAAGAGCAAGTTGGCACAATTCATGGTGTAGCACACTGTATCGCTTTTGCAAATAAAGAGGATCTAAAAGGTGATTTTGTAGACACAAGCCGTGATGGGTACTTATTATCACAAAACATTAGTGCTTACTCTTTAGTAGGTGTAGCTCGTGAAGCAAAACCATTAATGGTTGAAGGCGGAAGCATTGTTACGCTAACTTACTTAGGTGGGGAGCGTGTGATGCAAAACTATAACCTAATGGGTGTATCTAAAGCAGCTCTAGAAGCTTCTGTACGCTATTTAGCGAACGATTTAGGGAGATACAATATTCGCGTTAACTCAATCTCTGCAGGACCAATCCGTACGCTTTCTGCAAAAGGAGTAGGCGACTTTAATACAATCTTAAAAGAGATCGAAGAAAAAGCACCGTTACGTAGAAACGTAACACAAGAAGAAGTAGGAGATTCTGCTTTATTCTTATTTAGTGACTTAGCAAGAGGTATTACTGGAGAAAACATTCATGTTGATTCAGGATACCATATAATGGGATAAGAAGAGTAAAAATAATAGAAGTCTAAATGGCTTCTATTTTTTTTTCGTGTTTTTAAGTAAACATACTTTAAATAAGGTTCATGAGTAATTAAAACAGCCAGAAGACGAAAAATAGATAATCATAAGGGGTTCATGAGTAATTAAAACAGCGAGAAGATGAAAAAAACAACTCACAAAAGGTTCATGAGTAAGTACAGAGTATTAAAATATAAAACGGTCTATAGGGAAAACAGAATTAAGTGGAAATAAGCGTTCTTCTTTATATGGGTAAACATTCTGTTAGGGAAATCATCCTGACATATCAAATAAAAAAAGTGCCTTCTTTTATCATAAATAGGCACTTTTTTATTGTAAATGTGGCATTTTAATTTTATTAATTCTTACGGAATAAAAATTGATTTTAAGTGACGAAGACCTACTAATTTACTTTCTCCTCTAGATGTAGTCAACTCTATGAAATTTGAGTCAATAGAACTCAACTTACCTATATATTCGTAATTTTCTCCACTGTTCATTACGACTAATTCACCAATCAACTTATTTAATTGAACGTCTAACGTGCGCGCTAGAGGGATATTAGAAGGATTAACAGGTAATAAATTATTACTTAACATATAAGGGGTTTTTTCTGTGAGATAAGGGGTTAACCACTTTAAATGCTGGAGGGATATATACATGATTTTATAAATCGGTGAATAGAATACAAAATAATTATTCATGATGGTTGTAATAAAGCCATGAAAAGAACGATTATTTGATAGACTAATTTCTACAAAAATCCCTTTGGCAGCAGTTAATACTTTACGTAAAGATAACTCATCTTTTTCGTGTTCTAATTCTTGGAGGGAAGGAACCATACCAAAGGATTCTTCGAGTGTAATTTCACTAAGGTTATGAATATGAAGTAGTGGAATATAAAGGAAATTTTCACCATTGAAAACAACTAATAAATCATTTCCAACTTCAATTAAGATTCCATCAACATTACTGTTACCGGATATTTCAATTGTAACTTGTTTGTTGAGAAAATTTTTGAAACTTGCCATGATTTTCTCCTTTCTTAAAAAGATAAATCATTATTATTCAGACATGTTTATTTCTGAAAAAGGATTTTCAATTTTTATTAATATGGGCATATCGATTAGGAAGATAGTTTGTCTAAATAAAATCAATCATTTCATTTAAAGGTTGGCAAGGTAGATAGTGCCTGTCTTATATGAATGAAAAAAGATTATTAAATTTTATAGTTGGATCAGTTAGTTCATAACAGCATACTTCCAATGATTTATAGATTACCACTCAAAATTAAGTATAGTTTCAAATTACTTTATAATGGGTTAACATAATTAGAATGGCATCGAGGGTCAAAGTTTTATAAAAAAAGGGTCGTTTTATTTCATAAAACGACCTTTCTAAACATTATTTTCTTCTTCTTAATGTTTGGCTTGTCGTATTACTTCTTTCGTAAACTTCAAATTTTTCTCCGAAACTTACACTTTTTACATGATAAGTAGCAAGATACACTAGTTCATCGTTAAAAGAAATTTCTACATAATCATGGTTTGCATCAAGAAGAATGCCTTCAACTTTGTCGTGGCCACCGCGATTAATTTTTACCCATTGTCTAACTTGAGAATTTAATAAGTCTACAAAACTCTCATTTGGTAATAATTCAATCGTATTGTACATTTCATCATAAGATAATTTACCTTTAGCAAATGAAGTTACGCTTTTAATATGAGTATATGGGTAGTAAATTACACCTTCAGCCTCTGTAAAAAGAGCAATATGTGTTCCATATGCACCAAGTAATAAACCTTCTTTAGATTCATGACCTCCTCGACCAATTCTAACTCCTTTACCTACGAATACTGAGAATAACTCTTTATTCACTTTTTCATCGCTCCTTGTTTTTTCTGTGCGGTTACAATGTAATTATATGTGCCCTGTCAATTGTTTGTACTAGGATATTTGTCCAATTTATATGAATATGTATAAAATTAGTCAAGTGTTGATAGGCAATTATTTCGTATTTCCATTAAATTTGTAGGTTACTTGATTGAGAAAAAAGTAACATGATAAATATTGTCCGTTCATATAATTTATGAGAGCACACTTACGAGGGAGGAACAACAATGGCACGAAAAGAGTCTAAAGAGGGTGTAAAGCCATTATTATATATTGCGCAGCCAGATTTTCAAGAAGCCAAGTTGAATGTACAACACTCATATGTGGTCAAAGTAAATAATCAGGATCAAAAACAAAAGGACAAAGAATATGTAGCTTCTAAATACGTAGAAGTTGAAGAACTAGAAGAACTAGAAGAACTAGATGAATTAGAAGAATTTGAAGATGTTGTGAATTTAGATGAACAAGAAGAACAACAAGAAGAAGAAGAACAAGTCGAAGCAGACAATACTTGGATGAAAAAACCATTTAAAGCTATGACGAATGAAGAAAAAGTATTATTTATGATAAATAAGCCTCATTATATTCCAAAAGTTGAGTGCCGAATTCGAACAGATAAAGATTTATATATTGGCTATATTATGGGTTACAACGAAGGGAAGGTTTCAATTAAGGTTTCTTCAAAAATTAATGACGTCCAATTGGATATTCAAAGTATTGTAAGTATTCAAATGGTAGGTATTTAAGGCGTTAAAAAGGTGGTAGATACATGATCTACCACCCATAGTTTTTTAGTTTACATTAAACTTACAGATTTGTAACGTGTACGTCACGTAAGCATTGGATTGCACAGAAGCAATCTAAGTCAACAGTTACACAAGTGTTTGAAGCAACAAACATGTCACCGTCTACTAGTTCACAGAAAGTGTTTTGGTTGTTATTTTTGTTGTTGTCTTTGCCGTCACCAGTTTTAACAGGGACTAATGCTCTTAACACTGCACAACAATCTTCATCTACACTTTCAACACGGAAAACAACTGTATCTTGGCAATTGTTCATTTGACCGTTTTTGTTGTTATTTTGATTGTCATTGCCATTGCCATCACGATTTTGTGCCATCATTTGCATCATATTATTATGATTAAACGCTGGTACTCTAAATAATTCACCGTTCGCTAAATACAATAGGAAAGGGCGAGTATTTGCAAGTGGTACATTAGGGTTAGCACCTAAGAATGGAACGTCACAACCTGTTGGGCAAGTGTTTGTTGCGCAATCTTGTAGATCGTTTATGAATTTTACAACGTCACATACACAATGGTTTCTTTTTTTGTCGTGGTTGTCTTTGCAACTCATCATTTTCACTCCTTATCACTTTAGATGGATATTACATTACTATGATATTAAGCAGGCGAAAAACGGTTACTGAAGATTTTTGCTTTTTTAGATAAATGGGCTTAGGTGCAAATAGTACAGTTAAAGCAGGAAAGACAAAGAAGAGCTTAGATCTGTAATAGGGGAATAGGGAGAGTAAAAAAGAAAAGGGGAGGAGAAGGGTTGGAAGGGATTAAAGGAGCATAAATGTAGGGTAAGGAAGTGAGGTTATTTACCCCTTGCATCCATATCCCTTGTCCCCATACTTAACATGGATATAAGTTGGTTGTTGCTATTTATCTTAATTTTGGCAAGCTTTCGATTGACTCGTTTAGTTGTTCACGATAAAATAACAGCTTTTCTAAGAAGACCTTTTATTGATGAAATAACGCTTGAAGAGAATGGGATGCCTGTTACTTATACAAAGATTAAAGGAAGTGGAATCCAATACTTTTTTGGTGAGTTATTAAGTTGTACTTGGTGTAGCGGAATTTGGTGTACAGCGTTTTTAATATTAATATATGTGTTCTTTCCACATGTGGGAGAGTTCATCATCATTTTGTTAGCTATTGCAGGGGCAGCTGGCGTAATAGAAACGATTGTGAATAGACTGAATTCGTAATTTTAGGTAGAACGATTGAAAATTCCTTTCATATACTAATGTGAATAGATTTATTTAGGAGGGAAGATATGTATAATCAAGGTCAGGGTCAAATGACTCCTTTTCAATGGCAACAACTCCAACAACAACAGCAGTATCAAATGCAACAACAACAAATGCAGCAACAAATGAATCAAGCGAACTATAATCCATATTATCAAGGCGCTCCGGCCGGCTATGTGAAAAAATCAGGTTGTGGCTGTGGCAGTAGAACAACTAGACGATAAATTATAAAAAGGTGAGCATATTTGCTCACCTTTATTTTTGTCCAATATTTAAAATTAGTTAGTTCAATCTCATTTCTTATTAATAAAGCGTCGAATTAGTCTTGAAGAATTAGCTTTTTTGCCTCTTCTTTTTTGAAGAATTGATAAGTATAATAGCTTTCTAGCTCTTGTACATGCCACATAAAGAAGGCGACGTTCTTCTTCTAGTTGATCTAAGTTACCATTTTTTAAAGATTCTAAAGCATAATCATGAGGGAATCCTCCGTCTACAACACCTAGAATATAGACATAATCATACTCTAATCCCTTTGAACGGTGAGCTGTTAAAAGCGAAATATTACATTGTGATGACTGATTTTTTTTCTGCTTATATTCTTTAAATTTAGCAGAAATATGAAATGCGTGTTCAATAAACTCTCTAATTGATTTGAAATTTTTGCTTACAACCTTTAAATCTCTCAAATCATCAGATGGTCGTTCGATTTTATTAGACTCATTTCCACGCTTTTTAATATAGTCCATAAATGCTGGACTTTCTTCAATTCGCTCAATTGCTTCTAAAGGTGATGCGTGTTTTAAATAACGTAAAATCTTTATCAGGTTTTCAATTTTTTTAATTTGAAATGGTGCTGCACTTTTAATAGTGGTGAATGCTTCTAAGAAAGATAGATTTTGCAAAACACTATTCATTTTTGCATCTTGAAATGCTTGTTGTTTTAAGAAAAAGACAGGTAATATTTCTTTCAATGCTGCTTGATGGTCCTCATCTCCTATTAATAGTAAGAACGAGATCATTTTACGAATAATAGGTCGATCATAAAATGAGTCGCCATCTTGATCGATTGTAAATGGTAGGCTTGTTCCAATTAATCGCTCAAAAACAGCCCTTGATGCAGTATTAGTGCGATATAAAATTGCAAATTGTCCTGGATTTGCACCGTTATTAATTTTTTCTTTCATATCATTAATAATCATCGTTGCTTCTTCTTCTTCATCGTATGGAAAGAAGAAAGAAGGTACTTGATCGTAGTCATATTGAGCATGCATTGATTTTTCAAAACGGTTTTTATTAGGCTTAATGACTTCGTTTGCCAATGATACTATCCCGTGGGTGGAACGATAGTTTTCACTTAAATGATAAATTGTAGATCCTTGGAAATGCTCTTTAAAGTCTAAGATAAACCTGGGGTCACTTCCTCTAAATGCGTAAATTGACTGGTCATCATCACCAACAGCCGTAATATTTTCTGTATGTTGAAAAAGGATTTTTAGAATATTGAATTGGATTTTATTAATATCTTGGAACTCATCGACTAATAAACATTTAAATCGGTTTTGATAATGTAAAAGTAATTCATTATTTTCATTTAACATTTCAAAGCAACCGAGTAACATATCGTCAAAATCAAATTGCCCATTTTGCTTTTTTAATGATTCATAGCCTTCATAAAGAGAAGCGACCTGTTCTTCCCAGGCATCTTTTGTTCTAATTTCATGAGGATAAACACAAGAGTTCTTCCATAAGCCGATTTGTTGAATAGCTTGGTCGTATGCAAATGACTTTTCATCAATTTCAAGTCGTCGACCAATTTGCTTTAACATGATCTCCTTTTGAAAATCTGATTTAATTAATCGACTTGAATCCCATTTTGCACGATCATATCGTAAAAGCATTTTATAGAAAATACTATGAAAGGTACCAATTTCCATCTGTTGAATAGGGTAACCTAGACCTTTCATTCTTTCTTTCATTTCAGCAGATGCTTTTGACGTGAATGTTACGAGCATCATTTCATGAGGAAGTATACCGCTATTCATTAAATGCATTGCTCGAGTTGTAATGACTCGTGTTTTACCACTTCCGGCTCCAGCAAGTACAAGTAATGGTGAACCGATATGTGTAACAGCGTTCCATTGTTGTGAATCTAATGAAATTTGATTGATCACAAATTCATCCGTCTTTTTTTCATTTTTTTTATATGGTGGGATATTGTAAAAAGGTAGTCTGTTAATAAATTGATTTTCATCTGTTTTTTCAATTGTAGCTGTAGTTGAGATCGATCGCTTAGTAGGTAGTTTAATAATACGATCGTTAGTATTTTCGGTAGTAGAATGAGTATTTTCAAATCTAGCAACAATTTCTTGCTCCAACTCTACGTTATGATTCATACATGCTAGATTTTGTTCTTTGTTTATATGATAAAAATGAGGAATATCATAAATAGTTAAAGTGAAACTTAAGTTTTGATGGCAATTAACACATTTAACTTCCCCGCGAATACTGGCTTGATATATTTCCTCATATCTTGATCGAGGGAATTCTGGTAAATAGATTGATTGATTTTGATAGTTTGCAATTTTCATTATTTTCCCCCTTAAAATTAAAGCAGACTCATCTATGTTACCAAAAAGATTTGTGTACGAAAAGTTAATTTTAATGGGAAAAAAGTATCTTTTCATCTGTATCGAACTAAATACTTTAGTAAGACCGTTGTTTGTTACATAGTCTTGTGTATAGTTTTTTAAATCCCAATGAAAAAACTATGATTCAATTGAATCATAGTTTTAAGTGTGTTTAATTTAATTTTAGTTTCATTTCTGCATGTGGAATGCCAGCTTCAAAAAATATTTCGGAAGAGATTTTATAACCTAATTTTTCATAAAAAGGAATGGCGGATTCTTGTGCATGTAGGACTAATTGATTTAAGCCTTTTTCCTTTGAAGTTTTATGAATTAGGTACATAATTTCATTTCCAATTTTTTTTCCTCGATAGCTACTTAAAACGCAGATTCGCTGAACTTTTCCAGTCGATTCGATTAATCTAAGTCGACCTGCAGCAATCGGTTGTTCTCCGTCGTATGATACAAAATGTATACATTCTTCGTCAAGGCCATCAAACTCTAATTCTCTTGAAATTTGTTGTTCCTCTACAAAAACTTCTACTCGTACTTTAAGAGCGTCTTGTATACTTGCGTCTGTTGCTGCTACTATAGTGCGAATGCTCATTTTTTTGCTCCTAATTTAAATGTTTCATACACTTCCCAAGCACCGTTTTCTAATTGGTAAACTAATTTAAAGTTATCTACTACTTCATTGTAACTAAATTGAATCATGCGTAACTGGCCTAGAATATCAGCAAATTCAGCATCTTGTAATTGCTGACCAATTGTAATATGCGGTACGAATGCATAATCTTTTATTTCTGGGAAAGTGCCAGTGTGCATTTTTTCATGAAGCTCTTTTAATGCTTCAACAGGTGTAACTTTTAAATAAATGACATTATTAACTGGTGCAAAAGAACTTACCTTATTAATTTCCAATTCAAATGGTTCAATTTGACTCGCAATTTCATTTAATTGTGAAATAATATTTGGAAGTTGATCTTCACTTAATTCGAATCCACTTCTTACTGTTACATGAGGAGAGATTAACGTATAAGCTGGATCAAAACGTTTTCTATACTCATTAGCCTTATCTTGAACTAAATTAGATGGGAAAATAACAACGCCACATTTCATAAAAATTACCTCCTGTTTACAATACTTTATATTTTAATTTGAAAAAATTAACGAAAGAAAAATAACTAATTTTAATTATACCAAATTTTTTGAAAATCGCTAAGTTTCACGAATTATTTTGCTAAACTAATTTTTAATACCTCTTCAAGTTGCTTTTCCCAGTTTGTCCAAGTATGGTCCCCTTCATATTCTGCATAATGTAATTCTACAGGGAAGTTAGATAAAATATCTTTTAATTGTAGTCCACCTTTGACAAAATTAACCCATTGCTTACTTGGTGTAAAAACATTATCTTCTTGTTTTCCAACAGTTTGAACAATAGAAAGAATTGAATTTAATTTTGTATTCTCTAAAAATTCTAGAACATCATCGTTCACAAATGGGGATTGCATAATGACTTGTCCAAATGTATTAGGATAGGTAAATGCAGCTTGTAATGAAACAGTACCACCTAATGAATCGCCGATTAATGTTCTGCTATGGGCTAATCCAAGTAAAGGTAAATGATCATCTAAATATGGAAGTAATTCTTCAGCTAAAAAACGAATATAATTTTTTTGTCCCACTTGAGAAGGGTGGTATAGCTTAAAGCGCTCCTCTGGTGAAGAATATGGTATTCCTACAATGATTGTAGGTTGAATTGAACCTTCTTTTGTTAATTTTTCAATGACTCGATGAACTTTTCCTAAATTAAAATAGTCTTGTCCATCTTGAGCAATTAATAAGTGATGTTTTATTAACGGGGTGTACATGCTTGAATAGTATATTGTAAATGTAATTTCTTTTTTAATGTGTTCACTATATAGTGTATGTTCTTCTCTAGTACCATTTGTTTGAATCATAAAATGTCTCCTCTTCTTTTCCCTAGGATGATATAATTAGATGTTACTTCATACAAAAAATTTAGAAAAGTAAAATGTATTAAACGCTTACAAAAATAAGTCGAAAAGAGGTGAAACATGAGTAAAAAACAACCTAATGCAATGATGTCTTTATTAATTTTGTCCATTATTGCGATTTCAACTTCAGCTATATTAGCTAAATGGACGAAAGCTTCTCCATCTGTTTTAAGCATGTATCGCCTCTGGTTTACATGTATATGGATGCTACCGTTTGTATTGAAGCGAAAAAATGAGTTAAAAGCTTTAAAAAAATCGCATTATAAATCATTCGCTTTAGGTGGATTAATGTTAGCTGTCCATTTTATTTTATGGTATGGTTCATTAGTTTTCACTTCAGTGGCGAGCTCAACTATTATATTAGCTCTTCAGCCATTAGTAGCAATGATTCTTGGATTCTTTGTATTTAAAGAGCGAACGTCTATGCAATCTAAAATATGTATGGTTATCGCGATTATTGGTGTATGTCTAATAGGATTCGGTGATATCGGCTTAAGTATGTCAGCGTTTAAAGGTGATATTCTTTCGTTTTTAAGTGTAATTGCTGCAGTACTCTATTTAATGGTTGGACAAACAACCGTAAAAAATACATCTCATTGGGTGTATAGTTTCTGGGTATTCGCATTTTCAGCAGCATTTTTAACAATCTATAATATTGTAACGATGGATAATTTCTTTGATTACCAATCAAAAGATTGGATCATATTTATTGCATCTGCCATTATTCCTTCATTAGCACATATCATAAATAACTATTTATTAAATTACGTAAATGCTACGACAATATCAATGAGTATACTAGGGGAACCAGTTGGTGCATCTATTTTAGCAGTTTTCCTTCTTCACGAAATGTTATCATCATTTCAGCTAATTGGAGGCACAATCGTAATTGTGAGTGTATTCTTGTACTTATATCAACAACAAAAAGAAGTTACATCAATTCAAGTCAAAACAGATAATTCTTCATCAGCTTAGATCAACTAATTAATATAAAAATTATTTCAAAAGGCTTTCAAATCTTTCCTATGGTTTGAAAGTTTTTTTGTTTTTTAACTAAAAATAGGTAGAATAGATAATAGCTATTAGAAAAATATTCCATAAACTTTTATCCAGCAAAATAAAGGAGAAAAAAGAGCTACCTATGAAAAAGAAGAAGAAAAAAGCCAAAAATCCTCTCCATTACATATTTATTTCTTATATCATCATTACATTTATATTTTCATTCTTATACTATCTTCCATTTACGCGAATTTCGAATATAAGTTATATAGATAGTTTATTTGTTTCAACGAGTGCGATCAGTGTAACTGGGTTAACAACTGTAAACTTAGTTGAAACCTTTAATGTGTGGGGAAAAATACTATTAATGATCCAAATGGAAATTGGGGCAATCGGAATTGTTGTATTTATTAGTTATGGTTTTATGATACTCGGCATTCAAATTACGATTTCGAATCTACTAGTCGTATCAAAGGATCAAAATCAAAGTAGCATTAAATCAATAAAAAGATTAAGTTTGTCAGTTTTATATACATCATTATTTTTTCAATTTATCGGTGGACTCTTTTTTTATAGTCAATTTAGAGAGAAATATGATACTGCATTAGAAACATTATTAGTTACTGCTTTCCATTCAATTGCAAGTTTTACAAACACGGGTTTTGATTTATTTGGGAATAGTTTAATTTCATTTCAAAAAAATAATTTAGTTTTAATTGTAACAGCCGCGTTAATTTTTATCGGTGGATTAGGATATCCGACTATTATGGAGTACATCTATAAATACAACAAGAAAAAATCATTATTTACAAGGATTAATATGCGACTGCATTTTTCGTTTATGATTCTTGGAACAATTGTATTTTGGCTTTTAGAAAGAGGCCACGCGTTTAAACATTTAAATTTTTTTGATCAACTAACAAATTCATTTTTTTTATCAGTGACGAGTCGAAATGGTGGATATGCACCTCTTGATATTGCAGAACTAACATTGCCTGCAATCTTAATCCTTTTAGTGCTGATGTATATCGGTGGAGCTTCATCGAGTGCAGCAGGCGGGATTCGGTTAACCACAGTTTCGGTTTTAGCCGCAAAAATGTTTTCAGTCATTAAGTCACAGGACGATACAATTATTTTTAGAACAAGTGTAAAGAAAGAGGTTGTTGACCGTGCATTTGTTATTGCGATGAGCTTTATCATATTAATCACCGTTGCAACGATCATGATTTCGATTTTTGAACCGTTTCAGTTAGATTTAATTTTACTAGAGGCCATTTCGGCAATAACAAATACCGGATTATCTTTAGGGATTACAACAAATATTCATAGTGAGTCAAAAATAATATTAATCTTACTAATGTTTATCGGAAGAATTGGGATCTTCACACTGATTTATTTCGTACTCCGTGTAGATAATCAGAAATTAAAATATGTTGAAAAAGATTTAGCAGTTGGGTAAGGAGGAGAGTATAAATGCCAAAGCAATATTTGGTAATAGGTGCCGGACGTTTTGGGCGAGGAATTGTAAAAGAGTTTGATCGATTAGGTCACGAAGTTGTTGTTTGTGATAAAGATAAAAAGACATTAGAGCAATTAGAAGAGTACACAGAATATGCAGTAATTGGTGATTTGCGTGAAGAGTCTATTCTTGAAGACTTAAATGTGAGTCAATTTGATGCAGTATTTGTAGCGATTGGAACGGATTCTTTAGCCTCTATCTTAATTACGAATAGATTGAAAGAGAGAAAAGTAAAAAGAATTATTTGTAAAGCAAATAATCGTGAAGTTGGTGGGATTTTAGAAAGTATTGGAGCGGATTTAGTAATCTATCCAGAAGAAGAAGCTGGACATAAAGCAGCACGTATGGAAGCGATGAGTGGCATAATCGAATACATTGAAATTACAAAGAACGTTGCAGGTGTTGAAACGGTCATCCCTGCGAAATTGGTTGGCAAAACATTAAGAGAAATGAGTTTTTCAATGAAATATGGCATAACGGTTGTTCTAATCATCCGTGACGGTGAGCCAATGGTATCGCAAATTGGAGACGTAGTTTTTCAAAGTGGGGATTTAATTTTTATAGTAGGAGAAAAATCAAAAATAGAATTGTTTAAGAAGAAAGTTGGATAAATATAATTAGGGCTCAATCACAATTACCTATTTGGAACGTTTAAACGTTATAGTTGAATATACTAATCCTAAATGACTAATCAAGGATTGGTGTTTTATAATGAGCCAAGTTATGGAAGTTATTGGGGCATGGGTGAATGCAATCGGAACACTCAGTTCAGCAATTAGTAGTACACCCATGAGAGGATTAAAAGGAGAAAACCGAAAAAGTTGGGAAGATTTAAGTTTTCATCTAGATTTCGGTGGAAATACCTTTCAAGCGATTGGTAATATAATAGAAGCTTTTTTAGGCGAACCTAGTGTAATAGAAGATGCAGGTGAAATTATCCAAGCTTCAGGTAATGTCACTGTATTATTTAGTTTATTAGCTGCAGAAGCAGAGGAAGAAAAAGAAGAAGGAGAAAAAGATGCAGATCGAGCGATAAAGTTAAATATGACTGGGAATGCCCAACAAGCTTTTGGAGGATTAATCGCAGCCCTAGAAGAAGTTAGTTCAGAGGATTTTGATGTATCTGGTTTTATGGGGAACTTTTTACAAGCGATTGGAAATACATTACAAGTATTAGCTGGTTTGGTAGAGCTAGAAATAGAGGATTTAAAAGACTATTTAGAAGAAACTGGGCAAGTAGAACAACCTAGCGATTTATCAGATGGAGTCATATTTGACGTACTTCAAGAATCTCATGGCAGTGCGCCTGTACTGGAGTCTAGTGACCTTTCAGATGGAATTATTTTCAATGAAGTACAAGAATATACTGGAAGATTGCCAGAGGATGATACCGTTGAACTTACAAATGAAATTGAACATCATAATGAAAAAATATCAGAACTATCAAGTGAATCTTCTAATGAAGAAATATTGAATGAAATAGAATATCTTTTTGGTAGAATACCAGATTACGAACCGATTGAAATACAAGACGAACCGATTCCAAGTCAACAGGATGGATCAATTTCTAGTGAACAAGGCTTGCCTAGTGATCTGTCAGATGGGGTGATTTTTGATGTACTCCAACAATATGACGAAGAAACTGAAACAAATCCATTAGTGAAGGAATACGAGGAATTAGCATTACTATTAAAATATAGTGGAAGTTGGATTCAAGCTGGCGGTTCAATCGTATCCGTTTACTCTGAACAAAAAGAGTTATTTAAGTCGAATGCTGAACAAAAAGAGCAAGAGAAAAAGGCACTAGAAGTGAATAAAAACCCTAGAAGAAGAAATAGAAAGAAAAAATCGGTGGAAAATAAGATCGAATCAAATCAAGAGAAAAGCAAAACTTCGGAATATACAGAGATAAAGAAAAAGAGCTAACAAAAATAAGATATAGTGTGGATGTTAGTTCTAGATACATAGATTGTAGAAAAAAGCATGTCATTTAATGAGTTTAAAATAATCTTGTGGAAATAGTAAGAGTGTTAATATTATTTAGTGGTGATTGCACATTTTACAAAGGCAACAAAATACTCAACCGTAAACGATTTCAGAATTTTTGTTTACATAATAGGCAAACAGGAAAATATTAATAGTAAAGGGAGTTACCTTCACCATTTTTGGTTAAGGAATATTAATATTTAATTTTTGGAGTGATGGCCTATGAAAAGTAAAATGATTAAAATCGTTAAAAACTATAAAGTTCAGACATTTGTGTTTGGGGTGGGTGTTTTACTTTTGTTCTTAACAATTGTGGTTGGTAGTATTCTTTTAAGCAATGTACCAAGAGACAAAGATTTAAGATGGAAAGATTTAATGCATACAATTAACGAAATAGAAGCAAAGTCGAATAGATGAGCATTTTTCAAGATTGAAAACTACATTCTAGTGGACTTATATTAAAATTTTTTTGTTAAATATTGGTTGAAGAGTGTTAGACAAAACAGTATAATAGACTTAATTAGAGAGAAGTGTCTCTCCATATATTACGATTCCATAGCTCAGCTGGGAGAGCACTACCTTGACAGGGTAGGGGTCGCTGGTTCAAGTCCAGTTGGGATCATACAATTAAGGAAGTTCAAACCTAAGTGTATCAAGGGTTTGGGCTTTTTCTTTGTGTTCAATTATTTCCATTTTTTGTAATGAATATTATTCATTGCACAAAAACTGCACAGAAACTTCACGTACATATTAATTTAAACCAAATTTTTCATCAAATCGATTAGCTGAATTTTCTGCATTTCCTCATTTGAATGTGAGTAAATACCAAGTGTTGTTTCAACTCTTGAGTGACCCAATCTCTCACTCACAATTTTAGGATTCTCACCCATTCTCATTAAAATTGTGGCATGAGTGTGGCGCAAATTATGAAAAGGAATAACAGGCACATTAGCTTTTCGAATGAGCTGTTTAAATTTACGAATTAAATTTCTAGGCTCCAAGTAATTTCCGTTCATTGCACAAACAACTAAATCAAGATCTTTAAAGTTTTTTATATTTGACTTCAACTGATACTGAAAGGATTTATGCTTTTTTAATGAAGTAATTACACTTTCTGGTATAAAGATCTCACGGAGTGAATGATCCGTTTTGAGTTCTTTTACATGAAGTCCCATATTTTTCGATCGTACAAGGCTTTCTTCAACATAAATTGCACCTTTTACAAGGTCTTACATTGCGCCATCTTAGAGCTGAAATTTCACCGCGTCGCATTCTAGTAAATATCCTGAACTTTACTTATTACCGAATTTATTTAAACTATTTACTAAAAATCGAATTCAATTAATGTTGCTTTTATAATAACTATCCTTGTACAATTAAATGTTTTCAAAATATAAAAGATAGCATCTGGATCGAGCATATTTATATTTATGAAAATAGAAATGATATGAAAAAATACATTAATTTGATCAATTTTAAACATAATGTTTCGTTTCTCAAAAAATAGTTGAATAAGATATAAATTTAGAAAATTATCCTAGTCGTATCAAAGTATGCTTTAATTCCGAATCCGACAACTAACCTCGTCAGCATATAAAGAAGGGGTTTACTTTAGTGTTTTTTTGATATGTATTTTTTTAAACTGCAAGTACAGTTTATGTAGTGACGTTCGTTTGGAATTTTAAACTTATGAGGCAAAATGAGGGGGATTATTTATGAATTTAAACTTAAAAAATATTAAATTCCGTGTGCGAAATAGTGTAATTCAATAGCCGTTCAAAAAGGATCTTTTATTAAGATCCTTTTTTTGAAAACTATTAATTATTCTTTATCGTCATGTGGATACTTGTGTTCACTGTTAATCAATTTCTTTAAGTCTCCACGATAAAAAACATCTTTAAACTCTTGCGGTCGAAACGGAATGATTGGCGCTAAGTACGGAACACCAACCGAGCGTAAGAGAGCCATATATAGTATCAACAAGAGGAATCCGATTCCCATCGCTGTTAAACCAAAGAAATTCCCTATGATTAAAAATATGAAACAATTTCAACTGAAGAAGCTCGAATATGTCTTGAGGCTAAGTTGTCGATAAATGGTCCGGAATCGTTTTTTTTGATATTCTGAAATAAAAATAACGGGGTAATGATAAAGTCCCGAATCACATCAGCATTCACGAGATCATCAAGGTAGAGGAGTGCTACGTCAAATGACTCGGTTTCACCGATACGAATCGTTCGAACAATTAACTCCGCTGTATGATGTAATTGTTCTTTAATTATTTCAATGTTTTTATGAAAACTATTTGTAATATCAGCATGTACATTATTCAAATTCTATTCACCTCTAAGCATTCAATGTTAATAATTACCAATATTTAGTATGTGCTAAGATGATTTAAACATTCACAATTAAGGTAAGGGATTATACTTATGTAAAATAGGGATTACATATTTCCATTAACATTTGATAGGATTCCATATTGAACTAATATGGAAGAACGAAATAAACTTCCATTCAACGCGGAGAATCTGTGGTTCATGGATTGCTAACTCATGCGTTAGTTACATTACTCGTGGGAGGTTGATCTTTCAATTAACTCCTGTTTCACTATTTTGCAGTATATTTTCAATAAGAAATGAAATAATTTACTGTTGGGCAAGGAAGGCATGTACAATTTTAGATTTAAAATAATAATAGATTGAAAGTTGGATGTTCATATACATAAGTAGAGTTAATAGGATTTTCAACGCATGATCTTGCTTCTTATAAAAAACAAGCTCTGTAGTGTTTAAAGAAATTGTATTTTAAAATAGAAATAAGCAGCGACTCAATTAGAGCGCTGCTTATTTTTAATTACTATTGTTCAGTTGAAGCAATGTTATCCAGACAAATTGTTTGTTTTTCGAAATTATTATTAAATTGTAACAAGAATGAATAATATTGAAAACCTAGTTTTTATTTAAGTGAGATTTTGTTTAAAGGCTTTAATAAATTGTTTACTATGTTCGGATAATTTTTTGCTTCTCAATCGAACTATTCCAACGCAAAAGCGTAATGAACGAGGAAACACAAATGGAATTGTAATAATACTACCATTTTGAATACTGCTTATTTTGTTCAAAAATAAATTCATTGTGATAATAATACCCAATCCCTCTAATAGTGCTTCAGAAATAACATTCACGTTGTTTGTTGTAAATAATATATTCATTTCAGGAACATAGTTAATAAGTTCATTTGCATACCCCGCCAAAATAGGATCCTCCGTAAGAATCAAAGATTGATTAGCAAGGTCCTCAACTTGTACTTTTTCTAAATAGGCAAGTGGAGAATTTTTACTGGCACATATTACTGTGCCACCTTCGAGAATCGTTTCAAATTCCAATTCGGGATTAGAAGCTACCATTTCGTCGGTAAATATTGTAATACCGAAATCAATCTTATCCGTTTTAATGTCGGACAAAATAGAATTAGGTTTTTTTTCAAAAACTTCTACTTCGCTATTGGGATAGTTTTTTTTAAATGTAACAAGCGTACTAGGGATAATTAACATTGCGTTAGGACTGACAGATAATGTTAAATTGACTTTTTCTGGATAAAGCTTCTGATATGCAAAAATGGAAATATCGTTGAATTTAAGAATAATTTCCTGCGCTTTACTTACAATAAACTTTCCATCTTCTGTAAGCTCAACACCCAATCTTGAACGAGTAAAAATTTTTATTTGAAGTTCCATTTCTAGATTGGTTATGGCTTTACTAATTGCTGACCGGGAAAGATGAAGATTCTCAGCTGCTCTAATTAATGATTTTGTTTTTGCAACCTCAATTAAGTACTCCATTTGTAATAGATTCATTTTGCCCTCCTTTTTGATTTGTAGAAAAAAATTCAACCAAGCTTCACTAATTAACACTTTAAATTAACTTAAAGAGAAAGTATATTAAATTCAAAGATGTTTGAAAATTTAAAATATAAAATGAGTGATATGAATGGAATTAGAAAAAAAATCAGGATGTTGTTCTCCAAGTAAACAAAAATCAAATGTGTCTCAATACTCAGGGTCAAGTGTTGTTAAAAGATGTAATAAAGATTTCGACAAAAATGCAATTTACATTCCAGGTGGTGCATTTTTAATGGGAACCAATGATCCTGAAGGGTACAAGGAAGATGGTGAAGGACCAGTACGTAAAGTAAAGGTTAATCCTTTCTACATAGACGCTTGTACTGTAACTAATTCTCAGTTTGAAGAATTTATATCTGATACAGGTTACAATACTGAGGCAGAAATTTACGGCTGGTCATTTGTTTTTCATTCGCTAGTGTCATATGAAACTCGAAAAAAGGTTACTCAATTTGTTCAACAAACTCCTTGGTGGCTAGTTGTTGATGGAGCGAACTGGAGACATCCTGAAGGACCGGATTCAACATTTGAAGATAGATATGATCATCCAGTAGTTCATGTATCATGGAATGATGCTATAGCATATTGCAACTGGGCTGGGAAAAGACTTCCCACCGAAGCAGAATGGGAATTTGCTGCTCGGGGAGGTTTAGTACAGAAAAAATATGCTTGGGGTGACAAATTACATCCGAATGGTCAACATTATGCAAATATTTGGCAGGGGAAATTCCCAAATGAAAATCACGAATTAGATGGTTATAAAGGAACTGCCCCAGCTCGTTCATTTCCACCTAATAATTATGGCCTATATAATGTTTCCGGAAATGTCTGGGAATGGTGTTCTGATTGGTTCAGTCCAACCTATCATGTATATGACACAAAAGAAAATCCCAAAGGTATACCAAACGGAACATCAAAGGTAATACGTGGAGGCTCTTATCTTTGTCACGAATCTTACTGTAATCGTTATCGAGTAGCTGCCCGTAGTTCCAATACACCTGACAGTTCTACAGGAAATATGGGATTTCGTTGTGCTATGGATGCGAAATTAATCACTCGTAAGGAATTTTAATAGTGTTTTTTGACTTCATTTAATGAGTGTTCAATACAAATGCAATTGAAAGTAATTGACAAGATTTAAGATGCTTAATGAAAGCTAGATTAACAGATTAATTATTTTTACATTTAAAGGAGACCATAAAAAATGAAAAACAATATTGTATACATAGTACTTGATGATATGGGTTTTTCTGACCTTGGATGCTATGGTTCGGAAATTAAGACGCCTAATATTGATCGTTTAGCACAAAATGGATTGAGTTATAATAATTTCCATGTTACGCCTCTTTGTTCTCCGACGAGAGCAAGTTTATTGACTGGACGAAATCATCATTCTGTAGGTATGGGGCTTCTAGCAAATTTCGATTTAGGTCCTGATGTTCCTAACTCCCGCGGTAAAATTAGCTCTTCAGCAGGAACAATAGCGGAAATTCTAAAGGAAAATGATTATAGTACCTATGCTGTAGGAAAATGGCATTTAGCACCAATATATGAAGAAACACCGGCTGGTCCTTTTCATAACTGGCCGTTAGGAAAAGGTTTTGAACGGTATTACGGATTTTTAGATGCTTGTGCAGATCAATATACACCTACTTTAGTTTACGATAATCATAATGTGGAGCCTCCAAAAAGGCCCGACTATCATCTTTCTGAGGATCTTGTTGATCATGGAATACAATTTCTTTCTGATCACGCTTCAATTTTCCCAGAAAAACCATTCTTTATGTATCTTGCATTTGGCGCGCAGCATTATCCTCATCAAGTCTCACAAAGTTATATTGATATGTACAAAGGAAAATATTCAAAAGGATGGGATCAAATACGAGAAGAAAGATTGGAACGTCAAAAATTATTAGGAATCGTACCACAAGATACAGTGCTTGCGGAACGTAATCCTGGTGTGAAGGAATGGGATAAACTTAGATCTGAAGAAAAACGTCTCTTCGAAAGATTTCAAGAAACATATGCAGGATTCCTAACTCACACAGATGAACAGATAGGTAGATTCATTGAGTTTCTCGAAACTATTGGACAATTAGACAATACGATGATCGTATTTCTATCTGATAATGGGGCTAGTCAGGAGGGGGAATTTGATGGGTTTTTGGAACCAAATTCTTTTTATAGCGGAATTTCACCGACGGCTGAAAAAATGTTCGATCACATCGATGAAATTGGTGGACCAAATACACAGGCAAACTATCCTCGTGGCTGGGCTCAGGCAAGCAATACACCGTTTAAGTACTATAAACAAACAACATTTGACGGAGGAATTCATGTTCCATTGATTTATCATTTCCCAAATCGAATCAAGGATATTGGAACTGTTCGTAATCAGTTCCATCATGTCATTGATATCACTCCGACAATTTTAGACTTGGCTGGAATAAGTGCACCTAAAGAAATGAAAGGAGTTAAACAAATGCCGTTGCATGGAAAGAGCATGCAGTATACATTTGATGATCAGAAAGTTCAAACGATCCGTGAAACTCAATACTTCCTTATGGCAGCACAGCGAGCGATTTGGCATGACGGCTGGAAGGCGACTTCTTTTCATACGAAAGGAACACCTTTTGAAGATGATCGATGGGAATTGTATAACACGATTGAAGATTTTTCTCAAACAAATAATTTAGCTGAAAAGTTTCCAGAGAAACTGAATGAATTAAAGGAGATCTGGTTTGGCGAAGCTGAAAAATATAATGCACTCCCAATGATTGATAAAACAGTTGAATTATTTTCTTATGTTTTTCCTGATGATAAAGTAAGATATCGAACAGAGTTTACTTACTATCCAAAAATGGGCCATACTCATGCAATGCCATCTATACTTAATCGATCCTATAAAATTACAGTACCGATAGATTGTCCGAGTAAAGACAGTAAGGGTGTATTGATTGCGCACGGAAATCAATACAGCGGATATACAATGTATATTCAAAATAACCGTTTATACTATGAGTATAATAATGTGGAGACTGTCTATATCATTGAATCTAATCAAGAAATACCGGTTGGAAAATCAACCGTACGTTTTGAATTTTCGAAAACAAGTCAATTTCAAGGAAAAGGAAGCCTATTTATCGATGATCACCATGTTGGAGAGGTTGATATGCCAAGGACCTTACCATTTATAATTTCAATGGATGGATTAACTGTTGGAAGAGATGCATATTTACCTGTAAGCAAAAACTATGCAGAAATAGGAGACTTCGCGTTTACAGGGAAAATTCAAAAAATCGACTTTGTTTTGCAAAATGATTAGGTTGAAATAAAAGGAAAAGATAGCTAGTCCATACTTTCTTGACTCAATTGAAATGAAAGATTTAATTGGAATACTAAAATTCTTTATTCAAGTGAAGTAGAGGAGGATGAAAATGAGAAAAGTTCTTATTTTAGTTGAAACAAAAACTGAAAAATTACTTAAAATTTCCTTAGAAGTTTTAGCAGCCGCAAAAAAGATAAGTGATTATTGTGAATTGAATGTAATTGGATTTGATCGTAACTTACCTCAATTTGCAAAATTATTAGCAAAGCATGGTGCTAATAAATTGTATTTATTGAAGAATAAAAAGCTAAACATCTATAAGGTAAATAACTACACACAAGCTTTTCTACAAGTTTGTGATTCTGTTCAACCAGATATAATTCTTGTTCCTAATACAGTAATAGGGGTAGATTTAGCGTTACAAATCGAAATGAACAAAGAAGTAGAGCTTGTTACAAATGTGACTGATATTAATTTTAGTGAAGGTGATTTATATTTTACTAGATCTACAACTTTATCTCTTCTACATGAGTTAAAAAAAGTTGAGTGTGGAATTCCATTAGTAGTTGTGCATAAAGATAGTTTTTCTCCTAAAGAAGTAGGAGGAACAGTTGAAATTGTTGATTTTGCCGTCAACATTAAGGATTTACAACTAACAATTTAATATTTTTCTTTATTTTAAGCTAAATATAATTAGAAGTTTTTGTGTATTAAAAAATAGACATCATTTAGAGACATGAAATACTTATTTTGTTAAAAAAGGAAGACAACTCTTAGAAGTTTCCAACGAAGAATTCAATATTTGATAGTTTCTATAATTGGCATACTTCTTGATTTATAGCTAAATATAGCTTGGAATTTTTTTTAGGAGGGGACATTATGGCTAAAGTATTATCAGAAAGTAAGAATTCATCAAGAAGTTTTTTGAATGAGGAGCACCATATTTTTAGACAAGCATTCGCGAAATTTTTAGAAAAAGAAGCAATCCCTTTTGTAGATCTGTGGGAAGAAAATCATCTTGTACCTCTATCATTTTGGAGAAAAGCAGGAGAAAATGGTTTTTTATGTCCTTGGGTAGATGAAAAATACGGTGGCTTGAATGCGGATTTTGGCTACAGTATCGTAATGGCTGAAGAGTTGATTAAAATTGGACTTGGGGCTTCAACTGCAATAGGTCTTCATAATGATATTGTTATGCCATATATTCAAAGTTACGGGAATGAAGAGCAGAAGAAACGATGGTTACCAGGTGCTGTTACCGGCGAATACATGTCTTCAGTTGCAATGACAGAGCCAGGTACAGGTTCAGACCTTTCAGCTATTAAGACAACAGCTGTACGAAAAGGTGATCACTTTGTGATTAATGGAGAAAAAACATTCATTTCAAGTGGGATATTAACAAATCTTATTGTTGTAGCAGTTAAGACAGACCCTAAGGCAGTACCTGGTCATAAAGGGATTAGTCTAATTGTTGTAGAGGAAGGTACCCCTGGATTTAAAAGAGGAAAAAAATTAAATAAGGTTGGTTTACATTCTCAAGATACCGCAGAACTTATTTTCGAAGATGCCATAGTTCCAGTAGAAAATCTTCTAGGGGAAGAGAATAAAGGATTTTATTATTTAATGGAAAAACTTCAGCAGGAAAGATTGATGTGCTCGATAACTGCTGTATACAGTTCTAAACGAATTCTAGATATTACGATGGACTATGTAAAAGAACGTAAAGTATTTGGCAAACCAGTTGGATCATTCCAAAATACACAATTTAAACTTGCAGAGCTTGCAACTGAAATTACGATTGGAAAGACTTTTCTAGATGATTTAATTGTAAAACATATTGCAAAAGAGAATGTTGTTACTGAAGTATCCATGGCAAAATGGTGGACGACAGCATTAGCAAAGAAAGCAGCTTCTGAATGTCTACAATTGCACGGAGGATATGGTTTTATGGAAGAATATGAGATAGCTAGATGGTATAGAGATGTAGCAGTTTTACCTATATTTGCAGGGACAAATGAAATAATGAAGGTAATTATTGCCGACAACATGGGATTATAAGTTAGAAATTATTTAAAATCTTTTTGAAACTGTTTGAATCAAATTACTACTGTTCATTTTTATTTAACAAATAAAATAAAAGGAGAAGTATAAATGATTATTACAAAAGCGCTAATACGTTCTTCAATCATTTGGCCAAATAAGCTTGCGATTTTAGATGATGATTATCAATTCACGTATAAACAGTTAGCAAATCGGACAGCAAAATTAAAAAATTGGTTAAAAAAGAACAATGTTAAAAAAGGTGATCGTGTCGGTGTATTAATGCTCAATGATTTCCGATACATAGAGCTATTCTATGCTTGTACTGCGATTGGAGCGATTATTGTTCCATTAAATTATCGTTTATCTCCAGAGGAACTAAAATTTACTTTAAATGATTCAGGAGCTTTACTACTCTTTATTCATAAAGAATTCGAAAAAGTAGTACCTTTTTTACAAATAAATACTCCTTCAATCGAACAATATATTTTGGCAGATGAGGAAATGAAGGATTCAGAATTGCTCTCCTATGAAAATATTATTAAAAATGAACCAGATACGGAACTTGAATATGATGTAACTGATGAGAATAATGTTGCAGGGTTGTTCTATACAGGTGGTACAACAGGCCGTTCAAAGGGGGTTATGCTGACTCATCGTAATATGGTTAGTAATTTTTACCAAACTATTCAGTTTACCGGTTTAGATCATACTTCAACCTATTTACATAGTGCCCCTATGTTTCACTTAGCAGATGCTACCTTTATGATTAATGCAATAATGGTAGGATGCACTCATACTTTTTTAAGAATGTTTACACCTAAATTATTTATAGATAAGGTCCAAAAAAATAACGTGACGGATAGTGTACTTGTGCCAACGATGCTAAATATGGTAGTAAATGATCCTGATTTTAATAGGGAGCATTTAAAATCTTTAAAGAAGATATTATATGGAGCTTCTCCAATGCCTTTTGAACTATTGAAAAAAATTCAACACTCCTTTCCAAAATTACAATTTGAACAGGCATATGGAATGACCGAAGCTTCACCATGTTTAACTTATTTAACTGCAGAAGATCATATAACAGATGGTACTGAGCAGAGTGAAAGAAGGCTCAAATCAGCTGGTCGAGTTGTTTTTGGAGTTGATTTACGAGTTGTTGATGAACATGGAGTAGATGTAAAACCAGGTGAAACGGGCGAGATTATCGCTCGTGGTCAAAATATTATGAAGGGTTATTGGAATCTACCAGTTGAAACAACAGAGTCATTAAAAGATGGATGGTACCATTCTGGAGATATGGCAACTATAGATGAAGATAATTATATTTATATCGTCGATCGAAAAAAGGACATGATTATTACTGGCGGAGAAAATGTCTATTCAAATGAAGTAGAAAATGTGCTTTATAAACATCAAGATGTAATCGAAGCGTCTGTAATTGGTGTTCCAGATGAGAGATGGGGCGAAGCTGTTTTGGCAGTAGTTGTCAAAGAACCTAAAAGTAGCATTACAGAAAACGAATTAATTCAGTTTACAAAAAACTATTTAGCTAATTATAAAGTACCTAAATCAATATTATTTACTGATGAAATCCCTAAAACAGCGGCTGGAAAAATATTAAAACGTAATTTACGTGAGCAATTTTGGAAAGATACTACGAGACAAGTAAACTAATTGATTAATTGAAAACATAGATGAGGGTTGTTTAAATAGAAAACGTACTGGAAACAAAAACAATTAAAATTGATCGTTAGCTCTATTCTTAAAAATGTTGAACTCTATGGAATGTCAAATACTTTAGGTAGAGAAAAATTAGTTTTGGGGATGAAACATATGAAAAAGAAATTACCAAAATACATTCTTGAACAATTAAGTTTCCCAGTTTTCGTATCACCAATGTTTCTAATATCAAATCCAGAAACAGTTATTGAAAGCTGTAAAGTAGGCGTCATTGGTTCTTTTCCAGCATTAAACGCTCGAACAACAGCTGAATTAGAACAATGGATGAAGCGTATTTAAGTAAGGAATATCAAGAAGCTTTAAGAACGATTCTTCATTTAAATAACAAGAATCCTATTTCTATAGAGGAATTTTGATGTTTAATTAAATAAATATATGACAAATACAATTGTATTGATGTAAGAACACATTTACCACATAAAAGTTGAAATAGATTTTTAATAATTATTTTTTAGGAGGAAAATCATGAGTAAATTTTTAAAAAACCAAGTTGCAATTATTACAGGTTCAGGTCGAGGAATTGGACGAGAAGTAGCGTTACTATTTGCTGAACAAGGAGCAAAAGTAGTCGTTTCAGATAAGGATCTAACTCCAGCTGAAGAAGTTGCAGCAATTATTCGTGAAAATGGAGGAGAAGCAGCTGTCTATTGTGGTGATATTACAGCGAAAGAATTTGCAACGAATATTGTTGCTGCTGCTATTAATAATTTTGGTAAATTGGATATATTAGTGAACAATGCTGGATATACATCAGATGGATTAATTCATAAAATGACTGACGATCAATTCCAGGCGATGCTGGATATTCATTTGATTGCACCATTTCGTCTAATTCGCGCAGCAGCACCATATATGAGAGACGTGGCTAAAAAGGAAATGGAACAAGGTATCATTAATCATCGAAAGATTGTTAATGTATCTTCAGTTGCATCAACTGGAAATGTAGGACAAGCAAATTATTCATCAGCAAAGGCAGGAATTATTGGTCTAACAAAAACTGTTGCAAAGGAATGGGGACAATTTAATATTAATGCGAACTCAGTTGCTTATGGATTCATTGATACACGCCTTACTCGTCCAAAAGAAGAAGGGGAAGTTGTTGATGGAGTAACAGTCGGTATTCCAGATAAAGTGCGTAATATGTTTATACAAACAATTCCACAAAAACGTATTGGATCAGCTCGCGAAGCTGCAGAAGCTATTTTTTACCTTGCATCACCACTATCAAACTATGTAAATGGTCAACTCGTTCATGTTAACGGTGGATTATATACTTGATTTTAGTTAATTGTTATTCAAGCTAATAGATTAGTAGTAATTAGTTTATGTTTATTTGACTGAATATTTCTAATTAACAATAAATTTTAAAGGTACACAATTTGTGTCTTTCATTAATGAATAGAATGTCAAATGACTAAAAAGGGGGATATACATTGAGTAAGAACGTAAAAGTAATCGGCGTAGATATGGTCAAATTTGTTAAGCCTGGAAAACAAGAGCCTTATGAATTGATGGCTTCAAAGGCAATTAGTGGAGCAATAAAGGATGCAGGGATTGATTTTAAAGAAATTAAACAGGCATTTGCAAGTTATGTTTATGGAGATAGTACATCTGGTCAAGCTGCTCTTTATAAAGTAGGTATGACTGGTATTCCAGTCATTAATGTAAATAATAACTGCTCGTCTGGATCAACAGCATTATTTTTAGCTCGTCAAGCAGTTGCTTCTGGAGTAGTGGACTGTGCACTTGCTTTTGGTTTTGAAGAAATGAAGCCAGGCGCATTAGGAAATGTATGGGGAGACCGTACAAATCCGTTACAAACATTTTTGGAACGTTTAGATGAATTAGAACCTGGTGCTGTTGGAAATACTGGTCCAGCAAGAATTTTTGGTGCAGCTGGAACAGCATATGTGCAAAAATATGGAGCAAATCCAGATATTTTTGCAAAAGTTGCTGTTAAGACTAGAAATCATGCAATTAATAATCCGTATTCAATGTTTCATACACCTTTAACGGTTGAAGAAGTAATGAACTCACCAGTGATTCATCCACCTTATTTAACAAGATTTATGGCCTGTCCTCCATCTTGTGGAGCAGCCGCAGTTATCGTTTGTAGTGAAGAATTTGCTAGAAAGCAAGGGAAACAAGATGCAGTTGAAATCGTCGCTCAAGCAATGGCTACTGACACATTAAAATCATTTGAGGATGAACTTCAAATCGTTGGAGCTGATATGACACGTAGAGCTGCTAACGAGGTATATGAAAAATCAGGAATTGGACCTGGGGATGTCGATGTAGTTGAATTACACGATTGTTTTACTCCAAACGAAGTCATTACTTATGAAGGTTTAAAGCTTTGTGGTGAAGGGGAAGCAGAAACGTTTATCAATAACGGTGATAATACGTATGGTGGTAAATATGTCGTAAATCCATCAGGAGGATTAATGTCAAAAGGCCATCCACTTGGAGCAACAGGTTTGGCACAAAGTACGGAGTTAGTATGGCAATTACGTGGTCAAGCAGATAAGAGGCAAGTCGATAATGCTAGAGTCGCATTGCAACATAACCTAGGGCTTGGGGGAGCTGTAGTCGTAACAATGTATAAGAAAGCATAAAACAAAATAAAGTAATTGTAATTTGAAGAAGATTTTATAAAATGAGGTGATTATTTTGACAAAGGTTAAAGAATTAGTAGGAATGGATTTAAGTACATTTAGCTTCGGGGTGGAGAAAGGAAAGATCCTTGAATTGGTCAATGCGATTGGGGATGATAATCCAATTTTCCGAAGTTTAGATGTGGCACAAAATGCTGGATATGACGGGATTCCTGTACCGCTTACATATTTACAGGTAATCGAATCATTTGGGAATGAAGCTGGATTTGAAGAACAAATTGCTAAATTAAAATTTAATCCAGTAAAAATTTTACATGGTGAACAAGAATATGAATATTTTGGTGAAATATATGCGGGAGACCAACTAACAGTTACAGGTAAAGTTGTTCATGCAGAAACTAAAATTGGAACTTCAGGTGGAATGGATTTTGTAACGATGGAAAACCAATTTAAAAATCAAAGAGGAGAGCTAGTTGCCATTTCAAGGGCTAAATTAGTTCATCGACATTAAATACAAAGGAGGTAAAGAAAATGTTTTTTGAAGATCTATATGAAGGATACACTTTTGAAACGGTAAATAAAGCTCCGATTTCACGTGTTCAATTAGTAAAGTTTGCAGGAGCTTCAGGGGACTTTAACCCACTTCATACTGTTGAAGAAGTAGGAAAGCAAGCAGGAACTGGAATTATTGCCCACGGTATGTTAGTCATGGGTATGACTTCACAAGGAATAACAACTTGGATTCCAAGAAAATATGTGAATAAAGTGTCTGTTCGTTTTCGGAAAATGACATTTCCTGGTGAAGAAATTCAAGTGTTTGGAAAAATCATTGAAAAAAAAGAGAATAATAGGGTAATAGGAGAAGTACTTGCGACGAATTCAGTAGGCGAGGTAAAAGTTTCTGGTATTTTTGAAGCAACGCTCCCTTCTAGAGATTAGTAGCAAGATTTAATAAAATACTGATTGTATTGTCAATCAGTATTTTTTACATAGAAAACACTCATTTTTAGCAAATGTGTAAGAAAAGGAGACTACATATGAGCCTATTAAATGGATTAAAAATATTGGATTTTTCCACTTTACTTCCCGGACCATATGCGACGATGATGCTGGCTGACCTTGGCGCAGAGGTTTTACGTGTGGAATCACCTACGAGGCCAGATTTAGTACGTGAAGGGTTTCCTCGAGACGGTAATGATTCGGTGGCACATGGCTATTTAAATCGCTCTAAGAAGTCAGTTGCTTTGGATTTGAAAAAGGAAGAATCCATTGAAACCGTAAAAAAATTAATAGAAGAATATGACATCGTTATGGAGCAATTCCGTCCAGGTGTAATGGAGCGACTAGGTTTGGGATATGAAGAATTAAAGAGGATTAATCCCAAATTAATATACTGTTCTATTACCGGATTTGGACAAACAGGTCCTTATCGAAATCGTGCTGGGCACGATAATAATTATTTATCCATTTCCGGGATTGCAAGCTATTCTGGTCGTCGAAATATAGGACCAACGCCTGCAGGGGTACAAATAGCAGATGTTGCTGGAGGATCATTACACAGTATTATTGGCATATTATCTGCTGTTATTTATCGAAATCGAACAGGTGAAGGACAATGGCTAGATATTAGTATGACAGATTGCAGCTTTGCATTAAATGCGTTAGCTGGTGCTGATTGTTTAATGGGTGGAATTACTCCTAAATTAGAAAGTACGATACTTAATGGCGGAATGTTTTATGATTACTATGAGACGAATGATGGTCGCTATTTTTCGGTAGGTAGTATCGAACCGCAATTTAGGAAACTACTTTGTGAAGGAATTGAAAGAGAAGATTTGATTGAGCTAAGTTTCAGTTTGAAATCAGAGGATATCATTGCGTTTAAGGAAGAAGTAAGGGCCGCCTTTCTCACAAAAACTTTTAACGAATGGAAGGCAATTTTTGAAGATTTAGATGCCTGTGTTGAACCAGTTCTTTCAGTTAAAGAAGCAAGTGAACATCTACAGATTATTGATCGAAAAATGATCGTAGATGTTCCAAGACCGAATGGAGGGTATCAGAAACAGATTGCTTGCCCAATAAAATCAACTGTTTTTACACCTATTTATAAGCATGTTGGAGTTCCGCTAGGTGTTCATACAAAGGAAACAATTAATAATCTAAATCTAGTAAAATAGAAAATTATTCTCGGAAAAAATAAACTGTCCATTTTTCACTCAACATGTGTAAATAAATGGACAGTTCTTTTTAAACTAACCAACTTCTTACCATGTTGTGAACATACAAAATCTTAATAACATATAGCGACAATTTAAAACTTTATTTCAGTATTACAAAAGTTTTCGGGCTAACCAAAAATATTACAAGAAAGCGTCTGGCCTATCACTAAAAAAAATGTGAAAAGTGGGGTGATCTAATGATATTGAGAAGAGTGATTGAAATGGTAAAAAATCAGAACATCAACATACTATATTCAGGTGAGAATATTAAAGATTTTATTGATTTTGCATTAGAAGATCCAAATTTAAAAATGCACGATGATGACTTTGAAAAAAATGAAATTGTTTAATCTTGTTCTCAGCATTACTTTCTATTTAAAACGATAAAACCAAATCTATACTGGAGTGCATTCAGATATGAAGATATTAGAAATTAGAGAAATTTTGAGATTAATTGATCAATCTACACTAAATGAACTTGAGATAAAAAATAAGGATCACAGAATTTTAATAAAAAAAGATTCAATGTCAAACTTACATAGTGAACCAGTGGAAAGACTTCCAATACAAACTGACCCCACTAGTTCATTACCCAATGTATTCGTAACAGAAGATGTGGAAAGTACAGAGCTACATATTATCCAATCGCAATTTATTGGTACATTTCAACCGAATGTTAAAGTTGGTGATCTAGTAAATGAAAATAAATTGATAGCCCAATGTAGAGTTGGTGGACTGAATATATCTCATGATATCTATTCAGATATTAATGGTGAAATTGTTGAAGTCCTTTATGATATTGGGGATCTAATTGATTATGGACAACCTCTATTTAAGATTTCTGGCAAAAAGGGGGATATGTAATGTTTAAAAAAATATTGATTGCTAATCGAGGAGAAATAGCTGTACGAGTAATCAGAGCCTGTAAAGAGATGGGGATTGCAACTGTTGCTGTATTTTCTGATGCTGACCGTGAAGCTTTACATGTTCATATCGCCGATGAAGCCTACTGTATAGGCCCAACTGCATCTAGTGAGAGCTACTTAAATATAACAAATATATTAAGTATCGCATTACTAACAAATGCAGATGCGATTCACCCTGGATACGGCTTTTTGGCTGAGAATGCAAATTTTGCGGAAATATGCTCCGCATGTAATCTAACGTTTATTGGACCTAATCCAGAAGCAATCAATAAAATGGGGGCTAAATCCGTAGCTCGAGATACGATGAAGGACGCTAGTGTACCAACTGTTCCTGGATCAGATGGAGTTATACATGATATTGAAGAAGCCCATAAAATTGCAAGTGAAATTGGTTTTCCGGTCATTGTAAAAGCAAGTGCTGGAGGCGGTGGCAAAGGAATGAGAGTCGTTGAAGATAGTAGTCATTTAAGCAAAGCGATCCAACAAGCTCAAAATGAGGCTGAAACTTCATTTGGAAACTCTGATGTATATATCGAAAAATATATTGAAGAACCACGTCATGTGGAAATCCAGATAATTGGGGATAAGATGGGAAAAGTCGTTTATTTAGGAGAACGAGATTGTTCGATTCAAAGGCGTCATCAAAAATTAGTAGAAGAAGCGCCTTCACCTGCATTAAAAGAAGACCTGCGTCAAGAAATGGGAAATGCAGCTATTACTGCAGCAAAAGCGGTTCGATACCATGGGGTAGGAACAGTAGAGTTTTTATTAGATAAACACGGTCAATTCTTTTTTATGGAAATGAATACTCGCATTCAGGTAGAACATCCTGTCACAGAAATGATTACAGGTATCGATCTAATAAAGGAACAAATTATGGTAGCAGCAGGATATTCTTTATCATTTGATCAAAGTGATGTAACGATCAATGGCTGGTCAATTGAATGCCGAATTAATGCCGAAAATCCTTCAAAGAATTTCATGCCTTCAGCAGGGAAAATTGAAATGTATCTTCCACCAGGAGGTTACGGCGTAAGGGTAGACAGTGCAGTATATCCTGGTTATGAAATTTCTCCATTTTATGATTCAATGGTTGCGAAAATTATTGTATGGGGAAAAGATCGAGATGAAGCAATTCAACGAATGAAAAGAGCATTAGATGAGATGGTTATAACAGGTGTGCATACTACGGTACCTTTCCATCAAAGATTATTTGAGAATGAATTATTTGTAAATGGCGAATTTAACACAAAATTCCTTGAAACGAATCCAGAATTATTATCAAAATAAATCCGAAAATCAGTAGAAGAGGAGTGAGAGAGAAATATGTATAAAATTCATGAAATTAGAGAAATCATCAAGCTTGTTGATGAATCATCAATCCAACATATAGAAATAGAGAATGGTGAATCTAAGGTATCTATAAAAAGAAATAATAGCTTAATTCTAGGGAATGATCGTAGTCTATCATCTCAATCTATCAATTCAAAAATAGAAGTACTACCTGAAAGAGAAGGAAGTAATGACCACAAACCAACTATACAATTTCATAAAGGTGAAGTTGAAAGTGTTGAAAAAAAGGTTTTGCCAAACGAAGTATCTTCAGAAAACCATACGAAAATCATTTCTCCGATGGTAGGGACGTTTTATGCAGCACCAGCTGAAGGTGAACCATCATATGTTCATAAAGGTGATCAAGTTGATGAATCAACTGTTGTTTGTATATTAGAGGCAATGAAATTGTTTAATGAAATCGAAGCAGAAATAAAAGGTGAAATTGTAGAAATACTTGTTAAAAATGGTCAATTAGTTGAATTTGGGCAACCCCTCTTTTTAGTGAAACAAACTTCATAGTTGAAGGGAAAAAGGTGAAATTGGAAGAGATGTCAATTAAATTATCAGAAAATAAAAAAGATTATAACATCTAGTTGTTTAGTGACTTTTCAAAAACTGAGGAAACTGCACTTCAAGCTATGGAAAATGATGTACATGTTATCGGAATGAGTTCTTTAGCTGGGGGATATAAAACGCTGCTTCCACAATTAATGGAAGAGTTAAGAAAATTAGGTCATGAAGATATTGTCATTATTGTTGGAGGAGATATCCCTGCCGGGGACTATGAGTTTTTATTGAATAACGGAGCTGCAGCCATCTTTGGACCAGGTACAGTGATTCCAGTCGCTGCCCAAAAAGTAATTGAAGAGATTAATCGACGGCTTGAGGATGCGAATTAATAAAGCAAGTTTTAACCGAATTGAGCCAGCATCTAACGTTTCAAGAATAGGGGTTGAATAATTAGTGACTACTGCGTATGAGAAAATAAATGATTTAATGGATCGAAAAAGGAAAATTGAACTAGGCGGGGGAGATGAACGAATAAGCTCTCAACATAACCGCGGTAAATTAACTGCAAGAGAGCGAATAAATTTACTTTTAGATGAGGATACATTTGTTGAATTAAATCCATTTATTAAACATCGAGCAACAAACTTTGGTATGGACAAAGTTGAAAGTCCTGGTGAGGGGGTTGTGACGGGTTACGGGAAAATCCATGGACGGCTTATCTATGTTTTTGCGCAGGACTTTACAGTTTTTGGAGGAGCCTTAGGCGAAATGCACGCTATTAAAATAGCAAAAATTATGGATTTAGCTGCAAAAGTCGGTGCTCCAATTATCGGGTTAAATGATTCAGGAGGAGCTAGAATACAAGAAGGTGTCGTATCGTTAGACGGTTATGGACATATTTTTTATCGAAATTCTATTTATTCTGGAGTAATCCCACAAATTTCAGTCATCATGGGACCATGTGCGGGCGGTGCAGTTTATTCACCTGCGATTACTGATTTTGTTTTTATGGTCGAAAAAACAAGTCAAATGTTTATAACTGGACCTAAAGTGATCGAAACAATAACAGGGGAAAAAATTTCGACTGAAAATCTTGGAGGTGCTACAGTTCATTCAGCCATTAGTGGTTGTGCACATTTTACTGATGAATCAGAGCCAGAAATACTTGAACAAGTACGAAGATTAATTAGTTTCTTACCTCAAAATAGTAATGAAAAACCAGAAAGGGTGCCTTTTTTTGAGCATGATGATTGGCGTGAAGCTTTAATAGATTTAGTGCCACTTCAAACAACGAAAGTTTATGATGTTCGTAAAGTTTTAGAGCAAGTGCTTGATCATGGCGATTTTATGGAAGTACAATCAAATTTCGCAAAAAATATCGTTATTGGTTTTGGGCGAATTGCTGGAAATAGTGTAGGAGTAATCGCGAATCAACCAAAGGTTATGGCAGGAGGTCTTGATATTAACTCTTCTGATAAGCTATCAAGATTCATTCGATTCTGTGATTCTTTTAATATACCTCTCATTACATTTGAAGATGTTACTGGATTTTTTCCTGGAGTTAATCAAGAACACGGTGGAATCATTCGTCATGGAGCTAAAATTTTATATGCTTATTCGGAAGCTACTGTACCAAAAATAACAGTTATTCTTCGAAAAGCTTATGGAGGAGCATATGTAGCGATGAATTCGAAGTCGATTGGTGCAGACGTTGTATACGCTTGGCCAAATGCAGAGATTGCTGTAATGGGACCAGAGGGTGCAGCTAATATTATATTTGCGAAAGAAATTAATCAAAGTAGTGATCCAACGTCTACAAGATCGGAGAAGATTTCAGAATATCGTGATATGTTTGCAAATCCTTATGTTGCTGCTTCACATGGTATGGTTGATGACATTATTGATCCTAGAGATACACGGAAAGTCCTTAAACAAACTTTAGAAATGCTTAGTACAAAAGATGAAATAAGACCAAAGAAAAAGCACGGAAATATGCCTTTATAAGAGTTATAGATTAAAAGAAATAAAAATTTATAGGAGAAAATACGATGAATGTACAAACAAAAGGCTTTAAGGTACTTACTCGTAAGCATGGTTTTAGATGGATTTGATCCTTATCCAAATATTGTAATTCGGTACAAAAAAGGATTGTGCAGGTGTCTTTTCCAAGGGTAAGTTTGCTAAATTTTTATCTTAATGAAGAGATAGATTTGATGAGAGGCAGGAGTTTGGATGAAAAGTTGGGCGAAATGGATTATTTTATTTTCACTTTTTATTATGGCTATTATTAATTTTGCTGATAAATCAATTGTAGGTTTAGCTGGAATAAATATTACCAAGGATTTGAACTTAACCTCCACCGAGTTTGGTATTGTAGGTAGCAGTTTCTTTTGGTTATTTTCAATATTTGGAATAATAGGTGGTTCTTTATCGGATCGTTTTGGTACTGGAAAATCACTGGCTATTATGGCAATTGTTTGGACAGTCGCGCAATCTATGGCATTGTTTGCATCAAGTCTACCTCTTCTTATATTGAGTAGAGTTTTATTAGGTGCAGGAGAAAGCGCATTTCTTGCAACCGCAATTAGTCATATAAGTAAATGGTTTAAACCAGAATCACGTGGATTTGCAATATCAATCATTAATTTTGGAAATGTTGTTGGGATAGCTGTTACAGCTCCTATAATCGTTTTACTAATATCAAATTTTGGTTGGAGACAAGCATTTTTTATTACTGGTATTTTTAGCTTTGTCTGGTTCATCTGTTGGCTTTGGTTAGGAAGAATGAAACCAACTGTTTCGTTTGAAGAAGAAGTTAGTGAGATGGAAAACAAAAGAGGGAATAATCGGAAAGATATTTGGAAAGCTTTACGATCTCCTATTTTTATTTTTACAACTTTAATTGCATTTATTGCCTATTCGTTCATTGTCTTTGGACTTACTTTTAATCCTTCGTATCTAATAAAAGTAAAGGGGTTATCTGAACAACAGTCAGCAACAGTTATTGCTATTTCTGGATTAATTGGAGCTATTTTAGCAATTGTATTATCCGTAATTTCAGATCGTTTATACAAAAAAACAGAAAGCTTATGGAAGGCACGGACCCTATTTACTGGCATTTGTGTTTTACTAGCAGGGATTTTGTACTCACTTTATCCACTTTTGAGCGGAGTGGGTTCAATAATCATCGTACTTTCTTTAGTAAATACACTAGTTGTCACTGTAAACACACTAAATCCTGCTGTAGTAGTTAGCTTACTCCCACAGCGAAGAGGAGTTATGGCAGGAACTTATTTTGGAATAATGACTTCATCGGGTATTATTACGCCAATTATTTTTGGAAAACTTATCCAAGATTCTAATGCAAATCCAGCAGGTGGATATAAAATAGCAATTTATGGGATTGCAATTTCACTGGTAATTACTGCGATGTTAATATTCCTTTTCGGACGTCGAAATCAACAAGTTTCAACAGTCAATAGTAATAAACTAGTGAAGCTTTAATGAAAGTCGAAAAGAAGAATCCATGGTATCTCTAAAAGGGATTACAATAAGCTGTTTTTACTAGTTTACTATTTTAAATTGTTCAGGGTATGAAAGGTTACTTTGATGAAAGATTTAAATACAGAGGTATGAGTATGAATAATGCGTTAGAAAAGCAGAAAGAAACAATTGATTCTAAATATATACAACAGCATTTAGCAAATGAAAGAACTTATCTTGCTTGGGTAAGAACAAGTATAACAATTTTGGGAGTAGGCTTTTTAATCACTAATCTTCATTTTACTACTCTAGCTTCTAATGCAAAATTTGGAGATACATTATCAAAGATAATAGGATTATCTTCAATAATTGTTGGAATATTTGCTTTAATCATTTCAACGATCAGTTATTTTATCAAGGGAAATGATATTAATAATCAAACGTTTAAATACTCAAGGATATTGGTTGTTTATTTATCGGTGGCCACAATTCTAATCTTTATTATTTTTGGTGCTTATTATTTAGATGTTTGGGGATTGTTTTAAACTTCTAAATCTTTATGAAGGCTTTGAATCAAATTGTGTTGAAAACATAGTGTCTTAAATATTTCAATGCGATAAAAGGAGAGTTATAATTTGGAACAATTAGTAGGAAATCCATTGGATATTTCATTACGATATGCTTCAATCGTTTCATCACAGCAAGCTTATTTTCAAACTGGTAAAACAAGATCTTATGAATTTCGAATGACGCAATTAAATAAACTATACAAAGTAATATCTGAAAATGAAAAACTTATTTTAGAAGCAGTTAAAAAGGATTTAAATAAGAGCGTATTTGAAGGCTATTTCGGGGATATTGCATTAATACTTAGCGAAATCTCTTTTGTTAAGAAGCATTTAAAAAAGTGGATGAAGCCTTCAAGTGTTCGAACGCCAATAACTCACTTTGGAAGTAAAGGTAAAATTTATCATGAAGCTTATGGTGTAAACTTAATCATTTCACCGTGGAATTATCCATTCCAATTAACTTTTATACCACTTATTGGTGCAATAGCTGGAGGGAACACAGCAGTTGTAAAGCCTTCAGAACTTACACCAAACTCGTCTGCTCTTATTACTAGATTAATAAGAGAGACATTTTCAAGTGATTATATTACTTGTATAGAAGGTGGGGTTGAAGAAAGTACAGCTCTTTTAAATGAGAGATTTGACCACATATTCTTTACAGGTAGTGTTCAGGTTGGAAGAATTGTTATGCAATCTGCAAGTAAACATTTAACGCCTGTGACTCTTGAACTTGGTGGAAAGAGTCCAACCATTGTCGATTCAAGTGCGAACATTAAGAGTGCTGCTCGTAGGATTGCTTGGGGGAAATTTTTAAACGCCGGTCAGACATGTATTGCACCTGATTATATCTACGTGCACAAAACAATTGAAGAAAAATTTCTTGAAGCCTTAAAAGAAGAGGTTGAAAGATTATATACAAAAAATCCTCTAACTTATAGTGAATATACACATGTAGTTAATAATCGCCATTTCGCAAGATTGAAAAAAATATTAGAAGGCCCTACAGTCTACCATGGAGGAAAAACAGATGAAAATACATTAGCCTTTGAACCTACCATCCTGACAAATGTATCATTCGATCATCCTGTAATGAATGAAGAAATTTTCGGCCCTATTTTACCAGTATTATCGTTTGAATCAATCCGTGAAGTAATAAGTGAAATTAACAATAAACCTAAACCATTAGCACTTTATCTTTTTACCGAAAATAGTTCGGTAAAAGAGCTAATTATAAATAGTGTCTCATTTGGTGGGGGATGTATAAATGATACGTTAATTCATATTACTTCACCTTATTTGCCATTCGGAGGAGTTGGACATAGTGGACATGGATCATACCATGGAATCCATTCATTTAAATGTTTCACACATGACAAAAGTGTTCTAGACCAAACAACTAAATTTGACTTAAGTGTTAGATATCATATTACTAAAGGAGCACTAAAAGTTATTCGAAAACTATTTAAATAGAAAAAAGCCGTTAGTATAAGATTATTATTCAAATATTAGTAGTGATTATTTGAGCAAAAAAGCCAATAAGAAAATGTAAAAAGCATGAATTATAATAATTTCCATGCTTTTTTATATTTTCTTATTAAAAAAAGCACCCTACCTCTTGATTAACCAATTACTAATTCATTGCACAGAAATTGCACAGACTTACTAGAATCAATGTAATTAACAGACAATAATTGCATAAAATTACATTTGCCCCTTGATTTAATGGACGTAATTGACCTAAAATATTCAGTAATACTGAATAATCCGCTCATCCTGTAATTGACAGGGTAGGGTTCGCTGGTTCAAGTCCAGTTGGGATCATACGAATTAGAAGGCTCAAACCTAGGTGTATTAAGGGTTTGGGCTTTTTCTTTGTTTTCAGTTACTTCCATTTTTTGTAATGAATAATATTCATTGCACAAATACTGAGTCCGGATGCATGGATGGTATCGCCCACCGTTTCGACATTCGATAATGACAGCCACTCTCCATCACGGTTGCAAGGACGTTTTGGATCATTCATTGTCGGTGAAAGGATCCATTAGGCACAAATATATCCTTCTATTAAAACTTCTGTTACGTATCGCGCACTTCCAAAAGCACCGGTGGTAAAGTTTACGCTCGAATTGGAGAATACGGGTGAGAAGGATTTCAATGGTTATTTCCAATACCTGCTTGATCCAGACAGTGCAGATGATACAGCTTTTGTTCGAGGAATTACGAATACAAATCCCGGTTTTTTGACTTCAGGATGGATTGGAAATTATATATATGACGGTCCGAAAGCTGCCATCTCCAGCCCTGCTCATGGAATTGCTTAGACAAAGGACTAGCCATCAGGATTAAGTGCCTTTGGATATATCTTCGGAGCATCGTTTGATGCTAGCATGAAAGCGGCGAAAAACGTACTAAACTGGTATCATATTACGGACTATCCTGCCGACAGAAGCAATCCTGCAGCAAATATCGCTAAATGGGCAAATGAACTTGATTCTATTGATCCGGATGCTGCGCATTGAACTGAGCTAGATAATTGAACAAGTAAAATATTAAAAACATTATGAATAAGGAAATATAAAAAAGGAACGTATTTTAAATTAAGAAATCCGTTCCTTTTTTCATAATCTCAAGGAATGTATTGTTAATCTATCAATTTTACGGCAGCTTTGAAATTGCATAGCTGTTTAAGTAATCAAAGGAAATATGATTTTTCAGAAAGGATTGAAATAATATTATTGACAAACTATGTATGTAATTTTAACATTACATTTGTTAACCATATAATAATAATTGGTTAACAAAAAATGATAATCAAAAATTGAATCTTTATGCTTTACGAAAGCTCTATTAGAAAGTGTTCTATAGTTTGCTCATGATGCAAATAACAAAAGAAAGATTTATAAAAAACCCCCGCATTAAATTTATAAGATTATTAAACGATACCAAGGTTTGGAGAGTAATGTGTATGATTGATGAAAACTTATTTAGTGTTAGAATGAGAGCTTCCAAGAATGGGGCACATGAAAATGGTGGTAAACATATATCTGGTGGCGAACTAATTTCAACTTACGACAATTTAAAAAATGCAGTAATTGTCCTATTAGAGAAAGCTTTAACACATTCAAGAGGCAAACCGGACTTTTTTCAGATTCAGTTTGAATTAATTGATGAACCTATCACAAAATTGAGGCCATTACATATTAAGACAAATGAAGTGGGCTCCGTAGAAGAAGGACAAATAATCGCTCAGAGTCTTTTAGAACAAGCAGGTGTTCCAAAAGAGAGCATTAAAAAAGCATACCAACAAATATATGAATATATGAATCTTAGAGGGGCAATCTTGTTTGATATCCGAACTGGAAAACGAATTGATGATTTGAATGAAAAAGGTGTTCGGGTTTCAAGAATGGACTGGGGAACCATGGATTTTGAAAAGTGGGCTGACTTCTACACAATACCTCGAAGTCAAAGAGTGAAGGAGGCGCTTGTTCTTGCAACAAAGGTGAATAGGCATCACTCAACTATCGCAGAATTATGTTGGTCAGATGATCCTGAATACATAACAGGTTATGTTGCAAGTAAAAAGCTGGGCTATCAGAGAATTACGATGTTAAAAAAATATGGTGATGAACGCGGATGCCGAATCTTTTTTGTGGATGGTTCAAGCCATCTACAATCATACATAGACTACTTAGAAAAAAAGCCAATCATCGTTCAATGGGAGGAAGAAAATGCAACATGAGTTAATTGATAAAAATAAAAAACATACTTGGTTACCGTTCACACAAATGAAAGATTATGACGAAAATCCTTCCATCATTGTGGTCACAAATGAGGTGACAAAGGTTGGAGCTTGATGAATGGCTAAACAAACGAATAGTTAATACAAAAGAGTCTGGTTTATATCGAATATTACGAACTATGAATTCGACCCCACTTTCTAATATGTTGATTGGTGGTCAAAGGCAAATTGTATTTTCATCTAATAACTATTTAGGCCTGTCGAATAATCCCAGCTTAGTTCATGCCATAGAAACGAACCTTCATGATTTTGGAGTAGGGAGTAGTGGATCAAGATTAACGACAGGCAATACGGATTGGCATCAAAGGCTTGAGGAGAAACTTGCCTCTTTTAAGCAAACGGAAAAGGCTCTGCTTTTTTCAAGTGGTTATTTGGCAAACGTTGGTGTGTTATCATCTATACCAGAAAAAGGGGATATTATTTTAAGTGATCAATTAAACCATGCAAGTATTATTGATGGATGCCGTCTATCAAATGCGACTACTATTGTTTATAACCATATCGATATGAGTGATCTTGAGGAAAAATTGAAAGGGAGTTCTTCCTGTCAGCGACGTTTTATCATAACAGATGGTGTTTTTAGTATGGATGGGACAATTGCCCCTCTTGATCAGATCATTCCACTTGCAAAAAAATATCATGCCTTCGTCATTGTTGATGATGCGCACGCAACAGGTGTTTTAGGGGAAAATGGTAGAGGAACGAGTGAATATTTCGGAATCCATCCAGATGTGGTCATCGGAACTTTAAGTAAAGCTATTGGGACCGAAGGCGGATTCGTAGCTGGTTCACCAGTTTTAATTGATTTTCTCATAAACCATGCAAGAACCTTTATTTTTCAAACCGCTTTACCGCCGGCAGTCTGTGCAGCTTCTTATGCCGCATTGGAAATAATTGAGGAAAGTTATTCAAAACGCCAGCTGTTATTTTCCAATGTAAAAAAAATAAAAGCTAGATTAATAGAAATGGGATATATCGTGAAGGGAGATTTGACACCGATTATTCCAGTAATTATAGGAGATGCCAAAGAGGCGCTAATTTTTGCAGAAAAGCTACTGGAAAATGGAATTTTTGCTCCTGCGATTCGTCCGCCAACTGTACCAATTGGGGAAAGCCGTATCAGGCTAACTGTCACCTCCGAACATTCCTCGGAAGAAATAAATTATCTGTTGGATTGTTTCTACAGAATAGGAAAAGAGGTAAACATGATAAAATGAACGGTTTATTTGTAACAAGAACTGATACAAATGTTGGCAAAACGACTATATTTAGCGGATTTGCATCGGTTTTAAAAGAGAAAACATTATTTCGCTCTATCAATCAAACCAAAGAAATTCGAATTTCAGGAGGACGCGAAGTTAAACTCCGTTCCTTATAGCCACTAGGTCTATATGCAGCCACTCTATCTTCGTTGGCGATTAGTTAACAACTGCTGGGCAAGAAGAAAATGAGGATTACAAAATGTTACGTGACTTAGGATTTGTAGTGGAATCAGTAGAAGAAATGTAAGCCAGTTTAGCATTAGAAAATTAAAAAGTTTGATAGATTATTCAATTATGCAGCAATCAAAATTGATAGTAATTCTTTTTAGGGAGGCTAACATGAAAACGGAATACCAAGCATTTTCTTTTATTACTAATGAGTTTTTTCAAAACCCTTATCCATTTTATGAGAATCTTCGATCCATGAATTCAATCTATCGGGGAAATCTTTTAAAGTATCCAGGCTGGTATGTGACAGGATATGAAGAAGCAATAACCATTCTCAAAGATTCTCGATTTAAAAATCGCATCCCGTTGCCAGCGACCTCAAAAAAATATGATTTTTTAAAAAACATTCAAAATGACATGATGCTTTTTAAGAATCAATCAGACCATAAGCGGCTGCGTTTCCTAGTTAGTAACGTATTTACACCTAGGATGGTGGAACATCTTCGTCCTTATATTGAAGAAACGGTATACGATTTATTGCAACAGTTTCAAAATCAGAAAACATTGGATATAGTATCCGATTTAGCATTTCCTTTAGCAAGTCTCATTATTGCGAGAATAATAGGGATACCTCAACAGGATATATATCAATTTAAAAAGTGGGCGGAAGTCTTAATTCAAAGTATTGATTTTACCCGTTCAGGAAAGACGTTAGAAAGCGGGAATGCTATTACAATAGTCTTAAGAGATTATTTTAATGAATTGATTAAAAAACGAAAACATAGCCCTGAAGATGATCTTATCAGCAGGTTAACTATGGAAGATCAGCAAGGGGACAGTTTATCAGATGAGGAATTATTAGCAACCTGCATTCTACTTGTTATTGCCGGCCACGAGACAACAGTTAATCTTATAAGCAATTCGGTTTTTACTTTATTAAAACATCCGAATCAAATGATAGAGCTCAAGGAAAACCCAGTTTTAATTGAACAAGCTGTTGAAGAGTGTTTGCGTTATGAGAGTCCAACACAGATGATCGCTCGGGTAGCTACCGAAGATATTGAAATTGATAATGCATCTATAAAAAAAGGGGATCAGATTTATGTCCTAATAGGAGCGGCCAATCGTGATCCGCATAAATTTCATGATCCTCATCTATTCGACATTACCAGGAGTCCTTGTCAACATCTAGCATTTGGATATGGTACTCATTTTTGTTTAGGTTCCTCCTTGGCACGTTTAGAAGCACAAATTGCGATTAAAACACTCCTTAATTGGAAAGAAGTTCATCTGTTAGATTCTACTGAGTTGCAGTGGCGAAGACTTATTGGGTTTAGGTCCTTAAAAGAACTCCGAATAATATTTGACTGAGCAAGAACTTACATAATTGGTTTGGTGACCTCTGAAAGATGGGAAACAAGGGTATATGCAGAAGGAATATAGCTATTGGTGATGTTAGTGTCAGACAATTTTTTCTTATGCACCGAGGAGACAAAGAAAAAGAGGTTTTAGTAGTAGATGCTGGAGATATGACTCCTCACATTCTGCTTTAGTAACTTCAAATTTAACTCTGTGTGTTAATGACGGTTTCATAATTAAAACTGATGAAACACAAGAGGAACGCAGCTGGGCGGATAGATGTAAAATAGTATTAATTAACAATCCAGTTGGTGGATTAAAGAATTAATTGAAAATTAAAAATGTTTTTGACTGAATAATACAGCAATTGAATACTAGGGATCAAAGAATCTACCTTATATATTTGTAGAGAATTTTCCATACGGAATAGCACCGAAATTAGTTGGAGATTTAAAAGAAATAAAAATAGAACTCTAAATGAGCCATTTTTATTAAAGTTTGAAGATAAAAATACTTAAAATAACAATCTATTTCTTGTTGAACTAAACCAGCTAATAGTTTGTCAATAATTTTTCAATAAAAAAATATGTGACTCATGTTATACTATTTTTGACATCCTAAATAATCTTCCACTTACTGAAAAAAATGGGGGATTATGGTAAATGTAAGTGGTTCAGATTTTAAGCCAGATCTTGGAAAGTTGTTTTGCTTTTTAACAGGGCATAAATCCAATGTAATAGTTTGTTTACACAAGCTATAACTGTTGCTCTAAATGGTTTTCCTTCTTCACGCTTTTTATCATAAAATTGTCGCATTCGTTTATTTCGTGGGACGATTTCGTCTCTTGTCTTGGTCTTACGATTATCACGAATTGCACACCGAACCGCCATGAATCGATATATAAAGATGAAGAAATTTTGGAGAAAGCTAAAAATGAATTAGATGAATTAATAAGTTGTTTTTACTCTTTCCAGTTTGCTCTTCAATCTAGTAGAAACGAAAAATAAGTCCGTTGACTCTCTTAAAATATCATATTAATTTTTTTATACACCATAAGCGAGGTGTAAGAGATTATAGACCAGTGAAATCAGCTAGTCTTGTTCTAAGTAATCGTGAACAATTCGATTAATCTAAATTAATGTGAAGCTAATGTTGAGTTATTTTTACGAAATTATCATATGTAGGCTCGTCGCGTCTATTTTATTGGGACTTCTAGCTCTTCCCTTATTCTAAGCATATGATCATGATATTTATATTTTTTCAAGTACACATTTGTTTATTTTGTTGCTATTCAGTTTCAAATTTTATAATGCACCCTATCTCACAATAAACCATTACATTTTCGATTACACAAAAATTGCACAGACTTAATAGAAACAATAGGAATAAAAGAATAACAATGAATAAAATTTCATCGACTGCTTGATTTACTGGACTCTCTTGACATAAAATATTCAATAATACTGAATGCTTTCGGCACTCTGTAATTGACAGGGTAGGGGTCGCTGGTTCAAGTCCAGTTGGGATCATACAAATGAGTAAGCTCAAACCTTAGAGTATCAACGGTTTGGGCTTTTTTCTTGTTTAATTTTTTGGTTTTATTTAATTGAAAATTAAGTAATGTTCACATTTTGTTCACAAGGTTATTATTTTTTAAGGTTATTATAATTTTTTGATAAAAATATCCGGAAATTGAAAATAAATAAAACTATAAACTGATTCATAAATTAATTGAATCTGTCCTTCATTTTCTTACTTAAATGACCATAATACTTTTTTATGCAGATATTTAATAGTACATATTTTCTAAATAAGTTTCTTTATATTTAATTAGAAGGAAAATGATGAAAAAAATGATATATTAGTTTTAGGAATATTTACAATATTGTAACATTTATATTTTATAAAGGTGGTGGACATATGAGAATTATACATATTTCAGACTTTCATATAGATGGAAATAAATTAGAGGATTTAAGAAACTACGTAATTAAACCTTTAATTGCAGATTTAGTAAAAGCAAATAAAGTGATATGATCGCATTTTCGGGAGACTTAGTAGATAAAGGTGGATTAAGTTTCAATAATGACATTGAATTAGCGTTTTATACTTTTCAAGATGAAGTAATTGAACCAATCTTGGATGCGCTAGAATTGTCTCGTTATAATTTTTTCTTTGTTCCTGGAAATCACGATGTTGATCGTAAACTCGATAAAGAAATGCAGGAAATCGGATTACTTAACATATTGAAGAATTCTGAAAAAGTAAATTCATTTATTGATAGTGGAGAAGAAGATGGAATGAAGAGGGTACTTCCATTTGCTGCTAAGGGGGGATGTGCGAATAATCTCGTTTCTAATCATTGATCTAAAATATTAAGAAATCAAAATAAAAGACCTTGCGAAAATAAAAGAATATTTTCGTAAGGTTATTTAATATTTATTCGATTCCATTATGGGTTTTATAATTTATTATTTCCCATACGACAACTTCAAATATACCTCAGTTACTTATGGTACGGTTCTCCGTAACGAATCTAAATGAGGTTATAAAACCATGAATATATTTTATTTTTCATTTAAAGATCTACTTTACCAGAGTCAAAACTAATACCTGTTACATTTTATTTGCCATTTTTCAACGTTGAATTCTTTTACTTTTGAGTAAATAATTTAGGTGTCTAAAAAAGTTTTAAAAATTCTTTTGCTGCTTTTGATAAGTAACTATTCTTCCTCCAAATTACTTTGGGTTCAGATATTAAGGTCTGATCCTTTAGTTGAATGACTCTCAATCCTCCCAATGAATGGAGGGATAATAAAGAGAGCGGTAAGATCGTTGCACCAAACCCCGATGAAACGAGACCAAGTAACATAATTAAATCCTGACATTCGCACAGTATATTTGGTTCTAAATCTAACCGTTGAAATTCATTGACAATTTGTCCATACGCGCCTAAACCATAGTTTGGTCGCAGAAGAATCAATGGCAAATCGATGATTTCCTCTAACCTACATTGTTCTGATCCACTCCACGTCCAGTTTTCAGGCAAAACAAGCACATATGGGTCACTTTCCAATGTCATTTGAGAGATACTTTTTTCTGTTATTGGACTATTTGTTATCGCAATCTCAATCTGACGTTTAGATAACATTTTTATGAGATGAATCGTTTCACCTTCCCATACTTTGAAAGTAAGACCAGGATTTTTCTCACGAATATCTACCACCTTAGAAAGAATTAAAGATGCACAATAAAGATTAGATCCAACAGATAAAATCCCACTGGCGTCTTTCCTCAATTCTTGAACTTCAACCATTGTTTCATCAAGCTTAATTAAAAGTTCTTTTGCTCGAAGAAGTAATCTTTCCCCCTCCAAGGTTAAATTAAGACTTTTGTTATCTCGATCAAATAAAATGACGCCTAGCTCTTCTTCCATTTGTTTGAGTTGTCTGCTCAAAGGGGGTTGAGCAATATTTAATTTCTTTGCAGCGGTCGTGATATTACCTTCTTCTGCTATAGTGACAAAGTATTTTAACTGTCGAATATCCAAGATGAAACCTCCATCATACCCAAATGATATAGTAAAAAGATAAAACAGATATTTTAAGTATTGATAAATTAAGTATACACTAAGATGTAGTGTAATTCATAAGTTGAAGGAGTGTGACTTTGTTGTTCAAAAAAAATACCATACAATTTCCAAAGCTTTTATCGGTTGGGAATATATCGAATGGATTTGTGGCCTGGCTTTTTGGTTCAGCAGGACCATTATTAATTGTTTTACAAGCTGCTGCAAAAGGTCATTTGTCTGGTAGCATAACCAGCTCATGGATTTTCGCCATTTATGGAATGGGGGGACTCCTAACGCTCATGGTCTCCTTATATTATGGGCAACCCATAGGCTATGCCTTTTCAATACCTGGAGCCATTCTTGTCGGCTCAAGCTTAACCCATTATTCTTTCAACCAAGTGGTTGGTGCCTATATTATAACCGGGATCCTTATTTTTCTTTTAGGATTATCTGGCCTTGTTACAAAATTGATGAAGGTTTTGCCTATGCCAGTTATGATGGGGATGGTGTCAGGAGTCTTACTCCCTTTCGGAACTGAAATGATCGGCTCGGTTGTAAAAAATCCTTTACTCAACGGAATCCCGTTACTTGTCTTTCTTGCTCTTTCTTTTTTCTTACGATTTTCAAAAAAGTTTCCGCCTATATTAGGGGCGATCATTGCAGCAATTCTTTGTCTTAAATTTTTGCCGAACGTTTCAGTACAGCCTCTCCATATAAAAATGGGCATTCCCCATTTTGTCATCCCATCATTTAGTTTTTCCGTTGTAGGGGAGCTTGTCATTCCATTACTCTTAACGGTTATTGCCATTCAAAATGCCCAAGGGATTGCTATGTTAGAGACCCATGGCTATCGACCACCGATCAATGCCATGACCAATTGGAGCGGAATCGGTACCATTATAAATGCTTTTTTTGGGGGCCACCCAGCCTGTATTGCAGGTCCCATGACGGGCTTACTTGTTAATAAAGATTCAGGCAAACTTGAACATAGGTATGTCGCTGCTATTGTATTAGGAGTATTATCCTGTCTATTAGCCCTATTCTCTCCAATAGCTTCGCAAATTCCACATGTCATACCTGCCTCATTAATTCAATTACTAGGTGGCGTCGCCATGATTAGTGTACTGGTTGACTCTTTGAAAATGAGTTTCTCTGGTTCATTCAAATCAGGCGCCCTCTTTTCATTTATAATCACAATCTCTGGGATCTCTATTCTCCATATAGGAGCGCCATTCTGGGGTCTAGTTGGGGGTACCTTGGCCACCATATTCTTGGATAAACAAGATTTTTATAAATCCGAATCAAGTGACCAAAACAATGAAACTAACTTGAGTGAAGCTCTTTGCAAGGACAAAATTTCCTAACACCGTTTCTTTAGACCTCGGATACATCTCATGACACAATAAATGACACCTAGACATAGTGCAGTCTAGGTGTCATTTATTTCTTTGTATAGGATATTGTATTTTGGCTGGTTTTTCTTGTTATAGCTTTTTTAAAAGGAAATGGTACATAAATATTCGTAAAGTGAAGAAAATTCATTTAGCACTAAGACGCTAATTCATACTACTATTACGCTTGGGGGGCAATTCTCGGCTCTATTTTTTTATTATGGGTATAACTCAATATGAATAATTTAATGATATTATTAAAGTACTAGTTAGTAAGGAGAAGGGTAATGTCATTTGATTTAAAAATAAATTCTAAAAGAAGATATGAAAAATTTATAGAAAGAGTTTCTGAGAGTAAAATGGTTGGGAGGTATGCGAGTAAAATGAATATGAAGACACAGATGTAATGCCATTTTGGTCAGATGAAGCATATGCACGTCAATGTGCAATTAATGAATGGTCTTATAACAAACCCTCTCAATACCTTTAGATGTGTTTATGAGTAATTGGCTATATGGTTGAAACATTGGCTTCATGGCCTTCAATCATTGTATAAAGGGTCATTTTATTAAAAAAGGATTTACTTTTATCAATTAAAATAGAGTTAAAGAAATTACCTAAATATAGCCACAAGCAGGTGTACAAAATTGGATATCAAACATTTACAATATTTTATTGAGGTGTCTAAATTTAATAGTTTTTCCCGAGCGGCAGACCATTTATTTATTACTCAACCGACAATTAGTAAAATGATTAAGAACCTTGAGACAGAGTTAGGAGTTGCTTTAATTGATCGCTCTAGTAAGCAATTAACATTGACCGATGCAGGGCAAATTATATTAGAGCAAGCAACATTAATTGACAAAGCATTTAATAATTTAAAAACGGAATTGGACAATCTTACAGGATTAAAAAAGGGACATATTCGTATTGGGTTGCCACCAATTTTTAATGCTCATTTTTTTCTAAAGATTGTTGGGAATTTTCATGAAAAGTATCCAGGGATTACGTTTCAATTAGTAGAAGATGGTTCAAAGAAAATAGAAGAAGATGTAGGCAACAAGTTACTTGATGTTGGTATCATTGTTCTTCCTACTAAAAACGACATTTTCGACCATTTTTCTTTTATGGAAGAGGACCTAAAGCTTATCCTTCACCCATCACACCCATTAGCAATAAGAGATGAAGTTGAATTATCAGAATTAGCTAATGAATCTTTTATCTTGTTTAATAAGGACTTTGTTTTAAATGATCGAATTATACTTTCTTGTAACAACGTAGGTTTTAATCCACACATAATATCTGAAAGTTCTCAGCAATCTTTTATTGAAGAAATGGTGGCTTCCAAACTTGGAATTTCACTTTTGCCTGAAAGTATTTGCCATAATTTAAACGAAAATGTTAAATCTGTTAAAGTAACTAATCCTTCAATTAGTTGGAACTTAGGAATTATTTGGGGGAATAATCAGTATTTCTCCTATGCTGCAAAAGAATGGTTGAAGTTCACGATTGAACAACTCAAAAAAGGAATTTTAAAAAACTAATTTATATGACCCATACTCAAAAAGACGGTTCATTTTAATTGAACCGTTTTTTTTTTTTTTTCTAACTATTCAATTATTTATAAACGGCATAATTGAAAGCATTTACATAGATAAAAGTTATAATACTGATGAAAACTAACCATTTTACTTCCACTGCATCCAGACGTAAACTTTGTATATGGAACAACAACCTTTTAATGATGTGGAAGGTATTTTTACATTTAGATTCCAAACATGAAAGGAAGTAAAAAATGGAAGCAAAAAAAGTGAAAGAAAGTCGTATTATTAATACTGCACAAGTATTATCATGCGATTTAAATAACTATAATACTCTGTTCGGTGGAGTTTTAATGAAAAAGCTTGATGACGCGGCAACTCTATCTGCCCGTAGACATTCTCGTGTTAAAGAATGTGTCACTGCTTCTACTGACCATATCGATTTCTTGTGCCCAATTCATCAAACTGACTCAGTTTGTGTCGAATCGTTTGTAACATATACAGGTAAAAGCTCAATGGAAATTTTTTGTAAAGTTATCGCAGAAGATATGATAAATGGTGAGAGAATAATTGCTGCTACTGCATTTCTGACTTTTGTAGCTTTAGATGAAAATAAACGACCGGTTGAAGTTCCAAGTATTATTCCAGAGACAGAAGAAGAAAAATTCCTCTACAAAACAGGTAAAGAAAGAGCAGAAATGCGTAAATTAAGAAGACATAAAAGTAAAGAATTAGCTGAGTATATTTCTTTAGATAAACCTTGGGACAAATAAGAGGAGGAACAATTAATGATTACTTTATCTAGTATAGATCAATTAAAAACCACTAAAGAAACCCTTGAAAAATTAAAATTTGAATACCCTAACCTTTTTGAAAAACTGTTATATATGGTTAATCTTACTCGTGCATTTCAATTTAAATACCATTTTCTAGGATGTTTAATTATGGATGAAGATCCTAGTCAATATACGCCAAAATTCGTGGAAGATTCAGTTCTAAAATTGTATAAAAAAGAATTAAAAAACTTATTAAATGATCCTGATTTCCAAGAATTGAAACGTACTTTTTCTGAAAATAAAAATACAGGTTACTCAAAAATTAGCCTTTTAGCACTGGATATGAAACCTGAATCATTATTAGGTTCTTCCAGCATTAAATAAATTTAGACTTCTAAGCTTTTACAATACAACTATTATGTTGTATTTTAAAATAAATTTTGCATCTCTCCTATTTAATGAAGTAGAAATCATTTTCATGATTTTTGCTTCTTTTTTCTTGCTTTAATAATATGAAAATCGATTTAAGGCATCTTTGACTTACCTTCTTTTCTATCTTAAGTTTAAAAAAGGACTTTATAGGCTTTTTTGAGTGTCTACTATAAGGGGATAATATCAAACTGGACAGTCTTTTTTTAGAATAAAAAATATCAACTTTTTACTTTAACTTATCGTTAAACTCACCATTAACTCACGTATTGTCAAGAGCAGTCCATACAAGTGGAATATGGAAAACATTCACCCTGCCTCATGATTAATCATTTACATTTTTATTGCACAAAAATTGCACAGACTTACTAGAAACAATAGAAATAACAGATTTTCAATGCATAAAATTACATTGCACCCTTGATATAATAGACTTAATAGATCTAAAATAATCAGTAATACTGTATAATCCTCACACGCTGTAATTGACAGGGTAGGGGTCCGCTGGTTCAAGTCCAGTTGGGATCATACCTTGCCACAACAGCGTTGGCACAATAATTTGTCAGAACAAATTGCATGTAGAATTCCGATCAAGTTCGGACCGAAACACCCCGTACTTTCTAAACTTTAGAATGAGCGAGGTGTTTTTGTTGTCTTTAAAATTATTCGATGAAAAAGTAAAAGTCGGCAAACGTCAGCCACATATCCGAAAAGATACAAAAGTTAAGAAAAGTGATACTGCCAAAGTGGTATTTGAAAAATTTCTCGAGGTAAAGAAAAAGCAGAATTTAAGACCACAATCATTGAATCAATTTATTTTTGTATTCAATAGTATTGAGTCATTTCATGCTACTAGAAGCGACAGAACATTTAATCTATCAAACATTACAACCAATTTCATATCTGATTATGTGTATTGGCTAAAACATGAGTGTGTCAAATTCGATGGAAATAAATATGTTCCAAAATATGCGAAAACAAAAGGATTAGCAGATGCATCAATTCAAAGTTGAATTAAACGACTAAAAACATTCATTAATTGGTGTTTGAAGGAAGAACGGATAAAAGTGAATCCGTTTAATAAATTTGAAGGTTTTAAACAAAATGCACATGAGATTGATATTCTTTCATGAGATGAAATTGATAATTTATTGAAGGTGGTTAAAAATTACTCGAAAAAATCGTACGAGCATTTTCGTGATTATGTGTTATTACATTTATTAGTTGATGGCATGTTTCGTATAACCGAAGCTTTATTGATTGCACCGACAGATATTAATCATGTGAACAGAACTATGCTGCTTCTATTTAGTATTGATTTATTTAACATATTATGTAGGAAAACTATCCTATACTGACTTTGAGAGAAGATGTTCGTGAAAGGGAACATTATTGCAGGTGAATTTGATTCTACTATCAATGAATTTTCCTTACAGAAAGTTAAGAATTTCGAAACAGAGTCGGTCCTTAATGAATACCAGTTAAATACTATTTATCATTATTTTAAAAAAACATCAGCATGGAGAGGATGGGCAAATTATTACTTTATACGATCAAATGCTTGTACGCTTAGCACAGAATGAAGTTAACCAGTTAATTGTTGATATAGATAAAGAAATGTCCTTGTATTACTGATACATATAAGAGTATTTTGTTCGAACTAAAGAAGCAGACCCCATGGGTCTGCTTCGTTTTATGATGGATTTGTTGACCATAATCCAGCTGTTTTAATGAAAACTCTTGGATTAAATTTTAAACTAGCCACGACTAATTCTGCAAGGTCTTCTGGGTGCATAACGTTTTCTTCATTGCCTTTAACAAGATTTGTATCAATGGCTAAATCAGTAACGACCGTACTTGGTGTTAAAGCAGTAACACGAACATTATGTTTTCTTACTTCTAGCATAAGTGATTCTGAGAGCCCTAAAACAGCGAATTTAGAAGCACTGTAAGCACTTGTAACAGGAGCACCTTTTTGGCCAGCAGATGAAGAGATATTGATGATATCTCCTGATTTTCTTTCGATCATTCCTGGTAATACTGTTCTTGTTACATTATACACACCCATTAAATTGACTTGGATGATTTTTTCCCATTCTTCTGGTGTTAGATCAAGGAACCCACCAAATTTAGCAACACCAGCATTGTTGATTAGGATATCAATTGGGCCTAAGTCTGATTTGATATGTTCAACAGCATGGGTAACGGATTCAAGATCGGTCACATCTGCTGTTGCTGCAGAAACCTTTACATCAAATTGTGCTAGTTCAGCAGCTACCTTTTCTAGATTAGACATATTTAAGCCGATTAGGCCTAAATGAACGCCTTCTTTTGCTAAGGCGATAGCAGTAGCACGTCCAATGCCTCTTCCTGCGCCAGTAACTATTGCAGTTTTTCCATTTAAAGAAATCATTTTATCACTCCTAAAAATTATTACAAATTGAAGTAGTTATTCTAACAGAAAGACCGCAATCTTGCATGGAAACAGCTTGCGGTCTTTCCAATTTAGAACTCAAAAAATAATATATTTATTCTAAGTTGGCGTGTCTACCGTACATTTTATTGGTATCCAAACCTTTTTTCGCCATGAACCGAAGAATCACAGCGTCGTAAAATAGTAAAAGTGTTTGCTCAAATAATGAGCCCATTGGTTGAATCGTCTTAAAATCACTCTCCGACTGATCTTTAGGTGAGCCATTCAACTTAATTGTGATATCCGCTAATTGTCCAATAGTGGACTCAGGGAAAATGGTTACAGCTGCAATCGTCCCACCGATGCTTTTTGCCTTCTCGGCCATGGAAACTAAACCTTTCGTTTCTCCTGAACCTGATCCAATGATTAAGATGTCATCTTTTTCAAAGTTAGGGGTTACTGTTTCGCCAATTACATAGGAATCTATCCCCATGTGCATCATTCGCATGGCGAATGATTTAGCCATAAATCCAGATCTACCTGCGCCTGCAACAAAGATTTTTTTTGATTCAAGAATCCCATTAACTAATTTTTCAGCTTCATCATTCGAAATTAAGTCTACGGAGCGATTTAACTCTTTTATGATTTCAGCTAGGTATTGAGTTGTATTCATAATCTGAATTACCCTTGATTAATCATTTGTTGCATTTTGGCAGCAGCAGCTTTTTTATCAGCTTGTCCAGTAATCCCGCCACCTACAATAACAAGGTCTGGTTGTACTTTGATGACTTCTGGAAGTGTGTCTAACTTAATACCACCTGCGATTGCGGTTTTAGCATTTTTTACAACACCTTTGATGGTTTGTAAATCTTCAAAAGAGTTCTTTCCAACTGCTTGAAGGTCATAGCCAGTATGAACACAAATATAATCAACACCCATAGCGTCCACTTCTTTTGCACGTCCAGAAAGGTCTTTTACAGCAATCATATCAACAAGGATTTTTTTACCTTGTTTTTTCGCTTCTTCAACTGCACCTTTGATTGACATATCTTCAGCAGTTCCAAGAATTGTGACGATATCAGCACCTGCTTCAGAAGCTTTCATTACTTCATAACCAGCAGCATCCATGATTTTCAGGTCTGCTAATACCTTTAAGTTAGGGAATGCTTTTTTAACTGCTTTTACAGCATGAAGACCTTCATTGATTACAACCGGTGTACCGATTTCAACGATATCAATGTACTCCTCCACTTCTTTAACTAACTCAATTGCTTCTGGGATATTAACTAAATCTAATGCTAATTGTAATTCCATCTATATTCACTCCTATAATTTTTTTATTGTTGTTCAGTGGAAATGTCTCCAAAGTGTAATAATACTTTTACGGTAATATAATCCTTATAGTGCTTTATCTGTACCAGCGAGCAATAAGGAATATCATGTTCTCTCACTGAACAATTGCAAGTATATAACGTATGATTAAACATTAAAAGTACGCACTTTTATTTTACATAGTGTCAAAAAGTATACTATAAGACAAACCGCTTATATAGTCTTACTATTAACTTTAAAAGAAACAATGCACCATTCTGCATGGCCAATTTTCTGTATAAGTTGCTTAATAATTGCCCAAATTGTCATTGTTGAAGTTGTTTATAAGGGTAACTAGTGTTATTCCTAAGTTATTTGAAACAGAAGTAACAGATTCAACAGTTCCACCCTTTTCAGATGAACTTATGCTATTCAAATAGCGACACTGCTTTCTGCAGCAATTGCTTATTATAGTGAGGCATTATCAATGGGACAAAGAAGAGACTTAACGGCAGATTATGCACGAATGAATACCCAAATTGCCTTTATTGCTGAAGATAGTATAAATCTATTAATAGAAAAGGGATGGATGGAAGAACCTCCTTCTGTCATTGATCATGAAAGTTTGGAAAGAATTAGATCAATGATAATTGTGCTTTATGAAAAAGAAAGGACCTTGGTATGATGGGTGTCAAAATGGTAGATAAAAAATAGTCGGTGAAGAAGCAGCAGAGTTTATAAAAGATGGCATGGTTGTGGGGCTTGGTACGGGATCGACAGTTTTTATACCATTCAAAAGCATGGTCAGCTAGTGAACGAAGGTCTGTCCATTAAAGGTGTTCCAACTTTTGTTCAAACGGAAGAATTGGTTAAAGAATTAGGCATTCCATTTACAAGCTTTAGTGAAATAGAAAGTATAGATATTGCTATTGTTGTAGCAGATTCATCTAAAAGGGTAGAGAAATTAGGTGCGTTTCGATTGCCCGTAGAAGTTATTCCGTTCGGTTATGAAATGACGGAAAAACATATTAGAGCCATTGGATTAGTCCCAGAAATTCGATTAAACAGAGAAAATTCGTTTATTACTGATAATGGAAACTATATTTTTGACTGCCGAATTCCTGAGCACGTTCAGCCTGAAACGTTAGAACGAATGCTTAAAATGATACGGGGAGTCGTTGAAAACGGTTTGTTTGTTGGAATGGCTGACTTGGTGATCACTTTATATCAAGAAAAAAATGTTGTCATGTTAAGAAGGTAAGAACATAAGAGTGAGACTTTGAGTCCCTCTCTTATGTTTTCTATATCTTTACAATGATTCTACCTCTTGCTTGTCCTTTTAAAATAGTAGGCAAGTTTTCAGGTAATTCTTCAAGTGTAATTTCTTTCTGTATAATTTCAGAAAGAGTAGAAGGTTTTAAATCGGTTGCCATGCGATTCCATAGTTCTTGCCGAACATCCATTGGACAATAAACAGAATCAATTCCGAGAAGGTTTATGCCACGTAAAATAAACGGAAACACGGTGGTAGGAACGCTTCCTCCACCAGTTAAACCACTGACCGCAACTGAACCATTATAGTGGATTTTACTTAAAATGGAAGCAAGTGTCTCTCCTCCAACTGGATCAACCGCTGCAACCCAATTTTGTTTATCAAGAGTTTTTATTTTACCATTAAAGACATCTTCACGAGAGATAATCTCTTTTGCACCGAGCTTATGTAAAAAAGTATGCTCAGAATTTTTACCCGTACTAGCGACAACTTCGTATCCTCTTTTTGAAAGCATGGAAACAGCTAAACTTCCTACCCCACCAGTAGCTCCAGTGACAAGGACTTTGCCTTTTTCTGGCGATAAACCGTTATCTTCTAACCTTTGAATGGAAAGGGCTGCAGTAATACCTGCTGTCCCCAAAATCATTGATTCCATCAACGTTAAATTTTCGGGTAAAGGGACAATCCAATCACCAGGAATGCGGGCATATTCACTATAACCACCATAATGGGATACCCCAATTTCATAGCTTGTTGCTATGATCTCATCTCCTTCGCGAAAGCGTGGATCTTGAGACGCTACGACTACACCTGCTAAATCAATACCTGGAATAAAGGGATAGGTTGTAACAATTTTTCCATTCGGAATACTAGCTAAACCGTCTTTATAGTTAATCGCAGAATAAGAAACCTTGATTAAAACATTACCTTGAGGTAACTCATTTAAGGTAATATTTTTGACTTGAACAGAAAAATCGTTTTCATTTTTATCTACCATCAATGCTTTAAATTGTTCCATCATTCTTTAACTCCCTTCTTGTACAGCAGAATAGAATTATATATTCACTGCTAATATATATTGTATGGATGGACATTGCAAGTACATACTTTTATTTTATATAGTGAAAAAAGTATACTTTTGGTTATAATAAATATGGAGGTGAAGTGAAATGTCGCGAATGCAGGATAAGATTTTTAATTGTGAAAAAGAATTAACTCTTTCCGTTATCGGTGGTAAATGGAAGATGCTTATACTATGGCATCTAGGAAAAGAGGGAACGAAGCGATTTGGTGAACTGAAAGCTCTTATGCCAGGGATTACGCAGAGAATGCTAGTTAATCAATTGCGAGAACTGGAAGAAGACTTGATTGTAAAACGAGAAGTCTATCCCGTGGTTCCTCCAAAAGTAGAATACTCCCTTACTGAACAAGGAAGAAGCTTGATGCCGATTCTCGATGCTATGTATAACTGGGGGAAAGATTATATGGAAACTGCTGGGTTGAATCCTTTAGTAAGACAAGAGTCGATTAGGTAAATTTTAACTGGTAATCTAAGGTTGACTCCGGCCAAGGGGGTCAACCTCTTTTCATGATAATTTAATAATTATTTTTAGTCTTTTGTAATGCCTCAAAAAAAGCTGGGTGTGTGTCACGATTTTAGGAGGATCCACCTTCAGCTCTTCAGTCCCCTTGTGAGTAAAGTTATCTTTCGTTATTTTGAAAACAGGAAGAACGGAGTCTGAATATGGTGAAAACAGCTTATTTTTATATTCATGCAAATTGACAATGGTCATTTCAACTTGTTTTTTCCTCTCATAGTGTCTTAGCATCCCATACAGGTAATAATCAAGGTTTTCTTGCTTCTTTGCTTGTCTGTTAATATTATCGTCAAAATTACCTACGATTACTAAATACATTCGTTGCGAAATATCATAGTCTGTCAATAGCTTGTTAATCAACTGAATAATCCCTTGTTTCGCTAATTCCTCATGAATTAAAAACATACGGAGTTGTCCAACCTTCAATTCACGATAATATCTTAAATTAAAGTCTTTTCCTCCCTGTTTAAGGAGATCAACTTCTAGTGGTTAATAAGCTTTTTGGCTCATTTACTAATGGAGGGACTAATGTACTCATTTTTATTTTTCCTTTTTCGCCTTTACTAATTGACCAAAAAGTGACAGGAGCAATATCTTCAATTGTGTTGTTCTCAACAAATGGGGCACATCCTGGAATCATGACTAATGAAACAAAGATTCCCCAAACTAAAAGCATTTTCTATCGTCTCATTCTTTTACACGCCCTTTTAGCTTTGTCAATAGGAGCAAGAATGATGGGACAATAAAGTAAGTTATTCCACTTAACCAAATTTGAATATACTGTTCCGTTTCAATGGACCAAATCCAAAGCAGAGAAATAACATAATACAAGTGACAGCAAAACCCATACGTGAAGGTTGAGTACTTGTTTTTTAGGATGATTCTTGTAGCCCCATATATACATAACAAGAAAATTGATATAGCAAACACCAATAAAAACATATGTAGTGAAATCAGGATAATATCCAGTCGTTCAAACATGGGAGATTATAAGTATCGAATCAAATGAATAATATGGTATTTATTTTTACTTAAATAATTTGAACCGAAAAAGGATGGCCGTTTAGTTGCATAAGAATACTTCCTTACTGCCTAGAGAAGGAAATATCATTATGGGCGAGAATTAACATATTATGGTAATATGGGAGATGACATTATGAGAAAAATTTACTTTCTGATTTTGGTTACCTTGTTAATTTTGGTTGGTTGTTCAAATGATTCCCTTCATTTTAAAGGTGAAAGCGAACATTGGAAAGGCGAATATACAACAAATGTAGATGGCACTACTGAAAATGGTCAGTTTGAATTTGAATTCAAAGATGGTAAACAAAAGAAAAAAAATTTAGAAATCAATGTCGATGGCCTTACCGGCGGTAGTAACCGAAAAGAAAGTGAAAATGATGAAACCGTCATTACTATGAAAACCTCTTGTTCGGGTTGCTCTGTTACGAGGGATTCTGATGTTTTTAAAGTAACGATTAAATGGGATGGAAATGAAGAATCTTTTGAGTTGAAGTAATACAACTAAAGCAATGCGATACTTCAATAGAAGGTCGCTTTTTTATTGAAGTAAAAAGCATATTATTTAAAGAAATGAATCGAGAATCTAATAATTTAGTTTGATTTGTTACAATTAATGGAGGAACAGTAGGAAGAGGTAATATTAATGATAAAATTTATGTATATGTTTTGCTTGATCGTATGGGGACTTAATTTTATTGCTGTAAAAATTCAAGGAACTCCAGTAAGCTTGGAATTATCCTTAACTTTTCGACTAGTTATGACAGCCTTTTTATTTTTAGTTCTTGTTTTGTTCATTCGCCCAAAGGGGAGACCAACAAGAAAAGATATCCCGTTTGTAATGGCATTTGGAATATGTAACTTTGCATTAAGCTATCTGTGTCTTTATTACGCTACAATTTTGAGTTCTGCAGCAATCGTAACACTGGTATTTTCTTTAAAAGTGATTTTAACTCCGATTGCTCTCCGGATTTTTTTAAAAGAAAAATTACATTCGCGAGTTCTAATTGGAGGTATTCTTGGTGTAGTGGGAGTGTGTATTCTAATTTATCCGACACTGGAAAATTTTCAAGGGTTCCATGACATAAAAGGAATTATTTTCGCTTTCCTAGGTACTCTCCTAACAGCAGTTGGTGACGCATGCTCGGCAAGAAATGCAAATCGCAAGGTTGATCCCATTTATGCAAATGCAATTGGATTTACAGTGGGCAGTTTATTGATGGGAGCAATTATATTGTTTCAAGGGAAAGAATTTATTTTTCCAACATCTTTTACGTACTTATCTGCGTTGTTATATTTAACGTTGGTTGCTTCTTTTGCTGCATGGTTATTCTATTTGAAGCTAGTAGAAAAAATTGGAGGAGCTCAAAGTGGCTATATGGTCGCCCTTTTCCCCGCAATTGGTGGAGTGGCCTCAGTTTTAATCGGTGAGTCTGATCCATCAGTGTATTTGATTGCTGGTTGCTTTTTTTGCTGTATTGGCGCCGCGATTGCATTAGGTTTTGGAACGAAAAATCAGAATATAAAATTACCTATACAGGGTTAACTAAGGCTTTTCTTATTTAACGAACGTATTACTTTAGTTATATAAAGCTGGAAAATATATCCAACAAGAAAGGCGAATACCGAATACAATACATAATAATTTTTATATAATAAAGTACAGTTACATTTTCTTTTTTACCAATATCACCTATTTTTTAGGGAAACTCTTTATCCTGTGAGTTTCTCTTTTTTGTCAGTCTAAACATAACAACGTTAATAGATAAAAAATGCCTGTATCGAAAATTACTTGGTATTTGAAGATACAGGCTTTTAATTTCACCGTTTACTTGTTGTTATATATATTTAGTTGATTACTAGAAGAAGAGCTTGATCTCATATTGAAAAAGCGAGAAGGTTGTAGAAATGTAGTCAATGCCTGTAATGCAGTAGTCGGTGAATCTAGGTCTACTCAATTATGATGTTAAGAAAGATTATGCTGCATTTGTTTGCTTACCGGAATCAAGTGATTTAATATAAGCTTGCGCTTTTTGTTTATCGAATTGACCTTCTGATTTAGAAATAACAACTGCCGCAAGAGAGTTACCTACTACGTTAACTGCTGTTCTCGCCATATCTAAAAGACGGTCAATACCTGCGATAAACGCTAATCCTTCTACCGGAATTCCAACTGTACCGAGCGTTGCCAACAATACAACAAACGACACTCCGGGAACCCCTGCAATTCCTTTAGATGTTACTACCAATACAAGTACTAATGAGATTTGGTCGCTAATCGATAAATTAATACCATACATTTGTGCAATAAAAATGGCCGCTAATGCTTGATATAACGTAGAACCATCTAAGTTGAAAGAATATCCTGTTGGGATAACGAACGATGTGATTCCTTTAGGGCATCCGAATTTCTCCATTTTATTCATAATTCGAGGTAAAACAGTCTCAGAACTAGCCGTTGAATAAGCAAGGATCAGTTCATCTTTTAATAACTTAATAAAATGAATAATGTTAATGCCTGCCCATCTTGCAACAAGTCCTAAAACAACTAACACAAAGAAAATCATCGTTGAATAAACAAGAATCGTTAACTTACTTAATGGGATCAGTGATTGGACACCGAATTTTGATACCGTTACACCAATTAAAGCAAATACACCAAATGGAGCAAACTTCATGATTAGGTTTGTCACATAGAACATTGCTTCAGCTGTACCCTCGAAAAACTTTAAGATTGGTTTTCCTTTTTCACCTATCGCTGCCACACCTAGTCCGAATAAAACAGAGAAGAAAATAATGGCTAACATATTTCCTTCTGTCATTGCAGAAATAATGTTTGGCGGAACGATATTGACGAAAGTTTCAGCAAAACCGTGGCTTTTCGTCGTTTCGGTTGTTTCTATATAGCTTCCGATATCTGTTTTCTGTAATGATGACATATCAACGCCGCTACCGGGTTGAAAGATATTTGCCGCTAGCAATCCAACAAGAATGGCAATAGTTGTAATGATTTCAAAATATAAAATCGTTTTACCACCGAGTTTACCAAGCTTTTTCATATTCCCAACGCCGGCAACACCGACAATTAAGCTTGAGACAACAATAGGAATAACAATCATTTTGATTAAACGAATAAAAATATCTCCAATCGGCTTTAGGTATCCTTCAATATTTGGATTTCCATAAAAGGCAGCTCCAACTGCGATACCTAAAATGAGACCAATTACAATCTGCCAAGCTAACCCAAGTTTTAGTTTTTTCATCCCATACACCCCTTCAAGTTTATTAAGAATATGAATGTAAGCGATTCCACTCAAAATCATACCGAATCATACAAAAACCTACAAATAAAAAATAAAAAATAAATAATTTTCTCACAACTATTTCAATTTTCCAAAGGTTTGAGTAAAATGTTTAATGTTTGGAGGTGTGGAACTGAAGGAACGAATTTTAGCAGTTGTATTTTTGATGATTACCGTTCCGCTCGCTGGAGAGTTTAAATTCTATCCGTTCAATGATGCATTCCGTGTCAGCCTGGGGACACCGGCATTTTTCTTATTTTTGTTATTGGGAAGGGGCATTCACCCGAATATTGCAGGAATTTTGACTGGGACAAGTGTGTTTGTATTTCGATTTTTTTTGGCGGTCCTAATCAGTGACATACCGGTTGATGAGGCATTTTACAGTCATTTTCCGGTACTCTTTTATTACGTCGTGTTCGCTTTCATCTTTCATTTTACAAAGATGAATGAGCAGCATAACAAGCCATTTATGATTGGATTACTAGGAATGGTCATAGAAATTGGTGCAAGTTTAGTTGAAATGGTGATTCGATACTCGATAGCGGATAAAATCATTGCATTTCACTCAATCGAAAAGATTATCTTTATCGCGTTTATTCGAAGTTTTTTTGTACTTGGCTTTTTTAACATTTTTAAACTGAGAGAATCAAAATTGGCAGTGGAAGAGCAACGTAGACAAAACGAGCAAATGCTGTTGTTCATTTCGAATTTGTATGAGGAATCGGTACAGCTAAAGAAAACAATGCAAAATGCGGAAGAAATCACCCGCATAAGTTATGATTTTTATCGTAGGTTGAAATCAGAAGTTTCTCATGTCCATTTTTCCCAAACCGCACTGCAAATTGCAAGTCTCGTGCATGAAGTAAAAAAAGATAATCAGCGAATTTATGCTGGACTATCACAGTTGATTTCTACTGAAAAGCAAGAGGACTACATGGGCATTGAGTTACTGAGTAACATTATCCTTGTTTCCAATAGACGGTATGCAGAGTTATTGAATAAACACATTTCGTTTTCTATGCACGTCGAAGGGGAACATCCGCCATATCATGTATATAGGGTATTATCTTTGATAAATAACTTGATCGCAAATGCGGTGGAAGCCATTGAGCAAGAGGGACATGTATCGTTGTATGTCATTCGAAGAGACTGGATTGTAGAATTTCATGTCTGTGATAATGGACCAGGCATTGCACCGAAGTTGAAAGAAGTCATTTTTAAAGAGGGGTTTACATCTAAGTATGATGCTTCCGGCAATCCTTCTACAGGAATTGGACTTTCATATGTGAAACTAACCGTCGACAAGCTTGGCGGACATATTAAGCTAAAAGAAAGTCATAAAGAAACAGTATTTGTCATCGAGCTTCCAATTAGTGCTATGATACAGAAAGGATAAATCAAATGAATTATTTTATAATAGACGATGATCCAGCTATTAGAGCGATGCTGATAGACATGATTGAGGATGAGGATTTAGGCAAAGTGATGGGTGAAGCAGAAGACGGATCATTGGTAGACAATGACTTGCTTGCGCTCAAAAAAGTAGACGTAGTACTTATTGATTTACTGATGCCAAAGAGGGATGGAATTGAAACAATTCGTGTTCTTTCTTCTGAATTCCAGGGGAAATTCGTAATGATTTCACAAGTAGAGGCAAAGGAGCTCATAGGGGAAGTATATAGTTTAGGAGCAGAATACTACATCACTAAGCCGTTAAACCGAATTGAAATCTCAGGAGTGTTAAAAAAGGTTAACGAACGGGTGATTCTGGAAAAATCAATTCGAGGCATACAAGAATCGTTAACTTTATTAAAAGGTCATCATTCGGCACCATTCGGCTCTTCTCATACAAAAAACATAATCGAAGCCGGCCGTTCATTGATTTCGGATTTAGGGATTATCGGAGAAAGCGGAAGTGAAGACTTGATGAATATTTTAGAATTCCTGCAGGACCAAAAACAAAAGTTTGGATCCTTCTACATCTTTCCGTCTCTAAAAGAAATATTTTATGGAAATGCCAAAAAATCGCTTGGAGAACAGGCTACCGAGGCGGAAATACAAAAAGAATCGAAAGCCTCCGAACAACGGGTTCGCAGAGCTATTTACCATGTGCTCATCCATATTGCCTCATTAGGATTAACAGATTACACGAATCCAAAATTCGAAGCGTATTCATCCACGTTTTTCGATTTCTCGGAAGTTCGAAAGAAAATGTTAGAGCTTGAAGGTAAAAGTGAAAAAAGCACTAATCAAAGCCGAATCAACATGAAAAAATTCATTCAATCGCTCTATATAGAATCAAAGCAGTTGGTGGATTAGCCAATAAATTTGTTTCTTCAAATTGCAGGGATTGTAAAAGTGTTGTAGTCAGGTTGTAACAAGGGTAGGGATAATAAGCTCATGCAGTCTTTGTTTATTTAATTTTAACAAGTTTTATATAGAAACCATTTGAATACCTTACTAAAAAGTTCCCAAAATCTTATTATCTAATATAAACTCCAAAAATTTTAAGTGCATGATTTAGGAGGAGAAATTAGTGAAAAATGATCTGAATATAGTCGTTCTGCACAATTTCTGAATATTTTTTTTTTGTTGAAAAATGCTTTGTATAATTAAAAATCGTATGATAAGATAAAAATCGTTTAATTCTAACAATTAATTTTTTCTGGTTTTAGTTGTCGGAATTTTCTTTTTTTACAAACAACTATGAAACTATTAAATAATTAAAATTGGAAAAGTAGCACAAGAATTTAGAGGAGGTTTTTATGAATTTATTTCGAAAAAAATCAGTATCGAGTGGATTATCTAACAGTTCACTTAATAAAGTTTTAGGTGCATTTGACTTAACAATGCTAGGAATAGGTGCAATTATTGGTACAGGGATTTTCGTTCTAACTGGTGTAGCAGCAGCAGATTATGCTGGTCCGGCACTTATTCTTTCATTTATAATTGCAGGTTTAGCCTGTACATTTGCTGCATTATGTTACTCTGAATTTGCATCAATGATTCCTGAGGCAGGTAGCGCATATACGTATAGTTATGTCGCATTCGGTGAAATTGTGGCATGGATTTTAGGTTGGGATATGGTACTTGAATATGGACTGGCTTCATCAGCTGTAGCTAGTGGATGGTCTGGTTACTTCCAAAGTTTATTATCAGGTTTCGGAATTCATTTTCCAACAGCATTAACAAGTGCATTTGATCCTTCTAAAGGAACTTTTATAGATTTACCAGCAGTTCTTATCGTATTATTAGTTACATTCATTCTTACTAGAGGTGTAAAAGAATCTGCAAAACTAAACACTGTAATGGTAATTGTTAAATTAGCAGTAGTAATTCTTTTCATCGCTATAGGTGTTTGGTATGTTGAGCCAGGAAACTGGACACCGTTTATGCCAATGGGATTCTCTGGTGTAACAGCTGGAGCTGCAGTTGTTGTTTTTGCTTACTTTGGTTTTGATGCAGTAGCTACTGCTGCTGAGGAGGTAAAAAATCCTCAACGTAACTTACCAATCGGTATTATTTCTGCATTAACAATTTGTACAATCTTATATATCGTTGTTTCATTAATTCTTACGGGTATCGTACCGTTCGATCAACTTGGTGTTAAAGATCCTGTTGCTTTTGCTTTATCATTTATCCACCAAGATTGGGCAGCTGGTTTCATTTCACTTGGTGCAATAATTGGTATTACTACAGTTTTAATCGTAATGATGTTTGGACAAACGCGTTTATTCTACTCAATCAGTAGAGATGGTTTACTTCCGAAAAAATTATCAAAAGTTAATGGTAAAACTCAAGTACCAGTTGTAAGTACATGGGTAACTGGTGGATTAGTTGCAGTATTTGCTGGTTTTATTCCATTAAATAAACTAGCTGAATTAACAAATATTGGTACATTATTTGCCTTCTCAGCTGTATCACTTGGTATTTTAGTCTTAAGAAAAACTCATCCAAACTTAAAACGTGGATTTAAAACTCCTTGGGTTCCTGTTGTTCCAGTATTAGCAATTTTATTCTGTGGATATTTAATGTTTCAACTTTCAGCATTTACTTGGAAGGGATTCGTAGTTTGGTTAGTAATCGGTTTAGTAATTTACGCTACTTACGGATATAAAAACAGTAAATTAAATCAAAGTGACAGTACAGAAGCAAACACAAATACAAATACACCTGCATAAATAAAAATTGGGCTATCCCTTAAGTTAGGAGAACTGACTTTTGGGAAGCCCTTTTAAATACAAAAAACTCATCTATTACTAAGCAGATTGCACATACTTCTTATGCAAGTTCTTCCTTCATAACAAAATAAAACTGTTTTCCCTTCAAATTAGTTCCAAAATGTATTGTACGTCCCCATAGCTGATAAACATAAGCTAATCACAGACATTTTCCCAACTCGTATCACTGATTTTGCATTCCTTGCCTTGTTTTTGGAACAGGTACATATCTTCTTGTATTATCAGTTTTGAAGATTTGAGTATTTAATATTATTTTTCTGAATTCCATTTTGTATTTGGAAAATCTCAAGTATATGGACAACATTACTGCCTGTATTATGACACTAAGGAAAGGAGATTTTTCGATGAAAGCCACCAAACTCTCAATCGAACAAAATCAAAAAATAGAAAAAAAAATAAACAGTAGACTAAAAATTTAGTTAATGGAATTTTTCTTAAAAAAATTAATGAAAAAGAAGCTATACTTTATATTAAAATAAGAAAAGATCAATCAACATACACGACAATTAATGTTGATATTAAAAAATTGGATAATAAATTTCAAATTAATGTTGAAGAAAAAAATGCGATTCAAGATTCCGAAGTAGCTGATGAATACTTCGGAAAATTAAATGGAGAAATCCCCTTTTAATAAATTACAAGTTTATTTAATTGGGAAAAAAAGTGAAATAATAATTATAAAATAAAAAAAGCAAGATTATTTATTTCTTTTTACTATTGAACACCTAATAAAAACTTTTTGTAAGCAGTTATTGAAACTGCTTACTTTTTTTATTTACAAAAAGGATTATTAAACTTTCTTAAACTATGAAAACAGTTTTCATCCGAATATGATAGACAGGTAACAAAACAACGGGTAATTAGAGAATAGAACATCATGCAAGAAAAATGGAACCGCTTTCTAGGATTATTTGAACAATAGGTAAAATAATGGATTCATTTGAAATGATAAAACTACTTTAGGAGGGTTAAAAATGCAAATTCCAATTAAGAAAACGCTTGATAAAATTCCAGGTGGTCTGATGGTTGTTCCACTTTTTTTAGGAGTATTAACGAATACCTTTTTCCCGCAATTTTTACAAATTGGAAGTTTTACAACGGCATTATTTAGTAAAGAAGCATCATCTACCATTTTGGCATGTTTCATGTTTTTAATTGGTTCACAAATTAATTTCAAATTAGCACCAAAGGCATTAAAAAAAGGTGCAATATTATTAACTGGAAAATTTATAGTGGGTGCAGGTATCGGTTTAACTGTAGCAATGCTTTTTGGGCCAGCCGGAATTTTAGGATTATCACCACTAGCTATCCTAGCAGCGTTATTAAATGCAAATGGTGGATTATATGCATCGCTTGCTTCATCATATGGAGACGAAACCGATGTAGGCGCATATGCTTTATTTTCTTTAAAAGATGGTCCATTTTTCACATTAGTTGCATTAGGTGCATCTGGTCTTGCCACAATTCCTTTTCAAACACTTATAGGAGTATTAATTCCAATAGTAATAGGAATGATTTTAGGAAATATTGATCCTGAAATGAGGAAGTTTCTTGGAAGCAGTAAATTATTATTAATCCCATTCTTTTCATTCCCATTAGGTGCTGGAATGAATCTTTCAACTATTATAAAAGCGGGAGGCCCTGGCATATTACTAGGATTAATAGCTGCATTCACTGGAATTGGAGCTTACGTACTTTTAAAGTTATTTAAAGAAAATCCTATCGTTGGTTTAGCAACAGGGTCAACTGCAGGGAATGCTGTAGCTACACCAGCTGTTGTTGCAGCAGCAGACCCAACCTTAGCTGCAATAGCACCAGGAGCTACTGCGCAAGTTGCAGCAGCATGTGTAATATCTGCAATAGTCTGTCCTATTATTGTTAATTATATATTTAAAATGTCCGAAAAGAAAAAAGCTAATAAATCAATTGCAAGGGCATCATGACAATAAAGTAAAAAATCTACTATATTCTTGGCCATCAAGCTGCTGAAGCTTTAATGCCAATTTGAAAATGAAACTAAAACAAAGCAGTCAGCGATTTTACTTTCTGCTTTTTTTAGTTACAAAAAAGGGTTTTTAGTTAAAAAAATACTGGGATAAGGAAAATTTTATTAAGATGGTTTCGGTATTGTCTAAAATAGCTAATTTAAGATAGAAGGAAGGAAACACCATGAATGTACTTGAGAGTGTACCTGAGAATGTTATTGTAACTACAATAAAAGGAAAAGAAGTTCTCTCTAATCCTTTTTTGAATAAAGGAACAGCTTTTACGAAAGAGGAAAGAGAAAACCTTGGACTTGAAGGTCTGTTACCGCCACAAGTAATCACCCTAGAGGAACAAGTTAATAGGGTCTATGAACAATATTCGATGCGGACGACGAATCTGTTCAAAAACGGGCTACTTTATGATTTATATAACCGTAATGTTGTCTTGTTTTACCGTCTTTTGAAGGAACATCTGGCAGAAATGCTCCCAATCATCTACACTCCTACTGTCGGCGATGCAATCCAGTCATACTCCCATAGATACCGTCGCCCAGATGGCTTATATCTTTCCATTGATAATCCTGAGGGCATTGAAAAGGCATTTTATAATCTTGGAAAGCCTAAAAATGGTATTGATTTAATCGTCGTGACCGACTCTGAAAGCATTCTTGGTATTGGGGACCAAGGGATAGGCGGTATTAATATTGCGATTGGTAAACTTGCCGTGTACACGGCTGCAGCTGGTATTGATCCAAACCGTGTTCTACCAATCGTGTTGGATGTTGGCACGAACAATCAAGCTTTGATTGCAGATCCTATGTATATCGGCAACAAATTCGCACGTGTCCGAGGTGATCGTTATGATCAATTCATTGATTTATTCGTTCAGACTGCAAGAAAGTTTTTTCCAGAGGTTCTTATTCACTGGGAGGACCTTGGTAACGTCAATGCGCGAAAAATCATGGACAAATATGGTGACAAAATCCTTACCTTCAACGATGATATCCAGGGGACAGGTGCTGTTACTCTTGCTGCTATTATGTCTGCTTTGAAAGTAACAGGTGAATCCTTAAAGGACCAGCGCATTGTTGTCTTTGGTCCAGGGGCTGCCGGCATCGGTAACGCAGACCAAATGGCAGATGCCATGGTTCTAGAAGGATTGACCAGAGAAGAAGCCTTTGACCGTTTCTGGGCTGTAGACTATCGGGGTCTACTAACAGATGAAACACCAGATGTTCTGTACTTCCAGAAGCCTTATACAAGAAAGGTGAATGAAGTTCAGGATTGGGATAAGAATGAGGAAGGGATCATTTCATTAATTGAAGTAGTTCAAAGGGTGAAGCCAACAATCCTGATTGGTACTTCAGGACAAGCCGGTGCGTTCACTGAAGAAATGATTAAAGAAATGGCTAAGCACGTTGAGCGACCGATCATCTTGCCTATGTCCAACCCGACTGCATTGACAGAAGCAGTGCCGGAAAACCTGATTAAGTGGACCGATGGCAAGGCTCTAATTGCAACCGGCAGCCCGTTTGCAAATGTAGAATACAAAGGTATTTCCTATGAAATTGGACAGTCAAATAACGCATTTGTATTCCCAGGCCTAGGCTTGGGGGCGATTGTTGCAAAAGCTGAAGTGATCTCAAAAGGAATGTTTGCAGCTGCTGCTTATGCGGTTGCAAGTATGTCTGACACCAGTAAACCTGGAGCAACCCTACTGCCATCCATTGAAAAGCTACATGAAGTCTCAAAATACGTAGCCGTTGAAGTAGCCTATGCTGCAATACACGAAGGAATTGCAAGAATAGATATTCAAGATGTTGAAGATGCGATTGAAGATGCTATGTGGAAACCTGAGTATAAAGAAATTAAGAGTATAGCTATAGAAGTATAGAAGTCAAGGGGAAAGCTAACAACAGTAAGTCCTTAATAATGACTCCTTCTCTATTTCTTTACCATAACTTGCTTAACCCAATCGTGGCAGAAATTTTACTAATAAGTTGATTTAATATAGAGACTGCAAAGCTCTTTCAGAGAGCTTCGTGGTCTCTTTGTATGTAATGGATAAACCTTATTCATACTATAATTAAGAGATAACCTGGAGGAGATTATGAAAAAGGGCAGATTTAGTTTACAAGCCATCATTATTATTTTTGTATGCCTTGTTGTCGCTTTATCACTAGGTATAACCGATTTGCTAATCAGTAAGAGAATTACCTCCAGTGTGGAAGAGACACAGAAAGAAAAGGTACTCAATATTGCAAAGATCGTTTCTCTTAACCCGCAAGTGATTGGGTCTCTTGAGGGGAAAACAAATTCGACAGAAATAGAAGTTTTTGCTAATCAAATAAAAGATTTAACGCATGTTAACTTTGTTGTCGTCATGGATATGAAAGGAATCCGGCTTTCCCATCCGGATCCCAGTGAAGTTGGAAAGAGATTCAAGGGAGGAGATGAAGGACCGGTCCTTCGAGGGAAAGAGTATGTATCTATCTCAAAGGGGATTCTCGGGCCATCCATGCGAGCATTTAAACCAATCATGAATTCAAATGGAAAACAAATCGGCGCTGTTGCGGTAGGGATTTCTTTGGAAAACGTAACGAAGGCTGTACATAAAGGTCGAATGGGGATGATGATTGGGACAATAATCGGAATATTAATAGGGGTAACTGGTGCGGTGGGTTTGGCCAGGTTTATCAAAAAAATCCTATTGGGCCTCGAGCCGTTTGCTATTGCTAAGCTGCTTGAAGAGCGGAGTTCCATGCTCCAGTCGGTGCGTGAGGGAATTATAGCCATTGACCAAGAAGGAAAAATTACCCTTGTAAACAGGGCAGCCCAAAAGCTTTTTACAAAAGCGGGCCTAGAAGGGAATCCAAAAGGACTCAAAATAGAAGATTATTTGCCTGAGACCCGCTTAACTCGTATTTTGCAGTCTGGAGAAACTGAGGTTGATCAGGAACAGGATCTGCATGGAGTTACTATTTTGGTAAACAGGGTACCGGTAGTGGTGGATAATCAACCGGTTGGAGCAATTGCTACATTCCGTGATAAAACGGAAGTTCAGTTATTAGCCGAACAGCTCACAGGGGTGCGCAATTATGCGGATGCCCTCAGAGCCCATGCCCATGAATTCATGAATAAGATGCATGTTATTCTTGGCCTTGTCCGTACCGAACAATACGATACACTTGCGAACTATGTGAGTGAAACGGTTAACCATCGGGAAATGGAAATGGGTTTTGTAACCAAGAATGTCCAGGATCCGGTTCTAGCTGGATTTTTGATTGGCAAGTTAAGCTTTGCAAGAGAATCAGGTGCATCACTATCATTTGATTGCTCCAATAAGATTCCCCGGCCTGTGAACCCGGGAATCACGCATGAACTGATAACGATTATTGGAAATCTCGTCGATAATGCAATGGAAGCGATAGCGAACAGTCCTGTCAAGAAAGTTGACTTAAAGCTTGATTACGCAGAGGATATTTTAACAATCGAAGTTAAGGATACAGGTATGGGAATGACGAATTCAATGCAAAATAAAATATTTGATAAGGGCTTCTCCACGAAAGGAGAAAACCGCGGGGTCGGACTATATCTTCTAGCTCAGAGTATTGAAAGACTAGAAGGGGACCTAATCATTTCTTCTAAGCCGGGAAAAGGAACGAATTTTGCGGTGTATATACCTTATAAAGCAGAGGATGAAAAGGCATGATCAATGTAATGATTGTTGAAGATGACCCTATGGTGGCGGAAATCAATAAACGATACCTTTCTAAGATTGGTGGTTTCCGTTTGACTACAGTAGCCAATTCAGTTGATGATGCTGTCCTTTTGCTTGGAAAGGAAGATATACAGCTTATACTTTTGGATATTTTTATGCCGGGCAAACAGGGGTTAGAGCTATTGACGTACCTCCGGAAAAAGGAACTTGAAGTTGATGTAATCATTATTTCGGCAGCATCGGATCTAGAGCGAATCAAAAAGGCATTAAGGTACGGCGTTGTCGATTATTTAATAAAGCCTTTTGAATTTGAAAGGTTCAATGCTGCTCTTGTCAGCTATCAGCAAAAGACCCGGTTTACTGATAAACTGGAAGCTGTCAGCCAACAAGAACTCGATAATTATCTTTTACACAGGGATGAAACTGCAATAGTTGAAGAGCTCCCAAAAGGGTTGACTAAGGATACTTTAAAGCAAGTATGGGAAGCAGTTCATGAATTGAAAGAGGTGCCGTTTTCCACCGAAGAAGTGGCAAATGTTGTGGGCATTTCAAGGGTCTCAGCGAGAAAGTATCTGAACTTCTTAAAGGATTTAGGAATCCTTGATGTCAAGGTTATATATGGGACCATCGGAAGACCTGTTTACCAGCATGAATATAACCCAATTAAAGAATACTTAATAAAAAACTTTCTGTAAGTGGTTTAAACCGAGAGTAAGTGTAGAAACTAGTGGATCTCGCTTATTTATAATTTATTTAAGTAATAGCAAATAGATTAAAAAATGGTAGCGTGGGTGCTTATGCCTGCGCTACTATTTTACAGATCAACCATGATTGAGATGAGCTTTACTTCTAATTAAAAAAAGAGCGCTGATTAAATCAGCGCTAATTTCATACGTTTTGTTTACTCAGATTTCGCTGAGCTGCCATATAGCTTCCAATTATATTTTGATAACCTGGAAGATTACTAGCAAGCAAATTGCCAAAGCCTTCAACGTCGTTGCGCCAATCGCGTTGTAATTCGCAAGCTACGCTAAACCAGTTCAAAAGTTGCACGCCACTATGTGCCATACGCGTATTAGCGGCATCTGCAACTTGTTTGCTGAAAGTTCCTGAAGCATCAGTAACAGCAAATACTTCATAACCAGCTTTTATAGCGGAAAGTGCCGGGAAAGCAACGCAAACATCCGTAACTACGCCCGCGATAATAAGTTGTTTTTTTCCAGTTTCTTCGATTGCTTTTACAAAATCATCATTATCCCATGCGTTAATTTGTCCAGGACGAGCTATTTTTGGCGCGTTAGGAAAAAGATCAACCAATTCTTGCATTAGTGGTCCATTAGGTCCGTTTTCAAAGCTTGTTGTTAATATAACTGGTAAATCAAAAAACTTAGCAGTGTGAGCAAGAGCCAAAACATTGTTCTTGAATTCATCAACACCATAGTCACGCACTAGTCCAGCCATAAGACCAGTTTGATGATCCACTAAAAGAACGACAGCATCATCCTTATTAATACGAGAATAAAGATCAGACATTATGTATTCCTCCTAAAAATTAAGTAATCGAAGAAAGTTTAAAACTGGAAAATTATCATAAATTACTTCGTTTGTTACAATAAGCTGATAACCAAACTGATTATTGATATTATTTATCTATAAAACTTATGTCACGTTAATAGGTTACTCAAAAATCAGAAAAAACTTGGTCTGCTTCTATTAATCTAGAACAGGAGTTTTATCGATCCAATTTATAAATCGTTGTAAATAACGGTGAAGATAACGTTTTGTGTGTTCGTCAGTAAGCACTTTCAGATCGGAATCAATCTTTTCATGTACTTGAGAAATCAGCATTTTTTGAAATGGAAGAACATGGGCTTGCATTGCTTCTAGTATTTCTCTGATTTGTATTTGAGCATATACAGTACCTAATCCCCCAGGAGTAGCACCGATTAAACCAATCGGTTTTCTACTAAGAACAGCGGATTCCCGAGGTCTTGATGCCCAGTCCAATGCATTCTTTAATACGCCTGGAATTCCAGAATTGTACTCTGGACTTACAATAATGATACCATCAACGTCCTGGATAGCAGATTTAAATGATGTCACTGCTTCCGGAATACTTGTTTCTATGTCTTCATTGAATAAAGGTAGATCATTAATCTCGATCCAACGAAATTGATGGGAATCAGCCATCTCTGTTAATGATTGAGCAATGATTCGATTATAAGAGTTTTTTCTTAAACTACCACAAATAAGACCTATTGTCTTAGTCATATACACCCTCCTTTGTTAAAACCATCCTAATTTTACCATAATATTCCAAATTGGAAAAAGTGGCTTTATACCTAATATTCAGATTATTTAAATTGTAATCTAATATATTAATTGATTTAATCTTTTGGAATAATTTTACAATTTTAATAGTTGCTAATATAATAATCTTTAACATTTTCCAAAAAATATTTTAAATGTTTTGGAATAAAAAGTTTTTTGATCAAAGAAGCATAGGTTTAATAATGAAAATTCAGGAGGAAATTTATATGGGAAAATTTACTGTAGGTAATGAAAGTCATGCTCCAATTGAACTTTATTATGAGGACCATGGTTCAGGAAACCCGTCATCTTAATACATGGTTGGCCTTTAAGTGGAAGCTCTTGGGAATATCAGGTGCCAGTGGGGCAAGGTATGTTAAATTACGATAAGTTATTTGGCTTAATAAAGCACACAAAACCATATCTAGCTATTTTAATAGAAGGTTCAAAGGAACCATTTATAGATGAAAGCATTGTCTATTTGAGAAGGAAATATCAAAAAATGTAAATTAATTAATAATTTCAAAGTTCTGGTGCACAGCCATCTATCATTTTCGGAGAAGTAGTATGAGACTAAAATCGCAGCTCTAATGGGGCTGTTTTTTTATGAGGGTAGGGGCAATTGTCAAGGTTCAGCTTTTATCTTACATCTCAAAATTTTCATCACCAGGGAAACTTTTAATAATACATTATTTTGCAAGTTGAACAGAAGATGATATTCATTACCATCGTACCAAATCTGGATATCCCTCTGTAGTATTGTATAGGAATTGAACAAGTCCCTCCTCCTTTTCTTCACCTATTAACTCTTCAACTTTTCCCCACTTACTATGCCACTGAATGTGAACAAAAAATAAGTACATACTATTTAAATGGAACATACTATTTAAATGGAAAGATTGAATGGCTAGAGGTGAAAAAGAGTGAAGGAACATGACTCTGAAAATTTAACAGACAGTCTTCATAAAAACATTGACATCATTAAGGAACGATTACACCATACAACTGAACTAACTATACGAACGATTCAGATTGGTGAATCGAAAACATATGACGTCTCGCTTATTTATTTAGATGATCTGGTGAATGCTGATGTGATTCGCGACTTTGTCATTACCCCATTATTTTTATTTCAAGAGAAGAAAAAAAGCGAAACCGGACCATTTATCAACTACTTAGCTTCACGACATATTCGAGCCTCGTCTGTTGAAATGATTTCATCTTTTGACCAAGCGCTTAACGGAATTGTGCGGGGACAAACACTGGTAATAGTCGATGGGTATGGGAGTGGAATCGTCGCTGAAACAACACAGTGGCAGCAACGTTCAGTTGAACAAAGTAACAGGCAACGTTCACCAGGTGGTCCAATGATTGGATTGAATGAGCAATTAAAAGTCAACTTAAATCTAATTCGAAGTTTTATTCAGTCACCAAATTTAGTTGTGGAAACAAAACAAATCGGGCGATATGAGAAAACGGATCTTTCGATTGTTTACTTAAAACATAAAGTGGATCAACAAGCATTAGAAGAGGTACGAACCCGTATAGACACGCTCGATGTAGAATATGGGTTGATTGCCAGAGTGGTCGAAGATGCTTTGGAAGGACGAAAGAAAAGCATCTTTCCACTTATTTTTAATACAGAGATGCCCGACCTTGTGGCTGCTGCATTATACGAAGGACGAATTGCCGTTTTAGTAAATGGCACACCAAACGCTACAATTGTGCCTGCATTATTCGTTCATTATATGACACAACCTAATGAATACTATTCGAAAATAGGAAGGCTTTCTAATCGATTGATAATATTCATTACTTACTTAGCAACATTTTTATTGCCGGGAATATATCTTGCTTTAGCTAAATTTCATCATGATTGGTTTCCAGCAAAATTTACAAAAAAATATTTTTCTGCATCAGAAACTATTCTTCCTTTTTTTTTAGAAATCACGCTCCTACTAATCATTTTATACTTATTGAGTTTAGCCGCCTTTCGGATTGAAAAAGATTTAGTTATTGTTGCTTCTTTGGTAGGAACTTTGGTGATTAGCACAACAGCAGTAGATGCCAAACTAGTCCATCCCCTTAGCCTTATTATTGTAGGGATAGCTTATCTATCAAGCTTACTTTTTCAAACAGGTGGTATGATAGGTTCTGCTTTTATATTGCGATATTTATTTTTGATTATAGGAAACTTTTTAGGGTTATCAGCGATGGGGATAGGGCTCATCGTGTTGATTATTTACATGGCTCAGTTACGATCAGTTGGTGTTCCATTCTTAGCACCAATTATTCCATTTCGCCCACAAGAGTTCAAGGATGTATTTTATCGTGGGAATTTAAAGAAACTAATAAACAGTGAGCACAAATATCCGCATGACGATAAAGAGTAATACTTAGTATCCTATTTAATATTGCTTAAAAAATGGATCTTCTATTTTAGAAGATCTTTTTAAACGTTTATAGAACTACTCGAAATTTAGTAATCTATTTTGATGATAAAAGTAAAAAGTAACTAAACGCTAGAACTAACTTTAAACTGTATCTTCATAATCAAATTTAACTAAATTTCCCTTCCCTTTAATATATGTTCTTATTAAACCAAACTGTCAATTAGCACATTAAAGGGTTGCTTCGGTAATATTTTTCATTTTTTTCTGGTAGAGGACTTTCATTGGAGAGGTCGGTATGAAAAAATCTCCTTATAGTAGACAGTACAATTTCTTTTTACTGTCTATATAAGGAGATAATAATAATTGTGTTGATTTTTTTTTCATTTCGTTAATATGTATTACTCTTTATCGTTATGTGGATATTTGTGTGGACTGTTAGTCAATTCCTTTAAATTCCCGCGATAAAATACATCTTTAAATTCTTTTGGTCGAAAAGGAATAATTGGTGCTAAATACGGAACACTTACTGATTGTAATTTAGCCATATAAATGATTAATAGGACAAAAACAATTCCCATTCCTGTAAACCCAAAAAAATTTCCGACTAATAAAAATATGAGCCTTAATGGATTTACAACTGATAAAAGTCCATTTATTGTGACAAGGTAATTTGCAAGAATTGTTAGACCAACAACCACTAAACTTATGGGGTGAATCAATTTTGCATCTACGGCTGTTTCGCTTAGTACAATTGCGCCAACGAGTGCAACTGTTACAACAATTTCTTTTGGAACTCTAACAGATGCGATCTGTACCATTTGTAAGATTACTAAAAAGATTAGGACTTCTAAAATTGCTGGTGGGAGTGAATTTAAATCAGTGAAAAGTTTTTTTTCGAATTTTTTAGGAAAAAAATCTTGGTGAAATTCTTCGATAGCTAAATACAATCCTGGTAAAAAAATAGTAAAACAAAATGCAAGAAATGTAATGAGACGGTTTGTGTATCGTCCTGATTTCATATAATAATCATCTGGTGATTGAAAGTATTGAATAAACACTGAGGGAACGACTATTGCGTTTGGAGTACCGTTAACCAAAATGGCAATTCTTCCTTCATATAAACTAGAAGCCACAACGTCTGGTCTTTCAGTGTTTAAGGTTAAAGGGAAAATCGTTTTCCTCCTACCTTCAATTGCATCTTCTACCATTCTAGCTTCGAGCACATAGTCTATTTCAAGAGAGGATAAGCGTTTTTTTGTTTCATCTAACACGCTCTGATCAACTTTTCCTTTGATATAGGTAATTGCAATATCTGTATTTGAAAAAGTACCTACTTGTATGACTTCAATACATAAATAGGGTGTTTGTACCATATTTCTAATTAAATTTATGTTTACTTTCATCTGTTCATTGAATCCGTGCATAGGACCCACAGCAGTCCTTTGTACAAGCGATTGTTCGACAGTTCGTTGTTTCCATTCCGTGGTTTCTGCGAGAATACCGCATTCAAATCCTTCGAATAAGATAAGCGTTTTCCCCTTTAATATGCCTAGTGCACATAATTCGAATGATGTTTCGATTTCGACTAAACTCGTACGAATATGACGATATGATAAATCTTCGATAAATGTTTCCTTTTTTATGTCTGAGATTTCATTTAATGCTAAGAGTGGTGTGATAATGCATTCTTGAACAAAGTCAGTATTCACGATGCCATCGATAAAAAGAAGGCTGCCTGTGTAATGACCTAGTTTTATCGTTCGAGTAACCAAGTCTGATGAACGTTGTAAATGTTCACGTAGGATCGTCAAATTTTTGTCTACACTCATTGTTAAATTAGTTGGATTGTGATTGATCATTAGTATTTTTCCCTCAACTTATCTAAAACAGACTTTTGCAATAGTGTTAGTTTGTTAATGTTTGTGTGTTTTTATGTATTTACTTAGATTATCGTCGTATGCACAATAATAGCTCTTATTATATGCTTACAACAATGTAAGTTTCGAGATAAAGGGAATGAATTGGAACGAATAGTTGAAGAAAAAAGATATTCTGATAGATTTGCCACTAGATTAGATATGAATATATTAGGGTTAATTAGAAATATATAGAAAATTATACCAATATTTTATTTTCAATGAAAAAAAGTTAATTTACCATGAATTATTGACACTTTATCTAAAACTTATAGAAATGTATATTAAATTTAAAGTTAGAAAACGGATTCGTCTGGTTTTTATCTCAGAGTGAACGGATATGCATCGGATGTTTAAAAGATGAATAGCATACGTTGATTTCTAAGAAACTTGATTGACTTTCTACTATGAACATTAAAGGCGTAATATTTCATTTAATCATCTCTGCGTAGCTATTTGGATTAATTTTTGTAATTTAAGAAATGGATTGTTGTATCATAATAAATCAGAAAATTACGAAAAAACGGTATATTTTGTTTTTACCAAATTGAAAAGATGCGGTACTTGTTTATTTCATTAGTTTCTACATTGTTAATTTACTTGGGGACAAGCAATTGTATCCGCAGTAGGGAGTACTGTGGTTACCTCATAGGGGTCAAATAGAGTTAAGTTGTTGACTCTAAAAAACTATGAAATGAAAGAAAGATTTTAATTGGCAGAATATCCATTATTAGAATCAGTTTACATGAACCCGGAGGAATTACTTTGAATTCCATGGATTGAAGGCGTTGAAGGTAATTGACTAAGGACTTTCGCCGTTTAATGTGTGTTTTTAATTACGTGTATCAATTTTAAGATATATTTAAGTGTTGAAAATTCACAACATTTAAATTATTTAAAATAAATAAAGAAATAGGCAATTTAGTTGCTCTCAGGGGGGAAATTTATGAACATCAAGAAAAGATGGATAAAAGGAGTATCATCATTATCACTTTTCGGTCTAGTTATGTCTAACATGTCTTACGTACATGCTGACGGTTTACCGCAACAATTACCAATTGTTGACAAAGATCCGAATCAAGGTATTTTAGTAAGTAATAGCGAGGAAAATCTAAATTCACCAAATTTAACTGAAGACATGATTGCAGGATTAACATCAAAAGCTAAAAAAGAGATGGAAGCTGCGCATGCAAAAGATTTAAAAGATAGACTAAAAAATCAAGATAATCTAGATGTTGATACACATAAATCAGATGATATAGTTTCAGTAATTGTTCAATTAAAAGGTCAAACTGCTTCTGAAATGATTAACAGTACTAGAGTCAATCAAATGTCTTTAAATACAGCTACAAATCTTGTAAAACAGGATATTCAAGCGACTAAAAACGAAGTTATGAGCACATTATCATCTGGATTGGCAAAGAGTGATAATGGTCCAAAGTTTAAACAAGAATATGTAAATATTTTTAAAGGATTTAGTATCGATCATATCAAGTATAGTGATATCGCTGCAATAAAATCATTGGATAATGTTAAAGCAGTTACCTTACAAAATAAGTACTACCCAGCTGTTAACCAACAGCATGAGTTAACTGGTATTAAAAATGTTTGGAATGGTTCAGCAATTGGAAAACCAACTGGCTATAAAGGTGAAGGAATGGTAATCGCAATTGTTGATACAGGTATTGACTATACTCACGAAGCATTCCCAAATCCAACAGACTTGAGTAAAGCGCGAATAAAAACAGGGAAATTCACACGTCCTGATGGTACGATATCCCATAAAGTTGTTGACGGTTATGACTGGGCGGATCAAGATAATGATGTTATCCCTCACGTAGAAGATTCAAATAGTAACACGAGTTCACATGGTGTGCACGTATCAGGTATAGCAGCTGGTTCTGGACCAGTCATTCAAGGGGTAGCACCAGAGGCACAACTTATTGCAGAGAAAGTCTTTTCAGATTATGAGCAAGGAGCGTTTACTGAAGATATTATTAAGGGGATTGACCATGCTTCAGCATTAGGTGCGGATGTGATAAACATGAGTCTTGGTTCATCATCTTCATTTGATACAAGAGACCCTAACGAACCAATGGGTATTGCAATTCGAAATGCAACTGATGAAGGTCATGTTGTAGTAGTTGCAGCTGGGAATGCGTCAAATGCATATTCTGACCGAAACGGTGGAATGGGCCAAAAGATAATACCTGGACAAACACCCGATTTAAATAAGATCGGTAATCCTGGGGTTTATCCGGATTCATTCACTGTTGCAGCTGCAAATAATATCGTAACAAGTCATAAATATACGTTTACTTCAAGCGATGCATTAACAGCTGGTGGAACGGTAGGTTCTTTCGATGGAGAAGGTCTTGATGATTGGCACTGGAATGGTGACGTAAACAAAACATATTCGGTCGTGTCATTAGGGGCAACAAAACTTGGTCAAATAGCTGATTACGCTGAATTGGACGTAACTGGAAAGGTTGTTCTAATTCAACGTGGGACTCTTAGCTTAACTGAAAAAGTGCTTAATGCACAGAAACAAGGAGCTGCTGGTGTGATTATTTATAATCAGCCGGGTAAAGCACCGATAGATAATCCAGTTGGATTTGGTACAATTCCTTACACATTTATCAGTAACGATGCTGGAGTGAAATTAGAAGATGCATATTCTAAGTTGAACCCTGCTGGACCTGGTATAGGTATTGGTGGACCACTTTCTAGTCGAACACTTGCAGCAAATGCACCAAACCCATTAACATTAAAAATTACAAATGATAAATTGGGCTCTGGATTCCAAGAATCAAATGCAGGTGAGCCAACTGACTTCACGTCTTGGGGAACAACAAGTGATTTATTATTAAAACCAGAGATTATGGCACCTGGCCATGCAATTTATTCATCTGTACGTGAATCAGCAGATCGACACGATACTTATGAAACTGAAGATGGTACATCAATGGCAGCTCCATATGTAACTGGAGCGGTTGCAGATGTTATGCAAGGATTACTAGCAAAAGGATTCCAACCAGGTACTAGAGCGTTTGCTCAATTAACAAAAAATATCATTATGAACACGGCGATTCCAGCTAAAAGAGATTTTATTAACGACAAAAATCCGGCTAATCGTTTAGATTATATGACTGAATACCAGCCTAGAAGACAGGGAGCCGGTATGATTCGACCAGATTTAGCGCTTAAAACACCAGTTGTTTTAACAAACAAAGATGGTACTGGAAGCATTAGTTTAAAAGAAATTGGTAATACCTCGAATTTTACGATTACTGCACAAAATCTTACAGATAAAGCAGTTACGTACAAAGTAAACGGCACAGTTATGACAGATGTTTTGAATGATAAAACAAAAGTTCATTCGGATAATATTCGTAGTCGTTATTTAGATGATGCTAAATTAGCATTTGATCAAAATGAAATTACGATTCCAGCAAATTCAGTTCAACGAGTGAATGTAACTTTATCACTTCCTACTTCAACTATGAAAAACACGTTTATTGAAGGATATGTGTATTTAACACCAACTGATTCTACTCTTCCGACATTAAATGTTCCATACAATGGCTTTTATGGTAAATGGGATGAGCCAAGTGTGATCGATACAAAAGATACGAATGTTTGGTCTGCAACAGGTCTTGGAACACAATTGGGCGTAATGGGTGGAGGTAGTATTTACACTTTTGCACAATTATGGGGAGCACCAACAACTCCGGCAGAAATTGCGTTAGGTGATAAGTTCTATGCAATTAATGATCAAGTAATTCCAGTTCCAATAGTATCTTTACTGCGAAATGCACGTAATCTAAAAATTGATGTTGTAGATAAGGAACATAATCTCGTTACGAATATAGCAAATGAAAACTGGTCTACAAAGACGGATGTTTATGGTGGTGGTATTCCATCAAAAGTTTCTTATGATTGGATTTGGCCAGCATGGAATGAAGCTGTACCAGTTAAAGATGGACAATATTATTTCGCGATTACTGCAACGGCAGATGCGCCGAACGCACAACCGCAAAAGACAGTATACATGCCAGTATACTTAGATAGAACTGCACCAAAAATGAATATTACTCGTTCTGCATCTTATGACGAAAAAACAAATCCTGAAACAACTAATTCGGATAGTTACACTGTTCGATGGACGATGGATGATGGAGATTCTGGTAATGTTGATGGTAATGTTTACATGGCTTTAAATGGTACAGAGCAAGATGGCTATCAGCAAGATGTTAAACAAAATACGGACGGAAGCTATGAACTAAAAGTAAATGGATTAGTTGAAGGTCTAAATGTAATACATGTTGCTCCAGTAGATAAATCAGGTAACATGGGTGATCCTCGTACAATCATCGTAAAGAAAACAAGTAAGCATGTATGGATTGATCTTACTTCTGCGACATTAAATGACAATGCTCCAAGTACTTATTGGGAAGCAAACGTTAAACCAGGTGACAGCTATAATTTGAATTTCAAAGCTGTAGGTCCTAAAGATAGTGTGAATAAAATTCAAGCAGTTTTCTTAAGGAACTACTATGATAATAGTACAATCGTTGGAGACCCAATGGATATTGACATGACGAAAAATGTCACTCAAACGCCATATTTCTCTAACTTTAGTGAATATGCGATTAAAGGAAATGTCACAATTCCATCGACATTACCTAAAGGTGCTTATGCAGTTAAATTCTTAATGATGGCAGATGGAGAAAAATGGAATGATCCAGGCGTACCGGGGATCGGCATTGAAACTTATGTTGATACAGACGCTCCAGTAGTTACAGCATTAAATACAGATTCAATGAGAGCGATTATGACAAAGGATGGAGATCCTGTATCGTTAATGCTAAATGCATCAGTTAGAGATGCAATTTCGAATTCAAGAGGATTTAAAGTTGAGTATACTGTTGATGGTGGTACTCCAAAAATGATGGGAACTAATCCAAATAATAGTCAATCGGACCAAACCTTCCGTTATCCAGTAGTATTACCAAATGCAAGTGGTCAACATGATATCAAAATCATCTCGACAGACACTTTAGGAAATAAAAGCGAATTTCCAATTTCAGTTAATGTGGCAGATACTAAAGTAACTGTAAATTACACGTTAAATGGAGTGAGTAAGACACAAGATATCGCAATTCAAAAAATTGCTAGTTCAAATCAAAATCCGGCTATTGTATTAAAAGCAGGATTATCAAGTGATATTGTTTATGATTCAAATCATATTTTTGCTACAGAAGGTAGTGACCCTAGATTTAGTGGGTATATCCAAACACCAAATGGAAATTTAACTAGTACAGATACAGCTCTTACACCAATTTTCTTAGTTGGAAATCCACAAAATAATGCACAAGTGTTTTATACGAAAAATGCCATTCCTTCTTGGAATATACCGGCTGATAGTTACACTTTCGATTTTGCACGTACTGGATATAATGATCCTGGAGCAACGCCTACAGGAGACAGTGAGATTCCAGTTAAGATGGTCGATTACTTAGGTAATGAAACCACGATTAATGTAAAAATACACAAAAATGTATATATTCCAAAGGTGAAATTTAACGACGCTATCATTGATCACAGTAATAGTGGCACAGCAACATTCTTCACGTATGATTCAAACTATACGGTAAAAGGATCAATAACAGGTGTTCAAGATCAATTCTATGCGGAATGGATTGATTGGGGTAGACGTATGAATGGACTACCAAGTATTAAAAATTTATTTAACCCGAATTCTGATTGGGGTTCAATTGAATTAGATGATGGGAATAAAGTACTAGCAGGTCATGAGAATAATCCAGGAATAAAATCTTTTAGTTTTAATACGGGAGAACTAAAACCTGGTGCAAACTTTTTTCAAATCGATGGTGGTAATGCCATTGGTAATCCACTTCAATCAATGGGTAATCACCCACTTTGTTTAAATGTTGTGGTAGTTCGCCTTGGTTCATCTGAAGGAGCAGATCAACCTTTGGCAACGAATGCTGCGAATGCTTTAACATGGGATAAGATCAATGGTGAAAATCAACATCAGTCATTACTATTGACGAATTTAGCATTACCTTCATATGATGATGCAAATCATGCATTGATCAGCTGGAGTAGTAGTGATCCAAGTATCATTGCAAATGATGGAACAGTAATTAGACCAAATCAAGATACGAATGTAATTCTTACTGCAACAGTAACAGTTAATGGAGCAACTGCTGTAAAATCATTTAACGTTACAGTTGCAGCGAAAGAACTAAATGATGTAATTGCATCGAATGAAGATGCATCAAATATTACTTGGAATGTTATACGTGGAAACAACACTGATCAAAACAATTTGACAAATGCGTTATCACTTCCTACAGTCGGTTCAAATGGATCAAGAATCGTATGGACATCTAATGACGTAAAGCATGTAACAAATGCAGGACGAATCTACAAACCGTTATTTGATGAAAACGATGCAAAAGTGCAACTTGTTGCAAAAATTACTAGAAACACATCGACAATATATAAAACTTTTAATGTAACAGTCTTAAAAGATACAGATAATAAAGATAGAACGCTTGTTTTAAGAGCATTTAATTCAATTACGTCTGAAGATTTACTTGGAGAAAATAATGCTGTAACTGATGTTACAAAAGACTTACATCTACCAACTAGTATTGGAGATGTAACAGTCACTTGGCAATCAGATAATCCAGGTGTAATTGCTCCAGATGGAAAAGTAACTTTACCAGCAGCGAATACACCAGTGAATTTGTTAGCTATCTTCCGATTAGGTGATGCTGCTTTAGCACAATCATATGGCTTCTATGTAAGAAGTGAGAATTCAGACAATTCAGCAGTTGTTCAAGGAGCTAAAGCTTCTCTTGTTTGGAATCTGATTAAGAAAGACAATAGTGATCCAAGTACTGTTACAACAGATCTAAACCTTCCTACTAAAGGGAGTTTAGATACAACAATTATATGGTCTTCAAGTGATTCGTCAGTCATTAAAGAGGATGGTACAATCATTCGTCCGACTTACGAAGATGGAGACAAAACAGTAATTTTAACTGCTACAATTTCTAAAGGAAACGACAAAACAACAAAAGAATTTAATTTGACAGTAACACACAAAGAAGATCATACAGCTCCTGGTGCACCGATTATTATTACAATTGGTGATAATGACGCAGTTTTAACTGGAAAAACAGAACCAAATGCGACCATTACTGTAAAAATCAGTGATAAAGTAATCGCATCTGGCAAAGCAGATTCAAACGGAACATATCAAATCCAAATTGGTAAACAAAAAGCGGGCACGATTCTTTCTGTATCTGTATCTGATAAAGCTGGTAACGAAAGTGCAACTTCTAAAACAACAGTATTAGATCGTACAGCTCCTAACGTACCAGTTATTAATACAATTGGTGATAATGGCGCAGTTTTAACTGGGAAAGCAGAAGCAAATGCGACAGTTTCGGTAAAAATCGGAAATAATGTAATCGGATCAGGAAAGGCAGATTCAAACGGATCTTACAAAATTCAAGTAGGTAAGCTAAGAGCAGGAACAATTCTTTCAGTAACTGCAAAAGATCAAGCAGGAAATGAAAGTGGAGCATCTAAAACAACGGTATTAGACCGTACAGCTCCTACAGCACCAATTTTTAATGCAATTGATGACAATGACGTAGTTTTAACTGGTAAAGCAGAAGTAAATGCTACAATCACTGTTAAGAACGGTACGAAAGTAATCGGATCAGGAAAAGTAGATTCAAAAGGAACATATCGAATTACTGTAAGTAAACAAAAAGCAGGATCGGTTCTATATGTGACAGCTAAAGATGCAGCTGGAAACGAGAGTGGTGCATCTAAAACAACAGTTCTAGACCGCACAGCTCCAAACAAACCAGTGATTACTAGCGTATCTGTAAGTTCTAAAACAGGTATCCAATTAAACGGTAAAGCAGAAGCAAATTCGACTATCGTTATTTCAATCGGTACTAAAGTTGTAGCGAATGTAAAAGTTTCTAGTAATGGAACATTTGCTGCAAAATTACCTAAACAAAGAGCAGGTAAATTAACAATTACTTTATATGCTGTTGATAAAGCGGGTAATAAGAGCGATAAGTTAGTACGTCAGGTAACTGTTAAGTAAAAAAATGAAAAAGGGTGTTTAAAGATAAATAAACACCCTTTTTGTAAAAAAAAGTAGATTATTTTTTTCAAAATACAAACTTTCCTTTAAAAATAATAAAAGACAAGAATACATTTTTAGTATTCTTGTCTTCTTAGTATTGAGAAATAACTTAGTCAATCTATTCAGGTATATTATTTTAGAAAAATCCCTTTTGTAGGAAAATTATTACGAAGGGGTTTTTTATGTACTCTTACTTAGAGAATTTAGATATCGTAAAAAAATTGTAATTAATTTAATTATGAGCAGATATAGTTTTTTTAATTATTTACTCTTCATAGTTATTGATTTAATTGATTGGCTTCCAGTTGAGATTATACAAATGGAACGCTCAAACTCTTAATTATCAAGGGGTTGGGCTTTTTCTTTGTTTACTTTCAGTACTTATTAACTTACATTTAGTCAAAAATAAACAAAAAGACTCCAATCTCTAACGGAGTCTTTTATTTTTATCTTAATGTGGGAGTTTTTTTAATATTATTCTTTAAAATGGTTAGCTTGATTATGAAGTTCTTTCATAAACTCCTTGCCTGCAGCAGAAAAATATTGTTTTTTTAATCTTATGGCAAAATAGGATAATTTTGATTCTAACCCTACTACAGGCTTTACTATAATATCTTCATTTTGATAAAACGAATCAGATTGAATAATTAAGTTTGGCTCAAATCCTAGGGCTAATCCTTGCGAAATAAAATACTTTCTTGTTTCTGAGTTTTGAGATTGAACTAGTATATTTAGTTTGTTAAATTTTCCAAATATAGAATAAAAAGTTTTTTTGTCATGCTTATTAAATGCGATAGCAACCGGGTGTTCATGTAAATCTTCCATTGTAAGAAAGTTTTTACTAGCCAACTCTGAATCTTTTTTAAAGCAAATCATGACAGAGCTATCCAGTATATGCGTGGTCGTAAGAAGCTGGTTTTCTTCAAGTAATGAGGAAGGTGTAGCAAATAATCCGATATCCGCATCACCATTTAAGACATCTTTTCGGACTTGTGAGGGAAGTGATTCTTTAATATGAAGAGTTACTTTTGGGAACTTAGCTTTAAGCTCTGCTGATGTTTTAGGGATAATACTCCTACAAAGGTTTGAAACAGCAGAAATCGTTAAATGTCCTTCAATTTCCATATAATTACTTTTTGCTTCATGTTTAAATTCTTCTATACGATTTAATATATCTTGTGCCCTTGTGATCAAATTTTTTCCGGTTTCAGTCGGCTCAAGTCCAGTTCTAGAACGTTCAAATATCTTAACTCCTAGTTCTTCTTCTAAATTACTGATTGCTAGACTTATACCTGGAGATGATACAAAAAGTCTCTCTGCAGTATTTGCAATTGAACCTGTTTTAGCTATTTCAGTTATATATAAGAGTTGTTCGATTCGCATATTTTCCCCCTAGTACATTGATAACTTTTGAAAGTGCTTACATTTATTGGGACTAAAACGATCTATATCTACCCATTAATATTTTCTTAAGGTACCTTTAGTTTTTTAAACTTTAAAAAATTATAATATAAAATTACGATAAAAGTAAATATTCCTAATAATTAAAATTATTTGAAATATTTTGATGGAAGAAGAAAAGAGTAGAAAGGAGAGTCTATCAATAAAAATGGTATCGTTTACAAAGTTTAGGAGCGAGCAGCCAAAGAATGATTTTTTAAGTAATTGGAGCGATCTAATTAAAGTGAAGTTTATAAAAAACATAATTAGGGTAAGGTGATTAATTTGACATTAGCATTAGAGTCTATTCGCATTTTAGATTTAACAAGATTGTTGCCAGGACCCTTTAGCACAATGCTACTTGCTGATTATGGGGCAGAAGTTATCAAGATTGAAGACACAGACCTTGGTGATTATGCGAGGGTAATTAATCCGAAAATAGGCGGAGATAGTGCAATATTTCATTCGATAAATCGAAATAAAAAAAGTATATGCATTGATTTAAAAACAGAAAAAGGTAAAGAAATTTTCCTACAGCTTGTTGAGAAAGCGGATGTTGTTGTCGAATCATTTCGTCCAGGAGTTATGGATCGCCTTGGTATAGGTTACAGCGTATTAAAGAAAATTAACCCTCGTCTAATCTATTGTGCAGTCACTGGGTATGGGCAAACTGGGCCATATTCTAAAAAGCCTGGCCATGATTTAAATTTCATAAGTTATGCTGGGGTTCTTGAATATTTTGGAGTAAGTGATCGAAAGCCGATTGTACCATCCGTTCAAATAGCTGATATTGGTGGAGGTGCTCTCATGAGCACGATAGGAATTCTAATTGCTATATATGAAAGAGAACGCTCTGGTGTAGGCCAGTTTATTGATGTTTCAATGATGGACGGAGTGCTTTCTTGGTTACAAGTTCTTCTCCCAGCTTTTTTGGTAACGAAAGAACATCAAGTACGTGGTCAACATGATTTGTTTGGAAGGAAGGCAAATTATGAAGTTTACGAAACAAAGGATGGATTATACTTGTCAGTTGGAGCAACAGAATTAAAATTCTGGGAAGTATTTTGTACAAAAGTAGGAAGAGAAGACTTTTTTCAAAAAATAAACGCTCCAACTGAAGTTCAAGATTTCATGAAAGTAGAAATTCAATCTATTATTATTCAAAAAACAAGAAAAGAATGGATTGAAATCTTTGATGGGGTAGAAACTTGTGTTTCTCCAGTCAATAGACTTGAAGACTTAGAGGAAGATCCTCATGTAATTGAAAGAAACATGATTCAAATATATAAAGATGCAGAAGTTGGTGAAGTCAAACTAATTTCTCCGCCAATTAAATTATCAAAAACACCAGGATCTATACGTAAATTAGCACCTAAGTCAGGGGAACATACTAAGGAACTTTTACTAGAGATTGGTTATTCTGAAGAACAAATTGATGAACTAGCAAGTAAACACATTATAAAAAGAGAGATCGGAGTCTGTGAGTAAAACTGTTTAAGTAGATTAAAAGTTTGTTTAATTCATATGAATATCTCACTCCATCAGTACTTTCATTACACTTTGTGTCAGAAACTGTGTTCTTTAATCCAATATTAAAATAGCTGGGGGGAATTAGTTACATGAAAAAACCATGGTATGCCTTTTATCCTAAAAACATTCCGTTTGAAATCGAAATACCCTCATGTTCAATCTATCATTTTCTAGAACGTGCTGCTCAAGATTTTCCTAATCACACACTCATTATAGAGGAAGAAGTTAGTTTGACTTATTCTGAATTGAAACGGGCAGTTGATCATTTTGCAGCTGCTTTAAGTAGTCGTGGATTTATAAAGGGTGATCGTTTTGGGATTATGCTCTTTAACTGTAAAGAATATCTAATTGCTTACTTCGCTGTTCAAAGGTTAGGAGGTATCGTCGTTCAATTAAATCCAATGTATCAGCAGCATGAACTGAATTTTATGTTGGGGGATTCCGAACTAATTTGGATGCTTTGTGAGTGTAATCAAATCGAGAAATTAAGAAATACCAAGTATGGGGATAAGCTAGCAATCATTACCATTGATCAGACGGATAGTGAGGATCCATATTTATACGATTTAATTCAGGAAGAGAAGAAAGATCTCCCCTCATTAAATATCAATAGTAAAGAAGATATTGCAGTTCTCCAGTATACAGGTGGTACGACTGGAATACCAAAAGGAGTAATGCTTACACATTACAATATTGCATCGTCTATTCACCATACGTACCTCACTGATGATGGAGCTCTTAGGCGTCCAGGTGAACGATTTTTTGGTGTTTTTCCACTATTTCATTGTGCTGGAATGATGGTTATGATGTCAGCGATCTTTTATGCTGGAAGTTATATTCCAATCAAACATTTTCGTATAAATGAATCCCTCGAACTTATTCGAAAATATCGACCAACTCAACTTTCATTGCCTCCAACCGTTTTTATAGCTTTGCTTAATCATCCTGATTTTAAAGATGATGATTTAAGTTCTTTGAAAGCATGCAGATCAGGGGCTGCGCCACTTTCGCTAGAAGTGCTGCAAGCATTTGAAAAAAAATCGGGTGTGCGAATTTCTGAAACATACGGATTGACTGAATCGAATGCGATTACAATTCGTACCTTAATGAAAGGTGAAAGAAGAATAGGAAGTGTAGGGATACCCGTCCCAAATACAGATGTAAAGATAGTTGATTTAGAAACTGGTATGAATGAAATGCCTCTAGGAGAAACAGGTGAAATACTTTTAAAGGGTCCACAGATCATGAAGGGATATTGGAAAAATCCAGAAGAAACGTCTCGCGCTATACGAAATGGATGGCTGTATACCGGTGATACAGGGAGAATGGATGAAAATGGATTTTTGTATATTGTTGGAAGAAAAAAAGAAATGATTATAGCTGGTGGATATAATATTTATCCTAACGAGATTGATGAGATTCTGTATCAGCACCCTTCCGTTGCTGAGGCATGTACATTTGGAATTCCTGATACATATCGCGGTGAAACGGTTAAATCAGCAATTGTTGTAAAGGAAAATCATATGTTAACGGAAGAAGAAATTGTTTCATGGTGCACTGAACGATTAGCCAGATATAAAGTACCAAAACAAGTAGAATTTAGAAAACAATTACCTAAATCAGCAATTGGAAAGATTTTACGACGTGTGTTGGTTGAAGAGTATTTAGAACAAAAAAGAGTAAATGACCACTTACAAAGAAATTGATCATGACGAGATTTTTTAATTGATTACTAAATCGTCTTTTGATTTTTTACGATTCTTCTCATATTTTTGTTTTATTTTGGCTTTTTTTAAAGAATTGTTGCTTTTAGCTATTGTAACTTCTAAGACAGAAGTTGATTGGAACTAAAAGGGTGCTCGACTCCTGTGGGAAATGCGGGAAGGCGGAAGACCCTACAGGAGCGGACGCAACGAAGAAGCTAGCTCTCGCCCCACGGAAAGCGAGTATTTTGAAGTGGAAATCAACTTACACATACATACTGTAATAGCAACAATATTTACGCAAAGCCTTTATTTTTAACGACATTAATGAACAGCTTTTGTATTAGTAATGGAGGGAATTAATGATGACAAATACAACAATTACAACTAATCTAGTTAAATTTAATTTATTTAATACAAAAAGACCTTTTTATACGAATGAGCATGAAATGTTTCGAACTTCTCTACGTAAATTCATCGAAAAAGAGATTGTTCCGAACCTTGAAGAGTGGGAAGAAAATCAATACACTCCACGTGCATTATTTCATAAAATGGGTGAACAAGGTTTTCTTGCGCCTCAGGTTGATCCAAAGTATGGAGGGTTAGGCCTCGATTTCGGTTTTAATTTAATTCTTGGTGAAGAGGCTAATCGAATTGGTGGTGGGATTTGTGGAGCATCGATGCACAGCACGATTATAGTACCTTATCTTGAAGAATATGGAACTGAAGAACAAAAGGAAAAGTATTTACCTAAATTTGTAAGTGGTGAAATTCTTACTGGGGTTGCAATGACAGAACCAGGTACAGGATCGGATTTAGCTAGGATACGAACAACTGCAGTTCGAGATGGTGATCACTATATTATTAATGGACAGAAAACGTTTATTTCAAATGGAATTAACGCTGAATTGTTTTTTGTAGTCGTTAAAACAGATAAAAATGCAACACCAGCACATAAAGGTGTAAGTGTTGTCATAGTTGAAAAAGGTACAAAAGGGTTTTCAAATGGTCGTAAATTGAAAAAATTAGGACAACATTCATGGGATACGACTGAATTGATTTTTGAAGATGTTCGTGTACCTGTATCTAATTTACTTGGAGAAGAAGGAAAAGGCTTTAAGATTCTAATGAACAAATTGCAACAAGAGCGAATTAGTGCAGCGAATTCAGTCTGTATCGTTGCAGAAGAAATCTTAAAAACGACTATTGAATATGTGAAACAAAGACAAGCATTTGGAAAACCAATCAGTTCTTTCCAAAACACTCAGTTTGAAATTGCAGAAATGGCGACAGAACTTGCAATAGCTCGTAGCTATTTAGATGATTTAATTCCTCGTCATATGAAAGGAGAGAAGGTCGATACCCAAGTCTCTATGGCGAAATATTATATACCTGAAATGGCTAAAAAGATCGCAACACGTTGCTTGCAGCTTCACGGAGGATACGGGTTTATGGAAGAATACCCAATTGCTCGTCGCTATCGTGATCTTGCAGTTTCATCGATTGGTGGGGGAACATCTGAAATTATGAAAAATATCATTGCAAAGAATCTTGGTATGTAAATCGATTTTGAATGATTGTTTATATACACGTAATCGTTATGTTCTCGTTAATTTATGTAAGATTGATAGAAAGTAAGTAAATAATCCAAACGCGTAGAGTCTTAATGAATCTAATAGTGTTTGGATTTTTTGACTGCTTGTAAAAACTAGTAAGAATGAGATTCCAATTTCCAAATTATTTTAGAACCCAGTTACTGATGTACATTAATATTTATTTAACATACCTTTTAATTTCTAAACTATTAAAAACTAAACAATGAAACTATTATAAATATAAGGATTCTAATTATTTAGAATCTTTTTACAAAAAAACACAATAATGAAGGAGGGATAGATTTTGAGCAAAAAAGCAAAGATTATCGGCGTAAATATGGTACCGTTTACAAAACCTGGAATGCATGAACCTTATGAGGTTATGGCGGCCAAAGCAGTAAAAGGCGCTTTAGAAGATGCAGGTATTGACTATTCAGCAATACAACAGGCTTATGCAAGTTATATCTATGGAGACAGTACATGTGGACAAAGGGCACTATATAAAGTCGGAATGACGGGTATTCCAATTTTTAATATTAATAATAACTGTTCTTCTGGATCCAATGCATTGTTTTTAGCTAGACAAGCTGTCGAGTCAGGTACAGTTGAATGTGCTTTGGCATTCGGATTTGAAGAAATGCAGCCAGGTGCACTAAAATCTCACTGGGATGACCGAACACCTGCGACTGGTTGGTTACAAGAACGCGTTAAAGAACTTTGGCCTGAGGTTCCAGATGCACCGAATGCGATACGATTATTTGGATCAGCTGGTAAAGAGTATCTTGAAAAGTATGACGCAAATCCAGATATTTTTGCAAAAGTATCAGTGAAAACAAGGAGTCATGCAATTAAAAATCCTTATTCACTTTTTACAAAATCTCTGACGGTTGATGAAGTAATGAATGCACCAACATTGTTACCACATTTAACACGTCTAATGGCATGTCCTCCAACTTGTGGTGCAGCTGCAGCGATTGTTTGTAGCGATGAGTTTGCTAGAAAACATGGCATCTCTAACGCAGTCGAGATCGTGGCACAAGCTTTAACGACTGATACTAGCGAAAGTCATGACAATATCATAAATCTAGTTGGAGCAGATATGACTCGTCGTGCTGCTAAACAAGTTTATGAATTAGCGGGTATTGGTCCTGATGAAGTAGATGTATTAGAACTACATGATTGTTTCACTCCAAATGAGGTCATTACATATGAAAGTCTTGGTCTATGTGGGGAAGGTGAAGCTGAGAAGTTCATTAATGATCGAGCAAACACGTACGGTGGAAAAGTTGTCGTGAATCCTTCAGGTGGATTAATGTCGAAAGGACATCCAATTGGGGCAACTGGATTAGCACAATGTACCGAATTAGTTTGGCATCTTCGCGGACAAGCCCAAAAGCGTCAAGTTGAAAATGCAAGAATAGCACTTCAACATAATTTAGGACTTGGCGGAGCTTGTGTCGTTACGATGTATCGAATGGGTTAATTTACTAAATTAATTGAAATTACATTTTTTATATAAAACAATTGAGAGGGAGAAAATAAATGGTTAAATTATTGGAAAATCAAGTAGCAATTATTACAGGAGCAGGTCGAGGAATCGGACGTGATACGGCACTAATGTTTGCAGAACACGGTGCGCGAGTTGTTGTTGCAGATCGCGACGAAGAGCCAGCAGCAGAAGTAGCATCTTTAATTAAGGAAATCGGTAGTGATGCAATTGCATTTTGTGGAAATGTAACAGATCCAGCATTCCCTAAACAAGTAGTAGAGGCAGCAATTACTGCATTTGGCCGATTAGATATTTTAGTAAATAATGCAGGATATTGTATTGACGGTTTAATTCATAAAATGTCTGATGAAAATTTCCAAGCAATGTTAGATATTCACTTAATTGCTCCATTCCGATTAATTCGTGAGGCTTCACCATATATGCGTGACGTTGCTAAAAAAGAAATCGAGCAAGGAATTGTTCATCATCGAAAAATTATCAATGTTTCATCTGGTTCAGGGGTTAGAGGTAATATGGGACAAGCGAATTATTCCTCTGCAAAAGCTGGCGTAATGGGATTAACGAAAGTAGTTGCAAAGGAATGGGGCCAATTTAACGTAAATGCTAATGCTGTCGCATTTGGGTTTATTGATACTCGTCTTACTCGTCCAAAAGAAGAAGGTTTAATCGTTAATGGAGAAGCAGCGGGTATTCCTGAAAAAGTTCGTAATATGTTAATTAACAGTATTCCACAAAAACGTGTCGGAAGTGGTAGTGAAGCAGCAGCTAGTATTTTATTCCTTGCATCACCATTTTCTAATTATGTAAATGGACAAGTGCTTGGAGTTAACGGAGGGTCACTAACTTAATACTTTCTTGATAAAGGAAGATCATTATATTTTTGTATTAAAGTTAACTAAAACGTTAATTATTTTCTAAAAGAGGTGAATAAACTTGTCAAATGTGAAAGAGTTAATCGGGCTTGAGTTCGAGCCTTACAGCTTGGAAGTTGAAAAAGGAAAAATAAAAGAATTAGCAACAGCTCTAGATGATCATAACCCAATTTACTACGATGTAGAGGCAGCAAGAAAAGAAGGATTTGATGGGATCCCAGTACCACCTACTTTTTTACAAGTGATCGATTTATGGGGCGGATACGGTTCAGTTGAAAAGGTAGAAAAGTTGAAGTTAAACCTAGTTCGAGTTTTGCATGGACAACAATCATATGAATATCTTGGTGATATTTTAGCAGGAGATAAATTATTTGTAACAAGTAAAGTGGTAAATGCTGAGACAAAGAAAGGTAGTACAGGGGCAATGGATCTGATTACTTCTGAAAATCAATACACTAATCAACGCGGAGAACTAGTAGCTAAAGCGAAAAGCACTTTAGTGCATCGACATTAATTTGAAATGGAAAGGAGAAAGAATCATGTTTTTTGAGGATATTAATGAAGGATATGAATTCCCGGTACTGCAAAAGGATCCAATCACTCGGGTACAACTTGTAAGATTTGCAGGAGCTTCTGGTGATTTTCATCCACTGCATTTAGTTGAAGAGGTTGCTGACAAAGCAGGTATGAAAATTATTGCTCATGGCATGTTGATTATGGGGATGCTTTCTCAAGGAGTAACATCTTGGGTATCTAGGAAAAATATTAAGAAAATCCAAGTCCGCTTTAGCAAAATGACTTATCCTGGTGAATCGATTCAGATTGTAGGTAAAGTGCTAGAGAAAAAGACTGACAATACAGTGGTGGGCGAAGTGTTGGCAAAGAATAGTGAAGGCGAAGTAAAAGTTGCAGGAATATTTGAAGCCATACTACCATCTAGAATTTCCTAGTTTACTAGATGCTCCATATTAATTAAATATAAACATCGTCAGATTTTAACCTTACAATTTAAAAACATGATTTGGAGGGATCTAGATTGTCAACTACAACATCGAATCGCGAAATTTATGATTTATATAAGAGAGAAAGACCCTTTCTAACTCATGAACATGAGATGTTTCGTAATTCTCTTCAAAAGTTTCTTGAAAAGGAAGCAGTCCCACATATTGAGAAATGGGAAGCTGATCACTACACCCCAAAAGAATTTTATGAAAAATTGGGTGCACAAGGATTTCTTTGTCCGCAAGTCAAACCTGAATATGGTGGACTAGGACTGGATTTTGGTTTCAACTTAGTTTTAGCTGAAGAATTAAATCGTGTCGGAGTTGGAACATTAGCGAGCACGAGCAGTTCTATTATCGTCCCTTATTTAGAACGATATGGAACAGAAGAGCAAAAGCTAAAGTATTTGCCTCAATGCGTAAGTGGTGAAATGACAACTTCGGTTGCTATGACAGAACCAGGAATTGGTTCTGATTTGGCTAGTATGAGCACTACAGCAGTTCGAGATGGTGATTACTATATTCTTAATGGACAGAAAACATTTATTTCCAATGGAATCAATGCTGGTTTGTTCTTTGTTGCCGTTAAAACTGATCCAAAAGCAACTCCGGCTCGAAAAGGAATTAGTATCATCTTAGTGGAGTCTGAGACCCCTGGATTTTCTAGGGGACGAAAATTGAAAAAGCTTGGTCAGCATTCTACTGATACGATTGAACTAGTATTTGAAGATGCACATGTTCCAGTCGCTAATTTACTAGGTGAGGAAGGTAAAGGCTTCTACTATCTGATGGACAAATTACAACAAGAGCGTCTCTTAATTTCAATTGGTGCATTAGTTGTAGCTGAAGAAATGTTAAAGGCAACAATGAGTTATGTAAAAGAGAGACATGCATTTGGTAAACCAATTAGTTCGTTTCAGAACACTCAATTTGAGATGGTTGAAATGGCAACTGAATTATCATTAGCACAAACTTTCCTTGATGATTTAACAAACAAACATATTCAAGGTGAAAATATAGTTACACAGATCTCAATGGCAAAGTGGTTTATTACTGAAATGACTAGACGTATTTCTTCACGTTGCTTACAACTTCATGGAGGATACGGTTTTATGGAAGAATATCCTATTGCCCGTCGTTATCGAGATGTTGCGGTTATGCCAATTTATGGTGGTACAACTGAAATTATGAAAAACATAATCGCAAAAAATCTTGGATTGTAAATGACAAAGTAGATGAATTTGATGTAATGCAGGAATTTGGTTTTACAAGTTGGTACGGTTTATACAATCTATCAGTATTCCATATGAAACACGATCGGATCAAAGTAAATTTCAAATATGAGTAACCGTTTTAAGTAACTAGAATTTTTGGAAAACAAATTTTCATGTAAATTACTTAAGGCGGTTTCTTTATCAACTTTAATCGATACACATTTTGCCTTTTAGGGCAAAACAAGTATCTAATATAGAACGAATATCAAAAATTTTATTAACCGTGGGGATGAGAGTAATGAAATTCGAGACGAAAATCGGAAAATCTAGTGCAGATGCAATTTATGTACATGGTTACAATTTAACTGATGATTTAATAGGTGAAATTACTTTGGCAGACATGGCATTTTTAGGTGCACTTCATCGTCGACCTACATTTGAAGAGTCTAAAATGCTCAATGCATGTATGGTAGCTGTTTGCGAACATGGATTCACACCAAGTTCTATTTCGGCTCGTTTTACTTATCTAGGCGCACCAGAAGCAGTGCAGGCTGCAGTAGCTGCAGGATTACTTGGAGCAGGTTCAGTTTACCTTGGCGCAATGGAAAATACTGCACAAATGCTTCAAGAAGCTTGGCATACGTATGGTAACGACCAGGATATTACAAAGATTGCTAGAAATATTTTAGAATTTCGACAAGAAAAAAAGATACAGGTCTTTGGATTTGGTCATCCAATTCATAAGCCGATTGACCCACGTTCAATTAAGCTGTTTACTTTAGCTGAAGAACTAGGATTTAGTGGGAAACATACCGCTTTAATGAAAGAAATTCATCGTCAATTTTCTGACCAAAAAGGGAAACAAATTACACTAAATGCTGCCGGAGCAATTGGAGCAATTTTTTCGGATATGAATTTACATTACAGTGTTGTAAAATCATTTGCCGTCGCTGCACGGGCAGTTGGATTAATCGGTCATATCGTCGAAGAAATTGAGTCGGGTCGAAAAGAAAGCATGGCACAAAAGCTCTATGATCATATTGAAGAAAATACACTTTATTCAAACGGTATGGAAGTAAATTTAGAGAACTAGTTTTAGTGACCACTAGCTTTTCGTAAATTGACAATGTTTAGTAGGATACTTTATTAATATTTCAATTGTTTACATGAATCTAACAATGTAAAAAATAAATAATATCTAAGGCCATAGGTATTGTTTTCTAAATAAATGATTTAGGAGTAAACATAAAATGACTTTATTGAAAGTTGAAAAACAAGACCAAATCGCAATTGTAACAATCGATAATCCTCCAATGAATGCATTGAGCGCAGCTATGAAAGAAGCATTAAGAGAAGTTTTTTCTGACCTTAACGCTAATAATGAAGTGAATTTAATTATTTTGATTGGTGCAGGTAAAAAATCATTCATGGCTGGTGCAGACATTAAAGAATTACCGCAAAGAATTGGTAATCCAAATATTATACCTCAAACGATGAAAACTCATGAAATTTTTAATTTTATTGACTTCTCACCAAAGCCTACTATTGCAGTTTTAAATGGCTATACATTAGGTGGTGGGTTTGAACTAGCATTAACATGCGATCTTCGAATAGCTGAAGAACATGCAATTCTGGGAGTACCAGAAGTTAAGCTCGGTTTACTTCCAGGTGCAGGTGGAACACAAAGATTACCTAGATTAATAGGAGAGGCGAGAGCTAAGCAGTTACTTTTTACAGGTGATCATATTTCAGCGGAAGAAGCATTGAGAATTGGTTTGGTTAATCAAGTAGTACCAACAGGTGAGGGTTTGCAAACGGCACTACAATTGGCAAAAAAAATATGTAGCAATTCACTTTTGGCTTTGAAAAATATCAAAAAAGCGGTAGATGAAGGCAGTGAATTATCCTTTGATAAAGCGTTAGAAAGAGAAGCTGAATTGTTTCAAGACCTTTTCCTAAAGGAAGATGTAAAAGAAGGAGTTCAAGCGTTTTTAGAAAAAAGAAAACCACAATTTCAAGGTAGGTAATCGAACTAGATCAACCCCAACAATGAATAGACTATTTCAGCGAAATTGTAAAACTACTACTGAAACTAAACTGAAAATGGACGTGATGAAGATGAATTTTAAAGACAGTATTGCCATCGTTACTGGTGGTGCTTCAGGACTTGGTGAAGCTACTGTTAGAAACATAGTCGACAAAGGTGGTAAAGCGATTATTCTTGATTTAAATGATGATAGAGGGAAGAACTTAGTTGAAGAACTAGGAAATAATCATGTACTTTATGTAAAAACGAACGTAGCAGAAGAAGTGGATGTGAATACAGCAATAGATCAGGCGATCGAGAAATTCGGCAGAATTACAGCTGCCATAAATTGTGCTGGCATCAGCGGACCTCAAAAAACGTTTGGTAGAAAAGGTCCCTTTGATTTAGCTACTTTCTCAAATATTGTAAAAGTAAATTTGATTGGTACATTCAATGTTATACGCTTAGTAGCTGAAAAGATGAGCCAAAACGAACCGAATCAAAATGGTGAACGAGGTGTTATCATAAATACGTCTTCTGCAGCTGCATTTGAGGGACAAATTGGACAAGCTGCGTATAGTGCATCAAAAGGTGGAGTTGTTGGGATGACACTTCCGATTGCAAGAGACTTAGCTTCATATGGTATTCGAGTCGTAACAATTGCCCCCGGTTTATTTGAAACACCAATGCTTGGTAAAAGATCTGATGAAGCAAAAGATGCATTATGTTCTATGGTACCATTCCCTAAACGACTTGGACTACCAAGTGAATATGCACATTTAGTTCGATCAATTATCGAAAATCCTATGCTAAATGGTGAGGTAATTCGTTTAGACGGTGCTCTACGAATGCAACCAAAATAAAAGTGAGCACTTACTCAAAATAGAAGGAGGAGATTGCAAGGTGAATGGATTGATGGGGGATCAGAAATACACTGCAAAAAGTTATTTAAAAGAAGAGCATCTCGTTTTTAGAAAGTCACTTCGTAAATTTTTAGAAAAAGAAGCTCTCCCTTTTTATGAACAATGGGAGGAAAATAAAATTGTTCCAAAATCATTTTGGAAGAAGATGGGAGATATGGGTTATTTATGCCCATGGGCAGATGAAAAATATGGAGGTTTCAAAGCGGATTTCGGCTATTCAATTGTCATTCAAGAAGAATTATGTAAAGTCGGTTCCGGATTAGGTGGGCTGAACATCCACAATAATGTTATTATGCCATACATAGAAAGATACGGAACCAATGAGCAGAAAAAACGATGGTTTCCACGGGCTATTAGCGGTGATCTGATTTCTGCGATCGCCATGACAGAACCAGGAACAGGGTCAGATCTTGCTAAAGTAAAAACAAATGCAGTACGAAAAGGTAATCACTTTATTATTAATGGTGAAAAAACGTTTATTTCGAATGGCATTAATACAAACTTTGTCATAGTTGTTTGTAGAACAAATCCAAATGCAGAATCTCCACATAAAGGGATTAGTTTAATCGTTGTTGAAGAAGGGACTCCAGGTTTTTCAAAAGGAAAACAATTAAAAAAATTAGGTCAACATGCTTATGATACATCGGAACTTATTTTTGAAGACGCCGTTGTACCAGTTGAAAACTTAATCGGTGAAGAAAACAAAGGATTTTATCATTTGATGGAAAAACTACAACAAGAACGATTAATGGTTGCTGTGAGCTTTATTACATTTGCAGAAAGAATGCTAGAAATTACAATGAATTATGTAAAAGAGCGTACCGTATTCGGGCAACAGCTCAGTAAGTTTCAAAATACACAGTTTAGAATTGCTGAAATGGCGACTGAAATTCAACTTGGTCGTACGTTTGTTGATCAACTAATTGAAAAACATATAGCAGGTGAAAATATTGTTACTGAGGTTTCAATGTCAAAATGGTGGATAACCAATCTAGCAAAGAAAATAGCCCCTTTATGTCTACAATTGCATGGGGGATATGGTTTTATGGAAGAATATGAGATTGCAAGAATGTACAGGGATGTTGTCGCAGGATCAATATATGCTGGTTCTAACGAAATAATGAAAGGTATTATCGCCAAAAATTTAGGTTTATAAGTAGCTAGGAGTATGACAAATTAATAAAAATAAAATGGTAAATCATAGATTAATAACCGTTTAATAGAAGTAAGTGAATTTGTGTAAGCGTTTTATTGAGCACTGTACTTTCTATAGGGAGTTTAGTTTACTTGGAAAGGGCGAAGAAAATGAACATTTTAGTTTTAATGAAGCAAACATTTGACACGGAAGAAAAAATTGTGCTTCAGCATGGGACTATTATTGAAAGTGGAGTAAATTTCGTAATAAATCCTTATGATGAATACGGCATAGAGGAAGCAATCCGAATACGTGAAAAGTTTGGTGGTGAAGTAACTGTCATCACAGTCGGTCCGGAACGTTCAGAAAGTGCACTTCGTACGGCATTAGCAATGGGTGCGGACAAAGCGGTTTTAGTAGACAGTGAAGATTTTGATTTAGATGAATATAGTACAGCCAAAGTACTTGCAGAAGTTATTAAAGAATATGAGTTTGACATTATTATAGGAGGGAATGTTTCGATTGATAATGGATCGGGACAAGTAGGGCCACGAGTTGCAGAGGAGCTAGGTATCCCTCAAGTAACAACAATAACTAAAATTGACATTATGGGCAATGAAGCTTTAATTGAGCGTGATGTCGAAGGTGATACAGAAATTGTCCAAGTATCACTTCCTGTATTAGTCACAGCACAACAAGGTTTAAATGAACCACGTTATCCATCTTTACCGGGGATAATGAAAGCAAAAAAGAAGCCAATTGAACGGATTGCATTTGACGATTTATTTATCGCAGAAGATGTAGAAGTAAAAACATTTGTTACTGAGACGTTTTTTCCTATGGAAAAAAAGGATGGCCAAATCCTCAAAGGGCAAATCCGAGATCAAGTTAAAGATCTAGCTAACTTACTTCGCAGTGAAGTAAATGTAATCTAATCAGATAGGAGGAAACGTCTATGAAAAAAGTTCTTGTATTAACGGAAGCTAAAGCCGGGAAATTAAGAAGTGTTTCGCTAGAATTACTAACTGCTGCTATGCGAATTGCGGAAGGTGGAGAAATCATTGCGGCTGCTTTTGGCAGTAATTCAACAATACATGCGAAAGTATTAGGAAAATATGGAGCAAAAAAATTATATATTGTGGCGAATAAACAGTTAGATTTATATTCAACAGATGCCTATTTTCAAGCATTTAGCAAAGTGATTGAAGATGTACAGCCTGAAGTAATTTTATTACCTCATACAGCAATGGGAAAAGATCTGGCACCACGTATTGCTGCCTGTCATGGGCTTGGGCTTGTCTCAGATGTAATAGATGTGCAGATTGAATCTGGAGAACTAGTTTTTACGAGACCAATCTATTCAGGAAAAGCATTTGAAAAGAAAAAAGTAGTATATGGTGTTCCATTTGCAACAATTCGTCCAAATAATATTCAAGCTGAAGAAACAGGTGGCGGGGTTGAAATTGTAGATTTTACCGTCAAACTGAAAGATTTGCGCACAGTTATAAAAGAAGTTGTATGTAAAACGACAGGTGGTGTTGACCTGTCGGAAGCAAAAGTAATCGTAGCAGGTGGACGTGGTGTAAAATCGAAAGGTGGTTTCAAACAATTAGAGGAACTTGCCGATGTGCTTGGCGGGGCGGTTGGCGCATCTCGTGGTGCGTGCGATTCGGAGTACTGTGATTACGCTTTACAAATTGGTCAGACTGGAAAAGTGGTCACTCCTGATTTATACATTGCTTGTGGAATTTCTGGTGCAATTCAACATCTAGCTGGAATGTCTAACTCTAAAATGGTCGTAGCTATCAATAAAGATCCAGAGGCACCGATTTTTCAAGTAGCAGATTACGGTATTGTTGGAGATTTATTTGAGGTTGTGCCACTTTTAACTGAAGAATTCAAAAAAATATTGGGTTTATCTCTTATTAGCTAGGTCAGGTTATAAGTTAGAAAAACTAATTTTTTTATTTACTCTAAATACGTTAAGTTTATTCAGAATATTTGAAAAATAATCAGAAACTATACTGTAGCTAAATATTACTTTAATGATCGTTAAACTGGTGACTGTTACATGGGAAAATTAGAAAGGAGTAAGTTCAATGATTTTTGGAAAAGTACTTACATTATTAAGAAGTATTAATGATCATCGTGAATACATGTACAAGTTGTCAGAAGAGAAAGGTTTAATTGATCCTCAGGTTATTAAAATTAGTCAACAGTTAGATGAGAAAATCGTCATGTGGCAAAAGCTTAAATATGAGCTTCTTTCTGTGTCATCAAATGGAAATTCCAATACGTGAATAAGTTTACGTAAATTTTTATTTGAAATGAACGCGTTTTAAAAGATATGAGGAGGAAAAGATGGAAGTTACTAATACAGAAATTCAAAGAGTATTTCAGTTGCAAAAACAACATCAACATGTGATTAAGCAAACGACACCTGCGGAAAGAATAGAAAAATTAAATAAACTAAAAGCAACGATTCAAAGAGAAACTCCAGCTATTATAGAAGCTCTTCAACTAGATCTTGGAAAACCAGCTTTTGAAGTACTGACATCAGAGGTTATGAGTGTTATAAATGAAATCGATTTATTTGTCGAGAATTTAGAAAAATGGATGGAACCTATAGAAGCCCCAGCTCGAAATTTGGGAGCTAAAACTAAAATAATCTCTGAACCAAAAGGCCAATGTCTTATCTTTTCTGCTTGGAATTTTCCGTTCATGCTACTATTTTATCCATTAATACCAGCTATTGGGGCTGGAAACGTCTGTATCTTGAAACCTTCTGAATTAGCTCCCTCGACTAGCAAATTAGCTGTTAAAATTGTAAATGAATTATTCGACGAATCAGAGGTCGCTATTTTTGAAGGAGGAGTCGAACTTTCAAATGCTTTACTTGAGTTTCCGTTTAACCACATCCTTTTTACAGGAAGTACTAGTGTAGGGAAAGTAGTTATGAAAGCAGCTGCAAAACATCTTGCATCCGTTACATTAGAATTAGGCGGGAAATGTCCTGTTATTATTGATGAAGAAGTTGACTTGGAGAAAATTGTTCCAAGAATAGCTTTCGGTAAATTCGCAAATGCTGGACAAATATGCCTTGCCCCAGATCATATTTATGTGAAGGAAAACAAACTAGAAGAATTTGTAAGCTTTGTTGTGGACTATATTCAAACAAGCTACTTCGAGAACGGAGTACTTAATCAAGTTGACTTATCAAAAATTGTTAATGAGCGAAACGTAAATCGATTACAAGGATTGCTAGAGGATGCAATTTTTAGGGGAGCCAATGTTCGATGTGGTGGATTAGTAGAAGGAAGAACATTCTATCCTACTATTTTGACGAATGTTACACATGATGCCAAAATCATGCAAGAAGAGATCTTTGGACCGATTATGCCTGTCATAACTTATACAGATTTCAATGATGTAATTGAACAAATTAATTCAAGACCTAAACCATTAGCTTTATATGTATTTAGTGACAATCCAAATGTAGTAGAAAGTGTACTTTCAAGAACCACTTCTGGAGGAGTAACAGTTAATGATGTAATGAAACATATGGCAGAACCGAATCTACCATTTGGTGGAGTAAATGAAAGTGGCATAGGTAGATATACAGGGATTTATGGATTTAAGGAATTTTCTCATGAACGTGGAGTACTTTATCAGGCACAAGTAGGGACAAGCCCGATGGAGTCCTTTGCTAGAGCGCCATACAAAGGGAAACTTGAAGTACTAAGAAAAAATACTAAATAATGTATTAGTAATTTACGGATTATTCTTTAGTTCTGAAAGAAGTAAAAGATTCATTCTATACTTCAGACTGAATCAGGTTAAAGTATGGCAGCTGGCCGAACTTGGCCTGCTGCCGCTTCTAGTTTATGAAAATGTTTTAGAGAGTTGTTCAGAAAATTTAACTGTTTACTATGATCACTAGCATTTCGTGTAAACTAGTAAATTAATCAGTTTATTCTATTTTAGAGGTATTTCACCATATGCACTTAAAGAGATTTCTTCCTTTTTATTTCTCTCACCTAATACAGCAATACCGATTGAAATGAGAATACAGAAAAGGGAAACGATCAGCGTTAAGCTAAAAGGTTCTCCAAGAGCTACTAATGCTGTAATCGTCGTTAAGATAGGTAGGAGACCTCCAAATATACCAACAGTTTTAGCGTGTACTCTTTTAATTGCGGTGTAATATAAAATGAGAGCCAAAGCATTTCCAACTACACCATAGATTATATCAATCCACCAATTTGAAGCGGAAATGGCTGCCCAATTTAATTTATATCCATCCATCATTGCAAGAGGTAAAAATAAGATTAAACCGACTAAAGTTACAATCGTTGCTGTCGTAATCGGAGGTACATCTGCTGCAAATTTTTTCGAATAAACAACAAAAAATGATTGAGTGAGTACAGCCAGAAAGATAAATAGATTACCTAATAATGAGGTTTTCGGACTATGTCCTAGACTAATAAAGGATTGTAAAGTAACAGCTACAATCGCAAATAAGATAGACAAGATAGAATGTGCTTTAATACGTTCACGTAAAATGAAGAATGATAGGATTAAAATGACAGCAGGAGTAGAACTATTAATGATCCCGGTGGCGGTTGCACTAGTATGACTAATTCCAAAAAGTAAAAAAATGTTTAGTAAAATATTTATTAAAAACCCTTGAATAAGTAACTTACCATAATTGTTTTTTCCTAGTTTAATCCAATTCACTTTCTCTTTCTTCAATGAGAAGGGAAGTAAGAAAATAAAACCTGCAATAAAACTAATTTCAGTGAATAAAAAGATTGGTATTTGTTCAAGAGCAACTTGACTAATAACTAGTGGAACTGCATAGCAAAATTGAACTAATATAAGAAAAAAATATGCTTTTGCCATTAATACCCTCCATAGTTCAAAATGAGCATCTTAGATATTTGGGAAATCAATTAACTTTAATTGATTAAATTAATCATTTTAGCAGATCTCAAATTTAAATATTCTTGAACTTTTCGGCTAACAACTAGACCACTTTCAATTGCGCCGTCCATCATACCTGGCCAACCATTTGCATAATCGCAACCTGATAAGAAAACGCCTTGTTCTGGTCGTTGTAATTCAGCCATATAACGAGTTTTTTGATTACGTTTTTGCATGTTCCATGTCTGACCAGAGAATTCGTCTGCAACCCAGTCATGTCCAGTACATTCTAAAACTTCTGCTTCTGGAATCCATCGACGAACTTCATTCTGAATCGCAGGCAAGTCGTTTGGATTGATCCGAGAAGCGTCTGATCCAAATCCAACAATTATGCTGTCACCATCTAAATCATATTCATAATTACAAATATTTATTGGACTACCAGAAGGGGCATAGGCCGAAAATGGTTCATACTTCCCTCTAAGTTTTGCAAAAAATTTAATACCTTTACTTGTTTGCCCTTCAATTGCAGCCAGTTGCTTTAGTTTAGAAAGTGCTGGTTTAAATTCGATTTTATTTAAGATATTGATAGGCAGTGTGGTGATGACAGTTTTTGCCTTATACTCAACACTATCAACAGTATTTACCTTATATACATCACCTATTTGTTCAACGAGAGTTACAGTCTTATTAAACTGGATGTCCGCTGAGGAGTCAGATGCTATTGAGTCAATAAGCGATTTAGTGCCTTCGACCAATTTGAATTTAGCGATCGTTTCAAACAAAGTTTTTAAATCATGCATAGAAAGAGAATACCAATGAAGTAGTGTACTATATGCAGCAACATCCGTTGGACCATTAAAACACGCTTCTAAGAAATTCTTTAAATTGTCATACACTACTTTGTCAAGATTTAGTTCATCTAAACGATCATCTACAGATTGTTTATCAATTTCTTCCATAGTTGATGAAGTAAGCGGCAAGTAAGGAAGAGGGATATGCAAACGACTTTCTTCTAAAAAACTTGTTAGTGCATCACCTATCAGTTGAAAAAATTCAAGCTTTGTACCTTTTTTTAGCTTTCCATTTTCAAACCAATAAGCTACTTCCTGGGAAGGAGATGGGGTAAGTTCAAGACCGTAACGCATAATCTCTGTCCATACATGGGGCTGACTCCAGTGAACCCAAGTACCTCCTAATTCAAGATCTCTACCTAATCGCTTTTCAGTCCATGTTCGACCACCAATACGATCTCGTCCTTCAAGGATTAAGGTTTTAAAACCTCGATTGCTTAGTTCGCGAGAAGCTGTGATTCCTGCAAATCCTGCACCAATGATGATGACATCATATATTTCTTTGGAATCATTAACGATTTTGACCATTAGTATCATCCCATCTATCGAAAATTGACTGTACCTTTTTATTCAAAATAATCCCTCCATGTAAAATTAATCGTTTAATTTGAAAGTTGGAGCTACTACTTTTCTAAGTTGATTCATGATTCACTTTTAACTATTTTTCATCAATACAAATTCTATTTTTTTTAAAATGAATCACCTCGTATAGATTAATTTTCAAGTTATTCTTGAAATAATAGTCTTTGAGTTTCAGAATAAATGAATTAACTAAATTCTACATACAATTATCAAGTAAGTATAATTGGTAATAATCATACTTACTTGATAAAAAATCATCTAATTGGGGTATAGACAATGAATATAGAACAATTTACTCATATAGTCGAAGTTGCTAAAACGAAATCTTTTTATATGGCTTCACAAAATCTCTTTGTCACTCAATCAACTATTAGTCGATCCATCGCAAATTTAGAGAAAGAGTTAGGAATTAAATTATTTAGACGCTCTAGAAACGGTACAGTTATAACAGATGAAGGGGAATCTATTATCAAAAAGGCAAATGAAATATTAGTAAAAATTCAGGAGATAAAAGATGATGTTTATTCGAAGCACTCAGTATGGAACGAAGAATTAAGAATTTCAGCAAGTCCAAATATCGTCTCAACTCTCTTAACAAAAACGATCACTTTATTTAAGAATGATTTCCCACACGTAAAGATTAATATAATGGAAAAAAGTAACCAGGAAATAAGAGAAGAACTCAAGCAAAATAAAATTGATTTAGGGATAATTCCTTTCGTTTATCCTAAAATATGGATTGAAAATGATTTTATATTTGAAAAACTAATCATATCAAAATTGAAAATTATAGTGGGTAAACATTCACCATTTGCTAACAGTCGCTCAATTACACCATATGAATTAATTGACCAACCATTTGTGATCTATGATGATAATCGTGATTTATGTAAATCATTTATTAATGAGTTTAAAACAAACTACGTACCAATCAGTATCTTATTTACAACAAACAATTATGAAATTATATATAAGTCTGTTGCTAATGGACTAGCATTCAGTTTTATTTCAGAAATAGCATTAAAAAATAATCATTATGTTAAAAGCGGAGACATCATTCCGTTAGAAATAACTAGTTTCCCATCTTCATATAAAATTGGAATCGTTCGATCAAAAAGTAATCATTTTACTAAAACGGCTAAAACTTTTATGAAATATTTAAAGACAGAAGTCCAAAGTAAGGACTTTAAATAATTTTTTAGTTAATGATTGTACTTATTTTTAACACAGGTTAGTAATATAGTTAACTATTTTTTGTTAGTTTTGGTAAGAAGCGGATCTTTTTTTATTTAACTAATGGGGCAGGATTATTAATCATGCTAACGAATATAAAGAGGGTGTTATAAGTTCTTTATTTAGATAAATTGATAGTTGAGGATTAGATTTTATTAAGAAAGTAAGAATGGGAGGGATTATCATTGAAAAATAACTATGTACACCTATACATTGAAAAATATGTTGGGATTATTACATTAAGTCACCAAGAAGCAGGGAATGCAATTGATTTGCAAATGGCAAAGGAATTAATGGAGGTCGCAGTTTTTTGTTCAGAAAGCGAAAAAATACGGGCAGTCGTTCTGACGGGAGCTGGAAATAAGTTTTCAGTTGGTGGAGATTTAAAAAGTTTTGCGAATGAAGGGGACGAAATTGGCTCTCATCTGAAAATTGTAACAGGGTATTTTCATCAAGCTATTTCATATTTTGCTAGAATGAATAAACCAATGATTGCAGCAGTTAATGGAGTAGCAGCCGGTGGAGGAATGAGTCTAGCATGTGCTTGCGATCTAGTCTATGCTTCTGAGGATTCAAAATTTGTTACGGCTTATAACAAAATTGGTTTAACACCGGATGGAGCAGGAAGTTATTTCTTGCCACGTCTTGTCGGGGTAAGACGTGCTCTTGAATTATTGTATACCAATCGACCATTGGAAGCAAAAGAGGCTAAAGAATGGGGAATTGTAAATGATGTATTTTCGAACGATAAATTAATGCCTTTTGTCCTTGATTTAGCTGCAAAACTAGCAAATGGACCAATGAATGCGTTTGGAGTAACGAAGAAGTTACTTTATCACTCTCTTCAAGAAACGCTTGAGTCCCAAATGAGTATGGAGTCCTTAATGATTGTTGAGAGAGCAAGTAGTAATGAGGGAAAAGAAGGGATATCAGCTTTTCTGGAAAAACGCGAAGCTGATTATGTGAAAAAATAAAAACAAAAAGTTAGAAGCGGCAGATGCATTTGCTACTTCTTTTTGATAGAATTTCAAAGTATTTTCATTTTACTTTCATGAAAATACTATAGGGCAGTATAGTTTAATGAACAGCAAAAAAAGAATCTAAAATTGAAGATTCTTTTTTTATTGGTGGTAGTAAACTCGGTTACTAATAATTATTCGTTCTCATCATGAGGATATTTGTGTGGACTTTAATTGGAAGATTATTCTATTTTATTTTGGCGTTAGTCTATTTTTAGCATTAACGACACCTCCAAAACAAATCAGACATATTCTCTTCAAATGTCGAACAATAAATATTTTCTTATCTGTTTATAATTTTTTTTTAATTTACGAGACAATTTACGTTTAATTTTGAACAAAAATCCTTAAAAACCACTATTTCCCCCAGATTTTAGGATACTCACATTTATCAAATTAATTTTAGTTAATTGTTATTCATATTTATTAAATTCTTTTCAGGATTCCTTACTAATTTCTGTTTTTTATTATAAAATTCGACAATTTCTTAAAAAAAATGTCTGAAATTATGTACCTCATTCATTATTCAAAACGGAGCATTCCCCCAATTTACTAAATTTCCACACGCATTTAGAATTTGAATCAAGTACTAGTCCATATTAATTAATCTCTTTACTTCTAAAACGATCCTTTAATACTAGTAATCTTTCTCCTTAATTCATTAAATTCAACAACAATATGGGTTCTTCAATTTTTGCTAATAAAATGATACTCAATCGAACAGTATTTTCTCTACAGTTATTTAATATCAAATTGGCCTTTGGGAAATTCCAATTTGATATTTTTATAAATTAATAAAATAGCAGGGTAGTAAGGAGTTTTTTAATTTTTAAACTAATGAGTTTATTCAAAGAAAAGGAGCTTTTGGATGAAGAAAATGAAATCAAAAAAAATCTTAAATGTAATGGTAACAGGAGTCCTAGCAACGAGTTTTATGACAACGTATTTATTACCACATCAAAAGACTTATGCGATCACTAATTCTGCTGAAGCAATTATAAAGGGGCTTACAGATGAGCAACGACAATCTTTAAATCGATTGACACCAGAAGATGGGTTTATTATTGATCCAAGTTTAACGTCATCAAACGATGTTCAATCAAAAATTATTGTTGAGTTGAATACAGCACCAATTGAAGACTCAGCAGCATCAGTTTCTACGCGAGATGCTAAATCTAAAAAAGAAAAAATACAAGATGAACAGGCATACTTTAAGCAACGAGTGGAAGAAATGTTTAAAAGTAAAGATTCAAAATCATCATACAGTATTACCCGTTCCTACGAGAATGTCTTTAATGGAGTTGCCATGACAATACCTACTAGTCAAATCAATGCTTTGCTAGATACAGGTGTTGTAAAACGAATTTGGAAAGATAATATTGTACAACTTCCAAAAAGTGAATCAATTGCCCAACCCGTTTCGAATTCAAAAGAACTGCCAGCTCCATTGCCGTTCTTAGGTGTTGATAAACTACATAATGAAAATATTAACGGACAGGGAATTAAAGTTGGTGTAATCGATACAGGAATAGACTACAATCATCCGGACCTAAAAGATGCATATAAAGGTGGATATGACTTTGTTGATAACGACTCGGATCCGATGGAAACAACTCTAGAAGATTGGAAAAAGTCTGGTGAAGATGAAATTATAGAGGGGCGATCTTTTTACACAGATCACGGTACACACGTTTCTGGAACGATTGCAGCAAATCCAGAAAATACCGTTGATTATGCTATGACTGGTGTTGCTCCAAAAGTTGAATTAAATGTTTACCGTGTATTAGGACATTATGGATCAGGTTCTGATTCATCGGTTATTGCTGGAGTTGAAAAAGCCGTTGCAGATGGTATGCAAGTTATTAATTTATCTTTAGGCAATGACGAAAACAATTCGTTATCTGCTACCTCAGTGGCAATAAATAATGCTGCCTTAATGGGGGTTGTAACAGTAATTGCAGGAGGTAATACAGGTCCGAATCCTGGAACACTTGGATCTCCAGGTGCTTCACCATTGGCAATTACAGTAGGGGCGAGTGATGTGCCGACTGATGTTCCTTCGGTTACAACGAATTTAGGTGATACGAAAGTACCAAGTACTTTATTGGGACATGGTATGGGAAAAGATTATTTAAAGGTTATTGATCAAGATTATCATGTGGTAAATGTTGGGATAGGTACTGAAGCTGATTACTCTGGTAAGGATTTGACTGGAAAAGTAGCTCTAATTTCACGCGGAACTCTTACGTTTGATGAAAAAATTAAACGTGCACATGAAAAAGGTGCGGTAGCTGTTCTAATCTATAATAACGTAACTGGGGAAATCCCTTACTACTTAGGTGAGAACCTTGGATACTTACCTTCATTTAAAATGCTACAAAGTGATGGAGATAAACTAGTTACTAAATTAAACGAAAATCCTGATTCTACGGTGAGATTATCAAATCTCCAATCAAATATGTCTTCGGGTGATGTGTTAGCTGATTTTAGTTCACGTGGACCAGTATCAAATAATTTTGATATTAAACCAGATGTTGTAGCTCCGGGCGTTACGACATTCTCTACCATTCCAGAATACATAAATAGTCCTGCTGATGGCGTTGATTATACGAGTGCATATGCAAATTTTGATGGAACTTCGATGGCCACACCTCATGTTGCTGGGGTTGCAGCTTTACTTTTACAATCTCATCCAAATTATACTGTTGCAGATGTAAAAGCTACCTTAATGAATACCGCTGTTCCATTAAAAGGTCGTACGTATAATGTCAATGAAGTTGGTGCGGGTCGAATAGATGCTTTTGCAGCGGTGCATAATACGACATTACTAGAAGTTCAAGATAAAACAGTGACCCTTGATGAATTTGGTTCACCAAAAGAAATTGATGATATTACTGGATCTATCGCATACGGTAGCATTGCAAGTTCTACAGCAACTAAAACGAAAACTACTACAATCAAAGTATCGAACTTGAGTAATCAAAATCAAAAATATACTACGAGTGTAGAATACTTAACAATTGATGGTGTATCTAAAAATGCAGAAGCAAATAAAGTGTCTATTGGACTGCCTAATACTTTTGAAGTAAATAGTAATAGTTCAATTAATATTTCAGCGACACTAACTCTGCCATCGAATGCAGAAATTGGTAACTATCAAGGTTATATTCATGTTCGAAATGAATCCAACACTTCTGATTATAGAATACCATTCCACGTTCGTTATACTGACGGAGGGATAGAGTTTGTTGATTTCTATCAAAACGCAATTACGAATGATTATAGTGTCTTCCATCCGTGGTTAGTTCCTTATACTCCAGCAAGATTCCAATTAAGAAGTCCATTGAAAACAATTGATATGATTATTAAAGACTTAAATGGTAATCCAATTGGACTCGTAGGAACAATAAATGCAGATGGTTTAGCTGTTGATACTCCATACTCACTCCGTAATGCATTTAGTGGAGATGTAAAACGTTTTACTGGTGATTCAAAGAAACCTATTTCTGATGAATACACTATGTTAGATGAAGGAAGATATATTATTTCGTTTATAGGAACGGATTCAACTGGTAAAACCTTTAAAATCGATAATGATATGGTTATTGATAATACTGCACCAAAAGTAACATATGATAAAACATTTGGTATTCATGAATTAACAAACGCGGATTTAACGACTGAGAAATCAGAATATGATGGAAAAGACTATAAAGCTTATTGGGTACATGGAAAAGTTTATGATGACACAATTGAATACCTGAAGAGTAAAGGGCATGCAATAACACAAGCAGCTAACAATGTAATTGTTTATCAAGATGACGATTCTTTTCCAACTGATTATCTTGTACCAAATGAAAATGGTGACTTTAAGTTTGGTGTTTTACCAGACGAATACAATGATCAGCCAACGACTATTGACTTATTTTCATTTGACTATGCTACCGCTTCAAATATTAATTTAGATCGATATATTATGATGAAGAAGGGAACTCAATATGCACAAATTAAAGGAAATAATCAAGCGGTTGGACTTGGTACAGAATTTACAACAACATTCTCAGTAAATAATCCTATCGACTTAACGAGTGCCAGAACGTCAATTGATGTACCTCATTTATTTAAAATAATGAATGTCAAGCCAACTCAAGAATTAAAAGATTTAGCAGCTAAAAATAAATGGACAATCCGTGTAGCAAAACCGGAAATAAAGTCAGATACTTATTCTGACATGGTCACATATGGTGTGGACCTGTTTGATACAAAAACTAATCTACCAATTAAACTTAATAATTCTATTAATCTTTTAGATATTACGATGAAAGTCGTTGATGATCTATGGTTTTATGGAAAAGCTACTTTCTATTCCACTGAAAGCTCTTATAAAACAAATGAAGGTAAAACGACAAGCGTGCAAACTTTTGCTGATAGTATTAATTTAATCAGTAAACACAGTTACGCTGAAGGATATTTCCGCGGTGAAGCAATTAAACTTGGAACTAAATTAGATTATTCAACAATCGGAATAAAAGCATTTTTAGTAGATAGTAAGGGTAATAAATATAAAGCAACCATATCAAAAATTGGAAAAATGGTTTTTGCTGATATCCCTGTGACAGAGGAACTCTATACATTAGTAGTCAATATCCCAGGACATTACACATTTAGTAATAAAATAAAATTAAGTAGAAAGATTGATGGTGAATTACAAGGGAATTACTATAGTATCAATATGGCTACTACTGCTGCTGGTGATGTAAATGATGATAATGTAATCGATATTTATGATGCGAAACTTATCGCAAATAAAGCAAAAGTAATAGGTGTGAACTTAAAAGAAGATCTTAACAAAGATGGAGTCGTAGATATTAAAGACTTCAGCTTTGTTGAAAAGAACTTTATGACAACAAATCCATATTTTCCTACTTCAATTACTCCAATCAAGAGTACTGGGAAAATTACATTAGAGGAATTGAAAAAAAGTTTTAATTAAATAGTTAAAATTGAATTCTTCTTTGTTAGGAATACTAAAAAAGATTATACAAATGAATTAATAAAGAAAAATGAAAACGAAAACGAAAACGAGTCTTAGAATTATTTCTATAGACTCGTTTTCTCATTATCACTTTTACCGCAACTTGAACAACTTGTTCTATGATCACAGTCAAATAATGATTATTATTTACAACATGGTTTAGTTAAAAATCTTTCTATAGTAAAATGAATAAAATTGTAATTTATTGAAAAGAGGGAAGTATGATGAATCCAGTGCATCTAGAATATATTGTAGAGGTAGCAAAAACTGGTTCAATATCAATAGCAGCACAAAACTTAAATGTAACTCAATCAGGTATCAGTCAAGCCATTACAAATATTGAGAATGAACTAGGGTTTAAACTATTTGACCGTCAAAGAGGACAAGGACCAGTTCCAACTTATGAAGGAAAACAAATTATTAAACTATCATTTGAAGTGTTATCAAAATTTCAGGAATTAAAGGATAAATCTAGGAAGAATACTTTTTTGGATACGGGTAAGCTGAGAGTGGCTGCAATTGGTTCCTTTATGGAATTAATGTTAAAACCGGTATCCATTTTTAAAGAAGTCTTTCCGAATATTGAATTAACGATTTCACAAGATGATACACGAAGAATACTTGACCAAATACAACAAAGAACGATTGATATTGGTCTGATTGCTTTGGAAAATAGTCTGATTAATACAATTGATGATTTAGATTTTGATATCTTATTAAAAGGTAAGATGAAATTGTTTGTAAGTAAACATTCCCCATTAGCATTTTATGAAAAGATTACACCGGTAGAGCTACATAATCAAAGCTTTGTACTTTATGATTCGGTTTTTTTAAGGGAGTACATTGCAAGACATTTTAACAACTTAAAGGAGATCAACTTACTATTTACTGCAAATGATGCACATTTTATCGTAGAAACAATTAATCAAAATATAGCAATCACACTAACTCCGGATTTTGCGCTCAAAAACCATCCACATGTAATAAATGGTAATATTGTATCAATTGACTTAGTAAATTTTGGACATGACGATATCTTGTTATGTTTGACTAAATCACAAAAAAAACATGCTAATAGTTGTGAAAAGGAGTTTATGAAATTAATAAAATCGGAGATCGATATGAGTTTTAAATAATCGATTAATCGAAAAAGAAATAGGTAATTTTTTACAAATAAAATATTCTAGTTTTAATTTAGAAACTAATCTTTATTAAGAACAAATTTTAGGGAAAAATCCTTTAAATATAGGGTTTTTTCTTTTTTTATTGTTTTTAAGTTAGTAATAAAACATGCTTGTAATAACCAACCATTGGAGTTATAGAAAATCATAATTCCCCCAAGTGTGAAAATTATTTTTATTCTTTTAAAATGAAAATTAGGTCAAATTGTTAATATTTCACTTAATATATTCCTTTTTTATTCAATATCGATGGTGAAAAACTGAAAAAAATGTCGATTTTTATCAAAAATTACGATTAATCATATGTTGATTCCCCCAATTTACTGTAAATGCAAGCTTAAGTACAATTGTAAATATAAATTTAACTATTAAGAAAATTCTTAACAATTAAATTTACACAATAGAAATAGATTGAGCATGTGCAATTCACAAAAAAATGCTCAGTCAAGGGGGGAGAAAAATGAAGTTTAGAAAAAGTTTTGTCAAAAGAGTGTCGTATTTGTCAATTTTTGGTCTTGTCATGTCAAACATGACATATGTATTAGCTGAGGAAAATAAGCCTCAAAACCCAGCACTTTTAAGTGAAGCAGCTCCAAAACCAAGTATATTTGTTACTAATAGCAAAGATAAACAAAGTTCAAACAGTTTATCAAAAGATGAGATTGAAAGATTCAAAGAAGAGGGTATGAAAAGTATTGAGGCTGCGGCTAAAAAAGATAAAGAAAATAAATTTGCAAATAAAGAGAATCTATCAGATTTTGCAGTGCATAAGCCTGATGAGGAAGTTTCTGTTATTGTTCAGCTTAAAGGTGAAACAGTTTCTGAAATGACTGCATCGGATAATGTTGGAATTAATCAACTTTCTTTAAGTGATGCTAAGGATCGTGTCAATAATGATATCGAAACGCAAAAAACCGAAATAATGAACAAACTCTCTGGAGGTAAATCCAAGAGCAGTAGTAAATTACAATTTAAACATGAATATGAGAACATTTTTAAAGGTTTTAGTATTGATCATATTAAGTATGAAGATATAGATGATATTAAATCATTACCAGATGTTAAATCAGTTACATTACAACAAATATATGCGCCTGCAGTTAATCAACAACATGATCTAACAGGGATTAAAAATCTGTGGAATGGCTCAACACTAGGGAAACCTATTGGTTATAAAGGAGAAGGAATGGTCATCGCGATTGTTGATACCGGAGTGGATTATACTCATGAAGCTTTTCCAGATCCTACAGATATGAGTAAGGCTAGAATTAAAAAGGGGAAATTTATTCGTCCAGACGGGACAACTTCTCTTAAAGTAGTAGATGGTTACAACTGGGCTGATCAAAATGATGACATCATTCCACGTGTAGAAGATCCAAATAATGCTACAAGCTCACACGGTGTTCACGTAGCTGGTATCGCAGCAGGTTCTGGTCCCGTCATACAAGGTGTCGCACCAGAAGCTCAAATTATTGCAGAAAAAGTGTTTTCTGACCATCAAGCAGGAGCGTTAACAGAAGACATTATAAAAGGGATTGACCATGCTTCATCACTTGGAGCAGACGTTATTAACATGAGTTTAGGTTCATCCTCTTCATTTGATACAAGAGACCCAAATGATCCATTAGGAATTGCAATTCGAAATGCAACGGATGAAGGGCATGTTGTCGTTGTTGCGGCAGGAAATGCATCGAATGCCTATTCAGATCGATCAGGTGGAATGGGAGAAACAATAAAATTAGGACAAACCCCTGATTTAAATAAAATTGGAAATCCTGGTGTTTATCCAGATTCATTTACAGTTGCAGCAGCAAATAATTTCGTATCAAAACACACTTATCAATTCCTTAATACAGGTGTTGGACACAGCATTTCTGGAGAAGGACTAGATGATTGGAATTGGACAGCAAACAAGGATAAAGAATATGTACTAGTTCCTCTAGGAAAGGATATTGATGGAAATGATCTTCCTGGATTACTGACTGACTACACTACTCAATTAAAGAATAAGGTTAAAAATAATATCGTATTAATTAAGCGTGGAACAATTAGCTTTGCTGAGAAGGTAGCAAATGCCAAGCAGGCAGGTGCTGCAGGCGTTATCGTTTATAACTCATCTCCTGATAGTGCTGCTCCGGATCCTCAAGGATTTGGAACGATTCCTTTTTCGTTTATAAGTTATGAAGATGGAATGGCATTACAAGAAGTATTGGATCAAGTTCCTGTTTTTGGTGGTGGTATTCCAACTATCAAATTCAAAATTACAGATGAAAAATTAGGATCGGCCTTTGCTGAATCGAATTCAGGACAGCCTACTGATTTTACATCTTGGGGAACAACAAGTGACTTATTGTTAAAACCTGAAGTAATGGCTCCTGGACATGCGATTGTTTCTTCTGTAAGAACAGCAGATACTAGTAAGCACAATGCTTATGAGAGCGAAGATGGAACATCGATGGCGGCTCCATATGTAACCGGCGCAGTAGCAGATGTTATGCAAGCTTTAATAGATAAAGGATATAAACCAGGTACAAGAGCTTTTGCTCAATTAACGAAGAATTTAATAATGAATACATCAATTCCGGCAAAAAGAGATTATGTAAATGCAAACAATTCGGTTGACCGTATTGATTATATGACTGAATATCAACCAAGAAGACAAGGCGCGGGAATGATTCGACCGGATCTTGCTGTGAAATCTCCTGTTGTCGTAACAGGTACGACTGGTACTGGAAGTATTAGTTTAAAAGAAATTGGTAAATCGTCAACATTTACATTAGTTGCTCAAAATCTTTCAAATCAGGCAGTTACGTATAAATTAAATGGAAATGTCATGACAGATGTTTTAAAGGACTCGCTTAAAACGAATTCTGATAATATTCGTAGTCGATATTTGGAAGATGCAAAATTATCATTTGATTTAAATGAAATTACAATCCCTGCAAACTCAACGAAACGAGTGAATGTTACATTATCTTTAGCAGATTCTACGTTGAAAAACACGTTTGTAGAGGGCTATATTTATTTAACACCGACGGATTCAAAACAACCAACATTAAACGTTCCATATAATGGGTTTTATGGAAAATGGGATGAACCAAACATCGTTGATACAAAAGAAACAACAGATGTGTGGACGAAATCAGGTCTAGGTACACAAATGGGAATTCAAACGGGTCCTTTCTATTTCGGATATAACGAGATATTCGGTGAACCACATACCCCAGAACAACTTGCTTTAGGTGACAAGTATTATGCTTATGGTCCTGGTATGAACCCACTACCAGCTCTTGCTTTATTACGAAATGCACGAAACTTAAAAATTGATGTTGTCGATAAAAACCATAATCTTGTTACTCATTTATCAGATGATGAATGGCTAGTTAAATCAGATCCGTATTCGGGTACCCCTCCTGTTCAAATTTCAGGGGATTGGATTTGGAATTCAACTAATCAAGGAATTACTGTTCAAGATGGACAGTATTACTTTGCAGTAACAGCAACGGCGGATGCACCAAATGCAAAACCGCAACCGACTGTTTATATACCAATGTATAAAGATACGACAGCACCGACTTTAAATATGAAACGATCAGCAGATTATGATGAAACATCGCATCCTGAAGTGACGAATGAAGATTCTTATACAGTACGATGGACAATGGATGATGGAGATGCTGGTGGTGTAGATGGTAATGTGTACTTAGCAGTTAATGGAAGTGAGCCGTATACTAACTATCGTGAAGACGTGAAACAAAATGATGATGGAACGTATGAATTGAAAGTCTATGGTCTAAACGAAGGACTAAATATTATTAATATTGCGCCGATAGATAAAGTTGGTAATTTAGGCAAAGAGCAAACTGTCATCGTGAATAAAACTAGTAATCACGTTTGGATCGATTTACAAACTGCAACTTTAAACGATAATGTACCAAGTATGTATTGGGCTGCTGATGTAAAGCCTGGTGACGAGTTTAACTTGAATTTTAAAGCGGTAGGACGAAAGAATGTCGTGAAAAAAATCCAAGCAGTCATTTTGAAAAATTATTACGATAACAGCACGGTTGTTGGAGAACCTGTTGATCTTGACCTTAACCAATATATGACGGAAACACCTTTACATGGTGAATATAGTGAATATGCAATTAATGGACATTTTAATGTTCCAAATGACCTGCCTGCTGGTGACTATGCAGTGAAATTTGTCGTTTTAGCTGAAGGTGAAAAGTGGAATGATCCAGACATACCAGCAGTTGGAATCGAGACGGCTGTTGACACAGTTGCACCGACTATTTCATTAAATGCGTCTAATATGAGTGCATATGTAGAAAATAGCGGAGATCATGTCGCTCTAATGCTAAATACAACAGTGAAAGATACGGTAGCGAATTCAAGAGGCTATAAAGTTGAAGTTGCTGTTGATGGTGGTTCCAAAAAATCAATGGGTAGTATCGTAACGTTTGATCCAACTCCAAAAACGTTCCGCTATCCAGTTGTGTTAGAAAATGGAGACCATAAGATTGTCCTTACAACGACAGATACATTGGAGAATACAAGTACACTGACATTTGATGTAACTGTAGCTACAGATAAAGTGACAGTTAAGAATGATACAACTACTACAGAACTTCCAATTAAAGTTGTTCCGTATAAAGATACGAGTCGAAATACAGAGATCAAATTTTTAGATATTCCCCGAGACGGAATATATGTTTCGGAAGGGTTCGATCCAGGCGTTCATGGTTACATTGTTACGCCGTATGGTAACAATAAAACGTACTCAGCTAATCCAGATTTAGCACCAATCTTATTAGTTGGAAATCAGCAAAGAAAAGCTGACACTCCTTATTATCCGAATGCAATACCAAGTTGGGACATGCCAATAGGTGACGTGTATGCCTTTAATTCTCTTGTTGGCTACAATGATCCAGGTAGTATTCCTGAGGGGAAAAGTACGTTCCCAGTAACAATGATTGACTATTTAGGTCACGAGACTACAGTTCAATTACCAGTATACAAAAATTCGTATATACCAAAAGTGAAATTTGACGATGCAATCATTGATGCAACAGGCACTGCAACATTTTTCACTTATGATTCATCGTTTACTGTAAAAGGAACGGTTACGGCACATCAAGATAAGTTTTATGCATCATGGGTTGATTGGAACCGAGGTTTTAGTGGACTTAGGGATGTTTACAAAAACTTATTTGATGAGCAGTCTGAATGGAGAGACAATGTTTATGACAACCCATTAACTTCTACAGACATCCCAGCTGGATATGAACAAGAGCCAGGTGTCAAACCATTCAGTATGAATACTGGAGAACTAAAACCAGGGCCGAACTTGTTTGAAATCGATGGAGGAAGCACAATAGGTTCGAATCCAAGTCACCCATTAACAGGAAATCATCCTTTAGTATTTAATGTCGTAGTCTACCGTCTTGGAGCAGCAGAAAGTCCTGATCAACCACTAGCAATAAATGCTGCAAACAAATTAAATTGGGACTTGATTAAAGGCGAAAACGTACAACAAACTGAAGTGAAATCGAATTTGGCATTACCTTTTGTTGATGAAAGTAATAAAGCACATATTAGTTGGACAAGCAGTGATGAGACTGTACTAACAAACGAAGGTAAGGTTTATCGAGCGAATAATGATACGGATATTACACTAACTGCGACGGCAACTGTAGGTGGGGCAACTTCTGTAAAGACGTTTAATGTTACAGTAAAAGCAAAAACTCCAGATGACTCATTAGCAGTTGATGAAGATGCTTCATTTATTAAATGGGATGTAATCCGTGCAGCAAACACTGATCAAGAGAATGTATCTCAAAATTTATCATTACCAACAAGAGGATCCAATGGTTCACTAATAACGTGGACTTCTGACGATACAAAGCATATTACAAATCAAGGTACAGTATATCCACCGTTGTTCGATGAAGAAGATGCACATGTAAAGTTGGTAGCAAAAATAACAAGAAACAGCGGAACAACATATAAAACGTTTAATTTAACTGTTTTAAAGGATAATGAAAATGCAGATAGAACAAAAGTACTGAGAGTTTATAATTCACTTGAGATGAAAAATGTACTTGGTGAAAATTCATCAGATATGGAAGTCACTCATGACCTATCGTTCCCATCAACTATCGGAAACGACGGAGTATCGATCACTTGGTTATCTGATAATCCAGAAATCATAGCAAATGATGGAAAAGTGACAATACCAGAACAAAATCAGTATGTACAAGTGACTGCAATTATAAGACTTGGCACAGCAGGACTAGCGAAATCATTTGGTTTTTATGTTAGAAGTAAAGACACGAATGATGAACCAGCAGTTCAAGCAGCTAAAGCATCGGTCGTTTGGAAATTGATCAAGAAAAACAATACTGATCAAAATTTAGTTACTTCTAGTTTGAATTTACCGACTAAAGGTTCAAATGATACGACAATTAAATGGTCTTCAAGTGATCCTTTCATCATTAATGAAGATGGTACGGTAAGACGACCAAATTCTGAGAAGGGTAATCAAAAAGTAACATTGACAGCAACAATTTCTAAAGGTGAGGCGAAAATTACTCAAGAATTTAATCTAACAGTTTTAAGTCTCCATACAGTAGATGACAATGACAAAGTCATTTCAGGTTTAACTGAGGCGAATGCAAGTATTACTGTGAAAAATAATGATCAAGTAGTAGGTACAGGAAAAGCAAAAGAAGATGGCACATATGAAGTCGAAATTAACCCACAAAAAGCGGGGACAGAATTAACAATCATTATTGAAGGTCAAGCAGGCAATCAAGTAATTGAAACGACAACAGTTATTGACCGTACGGCTCCAAATGCACCAAAAATAGACGTGATTGATGACAATGATACGACAATTTCTGGAACAGCAGAGGCAAATGCAACGATTCTTGTGAAAGCCCAAGATAAAGTAATTGCAACAGGTATTGCAAATTCAGAAGGAAAATATGCAATTCAAATTAGTTTACAAACAGCAGGAACAACGTTACATGTAACTGCTCAAGATTCAAATGGAAATGAAAGTGACATTTCATCAATAGTAGTATTAGATCGTACAGCACCAAACGCACCAAAAATAGACGTGATTGATGATAATGATACGGCCATTTCTGGAACAGCAGAGGCAAATGCAACGATTCTTGTGAAAGCTCAAGATAAAGTAATTGCAACAGGAAAAGCGAATTCAGAAGGGAAATATGTCCTTCTAATTAGCCCGCAAAAAGCTGGAACGGAATTACAAGTAACTGCACAAGATGCTGATGGAAATCAAAGTGATATTTCATCGATTACAATTTTAGATCGTACAGCTCCGAATGTATTAGTCGTTAATTCAATCGATGATAATGATACTGCATTTACTGGTATATCAGAGGCAAATGCAACAATTCTTATTAAAGTACAAGGTATATTAATTGGAACAGGTAAAGCAAATTCAGAAGGTAAATTTGTCGTTCATATTAGTCCGCAAAAAGCAGGAACAGTATTACAAGTAACTGCACAAGATGCTGATGGAAATCAACTAAATGTATCGATAACAGTAGTTGATGGTACAGCACCGACTGCACCGAAAATCGATGCAATCGATGATAACGATACAAAAATAACTGGTACAGCAGAAGCAAATGCGACTATATTTATTAAAGTTCAAGATAAAGTAATTGCAACAGGGAAAGCTGATGCACAAGGGAAATATGCGGTTGTCATTAGTCCACAAAAAGCAAGAACAGTATTACAGGTAATTGCACAAGATTCTAGTGGATTCCAAAGTGTAACTACATCGATTATCGTATTAGATCGAACAGCACCAAATGTACCAAAAATTAACGTAATTGATGACAATGATAAGACAATTTCAGGAACAGCAGAGGCAAATGCAACGATTCTTATTAAAGTTCAAGATAAGTTAATTGCATCAGGAAAAGCGAATTCAGATGGAAAATACGTAGTACAAATTAGTCCACAAAGAGCAGGAACAACATTACGTGTAACTGCACAAGATTCAGATGGAAATCAAAGTGAAATTACAACAATTGTAGTAATAGATAAAACAGCACCAACTGCACCGAAGATTAACGTGATCGATGACAATGATACTTACGTAACTGGTACAACAGAAGCAAATGCATCTATTAAAGTTATTGTTCAGAATAAAGTAATTGCAACTGGAAAAGCGGATACTAAAGGTATCTATCGTATTAAAGTAAGCAAACAAAAAGCGGGAACAGCTCTAACAGTTGTTGCCATTGATCAAGCAGGAAATCAAAGTGCTTCATCTAAAACAACCGTGTTAGATCGAACAGCACCAACTGCACCAGTTATCTCACGTTTGGTTGCAAGTACGAAAAATGAAATAACGATTGAAGGTAAAGCAGAAGCATATACAAGTATTATTGTGTCAGTTGGGAATAAAATTGTTGGAAAAGCAAATGTAACAAGCAAAGGTACATTTGGATTGAAATTACCAAAACAAGCGAAAGGTACACTTACACTTACACTTACTATTTACGCAGTTGATAAAGCTGGAAATAAAAGTAGTTCAGTTAAACGTACTATAAAACTTAAGTAGAAATTAGAATCAAGCCCAAACTTTTGTTTATCAAAGGTTGGGCTTTTTCTTGTTTATCCGTATTTGTTCTATTTTTCGATTTAAATTTCTTTTGGTTCTACTAAATCAATGTGACTAAAGTTCTTTGATAAGGGCGAGTCAGGTTTAGCGAAAATTGCAAATAAAGTACACCCTACTATTATGAGCGCTGCAGTAAATTCGATTGTACTGTTGAATCCTCTCAAAGTATTATTTCCTGCAAGATCTATTAGGTAACCACATACTAATGGTCCAACAATTCCTGATAGATTTTGAAATGAAATTCCAAGGCTAATCATTAAGCCGCGTCTATTTGGAAGTAAACTCATCATAATAATAGGACCGACATTTAATATGTTTGTCGTTAATCCTAGTGCTACTCCTAATATGATAATGACGAATACCGGTGCTTTTATAAGCGTAACGGAAAATAGTAATACGGCACTAATGACTTGTAAAATTGACGAGAACAAGACACGAGATGAACGTAAATTGTTGGATTTTTTGAATAATTTATCAGACCAAATAGAAGCACTCATTGATACAACCATATTAATAAGGCCGATTGATAATACGGCTAGTCCCATCTTTGTTTGTGATAAATGGATTCCTTTTACTAAATAGACAGGTAGCCATACAGAAATCCATACGACTAACCAAAAACTAGCAAAAAGATTAAGTAAAGTAAATAGTAAAGTAGGAGAGAATAAAATCGGTTTAAACTCTGACCATTTGAATTTTTCTACTGGCAATTTTTCGACCGTTGATTCAACTGAGGTTTTCGATTTGTCTTTTATTAATCCCCAAATAAGAACCCAAATTAAACTAACTACTCCTAATGCCACAAATGAAATTCTCCAGCCATATATTTGATTTACGTGAACTAAAACAGGTGTAAGTGCCATAGCTCCAATCATCGCACCTGCATTACATACTGAAATCGCCATTCCACGACGTTCTTCCGGAAATACTTTACTTAAATGACTGATCACAACAGGGCCGGCTGGACCTTCAAATACACCAAGCAGAATTCTATATAATAGAAGAAACGAGAAACTAGTTATGAAAAATGTACCGAATTGCAATAATGTCCATGCGACCAATAGAATCGATAACATTTTTTTTGTACCAATTTTATCTGACCAAGCACCTCCGACTACACTAGCTAGAGAAAAGAACCAGAAAAATATGCTTCCGAGTAAACCGTATTGTACATAGGATAGGTTAAAATCCTTTATGATAAAAACAGATGCGACACTTGTGGAGGATTTATCAGCAAAGTTAATAAGTGTTGCGATTAACAACATAATGAGAATTACCCAGCGTCTCATGTAAAGCACTCCCTTATAAATTAATTTTATATGCTTACTTGTTATTCCTACTCGTGCCGATTGGATCAGAAAGTATAGCATAGTGCCATACTTTCCATTTATTTCAACTTAATCGTTTTGTAATTTAAACGCTACTTTTTGAATAGTGCCTGTAAATGCGAAGTCTCCTAAATCTGCATAGTTTTTACTTACTGGTAAATACGCATCTCGCCCTATATCCAATCCTTCGATTGAAATCAAAAATGGTAAGGTTCTAGGCATATCTACTTCACCAACTTGATGATCATCGATAAATAGCCTTCCTTTTCCTTGTAAAGGTCCTGTTTTGGAAAATTCAAAGTGGAGTGTGGATTTTCCAACTGGTATTTCTAAATCGGATTCAATTTTATAGACTGTCCCTACATAATTATACTCATAAAATAAACGGTTATTTTGAATGTAAATTGTATATCCACTGTATTGATTTCCTTGTGCAATCAAAACGCCTTCGCAGTCATCACTTGGGCAATCAATAGGCACTGTAATTGAGTATGAACGATTTAATATAGGCGGTGATGCAAGACTATGACTCATTCCCGGAAAGAAAGTAAATTCTGTGCGAGATCTTACCTTATCATCCGGAGAGATATAAGCAAATAATTCAATCGTTTGATCAAGCAACGGAAGTGCATTAAATTCCATTACTTCATTCAACCAGATATCTTGTAATTCTTTAAGTTTTTCAGGGTATATTGCTGCCAAATCGTTACTTTGAGAAAAATCTTTGTTAATGTTAAATAGACTCCATTGATCTTCTTCAAATGGGGTTCCTTTCGTATGAAAAGAGATCGCCTTCCAGCCGTCATGCCAAATAGCACGCTGTCCTGCCATTAGAAAGTATTGGGTTTCCCGACTTGTATGTACTGAACGATCATCAAAAGTATATTGCATGCTCTTGCCGTGCAAAGGCATTTGCTTAACACCTTTGATTTCTTCTGGTGTACTTATTCCAGCAAGTTCCAAAACGGTTGGTGTAATATCAATAACGTGATGGAATTGGTCTCGGACAGTTCCAAAATCCTTGATCCGATTTGGGAAATGATAAATCAAGGGAACATGAATACCTCCGTCAAATGTTGTTTGCTTATAATACTTAAAAGGCGTGTTACTAGCTTGTGCCCAGCCACGAGGATAGTTAGGCTGTGAATTTGGTCCACCTATATCATCAATCCGATCTATCATACTTTCAGCAGTTGTTGGAACTCCGTTAAAGTAGGAAGTTTGTTCTAGAATCCCGTCAAACTCACCTTCTTGGCTTGCTCCATTATCCGATAGGAATACGATCATCGTATTATCCAATTGACCGATAGCTTCTAGAAAGTTAACGAATCTACCAATCTGCTCATCTGTGTGAGTAAGGAATCCCGCATATGTTTCTTGGAATCTTTCAAATAGACGTTTTTCATCTTGTGAAAGATTTTCCCATTCCTTTACACCAGGGTTTCGTTCAGCTAATACTGTATCTGTTGGTACAATTCCTAATGATTTTTGACGCTCCAGTCTTTCCTCGCGAATTTTATCCCAACCTTTGTTATAAGTACCTTTATACATATCGATATAAGTTTGAGAAACCTGGTGTGGTGAATGCTGTGCGCCAAAGGCAAGATACATGAAGAAAGGTTTCTCTGGATAAAATGAGGCATGATCAGAAACAAACTTTATCCCTTGATCGACTAGATCCTCTGAAAGATGATAATCTGATTTCTCCGGAGGCTCCACACTATGATTATCATAAACTAAACTAGGCGAATATTGATCTGTCATCCCTTCTAGAAATCCGTAAAATCGTTCAAATCCTTTTCCTAACGGCCAGTTATGAAAAGGGCCAGCAGCTGATTCTTCATAGATGGGTGCCAAATGCCATTTTCCTACAGCAAAAGTACTATAATCATTTTCTTTTAATATTTCTGCTATTGTACCTGCAGAAGGGTGTATTTTACCTCTTGTACTAGGGACATCAGGACCTAAATCAAAGTTTGAAAGAAGCCCCATACCGACAGAATGATGATTTCGCCCAGTTAATAAACTTGCTCTAGTTGGAGAACAAAGAGGTGTAACATGAAAGTTATTATAGCTCAATCCATTTTGAGCTAAACGATCGATATTAGGTGTCTTAATTTCCGAACCGTAACAACCTAGGTCAGAAAAACCCATGTCATCAAGTACAATGTATACAATATTGTTTTTCATATTCATAGCTCCTTAAAATAGAAATAAATGAATCGATTGATAGTACATTCTTGGTGTGAATGATTGAAAAGGTACATTTATATTTAAAAGTGTAAAAAATTAAGTAAAAGTAAAACGAAACATTTGTTAAGAAAGTATGTTTACTTACGCATCTTTAACGCATCGAAATCCCATATTTCCAGTTGAACTATCAGGTGTATTGGAGCTACGAGCAGCTACACGATAACGATTACAGTAAGATTCATGACAGAGATAGGAGCCACCACGAATTACTTTGGATGTACCTTGTGGAATTCCTTTAGGATTTTCATTTGAATCAAGAACATGATAGTTTGGACTGAACCAATCTGAACACCATTCCCATACGTTTCCTGAAACATTATATAAACCATAATAATTAGGAGGAAATGATCGAACTGGAGCTGTACTTATATAACCATCTAATGCTTGATTTTCATTTGGGAACTGGCCTTGCCAAATATTTGCATAATGTTCACCATTGGGATGTAATTCGTCGCCCCAAGCATATTTCTTTTGTTCTAAACCACCTCGAGCAGCGTATTCCCATTCAGCTTCAGTTGGTAGCCTTTTTCCAGCCCAATTGCAATAGGCTGTAGCATCATTCCAAGAAACATGAATGACAGGATGATCTAATCTTTTTTCAATCGTAGAGTCTGGTCCTTCAGGATGTCTCCAGTTTGCTCCTTCTACAACAAGCCACCAAGGCGTTTGTTGTACAAGTTGTGTAACATTTTTCTGTGTCTCAGAGGACACGAGAGAATGAAAAACAAAGGACCATCCATATAGTTCAGCTTCAGTTTTGTAGCCAGTATTCGTTACAAATTTTTCAAACTGAGAATTAGTAACAGTACAAGCATCTATATAGAATGGATTTACTTTTATTTTTCGTACAGGTCCTTCACCGTCTGCCTTGTAACCATCTGGATCATCTGTTCCCATCAAGAATTCTCCGCCGCGTAGATAAATCATGTCGTCGTAAGATTGCTTATTACAGCATTTAACGGCACTTATTCTATTATTTTGAGATAAGGTTGAATTTTGTTTACTTGGAGAACAGCAATCGCTCATTATTTCATATTCCATTTAAATCACTCACTTTAATTTATAGTTATCCTAGATGCAAGTTACATTATTTATTTCGTAATAATAAAAAAGAAAGATACATAAAAATCATGAATACTAATAGAGAAAATAAAATGGAAACAAAAATAATCGATTTGTTAGAAGGGATGTAAATACCTTTTTCGATTTCTTTTCTCTTTTTTGAATATTGAATGGTTGATAAAATACCTGTTATAAAACCAATTACACATGCGTAAATGCCAAGAAATATGACTAATAAATTTATAAACTTATTTGAACTAAACTTTATCGTAAAATGTAAAGAAGTAGTTAAAAATCCCACACCAGTAATCGATATTGCAGTTCGTATCCAGGCCAAAAAAGTTCGCTCGTTTGCTAAATGTTGTTGTGCAAATTTCACGCTTTCTCCATGTAATTCTTGCTTTTTTGTTAATGCTTCCATAACCATTCTCCAACTCATAAGCAATTTTTCTTTTGTTCTCAATGCAATAAAAAGGAACTCAAATATGAAGTTCCTTTTTAAACTGCCAAGAAAGATCCTAAGAGTAGCTGTTAACTAGGTTCCGTTTATTGAACTAATGCAGCTAATCCAGACCAAACTCCTAATGAAGTACCAGCTGTTATTCCACCATCTACAGTAATAGCCTGGCCTGTAATAAACTTAGAATCGTCGGAGCTTAAGAAGTGAACAAGAGCAGCTACTTCTTCAGGTAAACCAGAACGACCAAGAGGTGTAACAAGATCATTAATTGCTCTTTGTTCAGGAGCACCACTATTTTGTAACATTGGCGTATCAATTGTTCCAGGACAAATGCAGTTCACTCGAATATTTCGTGGGCTTAGCTCTAGTGCAGCAGTTTTTGTAATTCCGATAACTGCATGCTTTGATGCAACGTATGGTCCATAAGTTGGCACACCTTGTAGACCTGCAACAGACGCACTGTTAATAATAACGCCACCATCACTTAAGTATACGGCTCCGTGTTTTAATCCATATAACACACCCATTGTATTAACTTTAAAAGATACTTCATAATCTACAGATTCTGCATCCGAAATCATCACTAAACCTCTACCGATACCAGCATTGTTAAAAAGAATATCAATGCGACCATATGCTTCAACTGTTTTTTCTAGTAAAGCTTGTACTTCATTTTCTTTTGAAACATCTGTCTTAATAAATAAACCATCAATTTCTAATGCTAGTTTTGTTTCGTCAGTAAGATCAGCGACTACTACTTTAGCCCCAGCTTGATGAAAACGTCTAACGGTAGCAAGTCCAATACCTGAACCGCCTCCAGTGATTACTGCAACTTTTCCTTTAAGTGAAAACATAATAAATCGCTCCTTTTAGTATCTTTTGTTATTTTATGAATTTTCTGATATTTTAAATTAAAAGAGGGATAACTTAATTCGCATGACTCTTAATTAAGTTCATTTTTTCTTCATATGAAAGTTTTTCTGCCAGTGATAATTGCTCACTTAGTTGTGGTGGGAAGCAATAAAATACTTCTTTGTTCTCAATTCCTCTAATGTAATACTCTACACCTTCTTCAACACTTAACGGCTCTAATTTCATTCCGCCTTTTTTTAATTCTCCAGTTTTTGGATCAAGATTAGATTCAATCCATAATGGTGTTTTTACTGGACCAGGAGCAATAGCTGTAAATGTTAATTCAGGGTAGGACGTTGGCAACATTTCAGCTAAGCGGCGTACCCACATTTTACCAGCTGCATAACCAGGTAAACCCCATAATCCTAAGTAAGAAGACGCAGAAGAAGTCATAACAATATGTCCTTTACCTCTTGATTTCATCAAATCCAAAGCTGGAAAAACCGTATTTGCGACTCCATTTACACAAATTTTCGTTGCCCACATAATATCTTCAGGAGTATCTTCTGTTCTACTTTTACTTCCTGGTCTTTGTGCAGCAGCATTTGCAATAATTAAGTCTAGTGGCTTAATTTCATCGCATTCATTTATGACATTTTTCATAACTTCTTCATCCATAATATTTGCAATTTTAGTATGAACGGTAGCTCCTAACTCTTCACATGCTTTTTTAGCATTTTCTAAATTTGTAGGATTTATATCGATTAAAAAAATATGTGCATTTTCATTTTTACTATAATGCTTTGCTACACCTAAACCTAAGCCACTTGCTGCACCTGTAATTAAGATCGATTCATATTGACTCATTTTAAACCTCCTAAGATTGGGAATATCTAAAACTGTTAATCGAAAGTGAAAGCCCTAAAAATCTGTTCTAAAGTACTAAATTTTATTCAATTAAAATTTAGTTGATAAAATGCACCTCCAAGACTAATACATGATCGTTCAAACAAATAGAGAAGGATAAAAACTATTTTCATCTTTGACTTAATAGATCTCGGTGAATTTACAGAACCAACCTTGTTTTCGTAAAGTTTAATTTATTGTAAATCTACCTAGACGAATAGTGCAATCTAAGAAAGTGATTAGCAGAAAACGCTTCCACCTCTATAAAATTAATATACTTTTCCTTTAAGTTAATATAAAGTGTAAATAAGTGATAGTTAATTGAAAAAAATTCACTTAGATAAAAGTCTATCATAAAAGGTTAGTAATGAAATTGATACAAAGTGATTTTTTAGAAAAATGCTCCATACTCATACTAAAAAACGATCCAATGAAAGACCCATCTGAGTTATGAAATTGGGGTGAGGTACTGCGGTTACGCCGAGGAAAGGGAACTGATTTTAGCGAGCATCAACAATGTTATTGACAGAGCAAAGAGAAAAAGGGTGATGATTTGAATTTATTACAATTAGAGTACGTAATTGAGGTTGCTAAAACAAAATCATTAATTAGTGCAGCTGACAATCTTCATATTTCTCCGTCAGCTATAAGTAAAGCAATAACTAATTTAGAAACGGAACTTCAAACTAAGCTTTTTAATCGTTCGAGATTAGGTGCCGAGCTAACAGAAGAAGGTAAATTTATTGTCAGCAAAGCACATGAAATTATGCTAAAAGTAGAAGATATATCTGTTTTTGTACATCAGAATAATCATCCAGAAAAGGTCAATATATCAGTAAGTGCTAATACTAATGCTATGTTTGTTATCCCAAGCACACTTGCTTCATATAAAAAAAATTATCCTTATAGTCAAATTGAAATTTTTGAAAAAAAACCATATGCGATTCTATCAGACATTAAAACGGACAAAGCTGATTTTGGTATTACAGTATTTACTGACGAAATGGTCGCATCTAATCCAGAGTTGGAATTTGAAACAATTTACGAAGGTGCTACAGTAATATGTGTTAGCAAGAATTCTCAACTTGCCTACTTAGAATATGTTCAAGTTGAAGACCTTGTAAATCAGTCGGTCATTCTTTCGGAAGATCATCTTACGGAGGATTTTGTTAATGAATTAATACAGTATGTTCCCGAAATGAATATTTTGTTAACAACTAACAACGTAAACGTTATTTCCGAAACGGTATCTGAAGGACTGGGAGTTGTTTTCGCTATGAATATATTTTTAAATAGGGTCACAAATATTCAAAATGGAAATATTATTGCCATTCCATTTATCCATCCTCGTTCTCTGCGCTTTTCCTTTGGAATTGTTCGAACAAAACGGAAGAGATTGTCCGAACACAGTAAACAATTTATTAAAGCTTTTAAACAAAATTTCCAATGAGTAGATGGTTTAAATGAAAGCGAAGGAATACATGTTCTATATGTAATTATAAAGGATCCTCAATGGATCCTTTTTTATTCAGAGTGTTGAAATATAGAATGGTCAATCGTATTAGTAGAATATTTTTGATGTTAATATTCATGTTTTTTTATTTATGAACGATTTTAAATGTTAAATTGATTCAATAATTATAAATCGTTTAAGAACAATTTTAGCTAGATCAATTTAAATGATTAGTTTATAACTTGATTTTCAATCTCAATTAACTGATAAACTAATTACTATTCTGTTAGGTTACACTAAGTAAAGGATATTAAATTAGATTTATATCGTAAACTTTTTTCGATGAATTAGTTGATTGGAATGGAGGGATGCTCGACTCCTATGGGATATGCGGGAAGGGTGAGACCCCGCAGGCGCGCCGAGGAGGCTCAGCTCCCGCCCCATGGAAAGCGAGCATCTCGTAGTGGAAATCAACATCACTCTACTCCTTTTACGAAAATTTTTGATCATTAATTGTCAATATTGTTTTTCAACAGCGTGAATGAAAAAGGATCTTTTTTTATTTGCGATAGTTGAAAAAAATTCAATCAACTGTCACTTTTTTGCACTTTAAATTAACTTAAAGGAAAAGTATATTGAATTTAAGGTAGATAAATCGCTTGTTCTACATTTAGTATTGCGAGCTAAATGAAGTAAAACTGTTATTAACTTCGCTGTTTAGTATGAACTACCTAGTATTTGCAATGGAGGTGTAATATATCATTTCATCATTTCTGCTAAAATAATTGGAATTAATTTTGAAATTAAGAAATAGTTTTTTATGCAATTAAATTTCAGAAAATTTAAAAAACAATGTTGCTAGATTGATATATTATGTTTTCCTTTGAGGGAAAAGTTACTTTGCTTTTTATTACTTACGTTCTGATGATGCTAGATTTATTACAGGACAAGTAATTACAGTGAATGAACGCGTTACTGATGATACCTAAAAAGGTGTCTAGTATAAAAAACAAAAAAATTGAAAATGAAAGAGGGATTTAAAATGGCAGAATATCCATTATTAGAATCAGTTTACATGAACCCGGAGGAATTACCATGGATTCCATGGATGGAAGGCGTTCAGTTTAAATTACTAAAAGCAAACCCAATAAATGGTCAATTTTTTGTTTTATTACAAGCTTCAAAAGGTGCAGTAATGCCTGCACATTATCATCATGGTACAGTTATTGTTTACACGATTCAAGGAGCATGGAACTATGAAGGTGAAGAATGGGTTTCTAAAGCAGGAGATGTTATTTTTGAACCAGCAGGATCACTTCATACACCAAAAATGCTAAGTGAAGAAGATGTTATTGTTTTAAACATTTTAGATGGATTATTGGATTTCCAGGACGATGAAGGAAACTCAATCTTAAAATTAAATTGGGTAGCTGCTCTTGATATGTACAAAGCATATTGTGATGCTACTGGAACAGAATTTAAGGATTTAACAAAGTTTTAATTTTTGACTAAGTTATAAAATCAGTTAACCCCTCCTTTATTAAAGGGGGGGTTAATAACTTTATAACAATAGATTAGAACGTGTCAATATTACGAAACTTGTTAAATTTTCATATGTATCTTAAAGCAAAGTATAAGATGTGTTTCTTATATTTAAGATTTTCCTGAGTAGGTTTCATACCTGAATATAATCATTTATTCATAGATCAAGAGGAGCTGAATTATGAGTTACAATTTAAGTGGAAATTTAAAAAGCAGTGCAGCATTGTATCCAAATCGTTTTGTATATTCATTTTTAGATCAAAGTGTAACTTATCAAGAATTAGATGCAATGGTTGATAAAGTTGCATCAGGATTATATGACAAGGGTATAGGTAAAGGGGATCGAGTAGCGTTAGTACTTGGAAATTGTCCTGAATTTGTGATTGCATATTATGGAATATTACGTGCAGGTGCATCAGTCGTGCCGATTAATCCTAATTTTACTTCCCGTGAAATTACTTACATTTTATCTAATAGTAAAGCTAAGGCCGTTATCGCAAGCTATGGATTAAGTCAATTACTGTCTTCGTTAGTAAATAAGCTAGAAAATTTACAAATGACTTTCTACACAGAATCCCTTAATCCTTTTAATAGCTGGGAACAACTACTTCAAAGCTCGGAAAATGAATTTGTTCCACCTTCTATCAATGAGAATGATCTTGCGGTTGTCTTATATACATCAGGAACAACAGGAAATCCAAAAGGTGCAATGCTATCTCATCGAAATATGGGTTCGAATGCGGAAACTTTTGGGGAATATTTTGGTTATACGCAAGATGATCGGATTATTGCGACGTTACCAATGTTTCATGTGTTTTGTATGACAGTTTGTATTAATACGCCTATTAAATGTGGAGCCCACATTTTAATTATTCCAAAGTTTAATCCTACCGAAGTAGTAAATACAATAAGCAGAGAAAAAGCAACATTGTTTGCTGGCGTTCCAACTATGTATCGTTTTATGATGCAAGTAAATGCAACGGCTGAAGATTTTTCTTCAATTAGAGCATGTTTCTCAGGTGGTGCTTCATTACCACTTGACTTACTTAATCAATTCCAAGAGAAATATAAAGTTGATATATTAGAAGGCTATGGTTTATCTGAAACAGCTCCTATCACTACATTTACACCTTTAAATGGAATTAGAAAACCAGGTTCGGTAGGTTTAAATTTTCCAAATGTTATTAATAAGATTGTTGATCCTAATGGTTTGGAAGTACCAGTTGGCGAAATTGGAGAGTTAATTGTTCAAGGGCCAAACGTTATGTTAGGTTATTTAGAAATGCCTGAAGCAACGTTTGCTTCGATAAAAAATGGTTGGTTTTATACAGGAGACTTAGCAAAGATGGACGAGGATGGGTATTTTTATATAATCGACCGTATAAAAGATTTAATTATTGTAGGTGGTTATAATGTCTATCCAAGAGAAGTAGAAGAGGTATTATATCAACATTCAGCAGTTGTTGAAGCAGTTGTAATTGGAATTCCAGATAGTAACTTTGGAGAAAGTGTAAAGGCATTTGTTGTTTGTAACGATCAAAATATTTCAATTGAGGAGATTATGTTATTTGCACAAGAAAGATTAGCAAAGTACAAGTATCCTAGAGAAATTGAAATATTATCTGAACTTCCAAAGAATAGTACTGGTAAAATTTTAAGAAGAACTTTACGTCCTTCGGTAGGAGTAAATAAATAGTTTGTAAGAACTTTATTTTTCATAGATAACTGTATTTTTTCGTTTGTCAAAACCTGAAATCTAATTCATGGAAACTAGTGAATAAAAAATGGATGTTAGTCGTAAACAGGCAATCTATTATTCGGAAAATGATTTTTTATCCTTTGATCCGTCTAGATATAGGGAGAGTTATGCCTATAAGCTCAAAAAATAGGGACGAAAAGAGGAGGTTTTATATGCAACAAATTAATAAGAAATTTTCATTATTCACCATTAGTTTGATTTTATTGTGTATAGGTATAAGTTGGACCTTTTCTCTTCAAAAAGGATTCGCAGTAGAAAAAGGTTATACTACAACTGTAAATTTAAATGTAAGATTAGGACCTTCTACGAAATACACTATTTTAGGAAATATCAAAAAGGGCGAACATGTAGATGTAAAGAGTTCAGCAGTGAACGGATGGTACCAGATTCTCTATAAAGGGAAAAAAGGGTATGTAAGCAGTAAGTACGTGAAAATCACAAATAAAAAAGAAGGCCCGGCTATCGCTAAAATCTATACAACAACGGTTAATTTGAATGTACGAACAGGACCTTCCACGAAAAATGCAATTTTAGGGAATATCAAAAAAGGCAAACAAGTAGACGTGAAGAGTTCAGCAGCGAACGGATGGTACCAGATTCTCTATAAAGGGAAAAAAGGGTATGTAAGTAGTAAGTTTGTGAAAATCACAAATAAAAAAGAAGGCCCCGCTATCGCTAAAAACTATACAACAACCGTTAATTTGAATGTACGAACAGGACCTTCCACGAAATATGCAATTTTAGGAAATATCAAAAAAGGCGAAAAATTAGACGTGAAGAGTTCAGCAGTGAACGGGTGGTACCAAATTCTCTATAATGGAAAAATTGGATATGTAAGTAGTAAGTACGTGAAAATCACAAATAAAGAACGTTGGGAAGAAGAAGTAATTCCTGTGGTGGCAAAACCGGACGATCTTACGGTTTTAATTAATAAACAGAATAAATTGCCGGTAAATTTTGTGCCGAAAAACTTAATGAATTCAGGGATTACGTTTCCGTTTACGAATAGCACTGAAAAACAGAAATTAAGAAAAGAAGCAGCCTATGCCATTCAGAGATTAGTTCATGATGCGAAAAAATCAGGGTACACGATTGTTGGCATTTCTGGTTATCGTTCGTTCGAGACACAAGTTTCGTTATTCGAAGATTACGTCAAAAAGGATGGATATGAAAAAGCGCGTTTGTATAGTGCGATCCCTGGCACAAGCGAACATGAAACAGGCCTTGCAATTGACGTAGGTAACAGTAGTGCAACCTGCGCTGCTAAAGATTGTTTTCAGAACACAAAAGAAGCGAATTGGTTGCAGCTTCATGTAGCAGAATATGGCTTTATCATTCGTTACCCAAAGGGAAAAGAAGCTATTACTGGATATAAATATGAACCATGGCATCTGCGTTATGTTGGAGAAGAAGTAGCTAAAGATATCATGAAACAGGGAATCACATTAGAGGAATATCTTAAGGGGCTATTGGTAAAACAAGATTCATCAGATCTCCTTTCATTGGTGTCCGTAAAATAATCGCTTCAAAATGCAGGAACATTATCATTAACTTCCAGATATAGTCATAAAAACGTTCTTTAGATAAAGTTTAAGAGCTATTAAGCAGTAATTACTGAAAATGGTAATATTCTAAGACGGATAATCAAAACTCTAAGAGAAGACTAGAAACCTAAACTGAACTGCACCCAAATTGTTAGATTCAACTAACAATCGGGTGCAGATTTTTTTGTATTTGGAAGTATGTTTAAAATCACTTAACATATGTTAATAATTGCGTTATATACAACAAAAAAAACTAGTGTTAAAGTCGACTTAACAATGCTAAAATACTACATTTTAATAGAAAAAAAGACAAAATATTAATGGGAATTAGGTGTTTACAATTACAAACCAAATTTTAAATAGGTTTGTTCATAAAATTGCATAATCGTTTTTAAAGGAGTAACTATGTATATTGAAAAACTCTATTATATCGTTGAAGTTGCAAAAGAACGGTCTATTTTAAAAGCAGCTGAAAATCTTCATATAACCTCATCTGTTATTAGTCAGTCTATTTCACAATTAGAAAGGGAATGGGGAGTTACCCTTTTTATACGTACACGGACCGGTTCGATATTAACTGATGAAGGGAAAGTCATTCTAAAAAAAGTCTTAGATACGCTTTCAAAATATCAGGAGTTAAAAGCTGAAATCAATACTCAAAAAAACGTAAAGGAAGCTAATTTAAAAATATCGTATTCTGCAGTTGCCTCTGACCTGATTTTTAATTCATTAATTAAATATAAGGATGATTATCCTCACGTCGATACGCTCGTTCAAGAAAAAGATTCATTAGAAGTACTTTTAAATATAAAAACAGGTAAAACGGATATTGGCGTATTAGCAATAAGTGAAAGTTTACTAAAAGAAGAAACAGACATTCGTTATGAAAAACTTTGTGAAAGCAATCTATGTGTGCTTGTAAGTAAAAATTCTTCATTAGTAGATTATGACTGTTTAACGCCAAAAGATTTAATAAATGAACAATTTGTTTTATATAGTTCATCAGCCATGGAAGCATTTTACAATCTTTACTTTAGTAAATCGAAAATATATTATTCTACAAACAATATGGAATTAATAAAAAGGGTAGTAAAAGAAAATAAAGCGATAACAATTGCCTGTGAAATTGGAACGAAATATGACCCTTATATCGTAAATGGTGATATTGTTCCAATCAGACTTAGGGCACTTGAATATTCAATCATTCCATTCTGGGTTATCTATTCTTGGAATAATCCTATTTCTAATTTTGGTTCTGAGTTTTTAAAGTATTTAAAATTAGGTAATGTGGATTTTGCTTAAACAATCGTAAAAGTAATCATTTTAACTGATTTTTATTATTTATGTAAAACTATTTTTCACTCGTGATAGGAGAATCATGATGAATCAACTACTTCTTTATGAATTTAAGACTTATATGAAAATAAAAAAATTCAACAAAAAGGAACTTGCGACCAATTCGGGTATTCATATTAGTGATATTAGTAGAATTTTTAATAATAAAAAAGCCCTTTCGATTCGATATTTAGATGCAATTACGAAAGCATTTGACCTACCAATAGGTTTTTTTTATTCCAAATATGCGTATTTATGTTTCAACCAAAATCGTTCACTAAATAAGCGTAGAAGTATTGATTATCTTCATAATTGTGTAATGAACAATTTTAATGATGAATTTACAGCGATGATTTCAATTATATTAGAAGAAAACTCTAAGATCATCCGAACAAAGAACTTACAAATTCTTTTTTTAGTTGCGGAAAAATTGTTTTTAGAGGGACATGAAAAGGAATCTCTACCAATTTATGACATCATCATTAACCATATGCCAGACCACTCAGATGAGGAAGTTAGTATAAGTTATTTCCGAAAATACTATATCACTCGATTAACAGAAGAAGGTCAATCTGTTTTAGGACAAGTATTAGAAAATTTGAAATATATGCCTGAGAAATACCAAGAGCTAACGCTTTTATGGATTACAAATACAAAATATATGTTAAAAGAATGGGATAAGTTGCTATATTATGCAAAACGACTAGAAAAAATAGCTAAAAATAAGGATCATTTTGGACGAGCGTTAATGTATCAATGTATTGCATTAAGGAAATTAGATAAAAATAAAAAAGATGTAATGGAATTAATTGACCGTTATGAAAAGGTCAATGAATATTTTGCAGAAATTGCAGTGGGAAATCGTTTTGTTGCTTTGATTGATTTTGGAGAGCTACACTATGTGGATGATTACTATGAATGGATTAAAGATAGAGACGATTTATATGTAGGAATCCCAAGAATTCTTGAAGCGTATGTAAGACTCGGTAGATTTGATGATGCATTAAAATTAATAAATTCTCATGGAACTGAAATTGCTGCTTTGGAAAGTAGTGCAGATTTATTTAAACAACAGCTATATTTAGACTATTGTTTTGCACTCGCTCTCTTAAAATGTGAAACTAGTATGTCTATTGAAGGATTGGATGATTTCATTGTAGTTGCTATGAAAATGAAAAATGTTGGAATGTATGAAAAGATAAATCAATGTCTACTTGCGATTTGGCATTATAAAGAATTTTTAACGCCACAATTAGAAATTAAATATATTCAGTTGTTAAGTAATGGTAATTCTCGACAAATTTCATGAATATGTTACAAAAAGAACTCTATATGGTCTTAAACTTGACTAGTAGACTAGCTATCCCTTATCTGGATGGGATTTTCTAAGTGTCTATAGTGAGTGTCAGATTAAAGAAGAGTTCTTTTTTATTGGATTTTATCAGTAAAAGAAGAAATTTGATTGGAATTATCATTAAAATGAAACCTGTCAAACGAAAGAATTTTTAACCTTAGATTTAGAAATAAACTTTATATAATTGCTAAATATTTATAAGTATTTGCGAAATCAATCAATAATTTACATGAATAACTCCGAAGTTAGTTCTTTTCTTTGTCGGATTTTATCAATAAAAGAAGAAAGTTTGATTATAATTATCAGAATATTAAAAATAGTCAAATGTCCGTATAATGAAAATGTAGGAAAAAAAGTATGAAGAGGAGAATAAGATGAAACGAATTATCAAAGGTACTGCAGTTTTCACACTTAGTACGGGGGTACTATTAAGTTCTTTACCAATTCATTATTATCATCAAATGGCAAAGGCAACATCGCCAGACTCTATTGAGCAAGTACTCGCAAAACTTTCACCAGAACAACGCCAGGCACTTAAACAATTACAAGTGACTAGCGAGGAAGGACTACAGTTACCATCTTCGGTAGATTTAGAGAGTTCAGATAAACTATCAGTAATTGTTGAATTTAAAGATCAGCCAGCAAAAGTTGCAGTTTTAGAAGAAGCTGCAAATGGGAATAGTTTATCACTTTCAGAAGCTGAACAAAAAGCAAACACAGCACAAGATACATTTAAAAATGATTTACAAACAATTTATAAAGATGATTTAAAAGAGAATAATAAATTGTTCAAAATTAAACGCACATATAAAAGCTCACTAAATGGTGTTTCAATTGAACTGCCAGCAAATAAAGTAAAATCATTATTAGACTCGAAAATGGTTAAAGCAGTTTGGCCAAATAGTATCATTAAAGTTGAGCCTACTAGTCCAGAAGGCACTGAAGGATCTAGTGATTCGAAAAAAGTTGCAACTGAAGTATTCCCAGGAATTAATAAATTACATGAAGAAGGTTTTACAGGGAAAGGGATTAAGGTTGGGGTAATTGATACAGGAATTGATTACAACCATCCTGACTTAACGGACGCATATAAAGGGTATCGTGCACAACCAGGTGTCGATCCAAAGTCAATTAGTCAAAGCTCTGTGAAAGGCTGGGATTTTGTCGATAATGATGCCGATCCAATGGAGACTACTTACGACGATTGGAAAAAATCTGGCCTTGCTGAAACATCTAATGGAGCAACATTTTATACAGAACATGGGACACATGTATCAGGAATCATTGCAGGACGTGGCAAAAATAATGCTGATTATGCAGTAACTGGAGTAGCACCAGATGCTGACCTTTATGTTTATCGTGTATTAGGAAAATTTGGTTCAGGTTCAACTGAAAATGTATTAGCTGGAATTGATAAATCTGTAACTGATGGCATGGATGTAATCAATTTATCGCTTGGTAGTAATTCGAATGATCCTGAGAATATTGAAAGTCTTGCACTTAACAACGCAGTACTTTCAGGAGTCACAGCAGTAGTAGCTGCAGGGAATGCTGGAGACGGAATGTATACACTTGGCTCACCAGGAGCAGCTGCGTTAGCAATTACAGTTGGAGCAAATGATACAAAAACTGAAATCGCTACTTCTAAAGGAACTTTGCATGGAACAACAGAAGTACAAGCTGATTTGAAATTATTAGGTATGGGTTTTGGTGACAAGGTTGAGAGCTTAAAAGGACAAAATCTACCAATCGTCTTTATACCAAATACAGGATCACCAGCTGACTATAATGGAAAAGATGTAACAGGAAAAATTGTATTCGTAAATAGAGGTACTAATGCACTTGTTGATAAAGTGAAAGAAGCGCAAAAACATGGAGCTAAAGCAGTGATTATGGCGAATAATGTGGCTGGAGAAGGATTTATACCTGCATATTTGGGTGGAGGCTATGGTATGATTCCAGCATTCTCTATGTCAAAAGAGCAAGGAACGATATTGCAATCAAAAATTACTTCTGATACAGCGATATTCACATTTGATGAAATGGGAAAACTGACTGATGAAGGTAGCAAATTGGCAAGTTTCAGTTCCCGGGGTCCAGCTCGTATCACGTATGATATTAAACCAGAAGTAACGGCACCAGGTGTATCTGTATTCTCAACAGTTCCTTCTTATATGCACGGAGCAGATCAAATTGGTAACTATCAATATGCATATGATAATTTATCAGGTACTTCAATGGCTACACCGAATGTGGCTGGTGTTGCCGCTTTATTAAAACAAGCGAATCAAGATATGTCACCTGCTCAAATTAAAGAGACATTAATGAACACAGCGGATCCTTTAAATGGAAGTTATAGTGTGTTTGAATCTGGTGCAGGTCAAGTTGATCCATATGAAGCAATCCACTCGCAAACAAGAATCGAAGTTATGGACGAAACAAAAGGAGTACTAGATAAAAAAGGTAATCTAAAAACAGTCAAAGATTTAACTGGTGCCCTTTCATTTGGCGTGTTTGCACCAGCTGGTACAAATGTAAGCGATCAACGTTCTCTAAATATCTATAATAATAGTAATCAAGCAAAAACATATGACGTAAATGTTAAGTTCCAAACAGGTCGAAGAGGCTCATTAGATGCAGATGCGAATGGAGTCATGATTGTCACAGATAAGTCGATTAAAGTAGCAGCAAATTCGAAAAAGAAATCGGTTGTTGCAATTACAGTGCCGAAACCAGCAGCACTTGGTATTTATGAAGGATACGTAACGTATACAAATCATTCAAATCCAGATGAAACATATCAAGTCCCATTTGCAATTAAAACAGTCGAAGAAGGAATTAACCCTGTCACAATGAGTCCACAAGCATTTACACAAGTATTTGATTCTGCATATTCAGGACAATTAGTCTATACAAACGCATTGTTTAGTATCAAATCACATATGCGTACGATTGATGTTATTCTTGAAGATGGAAAAACGAACAAAGATTTGGGCTTCATTGGTACCATGGATACATTAGGTATGAATGAAAATGTGAATTATATCGTTCAAAAAATTTTTAATGGATATTACTACAAAGCAACAGGTGATTCAGAACATCCATTTGCTTATGATACAGATATAGCGAAACCAGGATACTATAAATTAAAATTAATTGGCACAAATGATGCAGGAAAAACATTTGCGCAAGAAGCACCTTTCTATTTTGATAACACAGCTCCAAAAATGACGATTAATAGTCCAGATGTCGTTGAATATAAAAATGGTCAAAGTACAGTGAACTTTACTGGTTCGGTATATGACAAAGAAACAGCAGAGATGCAAGAAGTTGGCATGAATTTTAATCAAGGTAGTACGAAAGTATATTATTTAGATAATTTTGGCGGAAGAGCAACTTCTGTACCTGTAAATCCAGATGGTACATTCTCAGTTAATATTCCAACAAACCCTACAAGAGCAATGTTACTTTCATTCTACGCAATAGATGCGGCATCAAATAAAACATTTAAAGAAGGTAGAGAAATTCTCGTTACAAGAGACGACGTTGCCTATGGATACATGTCACCTGAAAAACGATCTGCAAAAATGGGAGAAACAGCTCTTGCTACGTTAACTTTAAATAAAGTAAGCAATGTAAAACAAGCTGTTTATAAGTTTTATCATTACACTGATGTAGCATCGATGAATGTTACGCCAAATCCAAGTGTTGCAGATAAAGTCAATGTAAATGTTACTGATAAGTTATTTGCTGGAAGTTTATATGAGGCGACAGTTACAGTTTCATTAAAGGATGGGGTAGATCCATTATCAGGAAATCTTGCATTAGCAGATTTATCATTTACAATGAGTAACGAATACACTGCATACCCTGTATTGTTCCAAAATTCAATGTCAACAACGTATACTGATACGAATAATACGACAAAAACTGCAATAAGTGGAAATCCAGCGATTGATTATTTAGAACCAACGTATTCACTTGCTCGTGGTATTAACAAAGCTGAGGCATTTTTGACTCCTGCTGGAGAAGCAAATCAACAATATGATTATTCAAAAATGGGCATTAAAATAAAAGCTACAAATTCCAACGGAACGGTATACAATGGAGTGATTCCTTCGGGTGCTGGACCTTCAGTAGGATTCAAAGTCCCAAATTTACCATTAACTGATGATCAATACGAACTTGAATTCAATGTTCCAGGACATTTTACAGTACACAAAGACTTTACAATCGGATTCCATGATGATGGAAAAGTCACTTATCAAAATCTATTCTTACGCCTTAACTCCGCTAATGCAGGTGATGTAAATAAAGATGATGTAATCGATGTAATGGATGCAATTTATCTTCAAACATACTGGGGAACTAACAAACGTGAAGCAGATATTAACTTTGATGGAGTTGTAGATACAAAAGATATGGCTTTTGTTGAAGAAAATTACTTAATGCAAAATCCAACTATTAATTATGCACCTACACCTAAAAAGAAATATAAATCACAAACATTAGAAACAGTGAAGAGTGAATTAGGAATAAAATAAGTATAAATAAGAGCTACTATGCAGATCCCCCTGTCAAGTAGACAATGAAAAAAGAGTATAGTAAGCTGCGGCCTTTTCTCGATATTCTATCGGGGAAAGGTCGTTTAATTTTTCTTGGAATCGATCGGTATTATAGAAATAGATATACTCATTGATCGCATCCACTATTTCTTTCTTAGTTTTTGGATTCACCAAATACAACTTTTAGTCTTAACTATGTCAAGAAGACTATCCATCCGTTTTATCGGATGGACTTTTCTAAGTGTCTACTATGAAGGGATAATATCATAAACGAGTTCTTTTTTATCGGATTTTATCAGCAAAAGAAGAAAGTTGATTGGAATTAGCATTAAAATGAACCTGTCAAACGAAAGAAATAAAATATAACTAATCGCTAAAAAATAACAAGATTCTACAAAGTTAATCAATATTTTATATCAATAACTCTTTAATGAGTTTTTTTTATTTGTTGAATTTTGTCGATAAAAGAAGAAATATTGATTGGAATTATCATTAAAATGAAACTTGTCAAATGTCCGTATAATTAAAAATGTAGAGAGAAAAGATTGAGGGGGAGAGTTAGATGAAACGAATTATCAAAGGTACTGCAGTTTTCACACTTAGTACAGGGGTACTATTAAGTTCTTTACCAATTCATAATTATCATCAAATTGCAAAGGCAACAACGCCAGATTCGATTGAGCAAGTACTTGCAAAACTTACACCAGAACAACGTCAGGCACTGAAACAATTAAAGGCAACAAGTGATGAAGGTCTTCAGTTACCATCATCAGTAGATTTGGAGAGTTCAGATAATTTGTCGGTTATCGTAGAATTTAAAGATCAGCCGGCAAAAATTGCTGTTTTAGAAGCAGCAGCAGAAGGAAATAGTTTATCAGTTTCAGATGCAAAGCAAAAAGCAGATACAGCTCAAGATACATTTAAAAGCGACTTGCAAACAATTTACAAAGATGATTTAAAAGAGAATAATAAATTGTTCAAGATTAAACGCACATATAAGAGCTCGCTTAATGGTGTTTCAATTGAACTACCAGCAAATAAAGTAAAATCGCTATTAAAATCAAAAGTAGTTAAAGCAGTTTGGCCAAATAATGTCATTAAAGTTGAGCCACCTACTAGTCCAGAAGGAACTGAAGGATCTAGTGATTCGAAAAAAGTAGCAACTGAAGTATTTCCTGGAATCAATAAATTACATGAAGAAGGTTTTACAGGTAAAGGGATTAAGGTAGGAGTAATTGATACAGGAATTGATTACAACCATCCTGATTTAACGGATGCATATAAAGGGTATCGTGCACAACCAGGCGTCGATCCAAAATCAATTAGTCCAAGCTCAGTGAAAGGCTGGGATTTTGTCGATAATGATGCCGATCCAATGGAGACTACTTATGACGATTGGAAAAAATCAGGTGCTCCTGAAACACCTGGATCACCATATTATACAGAGCATGGAACACATGTATCAGGAATTATAGCAGGCCGTGGTAAAAATAATACAGATTACGCAGTAACAGGTGTAGCGCCAGATGCTGACCTTTACGTATATCGTGTACTAGGAGCATATGGTTCAGGTTCAACTGAAAATATATTAGGTGGAATTGATAAGTCGATAGCGGATGGTATGGATGTAATCAATTTATCGCTAGGTAATACTTCGAATGATCCTGAGAATATTGAAAGTCTCGCACTAAACAATGCAGTACTTTCAGGAGTCACTGCAGTTGTTGCAGCAGGAAATTCTGGAGCCAGTATGTACACATTAGGATCACCAGCAGCATCTGCATTAGCAATTACAGTAGGCGCAAATGATACAAAAACTTCAATCGCTACATCAAAAGGAACTTTGCATGGAACATCAGAAGTACAAGCTGATTTGAAATTATTAGGTATGGGTTTTGGTGACAATGTTGAGAGCTTAAAAGGACAAAATCTACCGATCGTCTTTATACCAAATACAGGATCACCAGCTGACTATAATGGAAAAGATGTAACAGGTAAAATCGTATTCGTAAATCGAGGGATTACTCAATTTGTTGATAAAGTGAAAGAAGCGCAAAAACATGGCGCTAAAGCAGTAATTATTGCGAATAATGTGGCTGGAGAAGGATTTATTCCATCATACTTAGGTGCAGGGTATGGAATGATACCAACATTCACTATGTCACTTGAGCAAGCAAAATTAATTCAACCACAAACTACTTCAGGTACAGCGACATTCTCATTTGATGAAATGGGAAAACTAACTGACGAAGGTAGCAAGTTAGCAAGTTTCAGTTCTCGTGGTCCAGCTCGTATCACGTATGATATTAAACCAGAAGTTACGGCACCAGGTGTATCCGTCTTCTCGACTGTCCCATCTTATGTGCACGGAGCAGATCAAATTGGTAATTATCAATATGCATACGATAATTTATCGGGTACTTCAATGGCTACGCCAAATGTAGCTGGTGTTGCCGCTTTATTAAAACAAGCGAATCCAAATATCACACCTGCTCAAATTAAAGAAACATTAATGAATACAGCTGATCCTTTAAACGGAGATTATAGCGTGTATGAGTCAGGGGCAGGCCAAGTTGATCCATATGAAGCAATTCATGCACAAACAAGAATTGAAGTAGTAGACGAAACATTAGGAAAAGAAGATAAAAAAGGCAATCTAAAAACAGTCAAAGATTTAACAGGAGCACTAGCATTTGGCGTCTTTGCACCAGCAGGTTCAAACATTAGTGATCAACGCACATTAAATATCTATAATAATAGCAATCAATCAAAAACATATGACGTAAATGTTGCGTTCCAAACAGGGCGTAGAGGTTCACTAGATGCTGATGCAAATGGCGTTATGATTGTGACTGACAAATCAATAAAAGTAGGGGCAAATTCGAAAAAGAAATCAGTTGTTGGAATTACAGTTCCAAAATCAGCAGCCCTTGGAGTATATGAAGGATTTGTTACTTATACGAATCATGATAATCCAAATGAAACATATCAAGTACCATTTGCCATTAAAACCGTTGAAGAAGGGATTGACCATATCGCAGCAGACCCGCCTGCCTATACGACAGCGGTAGAGGCTGGCTATAACGGAATAAGATGGTCAGTAGGTCTTGATTTTCAATTGAAATCTCATATGCGCACGATGGATTTTTTCCTTATTGATCCAAAAACGAATCAAGAATTAGGATTCCTTGGCACATTGGATGGCTTGGGTGCAGATGAGAATGTTCAATATTACCTAAAAGGTATATTGAACGAGGGTATGTACTATCCATTAACGGGAAATCCAGATCAACCGATTGCATATGATTATGAACAAACTAAACCAGGATTGTACAAAATAAGAATGGTAGGAACAAATGATCAGGGGAAAACCTTTAGTTCAGATGCTCCTGTTTATTACAGCGTTACGCAACCAATATTAAATCTTAACGCGGACTCTGGCGTATATGAATATAGCCCGGAACAACAAACTGTATCGTTAACAGGTTCTGTCTATGATTCAGGAGTGGATGAGATGAAAGCTGGCGGCATAGATGTTTCACAAGCAAATAACAAACTTTTCTATACAGTGCCGACCAAAATACTTGGTGGAGGGGTACTATCGGTTCCTTTAGACAGTAACGGTAACTTTACAACACAAATCCCTCTGAATAAAACTATACAACCGTACAAAGTAGAAATGTATGCACAAAATATGGCAACAGTGCAAAACTATTATAGTCATAAACTTCTATACTACGTGAAACAAGGTACGCCGTATGGAACAGCACTTCCTAATAAACAGACAGTAAAAGCTGGCGATACAGTAACAATTACTCTTTCTATGAACAATATGGCAAACATGAAGCAAGCTGTGTATTCATTTGTAGATCCAAGCCTTTCCAATGCCGATCTGGTAAGCATTAAGCCTCATGGAACATTAGATGGGAAAGTTGATATTAAGACAGTGAATACAGATGTAAACATAGAAGGAACAATGAGAAAAAGAACTGACATTACTGCAACATTAATTGGTGACACTGCTCAAACAGGATTATCAGGTAAGGTTCCAATGGTTGATATCACATACAAAGTGAAAGATGATTCTGGCAGTGTAAGCCCAAGTTTTGCACAATTCAATGTATCGTACTCAAATACAGATGATACGACGAAATCATCATTTGGTATAAGTCTTCCATATCAAGTTGAACGAACTTACTCATTTATGAAATCGTGGGTCAATGCTGAAGCATTTGGGGTTCAAACTACTGATGAACCACTAACTATGGATTATATAAAAGCAGGTGCAAAAGTTAAAATAACAGATGAAACAGGAAAAGAATATCCAAACACGCTAGGTAATGGTGGATTTCTATGGCATTTAACATCTAATTTACCGGTAACGGATAAACCTTTTACACTAGAAGTAGATATGCCAGGGCATTTCACTGTTAAGAAAATCTTTACAATCGGATTGGATGAAAATGGTGAAGTGAAACCTTACTCGAAGGCACTCTATTATGACCGTGCACCTGCAGGAGATGTGAATAAAGATAATGTTATCGATATTAATGATGCGCTTTATATTCAAACCTATTGGGAAACAAATAAACGTGCAGCAGATATCAACTTTGATGGTGTGGTAAATGAGAAAGATATGCAATATGTGATAAATAATTACTTAATGCAAAACCCATGGATGGACAATGCACCAAAAGCAGAAAAGAAATACAAGGGGAAAACATTAAATGACGTTCTTCACGAAGTGGGAATGCAGTAATAGGTAAAGTTAAAAATAGTAAATCGGGCTGTCCATCATTCAGGGAACTGACTTATGGGCAGCCCTTTTGAATAGAAAAAAATCGCCCTTTTCGTTATAATGTAAGTGTCGAGCAAACAATAACTGATGCGATTTTTATGAGTAACAATTCAGTAATCAATACGAACTTGAATACAATGTTCCAGGACATTTTACAGTACACAAAGACTTTACAATCGGATTCCATGAAGATGGAAAAGTCACTAATCAAAATCTTTTCTTACAACTTAACCCAGCTGTTGCAGGTGATGTTAATAAAGATGATGTAATCGACGTAATGGATGCGATGTATATCCAAACATATTGGGGAACAAACAAACGTGAAGCGGATATTAACTTTGACGGAGTAGTAGACGCAAAAGATATGGCATTTGTTGAAGAAAATTACTTAATGCAAAATCCAACAATCAACTATGCACCAACTCCTAAAAAGAAATATAAATCACAAACGTTAGAAAGTATTAAGAGTGCACTAGGAATTCAATAATGCTAAAAAAGAGCAGCTACGAAATTTGTAGTTGCTCTTTTTTCTTAGAGGAAAGTATTGATTCACATAGTGTATTTATTAATCTATTTCCGCACTGAAGTTTGTTTTAATATTTACTTTCATCGTTAATTTTTAATCTAATAAAACACCCGACCACCTATGCACTGAAATTCACATTGCACAAAAATTGCACAGACTTATATAGAAATAATAGAAATAACGAACAAGGTGTGCATAAAATTACATTGCCCCCCTTGAATTAATGGACATAACTGACCTAAAATATTCAGTAATACTGAATAAACCTCGTACGCTGTAATTGACAGGGGAGGGGTCGCTGGTTCAAGTCCAGTTGGGATCATACAAATGAGAAGGCTCAAACCTAAGAGTATCAAGGGTTTGGGCCATTTGTTTATTTTAAGATAGTGTCATTTTTTTATGAATTTTATTCATGCAGGAGCGACAGGCCCAGCGGGNNCCCAGCGGGAGCAACAGGAGGTGGCTTATCAGAATTCGCATACATCTTCAATCTAACTCCTCAGACGGTTGCAGTAGAGGCAGATGTCATTTTTGATTCAAATGGAATAATGACAAGTGGAATTACGCATACCCCTAGTACCTATCAAATTGCAATTATTACTCCGGGGATTTACGAAGTTAATTTCTCAGTGTCGGGTACAGAATCAAACCAATTTGCACTATTTGTAAATGGCTTGCCGGTTGCAGGTACGATCTATGGTTCAGGTGCTGGTACTCAGCAAAACAACGGGCAAGCTATAGTAGCTTTTGCGGCTGCTGATGTGCTTACTCTTAGAAATCATTCTTCAGCAACAGCTGTTGGACTTGCAACTGTAATTGGAGGAATCCAGCGAACGTAAACGCTTCTATTGTCATTAAAAAATTAAATTAGTTTTTTTTCAAATAGTTTAGTATTTTCATTTAGCATTAACTATTTTATTTGAAGAGATGACAATTTAAATGTGCTCTGATTCGTTAACAGTGTACTTATAAAGCCTTTTTTCTATAAAGAAAAAACGGCTTTTTCTTTGGATATATAAATAATTAAGTAACTTTATTAGTTGTTGCTGTTCTGTTAAATCTTTTGCCTGTATTAAAGAAAATTAATTTTGTCTGCAAGGTCATTTTTAATCTCTAGTGACTTGCATTAATAACTCTTAACTCGATAGTGTAACCAAAATGTTGACCGATTTAATCCTGCTTTAACTGCTGCTTTCTGAATCGTCAAATTATTGCGACTTGAGTCCTCGAACAATGGTGAAAAGACAGCATCTTTAAAGATTTCTTTTAATCTAATTGTAAGTGGAGTTCAACTATTTTGTATCATTATAGATATGTTTTCTCTGAAGTTCTATTTCATCTTGTACACTAATAACATCTTATTGATAGTTATTTTATCGCATGATGAGGTGATATCTATGATTCAAAAATTACTACTTTCAATGGAGCAAATGATTTACATAATTCAAAATGGATTACAAAAAACGAATTCACCAAAACATATTACAATTATAGGTGCAGGGATTTCTGGTTTAGTTGCTTCTTCACTTTTGAAAGAAGCAGGGCATCAGATTACCATTATTGAAGCGAATAACAGAATAGGGGGTAGAATTTACACAAAAAGGGAACCATTTATAAATAATCAATATATAGATCTTGGGGCAATGCGTATCCCTTCGTTTCACTATTTAGTTTTAGAATATATAAAAAAATTTAATTTGCCAGTTAATGAGTTCGTTAATAGTACCCCTAATGATTTAATTTACGTTAATAACGTATTAACAAATGATAAAAATTATAAAGCTAATCCTGACCAATTAAATTTTAATGTCTTACCAAGTGAAAAAGGAAAAACTGCATTAGAGTTACTTTTGTTAGCAGTTGGTCCAGTTATTGATTTTATTAATCAAGATCCTGAAAAAAATTGGGAAATCATTATTAATATGTATGATCAGTATTCAATGGCTAACTTTTTGAAATATAACCCTGTAGGTGTATCACTATCAACTGAAGCTATTAATCTAATTGAAACGTTTGTTGGATTAGAAGGGTTTTCTGAACTTGCATTTACAGCCATATTAAGGGAAGTTCTAATCCTAATAACAAAAGACCTTAAACTATACGAAATAACAGGTGGGACAGATCATCTTATAAATGGATTTTTACCACAACTTAAAGACTATATTATTACGAACCAAAGAGTTAAAAAAATTATACAACAAGAATCAAACGTAACAATTTTTACTGAAAATCAAATTCTTAATACAGAGCATCAACTTACTAGCGATTTTGTTATTTCAACAATTCCTTTTACATTATTAAACTTTGTAGATTTACTTCCCTTTGAATCTATTTCTTATGAAAAGAGGAAAGTGATTAGAAAAATACATTATGCAAATTCAACTAAAATAGCTCTACAATTTAAAACGAAATTTTGGGAAAAATATGGAATTCATGGTGGGAAATTAACTACTGATCTACCAATTAAATTTTCGTATTTTCCTAGCCATGGGTCTGGTACGTCGGTAGACACAGGTATTATGTTAGCAAGCTACACATGGGAAGATGATGCAAGTATTTGGAATAATATGACACAGGCAGAACGTATAAAAATTGCCTTGAATGATCTTTCGTATATATTTGGAGATGAAGTGTTTTCAGAGTTTCTAATAGGCTATTCACATGATTGGAATGAATTTCCTTATTCTGGAGGAGCATTTGTCATGTTTAAACCCGATCAAATAAAAGAATTAGGTCAATATATTAGTACGCCAGAAGGGAGAATTCATTTCGCTGGATCCCATTCATCTACTACACCAGGATGGATGCAAGGGGCAATTGAAGCAGGAATTAGAACAGCTTATGAAGTTAATAGTAGATAAATAAATTTAATAGCTTTCCTTATGAACTAAAGGCACAACTTCATTAAATTAATAGATGGCTACAATTGGGCTGATCAAAATGATGACATCATCCCACGAGTGGAAGATCCAAATAATGCAACAAGCTCACATGGTGTCCACGTGGCAGGAATTGCAGCTGAATCTGGCCCAGTTATACAAGGTGTTGCACCAGAAGCACAAATTATTGCTGAAAAAGTGTTCTCTGATCATCAAGCCGGTCCTGTTGCGAAAGCAAAAGTATCAAGTAAGAGTACATTTGATGTAAAATTACCTAAACAAAGTAAAGGTACAAAAACTATTAATCTATACGCAATTGATAATGCTGGAAATAAAAGTCATTCTGTAAAACGAACTATAAAAGTTAAGTAATGTACTTTAATTTAAATAAAAAAGAAGAAGTCTCAAATGATTCGTATCATTTGAGACTTCTTTTCATTTTATTAGCATTATACAGTTTTAGGTTAAATTAGCTATGAATATGAAGTCGAATCTTAATTTATATAATATTGTAATTCAGATTTAATAAACCGAGTTAAGTGTTCCTCAATTTTTGTAAGAGTTCTATTCTTCGTCTGAATAATGCCAAGTGTTACATTAATGGGTTCATAGTTGATAATATCAACTTCAACGATTTTACCTTCCATAACATAAGGGTTAGCTTTAGTAGCAAAGTCTGGGGCAAACCCAATCGCTAATCCATTTGAGATTAAACGAGATATTTCTTCCGTTTGATTTGATGACAATAAAATATTCAATTTTCCAAAAGTATTTTGAAAATTATTAATAAACCATTTAATATAATCTCCATTATATAAGACTACAGTCTGTTGAATGATTTCCTCTGGTGTTATTTTTTTCTTTTTAGCGAAAGGAGAATCACTACTGACATAAACCTTTAATGTTCCCTCAGCGATACTTTCGAAATTTAAATGCTCAATATTTTTTAAAATTTCTTCATATATACAGATCAGTCCGATATCAGCTTTATTCTGTTGAACTGATTCAACTGTCAGTTCAGTTATATTTTCTGAAATCTCTATCGTTAAATTTGAATATAAATTCTTAAATTCCATTAATGGTTTCAATAAATAAGTAATAAAAGCAGGTATAGTAGACACTCTGAGATTTCCAGAATGTATATCTAAAATTTTTCTAGCCTCATCGATCAATTCTTCATATTTTAACAAAACTTCATTTGCTTTTTTTACAATTTTAGTACCTTCATAAGATTGAACAACCCCATAACGAGTGCGATCGAAAATTTTAATACCTAATTCATCTTCAATTTTTTTTATATCCTGACTAATACCAGATTGACTTATATGAAGATTCTGACCAGCTATAGAAAAAGAGCCCGTTTTAGCAACTTCAGAAAGAATCTTTAGTTTTTGTATGTGCATAGGATGACCACCTTAGTATATAGATTACTATATTAGAAATTCGATTTGAGAATAATAAAATCCTTTAAATTTAGATATTAGTAATTGTGGACCAGGTATTACAAACCTTAATTTTACTAAGTAACTGTGATGTTATACAATTAATTCAGATAATTCTTAATTTTTAAATTAAATGTAAATTCTAAGAAAACTTTCATCAAATTTTATATTCTAAAAATTTTTTTGCAAGCGTTTTCTTGGTTATGAACAGTCTGTGGAACCATGTCAATTTAATTTATCTTCATTCATTTAAAAAGGGGAAAGAACATGATCCATGACTTATTTTCGTCGTTATACCCAAATGACCTACCATTTTTTCTAAATAAGAGGTAAGGCCAATTCGAAGGAAAAGGTGTTACTATAAATCCTATTTATCTAATATTAATAAAACTATTTTAGGAGGTTTTTAAATGCAAACGACTGTAAAAGTATTAGAATTTCCGCTTTATATTGATGGTAGATGGACACCAGCAAAAAGTGGTGAAACGTTTAGTGTAAAAAATCCTGCATCTGGAGAAGTAATCGCTCTAGTCGCTAAAGCAGGGAAGGAAGATACTGAAGCTGCAATTGTCTCTGCTCGTAAAGCCTTTGATTCAGGAGTATGGTCAAAAAAATCACCGCAAGAAAGAGCGCAAATCTTAATTAATTTCGGGAATAAGATTGTCGAACATTCGGAGGAACTTGCATACTTAGAAGCGATTAGCTCAGGTGCAACTGTCAGACGAATTTCAAATTTAGATATTTTATATTTAGTCGATTTACTTCAGCAAACAGCAAAATTTACTGTCGAGTATCCATTTGTTGAGTCTCTGCCAGTACTGCCTTTTCCTGGACCAAGCAATAATCAGGTATGGCGTGAAGGAATCGGTGTCGTAGCTGCGATTACACCATGGAATCTTCCAATGCTTTTAGCAATGTGGAAAATTGCACCTGCTCTTGCAATGGGAAATTCTATTATTGTTAAACCAGCTTCAAATACACCACTTTCGACGTTGAAATTAGCTGAATTAGCTACAGAAGCAGGAATTCCAGCTGGTGTATTCAATGTTGTTTCAGGACCTGGAGCTACTGTAGGAGAAGTATTAGCTACTCATCCGCAGGTTGATAAAATCGCCTTTACTGGATCAACAGAAGTTGGACGTCGCATTATGCAATTAGCATCCGGAACCATAAAAAGAGTAACACTTGAATTAGGTGGAAAGTCACCTTCCATCGTTTTACCAGATGCTGATTTAGATATTACAATTCCAGGTAGTTTATTTGGATTCTGTCTACATTCTGGACAACTTTGCGAATCTGGCACTCGCTTATTAGTACATGATTCGATTTATGATGAAGTTGTTGATCGCTTAGCAAAATTAGCTTCCTCAATTACAATTGGAAACCAGCTTGATATGGCGAACGGAATGGGACCTATGGCGTCTCAGCAGCAACTTGATGCGGTATTATCCTATGTTGAAACTGGAATTCAAGAAGGTGCTCGCTTAGTTTGCGGAGGGAAACGTTTAACAGGTGAAGGGTATGATCATGGCTATTTCGTTGAACCGACTATTTTCGCAGATGTAGACAATAAAATGAAAATTGCCCAAGAAGAGATTTTCGGTCCTGTACTTTGCGTAATTCGCTACTCAACGGTAGAAGAAGCCATCGAAATTGCAAATGACTCAATTTACGGATTAGCAGCTGGTGTTTGGTCAAAAGATGTTAACAAAGCTCTTAAAATTTCACGTGAATTAAAAGCAGGAACAGTTTGGATTAATGATTGGCACATGTTAAGAAGTGATGCACCATTTGGTGGATATAAACAAAGTGGTTTTGGACGTGAACTTGGCCGTTATGCTTTAGATGAGTACACTCAAGTAAAGCATGTTCATTGTTCACTTACTCCGGAATTAAGCCAAAAACCTTGGTATGGCATCTTATTATAAAAAAACTAAATTTATAAGCTACTAATATAAAAAAATAAATTAATTTAGTATGACTAATAAAAAACAATAATAGAAAAGAGAAGGTGATCTCATGATAACGTCATTTTTTCAGTTTTCGGTTCGAACAGTTGTAAACAGCGGGGCTGGAGCTCGCTCAATGTTACCCGAAATGATAAAAGGACTTGGTGGTAAAAGAGCAGTTCTTTACGTTGATAAAGGAATTACTCAAGCGGGAATTACAGATAAAATTAAGGAACTATTTGAAGCGATTCCTAGTGCAGTACAGTTAGTAGGAGTTTTTGAGGACATTGAACAGGATGCAAAAGGTGAAATCATAAACCGCGGAGCTAAGTTCTTTAAAGAGTGTAATGGAGATTCATTAATTGCTGTTGGTGGTGGGAGTGTTTTAGACACAGTTAAAGCAATTAAATGGATGCTTCATAATAAGGTTCATGATATTCGTGAAGAGCTACTTGTTGGAAATGTAATGGAATTTTGGCCAGAAGCTCAGTATATTCCAATTCCACATGTTGCAATCGCAACAACAGCTGGAACTGGTGCAGAAGTGTCTCCAATCGCTGTAGTATTAAATGAAAAGGTAGGAATTAAAACGAATATCCTAAATACATTCATTAGCCCTGATATGGCGATTTTAGACCCTGAATTGACAGTTGGTTTACCACCAAAAATTACAGCGTTTACAGGATTTGACGCATTAACTCATGCAATTGAGGCTTATTTCTCACCTCAGGCGAATCCTATGACGGATGCATATGCAATTCAAGCGATTCGTATGATTGTAGATAATTTACCTACTGCTGTTCATGAAGGGCATAACCTTGCGTCACGATCAAATATGTTAATGGCTAGTTCGATGGCAATTTCTGCTTTCAGTCTTTCTGTTAATGCGATTCCAGTTCATAATATAGCACATGTATTTGGCGCAAAATTCGGAATTCCTCATGGACTTGCAAATGCAGTGTTATTACCGAATGTTATGGAATCCCTTGCACCATATTATTTAAAACGAATCCAAGGTTTTGCAAATGCGTTAGGTCTAGAGGATATACCGGAAAAACCAGAAGATTGTCTTGAAGAAGTCGTTTTATTTATCCGTAATCTTCGTGAAAAAGTCGGTCTTCCTAGTACATTTGCTGATTTTGAAGTGAATGTCGAAAATATGGCTTACATTGTAGCGATGGTTCATAGTGATCCATGTGGAATATTTTTCAAAATTCCACATGAAGTAATTGCAAAAGTTTCAAATGAAGTTGCGGGTTCTGGCTTAGTCATTTCATAATTTTTAATGATAGTTACCAGGCACCTTCAAAATTTTTGAGGGTGCCTCAACTATATTCATATTTTAATAGTTTTCTATTGATTACTTTTAACAATTTCTCTTTAGTTTCTTGTTGAGCGATCTAATAAATACATGTAATACCAGGGGGAATATGAATGAATTGGAATCTAAATGAAAGTTTAAGAAAAAGTGCAGAAAAGTTTCCAAATAGAAATGCCATTACATTTGAAAATAAAAATATATCGTATAGTGATTTAGATTTACAAGTTGAATGTGTAGCTTCTAATTTAGTACATGACGGAATCAAAAAAGGAGATAGAGTAGCCCTAGTATTAGGCAATTGTCCAGAATTTGTCTTTGCATATTATGGAATTCTTCGTGCGGGTGGTGTAGTTATACCAGTTAATCCAATCTATACGAAAGAAGAAATTTCATATATTTTATCGAATAGCCAAGCAAAAGCTGTCATTGCAAATTTTGAGATGGAATCGATTATTGATTCTCTTAAGATCGAATTAAAGCATTTTGAAATGCTGTACTATGTAGGGTCGAATAAAACTGAATTTAATTGGGAGCAGTTGATTGTAAATAACTCAAAAAACAATGAATATCCGTTTGTTATAGAAGAAGATCTAGCCGTTATTTTATATACTTCTGGAACTTCAGGAAAACCAAAAGGAGCTATGCTAAGTCACAGAAATATGGCATCAAATGCAGAGTCAATTGTTAAACTTGTCGAGTTCAAAGAAGATGATCGCATTTTAGCTGCCCTTCCTATGTTCCATGTATTTAGCATGACAGTTTGTATTAATACTCCAATTATGAGTGGAGCGACAATCGTCATAGTTCAAAAATTTAATCCTGTTGAAGTCATTAATACAATCTTTAATGAGAAAATAACATTATTCGCTGGTGTTCCAACGATGTATAACTTTTTATTACAATTAAAAGATTATTCAGCTGAGTATTTCGTATCGATGCGTGTCTGTTTATCGGGTGGAGCATCGATGCCAGTTGAGTTACTTCAACGGTTTGAAGAAAAATATAAGACGATTATCGCGGAAGGATTCGGACTTTCAGAAACAGCTCCTGTAACGGCATTTAATCCTATAAAAGGAGTTAGAAAAATTGGATCTGTAGGGGTAGATATTCCAGGTGTAGTAAATAAGGTTGTCGACAAATTTGGAAATGAAGCTCCAAGAGGCGAGATAGGTGAACTAATTGTAAAAGGTCCAAATGTAATGATTGGATATCTTGGTATGCCTGAAGCAACAACTAACACTATTAAAAATGATTGGTTTTATACGGGTGACTTAGCAAAAATGGATAGTGATGGATACATCTTTATTGTTGATCGATTAAAGGACATGATTATTGTAAACGGATACAATGTATATCCTAGAGAAGTAGAGGAAGTAATCTATCAACACCCAGCGGTAGTGGAAGTAGCAGTAATTGGAATTTCCGATAAAGATTACGGAGAAATCATAAAGGCTTACGTTGTATCGAATGATGAAAGTATAACAACAGATGATATCTTGCATTTCTGTAAGGACAAGCTTGCTAAGTACAAACTACCAAAACAAGTAGAATTTAAGAAAGAATTACCTATGAACAGTACAGGCAAGATTTTAAAAAGAGCTTTAAAGGTTGAACAAGTAGAAGTTAATTAGTTTAATAGAGAAGTTTTTTGATAAACACTTTTGAATAGAAAACAATTCATGGAGGTTCTTATGACAAATAACATATTAACGCAATCGATGCCCGCAACTTCTTTTACAAAAAAGGCAAATTTAGCAGTATACGAGTTTCTTAATTTTGATGATAGACAAGACTTTATTGATGCTAATAGAGGATTTATTGCACCACTAGAAGCAAAGATTATTAAAGATGATTCTGGGGAAGTTGTTTGGGACATTGAACAGTTAAATTATTTAAATGACACTGCTCCTGAGACTGTTAACCCTAGTCTATGGAGAAATGCACAATTACAGGCGATATCTGGTATATTTGAAGTTGTAGAAGGAGTCTATCAAGTTCGCGGTCAATCATTGGTAACTTGCTTTTTTATTGAAGGGAAAAATGGTGTGATTGTCGTTGATGCTTTAGCAAGTAATGAATCAGCTAAAGCTGCAATGGAATTATATTATAAACATCGACCACAAAAACCAGTATCAGCCGTTATTATTAGTCAAAGTCATGCTGACCATTTTGGAGGTATTCAAGCAGTTCTTAAATATGCTGAACATCCTAATATTCCGATTATCGTTCCGCAATATTTTACGGAAGAAGCGTTAAGTGAGAATGCACTTTTAGGTACAATCATGGCGCGGCGTGCAGAATATCAGTTTGGTAAAGATTTACCAGATGGTACAAAGGGCTCTGTATCAGTAGGGATTGGCCCAACAATGGGTTCAGGAACGCTGAGTTTTCAATTACCAAATGTTGAAATAGATAGCGAAATACATTTAATGGAAATAGATGGTGTTACATTTAAATTTTTATTGACGCCTAACACGGAAGCACCTGCTGAAATGCATTTTTATATTGAAAATTATAAATCATTATTTGTTTCAGAGAATGCCAATAAATTGATGCATCAAATATATACAGTAAGAGGAGCAAAAACTCGAGATGCATTACACTGGGCTAATTCACTAGATAAAACAATTGATTTATTTGAAAATGAAGAGATCGATGCATTACTCATGATTCATGCATGGCCTGTTTGGGAGAAAAATAATGCAATAAAACATTTAAAACTGCAACGTGATTTATATAAATATATTCACGATCAAACGGTTCGTTTGGCCAATCATGGTTATACGATGGATGAAATAGCTGAAACGATTAAGCTTCCAAAAGCATTAGATACTTATTGGGGTAATCGTGGGTATTATGGTACTTTAAAGCATAATTCAAAGGGAGTTTACAATTTCTATTTAGGATTTTATAGCGCCCATCCTTCCGATTTAGATCCTTTACCACAAGTGGAAACAGGCCATAAATATGTAGAATATATGGGCGGGGCAACAAATATTTTAAGACAAGCTAAAATTGACTTTGAAAAAGGTGAATATCGCTGGGTAGCTCAAGTATTAAAAAATGTTGTAATGTCCGAGCCAGAAAATTTAGAAGCTAAAAACTTGTTAGCAGATGCATTTGAACAATTAGGATACCAGGCAGAATCAGCAAATTGGCGTAATATTTATCTTGTTGGCGCATACGAACTAAGAAATGGAATGAACAAAGATAATTCTCCATTAGATGTTTCTGGAGTTGTTAAAAATATGCCAGTAAATGAATTCTTAAAACTGGTAGCTGTTAAATTGAACGGTCCAAAAGCAGAAGGTAAAAAAATAACGATAAATGTAACACTTTCAAATTCTAACCAAGAATACACTTTATTTTTAGAAAATTCAGTTTTAATATATAAAGCAAATAAGTTGGACGCTAATGCAGATGTAACTTTAACGATTGATCAATTTGCATTCTATGGAATTGTACTTGGTCTACTTTCACCAGAACAAGCCGTAGCAGCAGGTAAATTAAGCCTTTCTGGTAACAAAATAAAGTTGGATGAATTTTTATCACTTTTAGATGAGTTCGACCGTTTTATCAATATCGTAACACCTTAATTAATAGCTCAGAATAATTAGTGATTTATTTTTTTAAATAAGCACCTGCTCAATCAAGATTGGTACAAAAAAGATTGTGCAGGTGTTTTTTTCAAAGGAATATTGAAAATATTTATCGGAAATTATGTATAGATTTGATGAAGGGCAGGAGTTTGGATGAAAAGTTGGGCGAAATGGATTATTTTATTTTCACTTTTTATTATGGCTATTATTAATTTTGCCGATAAATCAATTTTAGGTTTAGCTGGCATTCATATTACCAAAGATTTGAACTTAAGCTCGACCGAGTTTGGTATTTTAGGTAGCAGTTTTTTTTGGTTATTTTCAATATTTGGAATAATTGGCGGCTCTTTATCAGATCGTTTTGGTACTGGAAAATCACTTGCTATTATGGCAATGGTTTGGACAATCGCACAATCTATGGCCTTGTTTGCATCAAGCCTACCCATTCTAATTTTAAGTAGAATATTACTAGGTGCGGGAGAAGGCGCATTTCTGGCAACTGCAATTAGTCATATAAGTAAATGGTTTAAACCGGAATCACGTGGATTCGCAATATCCATCATTAATTTTGGAAATGTTGTTGGGATAGCTGTTACAGCTCCAATTATCGTTACGCTAATATCAAATTACGGTTGGAGACTAGCATTTTTTATTTCTGGTATTTTTAGTTTTATCTGGTTTATTTGTTGGCTTTGGTTAGGAAAAATGAAACCAACTGTTTCTTTTAATAAAGAAGTAAATAATGTAGAAAACAAAAATGTGAAAAATACGAAGGATATGTGGAAAGCTTTACGATCACCTATTTTTATTATTACAACTTTAGTTGCATTTATTGCTTACTCGTTCATTGTCTTTGGACTTACTTTTAATCCGTCATATCTAATAAAAGTAAAAGGTTTGTCTGAACAACAGTCCGCATCAGTTATTGCTATTTCAGGATTAATTGGAGCAATTTTATCAATCGTACTATCCATCATTTCAGATCGTTTATACAAAAAGACAGAAAGTTTATGGAAAGCAAGAACTTTATTTACTGCTATTTGTGTTTTACTAGCAGGGATTTTGTACTCACTGTATCCACTTTTGAATGGTGTGGGATCAATCATCATCGTACTTTCCTTAGTAAATACATTAGTGGTCACTGTAAACACACTTAACCCTGCTGTAGTAGTTAGTTTACTTCCACAGCGAAGAGGTGTTATGACTGGAACTTATTTTGGAATAATGACTTCATCAGGTATTATTACTCCAATTATTTTCGGGAGACTTATTCAAGATTCTGGTACAAATTCAGCAGGTGGATATAGTATAGCAATTTTTGGAATTTCAATTGCTATGGCAATTGCTGCGCTATTAATCTTCTTTTCCGGAAAAAGAAACCAACAAGTTTCAACTGAAAAAGATAATAAGCTAGTGAACCTCTAATAAGAGGTGTAAAGAAGAATCAATAATTTATCTACTCATATGGTAGCTTTTAAGAATGGTAAAATCATTTAAATTGAATAATTATAACTAGTTTAATAATGAAAATAATCCTAGTAAAAAAGTTTTTATGAAGAAAGATTTAGATAAAGAGGTATGAATATGAATAATGCATTAGAAAAACAGAAAGAAACAATGGATTCTAGATATATACAACAGCATTTAGCGAATGAAAGAACTTATCTTGCTTGGGTAAGGACAAGTATAACCATTATGGGAGTTGGTTTTTTAATCACCAATCTTCATTTTTCCACTCTAGCTACTAATGCAAAAATAGGCGACACATTATCAAAGATCATTGGATTATCATCGATTATTGTTGGGATTTTTGCATTAATCATTTCAACAATAAGTTATTTTATCAAGGGAAATGATATTAATAATCAAGTATTTAAATTTTCAAGGATATTGGTTGTTTATTTATCAGTAGCCCTAGTTCTTATTTTTCTTGTTTTTGGAGCTTATTATCTTGATGTATGGGGATTGTTTTAAACGCTTCTACTATTATTAAGAATGCCAAAATTGATCTTCTTTTTTGAAGATCATTTTTTATAGATTTGAATCAAAATCAAGAAGTTTAAGGCAAAAGTGGATTGGAACGAAAGGGGACCGGAAAGTCTTTTAAAATCATTTCCTTGTTCCTTTAACCCTTGTATTCACTTGACCTTGCTCTAATCAATTAATGATAAATACTTAAATTTAGAGATGAGAGGTAATTGTTAATGAAGGTATTGGTAGAAAAAAAAGAAAAAATCTGTCTATTGATCATCCATATGTCTCGTTTACGTTCAGTAGGGGTTCCATATTTAGCACCGATTATTCCTTTTAATTTTAAAGAATTTAAAGATGTTTTTTATAGGGGAGATTTACGTAAATTAATTAATAGTCCACACAATTATCCGCATGATGATAAGGAAAAATAATAAGGCAAACAATTGTACTTTAAAAATTTTACGAAGAGCAATACGCGAATTTGTTAAAATAACTTTTGAATAGAACTAATTTTAAAGCAGATTCTGACCTTACTTGATTATGATTATTTGTGCAAAATCTTTGTATTAATTCCTTTTTTAGATAATGCACCCTACCTCACTTTTTCATTTAATTGACTGCTCATAAAATGTACAGGCAAACTAGAAACAATCGAAATATCACATGCTAAACATAAAATTTCATCGACCGATTCATTTACTGGACTTAACTTTACCTAAACTATTCAGTCATACTGAATAATCCTCGCACACAGTAATTGAAAGGGTAGGAGTCGCTGGTTGGCTTCCAGTTGAGAGTATACAAATGAGAAGGCTCAAATCTAAATGTAACAAAGGTTTGGGTATGTTCTTTGTTTTCATCTAATTTCATTTTTTTTGTAATGAATATTACTTATTGAAAAATTACTGCTCAGAAACTTCACAAAAAATAGTGGTTGCTGATCGTCTTTCTCAACCCAAAAATTTATTGCGTAGCTACTTTACATCTTAACTACTGAGTGATACAATTTACTGGTACTAAGTAATACTGTATATCTGTAATACTATATAGTTGGAAATGTTTATAAATTTTTTTTATAAAACGGTTCACATTTTTTCTACTTAGTAATACAATATACTATTACTAAGTAACACTGAATATCAGTCGTGCTAGATAGCTTAAGAGTTCATGTAAAACTTAACATATGAAATCCATGATCCATAGGTTATTTAGTAATTTTTTTATCCGGTACTAAGTGATACTGAATATTTGTATTACTAACTAGCTTGAGAAGTGGTTTTATCTATTCAATATTTTTGACCGTCCGCTATTTAGCGTTACAGTTTACTTTTACTAATAGACAGAAAACTAATTTAACCAAATGATAAAGGAGGTGTTGCTATGGAAAATTTAACTGAAATGCTTAAAGGTTCGTTAGAAGGTTGCGTACTGGAAATCATCAGTCGGGGTGATACCTACGGCTATGAAATTACCCGCCTTCTTAATGAACTGGGATTTACAGAAGTTGTTGAAGGTACAGTTTACACGATTCTGATCAGGCTGGAAAAGAAAGAATTAGTAAATATTGAGAAAAAACGTTCTGAAATGGGCCCACCTCGAAAGTTTTATTCGTTAACCGAAGCTGGGCATGAGGAATTACAGCAATTTTGGAAAAAATGGGATTTTGTTTCATCAAAAATTAATAGCTTAAAAGGGGAGAAGTAATATGAAGAAATTTATAGAGCTATTCATAGGCGATTTAGAAAGCAAGAAGGAATACAAAGCATTTATGAAAAAAGTAAATTCCCTACCGAAAGATTATGCTTTTGTGTTTAAAAAGATTCAAAAGTATATGTGGAATTTCGGATATGGATTTGGTGAAGAAATCATCAACTTGTATGAACTGTTTGAAGCAAGTTCAGCAGAAGGCAAGCATGTGCTAGATGTTACGGGTGAAGATGTGGCGGCATTTGCTGACGAATTGATGGCTCTCTCAAAACTAGATGGAGAATCGGCAGGTCTATTAGGAAGCCAAGTAGATTTGAAAAAAGACATTGAGCGTAGAGTAGAACAGCAAGTTAAAATATGGACGAATAAAAAATAAGGTAGGGGGCTAAATATCATGATAAATTTTATCAAAAAGATACTTGATGACAAAAAGGAATACAAAGAAATGATGGCGCGTGTGGAAGCTTTGCCTGGAAACTACTCAGAAGCCTACAAAACAATCTGTAACTATATGTGGAGTTTCGCCTCTGGAAGTGGCATGGATATGCTGAGAATCCAATATGATCTCATTGATTTGTTTGAAGCTGGTGCGGCAGATGGCAAAGACGTATTGGAAGTGACTGGTGAAGACTTGACAGCATTTGCTAATGGACTTACCGATCAAGCGAAGAGATGGGACGATAAGTTACGCAATAATTTAAACAAAAGCATTCTAGATCGTGTGGGTAAGAAAAAGTAAGCGTGATATATAAAAAAAATAGTTGCAGACGCTAGGACGGAGTGAAACGCGCTTCAACTATATATATGGGAGGGAAATAATTATGAGTAATACAGCAATTTCAGTGAAAGGGCTAAAAAAATCCTTCAAGGAAATTGAGGTTCTCAAAGGTGTTGATTTTGAAGTGGAAAAAGGCAGTGTCTTCGCGTTACTTGGGTCAAATGGTGCAGGTAAAACAACTATTATTAAAATTTTGACTACATTATTGCAAGCAGATAAGGGGGAAATTGAAGTTTGTAATGCCAACCTTCAAACAAATCCACAACAAGTACGTGAGAAAATCAGTCTAACCGGACAAAATGTGGCAGTAGATGATATTTTGACAGGACGTGAAAATCTTGATCTAGTAGCAAAACTTCGCCACTTGCCTAATCGGAAAGAAGCTGTAGAAGAAAGTCTACGTCGCTTTGATTTAGTTGAAGCTGGTAATCGTGCTCTTGCTACTTATTCAGGCGGTATGAAACGACGTTTGGATTTAGCAATGACAGTACTTGGGTCACCTGAACTTGTTTTTCTTGATGAGCCTTCTGTTGGACTTGACCCTGAAGCTCGTTTAGCTTTGTGGGAAGTGATTCGTGATATGGCGAAAGCTGGCATTACCGTTTTTCTCACTACCCAGTATTTAGAAGAAGCCGAACAACTAGCTGACCGCATTGCGATTTTACATGAAGGGAAGATTCTCGTTCAAGGCACATTGAATGAATTAAAAGCAATTCTTCCACCTAAAAAAGTGGAATACGTAGAAAAACAGCCGAACCTTGAGGAAATTTTCCTCGCTGTTACCGGAAAGAAAGGAGAATAGGAATGAGGGGAAACCATTTTTTTAGCGATACCATTACAATGAGTAGTCGGGTGATGAAGCATTCACTTCGAAGTATTGATACAATTATCACAACGATTCTCATGCCGATTATGCTTATGCTTGCTTTTGTCTATATTTTCGGAAGTGCAATGACAATGGATAAAGTAGATTATGTGAATTTTATCGTTCCAGGTGTGTTGCTTATGTGTATTGGAATGGGGATTTCCTATACAGCAGTTCGGGTTAATACAGACATGACTAGAGGAATCTTTGATCGATTCCATTCCATGCCAATCGCCAAATCATCGATATTGGGAGGGCATGTCATCTCAACATTAATATTAAACTTATTATCAGTTGCTTCAGTGATTCTCATTTCTTTTATCATGGGATTCCGTCCTCATGCTAATTTTTTGGAGTGGCTATTAGCAGCTGGTATGATCCTGCTGACCGTATTTTCTTTCACTTGGATTGCAGTAGCATGCGGGCTAATGTCAAAATCGTATGAAGGTGCGAGCGTGTTCTCTTATCTACTAATGGGCTTAATGTTTGTAAGTTCTGCCTTTGTTCCAACAAATAATATGGGTAGCAAACTTCGAGCTTTTGCAGAAAATCAGCCAATGACACCAATTGCCGAAAGTGTACGTTCCCTTTTAGCTGGGCAACCGGACTATAGTGCGATTGTAACAGCATTGTTATGGTTAGTTGCAATTGGGATTTTGTTTTATGTAATTTCGATGAAGGTATATAAAAAACGAATGAAATAAAATGATGAAGTACAGGTTGGGGAATTCTTTCAGTCTGTACTTTTTTTAGTTTTGAAAATGCTTTAGGAGATACAGTGGGACATCGATGCATTATCTTTTAATTATTTATCAAAGCGTTTGGTCTTCTATTTTTTAAACTTAAAAAACGCATCGAATTCATGATCCAATGCGTTAGTATAGAATTTATTTAGTTAAAGTTTCATATTCTTCGTCTGAAACAGGTTCCAACCACTCCGGTGTACCTGCAGTTATTGCAATATGTTCAAACCAACTATCCTTTGCAGCACCATGCCAGTGTTTCACACCATCGTGGGTAACAATCACATCACCAGCCTTTAAGAATTGAGCGGGTTTACCTTCTTCTTGGTACCAACCTTCTCCACCGGTTACTAATAAAATTTGGAATCCATTATGATGGATATGCCAATTATTTCTACAACCAGGTTCAAAGGTCACGTTCCCAACACCAACATTCACTTTTGGATCAGCAATTAAGGTTTTAAGATAACTTTGTCCTACAAAAAATTGTGCGTAAGCTTCATTTTTTTCGCCAACAGGGAATATGACACCATTCTTAACTTCTTCATGTTTTATCATTATTAATTCCTCCTATAACTTTATTTTTAACCTAATTAACAGCATTTCTATTAAAAAAGATGCCACAAAAGCTAAGCTTTTAGGACATCTCAAAAAATATAATGAATAATTAAAATCGCATACCTTACATAGTGCTAGTGTCGATGACAAATCGATACTTCACATCAGAAGCTAGAACTCGCTTGTATGCTTCGTCAATTTGATCAGCAGAAATAACTTCAATATTAGGTACAATATTATGTTCCCCACAGAAATCTAACATCTCTTGAGTCTCACGAATTCCTCCAATCATTGAACCTGCAAATGAGCGGCGATGACCTATAAGTGAAAAAACACTTAGCGACAACGGCTCTGCTGGAGCACCGACATTTACTAGCGTACCATCAAGAGTGAGTAATCTTAAATAGGCATCCAAATTAATTTTTGCACTTACAGTGTTAATAATTAAGTCGAAAGTTCCTAGAAGTTTTTCAAATGTTTCTGCATCATTTGTAGCATAGTAGTGGGTTGCTCCAAATTGTAAGCCATCTTCTTTTTTGTTCAATGTTTGTGATAGAACGGTTACCTCTGCACCCATTGCATTTGCGATTTTTACCGCCAAATGACCAAGTCCGCCCATACCAATTACAGCTATCTTTTTACCTGGTCCTGTACCCCAATGGTTTAATGGAGAATATGTAGTAATACCTGCACAAAGTAACGGTGCTGCAACATTAAGTTCAATGTTATCTGGTATTTTAACTACGAAATCCTCTGTTACAACTATGTGGGTTGAGTAGCCACCCTGAGTTGGCTCGCCGTATTTATCAACACCAGCATAAGTAGGTGTATTTCCTTTGAGACAATACTGTTCTTCTCCTTTACGACAGTTATCACAATCGCCACATGAGTCTACCATGCATCCTACTCCAACTCTGTCACCAATCTTATATTTCGTTACCTCTGCTCCTACATCCGTAATTACTCCAGCAATCTCGTGTCCCGGTACAAGTGGGTAGTGCACATGACCCCATTCTCCATGTGCAGTATGAATGTCAGAATGGCATATTCCAGCATATTTAATTTCAATTAGAACATCATTTAAATCAAGATCACGTCGTTTGATTTCAGCAACTCGAAAGGATTTGTCAGGACCATCTACAGCTCTTGCTTTTGCAGTTATCATAATAAAACCTCCATAAAAAATTTTTTCAAGAGAACAAATTAAACATTCGGTGAATAATTCAATATTTTTTCTCTTTCACCACAATGATATTCCCTCGAGTTAACTCTAGGTCAAGTGATTAAATTATATTTTTATGTATGAATTAATTATTGTGTACTTAAAAATGACATCAAAAAAATAACGTGATAAAATCCATTCATAATAATAGAGTTAACTCGAGGTCTAGATCTAAATGAAAGGAAGATTAATATTGAAGACATATTCAATTGGAGAAGTAGCAAAGGAATTGAATCTTACAGTATATGCTTTGAGATATTACGACAAAGAAGGCTTAATGCCATTTGTAGAACGGACAACTAGTGGAATACGAGTGTTTAAAGAATCCGATATAGAAGCTTTAAAAGTAATTGAATGTTTGAAAGCGACTGGGATGCCTATTAAGGAAATTAAAAATTTCATTGAATGGTGTTCTGACGGGGACTCCACATTACAACAAAGATATGACATGTTTTTGGAAAGAAAAGCTAGTGTAGAAGCTCAGATGGAAGAATTAAAAAGAACAATGGAAATAATCCAGCATAAATGTTCATATTACAAAACTGCATTGGAAGCAGGAACGGAAGATATTTTTAAAAATAAAAAAATAGGGACGTTCATTACTAAGTAACAGAAGCCCCTCCATACGAATATGGGGGGGCGGCTTCATTTTATTGAGCACCTGAAAAATTTGAAAATTCCTCCTGGATTTTTCTTAAAAACAGATTTGCAGCAACCGAAAAAACTTGATGTTTTTTCCATACGATATTTAAGCCAGATTCTAGCCTTGGCTCTAGCGGTCTAAAACAAAGGTTACTGTCACTAGATGTATTCACGATTTTATCAAGTACGATCGCATAACCAATGCCTTCTTCAACCATAATCGCAGCATTATAAGCTAGGTTGTATGTAGTCACGATGTTTAGTCTATCAAATTCTTCACTAAACCAATCCGCAAATTCATTTTTAGAAAATGTCTTTTTTATTGCTTGTCTCGAACAGATTAAGGGAATGTTTAATAAATCCTCTGCTTGAATAGTATCTTTTAAGGCAAGAGGACTGTCTTTTCTCATAACAACGCCCCAAACATCTTTGGCAGGGATATTTATATAATTGTATCTTGATAAATCAGCAGGTTGAATAAGAATTCCAAAATCGAGTAACCCTTTGTCTAGCCGTTCAGTCACATCGTCTTCATTACCACTGTAAAGGTGATATCGTATACTTGGATAAGTTAGCTGTAGGTTTTTTACAACTCGCGCAATCTGTTTCATGGCTTCTGTTTCTCCACTACCTATGTAAACATCACCACTAATTGTTTCTTCCATTGAGCTAAATTCTGCCTCTAATTTATCTACCATATCAACGATTTCTTCAGCTCTTTTTCGCAGAATCATTCCTTCTTCTGTAAGAATTATATTGTGACTACTGCGAGTAAATAGTTTTTTTCCTAACTCTTGTTCAAGATCTTTTATCTGTCTTGATAAGGTAGGCTGAGTAATATGCAAAAAATCTGCAGCACCCGTAAAACTTCCTTCTCTTGCTACAGTAAGAAAATATCGCAATACTCTTAGTTCCATGCATCATTCCCCCTCAATAATGATACCAGTATATATAAACTAGATATGCCTATCAAGCATATTTAATTATAAGATATAAGTAATTGCTATATGATAAGTGTGGGTTAGAATAGATTACAAAGAGTGAATTAAACAGTAAGAAGGGATGGCAATCATTTGCCAAGCTAAACAAGTGTTTTAGTAACTTTTAAAAATTAAATTTGTAAAATACTCTCGATAGTCTTCCATGTTAGGAAGATTTTAAATTAATAAGGGGGATTAGAGTGAGAAGTAATAACTTACTTATATTTATACTATCGTTGGGTGTTTTCGGCATTTTAAACACTGAAATGGGGGTTATTGGGATATTACCTGACATTGCAACGCAATATGATGTTAGTGTATCTCAAGCAGGGTTGTTGGTGAGTCTATTTGCATTAGCTGTTGCATTAGCTGGACCAACGATGCCGTTATTATTCTCGGGAATAGATCGAAAGAAAGTGATGTTACTTGTTCTTAGTATTTTCTTAGTAGGGAATATTGTTTCAATATTTACAAGTAGTTTTAACGTTCTATTGATAGCTCGTATAATTCCAGCATTTTTTCATCCCATCTATTGTTCTTTAGCTTTTACAGTAGCTGCTGCTTCAGTAAGTAAAGATGAAGCTACAAAAGCTGTCTCTAAAGTATTTATTGGGGTATCTGCAGGGATGGTTGTAGGTGTACCAATCGTAAGTTTTATTGCAAGTGCAGCTAATTTGCAATTAGCTATGGCGTTCTTTGCTTTTGTTAATACAATTGTATTCATTGCTACATTACTCTTTGTACCAATGATGCCTGTAAAGGAAAGACTTTCTTACGGAAGGCAATTAAGCGTTTTAAAAAAATCGATTACTTTGCTTTCAATCGTGGGGGTTATTTTATTAAATTCAGCGGTTTTTGGAGTATATAGTTATTTTGCTGAGTATTTAAAAACAGTTACGAATATGTCACCGAAACTTATAAGTTTAATATTTTTCATGTTTGGTAGTGCTAATATTATAGGTAACGTAGTAGCAGGGAAATTACTTACGAAAAATGCGAGTAAAACTGTGGTCATCTATCCATTTATACTAGGGATCGTTTATATCATTTTATTCTTAACAGGTGGTTTTACCGTACCTGTTTTGTTTATTACATTAGCATGGGGGATTTTAGCTGGTATTGGTGGGAATATCAATCAATATTGGATTACATCATCAGCACCCGAGGCCCCAGATTTTGCTAACGGTTTATTTTTGTCTGCTTGTAACATAGGTACAACAATCGGTGCAGCTGTAGGTGGGACATTTATAACTGAGTTAGGTACACGATATGTCATATTAGTGGGAATTTTATCATTGATACTAGGTTTGGTAAGCATTCTATTTAGAAATTATTTATCTAATTCAACTAAACAACTCTCCATCTAAGGGAGACTAACCTTTTTAAAGGGCAATAAATTGAATAACGATAAGGAGGAGCTATATGTTACATGAAAAAAGAATTGCACTTGTAACTGGTGGAAATCGAGGAATTGGATATGAGTTAGTCAAACAATTGGCTTTGGATGGTTTTAAAGTGATTTTAACAAGTCGTGATCCTGAAAATGGACAATTAATAACCCAGAAATTTAATGAGTTCAATCTAGACGTTTCCTTTATAGAGATGGATGTAAACAATCAAGAAAGTATCAACAATGCTGCCACTATAGTTAACCAGAAGTATGGAAGATTAGATATATTGATTAATAATGCTGGCGTGATTTTTCATGAAGATAAAGACTTATTAAAGATGAAACCTACAATTCTAGAGAAAACGATGACAACCAACTTTTTCGGGGCGTACCATGTGATTCATACTTTTATTCCTATTATGGAGAAAGAAGGTTATGGAAGAATTATTAATATCTCTTCAGAATATGGAGCGATGAGTGAAATGGCATATCCAGAAGTAGGAGCTTATAAGCTATCCAAACTTGCTCTGAATGGATTGACAAGATTGTTAGCTGCAGAAATCAAAGGAGATATCAAAATAAATGCCGTCGATCCAGGGTGGGTAAGTACGGACATGGGGGGACCATCTGCCCCAAGAACTCCTGAACAAGCTGCTAAGTCTATTATTAGGTTAGCGACAATTGGAAATGAAGGACCCAATGGAGAATTTTTTAGAGATGGACAAAGAATTGATTGGTAATTATTTATCTTAGTAAATGCAACATATTGAAAAAGAATTCTAAATACGGAGTAATGCACTTTTTTTAAAATGAAGATTTTAAAAGGTTAATATATTGTTGGTAAACCAAATAAACAATTACTGAAAACAAAAAAAGTCCACCTAATTTAAGGTGGACGATTTTTTAATGTTGTTGTTGTTTTGTTTCAAAGTGAAGTGGTGGTGGAACTAACCAGCCTTTTGTTTTCATGATTTGTAGTAGTGCCGCACCATCTTTCGCTTTTTTTGCTCCGAAACTAGCAAACATCGTACCAATATCTTCGCGAATTGATTGGCTCATTAATGTAGCATCAGTTGTAACTCCAGCTGCTATTCCAGCAGCAACCATGTAAGCGATTTGAGCATCTTGAAATCTAGCTCCAGCTGGAATTTGTTCCAAATCTGCTTCTGGTCGTTCTGATGGAGTTGGTGGCACCGCAATATCATTATGTAGAAGTACTTCTTCAATTTCTTTAATTGCAGGCTTCATTGAACTTTCAATTACTTGTTTTAAAAATGCTTTTAACTCTTCATCACCAGTATGGTTAATATAAACTTGATAAGTATCTACACCCGCTTTAGTAGCTGATAGGTGAGTCCATAGACCGTAAACTTCTCCATAATGTAAAGGTTCATTTTGTGGATTTCCACTTAATACTCCCATTATTAATTTACTTCCCTTCTCAAATAAATTCATACTAATCTCCTTATAAAGAGGTAGGTACAAAAATTATTATTAAACCATTTGAGTATTTTATACTATTTATTTAAATGAGCTAATAGGCGTTTACTTAGGAAGCTATACATTGAATGTTTTTTATTTAAACAGCTAAATGGATAGATTTAGTTTCACTTTTTTATTTAGATATATACAAAATATATGTTTAAATTCTACATTCATTTGAAATCGAATAGTGTTTATAAGATAATGTTTTTTTTTTTAATGAGGTGGTATCCTTTGGTTCGAGAAGCCCTTCCAATGAAGGAAATGCTTGAGATCATTCAAAACGGATTAACTAAAACTAATTCACCAAAGCGAGTAACTATAATTGGCGGAGGTATATCTGGTTTAGTTAGTGCATCACTTTTGAAAGATGCAGGGCACCAAGTTACGATTATTGAGGCAAATCGCAGGATTGGGGGAAGGGTTTATACAAAAAGAGAACCATTTCTTGATAACCAGTATACTGAACTTGGTGCTATGCGTATCCCTTCATTCCACCATTTAACATTTGCATATATAAATAAATTTAATTTAAAAGTAAATCAATTTATTAATAGTACGCCAAATGATTTAATTTACGTAAATAATATATTAACAAATGTAAAAAATTACGAAATGAATCCAGATATATTAAACTATCCTGTCACTCCAAATGAAAAAGGAAAAACTGCTATAGAATTACTCACATACGCCATTGGTCCTTTAGTAGAATTTATCCATCAAGATCCAATAAGGAACTGGGAAATTGTAATTGATAAGTTTGATCAATATTCTATGGAAAATTTTTTAAGATTTAATCCTTTTGGGAAATCACTATCTTCTGGGGCAATTGATATGATCCATACAATGATCGGGATTGAAGGTTTTCCTGAACTTTCATTTACAGCGATACTAAGAGAAGTACTTGTACTTTTAACACCCAACCTAACATTATATGAAATTACAGGCGGAACTGACTTCCTTGTAAGATCATTTTTACCCCAGTTAAAGGAAAATATAATGCTTAACGAAAGAGTAAAGTAAACTTATACAAGAAGACAAAAAGGTAATCATTTATTCAGAAAATGAAGTACTTAATCGTCAGAGTCAACTTGAGTGTGATTATATTATTTCAACAATCCCTTATTCTTTATTAAACTTTGTAGAAATTCTTCCTTTTGAGTCTATTTCATATAAAAAATGGAAGGTAATAAGAGAACTACATTACGCGGATTCAACAAAGATTGCTATACAGTTTAGAACGAGGTTTTGGGAAAAGTTTGGTATATTTGGCGGGAAAATAGTAACTGATTTACCAATCAAGGCTTCCTATTTCCCTAGTCATGATTTTGGAAAAGAAACAGGGGTAATTTTAGCCAGTTACACTTGGGGGGACGATGCTGCAATCTGGGATAATATGAACAATAATACACGTATTGATAAAGCATTAGCTAATCTTTCAACCATTTTTGGTGATGTGGTTTATAAAGAATTTTTAGTAGGATATTCGCATAGCTGGACGCAATTTTCATTTTCCGGTGGTGCTTTTGTTATGTATAAACCGAATCAACAAAAAGAGCTCGGTCCCTATATTAGTTCTCCAGAAGGAAGGATTCATTTTGAAGGGGCTCACTCATCATCATTTCCTGGATGGATACAAGGAGGAATTGAAGCAGGAGTCCGCACTGCTAATGAAATTAATAATTTATAAGTAATGTAACCTAACCCAACGATTTGTTGGGTTTTTCTGTTTTAGTAAGATAGGTTTTGTGAGTAAGTAAAAAAGCAGAAAACCGAAATGAAGTAACTCATAAAGAGTAAATGCTAAGGAAAAAAGCAAGATCCTTAAATTAACTCATAAAAGGTTCATGAGTATAAACAAAGCAAGAATCTGAATTTAGTATGCTCAAAAGGTAAAGCAGTATTAAATCGCGATGAAACAAGATTACTTAATGAGCTTTTAAATCCAAAAAAAACAACATTAATTAATGTTGGAAAAGGAAAAAATCAATTTTGCATAAGTGCTGGAAATACGAAAATTGACATGAAAATTGTTGTGCCCAAAAATAAAAAGCCATATGTAGACGTTCATATAAAGGTAAAAGGATTTATTGAGGAATCTAAAAAGTCATTACATCAAGATAGAGAATTGAAAGAGTATGAGAAAAAAGCATCAATAATTATGAGCTCAAGAACAAAAAAATTTCTAGAACGTCTACAGGAATTAAATGTTGATCCACTTGGACTTGGGTTAAACTATCAAGCAAAATACGGAGTGACTAAAAAAGAAATACATAAGTGGGAAGAAATTTATCCGAAACTTGAATTTCGAGTAAAATCAGTAGTGAAACTAAAGGGAACTGGTACTATGTATTAAATTCGATTTAATGTCAATTAAATAATTATAAAATTTTATTTTTTCTAATAAATATAACGATGAAAGCGCTATCTTAATAAAAATGTTTAAATTCCCTTATTGACAATCTGTTTACTAGGTTTTATGATTCAGTTAAAGAAATTACATAATTCAAACTTATCGAGAGTGACCGAGGGATCAGGCCCTATGACGTCCGGCAACCTCCTTATTTAGGAACGGTGCCACTTCCTGCAGAATGAAATCATTCTGAAAGATAAGTCGAAAACAATTGTTTCCGATGCCTCTTTCTGAATGAAAGGGGCTTTTTGTATTCTTATTTATTTACATTGGAGGTTGACATAACCCGTAGTATCTCGATTTTGAGACGAATTTCATAAAACTAAACCCAACTTAACCAATGAGAAAACTAGACAATTTTTATGATAAAGGAGAGAATAGAAATGAAATATGGTTTTTGGTTACCGATTTTTGGAGGATGGTTACGTAATGTGGATGACGAAAGCATGCCTCCAACATTTGAATATGCTAAAGAGGTCATTCAATCAGCTGAAAGATGGGGATATTCGACTACTTTAATTGCTGAATTATATTTAAACGATATTAAAGGTCCAGAGCATGATTCACTTGAAGCTTGGTCAACAGCAGCGGCACTTGCTGCAGTAACGGAAAAAATCGAAATTATGACCGCGATTCGTCCAGGTTTTCATAATCCTGCAGTAACAGCAAAAATGGCTGCTAATATCGATCAAATCAGTAACGGCCGTTTTACGCTAAACGTCGTTTCTGCATGGTGGGCAGAAGAAGCTCGTCAATATGGCGGTATTTTTACAGAACATGATGAACGCTATGCTCGTACAGAGGAGTTTATTGATGTCCTAAAAGGCTTATGGACAGAAGAAACGTTCAATTATTCAGGAAAATTTTACAACTTAAAAGATACGAAACTTGCTCCAAAACCTGTACAAAGACCAAATCCGATTCTTTATGCAGGTGGTGAAAGTGAAAAAGGTAAGCAAACAATTGTTGAAAAATGTGACGCATATGTGATGCACGGTGGAACAGTTGAAGAAATTAATCAGAAAATAACAGATATGAAAGTACGCCGTGAACAAACTGGCAATGCACCTTTAAGTTCTTTCGGTATGGCTGCTTATGTTATTTGTAGAGATACAGAAGAAGAGGCTTTCGCTGAGTTAGAAAAAATTACGACAGTAAAAGATTCTAGCGGTTATGCTGGTTTTAAAGACTTCACGACAAAATCACAATTAGAGCAACAAATACAATTACAAGATTACTCAGTTTCAAATCGTGGTCTTAGACCAAATTTAGTAGGGACACCAGAGCAAATTGCAGACCGAATTTTACAATATGAAGAAGCTGGCTTAGACTTATTATTATTACAATTTTCACCTCAACTAGAGGAAATGGAACGATTTTCAAAGCAGGTTATGCCATTAGTAGAACAAAAACGTAGTTTAATAAAAAGCTAGAAGGGGGATATAAAAATGAGTAAGGTATATGTAATACATGAAAACAGCGAGTGGACAATCCATTTAACAAGAAGATTAGAGGAGCTTGGAGTTCCTTATGAGGAATGGCATTTAGATGAAGGTACGGTAGATTTATCAACAGAACCACCAGAAGGGATCTTTTATAGCCGAATGAGTGCTTCTTCTCATACACGTGATCATCGTTTTGCAGCAGAATTTACTGGGCAAGTATTAGCTTGGCTTGAAGCACATGGTCGTACAGTATTAAATGGAACGAATGCTTTGAAGTTAGAAGTTAGTAAGGTTTTACAATATTTAGAGTTAAACAAATATGGTGTTAAAACGCCAAAAACGATTGCAGCTGTTGGTAAAGAAAACATTCTTAAAGCAGCTAGTAGCTTTGAAGGACAGTCATTTATTACGAAGCATAATCGTGCTGGTAAAGGGCTAGGTGTCCAGTTATTCCAGAGTGTTGATGCTTTAAAAGCTTATGTCGAAGGACCGACTTTTGAAGAACCAGTCGATGGTATTACGCTTATTCAAGAATACATCCAATCACCTGAAAGCTACATCACTCGTTGTGAATTTGTAGGAGGAAACTTTGTTTATGCAGTTAAAGTTGATACATCCGAAGGCTTTGAACTCTGCCCAGCTGATGTGTGCCAAATTGGTGATTTATTCTGCCCAGTAGGTGAGGAAGTGGAAGAGAAGCCTAAGTTCCAAATCATTGAAGGCTTTGAGGACGAAATTTTAGATAAATATAAAGAGGTTCTAGCTAAAAATAATGTTCAAGTTGCCGGAATCGAATTTATCAGAAATGCTGAAGGTACAATTTTTACTTACGATATTAATACAAATACGAACTATAACTCAGATGCAGAAGAAAAAGCTGGAAAATTCGGAATGCTCGAATTAGCTGCATTTTTAAAGAAGACTTTGGAAGAAAAATACACTACAACAGCAACGTCTTAAGAAGAACTATTTAGAATAACCTTAATAAGCTCAAACCTAAACATAACAAAGGTTTGGGCTTTTTTTGTGGTCAGTTTGTTAAACTTTTTCTGGAACTAAGAGTATTAGGCAAATATTTGATAGGAATATGCTAACGTTTAAAAATAATATATTGATAATATTAGATTGTAAGTTGTTATTAAGGCTAAAAAAGGTCAAATGAATTCTTACCACTTGATTTTTAAAATATGCTTTTAAGATTCAAAAGGGGGATACAAATGAAAAAGACTTTTTATTCAATGGGACATGGACAAACATTATTTAATAAAAGAAGGAAGATTCAAGGGTGGTGTGATTCACCTCTAACAGAATTAGGAATTAAACAGGCAGAGGCTGCTGCAAAGTACTTTAAAGAACAAAATATTATTTTCGACCATGCCTATTGTTCCACATCTGAAAGAGCAAGTGATACGCTGGAGATCGTGACGGAATTGCCGTATACAAGATTAAAAGGATTAAAAGAATGGAATTTCGGAACGTTCGAAGGTGAAAGTGAAGATTTAAATCCACCGTTACCATATGGCGACTTTTTTGTTAAGTTTGGCGGAGAAGACCAAATAGAACTGCAACAAAGAATTGCTACTACATGTCAAAAATTAATGGAAGAAGATAATGAAGTGGTATTAGCTGTTTCTCATGGAGCAGCATTGAGAAATTTTATGAGGTATTGGGAACATAAAAGCACTATTACACAACAAGATCGAATTGGAAATTGTTCCATCTTGAAATTTGAGTATGAGAATAGAGAATTTAAATTAGTAGAGATTATCAATCATAATTTTAGTGATGTAGTCCAAGTATAGTTATTTTAGATTAATAGATTACATATTTCTGAAAGTGAGGATATAAAAATGGAATACACAAAACTTGGGAATACAGGATTAGAAATATCTAGACTTTGCCTTGGTTGTATGGGATTTGGAGATGCAAAACGATGGATCCATCCATGGGTAATCGATGAGGAGAGTAGCCGTACAATCATTAAAAAAGCACTAGACTTAGGTATCAATTTTTTTGATACGGCCAATGTCTACTCAGATGGAACTAGTGAAGAATTTGTTGGTAGAGCTTTAAAAGAATATGCCAATCGAGATGAAATTGTACTTGCTACGAAGGTATATTTCCCTATGCACAAAGGTCCTAACGGCTCAGGACTTTCTCGAAAGCATATTATGAGCGAAATTGATAAAAGTCTTAAACGCCTCGGAACAGATTATGTGGATTTATACCAAATCCATCGTTGGGATTATAACACTCCGATCGAAGAAACAATGGAGGCACTTCATGATTTAGTGAAGGCTGGTAAGGTAAGATATATCGGTGCTTCCGCTATGTATGCTTGGCAGTTTTTGAAGGCTTTACATGTTGCAGAGAAAAATGGATGGACCAAATTTGTCTCAATGCAAAACCATCTAAACCTCATATACCGTGAAGAGGAAAGGGAGATGCTGCCTCTTTGTAAAGAAGAAAAAATCGGCGTAATTCCATATAGTCCACTTGCGTCAGGAAGACTGACACGTGATTGGTCAAATACGACACTTCGATCAGAAACTGATGAAACTCAGAAATCTAAATACGGTGCTACTGAAAATACGGATCGACTTGTAGTGGAGCGTGTTGCAGAGATTGCTGAAAAACATGGAGTAACAAAATCAAACATTGCTCTTGCCTGGTTACTGCAGAAAGAACCAGTTAGTGCGCCTATTATTGGTGCTACTAAAATTTCACATCTTGAAGATTCGGTTGGGGCATTGTCGGTTAAGTTAACGGCTAAAGAAGTTGCGTATTTGGAAGAGCCTTATGTTCCACATCCGGTAGTTGGTGCTTTAGGTTCTAATTGATGTTAATTTAATATTTTGAGTTCCATCCCCTATTTTCCTTAAGTGTGAAAAAGGGGGGGGGTTAATGTTAAATTAGTGATTCCTAGCTTATAAAAGTTAGGAGTATACATTTTTCTGGTTTTGTAAATTTCTTGCTATAAGTTGTTCATATATCGTTCATATTGCTTTACTAAATTTTACTTGTAGAACAATTCATAACTCAAATGTTCAAACTGTTACTTTTGACGTTTCCGACTTTTTAATGAAAATGCTTTTGTAAGAGCGCTACTCTCAAAACTATTGAAGTAGAAAATACTAACATGTTTTTTGTATCACAGTGATATATGTTGCAATATGCCGAAAAATCCTTCATATTTGTTTAAAAGGAGGAGGTCCGTTATGCGAAGTGATATACAACCGAATGAACGAGCTTTTTCTTCCAAGGAAGTAGCAGAAGAACTGGGGATTGCAACACCTACTGTTCGAAAGTATGGCCAAATCTTAGAGCGCAATGGATATGAGTTCTTGAAAGATGGCGATCGACGTATATTTGTTCAATCTGATATTAGAGTGCTTATAGCGCTACGCGATTCAGAAAAGCCTCTGGAAGATACTGCAAAAGACCTCGTATTTCAACAAAAAGAAAGATTAGAAGGTTTCGATGAAACACAAATTGCAATATCTGATACATATGAAAATTTACCACATGACCCAAATCAATTAAAAGAGTTTTTAAGGTTTTTAGTCGGTGAACTCGCAGCTGCACGGGAAATGAATGTTCAACTGAAAAATGATATGACAGAACTTAAAACGGCAGTTTCCAGGCTTCAACAAGATCATCATGATATAAGTGCAAATATTGGAAATTCATCGAAAAAAACTTATATCAAAATTGAAAAATTAGCCGAACAACAAAAAATCCAATACGAGACATTACTGGAACAAGAAAAACAAAAAATTGATTTTTTTCAAGAAGAAATACAAAACATGCGAGAAGAACAGAGAATAGAATGGCGCTCACAAGATGATTTTAATAAACGTATAGAAGTTGTGATACAAAAGCCTAAAGACAAATGGGGATGGCTTTTCTCTTTATTTAGAAAATAAATGACCTATTAATATCTTTTTATGCTAATCTTGTAAAAATTTGATTAAAACTTTTGAAAATGAATACTTTATTAATTACTTTAAGTCGATACTTGCGTAAGGATGTATCGGCTTTTTGTTTCGTTTCATTGATTGTTACAAATAAAAATAATTCATAAATCGTTTTAATAGTAAAGTACACGATACAAAAAATTCTCTAAACGATACAGCAGAAGTTCCATTGAAACAAAAAAAGTAAAATATAACTAAACCAGTGTATCACTACACCGTATCAGATCGTTATTGGATTTTTTCATCTAAGCCACCAGTAGAATGAAAAATCAACTGATATAAGTTTGTTTCAGTTTAAAATAATACTTTTGAATAGTAGATTTTAGTTTATATCAAATTTTTACAAATTCCCGGGAAATATCTACAAATTTCTCGAATGAAATAAATTCTGAGTATGACACTATGTACGTAATGACTAGTAGAGATCTATTAGTAAAACCTCAATTATAACAATGAAATAAACTTCTTTTCCAACGAAGTTTACTTATTGTTGGACCTTTTTCAATAGTAATTACAATATATTGCATTACACTAAAAAGCTTCCCAAATAGTACAGAGGGCTTTTGAATCAATTATCTTAAAACTAAATTCAAAAGCAACAAGTATAAAAGCAAAGTTGGAGAGAATTTTGCTTTGAAAATCCAAGATTTTTATCGCTTATACACCTTAGTTTTAACTAGATATTATATACAAATTGGAGAAAATACTCGTGCTAATGCTTTGATAGATGAGATGGATTGTTGGCAGGAACTTTCGCCTCATGATCAAAATATGCTTTACCACATAAAGGGGAAATTTTATCTCGATTATCAAGGTGAATATAAACTTGCGATTTCTTATTTAAAGAAAATAAATGTTACATACTATAATAATCCTGAATATTATTATGATTTAGCCGTTGCCTACATGTGTATGAATTCCCATGTACTTGCTTACCATTTCGCTAGTAAAGCATTACACTTTTTTAGAAGGGAGAACTGCTTTAATCGAATACTTGAAACTGAAATGTTAATGTTAATTCAAGTTGAACAAGAAGAAATTTTTGACACAAAAGATTCTGGTTACCCAAGCCTAATTGAAATGGCTGATAACTTAGGATTAAAAGATAAAAAAGCGAAATTACTACATAATTATGCTTATCAACATTTCCGCAATGGGTACTATGAAAAAGCATTTGAATATTACAGTCAGTCCTTAGATTAACGTGATAATTCACACCCTCATTATCTAGTCACATTAGAAGGTTATTTAAATGTCGCTACCAAGTTAGGTCTAAAATCTGAAAAAAACTTAATAAAAATAGCAAAAAAAGGCCAAACATTAGCCAAAAAAACAAATGATATTATGTATTTGCACTATTTTCAACTACATCTATTTAAGATTCAACATTTAATAGAAGAATACTATCATTATTTAGAGACAGTAGCATATCCGTACTATAAGGAGATGGGGTATGGTCTTGCAACGGAGAATTATGAAATTAAATTGTTTGATTATTATATAGAAAGAGGAGAGGTTGAACGCGCTAATCGATTCACACTCTCAATTGTTGAGCGTTATCGAAAAAATAGTGAGCTTGTTTAAAGTGAATATGATATTTAAGGCCTTGTATTGATATAAGGCTTTTTATACTTTGAATAAGAAATTTAAATGAAAGACTCTGTTAAAAAATGTTAGTTTTTGAACTGAAAAAAAGGCTGTCTAATTGGACAACCTTTAGGAAGCCTTATTGAACAAACGTATGTTGAACAAGAAGTGAATTATTACTATTTTAATTTATTTTTCAATCATGAAAACAATTATCTTTTAGGTTTGCGAAACACCGTAAATATTTATCAATTAAAACAAATAGATCTTTTTCTTGAATCACTTCATCCGGTGAAGGTAATTACTTTCCTTTCTAATTTTTAATTTTCTTTTCAACTATCGGTCTTCTAATAAGGATAAGGTTTCCTTCTCATTCCGACATTATTAATTTGAACGTCAACACTCACAGTAACTTTTGCTTTTTTAAATGTAACATTCCAATTCCCCTCATATTTTTTATATATTTTTGGATTAACCATGTATAATTTTTCACCAAATCCAAATGCATCTCCACCGAGTTTTTTTACTTCAGAAATCCCTGTTTCTATTGATTGTTTTACAACATTTTCAGCTGTCTTTTCATATTTATTGAGAGTTTTTGCTTTATCAAAATTGGCATTACATAGTACCTCGTCAATATGGCCAATTGAATTAATTTTTATATTTATTATTGGAATATTATTCTTCATTTTAATTTCCGTCTTTGATTTTACCCGAGAAAGCTCCATCGAATCATAATCTTTTTTATTACATGGTATTTCTACATTCATTTCGTTGATCAGATTATCAATAATTTGTATTGATTTTGCCGGTGGCCCATCTAACCAACCAACTAATTTTCCGTCTCTAAATATCCCTGTGCCATTTATCATATCATAACTAGAATTGACTTTATTAGCATTTTCAAGTGTTTGTGATGCTTCACTTTCATTTTTTAAGCTCACGCCATTTATTACTGGTTCCCTTCCACTACTAGAAATTGCAGAAATTGCCTCACGCATTAATGTTTCTTGATTTTCACCTAAAAGGGCTGATGTATTTTTAATTTTACCTACAATTGATTTAGCAGATATTTTATCAAGTGCTGCTATGTTATTCATTATTTCATCTACGCTTTTATTTCTTGCAATAATAACTGGAATATTTACACGAATTTTAGAATCTCTTTCAAATACATCGAAAATATAATTCAATGATTTTTCTTTTGCTAATGTTTCTCCTATTATGACAAGAGCAACATGAGAATAAATATTTTGTCGAGATCCTTTCTTAGATACATTTCGTACAGCTTCTGTAATAGTTTTACCTTTTTCATCTAACGCAATTACTGGAACACCTTGAGAACCTGACTGTGTTGCAGTTGCTATTGCACTAGGATTAAAAATTTGAGTGATTACATGATATTTTTTTTCTTTTGGTAAGTAATCAACCCCCATCGCAACCACAATCGATACTTGATTTAATTCTTTATAGTTAGAACAACCACCTAAAAGCATACTTACAATAAGAAATGAAATAAAATATTTCTTTTTCACATTTTTTCTCCAATATCTTATCTTTTTTATATTTATAAAATTTAAAAAGCAATATTCCTCAAGTAGTTCTGTTTCATATTATTTTTTTCCATTTTTTTCAATTCAATGTACCATTTTCAAAATTCCGAAGTACTAAATTTTCCCGTAACAAAATTTTTAAAAAATTTTCTGCAATCCTGCTTTACTAATTGGATAGAATTTAAGATTGATTATTTAAGTAAATAAAATGATCTCAATGAGAAAAGCCTCTTTTTAAAAAATGTAATTGAGTCTAAAATAAATGAATTGAGTAGATTTTAAAATAAATCAGTTGTTTTTAGATTTAAGGAATGGCTTATAGGTTGGTTTATTCATGTTTTTTTGTTGGCATGAATTTTGCTTAATGAATAGTGAGAAGAGGAGAAAGTTATTTCCGATTTTAGATGAGCATAATTAGGAGGTGTTTTTAGAAGAATTTAATTACTTATTCATTTTCACTATTTAAGATGTATGTTGAGTGCGCAATTATTAGTTTGTTTAGTTCGATTTTTTGAGATTATCAGAAATTGTAAATGAATACAAAAGTTATGCTATTTTAGTAGTTGTATTTTTTCTCTTATTACGTTTTGTTTTTTCTGAATATTCTAAAATAAAGGTGGGGCATTTATGGATTCTACTAATGAAAAAGGTCAGTTACAACGTTCCATGAAAAGTCGGCATTTGTTTATGATTTCACTTGGAGGAGTAATCGGTACAGGTTTATTTTTAGGTTCAGGTCTAACGATTAATCAAGCTGGTCCAGGGGGAGCGGTTGTTGCGTATTTATTCGGTGGATTGGTGATGTACCTTGTGATGGTTTGTTTAGGTGAACTATCAATTACAATGCCAGTTACAGGTTCATTTAAGACTTATGCTACGAAGTATATTGGACCTGGTACCGGATTTACGATTGGCTGGATGTATTGGCTTAGTTGGGCAACAACGGTTGGTTTAGAATTCACAGCGGCCGGAATATTGATGCAAAGGTGGTTTCCACATGTACCAGTTTGGATCTGGTGTCTTGTGTTTATCGTTCTTTTGTTGGGTTTAAACATTCTTAGTGTAAAAGGTTACGCAGAGGCGGAGTTCTGGTTTGCGGGAATTAAAGTATTTGCAGTTATAGCTTTTATATTGATTGGAGCAGCAACGATATTTGGGTTCGGTCATAAAGGTAGTTCGGCACCTTTGTTTACTAATTTTACAAAAGATGGTGGGCTTTTCCCACATGGGTTTTCAGCTATATTTTCAACTATGATGGCAGTAGTATTTGCATTTCAAGGGGCAGAAGTTGTTGGAATTGCAGCTGGTGAAAGTGAAACACCAGAAAAGACTCTTCCTAAAGCAATTCGTAGTATCATTTTTCGTGTCCTGATTTTTTATGTGTTAGCCATTTTAGTATTAGCGGCTTTGATTCCATGGAGGCATGCAGGGGTAGTAGAAAGTCCATTTGTTGCTGTATTTGATAATGTTGGTATTCCTTATGCAGCTGATATTATGAATCTAGTTATTTTAACGGCGTTGCTATCTGTAGGTAATTCGGGATTATATGTATGTTCTCGCATGCTATGGTCCCTTTCACAAAGTGGGATGGCACCTAAAGCTTTAGGGAAAGTAAATTCTCGTGGTGTTCCGTTTAATGCAGTATTGTTTAGTCTTCTTTTTGCACTAGTATCATTACTTACAAGTGTAGTATCTGCACAAACAGTTTTTGTCGTTCTGCTGTCTGTAACTGGACTAGCTGGTACATTCAGTTGGATGGCAATTGCCTTGTCGCAATATAATTTTAGACGACAATTTATTAAAAACGGTGGAAATGTTAAGGAATTAAAGTACAAAGTTCCACTGTTCCCATTAATACCTATTCTATGTCTAGTTTTATGTGGAATTTCCATCGTATTTATGGCTTTTGATCCTACTCAACGTTCTTCCTTAATAGGTGGTTTAGGTTTCATGGGTGTAAGCTATCTTTATTACTTTTTACGTCATGGAAAAAATAAAGGTAAGATCGGCATTAAGAAGGATCATGGAGATGTACCAACTCATCAGAGTATTTGACCAGTATGCATACAGCTAAGATTCTTACACAAGTGTAATCTATTACAAAAGATGATCTTAAAAGGAGGCTATTTAGTATGAATAAACCTTACCTAGTTGTAGAGTGGAATGATAGTGAAACAGATGCAAAAGGGTGGTTAGTAGTACATAACTTTGTCAAAGGGTATGCTGGTGGTGGGACAAGAATGCATCCAACAGTGACAAGGGAAGAAGTTGAACGTTTGGCAGAGGCAATGGCATATAAATATATGGCTTCAGAAAGTGTCACTACAGGTGGGTGTAAAGCTGGTATTGCTTATGATTATAAAGCACCTGATGCGTATGACGTATTAAGAAGATTTTTGATTGCGATGATGCCATATGTAGAAGCGGGAGTATCTTTAGGAAGTGATTTAGGTACGAAGTATGAGGATGTATTAAGAGTATTTGATGAATTTAATGTAGGAATACCTTTAACAAAATCGATGAAGGAAGATGTAAGTGTTCAAAATGGAATAAAAGATTTTAATAATCTTCTAGCTTCTAAAATAGATTGTTTCCTTCTAAATGATGCTGTAACAGGCTACGGTGTTGCATTTTGCGCAGATGAAGCATGGAAATTTAAAGGTGAAAATAAAGTAGCGAAAGTAGTTATTCAAGGGTTTGGCTGTGTAGGAGCAAGTTGTGCGTTGAAATTATCACAGTTAGGCTATAAAATCGTTGGCATTTCGGATGCAAATCTACTAGTTACGTGTGAAGAGGGTTTAGATGTTCAGAAATTAATTGACCACAAAAACTCACACGGAGAAATGAATCAGGAGTTTTTTGAACCGAACTATGTGGTAAGAAACAACACTGAATGGCTTGATGTAGATTGTGACATCTTGATTCCTGCAGCTTTAGAGGATGTAATTAATGTATCAAACGCTAATAAAGTAAAGTCGAGTTTAATTGTAGAGGCTGCCAATATTCCGATCTCGGCTGAAGGGGATCAGATCATCAAACAAAGAGGGATCGATGTTGTGAATGATTTTGTAGCAAACTTAGGAGCAATTAGATTTTATGACACCGTTATTTTTGGATTAGTGAAACCTGAACCTAAGGAAGTTATAGATGATATTGAAAGATTAAGCAGAAAGAATACCTTTAACTTATTTAAAGAAGCTAAGAAGCAAAAACGATACCAAAGAGATATTGCTTGCGAACTGTTTGAGCCCACAGTTAGAGATTTGATAGAGTGTTAAAAGAAGTTATATAATACTAAAAACCCACAAAGAAAACAAATTTCTTTGTGGGTTTTTAACATGTATAGGCTATTTCGATATCCTTTTTATTTATGAACTAGATTAATAGATTCACTTTTGTAGCAAATTTTTTAATGAGTTAAAAATGACGGTTTTGAGTGGATTTTAATTTTATTTTTACTAATTAGATGCGTAAATACAGCTTGCTTATTAATAATAATAGGAATTTCGAAGTTGGCATGAGTTTTGCATTATAAAGAGTATAACGGAAATGAAGGTCTAATATACCTTGAGTTTTCTAAATACATGCAACAACAAAAATATATGGGTAACCATTCTAATAGCCCAGTGGAAATTGGAAATTAGCAAAAGAAAATCGACGAAGAGGTGGTCAAATTGCCAGGGGCATTACATGGTTTCAAAATTATCGATTTAACTAGAGTGCTAGCCGGCCCCTTTTGTACGATGATCCTTGGGGATCTTGGGGCTGAGGTAATCAAAATTGAAAGTATTAGCGGTGGGGATGAGACAAGGGGTTGGGGGCCTCCTTTTGTAGAAGGAGAAAGTGCATATTATTTATGTGCTAATCGAAATAAGCAAGGCATTACTTTGAATTTGAAAGATGATAAGGGGAAAGAGGTTTTAAAAAAACTCATTTCAGAAGCGGATGTTGTTGTCCAAAACTTTATACCTGGAACTTTAGCAAAACTAGGTTTTTCCTATGAAGAGATGAAAGCGATGAAAGAAGATATTATTCTTGCATCAATTAGTGGATTTGGTAGCAGTGGCCCTAACTCTTCACTTCCTGGATATGATTATATCATTCAGGCGATGTCTGGTTTAATGAGTATTACCGGGGAGAAGGATGGCGAGCCAACAAAAGTAGGAGTTGCAATTTCAGACGTATTAACGGGGTTATTTACATGTATTGGAATTCTTGCTTCATTACAGCATCGAAATCGCACTGGGGAAGGACAAGAAATTGACATCTCACTTTTTGACTCTCAATTAGCTGCTTTAGTAAATGTGGCTAGTAATTATTTATGTAGTGGTGCTATACCTGAGCGATTAGGAAATTATCATCCTAATATTGTTCCATATCAAGTTTTTTCAGCAAGTGATGGTGAGATGGTGATCGCAGTTGGTAATGATCATCAATTTAATCGATTTGCTTTACTAATTGAAGAACCGATTTTATTAGATGAATTATATAGGACTAATGCTAGTCGATTGCAGTATCGAAAACAAATTGAGGAAATAATCTCAAATAAAATAAAAACAAAAAGTAAAGATGAGTGGAAAGTTCTCTTAGATAAAATTGGTATTCCAAATGGACCGATTTATAACGTAAGTGAAGCCCTGTTGTCTGAACATGCTAGATCAAGGGATATGGTACTAGAAGTAAAACATCCATTCATAGATGATCTAAAGTTAGTTGGTTCACCATTAAAATTATCAAAAACACCAGTTGAAGTAGTAAGACATCCTCCATTGCATGGAGAACATACTGAAGAAGTAATGGGTAAACTTGGTTATTCTCAATTAGAAATACAGGAAATGAAACGAAATAATACAATTTGAGGAGGAGTTAAAATGAATTTTTCATTAACAGAAGAACAAAAAAGTGTGAGGAAGGTAGTTAGATCATTTGTAGATCGTGAAATTATACCATTTATTAAGGAGTGGGATGAAAAAGGACATTTTGAAGTAAATATATTAAAACGACTTTCCGATTTGGAACTAATGGGTGTATGTATTCCAGAACAATATGGTGGAGTTGGAATGGACTATAATACTTTAGCAATCGTATGTGAGGAACTAGAGCGTGGAGATACAGCTTTCCGTACGGCTGTTTCAGTACATACGGGATTAAATAGCATGACATTATTACAGTGGGGAACTGAAGAACAAAAGAAAAAGTATCTAGTTCCTCAAGCGCGAGGGAAGAAAATTGGTGCATTTGGGTTAACGGAGCCAAATGCAGGATCTGATGTTGTTGCAATGGCGACGACAGCAGTAAAAGATGGTGACAGTTATATCTTAAACGGATCCAAAACATGGATTTCTTTATGTGATGTAGCTGATCATTTCTTAATCTTTGCAAAAACAAATCATGACTTAAAGCACCACGGAATTTCTTGCTTTATCGTAGAACGTACTTTTGAAGGGGTTTCTACAAAAGCAATTAAAGGGAAAATGGGAATTAGAGCTGGAAACACTGGGGAAGTATTTTTAGATGATGTCAGAGTACCAGCTGAGAACCTATTAGGATTCGAAGGTGAAGGGTTTAAAATTGCAATGTCAGCGCTTGATAATGGAAGGTTTACAGTTGCAGCTGGTGCTTGTGGATTGATTCAGGCATCACTTGAAGCAAGCGTAAAATATTGTCATGAGCGAAAAACCTTTGGTAAAGAAATCGGGAAACATCAATTAGTACAACAAATGATCGCTAAAATGTCTTCAAATCTTGAAATCTCCCGTCTACTAGTCTATAAAGCTGGCTGGTTAAAAAATAATGGAAAACGTAACACTAGAGAAACATCACTAGCAAAATGGATTTCTTGTAATGCAGCAAATGAGGCAGCTAATGATGCTGTACAAATTCATGGTGCATATGGATTTTCAAATGAGTTCCCAGTAGAGCGCTATTTAAGAAATTCAAAAGCACCAGTCATTTATGAAGGAACAAGAGAGGTTCATACAACTATGCAGGCAGAATATGACCTAGGTTATAGGGAAGATAAAGTTTTAAGAAAAATGCTTCCAGCTTGGCCATTCGAAGAGGTTAACGTAGAAACTGTTAAATCTTAATAAAAAATTTGAGTAGAAAATAGATTGCTAGTTAGTGTTTCAATGTAATCGCATAAGGGAAGGGAGTGTTTCGTAATGAAAATTAGCGGTGGAAAAGCAGTAGTCAATGTAATGGCAAAAGAAGGGGTTAGTAAGGTTTTTTGTGTACCCGGTGAGAGTTACTTAGGAGTTATGGATGCATTATATGAACATCCAGAAATTAGCTTGATTTCAGCCAGGCATGAAGGTGGAGCCTCATTTATGGCGGAGGGCTATGCAAAAGCATCAGGTGAAGTAGGTGTTTGTATGGCAACTCGTGGTGTTGGAGCTTCAAATTTGGCGATTGGAATTCATACTTCTAGCCAAGATTCCACCCCGTTAGTTGCACTTATTGGACAAGTTGAGCGTCCTTTTAAAGAAAAGGAAGCATTTCAAGAGGTCAATCTTGTAGGGATGTTTAGCCATTTATGCAAATGGACAGTAGAGATTGACCGAGTTGAACGAATTCCAGAGCTTCTACATCGTGCATTTCATATTGCTCGTTCAGGTCGTCCTGGTCCTGTGTTAGTAGCATTACCTCATGACATGCTAGAAGATACAGCCGAAATGGTAGAAATCCCAGTCTATCAGTCTCACCCGGCTCGTCCACATAAAGAGAGCGTTCAACAAGTAGTAGAAATGATTCAAAGTGCCAAACGGCCAATTCTTATAGCTGGTGGTGGAGTCATTCGTTCACAAGCTGTTCCTTTATTAGTTAAATTTGCTGAAACAGTACAAATCCCTGTCGTTACTGCATTCCGTCGTTTCGATGCTTTTCCAAATTCACATCCATGTTATGCAGGCTGGCTTGGCTTTGGAACACCAAAGAATTTACTTGAATCAATAGACAATGCAGACCTAGTGATCGCTCTAGGTACAAGATTTTCCCAAGTAGGAACGCAAGATTATTCATTGCTTTCAGGAAAAGGTAAACTAATTCACATTGATATTTCAGAAGATGTATTTGGAAAAGTTTATGCTCCTTCTTTGTCAGTTACAGCTGATGCAAAAGCTTTTTTAGTGGAAGCATTAACAATTGCTTTATCTACGCCATTAAATTCAGATGAAATGCGAGTAGAAAAGCTTCATAACGAATACATGAGCTTTTCAAATGCGAAGGAAGATTACACGGATGAATATGTAGATCTGGATGGTTTTATGTATGATATCGTCTCGCATTTACCAAAAGATGCGATTATTACGAATGATGCAGGGAACTTCTTTGGTTGGCTTTCTCGATATTATCGCTTTGAGCATGAAAATACATATGTCGGACCAACATCCGGAGCGATGGGGTATGGATTGCCGGCTGCTATTGGTGCAAAACTCGCTCAGCCGCATAAAACCGTTGTTTCCTTCTCAGGAGATGGGGGTTTTATGATGACGCTTCAAGAAATCGAAACAGCCGTACGTTATAACATTCCTGTCATTTCGATTGTGATAAACAACAATATGTATGGAACAATTCGAACACATCAAGAAAAGCATTTTCCAGATCGATTAATCGGAACAGAGTTGTCTAATCCGAACTTTGCAGAGCTTGCGAGTTTATTTGGTGCATACGGTCAGAAGGTCGAAAAAAATACTGATTTTGCGCCAGCACTTAAGCGGGCATTATCATCAGGACGGCCAGCTGTTATCGAAGTGGTAACAAATCCTAGGATTTTATCTGCTGGTCAAGATAAGTCAAAAATGAATTTATCTTATAGTAAATAATGAGCTCTTTATTTTATTAGTGAAAAAAATCTAATTGGGGGAAACGATATGCGTTATGCAAACTACATTAATGGACAATGGAAACAGCCTACGTTAGGCGAATATCGGGAAAATTACAGTCCTCATAATGGAGAGTCATTAGGAGAATTTCCTTCAAGTACAGAAGAGGATACACGACAAGCCATTCTTGCAGCGAAAACGGCATTTATATCATGGAAGAAACTTTCATACCAACAACGAGCTGTATACCTTCAAAAAGCAGCAGATCTATTAAAAGCAAAAATCCATGAAGTAGGACGTGATTTAACACTAGAAGAAGGGAAAACACTTGCTGAGGGTATTGGAGAAACACAGCGTGCGATTAGCATCCTTGAATATTTTGCAGGTGAAGCAAGACAGCCAGTTGGAGAAGTAATTCCTTCAGGTAATACAAATACATTTTTATATACAACTCGAACGCCAATCGGACCAATTGGATTGATTACGCCTTGGAATTTCCCAATTGCAATTCCTGTATGGAAAATGGCTCCTGCACTTGTTTACGGAAATACGGTAGTGATTAAACCAGCGGATTTGACCCCAAAATCTGTTTATCATGTGATAAAAGCGCTTGATGAGGCTGGTATTCCAGCAGGGGTTGTAAACTGTGTATTTGGTAGAGGTTCTGTCGTTGGAACCGAATTGGTAGAACATCCTTATATTAAAGCAATCTCATTTACAGGATCTAATCAGGTTGGAAATCAGATTCAGCAGAGTGCTACAGCAAAAGGAAAGAAAGTACAAATGGAATTAGGTGGGAAGAATCCACTGATCGTACTTGCTGATGCAGATATAGAAAAAGCAGTTGAAATTGCCGTGAGCGGTGCTTTCAGATCTACTGGTCAAAAGTGTACTGCGACGAGTAGGGTGATTGTGGAAGAAGCAATTTATGAAGCATTCCGTGACCGACTTGTAGAACGTACAAAAACATTAAAAGTTGGAAACCCACTTCATGACGATACATTTGTCGGTCCAGCTGTTTCTCAATCACAACTTGACGGTGTGCTTGCCATGATTGAAGCTGGAAAGGACGAGGCAACTCTATTATGCGGTGGAGAAGTTCCTGCTGATGAAGCCCTAAAAAATGGTTTCTATGTACAACCTACTATCTTTGAAAATGTCTCCACGGATGCTCGTATTGCCCAAGAAGAAATATTCGGACCTGTAATAGCGCTTTTTAAAGTGAAAAACTATGAGGAAGCAGTAGGGATGGCTAATGACACTGAATATGGTTTAAGTGCAGCTATTTGTACAAACAATTTCACAATTGCACAGCGTTTTGTTGAAGACATTGAAGTTGGTCTTGTACATGTAAATAATGAAACAGCAGGGTCAGAGCCACAAGTACCTTTTGGCGGCATCAAAAATTCAAGCACTGGATCCCGCGAACAAGGAAAGACAGCAATAGACTTTTATACACAAGTCAAAACGGTTTATATGGATCAAATGTAATTGGTTAGGTTGAAAATAAAAAGGGTTGCCTCATAAGTCAGGGGAACTGACTTATGGGCGCTTTTTTTGTGAAACTAGCTGATTTTATTTGAGTACCTTGTAGATTTTTTGATAAATTGTCAATATGATGGACCTTGCTTACTCATGAACCCTTTATGAGGAAGTAATTTACAGTATTTAGCTTTTTTACTTCCTCATGAATCCGTTATGAGGAAGTAATTTACAGTATTTAGCTTTTTTACTTACTCATGAACCCTTTATGAGGAAGTTATTTACAGCATTTAGCTTTTTTATATACTCATTAACCCTACTACAAAAAATACCCGGCTATTAACCGGGTATTTTTTAATTTCACATTTATTTATAAAAGTCCAAATCACTACAGTACTTACGAACTAATCTTGCCGCTTTTGACTGGCTGATTTCTAAATCATCTGCTACTTTTCTTGTATTCCTATATTTTGTATAAGAATTTATTACTATGTTTTTCTCAACTTCTTCTAGAGAAGCTAAAAGCGAGCAATCACTTATTACTTCATCGACCGGATTCTCTTTTTTATTTTCTATTAATAAATCAGTCAAGTCTTGCACTTTTATGATGCCATCACTTGTGACGACGAGGCTTTCAAGCATATTTTCTAACTGTCGAATATTCCCAGGCCATGAATAGTTATAAAAAGTATTCAAAGCTTCTTCAGAAATGATTGTGTTCATTTGGTGTTTTCTATTAAACTCGGAAAGAAAATGGTAGGTTAGTGGAATGATGTCTTCTTTTCTTTCGCGTAGTGGTGGAATTTTTAAATTTACAACATGAAGGCGATAATATAAGTCTTCTCTAAATTCCTTATTCTGTACCATTTCATATAAGTTTCGATTAGTAGCAGAAAGGATACGGATATTTACTTTTTTGGGTTGTTTGCCTCCAACAGGCATAAATTCAAATTCTTGAATCACTTTTAAAAGCTTTGCTTGAACTTTGGGTGATATATCTCCAATCTCATCTAAAAATACCGTTCCCCCGTCTGCAAGCTCTAAAAGTCCTTGTTTGCCACCTTTTGTTGCTCCAGTAAATGCGCCATCTTTGTATCCGAAAAGTTCTGATTCTAGTAGCTCTTCTGGAATCGTTGCACAGTTTAAAGATAAAAAAGGAGCTTTATTTCGGCTGCTTTTCTGGTGGATATATTTTGCAATTACCCCTTTTCCTGTGCCAGATTCTCCTTGGATTAATACGGTTGCATCTACTTTAGCAACCTTTTCACAAATCTTAACAATATTACTCATTTCCTTGTTATTCGTAATGATATTATTTTTATAAATTTCAGCTTGAGCAGCTTCATTTATTTCTTGCTCATCGGGTATGTATAAGTCTTTATAGCTTGCATCTTGTGAAGTGGTGATAATCAGCTCAATTTCCTGCTGATCATTTAGTAAAGGAATGGCTGTTGTGATGATTTCCTTTCCAACATAACTTATTTGTTTCATTATGACCGTTTTCTTTTCTTTAAATAAACGTGGGAGAATAAGAGGCTTCCAATATTCTTTTGAAATTAATTCATCGTTTGATTTTCCTACTACATCTTTTAGTTTAATTCCATAATGTCTTTCACAGGCCTTGTTAATGTACACGATACGAGCATCTTTATCAAGTACATAAAATTCATTAGGAGAATTGTCTAATATTTTTTGTAGAATCTCATTACTGAACTCTAGTTTTAGCTTGTCATTTGTAGTATTTGGCAAAATGTAACCCCCTCTAATAACATTTTGAATCTCGGAAAATAGTAAGTTGAGTTAAAAATGACTGAATTGAGTAAATTATAAGATAATTATTTTAATTTGGAAATAGATAAATAGTGTTATCTCCTATGGTAAAGCGAAAACTAAAATTGGCATAAATCTTGCTTAAGTTAATAAATAAAGGATGGAATTTCGTTTTAAATGAAATCCATATAAAAGGAGGAATCATTATTATGTCTACAAAGGGAACAGCGCAAACTTTACAAACTTCATTACCGTATAAAACATATGTCAGCCAAGAGGTATTCGATATAGAAAGAAAAAAGATTTTTAGTAAAAATTGGATCTTCGTAGGTCATACTAGTCAAGTTAAAAACGTCGGTGATTTTTTTACTTTTGAAGTTGCTGGTGAATCTATTTTAGTTACGAATGCTAATGATGGTAAAATCCGCGCGTTTTATAATATTTGTCCACATCGTGGTACAAAAGTGGAGCAAAGTGAAACAGGAAATAAAAAAATCCTACAATGTATTTATCATGGTTGGACCTTTAATTTAGATGGGCATGTAAATAGAGCTCCAAACTTTAAAAATATTGAACTAGGAGAATATAACTGCTTAAAGTCGGTCCAATTAGAAATTCAGAGTTCTATGATTTTTGTAAACTTGGATCGAAAAGCTAAGGCTTTTTCTGTTGAATATGAAGAGTTAATAAATGAACTAAACCGTTATCCTTTCCTGGATTCATTACAATTAGTAAAAGAAAACCGTCGTTTGATTAAAGCAAATTGGAAAGCTGTAGTTGATAATTTCTTAGAGTGCGATCATTGTCCAGTTGCGCACCCTTCATTCTCTAAAACATTTGATTTATCGAATTATAGTATTGTTCCTTGTGATAATTTCTCTTACCAGTGTTCAAATGTGAAAAATCAAGATGATAGCTTAACACGTTTCTACTGGATTTGGCCAAATATGATGATGAGCGTATTTCCTGGAGGAGGAAATATGACGACAACACAGCTGATTCCTATTGATGCCAACCAAACGTTAGCAGTCTATCGCTATTTCTTTATTAATGAAGAAATTTCGAAAGAAGAAGAGGAAATGATTAAATTTGTTGATCAAGTCCGAGAAGAGGATTTTGATCTAGTAGAATTATTGCAAACAGGTTTACATTCTAAAGCATTTGAAAATGGTATATTTTCTCCAACTGAGAACGCGATGCAACACTTCCATGAAATGATTAAAGAAGCGATCGACTTATAATCTAGTTAATTGAGAACGGTAAAAAAAGATTATGAATAAAAAGCTAAGTATTTGATTTCATAATGAAGAATTTATATGGAACATACTCAGCTTTTCTTTTATTTTTTTGAAAACGCTTAAATGATAATTTTTTCTATTAATCTAGAAGTAAACCCAAACTGCTAAACCTAATTTGTTGTTATTTCCAGAAAAAGGTTTAAGTGTTTCTTGGTTTATTACTACTAGTATCATGTTAGCACTTTCCAAAGAAAGGAAGTGGTTCAATTATGACTGACTTTAAACACCTATTTTCAAAAGTGACGATTGGAAATACTGAACTGAAAAATAGAATACTATCAACAGCACATCAAACGAATTATGTAGCAAATGGCATTCCTACTCCTGAAATGACTGCCTATCATGTTGCACGTGCAAAGGGTGGGGCTGGACTTATTATTCTTGAAGCAGCTGCAGTTCACACATCAGGTATGCTAACTTCACATACGATCGCAGGATTTGATGAAAAAGTAGTACCAGCTTATGCAGAAATTGCAAAACAACTTCATCAATATGGCACGAAAGTTTTTAGTCAACTATTTCACGGAGGTAGAGAAGTCGTATCAAGCGATTACCGTAATGCTTCTTGGGCACCGTCTTCTGAACCAAGTTTTCGATTTGGAATAATGCCGAGACCGATGAATATTGATGAAATTAAAGATGTCATAGAGGGATATGCTAATTCAGCTTTATTAGCTAAAAAAGCTGGTCTTGACGGAGTAGAAGTTTGTTGCTCCCATGGTTATTTACCAGCTCAATTTTGGTCTAGCCATACGAACCATCGCACAGATGAATACGGTGGATCCTTTGAAAACCGAATGCGTTTTATAATAGAAATAATACAACGGATCTGGGAAAAAGTAGGTGAAGATTTTACCGTAGGAATACGAATGAGTGCAGATGAAATGACAATGGATGGAACGAATGTAACAGATGCTGTAAAAATTGTCGAGCATTTAGTTGAAAACGTTAGAGTAGATTTTATAAATGTAACATCTGGTGACTCAAGTACATATGCAGGTTCGACTCATATCGTTCCACCTTCTCCAATTAAACATTCCTATAATGCGCCACATTCATTTAAAATTCGGATGGCAGGTGCAGTTCCGGTTTTTGTTGGCTCGCGGATCATAGACCCTATGGAAGCAGATCGAATCGTTGGTTCAGGAAAAGCTGATGTTGTTGGTATGACTCGGGCTTTAATCGTTGATCCTGAATTACCGAATAAAGCAATGAGAGGGGACCTACAGTCAATTGATGCATGTTTAGGATGTATACAAGCTTGTATAGGGCACTATTCTAAAGGTCTTCCAATTGGATGTGTTCAAAATCCGATGGCTGGTAAAGAGAAAGAATTATTACCGCTTGTCCAAAGTGTAAAAGTAAAACAAAAAGTGCTTGTCATTGGTGCAGGTCCAGCTGGACTACATGCTGCTTTAACTACTGATGGTGAAGGACATGAAGTAATATTAGTTGAACAAAGTGATGAGATTGGCGGATTGCTAAGAAAAATGAGAAAGGCTCCTATGCGACATGAAGTAGCTGAAACGATGATAGACAATTATAAAAGAAAGCTATCAAAAAGTAAGATAAATGTCCAACTTGGTAAGAAAATTACTCTTGAGAAAATAGCAGAAATAAAACCTGATGTCATTATTTGTGCAGTTGGATCTAGACCATACTTTCCACATGTAGAGGGCATCGGTGACCCAAGGATCATTACGGTAGATGACCTTTTCAGCGGAAATTCGATCCAAATAGGAAGACGTGTATTGGTATTTGATTTAATTGGCGATTGGCCAGGAATAGAGGCAGCTATACATTTGAAGGAGAAAAATCACGATGTTTCCTTGTTTTCAGCTAAGGTTCATATTGGAAAAGAACTACATTCATATCTAGTAAATGAATATCTAAAAAGACTCTATCAATTAAAAGTAGATGTTCGCCCGCATTTTGATTTTGGTGGTATTCATAATAATCAAGTCAAATTGAGAAATCTTTTTACTCATGAGACTGAATTGATTAACGACTGGGATACGATCGTACTTGCAATGGGACGAGTACCAAATTTTGAGCTTTATGAACAAGTGAAAGGTATGGCACCGGTTGTTCGACAAATCGGGGATTGTTTAGCACCTCGTACAATTGAAGAAGCTACTTATGAGGGCTTGACATCGGCTCTTGAAATAGGTGTTGTTTCTTCTAAAGTTCATGTATAGCTGACACAAATTAAAAAAGAACCTAGTCAAAAAGATTAGGATCTTTTTAGACAGTTGAGAAATGTGGTGATCAGGAATTCCCAGCATCCTATCATCTGTTATTTTGGAAAAACGTGAAATATGTATCTTGAAAGATTTTTACGATTAAATTAATTTATTCTATATAAAAGGCTAATCTAAAAGGTAACTGCTACCTTATAGATTAGCCTTTTTAATTTTGTTTTTTTTAAAATCAAGCAATAGTCATTTCCTAATTTAACAGGCTGCTAACGATTGCACCTACGTTCAAATTCATTTTTTAATTCATTTATATAGATTTTATCTGCTTCAGAAAGAGGAAGATTTTCATTTCGAACACACCCAACATAAAAAGGACGATGAAAAGGATTAATCAGTTTGATTGCAATAGCTTCCCCAGATTGAATGAGAGGTTCATTTTGTACAACAAAGTCTGTGCCAATTGTTATCGCAATATTTTCTTTTACAGCACTTCTAATGCTATCGAGATTATTTGCGGTGAATAATATTTCTGATTTGTTTTTTAAGAATTCAGCATAATACCATTTCAAATATTGTTCATCATGAACAACAAACGTTTCATTTTTTAAATCGTCTATTGTTAACTGTTTACATTCAGCAAGTATGTGATTTTTACTCACACAAACATTGATATTAACTTCTTGAAAGATATCAAAGACCATTTCTTTATTCTTTTTTATCAATTCATCATAAATCCAAATTAAACCAAAACGTAATTTTTTTTCTTTTACATCATTCAAAATTTCTAATGAATTTTTTCCGTGAACCCTAATCTTTGACTTTGGATTTTCGGCTCTTATTAGTTTAATTAAATTTACTATATAGTGCATTAGTCCAGGAACAGAAGCAATTGTAATCTCCTTTTGAATTTCATTATTGTTTATTGCTAACTGTTTTAATTTTTCAGCATGTGCTAACACATTAAGGGATTTTTCAATTAATTTCTCGCCCTCAGGTGTTGGAATCGTTCCTTGACGTAAACGAGTAAAAATTTTAAATCCGAATTCTTCTTCTAAATTATTTATAGCTTGGGAGATTGCCGAAACAGAAATATGTAAGTTCTTCGCTGACATTGATAGTGATTTAGTTTTGGAAACATCAACTATATATGCTAAATGGTCTAAATTCATTTTTTGCTCCTTAAGAAATCGTTAACTTAGTTTAAGTATAATTAAATATATTTTAACCTATTTTAATTTTATAATAATTTTTGGGGATATTTTTTAATGAAATCCTAATAAAGTATATAAGGGGAATATAAATGGGGAGAAAGAATTACACAAATTCGAAAGCGTTATCACTTACTTTAGCTTTATCTTTATTAAGTATGTCAGTAGTGAGCACGCCAGCGTATGCTACACCAAAAGAGGCTGAGTCTGTAAATATGCTTGCATCTAAGAAAAAAGATGAGAAAGATTTAGTAAATTTCCGAATTATGGAAACAACAGATATCCATACAAATTTATTAAACTATGATTACTACAAAGATGCAGCATATGAAAAAGTTGGATTAGCTAAGACTGCTACTTTAGTAAAGGAAGCTCGAAAAGAAGTTCAAAATAATGTTTTAGTCGATAATGGGGATTTAATTCAAGGTACACCACTTGGAACTTATGAAGCAAAAATTGATCCATTAAAAAAAGGTGAAGTTCATCCTGTATTTAAAGCAATGAACCTAATGGGTTATGATGTTGCAACTTTAGGTAACCATGAATTTAACTATGGGTTAGACTTTTTAAACGAAGCATATAATGATGCTGATTTTCCGTACATTAATGCAAACGTTTACGTAGATGATCACGATAAAAATCCTAATAATGATAAAAACAAATTTAACCCATATAAAATTATTAAGAAAAAAGTGATTGATGAACAAGGAAAGAAGCAAGAAATTAAAATCGGCTTCATTGGTTTTGTACCACCTCAAATTAGTGAGTGGGACAAGGCAAACCTTGATGGAAAAGTTATTACTAAAAATATAGTAGAAACAGCTAAAAAATTCATTCCTGAAATGAGAAAAGACGGAGCAGACGTAATTGTTGCGATGACTCATTCTGGATTTAATGCAAATAAAGAAAATACTGAAGACGTAATTTATTCATTAAGTGAAGTACCTGGTATTGATGCAATTACATTCTCTCATACACATAAGTTATTTCCAGCAAAATCAGAGGTTACACTTGATGGATTATTTTTAGGGGCAGATAAAAAGCCATTACCGGGTGTTGATAATTCGAAAGGAACAATCAACGGAGTACCAGCAGTTCAAGCAGGATACGGCGGTGGTTCATTAGGATTAATTGACCTAACACTTAAAAAAGAAAAAGGAAAATGGTCAGTAGTAAATTCTCAGTCTTCAACTAGAGAAATATGGGCTGATGTAAAGGATCCAACTACAGGTAAAACAGTAACAAAAAGTACAGTAGTTCCGGATCAAGATATCGTAAAGGCTGTTATACCAAATCATGATGCAACAGTTAAGTATGTAAATACACCAATTGGAACAACTACCGATGATATTCATAGTTATTTTTCATTAATACAAGATGATCCATCGATCCAAGTTGTTACAAATGCACAAAAATGGTTTGTAGAAAAATATATTGCTGAAAAGAAACCAGAATATAAAGAATTACCGATTTTATCAGTAGGAGCTCCATTTAAAGCTGGCCGTAATGGTGTAGCTGAATATACTGAGATTAAAAAAGGCGATCTTACGATAAGAAGTGCAGGCGATCTTTATCTTTATGATAATACGTTAAAAGCAATTAAAGTAAAAGGTTCTGTTGTTAAAGAATGGATTGAAATGACGGCAGGTAAATATAATCAAATTGATCCAAATAAAACAGAAGAACAACCATTACTAAATCCTGCTTTCCCTGTTTATAACTTTGATGTAATTGACGGTGTTAACTACCAAATTGATGTTACAAAACCAGCAAAGTATGATATAAACGGAAATCTAGTTAATAGTAATTCAAGTCGAGTACTAAACTTAACTTATAATGGACAACCAATTGATTTAAATCAGGAATTCATCGTTGTAACAAATAACTATCGTGCTGGTGGCGGAGGTAATTTCCCAGGTGTTAAAGGTAGCGAACTTGTAGTAGATTCTGCTGATGAAAATCGTCAAATCTTAATGGATTACATTTCTGAATCGAAAACAATTACACCAACAGCAGATCATAACTGGTCGATTGCTCCAATTAGTGGAAATGTAAATGTAACGTTTACAACTTCACCAAGAGCAGAAGAATTTATAAAGCCTAATAGTAATATTGCATTTACAAATAAAACTGATAATGCAGGCTTTGGAATTTTTAAATTAGATTTAGGTACAAAAGAAAATATTAAAGTTCAATTATTAGGCTTAAATGATCTTCATGGCCAGCTTGATACTGATACAAAAGTTACGCTTAATGGACAAGAAGTACTAGCAGGAAGCATGGAATACACAGCTGCCGCAATGAAACAACATGAAGCAGAAAATCCAAATACATTACTAGTTCACGCTGGTGACATGATTGGTGGAAGCCCACTGATTTCTGCGTTATTCCAAGATGAGCCAACTGTAGAAGTGATGGAAGCAATGGGCTTTGATGTTGGAACAGTTGGTAATCACGAGTTTGATGAAGGTATTGCTGAATTAAAGCGTATGATGAATGGTGGAGAACATCCTAAAGGTACAAAAGGATATGACGGAATGAACTTTCCAGTGGTTGCTGCCAATGCATATGATTCTGCAACAGGAGAATTAATTACTCAACCATACACAATTAAAGAAGTGGGCGGTAAAAAGATTGGTTTCATCGGAGTAGTAACGCAAGAAACTCCTAATATGATTGTTCGAAAAGGAAATGAAACGCTTGAAATTCGTGATGAAGTTGAAGCAATTAACCATTATACGGATATTCTAAAAAAACAAGGGATTAAAGCAATCGTAGTATTAGCACATAACCCTACTCTTCAAACAGGTAAAGCGGATCTATATGATGCAACTGATATTGCTGAAAAAGTTGATGATGAAGTAGATGTTATTTTTGCTGCTCATAATCATGTATTTAATGATAAAGAAGTTGATAATAAATTAATTGTACAAGCTTATTCATATGGTTCTGCATTTTCTGATGTAGATTTAGAATTAGATGCAGTAACAGGTGATATTGTTAAGAAGGAAGCAGAAGTAGTAACAGTTTATCAAAAAGACTATACACCAGACCCGACAGTTTCTGCGATCATGAAAAAATATGAAGATTTAATTATGCCAATTAAAGCTGAGATTGTTGGTGACTCAATGCAAACTTTACCAAAAGGATATCCATCTTCTGATATTTATGGTGATATTGCATTAGGTAACTTAATTGCAGATGGAATGAAAGTTGCAATGAATGCAGACTTCGCAATGATGAACGGTGGAGGAGTTCGATCACCACTTGACGCCGGTCAAGTTACGTTTGGTGATTTATTCGCAATTCAGCCATTTGGAAATGTCTTAAATAAAGTAATGCTTAGCGGTCAAGATATTGAAACAGTTTTAAATAATCAAATTACCGATAAGGGCTTAGATTTCCACATCGCTGGATTTAAGTATACTTGGGATTCATCAACTAGAAAAGTAGTAGACATCCTTTTACCAAACGGTAGTAAAATTGATCCTAACAAAGAATATTCAGTTGTAGTAAACAACTATATGTACGGAAATGTAAAATATGGTATTGGCGAACGTTCTACTGATTTAGAAGTAGGACCAGAAGATCTACAAGCAACTGTAGATTTTGTTAAATCACTTCCAAGACCTTTCGTTTATGAAGTTGAAGGAAGAATTCAAAAAGTAAATTAACATATCAATCGACTAAATAAAATCTCATTCTGATCTATTAGAATGAGATTTTTTTTAGATTCAATCCACTTTTTAACCTTTTTAAGAATTTGTAGAATTGAATTATTTAAAACAAAATAAAGATTTAGAGAATACAGCAAAACCTTTAAAGAAGTTTAAGTCAGCTACTTTAGATAGTGTGAAAAGTGCATTGGATATTCAATAACGTTGGGATCGTCCGTTACTACCCTGAACTTAATTTTAGAAAAAGCCAAATGAAAACCACAAGGGAAATTTTTCTCTGATGGTTTTCATTTTAAAATAGACTATATAAACGTCTTTCTAGTAAAAAAGTAAGTGTCTCAATATAGTTCACAAGTACTTTTCTTAAAACTGAATATTCGTAATATATTGTCAAAAGTAGTTTCGTGTATTAATATTAACTGTAAGCGAATACATATCCCGTTGCCAGTTCCTTTCTTTTCGGTTGGAGCTTTGCACGGAATACCTGTTTTGCGGGAGGAAATAAATTGTACAGTAAAGATACGATCTATCTTATTGGAGATGCAAAGACTTCATCTAATAATCCGATTATGCAAAAGTATAATGCTTTTTTTATTGGTTTGGTAGTCGATCAGACAAGCCATTTAATTGTTGATGCAGACTGTTCAGCTACAATTTCTTTAACTTCATCCTTTGTGCAGCAACTATTTGTTGGACAATCAATGTTAGACGTGGATGGGGTAATACAAGAAATTAATACACGTTATTTTGGTTCTTCCCAGAAAGCTCTGGCAGTAGCCTTTAAAAATGCACATATAAAATATACACAAATAATTGAATCTTAAACGCTGCTTTATCTATTTTCGTAGATGAAATCCAGCTATTAGCAGGGAAAGTTCCTTTCTAATAGCTGGATTTTTTATTTAATATAAGAATTTTGAATCAATTAGAGGTCTTGGAACTAACTTTAATCTAATAGGAAAGGACAAAAACGATGATTATTCAATCAATCCAAGTGCAAACAGAAGTTTTCCCTTTAAAAAAGCCATTCAAGACAGCTCTTAGGACAGCTACTGAAATAGAGAACATTTTTGTATATGTCCAGCTAGAAGATGGGATTGTCGGAGTAGGGGCTGCAGCACCAACATTGGCTATTACAGGAGAATCAAAAGAAAGTATTGAAGCGATTTTAAAGACTGTCCTTACACCACTACTACTAGGAAGAGATATTAGAAATATTAATGAACTCTCTCTATTGATTGAACGCTCTTGCGTGGCAAATACAAGTGCAAAAGCAGCTATGGAAATCGCACTGTATGATGCATTATGTCAATATCTTAATCTTCCACTCTATCAATATCTTGGAGGAAGGACAAATCAATTAAAAAACGATATGACCGTTAGTGTTGGAACGGTGGATCAAATGTGTCAGGATGCGATGCAAATAATCGAGGATGGCTTTTCAATTTTGAAAATCAAAGTCGGAAAAGACTGGTCGACTGACATTGAACGTATTATGGCAATCCGTGAAAAAGTCGGTAATCGCGTCACAATCCGAGTAGATGCTAACCAAGGATGGACTCCAAGACAAGCTGTTTCGATTATCCAAGAACTAGAACAGTTGAATTCAAAAATCGAACTAATCGAACAACCCGTTCAAGCTAGCGATATTGATGGACTAAAATTTGTTAAGCAAAACGTCAATACACCAATCATGGCAGATGAAAGTCTTTTTTCTCCGCAAGACGCATTACGACTAATTAAAGAGAATGCAGTTGATCTTCTAAATATTAAGTTGATGAAGACAGGGGGAATTAGAAGAGCACTGCAAATTGCAGATATTGCAGAAAGAGCGAATATTCCTTGCATGATAGGAAGTATGATGGAAACTTCAGTCTCAGTACTTGCGGCAGCACATATAGCTACCGCTCATCCGAATATTCAAAAAATCGATTTGGATGCGCCGCTCTGGTTGAAGAATCAAGATTTTGATGGAATTGAGTTTATTGGGGATGAAGTTCATTTATCATCCTTACCTGGTTTAGGGCTTCACCGAAGATTATCAAGAAGTCTTCGTTAAAATAGAGAGAGGAGTTTTACGATGAAAAAGACAAAAAATTTAATATTGAGTTTATGTGTTGCAGGTACTTTACTTTCTACAATGACAAGTCAATCATTAGCAAAATCACAAGAAGAACTTACTCCAGGGGAGACAGCGTACGTTGATGTGTCTGTTTCAACCCAGTGGACAACAAATGGTAGGTTCCAAGTTAGGGATATTGATGCGCCATCTTTAAGCAATCCGGTTGATCCACGTCAATGGTCAGCTAATATGGAAGATACTGAAGTTCGACGTTGGCTAACAAGCTATTTAGAAACACAAGCAGTATATGGCACAAAAGTAACTATTTTAGAGGAATCAGGTGACTGGGTAAAGGTTGCTGTAGATGGTCAGCCTACACCACGTAATACATTAGGTTATCCTGGTTGGATGCCGAAAAGACAATTAACGACGGATGATCGTTTAGAGAATTATAAGGATACCCCGTTTATTATGGTATCAAGTCAAACAGCTTGGTTGTATGATGGAAAAGCCTTAAATCATAAGTTTATGGAGATTAGCTTTAATACGCGATTACCTGTTATTAAAGACTTTGGGGATGTTGTAATGGTTGCAACACCAGATGATGGAAATAAATTTATTAAAAAAGCAGACGTGGCAGTTTATCAAAATGAAAATCAGTTCCCTAAGGCAACTCCTGAAAATTTAATTAATACGGCGAAGAAGTTCCTTGGTTTACGTTACTTATGGGCTGGTGTGTCGGGATTTGGGTTTGATTGCTCAGGATTTACATATAGCTTATTTAAGTCATATGGTATTACAATTCCACGAGATTCAGGGCCTCAATCTAAGAGCGGTATAGAAGTTAAAAAAGATGAGATTCAACCTGGAGACCTACTATTCTTTGCAAGTAACAACGGAACAGGATCAGTACATCACGTTGCAATGTATATCGGTGATGGTTTAATGATTCAGGCTCCTAATGCTGCTAGAAGTGTTGAAATCATTCCATTAAACACTCCTGGCTATATTGAAGAATTTTCTGGTGCTCGTCGCTATTGGGAAGAATAATTAAATAAATTGTATTCTACTAATTAAGGAAAGTTGAAAAACCATGAACAATTGCACTTGTTCATGGTTTTTATATTTTAATCATAAGGTTAGTAGTCTATTAGAAATAAGTAGATTTTTTAATGATTATATTAGTTATTGAGTACTTAGAGAAGAAGCTGTCTCAATAATAAATGAACTGGGCAGACAACGATACGGATGTCATTCCTGGACCAAAAGGTAGTCCGCATGGTACCCATATGGCTGGAACAATATGAGCAAATGGTGACGAAACAAAGGATGGAGTAGTTGGTATCGCACCTGGGGTTCAGCTTTTAGCTGAGAATGATGTATTTTCAGATAATGAAAGCGGAGCCTACGAGGATGATATTATTGCTGGTATTGAGCATGCTGTCACAATGAGGGCAGATGTTATCAATATGAGCTTGGGCGTAGATTCAGGTTATGCTGATGAAGATTATGATCCAATTCAAAAAGCGATCCGTGAAGCGACACAACAGGGGACACTAGTAGTCGTAGCAGCAGAAATTTAGCATACAGTACGCAGAATAGGCTAGTTCCGTCTACATTAAGACCATACGCAGAAGATCCTGATATTGGAACAGTCGGTGCACCAGGTGTAAGCCCGTATGCATTATCGGTCAATTTGCACCTTCATATAATTTTAAGGTGTCAAATAATCTAATACCAGATCAAAGCTATGATATGGTTTATGTAGGTGAAGGAAAGATTGCTACAGACCTTGTGACAAAGGATGGTTTTAAAGTAACATCGACACCTAAAACAGTAACAGTTGTTCAATAACTTTAGTTAGCTGTTAGGTAATTTCTAGATAGAAAAAAATCATTTTCCCTTAAATAAAAACCAAGAATACGATTGTATTCTTGGTTCTTTTGTTTGTTTTAGAACAGCTTTGCCACTAGCTTGATTTACCTTAGTTCGAATTAAGAATACTGATGTCAAATTTCGGTTCAATCGACATTCGTGGATAATCTTTTCTCCAATTTAAAGACTTCCAAACTTTTGGATGGAAAGCTTTTAATTCCTGTGCAATCCCTAGAACGTCTGAATTTGCTGATTGCATAGTCTTAATAGTTTCCAGAGCCATTTCTTCAAAATGTTTATTAAGAATTTTTTCCATTCGAGCATAATTAGGCTTTAACTTATGGCCTTCTTCGCCAAGCTCGAAAGCACTGACTTGTAACTGAACTTTAATGCTAATTTTCGGTAATTTACTTGCCGTATTGGAAACGGTGATTTTTGAAAAATTTCTTTTGATTGTAAACCCATAATTATTTTTGTTCCCAGTATCAGAAGATGATTTATCACCATGTTTTTTTGAGAAATTTCCTGTAAACCTTTGCCTTCCTTTGTTACCACCTTCTAGTAACATCATCATTTTAACTTGATCTCTATCAAGTTTTTTCCCTGTAGGTGTACCATTGCGGAATAATAAGGCACCACTTAATTCCAAGTCTGAATTTATGGGACTTAACATGGGTAATGCTAAATCAGAGAACGGTTCATTGCGGGATTGTATAAAATTCATCATTGAAACTGTTGGTATTGTTTTGTTCTTCTCCATAGAGATAATAAACTCATTCAAATCTTTTGAAAACTCTTTATCGTGACCTGAAGATGTTTCAATTACCTTTGACAAATCTCCATCAACTACGATTAATGGCGTATTAATAGATGAATATGGAGCACCGAGTAAAAAATCAAGTTCTGAAACTGGATGATTCATTGCAAAGCTCTGGCTTATCAAATAGACTCTCGTACTAATCCCTATAAAAGGTGACTGATCAGTAAATTCCCATTCTCCGATTGCTTCTGCTACACTTGGCCCTTTTAGCTCCTTCAGTACTGATATTGGCTCTCCAGTTCCCTGCCCAGTGCTTTTAAGCTTCGTAATGAGGAATAATGCTTTAACTTCACCTGTTTTATCGTCCAGGTCAAAACCATTTACATCAACTAAATGAAGCTTATTTAATTCCAATCGATCCCAACATCCAGTCAATAGTGGCAATAGTAGAATTAAAGATAAGACTTTTTTCATTTTTTCGCCACCCTTTCTTTTACAAAGGATATTAGTAGAATTAATGTAGGCACGCCCATAATCATAAATGCTGTTGCTATATTATGATACTCGGAAAATTTGGGAATCAAATGTCTGTTTGAGAAGAATAGTCCGGCCCCGAAGCATACAATTGCTAATATCCATACTAAAAGTTGGTGGTTACGTTTTTCTTTTTTACCGAGAAAAGCTAAGTATCGTGCTGACAAAAATAAGTAAATATAAGCTGTTACAAGCGTCACAGATAGCCAAATTGTGATAAAAAGAATATCTAGACTTTGAACGACTGGCCATCTGAACTTACGTAGAATATAGACCATTGGCTCAGGAATGAAATTTAATTGATTTTCACTAAAGTTGTACGTCACAATAAATGCTATAAACACATAAAATAAAGTTGTTATTCCATTAGCAACTGAAATCGCAATCAAAATATCCTTCTTTTTTTTACATTTTACAAATGGAAATACATACAGGAGAAGTTCGTATCCAGCATACGCCCAAAATGCTGGTAAAGCACCTTTTAGTATAGGCGCAATCCCGTGAGTACCAATTGGCAAAAAATGACGCAAGTCTCCTTTTCCAAAACCACTAATAAAGACGATCGCGAAACAAATCAGAAACATAACCATTATTGACTGCGTAAGGGTCGAGATAGATCGAAGAGTTGATGAAGCGATGTACCCGGTAATCATGACAAATAATCCAATTAGTACAAACCAAGGTGTTTCAAATAGCACCCATCGATTAATGACATCAGAATATGAAATGATGATCATTAAACATGATTCTGCACAGTATACTGCAAATAGAAAGTTTATGATCGATCCTAGTGGCTTTCCAATAATAGTTGATATGTATTGTTGAAAAGGTCTGTCGGGATAACTTTTTCCAAGTTGATAGATAATCAAGATACCAATTTGAGCAATTACACCTCCAATGATAATGGACATCCAAGAGTCATAGCCTGATATTTGAGACATTTTATATGGAATCGATAAAACACTGATACCTACTTGGTTCAGTATAACAAGGCAAACAAGTTGATTAATGGAAACCTTTTTTAATTGTATCAATTTGTCTCCCCCTTTGGCTTACTTATACTACTTTCGTCTTTAGCCAAGCTTTCAACTGGTCGTTTTTTCAAGCTCTTAATCGGTGCCCTGAAAAGAGTATCTTTAATCGTATTGCCATTAAACGACGTATAAAAGTAGGGAATACCCATTGTATTCATTCTTGCTAAATGTGTCAGAATCAATAGAAAAGATACTTCCAAACCGATTAGCCCGAATAAAGCAGCCATTAAGATAAAGGGATAAGCTAATAAACGAGCTGTATTACTCATTTCATATGAAGGGATGATAAAGGAAGCAATCCCTGTAAGCGCTACTATAACTACCATCATGTTCGAAATTAGATTAGACTGAACAACAACAGTGCCGATTAAAATACCACCTACAACCCCGATTGTCTGACCTACAGGATTTGGTAAACGGACAGTTGCCTCTTTTAAAATTTCAAGTATGAATAGCATTGTTATTGCTTCTAGAATAGGTGGCATTGACACGAACTGCATAGAGCTTTGAAGAGTCAGTGCAAGATCTAGTGGAAGAACTCGCGGATCAAAGGTAACGAGTGCCACATAAGCACTAGGTAAACTAATAGCAATGATAAAACAGAAGATTCGTAAAAATCTTAAAACGCTACCGAATAGCCAGCCGACCTGGTAATCATCAGGAGTTTGAAAGAATGCCCAGAACGAGACAGGAACGATTACTCCCTCTGGTGCACCATCGATTAAAAAAGTGATTTTCCCATCCATTAAGTAAGATAGTATTCGATCCGGTCTTTCAGATACGAGCATTTTTGGAAATAGCGAGAATTTTTTATCTTGAATAAGTTCCTGAAAAAAACCGGGTGCTTCAATGTAATCAGTATTAATTTTAGAAATTCTATGTTCAAATTCCTTTAAAACTACCTCGTTTGTAAGGGACTGCAAATAAAGTATAGCTACTTTGGTGTTCGATTTACGGCCAACTTGATAATACTTAATCACAAGATCTGGAGTGGCAACTAGATTTCGGATAATATTTAGATTCGTATTTAAATTTTCATTGAAAGCTTTGTGAGAGCCACGTAAAACGCGCTCATTTATTGGAACGTTCACAGAGCGTTCTTTAATAAGCTCTGCTCTAAGTAAATAGAGATTTGATTCACCTTTGATTTGAACAACAGTCTTTCCTTCAACGAGAGCTTTTGCTGCTACAGAAAGAATATCCGTTTCACTGTAATCGAGAATTGAGACAACTTCACGTATACTATCTGTTGTGTTATGAAGCAAAGGACGAATAATATGTTCTTGAACTACTACCTCATCAATCATTGAATCTAAATAATATAGGCGATAACTTCGTACACTGGTACCAAAATTGCTTGTTTTAAAGTCAGAACTATTAAATAGCAATTCCCGAAGTGAAATCTCATTTTTATCTAAATTTCGGTCAGCTATCATTTTATGCTCCTCTTTTCTATGTTAGGTAAATTTATCCTATTTTTCCCATAATACCTGTTAATATTCTGTACTTTAATATGTAGATAGTTTACTTTTATAGTTAAACTTCGAATTTGAACAATGAACCGTTATACGATACGTTTTTATTAGGTTCGTATATAGCAGTAGCGTTTTTAGCTGATCACTTTACCAGTTGAATATAATGCTAGCTCACGAGCAAAGACGTTAATGTTAGCAATCAATGATACTGACAGAAAAGGTGTAAATAAAGTACTGGGAGCAGCTGCCCTTACGTATTTAGCAGCAACATTAATTTCAGTTTTAGTATATTCTTCAAAGGACAAACTGAAGAAGAATAAAAAATAATCAAAAAGATGATTTCGAGTACCATTCGAAGTCATCTTTTTTTTGTTTAAAAAATTAAATTTAAATTGGTTAGTATGTTTAAAATTTCAATGTCTAAAATAGTAAATAGGTTTTAATTTATGGAAGATTTATGTATTTTTGGAACCTTAGCTTTTTTATCATACTAAATGTTGTACAATTAAGTGGTTAAAAAAAATGGGGGAAAATTATGACACTTTCTGCAATTGAACATTTTTTAAATACATACAAAGACTATGCTGCGATACTTAGTATTTTAATTAATGTTCTAATTAGTATTGTTGGTATTATACCAGCTTGGTTTTTGACAGCAATCAATATTAAACTATTCGGTTTTGCTGATGGATTTCTAGTCTCTTTCATAGGTGAATTAGTTGGTACATTCGTATCTTTTATTTTATATAGAAAGGGTTTACAAAAAAGATTTATTAGTAATTCAACTAAATTTAAAGGATTAAATAGGCTATTAAGCTTAGAAGGAAAAGAAGCATTTTACGGTGTGTTATTTTTACGGTTTATTCCTTTTATACCATCTAGTTTGATTACATTGTTTGCTGCCTTTGGAAAAATCACATGGTCAAGCTTCATGTTAGCTAGTTTGATTGGTAAGCTACCCGTCATATTATTTGAATCGTATTCTGTTAATCAAGTTTTAGAGTTTACTTTATTCGGTAAAGTCATTTTAGGACTGTTAATCATCGTCTTGCTAATCTATTTCTATAGAAAACGGTTTAACGTTTTTGTGAAGAATAAAATTTAAGAATAAATTAAAAAGCTCAAACCTAATATAAGGGTTTGAGCTTTTATTTTTTTCAATACAACAACCTAAAAAAGGATTTAATTGAAAAAGTAAATAGCTTTTAATATTCATTAATTAAACACTGACAACCCCTTACATAAACATGTCTAAATTAATTTTTTTAAACATATATTGAAATACCTCAATTTTAGAAAAAGCTTTACCTTTTTAAGAAAGAAATAAGTGATTGTTCTTACATGAAAACGGCTTTACTAATGTAAAAAAGTAGAAGTTATTGAAACAATCGTATAATCAGCTTTCTTAAAAAGTAACTTTGTAGCCTAATAGGAGGGTGTTGTTAGTGAATAGAGTTTCGTTAGAGAATTTATCGAAGAACTTTGAAGAAGTACATCCTGGGTTATCGGAACGAGAAGCATTTGAAGAAGCACATCGATGTCTTTATTGCTATGATGCTCCATGTATTAAAGCATGTCCAACTGGGATTGACATTCCTACGTTTATAAAGAAAATTGGTTCAGGCAATTTAAAGGGATCAGCTAAAACAATTATGTCTTCTAATCCTGTTGGAGCAAGCTGTGCTCGGGTTTGTCCTACAGAAGAACTGTGTGAAGGTGCATGTGTACTAAAATCTTCTACTAAGCCGATTATGATTGGGAATTTACAACGTTATGCAACTGATTGGGCGATAAAAAATAATCAAGTATTATTTAAGGCTGGAAAAAAGAACGGAAAAACAGTTGCAATCGTTGGTAGTGGTCCTTCTGGTTTAGCAGCTGCTCGTGAACTTGCATTACTTGGCTACGATGTAACGATTTTTGAAGCGGAAAATCATGCAGGAGGATTAAATCAATATGGTATCGTTTCGTTCCGGCTACCAAAGAGTATATCCAGCTGGGAAGTTCAACAAATAGAAAAGTTAGATGTAAAAATTCTTACAAACACTAGAATCGGTTCGGACATTTATTCAGATGAATTATTAGCAAACTATGACATGGTCGTTCTGGCTATAGGTATGGGTAAAGTTCCGATGCTAGATATTGAAGGAGAGGATTTGGACGGAGTATACGATGCGATTGATTTTGTAAAAGAGACAAAATCTGGGGAATTATCAAATCGTTTTATAGGTAAAAATATTGCTGTAATAGGTGCGGGCAATACTGCAATTGATGCTGCGACATGTTCGGTTCGTTTAGGCGCGGGCAATGTCAAAATTTTATATCGTAGGACGCAATCAGAAATGAGTGCTTACCAATTTGAATATGATTTTGCCAAGCAGGATGGAGTGGAATTCCGTTGGCTAACATTACCAATAAGAATAATTGGTGAAAACGGAAAAGTAATTGCACTTGAATGTGTTCGGTTGGAATTCGGTGAAGTTGGAAAAGACGGTCGTCGTAGGCCTGTACTTATTCCCGATTCCAATTTCACGATACCGGTAGATGGAGTCATAAAAGCAATCGGGCAAACTCGCTATACAGACTTAATCGAACAATTTGGGTTAGAACACAGAGATGGCGTTGTAAAAATTGATCAAGAATCATTTCAGACGTCTAATCCTAAAATATTTGCTTGTGGTGATGTCATTTTTGGAAAAGGGCAAGGTGAAGCAATGGTAGTGACTGCAGCTCAACAAGGAAAAGAAGTAGCTTATGCGATTCATAAACAGTTAAACACTTAAAAGGAGGTTTTCTTTCATGGCAGATCTACGAATCAATCTTGCGGGCATACAGTCTCCTAACCCATTTTGGCTTGCTTCTGCTCCTCCAACAAATTCGGGTTATCAGGTCCAACGTGCGTTTGAAGCTGGTTGGGGTGGGGCTGTTTGGAAAACGTTAGGGGAACCAATTATTAATACAACCTCTCGATTTGCTGCTATTAACTTTAACGGACAAAGAGTTGCAGGATTTAATAATATTGAATTGATTTCTGATCGACCTCTTGAAGTAAATTTAAAAGAAATTTATGAAACGAAAAAAAGATTTCCTGACCGAGCGATTATTGCATCACTTATGGTTGAACCGCAACAATATAAATGGCATGAAATCGTGAAAAGAGTAGAGGATGTTGGGGTTGATGGTTTAGAACTGAACTTCGGATGTCCACATGGAATGGCAGAACGAGGAATGGGATCTGCATCCGGTCAAGTTCCTGCGCTGGTAGAGCAACAAACATTTTGGGTTAAAGAAGTTGCGAAAACACCTGTCATTGTAAAACTAACCCCAAACATTACTGATATTACTGTAACGGCTGAAGCGGCAGTCCGAGGTGGAGCCAATGCAGTCAGTATGATTAACACAATCAACAGTTTAATGGGGGTAGACTTAGATTCTTGGAATACGGTTCCTCATGTTGCCGGGAAGGGAGCACATGGTGGATATTGTGGACCGGCAGTAAAACCAATTGCATTAAATATGGTGGCAGAATGTGCACGAAATCCCCGTATAACAGTGCCGATTTCCGGAATTGGTGGAATTTCGAATTGGCAAAATGCAGTAGAGTTTTTATTAATGGGAGCGACTGGAGTTCAAATTTGTACTGCAGCAATGCACCATGGTTTCCGCATTGTAGAAGACATGATTGATGGTTTAAATAATTACTTAGATGAAAAAGGTCTTTCCTCTGTAACGGAGCTAGTTGGTAAAGCAGTTCATAAATATTCAGATTGGGGAAATTTAGATTTAAATTATCAAGTAGTTGCTAGGATTGATACAGATGAATGCATTAATTGTAATAAATGCCATATTGCTTGTGAAGATACATCTCACCAATGTATTGATATGTCAGTAGATGAGAGTGGAAAATCATATTTAAAGGTTCGTGAGGAAGACTGTGTAGGATGCAATTTATGCAAAATAGTCTGTCCAGTGGAAGGTGCAATTAACATGGTAGAGGTTCCTAATAAACAACCTTCGATGACTTGGAATGATCGCCAACAAGCTTTAAAGGTATTAGCACGATCTAATCAATATTCAATTTTAAAGGGGGGAAGGAAAAGGAAATGAAGAAAATCATTCGAAATGGAACGATTGTTACTGCAACGGATACTTACAAGGCTGATATTTTAATAGAGGAAAATAAAATTACTGCAATTGGAGTAAATTTAGATTGTACGGACGCTGAAATGATTGATGCTTCAGATCATTATATTTTTCCAGGTGGAGTAGATCCACATACACATTTAGATATGCCATTTGGTGGGACTGTCACGAAAGATGATTTTGAATCAGGAACGATTGCTGCTGCCTTTGGTGGGACAACAACAATTATTGATTTTTGTTTAACAAATAAAGGAGAACCACCTCAAAAAGCAATCGAAACATGGCATGAAAAATCGAAAAATAAAGCAGTGATCGATTATAGTTTCCATCTTATGATTGGTGAAATAAATGATGAGGTATTAAAAGAGTTACCAAGAGTAATAGAAAAAGAGGGAATTACTTCATTTAAAGTATTTATGGCTTATAAAAATGTATTTCAAGCTGATGATGCGACATTGTACCGTACGCTATTAGCAGCCAAAGAATACGGGGCATTGGTAATGGTTCATGCAGAAAATGGAGATGTTGTAGATTACTTAATCAATCAAGCTTTAGCTGAAGGAAAGGTAGAACCTATTTACCATGCATTGACACGTCCTCCAGAAGTAGAGGGTGAAGCGACAGGAAGAGCGGCTACATTAACTGGTCTTGCAAATTCACAATTATATGTCGTTCATGTTACTTGTGCAGAGGCAGTTGAAAAGATAACGGAAGCCCGAAATAATGGAATTGATATATGGGGTGAAACATGCCCACAATACTTAGTACTTGATCAATCAATGCTAGAAAAACCTGATTTTGAAGGAGCAAAATACGTTTGGTCTCCACCACTTCGCGAAAAATGGAACCAAGATGTGTTATGGAATGCATTAAAAACTGGAAATCTGCAAACATTGGGTTCCGATCAATGTTCTTTTGACTTCAAAGGTCAGAAGGATCTAGGTCGCGACGATTTTTCAAAAATTCCAAACGGAGGACCAATGATTGAAGATCGCATAAGCATCTTGTTCTCTGAAGGCGTTAAAAAAGGCAGAATATCATTAAACCAATTCGTTGACATTGCCTCTACAAGAAGTGCAAAGCTATTTGGTTTATATCCCGAGAAAGGAACAATTGCAGTTGGTTCAGATGCAGATTTGGTCATTTTTGATCCGAATAGTAAACGAACAATCTCCTCCGAAACGCACCATATGGCAGTCGACTATAATGCATTCGAAGGGATGGAAGTAACCGGAGAGCCAGTGAGTGTCCTAGTTCGTGGAGAGTTTGTCATAAAAGAGAAGCAATTTGTTGGTAATGCAGGTAGTGGACAGTACTTAAAGAGGAAGAAGTATGGTGAAACTAGTTTAATAGAAGATTAGTAAGAAGGGAATGAGTAGCTAATGTCAACATTTAAGGAGTTTTTAATCGAAAGAAATCAAATCGATTCCCTTATAAAAAAAGGCTACAAGATTAAAAATGTTAGAGAAACGCTAGACGGTGCTTATGTTGACTTTGAAAATCAAGAAGAAGAGGAGAATTTTATCACTCTTCATATAATGAATGCTGATACACGGAAGTATTTTGGTTCGTTGATTATTAAGCAGTTTGGGATTCGTTTGTGAGTTGGTGAATCGCAATTAAATTGGTCGCACCGCAAATAAAATCCGTGAATCGCAAATAAAATGGGCGAACCACATTTAAAATCTGAGAATCGCAAATAAAATGGGCGAACCACATTTAAAATCTGAGAATCGCAATTAAAATTAGACAATCGCAATTAACTTTGATATTAAGCGTTCTAAAAGGTTAAATCATTAAGAAAAGAGATGAATTTCACTCAGATTTATAAAAATATACCTATATTGAATGACAGATCGCATCTAATCCGTAACTACTAACGGAATATGCGATTTTTTCTATTTATAAAGGCTTTCCCATTAGTCAATTACCTTAACTAATGGAAAAGCCCAATTATATTTATTCAAATCTACTCGTTATCATTTTTTTCCTTGTATAGAACTCGATACCGTCTGCACCATTTGCATGTAAGTCACCATAGAAAGAGTTTTTCCAACCAGAGAATGGGAAAAAAGCCATTGGTGCTGGTACGCCGATATTTACTCCGAGCATTCCAACTTCAATGTTCTCCCTGAAATAGCGAATACTTGAAGCACTGTCAGTAAAAATGCATGCTCCATTTCCGAAGTCTGATTTGTTTGTGAGTTCAATCGCGTCCTCTAATGATTCAACTCTAACGATCGAAAGCACTGGTGCAAAAATCTCTTCCTTCCAAATTTTCATTGATGGGTTTACATTATCAAAGATTGTTGGTCCAATAAAATAACCTTTTTCTTTTCGAATTAAATCATTTCGTCCATCACGCAATAAGGTTGCACCTTCGTGAATTCCACTTTCAATATATTTTTCCGTTCGTTCGCGATGTTCCTTGCGGATGACCGGACCTAGGAATACGTCATCATCTAGTCCATTTCCAATCGTAATGCTATCCGCTTCTATTTTTAACTTTTCGATTAAAGGATCGGCAATATCCCCAACTGCTACGACCACTGAGCATGCCATACATCGTTCACCTGCGGAGCCGTATGCGGCTGTTATGATTTGCTTTACCGATTCATCTAAGTTTGCATCCTGTAAAACGATACTATGGTTTTTAGCACCTGCTAAAGCTTGAACGCGCTTACCATTTGCAGATGCAGTTTTATACACATATTCTGCCACTGGTTGAGAACCTACAAATGAAATGGCAGGAACGTCTTTGTTTTGCAGTAACTCGTTTACAATTTCATGTGCTCCATGAACAATATTAAATACACCCTTTGGAAGACCTGCTTCGGTAAAAAGTTCTGCTAAACGATTTGCAAGAAGTGGAGTACGTTCTGATGGCTTTAAGATAAACGTGTTTCCACACGCAATAGCTAATGGGAACATCCAACAAGGTACCATCATTGGGAAATTAAAAGGAGTTATTCCCCCAACAACTCCAACAGGGTATCGATACATCGCCGATTCAATATTTGTCGCAATATCAGGTAATTGTTTACCCATCATTAATGTTGGTGCACTGGCAGCAAATTCTACGCATTCAATTCCACGTTGAACTTCTCCGTATGCCTCAGTGTAGCTTTTTCCATTTTCAATCGTTATTAAATTAGCTAGTTCATCCCAATGCTTTATTAGTAATTGTTGATATGAGAATAGTATTCTTGCTCTTTTTGGAACAGGTGTTTTACTCCATGTTATAAAAGCTTTTTTAGCTGCTTTCACAGCGGTTTCTAAATCTGATTTAGTTGAGAGAGGTACAAATGCTAATATTTCTTCAGTAGCAGGAATTGGAACGGGAATTGTCCTGGCATTTAATGAAGCTTTAATCCATTCACCATTTATAAAATTCTTTAAAACCTTTATATTAGTTTGTGTAGACAAGAATATCACCCCGTACGATTATAGTTTTGAGAATGCTTTGTTTAAAGTATTTACAATAAAATCTAGCTCTTCATCAGTTGTTGTAAATGGAGGAGAAAGTGTAAGAATATTATTATAGCCTGGAACCGTATCCCCATTTCGACCGATTATTAATCCTTGCGCCTTACATTCTGTTATTATTTTTAAAACCAATTCTGGACTTGCAGGTTTTTTACTTTTTTTATCTTCAACAAGCTCAATTCCTGCAATAAAACCAAAACTTCGGATGTCTCCAACATTTTTATAAGCTATTAAACTATCTAATTTTTTACGGAGCTCTTCACCTAAATAAGCAGCACGCTCAATTAAATTTTCTCTTTCAATAATTTCCAAATTTTTAAGTGCAACTGCACATGAAGCTGGATTTCCTCCGAACGTATTAACATGACGAAAATGATTATCTCCCCCTGGTTGTTTAAATACTTCATATAGATCGCTACTTACTGCAGTTGCTGAAAGAGGAGAATAAGCGCTTGTCATCCCTTTAGCCATTGTGACGATATCTGGTTTTATACCGAAGTTTTGATGTCCAAACTGTTTTCCAGAGCGGCCAAAACCACATATTACTTCATCAACAATTAACAAAATACCAAATTTATCACAAATTTTTCGAATATTTGTTAAGTATTCGGCAGGTGGTACAATAACTCCTCCACCTGTAATAACTGGCTCCATTATAATCCCTGCAATCGTTTCTGCACCTTCGTAATTAATAACATCTTCTATTGCAGTTGCACATTGGATACCGCAATCTCCATACGTTTTACCAAAAGGGCATCGATAGCAATAAGGCGGTGCTACATGCTGGAAACCTGAAGAAAGAGGTTCATATTTAACTTTTCGGTTAGCTTGACCAGTAGCACTCAAAGCGCCCATCGAATTACCATGATATGCGCGATATCTTGAGATAAATTTATAACGCAAAGGTTCACCATTTTGTTGATGGTATTGTCTAGCAATCTTAAAAGCTACTTCATTTGCATCAGATCCAGAGTTAGAATAAAAAATACGATAATCTCCACCTAGCCATTCATTTAACTTTTCAGCTAATAAGATGGAAGGAACATTGCCTTGGGACATTGGAACATAGGGAATTGCTTTAATTTGTTCAGCAGCAGCATTGGCGATTTCTTCGCGACCGTATCCTACATTCACACACCATAAACCAGACATCCCGTCTAAATAATTTTTACCATCAATATCAGTGACTGTACTATTTTTTCCGGATACTAAAACCATTGGATTTGGATTGTGAGGCGACATATGATGCCATACATATTTTTGGTCTAATTCAAGAAGCTCTTCTTTTGAAAGAGAAGTAGAATGAGTTACTTTTACAGTTTTATCATTCACTAATTTGTCACCAACTTTCAATTTTCTAGTATTATTGAAATTTCATTTTTATCTCTTTACTAATTAATATTACTAAATAGACCATATTATCCTATTACGATTAGACAAATTGTTAGATCGAAAACAAAAACTGGATATACGCAAATAAAAAAGGAGACTAATCATGTAAAATGCACCTTTAAATTAAATTATGAAAAGCTATTTCTTAATTTTATGTATAAATCAATCTAATAATCAATCTTCTACTTTTCATATTGTATTCATCCGGTTGTTGAAAATAATGGAATAAATAAGGTCGGTACAATTAAGATGTAAGGTGAATCGTTTATGAAAATGGCAGTTCTCGTCAATCTTGCTTTAATTAACACTAAATATATATTTTGCAAATTAATAGAAAAGAGCAACTACAAAAAAATGTAGTTGCTCTTTTATCGTCTTAGTCTAAAATTTACTTTCATTTAACAATTTCTTACTACAATACTCAATAATTTCTCTTCTCTTAACCATACCAATAAAAACTTCATGATCATCAATTACTGGAATGAAGTTTTGATTAATTGCTCTTGTAAATAAATCTTCAATTTGTGCATTGATTGAGACTGGTGCATAAACATTATGCAAGGAAATTTCATTTAGACTTATTTTTCCTGTATTAGAAAAAGATAAACTTTCCGTATTTTTTAATTTCCATAATAAATCACCTTCAGTTAGTGTACCAACATATTTGCCGTTATCATCAACTAAAGGAATTGCAGTAAAACGATGGTGCTCCATTTTTTCAAGAGCTTGACGCATTGTCGAGTTGATATTCATATAAACAAGTTCATTTTTGGGGGTAAAGAAAAACGCGATATTCATTTTTCGTACTCCTTACTTGAGTTTAATATTTCCAAATAATAATTAGTTGTTCCTTGCTTCTAGTAATTTATTAATATTTTGATCCATTATAAAAACTTCAATTCGTTCACCAGTATTTGTACTTGTATCACTATGACTCGATAGAACCTTACATCCAGTATGTTTTTCAACTATTTCTTCATATTCTTTACTGTACATTTCTCTAAGAACTTGGCGCATTTTTTTTACAAGACTTTTTCCTGTGCTATGGGAAACTAAATGTTTCTCTTCAGTTGTCAACACGCCTTTAAATCGAACGATGATCATATCTTCAACTATATAAGTTTTTGCTTCTTGAGGACCTCTACCAATTAGTTCTCTTTGGAATTTTATAAAAGCCTCACTTAATTCGATTTCAAGCTTTTTTTTCGATGATATCATTAATATCTCTCCCATACTGTTAATTAAAACAAAAAAATAGCCACAAGAAGAGCAATCTTCTCATAGCTATTTACATTTCAATGGAAAGTATATTGAAATATTAATAACACGCTAAGTTTTGCTCTCTTCAAACGCTGGCGAGGTTAGCTGACGGATTCGGGCTTGAAAAGTAGCCCTACCAGAAATGGATTCACCCCATGTGCAATGCACAAATGGTTCCCCCGCTCGTAATTTACGATTTAGCGATTACAGCAAATATATTTTGTTGATATGTTTATCATACAGAGTTGAATAAAATTGTAAAGGGGTAAAACTTAACTAAAAATTTTTGTTGAAAAAAAACTCTTTACATGTAAAAAGCATCGCCGTATAATCAAGTCAGCAAAATAAATATCGGCTTAATTACGAATCATTCGTAAGCGGAGGAACCAATTTTTTGGGGTTAATTTTACATGAATGTAGAAGGGATGAGATACTCTTTCGCCATCCTACCCGACAGCTAACTTCGTAGGCTAAAGCGAGGGAGGTCAGTAGACCGCCTAATTTGAGCGGGTTTTTTATTGCATTTTTTTGCAATAAATTACTTGAGCAAATATTAAGTAGGTCTTTTTATTTTGCTATTAATTGGAAAATTCTGGATATTTTATAGAAAAGATTAGGGAGACAGAACACAAAGAGAGCACTAAGCTAGCTGGGTGTTAGGTAGACCAATGAATACTTTTCTTCCAAATTTCAATTAACTAAATTTATTAGGAATAAACATGGTTGACTTTTGTTTAGATCCTTTTGAGTTTAGTTAATTTGCTGGAGGATTAGTATCCATTGGTCTTTTTTATTGTTCAGAAATAGGTTGAAAAACATTGTAACTATTAAGCGAGTAAAGAAAGGAGAATTGCAATGATTAATGATCTTACAATGGTAGGTTTACTAGTTATCGTTTTTGCAATTTTTTGGGGGTTTACAATATTTTGTGAAAAAGCGTAAGGAGGAACTAACAAATGCTTATTCCAGCGATTATTGGGATTGTACTTATTTTATATTTAGTTTTCGTATTAATTAAACCAGAGAAATTTTAGTTTATTAAGTGGGAGGAATTTTTAAATGTCCATGGGAATTTTGCAGGTAGTTGTTACATTGCTAATTATTGTTTTATTAGTAAAGCCCGTAGGTAGCTACCTAGTTAAAGTATATGACAGCGAGAAAACAGGATTAGATCGTGTTTTTGGACCTTTTGAACGATTGATTTATCGATTAATTGGTGTACGAGAAGAAGAGAAAATGGGTTGGAAAAAATATGTATTAGCAATGTTGTTATGTAATTTTGTGATGTTAATTATTTTATATGCTATTTTTAGACTTCAAAAATATTTGCCTTTCAATCCAGATCATATCGGTAATATGCCATCTGCTTTGGCATTCAATACGGCAACTTCATTTATAACAAATACAAATTGGCAGGCTTACAGTGGTGAGAATTCACTATCGTATTTCTCCCAAATGGCGGCTATTACATTCCCTATGTTTACTTCAGCGGCAACCGGTTTTGCAGTTGCAATAGCATTTATTAGAGGATTAGTAGGACGTCAAGATAATCTCGGAAACTTTTATGTTGATTTAGTTCGATCAATTACTCGTGTACTTTTACCTTTATCGTTTATCGTTGCATTATTTTTAGTATTCCAAGGGGTACCACAAACTTTAAAAGGCGCAGTAGATGCAACAACAGTCGAAGGGATTAAACAAGTAATTACTAGAGGACCCGTAGCTGCTCTTGAATCAATTAAACATATAGGTACAAATGGTGGAGGGTTTTTCGGAACAAATGCAGCACACCCGTTTGAAAATCCTACACCTTTATCAAATTTAGTTCACATTGTTTGTATGATGCTTTTACCAACTTCTTTGGTTTATGCATTTGGTGTAATGGTCAAAAACAAAAGACAAGGTTGGACAGTATTTGCTGCAATGGGCATATTGTTTATAGCGCTTCTTACAGCAGTATTTGTTGCAGAGTACAATGGTACTCCTGCATTACAAGCGCTTGGAATACATGGAAATATGGAAGGGAAAGAAGTTCGATTTGGAATTTCTGAATCAGCTTTATTTACAGCTGTTACTACTGCTGCTACCACTGGATCAGTTAACAACATGCACGATTCATTAACGCCAATTGGTGGAATGGTACCACTTGCTGAAATGATGTTAAATAATGTTTTCGGTGGAAAGGGCGTCGGTTTATTAAACGGATTATTATATGTCATCTTAACAGTCTTTATTTGCGGGTTAATGGTAGGAAGAACACCTGAATTTTTAGGTAAGAAAATTGAAGCAAAAGAAATTAAACTAGCATCAATCGCTATTTTAACACACCCTTTAATTATCTTAGTTCCAACTGCTTTAGCATTAGCTTTAAAAGGACCAGTTTCTTCTATATTAAATCCCGGGTTCCATGGTTTATCTGAAGTGTTATACGCCATTACTTCTGGAGCTGCGAATAATGGATCGGCATTCGGTGGATTAACAGCTAATACTGATTTTTATAATATCGTCATCGGATTAGTTATGTTATTTGGTCGATATATTTCTATTATTGCTATGTTAGCAATTGCTGGATCGTTTTCTACTAAGAAAACTGTTGCAGTAACGTCTGGGACATTCCGAACAGATACACCATTATTTACTGTTATTTTAATTGCGATTATTTTAATCGTTTGTGCATTAACGTTTTTCCCAGTACTTGCACTAGGACCAATCGCTGAACACTTAGGAATGTTTAATTAGTAGCAATCATAACGAAAGAGGAGATTGATCATATGGCTATAGAAAATAAGCCTATTTCAAAAGAGATAAAAATTCAGGCAATCATCGATTCATTTAAAAAGTTAAATCCACTTGTTATGATAAAAAATCCAGTCATGTTTATAGTTGAAGTGGGTACTTTTATTACTTTAATACTTTCTTTTAAACCAGATATATTTGGAATTAGTACAGTTGGAAGACCATATAATATTGCGGTATTCTTGATTCTATTATTTACTGTCCTTTTCGCAAACTTTGCAGAAGCACTTGCAGAGGGTCGCGGAAAAGCGCAGGCAGATACGTTAAGAAAAACGAAATCAGAAACAAATGCAAAGTTAAAACAAAAAGATGGATCATATATAGAAGTACCATCAACTTCATTAAGAAAAGGAGATATCGTTCGAGTTGATACAGGCGAAATTATTCCTTCAGATGGAGAAATTATTGAAGGTTTAGCTTCCATCGATGAATCAGCTATTACTGGTGAATCTGCGCCAGTAATTAAAGAAGCAGGTGGAGATTTTTCATCTGTAACTGGTGGTACTCGAGTAGTATCAGATTATATTATTGTTAAAATCTTAACTGATCCTGGTGAATCATTTATTGACCGTATGATTTCATTAGTTGAAGGAGCTGCTCGTCAAAAGACACCGAATGAAGTTGCATTAACTACTCTATTAGCTGTATTAACATTAGTATTTTTAATCGTCATTATGACACTTGTACCAATTGCTAATTATTTAAATGTCTCAATTGATGTAGCAACTTTAATCGCCTTATTAGTTTGTTTGATTCCGACTACAATTGGTGGATTACTTTCTGCGATTGGAATTGCAGGGATGAACCGTGTCACTCAATTTAATGTTTTAGCTATGTCTGGCAAAGCAGTTGAAGCTGCTGGAGATATTGATACGATGATTTTAGATAAGACAGGAACAATTACATTTGGTAACCGAATGGCGAGTGAATTCATTCCAGTTGGAAATATAACAGAAAAAGATGTAGTTTTAGCAGCTTTAAAATCTTCTGTAAAAGATGAAACACCAGAAGGGCGTTCAGTTGTGGAGTTAGCTCATAAAAATGGGTTAAGCTGGGATGAAAATGAGTATAGAGATGCAGACATTATTGAATTTACAGCTGAAACTAGAATGTCAGGGTTAAATTTAAAAGATGGTACTGAAATTCGAAAAGGTGCAGTAGATTCAGTTAAAAAATATGTATTAGCAAAAGGGGGGAATATCCCGAGCGAACTTGATAAAAAAGCTAATATCGTCGCAAAGGCAGGGGGAACGCCACTTGCTGTTGCAATAAATGATCAAATTTACGGTGTTATTTATTTAAAAGATACAGTAAAACCAGGATTAAAAGAACGATTTGAAGAATTAAGAGCGATGGGGATTAAGACTGTTATGTGTACAGGAGATAATCCATTAACAGCTGCAACAATCGCAAGGGAAGCTGGTGTTGATGAATTTATTGCAGAAGCTAAGCCTGAAGACAAAATTGCTGCAATTAAAAAAGAACAAAATGAAGGTAAGCTAGTTGCGATGACAGGCGATGGAACAAATGATGCACCTGCACTAGCTCAAGCTGATGTTGGTTTAGCAATGAACTCAGGAACAATGGCTGCAAAAGAGGCAGCAAACATGATTGACCTAGATTCCGATCCTACTAAACTACTATCTGTCATTGCGATTGGTAAGCAGTTACTAATCACTCGTGGTTCATTAACAACATTTTCAATCGCAAATGATATTGCGAAATATTTCGCGATTATCCCAGCACTATTTATTATGGCGATACCGCAATTAGATTATTTAAATATTATGGGATTGAATTCACCAAAGTCTGCAATCCTATCCGCATTAATTTTTAATGCAATCATTATTCCTCTCCTCATTCCTGTTGCGATGAAGGGTGCGAAGTATAAGCCAATGGATGCTAATAAACTATTAACTAATAACTTATTAATCTACGGACTTGGTGGAGTAATTGCACCGTTCATTGGAATTAAAATTATCGATTTGGTTGTTTCCACATTGCATTTTGTTTAATAGATTGGAAATGGAGGATTTAATGTGAAATCAGTTATGATTGCAATAAGAGCATCTATTGTATTGTTATTAATTTGCGGATTGGGATATCCATTAGCTACAACAGGGGTTGCACAGGTTATTTTCCCAAAACAAGCAGATGGTAGTTTAATAGAAACGAATGGAAAAGTTACGGGTTCTAAATTACTAGCTCAAGAATTTAAAGGGCCTGAATGGTTTCATTCTAGAGCATCTGCTGCTAGCTACAATCCTACTGCTTCAGCTGCAACGAACGCGGCAGTAGCGTCAAAAGAATATGTTAAAGCAACGAAAGAGAAAATAAATGAATTAAAAAATGAAAATAGTAATCTAGGTAAGAAAATACCTGCAGATTTAGTAACGACATCTGGATCTGGATTTGACCCAGATTTATCACCAGAAGCAGTGAAAGCTCAGGTACCTAGGGTAGCTAAGGCAACAGGGATATCAGAGGATAAATTAGTATCGTTAATTGATCGTCATACAACAGGTCGTCAATTAGGAATATTTGGGGAGTCACGTGTGAATATATTAGAATTAAACCTAGAATTACAGAAGTTAAGATAAAAGGGGAGGATAGTCTCTCCTTTTTCCTTATATATAGAGAATGGAGGGAAAATCTTGAGCGACACACAGTTTCGTAGGAAAACACCTGAGGAATTATTAGAATCCATTCAGAAAATCAAAAAAGGCAGATTAAAAATTATTATTGGTGCTGCAAGTGGTGCTGGAAAAACGTATCATATGCTCCAAGAAGGTAATGTTTTAAAAGAACGTGGTATTGATGTTGTAATTGGGCTAATCAGTGAAACAAATCGTCAGAAAACGATTGAACAAATTGGTAATTTAGAGAAAATTCCTTCAATTACTTGGGAAGAAAGTGGCTCTTTAAAACAGGATATTGATTTAGATGCCATCATAGCTAGAAATCCAGAGGTAGTACTTGTTGATTCTTTAGCTCATCAAAATAGACATGATGCTACATTTCCTACTCGGTTAGAAGATATCAAATATTTAATATCAAAAAATATAAGCGTTATTACAACAATGAATATTTATGAGATAAAAGAAGTTTATGATGAAGCTGACAAATTGACTGGTGGTAAAGTTAAGGGCAATTTAATTGTTCCAGAAGATACTTTAGCTTTGGCAGATGATGTAAAGTTATTAGATGTTACACCAGAAGTCATTTTACAAAGATCAAAAGAAGAATCTAATAATGAAGAAAACAAAAATCGATATCAATTATTACATAAGAGCAATTTAGCAGTACTTCGTGAACTTGCGTTGCGTTTTATAGCAGGTGAAGTAAATGACGAACTTGACGAATATCGTGAAAAGCACGGTATCATTGGACCTTCTGGAGCATCAGAGAAAATTTTAGTAACAGTTCAATATCATTGGAATGGTTCTATTTTAGTTAGAAGAGGACAACAAATTTCCAAAAGATTGGGTGGAGATTTACATGTAGTATGTTTCCAAGCACCTAATAAAAAATTTACTAGTGATGAATTAACATTTAAACGCTCCATTATAAAACTTGTTGAAAAAGTTGGAGGGAATTTTGAAGAATTACCACTTACGAGCAATTCAATTGCAAGTGAAATTGTTGAATATTCAATACGGAATAATATAACAAGTATTGTATTAGGTCAATCAAAGAGAACACGTTGGGAAGAGATTGTCAATGGTTCGATCGTTAATAAAATTTTAAGAAAAACGAACAATATAGATGTATTTATTGTTGCAGATCGAGCGGAAATACATGGAGAAAGAGTCATTCCTACAATGCAAGTAAATAAAGAAGTAGTAGACCCATACCGTCGTTTAAGTCCGCAAGAGCTTGCCCAGGAAATTCATAAAATAAAACATGGTACTTTAAAAGTTTATATTGGAGCTGCTCCTGGTGTTGGAAAAACATATACGATGTTAAGAGAGGGTAATGAGTTAAAGAAAAAAGGTATAGATATTGTAATTGGGTTACTTGAAACTCACGGGCGAAAAGAAACATTGGAAAAAGTAGGAGACTTAGACATTATTCCGAGAAAAGTCATTCCTTACAAAGAAACCACACTAGAAGAAATGGATACTGAGGCAATTATTCAAAGAAACCCAGAGGTAGTGTTAATTGATGAATTAGCACATACGAATATACCTGGTAGTAAATTTAATAAGAGATATATGGATGTTGAGGCAATCTTAGAAGCTGGAATTTCAGTCATTTCTACAATGAATATACAACATGTTGAAACTCTAAATGATAGTGTCGAACAAATAACTGGGGTTAGAGTTAGAGAAACAGTACCAGACAATATTCTTAGAGATGCAAATGAAATTGAATTAATTGATATTTCTCCAAAAGCACTAAGGGAAAGAATGAGAGAAGGAAGAATTTACGCTCCAATAAAGATAGAACAATCACTAAACAATTTTTTTAAAACGGGTAATTTAATTGCTTTAAGGGAATTAGCACTTAGAGAAGTAGCTGATGATGTAGATGAACGCCTTGAAGCATGGGAAAGAGATTTAACACTTAGAGGACCTTGGAGACAAGAGGAAGTCATTTTTGTTTGTATAAATTTAAAACCTAATAGTGAAAGACTTATACGGAGAGGTTTTCGAATTGCTTATCGATTAAAAGCTAAATTGTATGTAGCTTATGTTAAAGAACATGGTAAATTTTCTGAAGATGAAGAGCAATCATTAAAAAAAATAAAAGAGTTAACAAAACGATTAGGTGGTTCATTTGAATTATATGAGACAACTGATCGCCGGCATGTTTTTATCGAATTAGTAAAAAACATCCGAGAAAAAAAAACAACTCATGTTATTATGGGTCAGTCAGCTCGTACTAGATGGGAAGAAATCAAAACGGGTTCGATTGTTCAAAAACTGTTAAGGGAGTTGCGACATTTAGATGTTTTAGTAGTAGCTGATCAAAGTTTAAAATGATGGTTTTATTATATTTTTAGCATGAAATGATTTAGTTTCATGCTTTTTTATTTAAATCTTTAAGACTAATGTCACCATAATTAAAAAAATTAATATTAAAACCCTTGACCTAAACTAAGGTTTAGGCTGTAATCTCTGACTTGTAAGCAACAAAATAATAAATCGGAGGGTTTTAAAAATGACAAAATTTGCTTTTGTAACAGGTGCTAATAAAGGGATTGGATTAGAAGTAGTTCGTCAGTTGGCGGAAGAAAATTACCATGTATTTTTAGGTGCTCGAAATGAAAATCTCGGGATTAAAGCTATGCAGGCTTTAGGTTTATCAAATGTTACATTTATTCAGGTGGATGTTTCTAGCACAAAATCTATTCAGGATGCTTTAAATAAAATTTCGGAAGTGACTAATCATTTAGATCTATTAATCAATAATGCTGGAATTGCCCCGGATTTTCATATTTTGCCAAGTGAAATCAAACTTGAAACTTTACGACAAGCATTTGAAGTGAATTTCTTTGGAACGTTCCAAATGATTCAAACTTTTTTACCACTGGTTAAAAAGTCTGAACGTGGAAAAATTATTAATGTTACGACAGATATGGCATCACAAACATTATTTGATCGTGGAGAAACTGCATCAATCAATATACTTGGTTATAATTCTTCAAAAACTGCTAATAATTCACTAACACTCACATTTGGGAAAGAATTCGGAAGTAATGGACCTGAAATTTTTGGTGTTACACCAGGTTTTACAACGACTGATCTAAACGGAAATTCACCTGGAGGTAAAACAACTGCAGAAGGTGCTAAAATTATTACAGACTATGCAATAAGTGATTTAAACTACAATGGTAAAATTCTAAATGCAAAAGGAATTATGCCTTGGTAAGGATGAGGGTATATGGAATATACAATTGGACAAGTAGCGATGTTGAATAACTTAACAATTTCTCAATTAAGATATTATGACAAGCAAGGATTGTTACCCTTTCTAAAAAGAACTGAAAGTGGAGACAGAATTTTTGATGAAGATTCGCTTAAATTTATCGAAATGATCTTATGCTTAAAAAACACAGGTATGCCAATCAAAAAAATAAAGCAATTTGTTGACTGGACTATGTGTGGAGAAGAAACATTGAATCAGCGTTTAGAGCTTATGAAACAGCAAGAAAAAAATGTTTTAGAGCAAATAAAAGAAACTAAAGAAAATTTAAAGAAAATTCAACGGAAAATTGCTAAATATGAAATCGAAATAAATAAATAAATAAATAAATAAAAAAGACAAAAGACAACGTTCAAAAGTTGTCTTTTTTAATGAATTTGTAAGTTTGAACCCACAAAAATTTCACTATTTACACGATTTTTTAATTGTGTTTAATTAAGATTTCCCTACAACAAGACCTAATTTTTTAGCTACATAACCCGTCGTACTAGCTTGTATTAGAATAGTCATTAATATTGCGATAAAAGTGACAGTCGTAATTTCGTTTGCATAATCAACTCCGGCTGCTATTATCATTCCGGAAATTGCTGCAGGAATAACTCCTGTTTCACGGACCCAAAACATAAAAATAATTTCACTCCACGACCAATTTGCTTTTCGATCTGGTAAAGTGCAAAAAAGTACTGTTAGTGGTCGAGCAATAAACATGAAAACTAAAACAATCAGTACTCCTTGTATCCAATATTTACTTAAAATATGAAAATTCACTTGGGTTCCTAGTAACATAAAAATAAGCTTCCTCATAATTAATGTAGCATTATCCGAAAAATGAGCATCGGTTGTTCGAGTCTCTTCTGAAATATGAAGACGAAACAATTGTGGATTACCTAAAATTAGGCCAGCAGTAAAAGTTGCCATAAACCCACTAGCATGAATTAATCCTGCTGTTAAATATGAGCTAATAGCTAAAACAAGACTAACTATTGTACTGTACTTATTTAAAAACGCCCATTTATGTGCTGAAGTAATAAATGCTCCAATGAAACCAATGATTATTCCAACTAATATTCCACCCCCAGCTTCACGAAAAAAACTCCAAATACTAGCTGAAATGGATAATTGCGATTGTCCTAAAATGACTCCGAGTATAGTAAATGCCAAAATAGAACCCGTTGCATCATTAAATGCTGATTCACTTTCTACAGTTTGTCTTACTTTTTCATGAATCGTAACTTGTTTAAAAACTGGAATCAAAGTTGCTGGGTCAGTAGATGCAATGACTGATGCTAGCAAAAGTGCATATAAGAATGGTAGCTTCAATAAATAAAAAGCTGTAACTGCTACAACTAATGCTGTAATAATGACCCCAAGAGTCGATAGTAGAGAGATAGTAATCCATACTTTTTTTAAAACGGAAACATGAATAGCTTTACCGCCTTCAAATAGAATTAGTACAGAACCCAGGACGATTATGAACTGATTAGCCACTGATTCATTTGGCAGTGAAATGAAATTAAATACTGATGGACCTACTAATATTCCGATTATCATAAATAAAGCTACATCAGGAATTTTTATTTTTTCAGCTAATTTAATTGCCAATAATCCAAAAATCAAGACAAAAGTAATGATATATAATTCATGTTCAACAGTCTTCATTACAACTGATTCCATAATGTTTCACCTCACAGGCACTTATAAACTAATCTTAGAATGACCTTGTTGAACTCAAAATATTTACTCATTAAATAACATGTTATTATTATATTTTTTCCTCAATGGGAACGCTAATATTGAAATGGGGAAAAAAATTTTGAATACAAAATTAGGTGAAAAGAGGGGATGTACTACTATGAGAAAAAAGCTGGAGCCTTCCTTAGACCCATCAAAAGTTTTAGTGATTGGATTTGCTCTCATTATTGTTTTAGGTAGTATTCTACTAACTCTACCAATCGCTACTAAGGATGGGGAAGGTCTAAATTGGTTGGACGCTTTATTCACTTCTACATCAGCTACTTGTGTAACTGGATTAGTGGTAGTGGATACTGGTACAACGTTCACGTTATTTGGACAATTAGTTATCTTATCACTCATTCAAGTAGGCGGTTTAGGTTTTATGTCGTTTGCTACTTTTTTTGCAGTTCTTTTAGGTAAGCGAATCTCGTTAAAAGAACGATTATTATTACAAGAGGCTTTGAATAATTTATCGATTGCGGGAATTGTTCGATTGGTAAAGAGAATCTTTATATTTACAATTATTATTGAATTAATTGGTGGAATCTTGCTAGCTGTTCGTTTTGCATTTGATTTCCCAATAAAAAAGGCTATTTATTATGGAATATTTCATTCGATTTCAAATTTTAATAATGCAGGGTTTGATTTAATGGGGGGCTTTAAGAGCCTAACTGGTTATGTATCAGACCCTACTGTTACAATTGTGGTTTGTTTATTGATTACACTTGGTGGAATTGGTTTTATCGTAATGAACGAATTATACGAATACAAAGAAACAGGCTTTCTCTCTTTACATACTAAAGTAGTTCTTAAAACAAGTATTTATTTATTAGTTTTAGGGACTGTTCTGATTTTTTTCCTAGAATTGCATAATCCCAAAACATTACAGCCGTTATCATGGACTGGCAAAATCCTAGGATCATTGTATCAATCTGTAACACCTAGAACGGCAGGATCCAATACAATCAATATACCTGATTTAACACAATCCACACTTTTTATAACTATCATTTTAATGTTTATTGGGGCATCTCCGGGTTCTACCGGAGGAGGGATAAAAACGACTACTTTCGCTACATTATTAGGAGCCGTTCGATCACAGATTAAAGGGAAAGAAGACGTTATATTTTTTAAAAGAAGTATCATGTACGACACTATTTATAAGGCACTTACTGTTACTGTAAGTGGTCTGCTTATTGTTATCTTTGTTACCATGATATTAACAATTACCGAGCATGGAAAGGACTTCTTAATGATTTTATTTGAAGCAACTTCTGCATTTGGAACTGTTGGACTATCTATGGGATTGACCCCAGATCTAACACCAATTGGAAGGATTCTGATCATTTTAACAATGTTTGCGGGAAGAGTTGGTCCATTGACGATTGCTTTTGCTGTTACACTAAGAAGAACTTCGGATCCTTTTAAACGACCAAAAGGTAAAATCATGATTGGATAAATCGTACCAAATTCATTTTATATAGGAGCAATGTAAATATGAAAAATCAATATGCAGTTATAGGATTAGGTAGATTCGGCTCAGGTATTGTGAATACTCTATTGCAACATGGTAATGAAGTGTTAGTAATTGATATGAATGAAGAGCGAATTAATCAGTTTGCAGACATAGCTACACATGCAGTAATAGCTGATTCTACAAATGATGAAGCTTTAAAGGCTATTGGAATAGGAAATTTTGACACAGTTATAGTAGCGATTGGAAATGATATGCAATCAAGTATTTTAACAACCTTAGTCTTAAGTGAATTAAAAATTAAAAAAATTGTTGCGAAGGCATTAAATAAGCGACATGGTGAAGTGTTAAAAAAAATTGGGGCTGATTGGGTTATCTATCCGGAAAAGAATATGGGAGAACGTGTAGCGCATCAATTAATGTCACCAAATGTTTTAAACTTTATTGAACTCGCACAAAATTACAGTATAGAAGAAATTAAATTACCTTCAAAAATGGTTGGGAAAAGCTTGAAGGAATTAAATATTAGAGTAGAATTTAATTTAACAGTCATCGCTATTAAGAGCGAAGGAGTCGTTAATATCTCGCCTTCTCCTGATGAAGTTATACATGAAGGAGATGTATTGGTTATGATTGGAGAAAATAGGGATTTGCATCGTTTTTCAAATGTTGAATAAATAATTAAAAAATCAATTTTAAAAAATATACGTATAACCATTATGGTAATTGCTTTTAAGTCCTCAAAAAGTGATTACCTTATTTTTTTACTATTTAATAAGAATGTCTAGATATTTATTTAGCTTCTCTTTTTGCTTTATAAATTCATTCATTATGAATATTTGAAGTAGAAGTAAAGATAATAATTACATAAATTTCGAATTGCACTCAACTGGAGGTGAATGTAGTAGTTGTTATTACGCTTAGGAGTCAATTACTACAGAATATATGCTTATTTTTCAACTTGCGATCATTTTAATCGCTTCAAAAATTGCAGGTGACATTAGTGTTAGACTAAAACAACCGTCTGTTCTTGGTAAACTTTTAATCGGAATCATACTTGGGCCTACTCTATTAGGATTAATTAATGACACAGATATATTAAAAGAAATAAGTCAAATCGGTGTAATTCTGTTAATGTTTATTGCAGGACTTGAAACAGATATTGATGAGTTTAAACGGACTGGAATAGCATCGACTTTAGTTGGAATTGGAGGGATTATTGTACCATTTGGAGTAGGCTATTTAATTGGAATGTTTATTCATTTAACTACTATTCAATCTAGTTTTTTGGGGCTTTTACTTTCCGCGACAAGCGTAAGCATATCAGTACAAGTGTTGAAAGAAATGAAAAAATTAAAAACCCGTGAAGGGGCAACTGTCATGGGTGCTGCAGTAATTGATGATATTTTAGTCATTATTGCGTTGGCATTTTTACTTAGTTTGGCAGGTGAAAGTGGAGATGTAAATTTGGGGAAAATAATACTTAAAAAAGTATTATTCTTTGTGTTTGCAATTATTCTTGGATGGAAAGTTGTTCCATTTATACTTAGAAAATTTTCTACATTACGTGTTACTGAAACCGTTATTTCTTCTGCTCTAATCATTTGTTTTCTATATGCATATTTTGCAGAATACACTGGGGTTGCTGCAATTATTGGAGCTTATATTGCAGGTGTAGCTATTAGTGTAACTGAATTTAAGCACGAAGTATTTGAAAAAGTGGAGACAATTAGTTATTCACTTTTTGTACCAGTATTTTTCACTTCAATTGGAGTAACTGCTAAATTTACAGGGATTTTAGATAATATTTCCCTTATTATCGTATTAAGCATTATAGCAATTCTAACAAAATTAGTTGGTTCATCTCTTGGAGCTAAAATTTCTGGATTTTCATGGAGGAATTCTCTAGGCATCGGATCAGCAATGGTATCTAGAGGTGAAGTTGCATTAATTATTGCTTCTATAGGGCTAGAGAATAAATTATTAGATCAGTCATTATTTACCGTCCTTTTAGTTGTTGTGCTCGTTTCTACGCTTGTAACGCCACCAATGATGAAGATATTCTTTAATGAATAGTGCGATGTAATAGAATGATCGATTGACTATCAAAAAATTTATTGGAAATTACTTCTTGGTGCACCAAAGGATACTAAAAAAAGAAGTTGAAAAATGTAAACGATTACCAAAATAAGAGCACCAAAAATCATTCATTTCAAGTAATCGTTTACATAAATAATTCCAAAAAACACCAATTGACGAGTGATTTTAATCATGATAGAGTTGGTCTTACGTTTAAAAACGAACGTCAAACCACGACCATAGGTCATGGTTTTTTTATATGAAAAAATCGCGAAAGGAGAATACAAAATGAAGAATTTAATTTTATCTTTAGTTATTGGATGTGGATTTTCTATTTTGCTGACAGGGTACGAAACGAATATGTCAGAAGTTAATAAAAAGATCTCAACGTTTAATCAAACTGAGGTACAAAACGTGTTAATAAACATGGTAGCAGTCGATCAATCAAAAGAGATCATTTGGAATCAAGCACGCTAATTTGTCATGAAGTTTCCATTTAAGTTGGTCTTACGTTTAAAAACAAACGTCAAACCACGACCATAGGTCATGGTTTTTTTATATGAAAAAAATCGGGAGGAGAAAACAAAATGAAAAAAGTAATTTTATCTTTAGTAGTTGGATGTGGATTTTCTATTTTGCTGACAGGGTACGAAACGAATATGTCAAATGCTAATAAAAAGATCTCAACGTTTAATCAAATAGAAGTGCAAAACGTATTAACGAACACACTAGCAAATTGTAAGTCACAACAAATCGTTTGGAATCAAGTACGATAAAAGCTCGGGGGTACTTAAAATTAGTATAGGTTCCTAATTTCTCGGATATTTTTTGGAGGGTTTCAAAAAAAATGTTGTAAATTTTAGTAAAAGTCTCTTTACAAATTTAACCTGAAGTTATATATTTACATTTAAATTCTATATTTCTCTAATTCAAAACCATAGTTGCTTAATCTAAAAAAAGAGCGGGGGAACCAATTCTTTATTGGGGTGAATCCTTTTTGTAAAGGTAGGGGTATTCTTTAATCCCGAATCCGACAGCTAACCTCGTAAGCATTTAAAGAAGGGGGTTTATTTAGTATTGTTTTTTAAACACTAAGTAAAGCTTAGTGTTTTTCTGTATGCAAAAAATTGGGAAATTGGCTGTAAAACACCAATATTATTTGTTTTCTTAAAGGGGAGAGAATCATGCATCATCCGTCCGAATATATAGAAATTGGACTATTTATTTTAGCGATATTTGGGATTTATTACTCGGTTGCAAATTTTAACAGTGTAAAGCGAGTATTTATTGGTAGACCAATGAGAACTGCAGAAATACATGCCCAGCACAATAAACTAATTTGGTTTATTGCTTTACCGATTCTTGCAGCTGATTTGTATTCATCTGTTTCTTATGGGCCAGAGGCTGGGATGACCGAATTAATGAGTCTAGGGACAAAAGCCCACTGGTATATTATACCGATAACAATAGCTACTGTACTTTTATTAGGAATTCTTATACTTTCATATATTATGGGGATTTTAGCTTATCCAAGTGGTGGTGGAGCATATGCGATTGCCAAAGACAATTTCAAACCTCGATGGGTTTCACTCGTAGCATCAAGCTCTCTATTAGTTGATTATATTTTAACAGTTGCAGTTTCAGTTTCTGCTGCACTTGAAGCTGTGTCATCTGCATACCCAGCAGTTGCACCTTATGAAACAGTTTTAGCAATATTTTGTGTATTTTTATTATTAGTTGTCAATCTTCGTGGGGTTGCTGAATCAGCTAAAATATTTGCGTGGCCAACATTTGGCTTTATGATTTGTATGTTACTTTTGATTTTTACCGGATTTTTTGACGAATTCCAAAATGGATTTGTACAGCACCATACACCTACATTTGGTACAGTTCCACAAGGATTAAGTATTTTACTTGTTTTAAAAGCATTTAGTTCTGCATGTTCAGCTTTAACAGGTATTGAAACAATTTCAAATGCAGTACCAGTTTTTAGAGAACCTCGTCAAAAAAATGCGATTAAAACATATATAGCATTAGGCGTAATTACTTCAATTACACTTTTAGGTTTTGCTTATCACTTATATGTAAACGGCATTTCACCTAATCCAAATGATACGATGTTATCACAATTAATAAAGGTGTATTTTGGTCATGGGATTTTATATCAAGTAATCATTTGGTTCACATTTATTATTTTAATTTTGGCAGCTAACTCGACTTTTACAGGTTTTTCACAGTTAGCAGCGATCGTTGCAGCTGATGGTTTTTTACCTAGAGGATTTACAAACCGAGGCGATCGTTTAGGTTATTCTAATGGTATTATAGCACTTGCTGCAGCAGCAAGTATTTTAATCATTGCATTCCAAGCACATACAAATGCACTAATTCCACTATACGCAATTGGTGTATTTTTATCATTTACCATTGCACAATTAGGATTAACAAGAAGATGGAAGCGAGTAAAAGGGCCTAAATGGCAAGTTAAATTAGCAATAAATATAATAGGATTAATTGTAACTTCTGTTGTTACCGTAATCTTTGCAGTTACAAAATTTGTAGATGGTGCTTGGGTTGTTTTAGTCGTAATTCCGACAATTATATTCTTCTCTTTAGCGATTTATAAACATTATCAAAATGTAGCAAGCGAATTAAGGATCGATTTAAGTTCGTTTAAACCAGAAGCTAATAAAGTCATAACAGTTGTATTAGTTTCGGGAACTCATCGAGTTGTTCATAATACATTGTCATTTGCAAAAGGTATTGCAACAGAACCGATCGCTGTTTATGTAGGCTTTGATGATGAATCAATTGAGAGAATGGAAGAAAAATGGGAAGAATGGGGTAATCCATGTCGCTTAGTCGTTCTAAAAAGCCCGTATCGTTCAGTACTTGCACCCCTTTCAAGATTCATTAAGTTAATTGAAGCAAATGAACAAGATAGTCACGTGCAAATTGTGATTCCACAATTTATTCCTAAGAGATGGTGGCATAATTTACTTCACAATCAAACAGCACTTTTACTTCGACTCTGGTTAATCAGTCAAAAGGATGTAGTCGTTACCACGGTTCCTTATCATTTGAGAAAATAATATTAAAAGCATGAAATGTTTATTTCATGCTTTTTTATTTTGGCTTATAAAAGTAGTGAAAAACCTTTTTTTGTTCTACCTAAAGTATCTTGCGTTTTATATATGTACTTTGATCATTCTTACTATCGTTTCATATGAACAGAGGAGCTCTTTTCCCGACAATAAAATCAGCTTATAGAAATTACCAGCCTATTAAATTGAATAAAATTAAGAAGATATCCTCAATAGATTGGTCATCAAAAAATTAATCTTAATATTGATGAAAGAATCATACAATGTATGAGAAATTAAATAAATACTTGATCTGAACTTAAGAATTTTAGAGGTGAGGTTATGTATGATCAATACTATGGGAATTCGTATGAGAGGGATCATAAACTAATTAGTGAATTAGAAAAGGCCATTAATGGTGAATATTCAGCTATTAAATGCTATACAAAATTAGCTAGTCTGGCTAAGAATGAGGATGAACGTAAAACAATTTTAGAAATAAAAGAAGATGAAATAAAGCATTACAACCTTTTTGTATCAATTTATACTAATTTAACAGGAAAACAACCACAACAGAAAGTAACGGAAGATTGTCCCAATGCATACGTTGAAGGTTTGGAGTTTGCACTAAAAGATGAACAAGAAACAGTCGATTTTTATTTAGGTGTTTCTGATGGAACATCAAATCAATTCATTAAAAATGCCTTTAGTAGAGCAGCAAAAGATGAGCAAAATCATGCAGTATGGTTCCTTTATTTCTACATGAAAAATAAAGTTGGTTAGGAGATGATATTGAGCATGGAAAACCAGACTTTGAAAACTTCATCTTAAAAATCAAAAAATATATATCAAGAATTATGAGTTTTAAATCTGCCCCTACCTTGCATCCTAGGAAGGTTAACATACATGTGAATAAATCTGGAAAAGTTCCAGGCTATATTTTTGTTGCTCCATACACTGCATATGGAAAACTATGATTGGTCAAACTGGTTCCTTAATGATGGATCAAGCAGGTAATCCAATTTGGTTTAAACCATTATCGAGTAGATATACACAAAATACTGATTTTAGAGTACAGACATACTATGGTCAGCCAGTCCTTACTATGTGGCAAGGGACAATCTCGGAAACACACGCACTATAACTATTTCTTACAGTATAAAAAAGAGAGGACGGGTAATGTTGAGACTCTCCGAAAAAAGGAATGTTTTAAATAGCAAAGAAGCTATTCTTTTAGCTGCATTCAGCTATCAAACATATGTACTTTTTCGAAAAGGAACGATTACTTTACCAAAAGGTTACGTCCTAAAGTATAGTATTCATGCTGAGGTAAATGTAGAGAATCCTACGACTGAGGTATTTGGTTTTATTGCCGAGTCAAAGGAAAATATTATTATCGCATTTAGAGGATATGCCGCCTATCCAGCAGATCTTATTGCAGCCTATGATATACTTCAAGTTCCTTTTCCCTATGTTGAAAATAGCGGTAAAACTTCCCGAGGCTTTACATGTATTTACCAATCTACAAGAAAAAAATTATTTAAAGAATTAAACAAGTTTCCAAAGAATAAAAAACTATTTATTACTGGGCACAACTATGGTGGAGCAATAGCAACATTAGCCACTTTAGATATTATAACGAACTCAAAATTTAAAAATGCATCCGTTTATACTTATGGGAGTCCACGTGTAGGTGATCCAGATTTGTTTATCGATTTAATCAAGTCGTAAAAAGTAGTCAAAGGATCGTTAATATTCATGATTCATTTACCACTTTTCCAGAAAAATTTTATCCTCCACCATTTACAGAGGAGGGAATCTATTATCAACATGTAAATACAAAGTTTCCAATTTCCTTCCAGTTGAATGATACGCCAAGGAATGATGGTATAGGATGTTATTTTAAAAACTTGAGTAATTTAAATACAGATTATGCGATCAAATTATGTAATGAAAATCCTGATTTTTGTCCTAATTCAGAAATGTGTTTTCCTTTCCAACGAACTTGTAACTGTCCAAAACCTTGTATTAAAAAAGGTGGTTGTTAAAATGGATTACTCAAGAGTGGAGAATGTATTTAATAGTAAAGATGCAATTTTACTTTCCGCAATGTGTTATCAATCAAATCAATTAATAGAGAGTGACAAAGGAGAAGTTGTCTTACCAAAAGGTTTTAAACTCCACTATACGATTTATGCTTATGCAGGAGTTGAAGAGCCAGTAGCTGAACCATTTGGATTTATCGCAGAATTAAGAGATGAAATCATTATAGCTTTTAGAGGGACAGATTCATATAAAGACAATGAATCAGACCAGGACCTATATCAAATAGAGTATCCATTTGCCGAAAATGTTGGAAAAACACATAGAGGATTTACTTGTATTTCAGCAGCACGAACCCATATGTATGTCTACCGATAGTATACGAAACTGCCCAAAATCCGTCAAGACAGAAAAATGGAAACATTTAAAAAAGTCTTCAACAAAGAAAAGGAAAGAAGTAATCCCTGAATGGTTATGCAATAATTGGAATTTTTAACAACGAAAGCATCATATTTCTGAAAAGTATCAAAAATCCCCCAATTTTTAATAAGGCAAATGAACTATATAAAATGGAAAAATAGGAAGATGTACGCAAAATCAGTTTAAAACAGAAGAAAAACGAGAAAAAAGAAGACAATTCGAATAAAACTACTACTCATTTTCCCCCAAATGACGCAAAACGGATTGAAAATTCCCCCAATACAAGTGATTTCGCCTTCCTGTATGATGAAGTTGTAGACAAAAAACTGAAAATTTCTACAGATGTTGACGTTATTTGGGGAGGGTAAACATGAAGAAGAGAAAGATGAAGCAAAAAGCAGTGTCTGCTGTTGCGTTAAGTGCAATGTTGCTAAATGTTGCATTACCTCCGGGGGCGGTTTTCGCAAGTACTGATTCGTCAGTCGAGCAAAAGAAACCGTCGAACGGATTTTCAGCAGATGAAGTAAATCGCATTTTATCAGGCTTAACCGCTGAACAAAAAGCAAATATTAATAAGTTGACTGGTGCAGAACATGCTGAAAAAATCCGTGTAGACAAAAAGGATTTAATCGGTTCAAAAAAGGTTAATGTTATTGTTCAATTTAAACAAGATCCAGCTAAAATACAAATCATTAAGGAATCTTTAGCTAAAGGTGGGGCAACTGCAAATAGTCAAGCTTTTGATAATGAATATTCAGATGCTAAGAATAAAGTTAAAGATTCACATGCAAATTTTAAGAGCTTTTTAAATACACAACCTAAAACTTCGGTTGCTGGCGGCAAAACTGTTAAAACAGAAATCAGCATCACGCGAGAATTTACAGATGCATTTAATGGAGTTGCTTTAACCTTACCAGCGAATTTAGTTCAAAAGCTTGCAGAAAGTCCAGATGTTGCGTCTGTTTGGTCTCAAGTAGAATATTCTTTACCTGATGAAGGAAATTCTAAAACTATAGCAACAAAAAGTACATCTGTTGGCAAGCCAACATCAGCGCTTTCATATTTAGGGATTGATAAACTTCAAGCTGATGGTAACACAGGTGTCATTAAAACGGGTCCGCGTGCGGGTCAAAAAGTTAAAGTGGGTGTATTGGATACAGGTATCGATTACAATCACCCTGACCTTTATAAAGTAACACATGATGAAAATGGAAAATTATATGGTGGACATGACCTTGTTAATAATGAAGGTTTTGATGCAAACGGAAATATAAAATACGTGGATGACCATGATCCTATGGAAACAACTTATGATGATTGGGCAGCTGATAAGGCGTCTTCAAATCCAGTTTGGGGAACACCTCCTTCAAGTTATAAGCCATATATTACTTCGCATGGAACTCACGTTTCCGGTACAATTGCAGCAAATACGACGAATAATAACGATGTTTATTCGGCAAATGGGGTAGCACCTGATGTAGCTCTTTATGGTTATCGTGTATTAGGACCAGGGGGACACGGAACATCGGAATCTGTACTAAGTGGTATCGATCAAGCTGTAAAAGATCATATGGATGTTATTAACCTATCACTTGGTGCAACAATTAATGACCCACTTTACCCAACAAGTATTGCAATTAACAATGCTACTTTAGCTGGTGTTGTGTGTGATGTTGCTGCAGGTAATAGTGGCCCTGGACAAGCTACAGTTGGTTCACCAGGAACTTCAGCACTAGCAATTACTGTAGGGGCAAGTACGGTTCCTGAAGATATTGCAACAATGACAATTAAAAATGGTTCAGTTTCTTATAAAGCACGTTTATTTGGTAAAAACTTTTCACAATCAGACGATGTTTATAAAGGACAAACGCTTCCAATCGTTGATGTTGGTTTAGGAAGTGAAGCTGACTATAACGGAATTGATGTGAAAGGTAAACTTGTTCTAGTAAAGCGTGGCGTAGACTATTTACAAACAAAAATGGCAAATGCTAATAAAGCTGGAGCAGCGGGTATGATTATCTGGGATAATACGGATGATAGCGATAGCCAAGGCTATATTCCTAATTTCTTAGGTGTCAGCATGGATAATGTTTATTCCATTTCATTGACACAAGCACAAGGACAAGCTCTATCTGATGCGATTAAAAAAGACCCTAAAACTGCAAGTATTACTTTTCCTACAACACTAGATGCTGCTATTAGTAAGAGTGGAGATGAATTAGCAAACTTCAGCTCAACAGGTCCGGTTAAAGATTGGACAATTAAGCCAGATGTTGTTGCGCCAGGTGTTGATATTTCTTCAACAGCTCCATACGATATTTGGGAGCCAAATGCATCACATGATTATAAACTTGGTTATCAGATTATGTCTGGTACTTCAATGGCAACACCACACGTTGCTGGTATTTCAGCTTTAATTAAAGCTGCACATCCAGATTATACACCTGCAGATGTTAAAGCAGTGTTAATGAATACAGCTAAAAGTATTGACACAGATTCAAAGAAATATAGTGTTTACCAAGTTGGTGCTGGACGTGTTAATCCTGCTCGTGCCATTGCGACAGATGTGAAAATTCAAGTTTTAGATAAAGCATACGCAGCAGATTCAGATAATACTCTGAAAGAGGTTGAAAACCTTACAGGAAGCATGTTCTTTGGTTTTAAAGGTCGAGGAGAAGGTGCAACGAACGGCTCAGATGATGTTGTTTCTTCAAAAGATTTTAATGTTTCTAACCAAGGAAATAGCAGTAAAACATTCAAAGTAAGTACTGAGTTTATATCAACAAAATTTGCTGGATCGAATAAAGTAGGTCCGGGCACTGGAAATGATGTAAAAGTTGATTTTACTGTCGATGGACAAAACGTAACAAACATTAATGTTGGCGGTGGAGGTACTGTTAAAGCAACAGCAAAAATTACAGTACCATCAAATGCAGTAGAAGGCACTTACGAAGGGTATATTAACCTAGTAAACGCAGCTGATTCATCAGAGTCTTATCGCGTTCCGTTTACAATTACAGTTGCGGAAAAAGGAATTAATAATTTCCAAGTCGGGATTAAAGCAACGCCAGTAGGAAATCTTTCATCTTATTATTTCTCGGTAAATAACGAAATGGATAACTATTATATCCTAGTAAAAGACAAAGACGGGAAATATATAGGGGTAGCTAACACCTTATCCAACGGTAGTAGTATCATCCCTGGTGTCCAATACGGCCCACGTATCACTCTATTTAATGGATGGTATCTTCCATTTACAAAGGAATATAATGGTACGTATGATGCATCTGGTATTTCAAAAGATGTTCAAGTTTTAAAAGAAGGCGCATATTCTCTTGAGATGATTGCAACTGGTAAAGACGGACAACGATACACTGCAGAAGATACGCTATATGTTGACGGTACACCACCAACAATGACAATGGATGCAGACTCCAAGGGTGGGATTTATGAAATTGATCCGACAGGGTATCTACCTGGACAAGAAATTAAAGGGTTCACGGGTACAGTTTATGACTCGAACGTAGACGTGATGAAAAATAATGGAGAAACATCAGTACCTAGTCCTACGACTGGCAAACCTGTTCCTGTTGATCAAGGATTGAACAGTGTTGTAGGTTATCAAGATAGTATGTTCCCAACAGTATACTTCAATACAAATGAGAAAGGTCGTTTCCACTTTGGTGTGACGAAAGAGGACGTAGAAAATAAACTAGGTAGTGATTTTATAATTGACCCTACAGATTATTCAGGAGAAAGTGATATTATAAATGATCAAACCTATTACTTTATTAAAAAGGGTAATCCGTATGTTACATTAACTGCATCTAATGGAGTAGATGTTGGTTCAGGAAACGAAGATAAAGTAGTTGTCGATGCGAATAAACCTTTCAAAACCACTATGACAACCCACTACGGTGTTGGAATGACTGGCGGTAAATTTTTACTGAATGATAATGGCGTATACCAATATAGTAATATCCGGCTAACAGATGAGTATAAAAATTATCTTATTAGTAAGGGAATTGATCCAACTAAGGTTCTTACTGTAGGTCAACCTTATAAACATCAATTTTATCAAATCGGAAATACAACAGATGTAACAATTTCAAATATAGGTCCGGCAGGTTCACTTGACCATGATATGCCAATATTAGAAGCAGATGTGACCTATACTAGTCCTGATCCAATTACGGGACAGTTCCCATATATTTTACTATCAGCAAATTTAACTTTGTCTGGTGAAGATACAAGAATCGCTTGGTTTCCAACAAATGATCCATATGTAAGACAGAACATTTCTGTAATTAGAGGACGTGTGGCAGCGGAATCTTTCTCAAGAAATAACGTAAACAACAATTATCCACAATTCACAGTTGATTCAGGTGCGAAGGTAACGGTGACGGATGATCAGGGCAAAAAATTTACAACGGATCAACCGACATCATTTAATAACACAATAGCCTATACGTTTATTAATCCATATTATGCGGTGACAGCAGATGTTAGTGATAAACCATATTCAATGGAAGCAAGTGTACCAGGCCATTTTAAAGGATATGGAAAAACACCTGTAATTGGTGAAAACAAATTCGGTTATCAATCAGGTACTATAAAAGATCTTCCAACTCTTTTCCCAATTTTATTAGGAGGAGACGTAAATGGTGATAACGTCATCGATATGAAAGATTTACTGAAAGAAATCGATGTTTATTATCAATATAAAAACTTAAATAATTTTAATAATCCAGCGAATACATTAGCTAACAAAACTGCATTCTTAAACACTAACCGTGATGCAGATATTTACTGGATTAAGCCATCAGGTTTTGGATATGGAATTGATTACAATGACTTCTATTTCATCTTTAAAAACTTTGGTACGCAAAATCAAAGTGCAATTGATGCAGGATTAAGTGTTCCTACTGCACAAACAACAGTAGATAAAGATACGACTTTTACAACTGATTATGCAGGTTCAATTACGTTAAATGCTGGAGACACAGTACAGCAAGTTATGCAAAAGCTTAATTTTGCAGCTCCAGCTCAGCAAATCCCATCAACACCAAAGCTTGAAGATTTACAAAATGGAGCTTCGATTTCATTAGTTCCTACAAGCTCAGTATTTGTAGATGATGTAGTGTGGAGAAAATCAATTACAAAAATTATGTTAGGTTCAACAGATGTAACGAATTTAGTGACAATTAACCCAGGTTATACGTATTATGATGCAAATGGAGTATCTCAAACAATGCCATCAAAAATTACGTTCCCAGGTTCATTATTCCCAACGGCAACGAATTACACAATGACGGTAAAAGCGACAGGTTACCCAGATGTAACGAAATCATTAACAATCTCAACGCTTCCAATTCCGACGCCAGCGATTCCAATCATTACTGATCCAACAGTAGCGCATATTGGAAAGGATTTAACATTAACCTTCCCAGAAGATGCGAAATGGCGAAATGGAATCAATAAAGTGATTGTAACAACAAACAATGGTAAAAGTATGGATATCACGAATTTGATCAATCCAGATACGAATCAAAAATATTATGACATTAGTAAACCGGGTCAAATTACGTTCAATGCGAAAACATTTATGACGGATACTACACTTGATCCAAAAAATGGTTCAACCTATGGTAATGCAACTGTAAACCCAGGTGGAGCAAATTATCTTCCACAACTTTACAGATTTACGATCAGTTCACAAGGTGCAGATGGCACTGTATATCCGGATGTAATTGCTGGTTCTGATCCTGTTTTCAAAGGACAACAACCTGTTGGATATAGTGTTACGTTTGATAGCCAAGGAGGAACACCGATTAATCCAATGACGGTTGGATATAAACCGGCCTCAAGTAGATCAAATGGTTCGAATAGTGATTTGATAGCATTTAATACTCCTGCGCCAACGAAACAAGGCTATAAATTCCTTGGTTGGTTTAATGAAGCATCGGCTACAACTCAATGGGATCCAAGTGGTGTATTAACTGCAGACAAAACAGTTTATGCAAAATGGCAAATGAATGCGACTCAAAGTTATTCACCTGTTGATAAATCGAATCCGAATGGAGCGAAATTCGACCCAAGTAACCAAAATGCAAGTGGTAACGGGTGGGTGCTTGGAGAAGGCGATTTAAAAATCAACATCCCAGATTATTTAACAAATGTTTCTTGGTTAACAGGAAAAGATAAAATTGCGAATATTGAAGCGAAATTCTATCAAGTGAAGAGCGATGGCTCAACTGATACGACCCCGACAAAATATACGTTAGACCCAAGTACGTATGAATTATCATCTAACGGAAGTAATGGTATTCTCTCATTCAAAACGGCTACACATGATCAAGCTGTTAAAGCAGGTCAAAACAATCTAGGAGAAAAGTTTGCGTTTAGTGAAATGCCGAGTCTTGGAAACATTGAGGGGATTAAAGGGTATAATTTAACCTTAACTTCTACAACAGGGGAAACAGTTGCAATTCCAAATATTCAACTTGGTTATAGACGACATATTGATTTAAACGGTGGTACGTTAAAGACTGCAAATGATGCTTTCTTTTCTGATGCGTTAGTTAATGGAAAAACAACAGCGCCAAATATGTCTACAGGTGTAACACATGTAACAAATGGTAACTTAACGATTAGTCCAGACCTTTATTTGGATGCAGCGAATTCAAGTGACAAGAAGTCAGATATTACAACAAATCCGAAAGTTTTAACAGATAATTCTACTTTCTATCTATGTTGGATGAAAGTTCCACCTACAGTGAATAAGGACGTTGCTGGAAACATTGTTGGAAGTGACATTACGTTACCATTTACTGATGATGGAACATGGAAAAATAATATCAAAGCTGTTAAAATCGGCGCGAAAACATTAGAACTGAATAAGGATTACACAATCACTGATAATAGCATCATCCTAAAAGCTGCTCTATTCACAGTTGGACAAAAAGTCAATGTGACGATTGTTTCTGAAGGATATAAAGATGTTGTAGTGGTTGACCAAGTTATTGGTTACACAGTTTCGTTTGAATCAAATGGTGGAGATCCACTTTCTGCTCAAATCGTAGACAGAAATGCAACAAAACCAGTTGATCCGACAAAAGTGGGTTACAAATTCTATGGTTGGTACTTGGACAAAGATTTAACAATGCCATATGATTTTGATAACATTGTGACAAAACCAATCACTCTTTACGCGAAATATGCATTAGCTGGTTCAGTTGTAACAGCTGATACAACTGATAACGCAGTAGGGAACGATATGGTTTTAGAGTTTATTGACAAAGATTGGGCAAATGCGATTACTGGCATTAATATCAACGGTCTTCCTGTTGACGCATCGAAATACACTGTAGATAAAGGAAATCGTACAATTACTTTGGATCAAAGTCTGTTCTCAAGAGCTAAAGATTATACGATTACTGTAAAAGCTAAAGAGTATGCTGATGTAACAGTAGTACAAAAAGTTGTAAATGGATATACTGTGCATTTCGTAATGCCAAAGAATGCACCTGCTGAAGTGAAGGATGCAACAAAAGATCGAATTGTCGCACGCAGAATCACAGCGCCGACGGTACACGGTTATGAATTAGCTTGGTTTGCAGATGCAGATTATACAATTCCTTGGGATTTCACAAATTCAATCTATTCAGCTAAAACGCTTTATGGCACATGGAAACCAGCAAAGTATTCAGTAATCTTCGACACACAAGATGCAGGACTTGTTTACTCGGTTAAAGTGGAATACAACACATTATTAGATGACACAACAAGTGCACCAACAAGAAGGGGTTATACGTTTGTTGGCTGGTACAAAGATGCTGAAGGCAAAACTGCTTGGAACTTTACAACTGACAAAGTAACAGACAATACAATCCTTTATGCAAAATGGAACATCAATTCGTATACTGTTCATTACGACAGCAATGGCGGAAGTGCAGTAGCGGATAAAACAACGAATTACAACACAACGGTTACATCGCCGTCTGCTCCAACAAGAACAGGTTATACATTTGTGGGTTGGACAAAAGATGAAGCAGGTCTAGTGCCTTGGAACTTTGCAAAAGACAAAGTAACAGAGGATGCAACGTTACATGCACAATGGAGAATCAACACGTACACGGTTCGTTTTGATGTAACTGGCGGAAATAGTGTACCGGCAAAAACTGTTAACTACAATAGCACGGTGACATTATCAAAACCAACAAGAACAGGTTACACGTTCGTTGGTTGGACGAAAGATGCAGCTGGTAAAGTGGCGGTATCAAGCAATCTAACAGTGACAGGAAACATTACACTGTACGCACAATGGAAAGTAAACAACTATACTTTGAAGTTTAATTCAAACGGGGGCAGCTCGGTTGGATCAAAAACAGTAGTTTACAACGGTACAGTAAAACAACCATCTGCACCAACTAAAAAAGGCTATGCATTTATCGGTTGGACGAAAGATGCGGCTGGAAAAATCACTTGGAACTTCGAAAAAGACCACATCACAGCAGATACAACGATCTATGCTAAGTGGGTGAAATTACCAAGTGCACCGTCAAATGCAAAAGTGACGTTAGTTGGAAAAACATCAGCGAAAATCACATGGTCACGTGTAAGTGGCGCAACTGGTTATGAAGTCGTTCGTTCGACATCAAAAACAGGCACTTATCAACACGTACGTTCTGTGACGACAACATCACTAACAAATGACGGATTAAGTAAAGGTAAAACGTATTACTACAAAGTTCGTTCATACACACTTGTTGGTGGAAAAGCTATTTATGGCGAATGGTCAACAATCGTAAGTATTAAACGATAAGAAAAAAATAAGAACAAAAAAACAAGAACACGCAAGTGGTTCTTGTTTTTTTATGTTAACGCAAGTTCATTTGAAGGGATTTGTGCGTTCAAATGCTCGATTTTAAAAGTGGCAAGTTGAATAAATTCGCTTACACCAAATTGCAAAAAGGCAGGAAGCGCCTTTTTCTCTAAATAGCGACGGTAATCGATAAGATTGTTAGAAGCTTGATAAATGAGTAATTGAAACAAGTGAACAAACATTTCTTGTTTTGAATCGCTTGCAATTTGCTTTGCAACTTCAATTTCGGGAAGAAGAGTATGTTTGTTCAAAAAGTCGAGTTCAACTTGAAGACGTAAATGACGTTCAAGTACTGTTAAATAAAAAACTGACTGTTTATCTAATAAATTCAATGCATATAGGTAATAATGAGCCCCTTGTTCTTTGTCGTGTCGTTTCAAGTGGACGTCCCCGAATAAACAAAGGATCATTGCTTTCTGCTCTACTGCTTGACAAAGGTCGCAACTTTGTAGTAATTGAATTAACCGAAAATCGAGCGTGCGTTGAGGTAAATCTGTCAACTGAGCAAGCATGATCCGTTCAGCTTCAATAGCTAATAAAAACTGACGATTCTCAGTAAATAAGCGATTCGCTTTATCTGCATAATAATAGGCAAGTGTTGATAAACCAGCTAGCTCATAAGCTAGTGCTAAGTGGTACAAATAATCGATTGCAGGATAAACCGTTTCATCAATTTGCTCAAACTCCGGAATGGCATGATTTGCTTGATATGTGACCAAGTAAAACATTCCCTTTACATGGTGAAACCGTTGGGTTTCATCAAAAGAAAGGGTTTGTTTCTTTTTTTCAAGTAGTTTAATCAACTGACGTGCTTGATCAAGTTGATTGGTTAGTAGGCAATATTTTGCGTGCAATAACAAAAACCAATGATAATGTTCAGAAAGTGAAATCAGATCTTCATTGATCAGGTGCGCAGCAAATCCGTCCATATCGTGTCGTAGGCGCATCGTAATCGCGTATTCCCATTTTGCCAAGAAACTTTTATACGTATGAAGTTTTTCAACTTCTTTTTCCATCGTAATACCTAGACGTGAAGCTAAAAGTGATACAATCTCAGGCGCATAAGTTGTCCGTGAACATTCAATTTTACTGAGATGTGTCACCGAACAAATATCTTGTCCGAGTTGTTCTTGTGTCAAACGTTGTTTCTTTCGATAATGTTGGATGATTCTTCCTTCGTACACGATACCGCCACCTTTCCGTTTCAGTTGCATTTTATAATTTTTAGGAAAAGAAGACTAGTCCAAAAAAACGAATGACTTGTACAGAAATTCGGAACACTGATGTGAATAAAAAACTTGACAATAAAAGCCTTTCGCATGATGAATAGAAAATCGGAAAAACTAAGGATAGAAAAAGAAAGGGGGGACCAGTGAGATGAATTTTGAACAAATGAAGTACATTGTAGAAGCTTCAAAAGAAGGGTCGATTTCGAGAGCTGCCGACAATTTATATGTGTCAAAATCAGGGTTAAGTCAAGGAATATCGATGCTTGAGTCAGAGCTTGGAGTGAAAATTTTTGATCGGACGAATACAGGGATTAAACTGACTAATGCAGGCGAACGAGTGGTTAGACATGCAATTCAAATGTTGGAAATGATGGATAATTTAAATAAAGAAGTTAAAACAATAAAACGAAAGAATGATATACTCATCACGATTTCGATGACCCCGACATTCTCGTTTTTGATTCAGCAAATTATTCTATCGCTTGATCATTTTCATCCAAATCTTACCTTTCAAGTGATGGAAAACCATACAAAAACAATGTTAAAAAATAAGCAGCAACTAGCCGATTTTTCGTTTAGTGCGTTGACACGTTCAGAATCGAAATATTTCGATAAACAAACGCTCACACACTTAGGGCAAACTAGAATTTGTATTGCAGTGGGAAAAAAATCGCCATTTTATCATGCAAAATCAGTTCGGTTAGCCGATTTGAAAAAAAAGACGGTGATTGCGTATACGTTATCTGATTACGAACAACTGCCGATTGAGTTTTCTAGTATTCAAGATGCGTTTTTGACGACAAACGTGCATGAGTTTGCGTTCGATATGCTTAGTGAAAAAGATGCGGTCTTGTATCTGCATTCCTTTACATTATGGAATCAACCTATCATCGAATCCGATGAAATTCGAGTAATTCCAATTGAAGATAAACGGATCAAACCAGTCGATTTATGGTGTGTCCATAGAATTGAAGAGCGTGAATCAGAAGTAGTTCGGTTATTTTTTGAGGAATTAACCGCACGGATAAAAGTTGTACTGAAAGAATCGTTTGATGGTAAAGAAGGTACTCACTAGGAGTACCTTTTTGCATGAATTGATTTTAGTAACATTATTTTAAAATACTTCGAGTTTGCCCGCATTCATCGTGTTCAGAGCCCATTGTACCAAGCGCTTTCATTGAAATAGGTGGCTAGGTCGTTTGTTTATCTATTTTTCGCACAAATTTGTATAACGGAAAAAGGGAAGAAGGATAATCTCAAACTTTTACCAACTAAATAACCTCCTCAAAACCGGAAGGAAGTCGGCTGTTAAGACTTTTTTTTTCGGTTTTACTTTTTGGTAGAAAGGAAGATTTACCTAAACATGACGAGAACAAATGCGATCATTATGAAAATAAACGCTTGGACTGAACCAACAGGAGAAATCCTTTCGATAAAAATCAGTAAAGAGAACGCTTACGCATTAGTTCTCCACCCAGGTTCTACGATTGAGATTTTGTACTGTTTTACCATAGGTGACCGCATTGAGTTGTCACGTGAGAAACAAATTCAATTAACCGCACAACCTGAATTAGACGAAAGCATCGTTAAGGTAGCCAAAACTGTTTTTGAAGCAATGCTGATTCGATTTAATTAAGAAAAAAGAGTAGCACTGCTTATTACAGGTAGAAAACTATACCAAAACTTATGATTTAACTACTAATACAGTCTTTATATTAATTAAAGGCTGTATTTTTTTATTGAACTATATAATTATTACAGGTAAAACATATACCATATACCAATTCTAAAATACATTATAACCATGGGGTAATACGCAATTTTTATTGTATGACGTACTAAAAAAGGCACCCCATAAAGGTTGCCTTTAAATTTTAATCTATTCTTAAACAGAGCCTAACGTTTTGGTATAAGTTTTAGTATATATACCAAAACTTCAGCCCTTTATTCTAAAGGTCTCAAGGCTATTCGGTATATATATTGCCTGTGATAAGTTTTCCTATTCTTTTTTTGTTAGGGGAAAAGGACACAAGGAAAGAAAAAGTGAAAACGAGCCAAAAGGTATGATGCAATAAAAGAAAGAAGATGAAGGGTGAATGAAATGGAGAGTACGAAATACATTGGAATCATCGGGCCACGCGTAACAAGTAAACCACTACGACAACGTGCTCGTACATTTGCGAGACGTTGTGCGGAAAAAGGGTATACGGTCGTCAGTGGGTTAGCGCTTGGCATCGACACGGAAGCGCACGAAGGAACGCTTGAGGTAAAAGGTGCAAAAACGATTGCCATTGTCAGTACGACTCCGAGTGTACCGTTAACACCTAAGACAAACCGTGAACTGGGCGAACGAATTCGTAAAAACGGGGGTGTGTACCATCCTTTCACAACCCCAGAAATCAGAAATAAACCAGGAATAGACCATTTCACACAGAGATTGCTCGAACGAAATGTGCTTCTTGCGTATTATTGCCCGATTATCATAGTAGTGAGTGATGAAGAAATTATCAGTGGTGGATCCCGTTATGCTGTTTATTTCGGACAGCAAATCGGTAAGGTTGTGCTTTATCAATCTGCCAGGAACGAACTATTTACAGAATTAATGAAGTTATCACCTAATAAAAGACTATTGATAGCAGGATACAGTTTGGGTGGTTTGAATTCTGATTTTGACAATCTATCAGTCTATACGTTCGGTAGTCCGCGTGTTGCAGATCCAGAATTTGCTTATCGATACAATCAAATTGTAAAAAGAAGTTTTCGTATTTTTAATGTGCATGACATCATTCCTACCTTACCTGCAGAAATTTATCCTCCGCCGTTTACATCTAAAGGTTTATATTATCGACACGTAAACAATAATTTTCCAGTCTCGTTTCAATTAAATAGCATAGCTCGTAATCATTATATAGGTTGTTATTTTAATACGATTAGCAGATTAGACCCTGAATTTACTTCTGCATTATGTTTGAATAATACTGATTTTTGTCCAAGTATAAAAATATGTACTGCTTATAATGGGAAATGTATTGAAAGAACTAAATAATAGTAAAATTTAAATCAAACTCATGGATTTGATTTTTTGTTTGAAGAGTAGGTGAGTGAGTTTGGTAGTATAAATTAGTATCATGAACTACAGTTCCAAATTCACCTAAAGCTAAGGTAGCTTATAAAGGTGTAACGGTAGATGATGTTTTAACTCAATTAGATTTAAAATAACAAAATAGATTATTTTTACAAACAATTTAAATAGTTTATAAGTTTATTAAAAAACTATCCTACTTTTTTAATTAAAAAGTAGGATAGTTTTTTTGTTAAAAATAGGAATATTATGTTTTTTCATTTTTTTAATAAAAAACGTCAAATTCCCCCAAATTTTAAAAAGTCTAAAATTTACAACTTTACTTAAAATTCGCTGTTTTGTAAGGAGTATTAGCCAAAATTCAACAATTAATGTCAAATAATAACATTTTCTTTAATTAAATTCGAAAAAAAATCAAGTGGAAATCGCTAAATTTCCCCAATACAAGACAAGCGAAACATGGAGTAATATTTAATTAAATTTAAGTGTTTAGAAAAATTTTAATACTTGAATTTTCGGAATTTGGGCAAATAATCGAATTTTTCATTATTTGTTTATACTGGGGGGGAAAACATGAAAGAGAGAAAATCGTCTCACAAAAGTAAGAGGCCAACAAAAAAAATACTTTCGATCTTTGCGTTAAGTTCGATGTTTTTAAATGTTGTGATTCCTCATAGTTATGCAAGTGGAAATACTGCTGAAGCAAATCTTAATCAGCAAAATTTATCTAGTAATACCTTTGACGCAAAAGAAGTAAACCGTATTCTTGACGGGCTTACACCAGAACAAAAAGCAAATATTAATAAGCTTACTGGTGCAGATAATACCGAAAAAATCCGTGTAGACAAAAAGGATTTAATCGGTTCAAAAAAGATTAATGTTATTGTTCAATTTAAACAAGATCCAGCTAAAATACAAATCATTAAGCAATCTTTAGCTAAAGGTGGAGCAACTGCAAATAGTCAAGCTTTTGATAGCGAATATTCAGATGCTAAAATAAAAGTTAAAGATTCACATGCAAATTTTAAGAGCTTTTTAAATACTCAACCTAAAACTTCTATTGTTGGCGGGAAAACTGTTAAAACAGAAATTAGTATTACGCGAGAATTTACAGATGCATTTAATGGAGTTGCATTAACGTTACCCGCAAATTTAGTTCAAAAGCTTGCAGAAAGTCCAGATGTTGCGTCTGTTTGGTCTCAAGTAGAATATTCTTTACCTGATGAAGGCAATTCTCAAAAATCAGCGACAGCTACATCAGCTGGCAAGCCAACTTCAGCACTTTCCCATTTAGGGATTGATAAGCTTCAAGCTGAAGGGAATACAGGTATTATTAAAACAGGTCCACGTGCGGGCCAAAAGGTTAAAGTGGGTGTATTGGATACAGGAATCGATTACAACCACCCTGATCTTTATAAAGTAACACATGATGAAAATGGAAAATTATATGGTGGTCATGACTTTGTAAATAATGACGGAATTGATGCAACAGGAAACATTAAGTATGTGGATGACCATGATCCAATGGAAACAACTTATGATGATTGGGTAGCTGATAAGGCGAGTTCAAATCCAGTTTGGGGAACACCACCTTCAGATTATAAGCCATATATTACTTCACATGGAACACACGTTTCTGGTACGATTGCAGCAAATACGACTAATAATAACGATGTTTATTCGGCAAATGGGGTAGCACCTGATGTGGCTCTTTATGGTTATCGTGTATTAGGACCAGGAGGACATGGAACAACCGAATCTGTACTAAGTGGTATCGATCAAGCTGCAAAAGATCATATGGATGTAATTAATCTATCTCTTGGTGCAAATGTTAATGATCCATTTTACCCAACAAGCATTGCAATTAACAATGCTACTTTAGCTGGAGTTGTGTGTGATGTTGCTGCAGGTAATAGTGGACCTGGTCAAGCTACAGTAGGTTCACCAGGAACTTCGGCACTGGCAATTACTGTTGGTGCAAGTACAATCCCTGAAGAAATTGCAACAATGACTGTTAAGAATGGTTCAGTTTCATATAAATCACGATTATTTGGTAAAAACTTTTCACAAGCAGACGATGTTTATAAAGGTCAAACACTTCCAATCGTTGATGTTGGCTTAGGAAGTGAAGCAGATTATAGTGGAATTGATGTGAAAGGTAAACTTGTTCTAGTAAAGCGTGGCGTAGACTATTTACAAACAAAAATGACAAATGCTAAAAATGCTGGAGCAGCTGGAATGATTATCTGGGATAATACAGCTGATACTGATTCTCAAGGTTATATTCCTAATTTCTTAGGAGTAAGCATGGATAATGTTTATTCTATTTCATTAACTCAGGAACAAGGACAAGCTCTTTCTGATGCGATTAAAAAGGACCCAAAATCAGCTAATATTACGTTCCCTTCTACACTCGATGCGCCTATTACTAAGAGCGGGGATGAATTAGCAAGCTTTAGCTCAACAGGCCCAGTTAAAGATTGGACAATTAAGCCAGATGTAGTTGCACCTGGGGTTGATATTTCTTCAACAGCTCCATACGATATTTGGGAGCCAAATGCAGCACATGACTATAAAATTGGTTATCAGATTATGTCTGGTACATCAATGGCAACTCCTCACGTTGCTGGGATCTCAGCTTTAATTTTAGCTGCACATCCAGATTATACACCGGCTGATGTCAAAACAGCATTAATGAATACTGCTAAAGATATTAACACAGATTCAAAGACTTATAGTGTTTATCAAGTAGGAGCAGGACGTGTTGATCCATCACGTGCTATTAAAGAAAATGTGAAAATTCAAGTTTTAGATAAAACAGTTACAATTGATAATCTAGCTGATAGCTCAACAGCACATGAAGTAGATAACATTACAGGTAGCATGTACTTTGGTTTTAAAGGTAGAGGAGAAGGTGCAACGAACGGTTCAGATGATGTAGTTTCTTCAAAAGATTTTAACGTTTCTAACCAAGGAAGTAGCACTAAAACATTTAATGTAAGTACGGAATTTATTTCCTCAAAATTTGCTGGGTCGAATAAAGTCGGACCAGGAACAGGAAATGATGTTAAAATTGATTTTTCGGTTGATGGAAATAACGTGAAATCGATTAATGTCGGCGGAGGAAGTACAGCCAAAGCTACGGCAAAAATAACGGTTCCGTCAAATTCACTTGAGGGTACTTACGAGGGGTATATCCACTTAATAAATGCAGCGGACTCATCGGAGACTTATCGAATTCCTTTTACAATTACAGTTGCGGAAAAAGGAATTAATACGTTCAATGTTGCGTTAAAAGCTGTGGCAGAAGGAAATATCTCGGCTTATAATGTTTCTGTTAACAACGAAATGGAAAACTTATATATTGTTGTGAAGGATAAAGACGGGAAATATATAGGTGTAACAAACACATTATCAAGCGGTAGAAATTTTATCCCAGGTGTCCAATATGGCCCACTATTAACTCTTTTTAATGGATGGTATCTTCCATTTACAAAGACATACGATGGAACATATGACGAATCTGGCATTGCAGATAAGGTGGAAGTACTAAAAGAAGGTAGTTACTCTCTCGAGATGATTGCTACTGGTAAAGATGGAAAACGTTACACAGCGGAAGATACGGTCTATGTTGATGGTACTCCGCCGACTATGACGATGGATTCTGACTCCAAACCGGGAATCTATGAAATCGATACGACAGGGTACCTACCTGGACAAGAAATTAAAGGATTTCATGGTACGGTTTATGACTCGAACGTAGACGTGATGAAAAATAATGGAGAAACATCAGTACCTAGTCCAACGACTGGCAAACCTGTTCCTGTTGATCAAGGATTGAATATGGTCACTGGTTATCAAGACAGTTATTACCCAACAGTTTACTTCAATACAAATGCGAAAGGTCGTTTCCACTTTGGTGTGACGAAAGAGGACGTAGCAAATAAACTGGGTAGTGATTTTATAATTGACCCTACAGATTATTCGGGTGAAAATGATTATGACATCAATAAACAAACTTATTACTTTATTAAAAAAGGAAATCCTTACGTTACCCTAACTTCATCTAATGGAGTAGATGCAGGACCAGGTACCGAAGATAAAGTAGTTGTCGATCCGAATAAACCATTCAAAACAACAATCGCAACAAAATATGGTGTCGGAATGACTGGCGGTAAATTTTTACTGAATGACCATAGTGTGTACCAATTCTCTAATATCCGACTAACAGATGAGTATAAAAATTATCTGATTAGTAAAGGAATCGATCCAACTACCGTTCTTACTGTAGGTCAACCATATATGCATCAAAATTATCAAATTGGAAAAACAACAGATATCACAATTTCAAATATAGGTTCAGAAGGTGCTCTTGATCATGATATGCCGATTATTGAGGCAGATGTAACTTATACAAACATTGAACCTGTAGTAGGAGAATTTTCATATGACTTGTTGCAAGTGAATTTAACATTGTCAGGTGCAGATACAAGGGTTGCGTGGTTCCCGGTTGATATACCTTATGTAAGACAGTTCACTTCTTTGATTAGAGGTCGTGTAGCAGCGGAATCTTTCGCGAAAAACAACATTAATAACTCCTATCCACAATTCACTGTTGATTCAGGTGCGAAGGTAACGGCTACAGATGCAAATGGTAAAAAATTTACAACAGATCAACCGACAACAGCTAGTAATACAATGGCTTATGCGTTTATCAACCCATATTATGCTTTGACAGCTGATGTAAGTGACAAGCCATATTCTTTGGAAGCAAGTGTACCAGGACATTTTAAAGGATATGAAAAAACACCTGTGATTGGTCAAAACAAATTCGGTTATCAATCAGGTACAGTAAAGGATCTTCCAGGTCTTTTCCCAATCCTTTTAGGTGGAGATGTAAATGGTGACAACGTCATCGACATGAAGGATTTACTGAAAGAAATCGATGTTTATTACCAATATAAAAACTTAACTAATTTTAATAATCCAGATAATAAGCTTGCAAACAAGACAGCATTTTTAAATGCTAACCGTGATGCAGATATTTATTGGATTAAACCAACAGGATTTGGTTATGGAATTGACTATAATGACTTCTATTATATCTTTAAAAACTTTGGTATGAAAAATCAAAGTGCGATTGATGCAGGTCTAAGTGTCCCAGATACTCAACTAACAGTTGATAAAGATACGACGATCGAAACGGCTTATGCCGGTTCAATTACGTTAAATGCTGGTGATACGCTACAGCAAGTTATGCAAAAACTTAATTTTGCAGGTCCAGCCCAAGCAGTCGCATCAACACCTAAGCTACAAGACTTGCAAAATGGAGCAACGATTTCACTTTCTCCATCAAGCACGGTGTTCGTTGATGATTTAGTGTGGAGAAAAGCAATTACAAAAGTTATGCTAGGATCAACAGATGTAACTGATAAAGTAACAATGAGTCCGGCTTATACGTATTATGATGCAAATGGTACAATTCAAACAATGCCTTCAAAAATTACGTTACCGGGTTCATTATTCCCGACGGCAACGAATTATACAATTACAGTGAAGGCAACAGGTTACCAAGATGTAACGAAAACGTTAACAGTATCAACGGTGCCAATTCCGACGCCTGCGATTCCAATTATCACAGACCCAACAGTAGCGCATATTGGGAATGATTTAACATTATCTTTCCAAGAAGATGCGAACTGGCGAAATGGAATCAATAAAGTAATTATGACGACTAATAGCGGTAAAACTGTGGATATCACGAATTTAATCAATCCAGATACAAATCAAAAATATTACGACATTAGCAAACCAGGAAAAATCACGTTTAATGCAAAAACATTTATGACGGATTCTACTCTTGATCCAAATAATACTTCAACATATAATCAAGCGACAATCAATCCTGGTGGTAAAAATTATTTACCTCAGCTTTACAAATTTACGATTGGCTCAACAGGTGCAGATGGAACAGTTTATCCAGATACTATAGCAGGTTCTGATCCAAATTACATTGCGCAACAACCTGTTGGTTATAGTATTACATTTGACAGTCAGGATGGCTCAGCCCCTAAGTCGATGGCAGTAGGATACAAACCGGGCGCAAGTCGTTCGAATGGTCCAAATAGTGATTTATTAAACTCATATTCTCCTGCGCCAACAAGACCGGGATATAAATTTCTTGGTTGGTGGAATGAACCATCTTTAAAAACACAATGGGATGCAGGTCCAATATTTGCAGACAAGACTGTTTATGCGAAATGGCAAATGAATACGACTCAAAGCTACTCACCAGTTGATAAAGCGAATCCGGATGGATTAAAATTCGACGGAAGTAACGGAGGGGTTTCTGGAGTTGGTTGGATATTAGGAGAAGGCGATTTAAAAATCAATATTCCTGACTATTTAACAAATGTTTCTTGGTTAACATCTAAGGACAAGATTGCCAATATCGAGGCAACATTCTATCAGATGAAGAGCGATGGTTCAAAGGAAACAACACCAACGGTCTATACGTTAGATCCAAGTACCTATGACTTGACGTCAAATGGTAATAACGGAATCCTTTCCTTTAAAACAGCAACTCATGATCAAGCTGTTCAAGCAGGTCAAACGAAATTAGGTGAGAAATTTGCCTTCAGTGAGATGCCAACGTTATCAAATGCAGGGTCAATTAAAGGATATAATATCAAACTAACGTCATCAACAGGGGAAGTAGTCACGATTCCTAATATTCAACTAGGATACAGACGTCATATTGACTTGAACGGTGGATCCTTAAAGAGTGCAAAAGACTTATTCTTTGCCGATACACTTGTCAATGGTTTGGCGACAGCACCGAATATGATCACAGGTCCTTCTCATGTAGTAAATGGAAATCTGACGATTAGTTCAAATCTGTATCTAGATGCAGCTAACTCAATTGATAAGATGTCTGATATTTCAATGGATAACGGTAAATTTATAACGGATAATGTAACTTATTATCTATGTTGGAATAAGGTGCCACCAACGGTTAATAAAGATGTTGCTGGAAACATTGTAGGAAGCGACATTACGTTAGCATTTAATGATGATGGAACTTGGAAGAATAATATCAAGGCTGTGAAAATCGGTGATAAAACTTTAGAACTAAATAAGGATTACACGATTTCGAATAATAGTATGACTCTTAAGGCGGCTCTTTTCACGAATGCACAAAAGTTCAATGTGACGATTGTTTCAGAAGGGTATAAAGATGTAAATGTAGTTGACCAAGTTGTCGGTTATACTGTTACGTTTAATTCAAATGGCGGAGATCCAGTTCCAGCTCAAATCGTCGACAGAAATGCGACGAAACCATTCGATCCATCAAAAGCTGGATACAAGTTCTATGGTTGGTATAGCGATCAAGATTTAACAATACCATATGATTTTGATAATATTGTGACAAAACCAATTACACTTTATGCGAAATATGCTTTAGCAGGATCTTTTGTAACAGCAGATACAACGGATAATGCGATAGGGAACAATATCGTATTAGAGTATATTGATAAAGATTGGGCAAATGCGATTAATGGCATCACACTTAACGGACTTGCAATAGACGGATCGAAATATACTGTCGATAAAGAGAATCGTACAATTACTTTAGATAAGAGTCTATTCTCAAGAGCGAGAGATTATCAGATATCGATTAAGGCTACTGATTACGCTGATGTATCATTAGTTCAAAAATTAGTAAATGGATATAATGTACATTTCGTAGTACCAGGTGATGCACCAGCTGAAGTAAAAGAAGCAACGAAAGATCAAATTGTAGCACGAAGAATCACGGCACCAACTGTTCATGGTTATGAATTAACTTGGTTTGCAGATCAAGATTGCACAATCCCTTGGGATTTCACAAATTCAATTTACTCAGCAAAAACGATTTACGGAAAATGGAAACCATCAAAATACACTGTCATCTATGATACACAAGATGCTGGACTAGTTGTTTCGGCAAAAGCTGAATACAACACATTACTAGACGAAACAAAACCAACAAGAACGGGTTACACATTCCTTGGTTGGTACAAAGATTCAGAAGGTAAAACACCATGGAACTTTGCAACAGACAAAGTATCTGGAGATATGGTTTTATATGCAAAGTGGAGTATTAACTCTTACACAATTCACTTTAACAGTAATGGCGGCAGTCAAGTGGCTGATAAAACTGCAAACTACAATAGCAACATTTCTTTACCAAAACCAACAAGAACAGGTTACACATTTGTTGGATGGTACACTGATGCAGCATTAAAAACGCCAGTAGGCCCAACTGTAACATTAACAAACAACATTACATTGTATGCGAAGTGGAGTATTAACTCTTATTCGATCCATTTCAATAGTAATGGTGGCAGTCAAATTGCAGACAAAACTGCAAATTACAATAGCAAAATCACTTTACCAAATCCAACAAGAACAGGTTATACATTTGTTGGATGGTACAAAGATTCTGCATTAAAAACGTCTGCAGGTTCATCAGTAACATTAACAAGCAATATCACACTTTATGCAAAATGGAACATAAACAAATATACTGTTAAATTTAATTCTGTTGGAGGCACAATTTCGACTAGAACTGTAAATTACAATTCAACGATTAGCCAACCAGCATCACCAACAAGAAAAGGATATACATTCCTTGGATGGTATAAAGATGCATCTGGAAAAGTAGCTTGGAACTTCGCGAAGGATAAAGTGACTACAAACACTACGATTTACGCGAAATGGGTAGCTAATCCAGCAAAACCAACAAATGTAAAATTAACAAAATCAGGTTTATCTTCTGTAAAATTAACATGGTCTAGTGTATCGGGTGCTGCGGGTTATGAGATTGTTAAATCAACTTCAAAAACAGGCACATTTGCTCACTTAACAAATGTAACAAAAACAAATTACACGAACAGTGGATTAACAAGAGGTAAAACTTACTATTACAAAGTTCGTTCTTACAAATTGGTTGGATCGAAAAAAATCTACAGCGATTGGACAAGTGTTATAGCGTTCAAACGATAATAAATAGTAGGACAAGGTTTCTCAGGTAAAAACAAGTCAGAACGGGGTGTTTAGGATATTTAATAATTGAATAAACACCCTTTCGAAAAAAACGATTGATCATCTTTTTTAATAACAAACTTTCCCTTAAAAATATAAAAGACAAGAATACGTAAAAATCAGTATTCTTGTCTTATTTTTTAAATTGGCATAAATCATGATAATAGTTATAGAATACACTTAAATATAAGACTTATCATTACGCATTTTGATGCAAGATATGTTAATAATAAGAATGAATCGATTTTCTGGAATCATAAATATATAATTACCAACAAGTTATAGTTTTAGTTTTCTTAAGGAGTAGTTGAAGAATGAATTTTGATCAAATGGAACATATTGTAACTGCGGCAAAAGAGTTGTCAATCACGAAAGCTGCAGAAAAATTATTTATCTCTCCTTCTGGAATGAGTCAATCCATTACTCAATTAGAAAATGAGCTTGGCATAAAAATTTTTAACAGATCGAAACAAGGAGTTACACCAACTTTTGAAGGGAAAATTGTTATATCAAAAGCGATTATTTTATTAAATACGATTAAAGAGCTTAATAAAGAAATAGATGATATTAAGAATAGAAGCAGCAATCATTTAAAAATCTTAACGGCACCTACTTTTTCGGCAATTCTTCAAGAAACGATGATCAAGTACAATGAGAAAAATAGTGAAATTACATTTGAAGTAGTTGAAGAAAACCCTGCTTATATGATTCAGAATTTCAGTAAGCAAGATTATGATATTGCACTGATTCCTTGCACAATCGAAGAATTAAAGAAAGAAAAATTTATTGGTTTTGAACATTTAACAAAAGGGCATATTTGCATCGCGGTCGGTAAGAAGTCTCCGTTTTATTCTTATGAATCTGTCACACCAAACGAACTAACGAATGAAAAAATTGTTATGTATAAAAACTCTGACTATAAGACATTGCAAAAAATCTCTAAACTGAATCCCAAAAATGTAGTCCTTCAAACAAATAGAAGTAGCTTGCTTTATGAACTTGTGAAAGAGAGCCAAGCCATTTTATATTTACATAATTTTTCAATAAGAAATCGCCCCATCGTTTTAAATGGTGACATTAAAATTATTCCACTAAAGGAAGAAACGTTTTTCGATTTAGATTTTTGGTTGATATACTTACAATCAAAAGGATTATCAACACTTGCGAAAGATTTTATGGATGAATTTAAATTGCAGTTTAAAAATAGTATTTAAAAAAGATAGTGAAGCCAGCATTCCAACTGACTACACTATCTTTTTTAAATTATTCTTCAAGTTGAGACTCTGTTCCAATTGCTCCTGTACTTAATATGGTAACGGACACTTTCGGTTTGATTTCAATAGTAGGATATTTCTTTTGCCAATTTAGTTTTCGCCATTCTTCTGGCTGATGTTCTTTTAAATATCTTCCAATACCAAGCACATCACTATTAGCAACTTGAATTTCTTTGATTACCTCTTTAGCTCTTTTATTTAAATCTTTCTTAATAATGGACCACATTTCTTCTTCTTGTAACATTTTAATTGATGTAATTCCGTCTATTCTAACATATGCATCAATTTTTAAATTTACTTCTATTTTATCTTTAGAAGTCGTAATAGAGAAATTATTTCTAGGTCTAATGATTTCATAAGATATTGTATTGTATGGTGCTTCATATTTTTTAGGAAGCTTTGTAATAAAATGGCCGGTATTTCCATATTTCCCCATCAACATTAAAAGAACAGGAGATTGATCAGAAGTTATGAAATGACCAGTATAGCTAGCATTATGCATTAGTCCTGAACCAACAACTTCTACTCGTTTATCTGATGATACATCTACAACTGGGATTGTGAAATCAATTCCATCTTCAGAAGTATAAGTAAAAATATTAAATAACTCCATTTTTTGAGCGATGGAGGTTGACTCGGCATTATCAATTGTATCCTTTAATATAAATGACAATGGTTTTGAACCAACGGTTTTTAATTCCAAAACGTTTTTTGCAGGTTGCTTATTTGTTATAGCGACAGATACATTTAGATTTGAAGATGTTCTACGCCGAAAGGTACTTAAAAGATGAATAAATTTAGTTTTCGAGAAATCTTCACCTAATAATATAACCCTCGTTTTTGATGTCGTTATATCTCCAGGTAAAAATGATTGTATTTCCATCCCAGCGTGAGATACTGAATTCTTCTTTGTAGATTTAACAGATTCATTTTGGAAATCGAAGACGCCAGATCCTCTTCCGATAATATCAAGTATTAGTGCATTCACCTCAATTTTTTTATCTTGATCAATATCAATACTAATCCCATTTACTAATGTTTTTTCTGTAATTGTTCTTGAATCCCAGCAACCAGTAGCTACTAAAAGAAATAAAAATAAACAAATAATGATTTTTGACTTGCGAATCAATTGATTAGCCCCCTAACTTTATTAATTAGGAACAATAGGCATGGAATAATAATAATAAATAAAGGGTCTAAATAACTACCGAAATTTACAATTGTTTCTCTTCTGATTAGATGGAAGGAAACTAACGGATAAAAAGCAAATACTACTATAATGATGAAAAGTAATATGCTTTTCCTATTTTTTACAATTAATGATAGTCGCTTATGTACATCTTCACTAACGATATAAATATAGCTAACTACTGTAGCACAAATGACAATTGTCCATAAGCTTAAAAATATCGTATCTAAACTTTCAATCATTTTCGAGTGATAGGTTTTAAAAATATATAGAATGGGGTCTATAATATAACTATTTTCTTTGTTACTTAGTCGAATATAGGAAGTAATAATAATAAAGGTATAAAAAATTGTCGTAAAGAAATTTGCAAATGTTAAAGTAAATAATTTCTTTTTTGTATCTTGAAAGTTTGGCGCTATAAATAAAAAAATTTCAAAACCTAACATTTCAAGAAATGATGAATATGCACCGGAGCCAATCTTTTTTATTGGATATTGGCCAATAGGTAATATTCTGCCAATATGAACATTATCATAAGCAGATAGTAAAAATAAGATAAAGATTAGAAAGATAAATGTACAAAGTACATATGTTCTTGCAATGGTTTGGATGTCATTTTTCGCGATAATATACGCCGTTACTAAAAATAAAATGAGAATAAGCCAAGAAGGACTTTTTGGAAAAATCCAGATCGTGATAATATCAGAAAATCTCATTGATACTACGATTACAACATACAAAAAATAGATGAAATAGCTAATATTTATACATGTTCCAATGAATGGATTCGTTATTATTTTTGTATAGTCAGTAAAGCTTTTGTCAGGAAATTTTTTATATAAACTATAATAAAGTAAGATTAAAATTTGAACGATTATTCCACCTATAATAGTAGAAATCCAACTATCATGACCTGCAATTTTATACATATCATAAGGATAGCTTGTAATGGCGACGCCGAATTGGGTAAATATAATCAAATAGAAAAGGTGTTTATTATTAATCATGTTTCTTTCCCCTTTCTATTTTTAAAAAGAACAAACTCAGAGAAACCTGGATTTTCAACATATCGAAAACTAAAGGCTTTAATTTTTGATAGGTGAGCAAAAATCATAAAGACGCCTAAACTAATTCCAATAAATCCAAAAATTGATGAAAGAATTAAAAGTGGTATACCCATAATTCGTGCAGCAACCGACATTTCCTTTGATGGAAGTGAGAATGATGAAACGGCAGTAATCGCAATTACAACAACCATTGAATTTGAGATTAAATTGGTTTGTACAATAGCCGTTCCAATGACGATCGCTCCAACAGTACCAATGGTTGATCCAATAGGATTTGGAAGTCTTAAAGCAGCTTCCTTCAACAGTTCTAAAATAATAATCATCGAAAAAGCTTCGATTAATGGTGGAAGTGGGACATTTTCTATTGATAGCTTTAAAGTATAAAAAATTGAAACTGGCAAAATATTTGAATGATAAGTTGTAATCGCAATATAAATTGAAGGTAATAATACAGCTATCCAAAAAGCTAATATTCTTAAACAAAAGAAAAATACTCCAAAAAACCATCGAAAATTAAAATCATCTGCAGCTCGAAAATAACCATAAATATCATAAGGAAATAATAATGCACTAGGATCATTGTCAACCATAATAGCAGGTTTTCCTGATAATAAATGACGGACTGTACGATCAGGTCTTTCAGTGAACATTACCTGTGGAAAAGGTGAAGAAGGATACTCTTCTATAATGTTTTGAACATGTACAGACTCAATCATTTGATTAGGTTCGACTTTTCCATTCGACTCAAGTTTTTTTATTTTCTCTTCAATTGTTTGAATCATAGATTGAGGTGTTATATCATTTAAATAAAAAATGGAAAGGTTTACAGGATATTTTTTACCAACAGTTATATTCTTGATAATTAATTCTTTCGTACGTAATCTTTTTCGAATTAAAGTTGAATTGATTTTAAGGCTCTCCACAAAACTGTCATGAGCACCTAATGTTACTGTTTCAGAAAGTGTTTCTGATATTGAACGGTCGCTATTATTACTAGGTGCAGAATATGACTTTGCTTTACTTTTATTATTATCATTAAAAACAATAACATTTCCAGAAAGAATAGATTGTATACATTCATCAAGTGTAAATGCATCATCAGAATCTAATATAGTCGTGATGATTCGACCTGAATGATCTTTTGAAACTACTCGTTCTAATATATGTGTTTGAATAACCTCTGAATCGATCATTGTATCTAGATAACATAAATGAAGAGTTACTTCATCAATTGAATATTTTTTATATTTAAAATCTGAACTTGAATGAAATTCGTTTTGTACTTCCTCAAGCATGGAGGTTTTTTCATTTACTTCCATTTAAACCAACTCCTTAAAAACTCCGCAATGAATATAAGTATTATTCCCTTTTGTAAATTGGATATGTATGGAAATTGATCTTGTAATTACTAAAGTCTTTAAATATGAATATTTAAGATCATAATTAGGTTGTAAATTAATTAAACCCTATATTTCATAGTTCTGATTAAGATGCCTGATTCTCCTATCTGGGCATTTTTTTAGTATTCAAAACATAAATTTTTAAAGTATCTCATATAAAAGAAATCTTATATTAACTATTGCTAAAGTATTAAATACTTTATGAAATGTTTTTTACGGAAGGGGTTGAGAACACATCATGCATATAATCGGTAAAGGAATACCCCGAAAAGAGTCTTTCGAAAAAGTTACTGGCTATGCTAAATATACAGACGATTTCGAGGCAAATGATATGCTTCATGCTCAATTAGTAACAAGTCCATACGCGCATGCGCTCATTAAAAATATTGATGCAACTGAAGCTCTAAATGTACCAGGTGTAAGAAAAATTATATTTGGTGAAAATCTACCTTTAGTAGGAGAAGGGATACTTGACCGGTATCCAATTGCATTTGATCGAGTTCGGTTTTTTGGAGAAGTAGTAGCAATCGTTGTAGCAGATACAAAGTATCAAGCAAATCATGCTGCTAGTTTAGTGAAAGTACAATATGAATTACTGACTGTTGTAAATTCTCCGTCGGAAGCACTTAAACAAAATGCTCCTCTTTTACATCCTAACCTAGGAGAATATGAAAAAACAGAAGGGGTTTACCCAGAGCCAGGAACTAATATAGCTACAAGAATTAAAATTCGAAAAGGCGATTTTAACAAAGGTTGGAGAGAAAGTGAAGTAATGGTTGATGAGAGTTTTGCTTTTAGACCATCAGATCATGCTGCAATGGAGACAAGATGTTCATTTGCGCAAATACATCATGATGGCACTATTGAGATTACTACTTCTTCACAAAGCCCTTTTATGGTAAAGGATTTGATTGGTGATTATTTTGGAATAAAACCTGGAAAAATCATTGTAAACACGCCTTTTGTTGGTGGGGGATATGGTGGAAAAGGGGCAGTCCAGTTAGAAATTTTAGCTTTTATTGCTTCACGAGCTGTAAATGGCAGATTAGTAAAAATATTAAATAGTCGTGAACATGATATGCTTTCCTCGCCAGTGCATATTGGCCTAGAAGCGAATGTAAAACTAGGATGTACAAAAGAGGGAATGCTCAAGGTTGCTGAGATTCAATTTTTATGGGATGGCGGAGCGTATGCTGATAAATCAATTGATTTAACACGAGCGGGAGCAGTTGATTGTACAGGACCTTACAATATCGAAAATATTTGGTGTGATTCTTTTTGTATGTATACAAATCATCCATATCCAGCGCCTTTTAGGGGGTTTAGTCATTCTGAAGTACATTTTGCATTTGAAAGAGCGATGGATATTCTTGCTAAAAAATTAAATATGGATCCGATTGAACTAAGAGAAAAAAACGCAATTAAACCTGGTGATCAAACGCCTACTCAAGTTGTATTAAATTCAAGTACAGTTGGAAATTTACCAAAATGTATTGAAAAAATGAAAGAATTAATCAATTGGGAGGAAGGTCAGGTCATTGACTTAGGAAATCATAAAGTAAGGGCAAAAGGAATTAGTTGTTCTTGGAAAACTTCTACCATTACACCAAATGCTAGTTCAGGTGTCATATTAATCTATAATGCTGATGGTAGCATTAATTTACTTTCGGGTGTAGTAGAGCTGGGTCAAGGTACAAAAACAATTCTTGCTCAAATGTTAGCAGAGATTCTGAAAATGGATGTAAACGATATTCATGTTCAAATGAAGATTAACACATTAAATACACCTGAACATTGGAAAACTGTTGCAAGTAGAGGGACATTCATGGCAGGAAGAGCTTTGCTAGCAGCTGCTGAAGATTTAATTCGTCAATTAAAAGATATAGCCTCTTTTGTATTGCGTGCTCCAGTTGAGGATTTAGAGGTTGGTTACGGTAAAGTATTTTTAAGAAGCGAACCTACTAAAAATATAGCGATAAAAGATATCGCTTATGGATATACTTTTCCAAATGGAAACTCGATTGGTGGACAAATAATTGGGAGGGGACATTATATTTTAACTGGCTTAACATATATAGATCGAGAAACAGGTGCTGGAAAACCAGGACCAGAATGGACGGTCTGTGCACATGGTGTGGAAGTAGAAGTCAATCTGAAAACATATGAATATAGAATTCTTAAAGCTGTTACAGCTGTTGATATTGGTAATGTACTAAATATTAAGACGGCAACTGGTCAAGTTAAAGGTGCAATGAGTATGGGACTATCCTTTGCCGGTAGAGAAACTTTTAAATTTGATTCTCAGGGAAAAGTACTAAATCCGCAATTACGAACATATCGACCAATACGATTTGGAGAGAATCCTAAATATGAAGTTGCGTTTGTTGAAACTCCACAAGTCGATGCTGTATTTGGTGCACGAGGGGTAGGGGAACATGGATTACTAGGAATGCCAGCTGCTCTTGGAAATAGTCTTTCAACTGCAATTTCCGCTGAAATTTATAATTTACCTATTATCCCAGAACTATTATGGAAAGTAAAAGAAGGTGGGAACTAGCTTGTTATCTTCTAATATAGAATACTATAAACCAATGACGATTAAAGAAGCATTGGAGACTTTTTATTTTTTAAAAGCTAAAAACAAGAGGCCAATCTATTATGCAGGTGGTACGGAAATCATAACACTAGGCCGATTAAATCTGGTTGAAACAGATGCGCTTATCGATATTAAAGATCTAAAAGAGTGTCAGTTATTTGAGTTTAATGAGAGCTATTTAATATCAGGTGCAGTCATTTCACTTACTGATATTGAGGAGAAAAACCTATTTCCATTACTAACTAAAGCTTCTATGGAAATAGCTGACCGTACCGCAAGAAATAAAATTACCTTAGGTGGAAACTTATGTGGTCAAATTTTTTATCGGGAAGCAATTTTACCATTTCTTCTTTGTGATAGCCAAGTAGTTGTTGCCGGGTACAATGGTGTAGAGGCTTTTCCAATCGAACAAATCTTCAATCAAAACTTACAACTCCAAGACGGACAAATTCTAATTCAACTTCTAACGGAAAAGAAATATATCAATCTACCATATATTAGCATAAAAAAACGTCAGCAATGGGATACGGGTTATCCACTACTGACGATCGCATCTATTAAATCGGAAAATCAATTGCGTTTTGCTTTTAGTGGACTATGTCCTTTTCCATTTCGTTCAAAGCAAATGGAAGCCGAGCTAAATAATACGAACTCGAGTGTTGAAGAAAGAATACAAAAAGCAATTCAATTTATTCCTGGTGAAATACTTGACGATGTTGAGGGATCAAAAGAGTATCGACTATTTGTACTAAAAAACACAATAGAAGAGATCATGATCGAAATGGAGGGAAGGTAATGGACCAGTCTCCAAGCAAAAAATTAAGTGTTACTTTAAGTATTAATGATGAAATTCGACAAGTGGAGATTCGTCCAGTAGATACTCTCCTGTATGTGTTACGAACTAAATTAGGTCTAACTGGAGCGAAGCCAGGTTGCCTAAATGGAGATTGTGGGGCTTGTTCAGTTGTAGTAAATGATACAGTATATAAATCATGTATAATGCTTGCCATCGAGGCAGTTGGACAAAAAATAACAACAATTGAAGGGTTAAAAGATTCACCTATACAAAAAGCATTTGTTGAAAATTTTGCGTTTCAATGCGGTTATTGTACTCCTGGATTTATTATGAATTGTCATTCTCTTTTATTAAAACAACCACATCCAACTTATGAAACGATGAAGGAATGGCTATCTTCCAATATTTGTAGATGCACATGCTATGAAGAGATTGAAGAAGCTGTTTTATCAGTTATTGAGAATAGAGAAAAACCAATGAATAATGAGTTAGAAAAAGACGAATAGTGATCTCTTAACTCACCGGTGTTGAGGTTGAGTCACTAGCTTTTCTTTGTGTAAAGAAGAAAATAAACGAAATGACTGAAATTGCCATAAGAAAAACTTGGGTATCAGTAGGTCTTACTGTAGGGATATCTGTTAAAGCCATAATCACCATTCCTTTATTTACTAAAGATTCGCGGATCAATATCAAAATGTTTCGAAACAATTTTTTTGCAAAAGTAATATGTTTTTTTTAGAAAAGGAAGTGTCGGTACGCTAACTGGTGCACCAAAAATGGGTCCACTCACATTTAATGAGAATCTACCAGGTCCTATAACAGAGCTTACAACGCGAACTTCATCAATTAATAATAAAATAGCAATGATTATATCGATTACATCAATAAGAGAATTTGTTAATTGATCTCCATATTTACTTTCTACACGTTCTCTACCTAATAAGGGTCCACTTAGAGAAAGACTAAATTCTCCAGACGTTACAAATACACCTATTATCGTAATTTGGCCAGTTAATAATAAGGCTGCAGCGGCGACATTTAAATCTCTTTGAAGAGTAGCGATGATACGAAGATCTTCTTTAATCTTATAGTCATTCATTGGATCACACCCTCATGCCTATAGTATTCATTAAGTGCCCAAGTGTGAATGCAAATGGCAGGGATAAAGAAAGGAAGGGGTTAGGGGATAAGCTTGATTTAACAAACTGAAAAAAGAGTTTGTCAATTTAATAATTAAATAAAGTTGGTTGTGGTTGATTTCCGCTACAGTGTGCTCGCTTTCCATGGGGCGAGATTCTTTGGCTTCCTCGGCAAGCCTGCGGGGTCTCAGCCTTTCCGCTTATCCCATAGGAGTCGAGCACTATCCGCTACAATCAATTTATTCATCAAAAAAATGGTTACACTAAAATTATAATTTTATATCCTTTACTTAGAGTAGCATAACAACTAGTTAATCAGTTTGTAGGTCAATTAAGATCGAACATAACTTATAATAATCATTTGAATTTGCTTAACAATCTGAAAAAATCTTCATTCTTGAAGATTTTTTTTATTTGAATAATAAACAGTTCAAAATACTAGGAAATTTTTAATATTGTAAACAAAACTATTACTTATTTAGGAAGTAAGCCTTTACCAGAAGATATGGAATTAGTGAATTTCGATCTAAAAAACAAACTTATTGGGGAACAAATAAATCAAGTGCAGATTTGAACTTCGATGGTGTAGTTGATCAAAAAGATATGTATTTTGTAGTTAAAAACTATGGATTACAAAATGATACGGTATCGAATCCACCTAAAGCAAAGACTTCATATAAAGGCGTTACGTTAGATGACGTTTTAAGTCAATTAGGTTTAAAGTAAAGAACAAGTAGGAGAAGCTAATAATGGCTTCTCTTTTTTATTTTTCAATTACCAATTTTATAGTGGCTTCTACAATGGAAATGAAATTGATTATTGTATATAATCATAAGAAGTGTCTTAATTAAATAAAAATTAAAGAGAGGGAATCAAATAAAATCGAATTTTAATTGAAAATATAAATGCGTTCTTGATCGAAAAGGCCAAACTACTACACAAAAATAATAGAAAGTGAGGGGATTGTGTAATGGAGGTCAAAAAATTTTTTCAAAGTAGCACATTTAGACGCCTAGCGATGATGCTTTGTATCATACTTGTCTTAATCTTAACTCGAAAAATAATAAATTTAATCTTACTAATTTTCATTTTTACTTATTTAATGGATCGTATACATAAATTTATTATTAATAGATTGACTAAGATTTTGCCAGTTAATCGCTTAGTTGTCGTTTACTCTTTGTATATAGTTATTGTGGCGGCTCTAGTAATAGGGATCTATAATTATTTACCTGTTATTACATCTCAAGTTGTTCAACTAATCGTACAAATCAAAACGTTTTATATGAATCCACCAGATGAGAAGATTATAAATTATATCGTTACGGCGATTAAAAAGGTTGAAATATCAGGTTATACAGAGCAAGGATTAGATTTTTTATATAAGTATGCATCAAATATAAGTCAGTGGGGGATTGAAGTACTAATTGCACTAGTTTTGAGCTTCTTTTTCCTACTTGAAAAACCTAGAATTATATCCTTTACACGAAAATTTAAAAATAGTAAAATCTCACTTTTTTATGTCGAGATGGCCTATTTTGGAGAAAGATTTTCGCGTTCTTTTGGTAAGGTGATAGAAGCACAGTTTTTAATTGCACTTGTAAATTGTATCCTATCCGTTATTGCATTAAGATTTATGGGATTTCCACAGTTAATCGGTTTAGGTTTCTTGATTTTCTTACTAGGACTAATCCCGGTTGCTGGTATGTTTATCTCGTTAATTCCACTTTGTACGATTGCTTATACAATCGGCGGAATGACTCATATCATGTATGTAATTTTGATGATCTTAATTTTACATGCACTTGAAACCTATTTTTTAAATCCAAAGCTAATATCAGCTAAGACGAACTTACCAGTTTTTTATACATTTCTAATTCTTGTGTTTTCTGAACGATTTTTTGGCGTATGGGGTCTGATTATCGGGATACCAGTATTCATCTTTTTATTAGATGTATTAGGCGTAACAGATCATGAACCGAAAGAAGTAGAATCAACTGAATAAATGAAAAGATGATATCGTGTAGACGGTATCATCTTTTTTTCTATTTAACCTACATATTAATATCTGAATTAATAATAGTAATGAACAGCATTTCAATTTGAAATACATTTATAATTTGAATTTCCAATATTGCACTAATCTTAACATAAACTGGTATTTGCCGGACAAACTAAACAAAAATATGTTTAAGGGGTTTATTAGTGAATAATGCGGAACAATCTACTTTAGTAGTAAGTTGAGAAAAGAATATTCAATATTTAAAAGAAAAATTTAAACACTCTACTGACTTGAAAATTAGACCTTTAACTATTAATGATGAGGTCATTCGAGATGCTGCCGTTTTATATTTAGATGGAATAACGAATACACAATCGATTCAAGACAATATTCTTTCGCCACTACTAAGAGTTATTAAATTCGAAAGTATGGACGCAATTATGACTTGCCATCTTTCGGTTGCAGATGTTGCGAAGGTGAAAATAAATGAAGACGTATTGGCTGGGCTAACAAAAGGAAAGGCGCTTATTTTAATCGATGGTTACAACGAAGGGATATTGGCAGATATTGCAGAATGGCAAATGCGTTCGGTAACTGAGCCTGATACGCAAAGGTCTATAAAAGGCTCTTTAGTTGGTAATGAACAACTAAAGGTAAATGTTAATATAATTCGTAATATGATACAGTCCCATAAACTATCGATTGAAAATCTACAAGTTGGAAATGAAACGAAAACAGATGTTTCGATTCTATACATAGATGGATACGTAGATCAACAAATTTTAGAGGAAACAAGAAAAAGAATAACTGAACTAGATGTTACTTATCTATTAGAAGCAAGAGTAATTGAAGACGCTTTAGAAGGAAAAAAAACGTTTTTTCCAACTGTTTTTACATCCGAACGTCCTGATGTAACTGTTTCAGCATTATATGAGGGAAGAGTTGGAATATTAGTTAATGGCATTCCGTATAGTCTAATCGTTCCTTCACTTTTTCTTCATTATTTCCATCAACCAGATGAATACAATACTAAGTCGGGGCGCTATGGATCCAGAGATCCAGATTATTACGTTTATTTAGTTGGTTATTTTCAATGATTTTATTAGGGGTGTATGAAGCGATGGTCCGTTTCCACCAAGATTGGGTACCACATCACTTTGCTAAAATCTTTTTCAAAAAATCAGAAACACTTTTACCTGTTATAGTTGAGATCTTATTTGTCATGATAATTTTTCAGCTACTTGTAGAAGCTTCAATACGAATTCCTAAATCGACAGTTATTATTGTTTCTCTAATAAGTGCGATAGTAGTTGGACAGACTGCAGTTACTGCCAAAATAATTCATTCTATTACGTTAATTATAGTAGGTATTAATTTTCTATCTAGTATTTCGATTGTTGCAGGTTGATTGTATGGGCCGGTTTTAACTTTACGACTTATTTTTTTATTTCTAGGATTCTTCTTTGGAGTAAAAGGGATTCTAATCGGCTTAATCATTTTAGTAGCTTATATGGCCTCAATTAAATCTTTAGGAGTTCCGTATTTAGCACCGTTTATACCATTTCATCCGAAAGAAATGAAAGATGCTCTTTTTAGAGGAGATTTAAGGAAGCTTATTAATAGTAAACATACATATCCACATAATAAATAAATTGGAACAAAGTGTAATAGAAAATATATTACTTTTTGTTCCAATTCTATATGCTGACTTTGACTATAAGGAGAAAATCATGTCGGAAACAAAAGGGTTAACATTTTTACTAATACTATCGTTTTTGTTTAGTACCACCTTTTCACAAAACGTTTTTTCTCAAGCTATGCCTCCTACTAAGGATACAATTAAGTCAAATGAAAAAATTTATAGCGAATTAAGTTTCAATGATAAGCAAGATTTTAATGATGCTCATAAAGGCTTCATAGCACCATTAATGCAAGAGAAAATAAAAAATTCAAAAGGTGATATCATTTGGGATCGTGATCAATATTCAATTATTAATGATGGTCCGGCGCCTTTAACTGTCAATCCATCTTTATGGAGACAAGCTCAATTATTAAATACTCCAGGGCTATACAAGGTAGTTGATGGGGTATATCAAATTCGTGGACAAGATGTGTCTGTGATGACAATAGTAGAAGGTAAAACAGGTTTAATCATATTAGATACATTATCAACGATTGAAACTGCAAAAGCAGCATTGGAAGTTTATTATGCGAATCGCCCTAAAAAACCAGTTAGTGCAGTAGTTATTAGTCATAGTCATGCTGATCATTTTGGAGGGGTGAAAGGGGTTGTACAGTACGCTACAAATCCAGAAAATGTACCAATTATTGCTCCATTAAACTTTTCTAAGGAAGTAGTCAGTGAAAATATCCTATTAGGTAACATCATGTCACGTAGGGCAGGGTATATGTTCGGATATCTTTTACCCGTAAATAAAAAAGGATACGTAACAAATGGGATTGGCCCAAGAATTAGTACAGGTACAATCAGCTTTTTGCCACCGACAATTGAAATTAAAGATAAAGTACAAACGATGGAAATAGATGGAATTAAATTCAAGTTTTTATTAACGTTAAATACTGAAGCACCTTCAGAAATGCATTATTACATACATGATTACAAAACGTTAGTCGTTGCTGAGAATACAGGTCATACTATGCATAATTTTTACACTTTAAGAGGAGCAAAAACAAGAGATGCCTCTGAGTGGGTAAAAGCTTTGGATCATACTATCAAGTTATTTGGTAAAGAAGAAATCGATGCATTAGTTACAGCTCATAGCTGGCCGTTATGGGGAAAAGATCGTGTAATAGAGCAGCTTACAAAGCAACGAGATTTATATAAATACATACATGATCAAACAGTTCGTCTAGCCAACCAAGGTTACACTGCAGATGAAATAGCCGAACAAATAAAATTACCTGCTAGCCTTAATAAATATTGGGCGAATCGAGGGTATTATGGTGATTTGAAGCAAAATGCTAAAGCAGTTTACAATTATTACTTAGGTTATTTTAACGGTAATCCCTCTGATTTAGATCCACTTCCACAAGTAGAGACTGGAACTAAATACGTTCAATACATGGGTGGAGAAAAGAAGGTTCTGAAGCTCGCAAAAAAGGATTTTGAGAAAGGTGACTATCGATGGGTAGCACAAGTTTTGAAAAATGTCGTTATGGCAAATCCAAATAACAAAGAGGCAAGGAACTTACTAGCTAAATCTTACGAGCAGTTAGGATACAGGGCTGAATCTGCTGCCTGGAGAAATGTTTACTTGACGGGTGCACAGGAATTGAGAAAAGGAATTAGGAAGCAAACTATAAGTACTGTAGACCAACAAGTAATCTTAAATATGGAAGTAAATGACTTCTTTGATTATATTTCAATCACCCTTAATGGTCCAAAAGCGGAGAATAAGCGTTTTACATTCAATATAAATTTTACTGATTTGAAAACAAATTACACAATTGATATAAAGAACGCTGTTTTTAATTATATCGATGGTTTAACTACTTCAAGTCCTGATGCAACACTATTTGTAGATAAAGGAACCTTTTATTTAATTATGTCTGGAAAACTTGATGTAAATGAGGCAATTGCAAATGGAAAGTTAAGCATTACAGGGGATATAGAGAAATTTAAAGAGTTGGTAACTTTATTTGACCACTTTAATCTGTGGGTTAATATCGTAACCCCATAAGAAATTAAAATTAGGTAAAAAAAGCATTCTTCGAGAGTTATGGAGAATGTTTTTTTGAAGTTTTTTCGTTCTAAAAATTCAGAAAATTAAAAACCGATTTTATTCATTTTTTTGTATATAGTCGATGACAGTAAAGAAAAAAATCATGACATTTTTACTAAAAAAAGGGTGAGGATTTTCCTATAGACAGATTCTTTAATTTGGAACTTCAATCTAATCTAGTGCTTTATTAAATAAGGAAAGTCAACAATAAACGACAACAAAGCGCTTTCATTATATAATATTTTCCAATCTAAAAATTAATAGTTGAAGAATCTTAAACTAGGACTTAATATATATTTATTGTTTCAAATAAATATACGTTTTTTGAAAATTTAACTATTCTTAAATAACTCCAAATTATCTAAACAATGAAAAAACTCCTTCTATTTTTCGCCATATTATGATAATTTAAATTAAGTACAATTCGATGATGAAAGCAAAAAAAATGAAAACGCTATCAGCATTGAGGGGACAAGCTTTATTTCTTTGTTAAATTTAGAAGGTAGGATTTTCATCTTTACATCGCTCTCGTTCCAGGATTACTATTAAAATAGGGAATTCGGAATGTGTTTTGTAATTTCTTGACGAATGACAAATTGTCAAAGAATAGATTGGAATGCGAGCTTTTAAAGATTTAAACAATCCTTCTTGGAGAAATTTCAATTTAAAATAAAGAGGTGTATTCATGCAAAATACAAACCGTAAAGATGATTTCACAATTCAAAGTAACGCGCCTAAAAAAGAGCATTTAGAAAGAAAACTAAAAACGAGACATTTAACTATGATCGCTATGGGTGGTACGATTGGTACTGGTTTATTTTTAGCGAGTGGAGCAACTATCCATGATGCAGGACCAGGTGGAGCTCTTGTTGCTTATTTAATTGCTGGTATCATGGTTTACTTCCTGATGACTAGCTTAGCTGAAATGGCAACTTTAATTCCTATTTCAGGTTCTTTTAGCACATATACTTCAAGATTTGTCGATCCAGCTCTTGGTTTTGCTGTTGGTTGGAATTATTGGTATAACAATGCAATCATCCTTGCATTAGAATTATCAGCTTCGGCTTTAATTATGAAATATTGGTTCCCACATACTCCAGGGATTGTATGGAGTTCTATATTCCTTGTTTTAATTTTTGGATTAAATGTACTTTCTGTAAAAGGATATGGAGAATCTGAGTTTTGGTTTTCAATTATTAAAGTAGCTACAATCATTATTTTTATTGTAATTGGATTATTAATGATTTTCGGTATTATGAGTGGTCATACAGGTGGATTTGATAATTTCACAAAAGGAGAAGCACCATTCAAAGGTGGTCTCTTATCAATCTTTAGTGTATTTATGATTGTAGGTTTTGCTTTCCAAGGAACTGAAATGGTCGGAGTAACGGCTGGGGAAAGTGAAAATCCTGAAAAGAATATTCCAAAAGCGATCAAGCAAATCTTTTGGCGTATTTTATTATTCTACGTATTAGCGATTTTCGTTATCGGCTGTTTAATCAGTTATACAGATCCTAACTTATTAGGTGGAGATGTTGATAGTATTGCGATTAGTCCATTTACTTTAGTATTTAAACATGCAGGACTGGCTTTTGCAGCTGCTGCAATGAATACAGTTATCTTGACTTCAGTTTTATCAGCGGGTAATTCAAGCTTATACGTTGGTTCTCGTGTACTTTGGGTATTAGCTGAAGAAGGAAAAGCACCAAAGTTTTTAAGAAAAGTAAACAAAGGTGGAGTTCCAGTTAGTGCATTAATTGCGACGACTCTAATTGGTGCGGTTTGCTTCTTAACTTCATTATTTGGTGATGGTACAGTATATTCTTGGTTATTAAATGCTGCAGGCTTAGCTGGTTATATTTCTTGGTTAGGCATATCAATTACGCATTACCGCTTCCGTAAAGCTTATATCGCTCAAGGAAGAAAATTAAAGGATCTACCTTATTTAGCAAAATGGTTCCCACTTGGTCCAATTTTAGCGACAGTTTTATGTTTAGTTGCAATGCTTGGAACGAATTATGGAGCATTTACTGGAGATAAAATTGACTGGTATGGTATCGCAGTTTCTTATATTGGACTACCATTATTCATTCTTGGATACCTTGGCTATAAAGTAGTGATGAAAACGAAGAAGGTTAAATTAGAAGATGCTGACTTCAGCAGTGAGAGTTAATTAAATTTGACAAGCAGTTTAAAGCTCAATCTATCAAGTATAGATTGAGCTTTTTTACGTATTTTTTTACAGGATTTTGGAAAATTAATAGTGTCAATGTGTGGACTGTTGAAAAACCTAATCGATCAGATTAGGACAGAAGCGCAGGGAGACAAATAAGTGAATTTTGTAATTTTTTGTTCGAAAGGAGACATTAAGAAATGAACAATTCATTAACAGAACTTGAATTAGAAAATCTTCGTCATTTGATTGGAGGGCATAGTACAATCGCAAATAAATTAGAGGCATATGCTCAAAATTGCTCTGATCCTGAATTAAAAGCTTTATTAGAAAGAGATGCCCAATCAGCAATGGAATCTAGACAAAAACTCTTAAATTTTTTAGGATAAGGAGATTAGATTATGTTCCAAGAAAAAGATATGGTTAATGATTATTTAGAAGGACTAAATGCTAGCTTAACTGGTTATGCAGGATATATTAATGAGTCAGCCAACTCTGAATTAAGACAAACTTTAATTCAATTACGTAATCAAGATGAGGCACGTCAACGTACATTGTACAATTATGCGCTTCAAAAAGGTTATTACAAACCAGCAGCACCAGCATCACCAGAGGTTGTACAGCAATTCGTATCTGAATTAACTTCAAATCAATAAACTACCGAAAAAAGGCATTCGAGTAATCGAACGCCTTTTTTTATTCATTTTTAAAACCGTACCAAAAATTCCTCCAAATATTAGAAATCCTTGGCTTCATCTTTTCAGCTCCATAATAAGACAGTTCAATAAAGATCCCATCAATTAAGCAATAATAAGACATAACAAAGTCTTCTACATTTCCTGTTCGAATTTCACCATATTTAATCCCTTTATCAATCACTGATCTTAAAATAGTCGACATTGCTTCCTCAGATTCCATGAACTGCGTATGTAAATGCTCCTTTAACGGTTCAGGAGAAAAAAAGACAGCGCGGTTCACGAAAGTAGATTGCTCCTCGAACTCAATATAATATTCAAATGTTACGTTTAAAATTTGGTAAAGTTGTTCCTTCGCTGAAAGTTCGCTTATTTCTCCCATCAGCTCGTCTACTTTTTTCACATGAAGCCATAGAATGTTTTCATAAATTGTAAGAAAGATTTCTTCTTTACTTTTAAAATGATTATAAATAGATGGTTTTTGAATCCCAACTGCTTTTGCAATTTCAGTTAAACTTGTGCCCTCGTAACCATTTTTAGAAAATAAGGCAAGGGCTGCTGCAATAATCTTATCCTTTGTCATCTTCATCCTCCGAAACTAACTCTTGTTAGCTAGATTATAAACTGGAATCTTTGTGAAGTCTAAATATTGTTTAAATTTGTTGTAAAAAAGGTTTGTTTGGAGGAGAAAGCATTGAAAATCAAATCATGGAGTAGTTCATAATGGTGTCGTGAGTAGGTAAAAAAGAAAAATGATGATCTGATCTATACTTACTCATACAGTGCCATGAGGAAGTAAAAAGTCAAAAAGCTGATTTATTCTTCCTCATAAAGGGTTCATGAAGAAGTAAAAAGGTAAAAAGCTGATCTATCCTTCATCATAAAAGGTTCATGAGGAAGTAAAAAGTCAAAAAGCTGATCAATACTTCCTCATAAAAGGTTCATGAGGAAGTAAAAAGACAAAAAACTGATTTATACTTCCTCATAAAGGATTCATGAGGAAGTAAAA
>NZ_NUUX01000049.1 GCF_002564465.1 Bacillus sp. AFS088145 | reverse complement strand
TTTTATTGACGTAGATACAATATGACTTTTTTATTTGCAGAATTACCTATTTTATTTGCAGTTTCGGCTTTTTTTATTTGCACTTCCACAAATTTAATTGCAGTTTCAGCCATTTTATTTGCACCACCAATGACTTGGCCTCTATTCGAAGAAAAAAGAGTGCTTAAAAAAGCACTCTTTTTAACGGTCAATATCAATTGTAAAACGATAGCGATCAGCTCGGTAAATACAGCTTACATATTCAAGTGGTATTCCCTCATTAATAAACGTTACTTGGTGTAATTCTAATGCAGGGGAATCCTCGGCTACCTCAAGAATTAATGAATCTTTTTCTGTCATTAGAGATGCTTTAATCCATTTGGTGGCTTTTTTAATTGAATAACCTAATGTAACTTCAAAATATTCATATAAGGAATGATTCAATACTTTTTCATCAATGCGATTTACTAATTTTTTTGGTAGGTATGTTGTTTCGATTGCAATGGGATGATCATTTGCTAAACGACATCTTTCAATTTTAAAAATTTCAGAACCACTTTCAATTGACAACACTTCTGCTAAATATTCATCAGCTTCGATCGTTGAAAAGCCAAGTAGTTTATTCGTAGGGGTCAATCCTATGGATGTAATATCCTCAGAAAAACTCCTTAATGATTTTAGTGATTCCTCGACTTCAATCCCATCTTTTACTGATACAAACGTACCAATTCCACGTTTCCGACTTATTAATGATTCCTTCACAAGATTATTTAATGCTTGTCTTATTGTCATCCTGCTTACATTTAACATCTCACTCAATGTTTGCTCAGAGGGAATTCGCTCACCAGGTTTCCATTCTCCTGAGTTAATTTTAAGCTTTAAAATTTCTTGTATTTGAAAATAAATCGGTAACGGTGAATTTTTATCTAGTTTTAACATTATTGATTACTAAGTGAGTATGCTTCTTCGTCAACAACAATTGTTACGTTGTTGTGGTTTTGGAGTGCAGTAGCAGGACAGTTAATATCTAATTTTCCATTTAACATTTCCTTAATTGCTTCAGCCTTTTTAATGCCTGAAGCCACTAAAATGATTTCTTTCGCTCTCATAATTGAACCAATCCCCATAGTAACTGCGTGTGTTGGGACATCTTCTTCGTTCTCAAAATAAATTTTATTTGCGTTACGAGTTGATTCTGTAAGCTCTACAATATGAGTAGGTGTATCGAATGGTGTACCAGGTTCATTAAATGCAATATGGCCATTCTCACCAATTCCTAAAAGTTGTAAATCTACAGGATGCTTCTGTAGTAATTCCTCATAATTTTTACAAGCTTCTTCTAAATTTTTTGTATTTCCATTTGGTAAATGGTTTTCTTTAAAATTTAAATGGTTAAAAAGCTGTTCTGCCATATAAGTGTGGTAACTTGTTTGATCATCTTCAGCAAGTCCAACATATTCATCAAGATTTACAGTAATGACGTTTGACACATCTGGTTTATGAATACGGAAAAGTTCATATATACCTAGTGGAGATCCACCTGTAGCTAATCCTAATGTGAATTCCGCTTTCCCTTCAAATGCCTTTACCATTTTTTCATATGCTACTTTTGAAATTTCTTCTGCATTTTTTACTACGATTACGTTCATAAAGTCACCTCATTCATATTTTCACCTTGTCTAGTTGTATCAATAACGAAGAAATCAGGAGTCATTTGCACAAAATCAGCGTCTTTACCTGGTTCTAATACGCCCTTATGTTTAAGACCAAATTCTTCAGCTTGGTTTATTGATGTCATTTGTACTGCCTCTTCAGGACTACAGCCAGTAAATGCCATAATGTTTCTGAATGCATCATCCATTTTTAAAATACTACCCGCAAGCGTTCCGTCTTCTAATCTTGCACTTTTATTTTTTACAAATACAGGTTGTCCACCTAATTCATATTTGCCGTCCTCTAACCCTTTTGCTCTCATCGCATCAGTAATTACACTTATTTTTTTAGCACCTTTTAGGCGATAAGCAAGTTTTACCATATCAGGATGAATATGAATTCCATCAGGTATGATTTCTACCATTACTCGGTCATCAAGTAATACATGTCCAACTGTTCCTGCTTCACGATGATGCATAGGTCTCATTTGGTTGTACAAATGTGTAGCGTGGAAAATATTTCTACCTTCAAAATCTGAACGAATCGCATCAGAGTGACCTACTGTGCCAACTACATTTGTGCGTTCTAGCTCTTTTTCTAACTCTTTTGCACCTTCAACCTCAGGTGCAAAAGTAACTAATTTGATTAATCCATCAGAAGCTTCTTGCCATTCTTTGAATAGTTCAACGTCAGGGTTAATAATGTATTCTAATGGTTGTGCTCCAGCTTTATTTTTATTAACAAACGGTCCTTCTAAATGAATATATTCAAAATGAGCACCAAGTTTTTTAGCCTCATTTAAAGACTTTAAAGCATTTTTAATATTTTCTTTAGATTGTGTCATTGTAGTCGGAAAGAAGGTTGTTACCCCTTCCTTCATCATTTCAATACTCATCGTTACCATTGAGTTTGGATCAGCATCCATTGCATCGACATCATATGCTCCGTGAATATGGATATCAATCATTCCAGGAATAATAACTGTTCCTTTTCCATCAATTATTTCTTCACCTTCATTTTCGTATCCATTCATATGACCAACAGAAGAAATTTTTTCATCGTATCGAATATAACCATTTTCAATTACTTCTGTACCTGTGTAAATTTTTACATTAATAATTGATTTCATTTACTCTCCTCTTTCCTTTGCTTAAGAAGTCTTCGCCAATACTCCAATATAGAAAGTAGTGTTTACTTAATCATCTTTCACATTCATTTGTATAAGTACCTTGATTTCTTCATAACTATTTTATGATATATACTCCTAGTTGTCTATACTACTAAGAAGTAATTAACAAAAACGTCACAAATAATGACTGATTTAGATACCTAATATTCTCTCTACCTAAAAAAGAAGAAGTAATGGTTCTTGTCCTTCAAGGATCTACCAATACTTCTTCTTTTTCAATATATAAATTATGACCATTTGTTGATAATTCGATATCTCCGAACTGGTCCGTTGTATATTGCTTAATACCTAGATGATTTAACCGCTTCATTACGGACCGGTGTGGATGACCAAATAAGTTAAATTTATCATATGAAAGGATTGCGACTGTAGGATTTACAGCAAATAAAAACGCTTCTGAAGTTGATGTTGATGATCCATGATGCGGAATTTTTAGTACTTGAGCATTGATATTCTCATTTTTAATTAATCTTTTTTCAGTGTTCCTTTCAATATCTCCAGTTAATAAAATTGATATGTCATTATATTTAACCTTCAATACAATTGAACTGTTATTATTTGTATACGATTTTTTCCCACTATTTAAAACAGTAATTTCTACATTAGGGTCAAGCATTACTTTTTCATCTAACCTAGCAATACTAATTGGAATATTCTTCTGATACGCTTCTTTCTTATATAAGTAATAAGAATGTGAATTATATTTTTTCCCACTATCCAGGATTTTTGTTATCTTAACACTATTCATTACTTTTAATAACCCACCAATATGATCGATATCTGGATGAGTACTGACTAATAGGTCAATCGCATTTATATGTAGTCGTCTAAGTTTTTTTATAACGACTCCACCATGTTCAACATCTCCTCCATCGATTAGTACAGTCTTACCATTTGGTAAAATCATAACCATGCTATCTCCTTGACCTACATCAAAAAAATAAATTAATAACGGGTGAGTAATATAGCCGTAATTTGTAGTTCTTGCTTCACTATTTATGTTATTACAAAAAAAGGCAGTAAAAAAAATAAAGATAGAAAATATGAGAGAGTATCGTTTTCGATTTTTGTTCATTCACACTTCCTCCTATCCTAACATTATTTTCTCATAGCCATTTCAAAAGTATGTATGATGCCCATAAAAATAAGTTGGAAATTGAGTATACTTCAAATTGGAATTGTAATTCAAATCAGTGTTAAAAATTAGCCCACAGCACAAAAAAAACTGTAAGCAATTTTTGCTTACAGTTTTTTTTTGTTACTCAAATACTTCCTCTAGTTTTTTTACAACTAATAAGGAGTCACTAACTTGTATAGTCGTTTGATTTGTAATGTAAACTCCATGCATACCTAATTTTAAAGCAGGTGAAATTTCATTAATGAAATTATCACCGATTGACACAATTTCATGTGGCATAACATTGAACTTATTCATGATATTTTTAAAATGGTTTTCTGTTTCTAATGGCTTCTTACCATCCGTAATTTCTAGATGAAATAAATCATTTAAATTAAGTAACTTCAGTAATCTAGTTACATCTTCTCGATCAGAGTTCGTTAACAATACTAACTTTTTAGAATCCTTAACTTTTTCTAAAGCCTCTTTTAATCCTTTTATATAAGGAATACTAAACTCTTTTGTTGCCATATACTCCTTTGTTTTATCATAACAGTGATAGACGTCTCTTGCACCGTAGTGATAAATCGCTACCAAAGGAATCCACCAACCATCACCTACTGGGATATATGGTAATTCATAATTAATTTTTTCAAGATAATTCTTTGGAAGTTCCTCTTTAGAAAGTAGCTGCCCTTCCCAAGTAAATACTTGTATTGGCTTCAATGTAATTGGATCTAACGATATGATTAAATCATTTTCTGAGTCATAAATTTTTCCAATTGTTAATGCATGGTCATAATCTTTTATTTTTTTATAATCATTTAAAAAAGAATCTCTCTTTTCTGAACTTATTTCATTAGCTAGTAATTTAGCATAGTAATCGTAGTGCTCAGTACCATCATACAAAGTACCATCTAAATCAAAAACTAATACTTTTGAATTCATTAATAAATTATGCATTTCCTACTCCTTAGCTGTCTTTGTCTTTTACGTCTAAAATAAAATCAAATGATTTTTGATCGTCATTTAATTTAAATTCATAAAATATTTTATACATACCTGCTTCAGGTAAATCAAGTTCATAGTTTACTTTTGATTGATTATTAGGATGACTAATTAGCTTAAAATAAGTTCCTTCTTCATTCATAATATAAAATTGCTGATCTGTAAATTTAGAACGTTTTTTAAATTGATCAAAATCAAATGTAATTTTACTCTTAGTTTTTGGAAGAATTGAAGTATATAGTAGGGAAACTCTATAATCATCAGTCTTTTTCGTTAAAATTGCTGTCGGAAATACTTCTTCTTTTTTGTCCTTTTGTTTTTGGAAAATCTTAGTATCAAGCGTTTGATTATTTAAAAATATACTAACATAATAAGGAGTGTCTTTCTTAAAGGAGTACTTAAATGTAAATTGATTATCTCCATTATAAACTGGTTCAATGACTTTATAGGATTTTAATTGATCTGTCGTAATAAATATTCTAATTTTTTCACGTTGTAACACATTCAAAGTTCTAGATGATACGGTTACTTCTTGTGAATTTCTTTTAGTCGTAAGATTCCATTTTACCTTTTGAACTTTTAGTTGGCTAACCTGACTACCACTTGATAATATACTATGATTAACTAGTCGATTGCTAATTAATAGTATAATTAATATAGCTATACATAGAACTGCAATAAAACGAAATTTCATAGATCATTCTCCCTTAAATAGTTAAAATTAATAATTTTTAGTTATTTCAAGAAAGCTGATATTCTAATTGTAAACTCTTTCATTATTTTATCACCTGTGCAATAATTAAAATTCGCCATAAATTATCTGTATTGGTTAATTTTGTCTATAAGTATTTCTATATTTAATATGTACTACGTCCATCTTACTTTTTCCTTTAAGTAGCATACAAATAAGAATGTTTTTTATTTAAATGTAGAAACTAACATACTGATAATGGATGGGATATTTTACAAACAGTTTTTTAGGAGGATATTAAATGAGTATACATATTAGTGCCGAACAAGGTGCAATTGCTGATAAAATTTTATTACCTGGTGACCCATTAAGAGCTAAATATATCGCAGAAACATTTTTAGAGGATGTTGTTTGTTATAATGAAGTACGTGGAATGCTTGGTTTTACTGGAACATATAAAGGCCAAAGAATTTCCGTTCAAGGTACCGGAATGGGAGTACCTTCAATTGGTATTTATGTAAATGAACTAATTAATAGTTATGGTGTAAAAACTTTGATTCGCGTTGGTACATGTGGTGGACTTCAAAAGGATGTAAAAATTCGTGATGTCATTATTGCGATGACGACTTGTACAGATTCAAATATGAATCGTCAAACATTCCCTGGTTTCGATTACTCTCCATGTGCTAGCTTTGATTTATTAAAGAAAGCCTATGAAGGTGCAGTGAATAAAGGGTTAAATGTTAAAGTAGGAAATATTTTAACTTCAGATCTTTTCTACCGAGATAGTATGGACATGTATGAAAAATTAGCTAATTACGGAGTTCTTGCGGTAGAAATGGAAACTACTGCATTATATACAATCGCAGCAAAACATAATGTAGACGCACTTACTGTTTTAACTGTAAGTGATCATATCTTCACTGGTGAAGAAACATCTGCTCAAGAAAGACAAACTACTTTTAATGATATGATTGTCATCGCTTTAGATGCAGCAATCGCTTAATATATCTTAAAAAAACCTGGGATAATAATCTCAGGTTTTTTCATTGTATTGAAATATAAATGAGGAAATTTTGAAAACTAGAACACCAAGTGAATAATTTATTGATAGAGTTGAGTTTTGTTAATGTAACGGTAAGTTTCGCGCATCCTGTAGTGGAAATCAACTTCAACCAAATTACTTAACAATGATTAATATTGAATAATTCAAATTTCGGAATTTTTTTATTAAATATTTGTGACCTAACGTCGTTTTTATACCACTTTACATCCAATCAAAGGTACAATAGCAATATCGAAAATCAAATTAAGGATGGTAAGGAATGAAGAAACAGCAATCAATTTTATTTTTCACCTGGATTGTAAGTATTATTGCAACACTAGGTAGTTTATCATTTTCAGTAATTAATCATTGGACACCTTGTTCATTATGTTGGTATCAACGAATTTTTATGTACCCAATCGTTTTTATAATAGGAATCGCTTTTTATAAAAATAAAATAAAAGATGTTATTTATGTTTTACCATTATCATTAATAGGTATGTGTATTTCAATCTATCATATTTTAATTCAAAAAGTTCCTGCACTTAAGGAAACAGCAACACAGTGCGGTCCGGTCCCTTGTACTGGAGATTATTTAAATTGGTTTGGATTCATTACAATACCAATGCTGGCATTTGTTGCATTCCTACTTATTAATATTTGCTGCATAACTCTATTACGAAAATCAAATTAAAATAATTCAAGCTGCTCGGTAGAAGATGGTCCAAATTCAATACCTAGCAGCTTCATTAATTGTTTAGCATTATCCGCTGCATCTCCACCAGAATTATTATTAAACAGTATACAAATTTCTTTTGTGTTTTTTGATAGCTGTTCAATTCTTTCTACCCATTCGTATAATTCTTCTTCATTATAACGGTATAAATAACGTACCTCACGCCAACTATCTTGTCCATTGTGATTCCATCCATATATATTTCGACCATGGAAACGGATTAAAGTTAAATTTGGATTCGTAGGATGTAATACGATTGGTATACTTCCATTACCTGCTTGTGGCTCATCACAAATTGAATGAATCCAGCCTTCATCCTCCATAAACTTCAACGTTTGCTCATAAAACCTAGGATAAAACCATGTCTGATTACGAAATTCTAAAATTGCAGGAAGACCCTTAAGTTTACTTTTCAAAGTTCTTAATAATTCAACATTTTCTTTTTTACAATTAAACCATGGTGGAAACTGAAACAATATCCCTTTTAATTTATTCGCTTCAATTAAAGGCTGGATTGATTCCAAAAATGGCGTCAACAGTAAAATTTGTTCCTCTTTAGAATAGTTTTGCCTTGAATGGCCAGTGATTCCGCCATACGCTTTAACGATAAACGAAAAGTCAGCTGTTGTTTGATTTACCCATTTTTGATAGTTTGATTGTGGCATAATACTATAATAGGAAGAATCAATTTCAACAATTGGAAAATGCATACAATATTGTTTCAATTTTTTTGAGGAGTGAATCCGATCAGGGTATAAACTATCATGATCGCCCCACCCAGTGACTCCAATCTTTATTTCCATACTTCTCTCCCGTTAGTTCTTTCATTACTAATTAATTATTTCTAATTTTCATTAAAATAAACGAATTAGTTTGATATAATGACTACAGTATAATCTTATTTTAGTAGAAATTGGAGTATAGTGTAAATGATTAACGAGACAGTACAAGAACTAAAAAATAAAATTACCGAGCTTGAAGAAAAAGTAAAATCGTATGAAACAATTTTAAATACAATAACTTCCGGATCTATATTTTCAAATGAAACTCGTGAATTATCAAATTCGAATCATTTAACTAGAAATACAAGTTTATGTAATACAAATAATGAAACACTTCCATTACATACTAAATTCTCTAACTTTTTATCTAATAGTCGGAGAACTTTGCAATCCATCTACGATGCTTTACCGCATCACATAGTATTTATCGATAAAGATGGAATCATTACGCTTTATAACCAACAAGTTGCGATTGATTTTAGAATTACGAAATATGAATTAATCGGACGACATATTAGAAATTTATTAAAAATAGACGATAAAGACATTTGTTTACTACAAACACTTTATTCAGGTGAAGAATTTTACAATAAGGAAATTTTAAATATTAACTATGGCATTATTAATACCCGTATCATCCGTGATATAAATGGAGAAATTTCAAGAGTAATTGGTGTTTTTCATAATTTAAACGAGGCAAGGGATTCTGAAAAGCTAGCAATGTCAGGTAGAATTGCTGCAGGTATAGCACATGAAGTCCGCAATCCACTTACAACTGTTAGAGGTTATTTACAATTCTTGCAAGAGGAAGCTCCACCTCAATATAAGCAATTGTTTAATGATTTATTGATTCCAGAATTAGATAGAGCAAATGGAATCATTACTGACTTTTTATCTATTACAAAGAATGCGAACTATAAACCTGAGCCAATTAATATTAATGATTTTTTATCGAATCATATAAAACAGCTGTTATTTAGCGAGACCGTTTTAAATAATGTTAATATTGAATACTACCTATCTGAGGAATTAATAGGAGCACATATTTTCTTTGATAAAAACCAACTTGTACAAGTTATTTTAAATTTATTTCATAATGCATTAGATGCAAAAAAAGAAGGTCTGCTTACAATTATCATTGCAACTTATATTGATAAGGATTTTATTTATATTGCATTAAAAGATGATGGATCAGGAATTCCAGCTTCAGATTTACCATATATATTTGATCCGTTCTTCTCAACTAAAGATGACGGTACTGGACTAGGTTTATCTCTAACTAAAAAACTAATCCAAAATCATAACGGCACCATATGCGCAATGAGCGATCATAATGGAACTACTTTTACAATTACATTACCAATTAAATAGCTTTATAAAAAAAAGACCAAAATATAAAAGTTTTAGTCTTTTTTCAGGCTGAAGAAAAATGGGTTTGTCAACTGTCTCTAATTTGTGGTTATTTTCACTAAAGCCTGTTATGAGTAAGTTATTTCCATATTTTTGCTTAAAAACATACTTAGACTTCCGTTTTTCAATATTGACTTCGTTTTTTCAGCATGTTGAATTAGAAAACGGTCATTAAATGAACATTTATTAATGATTGGATTATCTTTTGGATGTTGTGCTATTAATGGTTTTTGATGTTAATATGTTTAAGCAATTTTATGATACCAATAACACTAGTAATGTTTTTTTAAGGTTAAAAATATTTTGAGCTAGATTTAAGAAAAACAAATCAATTGATTAGTTTATTTATTAATGTTCGGTATTAATTTATTTGACCTATACTGATTAATAAACAACTTTTAGTTTACTCTAAGTAAAGGCTATTTGATTAGGTTTTATTGCAGACTTTTTTTGATGAATAAGTTGATTGGAATGGAGGGCTGCTCGACTCCTATGGGATAAGCGGGAAGGCTGAGACCCGCAGGCTTGCCGAGGAGGCTCAGGTCTCGCCCCATGGAAAGCGAGCATCCCGTAGTGGAAATCAACATCTCTCTACTCCTTTTACGAAAATTTGGTAATTTATTGAAAAGGTTGTTTTTAACGGCGTGAAAAAAGAAAAGACCAAAACATAGTAGTTTTGGTCTAATTTCTTAAACAGATAATATGATTTTTCCAGTTGATTTTCTACTTTCTAATAGATCATGAGCTAGCTTACCATCTTTTAAAGGAAACACAGTAGGTTGTTGTACGATTAATTGTTTAGTTGCAATCCAATTAAATAGCTCATTACTTCTACGTAGTCTCTCTTCTTTTGAAATTAGTACATTCCACAAGTCTCCACCAGTTAGTGTTTTTGAAGTATCCATTAACATTCTTGGATCAATATGAACCGGATCTCCTCCAGCCATTCCATAAAATACAACTGTACCGTGAACTTTTGTTGCTTCAAAGCTATCCATGATTGTAGATCCTACTGATTCATAAACAACATCTACACCATTTTTTTCTTTTGTAAACTCTTTTATTTGAGAAACCCAATTATCAGTATATAAAAATACTTCTTTTGCACCGATTGATAAAGCTTTTTCTCTTTTTTCTTGTGATGAGGTTAATCCGATTACCGCTCCACCTTTTAAAAGAATCATTTGAGTCAATAATTGGCCAACACCACCTGCTACTGCATGAACAAGTGCAATATCACCTGATTTTATTTTATAACTATCATTAATTAAATAATGTGCAGTTAACCCTTGAAGCATAATAGACGCAGCAATTTCAAAATTAATTTCATCTGGAATTGGTACAATATGAGATTCCTTTGCAGCAACATACTCTGCATTCGAAAAAGGAACATCTGCAAACGCTACGCGATCTCCTACTTTATAGTCCGTTACATCAGAACCGACTTCTGTAATTATTCCAGAACCTTCATACCCTAAAATATACGGAGGATCACCTGCTAAATGATAATTTCCTTTACGACGATAAATATCTGCAAAATTAACACCTACAGCCTTCATTTCAACTAATACTTCATCGTTTGAAATTTTAGGTTTTGCAATTTCTTCGTATTTTAAAACGTCTGATTGACCAAATTCTCTAAAAACTAGTGCTTTCATTTACATACTTCCTTACATTTAAAATTCAAAGACAAAATCCTCATCTGTTAATTTTTCCACTGTAACTGCTTTTACATACCCATTACCTTTAACAGAGAAGAAATCATGATTTTTTGTATCCGTTTTTAAACCATTTAAAACAATTGGATTAATATCTTCTTCATCAAAATAAGTATCAAAACCTAAGTTCATTAACGCTTTGTTTGCATTATATCGAATAAACTTATTCACTTCATCTACTAAACCAATTGAAGAATATATTTCTTCTGTATATTGTAACTCAATTTCATATAATTGAACTAATAATGACATTGTTTCATTGTAAAGTCGAGTTTTTTGTTCATCAGTAAATTGATCATAAATTTGTTGAGCTAATAGTCCTACAAATACACCGTGAATACTTTCATCACGTAAAATTAGATTAATAATCTCACCACTAGCAGTCATTTTACCTTGACCTGCTAAGTATAATGGGAAGAAAAATCCGCTATAAAATAAGTAACTTTCTAAAAATACACTTGCAACCATTGCCATGTATAACTCTTCATCCGAAACATCACGCTTTAATAGATTTAAATAATAAGAAGAAATTAATTCCGATTTTTTTGTTAAAATTGGATGCTCGTCCACCCATTTAAACAAAGCTTCAATTTCATCTTCTGTAGTAAGAGTTGTAAAAATATGTGAATAGCTTTTTGCATGTACTTCTTCCATAGCACCCATAAATGCTAGTACACTTTTAGCTTGTAAATTTTTAAGATGAACTAAGATTAAAGGCATTCCTTCTCCGCCTTGCTTAGTATCTAATAATGTTAGACCACCCAAAACCTTTTTAAATGCTGATTGTTCCTCTTTTGATAATGTATTCCAAGTATTTTTATCAGATGAAACGACAATTTCTTCTTCAGTCCAAAACTGCGAAAGATTTTGCTTCCAAAACACTAAACTAAAATCATCTTCTTTTTTATTCCAGTTAACAGCTTTCATTCATATTTCCCCCTAATCATAAAGAAAGCTCGATGATATAGAACAATATGCATAAAGCATTCTATATTCGAGCTTTTCATTTTAGATCATTAAGTAATTTAATTTAGATTCAGGTTTAGACGATTGAACTCTTTATATACTAAAGTCCAATACTCCTATTTTATACTGAACAACTTATACATTCTTCTACACTCAATTTACGAGTACGTGTGTAATATAAACTCTTTAATCCTTTTTTATTAGCATAAATATAGTATCTAGCAAGCTCTCGCGTTGAGATATCACTGTTTACATATAATATTGTACTAATACCTTGATCGACATGCTGCTGAATTTCAGCAATTAAGTCGATTAACTTAAATTGGTTAATATCATAAGCTGATTTATAATACCAGAAACTATTTTTTGATAAATATGGCATCGGATAATAAGTTGTTGAATTTGCGTAAGTTCTAGATTCAATAACATTTACAATCGGCATAACTGATGAAGTAGCATTTTGAATATAGCTAATCGATTGTGTAGGCGCGATTGCTAAACGATAACTGTTATATAAACCATACGCTTGTACTTGCTTACTTAATGTAACCCAGTCAAATTCATTTGGGATATAGATTCCATTAAATAATTCCTTTACCTTATCTGATTTAGGTTCAAATGATTTTGAAGTATACTTTTCAAAATAAGTACCTTTAGCATATTCACTCTTTTCAAAATCCTTAAACGTTTTACCAGTTTCTTTAGCGATTAGCATACTTTTTTCAATAGAATGAAAGTTTACCATCATAAAGAATGTATTCGCAAAATCCTTTGCCTCAGCACTTTCATATGAAATTCCATTTTTCGCTAAAAATCCATGCAAATTCATTGCACCTAGACCAACCGAATGAAGTTCTTCATTTGCCTTTTTCACTGTAGGTGCATTCTCTATTTCCGTCATATCTGTTACAGCTGTTAATGCCTCAATTCCAACATGTACAGATTCTCTGATCGCTTTATTTTCCATTACGTTTACAATGTTTAATGATCCTAAATTACAATTCACATCACGTTTGATCGAATCTTCTTCACCATAGTTATTGATGACTGATGTTTCTTGGAGTTGAAAAATTTCTGTCTCTTATATTCAATCAGGCCCGCTACAACCCAATCCGTTCTCTTATGAACTGCTACATGTCACCATGCAGGATAGACTATATCATCACCTTCAGCTCAACCTGGTAAGGTGCTCTGCTTTTCCACTCGCTTTTGAGTGTACTCTACTCGCTTCTTCACTGGAGTTTTTCATCCAGCTATGCTTTCGATAGTCGTTAGGCATTTACTTATCTTAATCTTTCAGAAAGTCTCTTATAGGTAGGAAATTTATTGCGATCTTGATTTGGTTTCTTAATACATTCCTAAATATTATGTTACATCTTGATTAATGAAATTAATAACACTTAATACCTATAAGACATTTACTATAAAACGAATTAAGATAAGATTTAGCACGGTAGATTACCTATTATAAAGGCTTTTCCCGTTTAACAGAGTTTTCGACTAGAATTTCTTCTAGAAGGTGCTAGCTATTAACACAAATTAGACATTTTAATTTCGCCAATATCCTTTAATGCATGCTGCTGATTAGCATTACTTTTATACATTAAATATGGATAACCAGATTCTAACTGAATCGCAGCAATTTTTACTAAAAGATCTCGAGCATTTAAGTCTAGTTTTTTCTTTTTAATACGCTCATTATTTACTAACTCTTCATATCTTTCATCTATATCAAAATCATCTAAATGAATGCCATACTCTTTATACACTGTATATGGTGCGAATACATAGAAAGGTTCATTTTTTTCTGCTAGTTCAAAGAATTTATTTGGAACAATTAAACCGATTGATAGTGACTGAATTCTACTCTTCTCATCGGCATTGATTTTTTTTGTATCAAGAAATTCAACTACGTCCCAGTGGAAAATATTTAAATAGGTTGCACCAGCACCTTTACGTTGTCCAAGCTGGTTAGCATATGAAAATGAATCTTCTAATAGCTTCATAACAGGAACAACACCACTTGCAGCGTTATCAATTTCTTTAATTTGCTCTCCACGTGCTCTAAGTTTTGATAGATTTAGTGCAACACCACCGCCGATTTTTGACAGCTGCATTGCTGTATTAATTTGAAATCCGATTGAATTTAAACTATCGTCCATTTCTAGTAAGAAACATGACACCAATTCGCCTCTTCTACTTCTTCCAGCATTTAAGAAAGTTGGAGTAGCTGGCTGATAGTTTTGTTGAATCATCATTTTTGCTAATTTCAATGCTTTTTCAATATTGCCTCTTCCTAAATATAGTGCAACGATCGCAATTCGATCTTCATATCCTTCTAAATAATGCTTTCCATCATTTGTTTTTAATGCGTAATCTTTAAAGAATTTTGATGCAGCCATATATGATTGAAAAGTGAATCCAGCATTGTATACTAACTCATATAATTTTTCTATTTCATCAAAGGAGTAATCCATCTCAACATTATAATAGTAGTTTTCTTGTATCATATAGTTTAAGCGTTCTTTTAAGGAAGAAAACTGAATCTTTTTATCTTCAACTTCTTTTAAGAAACAAAGAAGCGCTTCTTTATCTTTTGCGAGATCAAAAAAACCATCTTTTTTAATCGTCAATTCATTATTCAGCTCAATATGTCTCAAGCTTTTCCACTCCCTCAATAAAATATTGTACATCTCGACTTGTCCCTGACAGTTCAAACTTTGATAACACTGGAACTTGATAGTCTGATGCTATTTTATCTGCACTTGCTGCAAAAGAATCTCCCCAGTTTTTATTACCACTTGCACTAACTGCTTTTAAATACTCCGAATTACTCTCCAAAAAAGTACTTACGTTTTCAGGTACGTTACCAAATCCTGTAGTATAGGTTACGAGAATATACGGTACTTCAATTTTTAGTCCATCTTTTATTTGGATTGACGGCATTCTAACTTTATTGACAAATCGCTTAACATTGCCAGTCATTGAACTGTAAACTATCACCATATTATCACCCTCGTTAATATGTAAGAATATTGAAAATACTTATATTATATACCTACATATTGTATTACCTTTTTAGAACAAACACAACATATAGGTACTGAATTTAAAAAATAAACATTTCGACAATATGTCTCGAAATAAAACAATATATGAAATTTAACAAATTATGGAGAAGAGTGCAATAAAGTGTAAAACGATTTTTTTGTCAAATGAGGTCATAACATTTTCACAAAATAAGTACTCATTAACACCTTGCGAAATAAGAAAAAAAGCTAAAAAAACTTTTTTTTTTCGCAAACTTTTAATGAGTACTCGATTAAAATAATATTATTTTTGCTTTAGATTTTAACAAAACTGTTAACTTCTAGCTTCTTCCAAGTATGTATAAATTACATGTCCTCCATGCTGAGCAATCCCACGAAAGTGCTTAAAGTCCTCCCGATGAACAATTATTTGTCTAAATGCTAAAAAATCATCTTTTGTAACGCTAATTTCTGAAATCTCACCTTTAACTAGCTGATCAATCAAATTGATAAATTCATTTTGTTCCATATAATCACCCTTTATTATTTTGATCGATTTTTTGATCGCTACAAGAAATAAACTTCAAACCTAACATTAACAAAGAATGCTCTTAATGGAAACTAAATAGTTACATCAAGAATTTTTTCTGTAACCGCTAAATTCATATTTTTATTATTTACTAAAATTACTTCACTTTTTCCATCTTTTAAAACTAAGAATGCTTTAGGAATTACTTCTACTCCTGTTCCAATACTCGCAAACTCGTATGATGAATGAGCTTCGCCTAGCGCTAAAATCATCTCAAAAAATGGTACTAAAATAATGTTTTCAAAAAATAAAATTGGCTCACCTATAAGAGTATTACTACTAACCAAATTTTTAATTTCATTAGATATTTCTACTTCAAACTCTTCAAACCATTCTTTCAACAAACTAACCTCCTGAAAGTGCTACAACCATTTTTGCCTTTCAAAAGGTTTTTAAACATAATTTCTTATGAAAAAAGACAAAATTGTAAAAAAATTTCAATTTTCTCTTTACCTTTAAACCGTTTTCATGCATTATAGAAGGTGTCAAGTCAAAACTTTGTTAGGAGATATGCTCATGAAAATTGCAGAAGCAGGAAATATCATTGAGTTTAAACAGGGATTGAAAGGTAGAGTACAAAAAGTAAATAAAAATTCTGTCATTGTTGACATATCCATAATGGAAAACTTCAGAGATTTAGAAATGGAACCGCTAACAGTCGTAAACCATAAAAATTATAAAATACTAAAAACAGCAGAATAGTTTTAAAATAGTAGATTCTGCTTATATTCATATTTTAAAAAGTTCGAACTACATAGATTTTGATTCTATTAAAATTTTATTAGAATTCTTTACTAAATCAGTCTCAGGTCCCGTGTATATCACGGGACTTTTTTTTATGATTACAAATGAAAATGTGATAAGTGATCTTCACGAAAAAAAATCTGATACCAATCACTCTTTAGTAAAGGAGATGACTATTTTGTTTCTTTGTCCAATTCTTTAAACGATTTTACTTTATCATGTGGCTGATGGTTCGACTTTCTTTCATTCCAAAATCGTTCCTTTTCTTTTTTTGATTTTGTCATTTTCATACCTCCTAAAATTAATCAGTTTCTTGCCATCTTATCATTTCACAAAAAATGAAAATCTATGTTATTTTTTTTTAGAAGGTTTGAACAAAAAAATCGTATAGGACTTTTAGATCTTTTTCTTGATTTTTAAACCGAGCATACCAGAGTTGAAATTAACATTTTTCTTTCTTAGAGAAAAAACACCATCAAAAGATTGAAAAATTCCGTTTATATTTTTTTATCATTTTACCGCTAAATATAAAAAGGAAGACTTTACCTCACCAAACTAGAATTTTTTCTTCTTTTTCTTCAAGTGTCACTCTTAAATGCATAACGACCTAAAATAGTTCTTCAATATCAATGGATCGGACAAAAGAAAAAAGATTACCTCTTCGCCAAGCAATCATCGAGGGAGGTAAAACACGTCTAAAACCTAAATTAATGACCGTATTTGCTACAATAGCTGCTTTACCACCCTTAACATTAAAACGTCTAGTGGTACACTTATTTCGACTTTATTAACGCTAATATTTATTCCAGTTGTAAATGAACTGTTCTTTACTTAAAAACAAAGAAGCATGACAATCCTTAGGTTAGGGTTGACTGAAAATACTTTGCTCATAAATGGTTAATATCAAAATAAAAATGCCATAAATGCCATACTCGTAGCAGGCATTACTTGATTAATTGACGACCACTTTTTCCAACAAACTAAAAAGAGAAAGGAAATACTTCTTTCGCTTTTTAGTTTCATTGTTATTTGAACTTCACAAGAATCATATCTTCATCTTTTCTACCCATATAAAAACTCCGACCTTTAAAAAGTCGGAGTAATTCATTATAAATTTTGATCGTTAACTCCTGCTAGCCATTTTCTAACAGGTTCTAGTGTTTCTTCAATACAGCCATCATTAAATGGAGATTCAAGTTTAGCCTCTTTAACTAAGTCTAAAAATGATTTACTGCCACCTAATTGACATAGTCCAACATAATCGGACCACGCTGAATCTCGGTCTTCATGCATTTTATTCCAAAATTGTAATGCACAAATTTGAGCTAATGTATAGTCAATATAATAGAATGGTGATTGGTAAATATGCCCCTGTCTTTGCCATAAACCACCCTTTTCTAAATAGCTATTTCCATCATTTGCTCGATGAGGTAAATATTTTTCTTCGATGCTCTTCCAAAGTCCGTGGCGTTCCTCAGGTGTTAAATCAGGATTTGCGTAGATTTCATGCTGGAATTCATCTACTGCCACACCATAACTAATAAAAGTAACTGCACTACTTAAATGTGTAAAATAATATTTTTGTGTATCTTCCTTAAAGAATTCTTCTTGCCAAGGCCATGTGAAAAATTCCATACTCATTGAATGAATCTCACACGCCTCAAAAGTTGGCCAGTTATACTCAGGTGTTTCAAATTTTCGACTTTCATAAACCTGGAATGCATGACCAGCTTCATGTGTTAATACGTCAATGTCACCAGATGTTCCGTTGAAATTCGAGAAAATAAAAGGAGCTTTATAGTTTGGAATATAAGTACAATATCCCCCACCTTGTTTTCCTTCCTTAGCAACTAAGTCTAGCAAATTTTCCTTTAACATAAAATTGAAAAATTCACTTGTTTCTTTCGATAATTCATCATACATTTTTTTACCATTCTCAATAATCCATTCAGGATTACCTTTAGGTGTTGCATTACCAGTTACAAATTCGAATTTATCGTCATAGTAATAAAGTTGTTCTACACCAATTCGATTAGCTTGTCGTTCTCTTAATTCGGTAGCGATTGGAACAATTGTTTCAAGAACTTGCTCTCTAAACTTCTTAACAGCATTTGCATCGTAATCCGTCCTCATCATACGAGCATATCCTAGTTCAATAAAGTTTGAGAAACCAAGCTTGTTTGCAATACGAGTTCGGATTTTTACTAATTTATCGTAAATCTCATCAAATTTATCTTGATTCTCCGAGAAGTATCCAAAGTATGTATCGTAAGCTGTCTTTCTAACCTCTCGATCTTTATCCTCGAAATGTGCTGAAATTTGTGCTAACGTTTTCACTTCACCATAAAACGGAAGTTTAGCAGCCGCTACTAACTTAGCGTATTCAGTCGTAAGTTTATTTTCTTCCTGTAAATCCGGAATTACTTCTTCACTTAAAATTTTCACTTCACACTCCGCTAAAGCAAACAATTGATGGCCATATTTTTCTTCAAGTTGCTCTCTAAACGGAGAACCGATTAATGCTTTATAATATTGTTGCCCATATGACTGAACAATTGGAGTGTTCTCATCAAAAAACGCTTGCTCATCCTCATAAAACTTATCGTTTGTATCAACTGAATGGCGAACTGCACATAAATTTTCCATTGTTGAAAATTCATTTCTTAAATCATTGATTTCATTCATTGCTAATTCTTGTTCGTAGACCGTTGAAGCATCATAAAAATTTTGTAGTGAACGTTTAAATTGTTCCCCAAAGTTCTTAATATTTGGTCTAGAATACTGGTAATCTTGAAAACCCATGTTAATCCCTCCATTTTTTGTGATATTGCTATTATATAAAAAAACTTCCTCTAAAAAAACCTAAATCTAAATAAATTTCTGAAAATTTAAAAATTATTTACTTAGAACCTAAAAATAGTATTACAGAAGAACTAGTTTTTTAGCAGCATAAATAGTTGTTTTTAAAAGATAATTGATTAAAAATAAAAAAAGCTCCATTAAATGAGAGCTTTTTTAGTTAGACCCATGGTATCCAATTTTCTTCAATAAATGAATTAGGAAATTTTTTTCTTCATTAGATAGATCACTCATTTGCTCATGTAAAAATTCTTCGTGCACAGGAAAGATTTCTTCCATCAGTTTATTTCCACTTTCAGTTATTTCTGCATAAATTACGCGACGATCTGCACTACAAGGATTTCGATAAACTAGACCCTTTTTCTCAAGTTTATCTACAACATAAGTAATACTGCCACTTGCAATTAATATTTTTTCTCCAATATGTTGAAGTGGTTGATTCCCTTTATGATACAAGAGCTCTAGCACTGCAAATTCAGTTGGATTTAAACTAAAACTAGCAATTGATTTGTTTGCAGAATCATTTATCTTTCTATGAGCTCGCGATAATACAATAAATAGCTTTAAAGAAAGCTCTATATCTTTTCTATTTGTCTCTTCCATAATAATACCCCTTCAATTTCTTTTACATAGTTCATTCTATATTATTATTTTACACTTATTAATCAATCTTAAGATTATTTCAATGAAAATGACTTATTTAATTCCGATAGCAATTTTTTTTGGTATGAAATAATTAACTCGTCCAATTCTTGACTGGCCTTTAAGGTCAAATGTTCGTTTAACCCTTTAGTTTCCGCAAAAAATACCATTTCTTCCCTTTTTAATGAAATAGATAATAATAAACGGCTGAGTTGATATTCATTCATTAGACTGATTCCCTTCTACAGGATGTTTTTTAACAAACCTTTTCATTCATAATCGAATTAATTTCTATTATTCATTCTATCTAATTTATTTAAAATAGATACAATATGAAACCTACTAAGCAAAATTACCTAGTAGGTTTATTTATTTTATGAAATAGCGCTTTTTTCTATCGTTCTTACTTATAAATTAGACGATTTTTTATTAAATCCTGCTTAAAATGATTAATTTTGATTTAAGTGCAATTCTATAGACACTTTTTTCTAAGTATTAGTAAATAGTAGCTATGAACAAATAGTATTGCTCAATTCCTTTAAATACAGTATAGTCTAAAAAAATTTTGTTTAGCAAAACCGACTAGAAATGATCAATTTTAAATAATAGTATAATTTTATTATAAAATAAAAAAGCTGAAATGTAATGGAATTTATTTTCCATTACTATTTCAGCTTTTTTTGCTTGTATTTAGTTGCCTGCTTTTATTTTATGACCTTTAATCATCATTAGTTTTACTTTATAACTTATTAAAAATTCAATTCCTTCTAGCCACTTCTTCGTTTCTAGTGGACTTCTTCCCCAAACAGTGATCCCGTGATTTCTAACAAGAACAGCCCCAAAATCCTTTGTTAAAAATGGAGTGTATGCACGTTTAAAAGTATCCATGTCTTGCGCATTCTCAATGATTGGAATTGTTATTTTATTTTCAAAATAAGAACTTGTTAAGATATGAATCATTTCATTATTTTCAAGTTCTACCTGCCCCTCATCACCAAATAATTCAGAAATAACATTATTATCTACAGTATGTACATGGAGCACACAACTAGCAGATGTTTTTTCGTAAATATTTGCATGAACCAATGTTTCAAGTGATGGCTTTAATACCGTATCAAATACTGGTTCACCAAGATTATTAACTACTATAAATTCTTCATCACAGCGTGCTCTCTTATCCTTCTCATCCGCTGTTACAAGAAATAATAATGGATCGTCTGAAATTTTCATAGACAAGTTTCCACTCGTACCATAAAACCAATCTCTTTTAGCCAAATCACATTTAATATTCGCAAGTTTTTTCCATTGTTCTAAAAATAAACTCATATTTACACCTCCACTTATTTAGACTATCTATTTGGACACCGTTAAAAATTCAAACTATTCATACTATTTAATAAAATTATGTCATGTGTCGGTCTTCATTGTCAATAGTTCTAAGTAAATGAACAATCATCAATTTTCTACAACTTTTATCCATTTTTGATAGTAATTAATGATTTAATACTTTTTTTACATCCTGATTTGACAGCACTCCTATTTTATTGCACAAATAAGTGAAAAATAAAACTTTCTTACTCATTTTGTTATCCTTTCTTTCCCTAGGGAAACTTTTTTGTATTTAGTAAATCATATGTCTTTTTTATAAAAAATGTGAAGAAAATCTACTATAAAATCTGGCAAGTTTCAGTTAGACGAAATCACTTTAGAAGGGACTATAATAACCTAATAAATAAGTAATTTGATATTTGGATTGCTTCTTTTCTTCCTTCATTTTCTATTTCGCTTTTGAAAATTTAGTAATCTCATTATTTTATGATAAAATAAATCGATAATAATTTAGAACGAGGTATATAAATGAACATTGTTTTAGCAACATTAAATGCAAAATATATCCATACTAATTTGGGTATTCGATACATTAAAGCGTATGCTCAGCCTGAATATGATATAGAGCTTGCAGAATATACAATTAAAGACCCAAGTCTTAACATCATCACAGACTTATATAAACGCAAGCCAAAGATTCTTGGCTTTAGCTGCTATATTTGGAATATCGAACAAACAATTGAAGTTATTCGTATGTATAAAAAAATTGATCCTTCAGTTATTATTTTTGTTGGCGGCCCAGAAGTAAGCTATGATGTGAATTATTGGTTAGATCGCGTAAAGGAAATTGACATCATTACGATTGGTGAAGGAGAAATTACTGTTAAGAAATTAATTAATGCTATTGAAAACGGGAATGATTTCACTTCCATAAATGGCATTGGTTATCGAGATGAAGGAAAAAATATCATTAAACCACAGACCGAAAAATTAGATTTAACAACTATTCCATCGCCTTATCGCTTTAAAGAAGATTTACCATTTCTAAGTAAAAGAATTCAATATATCGAAACAAGCCGAGGTTGCCCATTTAATTGCCAGTTTTGTTTATCTTCTATTGAAGTTGGGGTTCGATATTTTAATCGAGAGGTTATCAAAGATGATATTCGATACCTTATGGCAAACGGAGCGAAGGTTTTTAAATTTGTAGACAGAACTTTTAACATAAGTCGTAGTTATGCAATGGATATGTTCCAATTTTTAATCGACGAACATGTTGAAGGAACAGTATTCCAATTTGAAATTACTGGTGATATTATGCGACCAGAAGTCATCGAATTTTTAAATCAAAATGCTCCTAAAGGCTTATTCCGATTTGAAATAGGTGTTCAATCTACAAATGATGCTACAAACGAACTAGTTATGAGAAGACAAAACTTTGAAAAGCTTTGCAGAACTGTCACTCTTGTACGAGATGGCGAAAAAATAGATCAACATTTAGATTTAATTGCTGGTTTACCTGAAGAGGATTACAATTCATTTCGTCAAACATTCAATGACGTTTTTGCTTTAAGGCCAGAAGAACTGCAACTAGGGTTTTTAAAAATGCTAAGAGGCACTGGAGTACGTTTAAGAGCGCATGAACATGATTACGTATATATGGATTATGCTCCGTATGAAATTTTAAGTAATAATGTACTATCATTCGATGATATTGTAAAAATTAAGCAAGTTGAAGACGTACTCGAAAAATATTGGAATGACCATCGAACAAATAGTACAATTGAATATTTAATTAAAAATGAGTTTGAAAGTCCATTTGATTTCTTCCAACTATTTGGTTCATATTGGGAAGAAAGAGGTTGGGCAAGAATCGGCCACCAGCTTGAAGATTTATTTAAGCGTCTAAATGAGTTTTTAACTAAATATCAAATTAAAAACGATAAGATCGTTAAAGATATTATGAAAATTGATTATTACTTAAATCATAAATATAAACCACGTAAACCTTGGTGGGACGAAGTAACAAATCATGATTTCGCGAAGGATATTTATAAACGAATTATCGAAAATCCTGAATATTTAGGTTCAGATTTTATTTCACTTAATTTAAATGAAAAAGAAATTTATAAGCATACATTGATTGAATCACTTTCATTTAATATCGAACATTTCTTACTAACTGGAGAATATAGAACTGGTAATTTTGCGATGCTAGTTTATTTCTCACCTAAAACATTATCGCCTTCATTTTTTACAATTGAAGTATAGTACAAGAGGACAATATTCATTTTGGATATTGTCCTTTTTCATACTCTTGAAAAACAATCTTATTTATTAATTATCAAATTTTCGTAAAAGGAGTTTAGTGAGGTTGATTTCCACTACTGGGTGCTCGCGTTCCATCGGGCGAGATTCTTGAGCCTCATCGGCTAGCCTGCGGGGTCTCAGCCTTTCCGCTTATCCCATAGGAGTCGAGCACTATCCACTCCAATCAACTGATTCATTAAAAAAAGTCTACACTAAAAAGCTAATTTAATATCCTTTACTTAGAGTACAAATAACAGTTTATTAATCAGTTTTAACGTCAAATAACTTTGGATATCAACTTAAACAAATGAGCTTGTTCAATTACTAGAGTTTTTTTGTATAAATACCACTGCTCAAACATATTAACATCAAAAATCATTAAATGATTATCAAAATATTTTTTATAATCAATTTTGATCACTTAATATACTTTTTCCCTATTGACCATTAAATATTGAACACCTCTGAAAGGGACAATATTTTTTAATATAGTCCTTTTGAATTGAATTTACTAAATAGCAAATAATAATTTGTAAGTAGAGGTGATATATAATGAAGAGAAAAAATGAGAAAACTGAAATCGATTCACCGGTAATGAATGATACTTTACCTCATATTTCAAATTTTCCTTCTTTTAAAGGGACAGACATTAAAATGGAAGAACCTTTTGTAAATTCAAAGGGTGTAGTAATTGGAGATAGTAAGTATAGCTCTCCTAACTCTCCAATAAATAATTGGTCTGACGATGTTGATCCATCAGTTATGGCAGGCGACGAATGGGTTCATCCAACAAATGATATAGGTTGGGCAAGTGCAGAAAACACAGACCTATTAGAATCAAAAAAACGAGAACAACCTGCTAAACAATTTATGCATCCACAGCACGAAACGAAAGACTGATTATGTGCAAGATTTTGGGGATAGGAAGAAAGTATCATTTCTTCTATCCCCTATTTTGTCCTTAAAATAGTGCGATATTAATATCGCCCTTTTTTTGGACTAGTAGCATATGTAATTGCGCTCTGTGGTGTGTGAAGTGGACTAAAATCTCTAATAACCATTCGAATTTAGAATATTGTAGACCCCAATATGAAGTAGTTTTTTCAACTAAATCATTTTCTTTCATATTAAAATAGAATTCCTTTAATTCATGAAAGTTTTTTTGTAATAAACTTTTCATATCAACTAGTGATTTACATTCAACCTCGGTATAGTAATTTACCATCATTTCTTGACTAACGCCGCTCATAATTTCCATATCTGCACCAATAAGCTCACACAGATGCTGAACTAACTCCCCGATCGATTTCTTATCTTCAACTGGTCGAAATTTTAAATCTTCCTCATTAATTAAATCAATCATTTCTAAAGCACTTTTTACACATAAACTCAATTGATGAATCACATTTTCTATATACATAAGTTGGGTGGGAAAAGAATGGCGGAATTTTTTTGAATCGGAATTTTTAAGTTCTCGATCAATCCCTCAATAATTTCTACCTTTCTCCCTTTTCCTCCTTTCCTGCTTTGCCTCTACCTTATTTTATCCGTCATATTACCCATTCCTACTGAATAGACTTGTACAATAGAGGAGGGAAAATAATGAGAACATTGGCTTGGCATGAAACCTTAGAATTACATGAAATTGTTGCTACAACTACCTACTATTTATATAAGCTTAAAACAAATATAAAAAATATAACAGATTCAGGATTAAAGGAATTATATAAAACTTCTATTACATTATTTGAAAATAACTTACGGGATTTACTAAAATTTATGAGCAATATTACGATTGGGGAAAGGGATGCAGCGAGCGATAAATTAGCAAGCGAAATGAGTGCAGAAGATTTATTATCAGCAACAAAAGTATTAACAAAAATGTATGCGCATGCACTTACAGAAACCGCTACTCTTGACTTAAGTAATTTATTTATTAAGCAACTAGTATCGGTGAACAATTTGCATGTTCAAATTTTTAGCTATTTATCCAAACAAGGTCAATATTCCGTATTTAATATTAATAAGTTAATCGAAAACGATGCTAAAAAAGCTATGGATGTCATAAATATGTCGTATTAAAAAATGGACGTAATAGAACGTCCATTTTTTAATCTTTGTTGAAGTTTTTATTAGATAAGTCAGTGACCTTTTCAGCTGCTATGTGATGATATCTTTTCGTATTTTCAACTAATTTTATCAAATTTAGATAAGTTTGCTTAGCTCCCAATACAAGTAATGGAACCCCAATAAAATCGATATGTAAAAATCTTGATGTAAATCCACCTAAAGTCATAGCTAATGGTACTGTTGGCGATGTACTTGATAAGATAATTTTATCTTCTTCATTTAATAAAATTTTTCCTAAACCTTCGATCGCTGTCGGCACATTTTTAGTATATCTTTTTGCTACTGTATACACTTGGTCTCCATTTTCATCCTCACCGTGATAAAATAGTTTTCCACCATCTTTTGGTTTTAATTTATTAAATAGGTAGGTATTTTTTACTTCTTCTGTTGTCGGCTGGCGATCAAGTGGTAATTGCTTTAAATGATATGCAGCAGCTAAAGGTGAAGAATGCGTACCTCCAAAACAGTAATAAATATAATATATCATTTATCTCATCCTCAAATTTTTATATTAATACGTATGTAAATGTAATTGTTTTGAATCCCATTCTGCAAAGCATACTTGTTTAAGTGATAAATTTGACTCAGAAAGTTTTTTATGAACCCATTTTTCATCTTTTTTCAACGAGTTAAGAGCTCTTTTAATTATTTTCCCATCACTAATTACGACCACAGGTAAAAATTCTTTTTCCATTTGAATTTTTAAATCCTGTTTAGTAGGCGTATCGAAATTTGATTTCTTCAAGACACTAATCGTACCGTCATTTTCTAAAATAGCATACGCAACTTCACTGACTGCAAAAGTATCCTTTGCTCTTAGCAATTGCATCAATTGATCAGTGTCTAAACGATTTCTTTTCAATTCTTTCCATTGAATTGCTCCATGTCTAATAACAATAGAAGCATCACCTTCTAGGAACTTTCTTGCCCACATTGACTTTTGTGTCAAGACCTCAGTAAAAAATATTAATGCACCCCAAACAAATATACTAAAAAGAATTTTTGGTAGATTTGCTTCTTTATCATATATTCCATCTCCTAGTATATTTCCTAACACTAGTGACGAAATCAAATCAAATGGCGTTATTTGTGTAATTTGTGTTTTTCCATTAATTTTAACGACAATAAAAAGAGCTATATAACCTAAAAACAACTCTGTAAACATTTCATGATAACTCATGTAATACACTCCTATATTTTTATTACCTATTAAATTTTCTTACTACTTTACTCTTTTTATACATAAAATTGGTAATTGATCAACATTCTAATTAAAATTTAATGATTCATATAAATATTTGCGTCTGGATGAGACCCGATAGTAACTAGATCTTTTAATATTTTAGCTAATATATAACTATAAACCGTTCCATTGCCACCATAGGCCATTAAAAAAAGGCAATTAGGATATTCATCGTATTGTCTAATCATTGGTAAGCCGGAATGTGTTCCTCCAAATGTACCTGTCCAATAATATTCTGCTTTAGCTTCTTTATAATGAGGAAACAACTCTATTAAATTTTTTATTAGCTGCTCTTTTTTATGAAATAACATAGATTCACGTTTTTCTGGTATTATTGTAGGTTCGTCAAGTCCTCCGACAATTATTCTTCCATCAACTGTAGTCCGGAGATATAAATATGGTCTTGCCGTCTCCCAAATTAAACAATTTTCATACCATGCATTTTTTTTCTCTACTAGAGGTTGTGTTACAATCGCAAATGTCGAAGCTAAAATTGCATTTTTCTCACTTTTTACTTCTAACGATTCATAGCCTCCAGCAAAAATAACTTTTTTTGTACGAACCGTATGTTTATTTTTAGTAAATAGTTGTACCCCTCCATCTGTACCGATGATCCGAGTTACCTCTGTATCCGAATACACCTTCAATCCTCGTTTCAGAGCATATAAAAGTAAGCCGTGTGCGCATTTATATGGATTTACTTCAGCATCATCACTTGTGAACAGTGCAACTTCTTTTGTGAAATTAAACTTCTCTTCAATTTGCGATTTTGTAAATCGTTCAACATTAAAACCATTTTCTTTTAATGTTTTATATTCCAAATCAATCATTTCTTTACCATCTAAATTACTAGCATAATATAAACTTTTTCTTTTTATAAAATCAGGATTAATTTCAATTGTTTTTGACATTTCTTCAAGACCTTTAATTGCTTCTACACATAATTGATAATGACGGACAGCTTTTTCTTTTCCATATGAATTAATAAACGAATTTAAAGTTTTGTCATTTGAATATTGTAAGAGCCCAGTATTTGCACTAGTACTTCCCTGTACTACTTTTTTTCGTTTATCTAGTAAAACGACTTTAGCTCCTGTTTGACTTAAGAAATATGCACATAAACTCCCTGATTCACCACCTCCAACTATTACAAAATCACAATCTAAATCTTCATCGAGTGACTTTATATTTTCTAGTTCGGGTTGTGAATCAGTGTAAGTCGTTGGCCAATACAAAACCCCGCTAATACTTTTCACATCTATTCTCCTTTCTTCGGAACATATTTAAGGTAGTTTTTGTCAGTTGAATAAAAAAAATCCCACTTTTTTAAAAGTGAGATTTTTTAACGTAATATAGATAATTTTTAATACGAAAGGATTTTTAGAAATTTACTGAAATTATGATCTTTCAGCTAACCATTTACCTATTGTCGGATATGTCGTTTTTAATGAAACAGGTCCAAACATAATTGATACATGGCCCGATGGTATCGAAACATACTGCTTATCTACGCTAGAAATATGCTCATTTAATGCTTCAACTTGGCAAGGCATCGCAATATGGTCTTTCGTAGCAGAAATATTTAAAACATTAGCTTTAATGTTAGATACATCTACTTTTCTTCCTCTAATTTCTAAGTCACCGCTTAATAATTTATTTTGTTGGTAAAACTCTCTAATCCATTGGCGATATGCTTCACCTGGGAATGGAATACCATCTGTAACCCATTTTTGCATTAACTGCCATGATTTAATAAACTTTGTATTATCAGAACGATCCAATAATGTTACATAAGGTCCAACAAAATTAGTAACTGGTTTTAACATTTTGTTACCAAAATCGATCATTTCAGGAGGTATATTCCCTAATGTATCAACAGCTTTATCAAGTGCAAAGTATTTTTCATTTAAAAATGCACCATATAATCCTGTATCTGAAAAATCGAATGGACTAGTTACAAAAATTAAGTTTTTAATTGGTGCATTTTCATAAAGTGATGCGTAAATACTTGTTAAAGTACCACCCATACAATATCCTAACATCGATAATTCTTTTGCACCTGAAAAACGAAGTACTTTATTTACCGCTTTTGCAATATAGTCGTGAATAATATCGTCAAATTTCAAATGACGATCTTCATGACCAAAAGTTCCCCAATCTAATAAATAAACATCAAATCCTTCATTAACAAGATACTCAACAAAAGAGTTCCCCTTTGTTAAATCAAGAATATACGGTTTATTAATTAGAGCATAGATAAGAAGGATTGGAGTCTTTTTAACCTTTTTTGTAGTTGGAATATAATGATATAATTTACTTTTATTTTTCGTCCAAATCACTTCTTTAGGAGATTGACCTACTAAAGGTTCTCCCTCTTTAATAAGAATATCTGCAGTTTTCTTCAATCTTTTGTATGATTCTTTTAATCCGCTCGGAAGCGATTCCGTAGCTTCTTCTAACATTTGTGAATTAAACAACACATTTCCCCCCTTTTGATCTTAAAAAAGGTAATCTATAAGTAAGACTTAAACGTAAAGTCCGCCATTTACATTAATCTGTTGACCAGTAATGTACTCGCCACCTTCACATAAGTAAATAACAGCTTTAGCAATCTCTTCTACAGTACCAAATCTTCTTTTTGGTATTCTTGATTTAATTTGCTCTTTTACATTTTCTGGAATTTCGTTCACCATGTCAGTTTCAATAAATCCTGGGCATACAGAATTTACTGTAACGTTTGTTTTTGCTAATTCAAGTGCTAATGATTTAGTAAATCCAATCATACCAGCTTTTGCAGCAGAATAGTTTGTTTGGCCGAATCCGCCTGCCTGACCAATAACTGATGAAATATTAACGATACGAGCGTTATCAGATTCAAGTAAGTATGGTAAAGCAGAATTACATGTGTTATAAACACTACTTAAATTCACATCAATAACCTCATGCCAATCTTCTGCACTTAGTTTTTTGAAACTACGGTCTCTAGTAATACCAGCATTATTAACAATTATGTCTAATCGGCCAAAATGCTCAACCGTACGATCAATTAATGCTTTCGCTTGATCTAAATCAGCAACATTAGCTTGCACTGCTAACGCTTCATAACCATTTTCAAAAAGTTCATCTACCACTGCTTTTGCGTGTGCTTCACTATTATTATAATTGATTACAACTTTTGCGCCTTTTTCTGCTAAAGCAAATGCTATACCTTTTCCTATCCCTTTTGCTCCACCTGTTACGATCGCTACACGATTTACTAAATCCATTATCATTTCTCCTTTTTTAACTAATTATTGTTTTGTTGGTTGTTTAGTAGTTAATTGTTGTAAAAGTTTTTCAATGTTAGCCATTGAAGATTTTAGTTGTTCAATGCTTTCGATTGAAGACTTTAAATCACTAACTTGTTGATGAATTGATTTGGTTTCAGCTTTCAATTTTGTAAGATCTCGTTTAACTGTCACAATGTCTAACTCTTTTTTCAATGCTGCTACATCTAACTCGGGTTGGGAATCTAAAAATAATTGATCTTCTAATGTATCTACTTTCGATTCTAAATTAATCACTAAGCTAGCTACATTTGCGATATCTTCTTTAGATGCAATATTCGAAGCCTCTAAGAAAGTTTTTGATTGATCATTCAACATCTTTTTACAGAATAGATTAAAATCTATTACAGAACCCATCCACTCGGAAAATTCTTCTTTCTGAACATATTCGTTCATCATTTTTCCAAAGTATTTTTCATTTACATCATACATTTGCTTCCACATTTTTAATGGATCTGAATAATTTTGCTCTGACATGTTAATCCCCCTCACTACTTTTAAGTATAGAAAACAAGCTAACGACAAAACAATCCAATGTTTTCGCGATATTTCTACATCTCTTGTCGAAATTTGTTTTTTAATATTCATTATATTTAAAATACATTGACAATAAATTTAACTAAGTGTAAATTACACCTAAGGGATGATGATTCCATTACTACGATATAGGGGGGAACATTACTTTATGACAACAAATGAAAAGGAAACAAGTAAAAAAAGTAAACACGAAACTTCTGAATCAATTACATTGCCTAAAAACTTCTTAGTTCCCTTTCTACTTCTTAGCCTCAAGCAATGGAATATGCATGGCTATAAATTAATGCAAGTATTATTTGATTTAGGTTTTACTACGCTTGATTCAAGTAATGTTTATCGAATTCTAAGACAACTTGAAAAAGAAAGTTATATTAAATCTAGTTGGGAATATGGAATGGAAGGTCCGGCAAAGCGAATTTACTCAATTACAGATGCCGGAGAGGAATATCTAAAATCTTGTCATAATTCATTTACTCAATATAATCAGATGCTCCAAACATTTTTTTCGATTTACACAAATTCATTCTTTCCATTTAGCAACTCTGATCAAAGTTTTAAAGATGATTGAAATTGCAGTAATGCATTCAATAATAAATTTTTTTGGAGGAAACACTAATGACTGAAAAAACAATCGAATTACAAACTGAACTTGCAGCTGAGAATTTTCAAAAAATGCTTCAATATTTGTTAGACAATCAATTACAAATTCAACAATGGACAGAGTCTTTATTCCAGGAACAAGCAAAACAATGGAAAACGTTAAATGAGCAAGTGCAAGTACAACAACAAGAGTCTTACGAGCAGTTCCAAGAAATGATTAAGTTATTAAATGAAATTAAGCCTACTATTAATCAAGAAACTTATGAAAAAACTTGGAAAAAATTAGTTGATCAGTTTGCTCCATTTCAATCTTTATGGACAAATATGAATCAAAGCCCATATCAACCATTTTTTCAAGCTATGAGTACATTTTCAAATCAACAACAACAATTTTTTCAACAATTTTTTAAACAACCATTAAATAACACACCTTACACTGCTTGGACGAACATGTACCAACAGTTCCAAAAAACTCAAGAAGATTGGTTTAAAAACTTACAAGAATTCTCATTCACTAAACTATAATCAATATAGTTAAACAATTTTCTTGATTAGCTAGACATTTCATCAAGGAGAGGATGAAACAAAATGAATGTTTTCGAAAGTGCAAGACATGTACAGGAAGTTCATTTTGACTCCATTTCAGTTGGTGACGAAGCTACTCTTGAAGTTAAAATTACTGCAGAGTTAATTGAACAATTTGCTGCAATTTCAACAGATGTAAATCCAATTCACTTATTAGATGATTTTGCAAAAGAAAGCATCTTTAAGGAAAGAATTGCACATGGCATGTTGATTTGCAGCTTTATTTCCTCAGTATTAGGTACAAAACTACCCGGCAAAAACACCATTTACCTATCTCAAGAAGTATTTTTCAAAGCACCAGTAAAAATTAATGACACAATTAAAGTAATCGTCAGTGTTGTACGTAAAAGAGATGATAAAAAATTATTAACGCTCCAAACGAATGTATATAATCAAGAAAATGTACTCGTCGTTGAAGGATCAGCGTTGGTTAAAAAGTTAACATAACCCTAATATGACTGTATTTACCAAGCATGATAAAACCCTAAATGTAAAAAATAGAATTGTAAGCTATTACTTACAGAAAGGGAGATAATCATGACAAGAACAAATAAATTATTAGTTCCAGGTGTAGAACAAGCACTTGATCAATTTAAATATGAAATCGCTAACGAATTCGGTGTAACTTTAGGATCCGATACAACTGCACGCTCAAACGGATCAGTTGGTGGCGAAATCACTAAACGTTTAATTGCTCAAGCGCAAAGTCATTTAAAGGGTCAATAATTAAAGAAAAACAAACTATATAAAATGGCTTAATATAGGGGGAGATTTAATTCTTCCCTTTTTATTTTTAATTTTTTTGGAAGAAAATAGCAATTTTTATCTTAACTAGTTGTATAGACAAGTTAAAGCTTTTAAGTTATTATTGAAAGCGTAATCATTATAAAAATTTTCGGAGGGAAAATAATATGCTTAGTTTCTTACAACGTATTGGTAAAGCATTAATGTTACCAATCGCTGTCCTTCCAGCTGCAGGACTTTTACTGCGCTTTGGACAACCTGATCTACTAGACATACCGTTTATGGCGGCTGCTGGTAATGCAATTTTCTCTAATCTTCCATTAATCTTTGCAATCGGTGTTGCAATCGGTATTTCAAAGGATGGAAATGGAGCCGCCGGTCTTGCAGGTGCAATCGGTTACTTTGTATTAACTGCAGGAACAACAACGATAAATAAAGATATTAATATGGCTGCCCTTGGTGGTATTATTACAGGGGTAGTAGCTGGACTTCTTTACAACCGTTTCAGTGGTATTAAATTACCTGAATGGTTAGGATTCTTTAGTGGACGACGATTCGTTCCAATTATAACGTCAGCTACTATGCTTGTATTAGCAGGAATATTTGGTTATGTATGGCCAGCTATTCAAGATGCAATTAACTCTGTTGGTAACTGGATCATTGATATCGGTCCAATCGGAGCTGCAGTATTCGGTTTCTTAAACCGTATTTTAATCCCACTTGGATTACATCACGTATTAAATACAATTTTCTGGTTCAACTTAGGTGACTTTACTGATGCTGCTGGTAAATTAGTTCACGGTGACTTAAACAGATTCTTCGCTGGTGACAAATCTGCTGGTGCATTCATGACTGGTTTCTTCCCTATTATGATGTTTGGTCTTCCAGCTGCTGCATTTGCAATGATCGCTGCTGCAAAACCAGAAAGACGTAAAACTGTTGCAGGTATGTTTATTGGTCTTGCTTTAACATCTTTTTTAACAGGTATTACTGAACCAATCGAATTTGCATTCATGTTCATTGCTCCAGTACTATATACGTTCCATGCAATCTTAACTGGATTATCAATGGGGCTAGTAAATGCTTTAGGAATTAAAGATGGTTTTACATTCTCAGCTGGTTTCATGGACTACATTCTGAACTACAATATTGCAACTAAACCTATTCTTTTAATCCTAATCGGTTTAATCTTTGGTGTAATTTACTTTGTAGTGTTCTACTTCGCAATTAAGAAATTTAACATTAAAACACCAGGTCGTGAAGACGAAGAAGTTGAAACTGATGAAGTAACAACTGAAATTGGTGATTCTTTATACCTACAAGCTCTAGGTGGAAAAGAAAACTTAACAAATATTGATAACTGTACAACTCGTTTACGTTTACAAGTAAAAGATGCTTCTAAAGTAAATGAAGCACTTCTTAAAAAAGCTGGTGCTCGTGGAGTTATTAAATTAGACGATAAAAACGTACAAGTAGTTGTAGGTACAAACGTAGAGTTTGTTGCTGAAGACTTGAAGAAAGAAGTTAAATAATTGATTTTAAAAGCTTGTCCATATGGGCAAGCTTTTTTCTTCCTTATTTTGCTGATTAAGGGATTTATGAGTTGGTGAAAAAGCTAAAATTGAAGGATATATACTTATGAGGGGTTCATGAGGAACTAAATAAACTAAATCATGAATTATACTTCCTCATAAGTAGTTCATGAGGAACTAAATAAGCCTAAACTTGAATCTTACTTCCTTATAAGCGGTTCATGAGGAACTAAATAAGCTAAATCATCAATTATACTTCCTCATAAGGGCTTCATGAGGAACTAGATAAGCTAATTCTTGAATCTTACTTCCTCATAAGCGGATCATGAGGAACTAAATAAGCTAAATCATGAATCTTACTTCCTCATAAGCAGTTC
>NZ_NUUX01000048.1 GCF_002564465.1 Bacillus sp. AFS088145 | reverse complement strand
ATTTTATTGACGTAGATACATTTAATTGCAGTTATCAGATTTTAATTGCAGATATGCTAATTTTAATTGCGGTTTTCGGATTTTAATTGCAGTTCACTGTTTAATTGCAGGATTTCATCATTTATTTGCACTTTTCACATGTTTAATTGCAGTGCTACATCGTTTATATGAAGCGCTACTACATCATTTATATGAAGCGCTACTACATCTTTTATGTACAGCATTTCAAACATCTATTTACAACTCAGACTTAAATCAACATGATCCTTCTTTCACCCCCTTTTTAACCACTAGATGTTTTACTAAAAAAACAAATTGAATAATATTCGAATTATATGAATTTTTATAATAATTTAAATTCGACTTTTTTCGAATAAATTTTGAATAAAAGTATTCCTAATGCAATGTAACCGATTTATAATTGAATTCGGAAAGCCTCAAATAAGTATATTGTAATCAATACATAAAAAATTTTCTCTTACAAAAATGGAAAATAATAAAACGATAATTTTTTATATTTATTTAATAATAAATAATAGATATAAAATGGGGGCTTACTCCTTTTAGATAAATAAACTTAATTTAGGAGCTGGTATTTATGTCAAGCAAGACATTAGAAGCATTTTTAACTCCACAATTAGCTGAGTTAAAAGAGAAAGGGCTCTATAATGAGATTAACTCTTTAGAAGGTTCTAACGAAGCTACTATTCAAATTAGTGGTAAACAATTTATAAATTTATCTTCAAATAACTATCTTGGTTTTGCGACTCATCCTCGTTTAAAACAAGCTGCTATTGAAGCGACTGAAAAATATGGAGTTGGTGCAGGAGCTGTACGTACGATTAATGGTACGATGGATATCCACGATCAACTTGAAAAAGCGATTGCTGAATTTAAGCATACAGAGGCTGCTATTGCATTCCAATCTGGTTTTAACTGTAATATGGGTGCTATTTCAGCAGTAATGACAAAAAAAGATGCAATTCTATCTGATGAATTAAACCACGCTTCAATTATCGATGGTTGCAGACTTTCTGGGGCAAAAATTATTCGTGTAAAACACCAAGATATGGATGATTTACGTGAAAAAGCAAAAGAAGCTACAACTTGTGGTTTATATGAGAAGGTTATGTACATTGCAGATGGAGTTTTCTCTATGGATGGAGATGTAGCAAATATTCCTGATATTGTAAAAATTGCTGAAGAATTTGGCTTAATTACATATATCGATGATGCTCATGGTTCTGGCGTTATGGGTAAAGGAGCTGGAACAGTTAAGCATTTCGGATTATCAGATAAAATTGATTTCCAAATTGGTACACTTTCTAAAGCAGTTGGAGTTGTAGGTGGATATGTTGCTGGTTCACAACAATTAATCGATTGGTTAAAAGTTCGTGCACGTCCTTTCTTATTCTCTACTTCTTTAACACCAGCAAATGCTGCTGCTTGTATTGAAGCAATTCGTATTATGTCTGAAGAACCAGAAAAAATCGAAAAGCTTTGGGAAAATGGTGATTACTTAAAAGCTGGTTTATCAAAACTAGGATTTAATATTGGTGAGTCTGAAACACCAATTACACCATGTATTATCGGTGATGAAAATCTTACACAAGAATTTTCTAAACGTCTATACGAAGAGGGAGTTTATGCGAAGTCAATCGTATTCCCAACAGTACCACTAGGAACTGGTCGTATTCGTAATATGCCAACAGCTGCGCATACTAAAGAAATGCTAGATGAAGTTTTAGCTATTTATGAAAAAGTCGGTCGCGAATTAAACGTTATTAAATAATTTTAAATAATAATTTCGATATTTTATTACTATAAGGTGGACTAAGGAATGAAGAAAATATTAATTACTGGTTGTTTTGGACAAATCGGTTCAGAATTAACTATGCGTCTTAGAAATGAATACGGTATTGAAAATGTTGTTGCGACAGATATTCGCCGTCTTGAAGGAAGTCCAATTTTAGAAACAGGTCATTTTGAAATTTTAGATGTAATGGATAAAGAAAAAATGTTAGAGATTGCTAAAAAGTATGAAATTGATACGTTCATTCACTTAGCTGCTCTTTTATCAGCTGTTGCAGAAGCAAAACCTACATTAGCTTGGGACTTAAACATGGGTGGATTAGTGAATGCTCTTGAAGTAGCGAGAGAATTAAGCTTAAAATTCTTTACTCCAAGTTCAATTGGTGCATTTGGACCAGCAACACCAAAGGATAATACACCACAAGATACAATCCAACGTCCTACTACAATGTATGGTGTTACAAAAGTAGCTGGAGAATTATTATGTGATTACTACTTTGAAAAATTTGGTGTAGATACTCGTGGCGTACGTTTCCCAGGCTTAATCTCTTATGATACAGTGCCAGGTGGAGGTACTACTGATTATGCTGTTGATATTTATTACGAAGCATTAAAAAATAAGAAATATACTTCATTTATCGGTGAAGGAACATACATGGATATGATGTATATGCCTGATGCAATTGATGCAATTATTAAGTTAATGGAAGCAGATCCATCAAAACTTAAACATCGTAATGCATTTAATATCTCAGCAATGTCATTTGAACCAACTCAAATCGCGGCATCAATTCGTAAATTCATCCCTGAATTTACATTAGATTTCGACATTGATCCGATTCGTCAAGGAATTGCCAATTCATGGCCAAATTCAATTGACAGCTCTGCTGCAAAAGAAGAGTGGGGCTTCGATCCAAAATTTGATTTAGATCGTATGTCTGAAGATATGTTAAATAAATTAGCTGCAAAGTTAAACGTAACTCAAGCTTAAATAATAAAGAAGGAGACCACAATCTCCTTCTTTTTATTTTCTCTTCATTTACTAATTCCTGTTTTTGGTATTTTGTTTAGTACTTTGACACAAACTTATCATGTATCAAGAATGATAAATTAAAATGCTGATAAAAAAGGAAGTTGGAAGATGAATAATTTAGATCATAAAGGATTACCATTAACGATCAAAGAAATTAAAACTGCATATGAGCTTTTAGAAGGTAAAGTTCGAAAAACACCTTTAGTAAAATCATTTTATTTAACTTCAAAGTCGGACGGAGAGATTTATTTAAAACTTGAAAATATGCAATTAACGGGCTCATTTAAATTTCGAGGTGCATTTAATAAAATTTCTCATTTAACTGAGGAAGAAAGAAGTAAAGGAATTATCGCATGTTCAGCTGGAAATCATGCACAAGGTGTCGCTTTATCATCAAAGCTTTTACATATTAAGAGTAAAATCATCATGCCTTCAACTGCACCAAAAGCAAAGGTTGAAGCAACAGAAGGGTACGGATCAAATATCATTTTATACGGTGATACATTTGATGATGCGAAAGACTATTGTGCTAAAGTACGAGACGAAACTGGCGAAACATTCATCCATCCATACGATGATATTTACATTATGGCTGGTCAAGGGACAATTGGTATTGAAATTTTAGATGATCTCTGGGATGTTGATACAATAATTGTTCCAATTGGTGGTGGTGGCCTCATTTCTGGAATTGCAGTCGCTTTGAAATCATTTAACCCTTCAATAGACATAATTGGTGTTCAAGCAGAGAATGTACATGGCATGAAAGCATCAATAGACTCAGGAGAAATAGTGACTAACTATACAGCTCCTACAATAGCCGATGGTTGTTCTGTTAAGGTTCCAGGGAAATTAACATATGAAATTGTAAAAGAATTGGTAAACGAAATCATCCTAGTGAGTGAGGATGAAATAGAAGTCGCAATGAAGGATTTACTACAGCGCGGTAAAGCAGTTGTGGAAGGTTCAGGTGCTCTAGCGACAGCAGTAATTTTATCAGGTAAAGCTTCAAAATATATAAAAGATAAAAAAGTAGTAGCAATCATATCTGGTGGTAATGTTGACCTAGAAAGAATCTCCAGTGTTTGTGAACATTTCTTTGGGAATGAAGTAAAGTGATCTTTATAAGAATGGGTGATCCTATTGTCGGAAAATAAACTAAGAAGAGAAATGGGGTTTATTGCAGCTTTAACTACTGTAATTGGTACTGTAATTGGTGGTGGAGTTTTCTTTAAAGCCACGGCTGTATATGGCGCAACTGGATCTGCAAGCTTAGGTTTATTAGCATGGATTATTGGGGGAATCATTACAATTTGTGCTGGTTTATCTGGAGCTGAGCTTGCCGCAGCAATACCAAAAACAGGAGGAATGGTTGCCTATTTAAAGCATACATATGGAGATCTGACAGCCTATTTACTTGGATGGGCTCAAACAATCATTTATTTTCCAGCTAATATTGCTGCGCTTTCGATCATTTTTGGTACGCAAGCAGTTTCCATCTTTGGAGTCCCTGCCAATTCTAATCAAATCACAGTAACGATTATTGCTGTAGTTACTGCAATTTTTATCACATTAATGAATTTCTTAGGAGCAAAAACTGCTGGTAGTATTCAATCACTTTTTACGTTTTGTAAACTGATACCTTTGGCGATTTTAATTATATTTGGATTATTACATGAAGGAAATGTGACTTTTCAGCTTTTCCCAGTTGAGGTAGGAAGTGATCGAAGTTTTTTGCCAGCACTTGGTTCAGCTTTACTTGCTACGATGTTTGCATATGATGGTTGGATACTCGTAGGAAATATAGCCGGAGAAATGAAAAATCCTAAAAATGATTTGCCAAAAGCAATCGTATTCGGTTTAGCAGCTGTAATGGCGGTTTATCTTTTGATTAACATATCCTTTTTATTTGTTTTAACTGCAGCGCAATTAGCTGGTACATCTACACCAGCCACTGAAGTTTCGAAAGTTTTATTCGGTAATTTTGGAGGGAAACTCGTCTCAATCGGAATTTTGATTTCAGTATTTGGTACAATTAATGGCTATACAATGACTGGTATGAGGGTTCCATATGTGATGGCTAGAGAAGAAAAACTTCCTTTTAGTAGTTGGTTTGGTAAATTATCTAAGACTGGAGTTCCATATAATGCTGGTCTATTTATCCTAATAGTTGCCATATTTATGATGTTTATAGGTGGATTTGACTTATTAACGGACATGTTAGTATTTGTCATTTGGATCTTCTATACATTAACATTTATTGCGGTTTATATTTTACGAAAACGGGAACCGGATCTAAAAAGGCCTTATAGAGTACCTTTTTTACCTTTCGTTCTCTCAATCGCAATAATTGGGGGAGTCTTTATCGTTGTTAATACACTTATGACGCAAACTATTTTAGCTTTTTGGGGAATTGGTTTAACGTTAATTGGACTTCCTGTTTATTACATGTTACGGAAAAATCATGTTGTTGTAGATGATTGAAAAAAGGTAGGATATCTCCTACTTTCAGACTGCCCGCCAAACGCTCGCTTTCTTCGTTGCTTCGCCTGTCTGCGGTGCTCATTACCGTGTAGGGTAACTCCGCTCCTCACCAGGCTTCGCGCCTCGAAAGACAAGCGCTTGCAATCAGTCTGAAAATCAAGTTTTTAGGGCTTGTCTACATACTAAAAAGGTAGGATATCTCCTACCTTTATGTCTGCTTATTGAACTTATAGCTGTTTGTTTATTTCGGGGAAGTTGTTATCGTTCGAATGATTCGTTGTAAAATTCAAAAATTTATAAGATGTAATGACTCCTATTAATAAAAACAGACTTGCAATGATTGGTGGTAATAGATGATAAAAATCTGTATACCCAATCATAAAATGGACTGCAAACGCAGTTATAAACGCAGGTAAGCTCCCAATCAATAATGTCCACCAGATCCATTTATGATTTTGTCTGAAGCCCCATAATGAAATCATGAGTACTAGTAAGCCGACACTTACTAAACCACCTCCAAAACCAGCGCGATCATGTGAGATAACAGGGATTAAGTGTTGATTAAAAGCATTCAACTCAGAAGGTGATATACATAAATAAGTTAAATCTGTTTTAACAAAGGTAGTAGTGATGCCTACAAAGGAAATAATAGATCCTCCGATTATAATCGAAAATCCTAGTATAATAAAAAATAATTGACCTATTAAACTAAGTTTCCAAACGCCATTATTTGTTAAATTTTCAGATTCTGGACTTCTATTTATACCTCTTGTTTTAAAGAAACCAATTAAAAATGGTATTAATAAGATTACCCAAAATAAAGCGTGTAACCAGTCAAAGTACCCATATCCAATAAATAAGAATATCGCTAAAAAACCTACGAATGCACTAGTGTCAGATGCTTTCTTTGCCCAATGATAATGATGTTTAATTCCATTTCTAGCTAATGACATGAACAAAATTCCACCCGACATAATCGTCCCAGAAAGTGTCATTCGGTCATGTGACATAAAGGGGAGAATTCGATCATTAAACTGGAGAATTAATTCGCGATCAATCGTTAAAAAGTGCTCATCATATGGAAGGACAATGGAAGTTAAACTAATAAATAGAGCAAGTAATCCTCCAATAAACATGAAAAGGCCAAATAAAAAGTACCATACCCATCCGTCACTTAAACTAGTCATCGCTTTTTTGCTTCTAAACTTTATCGCTTCATTGATCCGTTTTGGTAAACCAGGACCACTGAGTACATATCCATGAGTTAAAAATACTAAAGATGCTCCAGAATCGATTAATTCAATTGCATCAATCGGTTCAACCACTCCGCCTTTTGTAAAAATTGGTTTTTCAAACTGATTTGATTTTAACTTTTGAATTGTATTTATTAAAATATTTTTTTGTTCTAAGTCAGTATTATTTGGAATTTCTTCAATCAAAATTGAATCGAATGGATAATTTTCTTGTTTAAGAAAAACATCTATTTCATTTGGACATATTGATAGACAAATAGGTTTAGTCGAAGCCCAATTATTTTCTACTAAATTTTTGGCCAAATCAAGCTCTAAGATGAATAAATCAACAAAATCAAAAAGTCTTGGTTCGATCAGTTTAAATTCATCAAAACTCCCAACTATTCTAGCAAAAATGGGAATCTTCTTATGTATTTTAGAAAGTTGATGAACTGTTTGTTCTAGGGTTAATACTTTATTTTCCTCTGTTCCGATTAATTGATTATGTTTCAAATTAATGAGCGGACTTTTGCTTGTATAAGTGTCGTTTATAGAAATAGGGCCAATTTCAATCACACCAAATCCTAAATTCATAAAAGCATTTGTGCCAGATAGATAGGGGTCAATCTTAGAGGCCAATCCAATTTGATTTTTAATTGTCAAATGATGAATCTCGTTTTCAAGGGAACTGTCAGTGTTTAAATGGCCGAGAAATTCGATTAGATTTGGACCGAATGGCATAGTTGAAATTTTATTCATGCTACTATGAATGAATTCTCTTGAAACTTTTGAAGGAAGCTTTGAGAGCATTGGTTTAAAAATTGTATGATAGGACCAATCAGGCATAGTATAACCTCATTTTTTTTAGATTACTTATAGTTTACTTTGACAAATATAAAATGAAAACACTTTCTTTAAAAATTGTGAATTGATTCACAACGCATTGGTTTTTTTGTATAAATATGGTATAAATAAAAAGAGTTATCTACTTTCAAATTTAGTAAGACAAGTAAGGAAAAGGTTGTATAGAAAGGCGTATATGTGATTACAATGGTAAATATGCAAAAAGTGATAGTCATCGTTGGCCCTACAGCAGTAGGGAAAACAAAGCTAAGTATTGAACTTGCAAAAGCTGTTGATGGAGAAATCATTAATGGTGATGCAACACAAGTTTATAAGGAATTAAATATTGGAGCAGCTAAAATTACAGAAGAAGAAAAGGAAGGAATTCCGCATCATTTAATCGATTTCCTTGATCCAAAAGATTCTTTTACAGTAGCTGATTTTCAAACTTTAGCTAGAGAGAAAATTAAAGAAATAGCTAATCGAGGTAAAATTCCAATTATTGTTGGTGGTACTGGATTATATATCCAAAGTGTATTAACTAAATATGAATTTGCTGAGCAAGAAGGTGATGAGCTTTTAAGAAGCCAATTAGAGGGCTTTGCGATGGCCTTTGGGAATAAAGCATTACATGATCAATTAAACGAAATTGATCCAGAAAGTGCAAAGCAAATACATATGAATAATGTCAGAAGAGTAATCCGTGCAATTGAAGTTTTCAAACTAACGGGACAAAAATTTTCAGAGACCGCATTTAAAAAAGAGCCAGAGTATTTATATGATGCAGAAATAATCGGATTATCGATGGAGCGAGAGCTACTATACAATCGAATTAATTTACGAGTTGATCTAATGTTGGAAGAAGGACTAGTAGATGAAGCAAAAATGCTCTACGACAAAGGTATTCGAAATTGTCAATCTGTGCAAGCGATTGGCTATAAAGAGCTTTACGATTATTTTGATGGAATCTTAACGAAAGAAGAAGCAATCGATTTAATTAAACAAAGTTCAAGAAGGTATGCAAAAAGGCAAATGACGTGGTTTAGAAACAAAATGAGCATCCATTGGTTTGATATGGATGGACATAATTTTGATATAAAAAAACTGGAAATTTTAGCTCTACTTGAAGGAAAGGGCTATTTCATCTCGAATAAATATATGTAGAGGTAGAAGAGGAGGAAAAGGACATGAAAACATCAATCAACATTCAAGACCAGTTCTTAAACCAATTACGTAAAGACAATCTAGCGGTTACAGTATTTTTACTAAATGGATTTCAAATCAAAGGTAAAGTAAAAAGCTTTGATAACTTTACGGTATTGTTAGATGTTGAAGGTAAACAACAATTAATATATAAACATGCAATTTCAACGTTTGTACCATCTAAAAATGTACAAATTGAAATGTAAAATAAATTTGAAAAAAGAGCATTGATCTTATGGTCAATGTTCTTTTTTAATATGCTTGATAATTTAATGATGATAATTATATTATGTAAACTAAAGGAGGAGAAATCAAATGTATGTTCCAAAAGGATTTAAAGAAACAGATTTAAATCAATTAATAGCCGAAATGAAGAAAAATAGCTTCGGAATATTATTATCGAATAATGACGAGGCAAAAATCGAAGCAACTCATTTACCATTTATCATACAAAAAGACGATGAGAATTTAGTGATCATTACACATTTAGCTAAGCCAAATCCTCAATGGAAAACGATGAATGGAAAGGAATCTTTAATCATCTTTCCAGGGCCACATGCATATGTTTCTGCTTCATGGTATGAAGAGAAAAATACAGTTTCAACTTGGAACTATACAGCAATCCATGCTTATGGAAAAGTAACAATAATTGAAAATAAGGATGAAATGAGACAAATCGTTTTAAAAACAACCGACTATTTTGAAAAAGGACAATCAAAACCTTGGAAATACGAAGATCACACAGAGTATGTTGAAAAATTACTTTCAGAAATTGTTTGTTTAAAAATTGAAGTAACAGAGTTAATCGGTAAAAAGAAATTAAGTCAAAATCATTCGAGTGAGAGAAGAGAAAAAGTGATTGCAGCTTTGCAAAATGAAGAAAAATATTCTTCGAAAGAAATCGCAGAACTTATGAAAGCAAAACTAAATACAAGTTCCTAAAAGGAAGTTTCTACACAATAAAAAGATGGAGTTATGATGATCGTCATCATAACTCCTTTTTATTTGGGCGTTCATTTTCTTGAAAAAATTGAAAGTATCGTTTTAAAGAAACTGAGGTCTTCAATCCAACTAATTGCTGAATATCTTCTACTAATAACCCATCTTTTATTTTCCGTAGAATAAAAGTGTTTCTTAAATGTTGTGAGCAAAGTCCTTTTCTAAGCCCAGCTCTTTTAACTTCCAATCTAAGCATTTTTTGAAATGCAATTTCCGTTAGTGCTTTCGGTGAATCTATATTGTAAACCCAATGGAAAGTCATACGGTTAAAATCAAATGCAACAAAGAGCGGATGAGTTGAATGATAGTGAGGTCTTACGGGCTCGGGTATCGTAACAAAATAATTATATAAGAGTATTCGATCTTCTTTTGTGAGAATAATTGTTCTTTTCACACCTTCCTTGCTATGGACAACAAGTTCATTTAAGGCGAAGTTAATGTCTCTCATTTGTAAATCAATTAATTCCTTCAAAGTCAGTCCATAAAAGAGCATAAAACGAATCATAATTTCATTACGATCCATTAAAAATGATCTAGCTTTTAATTGTTTTTCTGACAAATCTGTCGTGGATTGAACAATTGATAGTAATATTTTTTCTTCTTCTTCAGAGATAAAATCGTCCGTTGAAAGGGCGCGTGAAGGTCCTGCTAAATAGTTAGTGAATGGAATGATATTCTCGATTGAAGAATTATTTGAGTTTAAAAATTTATAAAATTGATTTAGTACGACATAAATTCGATGCATCGTTTTCTCATTATATCCACGTTCAGATGTTAAAAAGTAGAAATAATTATTAAAATCTTGAACTTGTAATGTACTAAAACTTTCATTAACTTTTTTAAAGTAACGGAAACATTCTTCTAAATCATAGCAATAACGCTTAATTGTAGATTCTTTTCTTCCTTTACTATTTAGGTGAGAGGCAAATTGCAAGATGACATCAGGTAAAGTAGCAGTCGTTAAGTTTGGGATCGTCAAATTTATCAACTCTTCTCTTTTTCTCTCATTATATCAAATAAGTTTATAGAATTTAGTAAAATTTAGCAATCTTATCCATTTAACAGTTAGTCTGGAGAATAAAAGTTTTGAAATTAATTGTTCGTACATATAATAGTAAAAAACTTATTTAGTAAAATACTCTCAAAAGCGCATAAAACGACTTGTAATCTGTTTTCTCGTGGAGTGCTATCCTATAGATAAAAAAAATGTTCGACAGAATAAGAGAGGTGTCATGTTTGGAGCAGCCAATTCGTTTAAAAGATAACGGCCAAATAAATGTTGTACTTAATACAGTGAAAAGGGGAGAGGTTTCTCCAAATCTAAGTATCGAAACAGTGAAACAGCCTAAACATGCATTATTAATTGAAATAGAGGATCAATTAAGGCATTTAATTGGCATGGAAGAAATAAAAAAAATGATTCATGAAATTTATGCTTGGATATTTATTAATAAAAAACGAGAAGAATTAAACTTAAAAGCTGAAAAACAAGTATTGCATATGTTGTTTAAAGGGAATCCAGGAACTGGAAAAACGACTGTTGCAAGGATTATTGGTCAATTATTTTTGAAAATGGGTGTATTGTCAAAAGGCCACCTAATCGAAGCTGAAAGAGCTGATTTAGTCGGAGAATACATTGGTCACACTGCTCAAAAAACTAGAGATTTAGTAAAAAAAGCAAATGGTGGAATTCTTTTTATTGATGAGGCTTACTCACTTGGCCGTGGTGGGGAAAAAGATTTCGGAAAAGAAGCAATTGATACTCTTGTTAAACATATGGAAGATAAACATGGCGACTTTGTACTGATTTTAGCCGGCTATTCTTCCGAAATGGATTATTTCTTAAGTTTGAATCCTGGACTAAAATCAAGATTTCCATTCATTTTAGAATTCCAGGATTATTCTGTAAAGGAGCTACTAGATATATCAAAAAAAATGTTTGTTGACCGAGAATATATTCTATCTCGGGAAGCGGAATACCGATTAAGAGATTTTATCCATAAGGCAAAACTTGAAAATCGTGCTCATTTTAGTAATGGGCGATTTGTCCGAAATATTGTTGAAAAATCGATTAGGACACAAGCAACAAGATTAGTATCTGAGACCGAATTTAATCGAGAAATATTAATGAGGATCGAAGAAAAAGACTTATTTACTTCAGACAAAACCGACTCGATTAATTGAACGATTAGCTATTTTATTTGGTGCTTTCTACCCCACCAACCTTTAGCGTTAAAATAAATTGAAATAATGACCCCAATTAAAATGTTGAGGACAATACAATATAAATAACCATATTTCCATTTTAACTCAGGCATATTTCCAAAATTCATGCCATAAAATCCCGCGATAAAAGACATTGGTAAAAAAATGGCACTTATAAGTGTTAAAGTTTTCATAATATCATTTGTACGGTCTGATTTTAAGGACATTTGCAGCTCGATAATGCCTGCCATACTTTCTTTAAAATTATCAAGGGCATTAATAATACGTTCATAATTCTCTTTCAATTCATTAAAATAAAAACCTGCATCCTGACTTAAGAAAGGAAAATCTGCTTCTACAATTTGGTTAATGACATTTACTTGCGGTTCTACAAGCTGCCTTAAATCTTGAAGTTGAACTTTCCAATTGAAAATTTTCTGATCTAAATCCTTTCGAAATGGGTCATTAAATAAGTCTCGTTCAATTTCTTCAATCTCATTTGCAAACCGATCAATTGAGATAAGGAACTTCTCAATAACTTCATGGGAAATTTGATATAAAACATGACCAGTATGGTCTACTTTTATATAATTTTGACTGAATTCCTGAGTTACAAATTTGAATAAATCTATTTCATGATCTTCTATATATGAAATAATTAAATTACTGCAAACAAGAATATTTATTTTTGTTGGTTTAAATAACTTAGTTAAGGCATATAGGGAAAGGATTGCCTCGTTTTTAAAGATATTTATTCTTGGTTTATGATCACTATGTAGAAGTTTCTTTTTTGCTAAAGGGTGAATAGTTAAACTTTCAATACTAGTAGTTAACTCATCAAAGGATTTATGATTAAAGTGATACCAAAGAATTTCATCTTTAGTTGGAAGCAAAAATTCATCAATTGTTTCGACTGAATGATTTGTAATGTTATATCTCTTCAAATGAAATTCCTCCTTTAACTAAATTTCTAAAATAGTGTTGGCAAGTATAGGTAAATTATGTGAAGAAAACAAACGCTTTTTTGGGTTTGTTTTTTCGTGGTAATGAAAAATGAGACTAATAAGTTTGATTGTTGCAAAGAAGCGTTAGTGCCGTGGGGGAATATATCAACTATTTGTCTTACAATATAAAAAAAAATAAAAAAACAAACCATCATTTTAAAAGGTTTGTTTTTATTGGACTTATTTATTTAATTTAATTTAATTTATTAATTTTTGAGTGCTTGATTCGTTTAAACTAACTGTAGAGCTAGAGCCTTTAAATGATCTTTTAGGTAGACTCCAATTATAATGTACAGATAATAGTCTAAGAAGAACAATAACGATGAATAATAATAAAAGTTCAAAATTTGTATCAACAAATTTATTTCCAATTAAAACGCCTACAAGTATTGCCCAAAAAGCATATACTTCTGAATGTAATACCATTGGTTTTCTTTTTGCAAGTAGATCTCGTACGATTCCGCCACCGATTCCAGTTAAGACAGATGCTACAATAACAGCGCTAACAGGTAATTTTAATTCCATGGCATAATTTGCACCTAGAATTGCAAAAGCGGATAAACCGACTGAATCGAATAAAATATCTAATTTTTTAAATGGTTTATTTGATAATTGCGGAAAGAAAAAGATAACTGTCATCGCAACTAACGCAATTGTAAAATTTGTTGTTTGATTCCATAAATAGTTAATTGGATAACCTATTAATAAATTACGTAATGCACCGCCACCAAAGGCTGTAGCAAAGCCTAGGATATAGACACCAAATAAATCATAGTCTTCTTCCATGGCTACTACTGCACCACTTAATGCAAAGGAAATAGTACCAATAATGCTAAATAACTCCCATGTTTCCAAAAAGCAATTCCCCCGCCCTTAATAAAAAGATGAAAAATAGTCCAGATATCATTATAATAAAGAGACAGTTAAGAGTAAAGAATATTTATTGCTTAGAATTGGTTAAAGAAAAGGTGGAATTTTGTGACGAATGAAATGAGAGAAAGAGCCATTTTAGTTGGATGTCAGCTTCAAAATGTAGATGATGATCGTTTTAATTATTCATTGGATGAATTAGCATCACTTACAAAAACGGCAAATGGAGAAGTAGTTTTAATAACTTCACAAAAAAGAACTAAATATCATCCAGCATTATACATAGGGACAGGTAAAGTAGAAGAGTTAGAGGCAGCAATTGCAGAGTTAGAACCTGATGTTGTTATTTTTAATAATGAACTGACTCCATCTCAAATACGTAATTTATCTGCAAGATTAGAAAAAAGAGTAATTGACCGTACACAATTAATATTAGACATATTTGCACAGCGAGCGAAAACAAAAGAAGGTAAATTACAGGTTGAATTGGCTCAATTACAATATTTGATGCCAAGATTAGTTGGTCAAGGAACAGAGTTATCAAGACTTGGTGGAGGTATTGGTACAAGAGGGCCTGGTGAAACAAAACTAGAATCTGATCGTCGTCACATTCGAAAACGTATTGATGATATTAAGCAGCAATTAAACATAGTCGTTGAACATCGTAAACGTTATCGTGAGCGTCGTAAGAAAAATGAAATGTTTCATATTTCGTTAGTAGGTTATACAAATGCAGGAAAATCAACATTATTTAATCGACTAACTAAATCTGATGTGTATGAACAAGATTTACTGTTTGCGACATTAGATCCAACAACTAGAAAATTTGTTTTATCAAATGGTATGACAACTTTACTGACTGATACAGTAGGTTTTATTCAGGATTTACCAACTTCACTTATTGCTGCATTCCGTTCAACACTTGAAGAAGCAACTGAAGCAGATTTCATTCTTCATGTTGTCGATGCATCTCATGAAAATTATAAAAGCCATGAAGTAACAGTTTCTAAATTATTGAATGATTTAGATGTTAAAAATATTCCAATTTTAACGGTCTATAATAAAATAGATCAAGTTCATGAGGACTTTGTACCATCACCATCTGAAGGATTTATTGAAATGAGTGCTTTAAATGAAGATGATTTAAGTAAATTACGTCAAAGAATTGAATTTGAATGTAAACAATACATGGAATATTTTGAAGTGTTTGTACCTGCATACGAAGGGAAATTGATTCATGAAATCAAAAAATTAACGATGATTGAATCAATCAACTTTAATGAAGAAGCAGAAATCTATCAAATTACTGGTTACGTTTTCAAAGAACATTCAATTTATGATACAGTTAAAAGATATAGAATATATAAGGAGCAATAATCAATGCTAGAATTTTTATCAAACGGGGAAAAAATTGCACCATTAGTGGCAGATGTTGAAAAATTAATTTCAGAAGCCCATAAAGAAATTGACGAAGTGATTGAATATAACCAATTCAAAGTTTTACAAAGCTTTCGAAAGCATAAAGTGAGTGATAGTCATTTTATCCCAACAACTGGTTATGGTTATGATGATATCGGAAGAGATACATTAGAGGAAATTTTTGCTGATGTTTTAGGTGGAGAAGCTGGTTTAGTGAGACCGCAAATCATTTCTGGAACCCATGCAATTTCAACTGCTTTATTTGGCGTACTAAGACCAGGGGATGAGCTTTTATATATTACTGGGAAGCCATACGATACATTAGAGGAAATCGTAGGGATTCGTGGGGAAAGTGGAAATGGCTCATTAAAAGACTTTGGAATCGGATATGAATCAATCGAACTAGTAAATGATGAACGAATCAATTATGAAAAAGTAGCAAATAAAATGACAAGTAATACGAAAGTAATCGGTATTCAGCGTTCAAAAGGTTACGGAACAAGACCTTCATATACAATTGAACAAATTAAAGAGATGATTGATTTTGTAAAAGAAATTGATCCAAGTGTCATTGTTTTTGTAGATAATTGCTATGGTGAGTTTGTTGAAAAACTAGAGCCATGCCATGTAGGGGCAGATTTAATGGCAGGTTCATTAATCAAAAATCCTGGTGGTGGACTTGCAAAAACAGGTGGTTATATTGTAGGACGTAAAGATTTAGTCGAAAAATGTGGCTATCGTTTAACATCTCCAGGAATTGGACGTGAAGCTGGTGCATCTCTTTATGCGTTACAAGATATGTATCATGGATTTTTTATGGCACCACATATCACTGGTCAAGCATTAAAAGGAGCATTATTTACTGCAGCGTTTTTAGAAAAGCTTGGTATGAACACAAACCCTTCATGGGATGCAGTAAGAACCGATTTAATACAATCTGTTCAATTTGATGATAAAGAAAAAATGATCGCATTTTGTCAGGCAATTCAAGCGGCTTCACCTATCAATGCTCATTTTACGCCAACAGCAAACTATATGCCTGGATATGAAGACGATGTAATTATGGCAGCGGGGACATTTATCCAAGGTGCAAGTATTGAATTAACAGCAGATGGTCCAATAAGGGCTCCGTATATTGCATATGTTCAAGGTGGTTTAACTTATGCTCATGTGAAAATCGCAATTTGTTCGGCAGTTAATTCTTTAATTGAAAAAAACTTATTAGAAATTTAAAACAAAATAGCTCATGACCTCTAGTCATGAGCTATTTTATATATGAAAATAATTGGGGCTTACTTTCATAATGAAGAAGATTGTATCTACTCTATATCTTACAGGTCAATTCTTAAATTAACCTTAACATTATCGTTAAAATTCGATAATAATTATCTAATCTTGTATTAAGGTTAGGAGTGTGCGAGTATATAGAAGTTGGGTAAACAGTATAGATTTAGTAATGAGCGGAGGAAAAACAATGGAAAATCTACCTAATTGTCCTAAGTGTAATTCAGCATATACTTATGAAGATGGAAATCTTTTAATTTGTCCGGAATGTGGTTATGAATGGACAATGGAAACTGAACAGACGAATGACGATACAAAAGTAGTAAAAGATGCTAACGGAAATATTTTAAATGATGGGGATTCAGTTACAGTTATAAAAGATTTAAAAGTAAAGGGTACATCACTTGTCGTTAAAATAGGTACAAAAGTGAAAAGTATTCGATTAGTTGAAGGTGATCACGATATCGATTGTAAAATTGAAGGTTTTGGTGCCATGAAGTTGAAGTCTGAGTTTGTTAAAAAAGCATAGTATCGTTATTTTAAAATTCTATTAAAAGAAGAAATGCATCAAGTCAAAAGGCTCGATGCATTTGTTTTATATGTTAAATTTACAAAAGAAGATAAAAAAAATAGTTTGATATAAATAGATATTTGTTAAAATAAAAGAGATGTAAATTAAACGCTTACATTCACTGATATTATTGCAATTATTTTTTTGAAAATCGCACGACTAAAAGTAGGTGTATAAATGAATAATCGAGCGCATAATTTTGCAATGGATTATGTGAATTCAGAGGAAAAACAAAAAATGCTATATAAACGGACACTATTGATGGTTAGCATTTCGCAAATTTTTGGTGGAGCTGGATTAGCTGCCGGAGTTACAGTTGGTGCATTATTAGCTCAACAAATGCTAGGGACAGATGCTTTTACTGGTCTTCCGGCATCCCTTTTTACATTAGGTTCAGCAGGAGCGGCATTAATTGTTGGTAGGCTTTCTCAAAGATTTGGTAGACGAATCGGGCTTGCTGCAGGATTTTTTACAGGTGGACTTGGAGCAATCGGTGTAGTAATTGCGGCAATGACAAACAGTATTATCCTTTTATTTGCATCACTTTTGATTTACGGTGCAGGAACAGCTACCAATTTGCAAGCTAGATATGCAGGAACTGATTTAGCAAATAATAAGCAACGTGCAAAAGCGATTAGTATTGCAATGGTTTCCACAACATTTGGTGCTGTTGCAGGTCCTAACCTAGTAGGCCCTATGGGAAAATTGGCAGTCTCCATTGGCGTGCCAGCACTTGCAGGGCCATTCATTTTATCGGCAACAGCTTTTATTTTGGCCGGCCTTTTTCTTTTCATAATGCTTAATCCAGACCCGTTGATTTTAGCAAAAATAATCGAGTCAAATAAAACACAAAAAGTGGATGTAGTTCATTCCACAGAAATTGAGAATATGAAAGCAAAGAGGGGTATTGCTGTAGGAGCAACGACAATGGTACTGACACAAATTGTTATGGTTGCTATTATGACAATGACACCTATTCACATGAAACATCACGGGCATGGACTAAACGAAGTAGGTATTGTGATTGCGTTCCATATTGGCTCGATGTATCTTCCTTCACTCATTACAGGTATTCTTGTAGATAAAATAGGGCGAACAGCTATGTCAATTGCATCTGGAGCCACTTTATTACTAGCAGGAGTATTAGCCGCATCAGCACCAAGTGATTCGATGATTCTCCTAGTAGTTGCTCTTTCGTTACTAGGATTAGGATGGAATTTTGGACTAATCAGTGGGACTGCTCAAATCGTTGATTCAACAGATTCTACTACACGCGCCAAAACCCAAGGTACTGTGGATGTATTTATCGCACTAGCAGGGGCATCAGGAGGCGCATTGTCTGGTATGATTGTTGCTAATTCAAGTTATGCAACATTATCATTAGCTGGAGGAATCTTATCCTTAATTCTTATACCAGTCGTGATTTGGTCAAGTGGAGGAAAGAAAGAACGTGAACAAGGTCTTCATATGTAAAATGAAATTTAAGATCAAATAGGAGCTGATTAATCAGCTCCTATTTCACAATTTGCACGCTTGTTATGAAGTTTAATATATTTCTTATTAAAATCGTATGTTTATTGTGCTCACGAATTGAACTTGTACTCAATTAAAAAGAGCAAAGGGGTAAATATGAAAAAAATTTTGGGTTATTTCATACTATTAATATTATTAATCAGTTTAACCAGCTGTTCCTTTAACAAAAACACAAATAAGGATATTTTTCATTATAAAAATTCTTATGTCGGTAATAACAGTGCTTTAGGAAGTATTATAAAACAATTACCAAATCATAATGAATTCACCAAAATGTCACTCCAAACAAAAAAGAAGCCTTATGGTATAACGATTGATTATAAGAATTTACCGGCTAATACTAAAAATATCGTAATAAATAATGCAACTTACTTATTTGCATTGATCAAAAACGTAGAATGGATTGTTTTTGATTTTGCTGATCAAAAATATACTGTGACAAGACAACAATTTAATGAATGGTATGGAAAAGATTTAAGTTCTTATACGAATGAAAAGGACCTAGAGGAACTAATCCACACTAATTTAAAAGATAAAAACAAAGTAAATCAGTTATTTAAGAAATAAAATCTTTTATTATTGTTAGCTATTATTAAAGGGATTGGTAAATTCTAATAGGCTAATAGATTGAGAAATAATAGTAAACAGTTATAAAGGGGTAAATGCATGTCTATTTTAACAAATCAATCTGATTTTAAGATTCTAATTGAAAAGGAATTAATTCCGAATGTATACCTCAAGAGTGAACATCCAAATGACCCAATAGTAGTTAAGAATATACCAAAAGGTTGGAAATGCATTGGCTCAGGTAATTATGCTGCCGTTTTTATACATCATTCTGAACCAAATGTGGTTGTTAAAGTTTATGGAAAAGATCTAGATGGTTTAGAAAAAGAAGTTCAAGTCTATAAACAATTAGGAGAGCATCCAGCTTATTCGAAATTGATCCAATTCGGTGAAAAATATCTAGTATTAAAAAGATTAGATGGAATTACCCTATACAACGCCCTTGCAAATGGTGATCGAATTCCTGAGAGTGTGATTAAAGATGTAAATATTGCGCTTAAGTATGCGATAAGTCGTGGGTTAAATCCATACGACGTTCACGGGAAAAATGTGATGATGAAAGATGGTAGGGGGTACGTTGTAGATATATCTGACTTTTACAAAAAAGGAAAGGATGAAAAGTGGGAAGATTTAGTCAAAGCTTACTATAAACTATATAAAAAAACTTTGTATAAAGTACCTATAAAAATACCGTTAAAATTCCTAGATTTTACTAGACACTCGTACAGATTTTACAAAAAATTGAAGAGAAAGTTTTAAGATAGATTACGTTGGGAAATGTTAGTTTAATAGGTTATATAATTGAACATTTCATAAGACTGCAATTGAACCTAAACAAAAGATAGCGGTTTACATTTCAAGAAGACTAGCATACGGGCTAGTCTTCTTGAGTTTGCCTTTATTCATTTAATTTATTGATGTTGAGTATAAATTCGCTCTTCATTTTGTACTCTTTTTTTCACTAAGACCTAATTAAAATAATGACTGTTTTCATTTATTCGTAGTATATACCTATATAGAAATATCTGGGTGATCTTCATAACTTAACAATTGTTTACGATTATAAAACTTCTCAAAAATGATGCCCATTAAATAGTAAAATATTAAGCCAAAACATAAATGAATAAGTGTGAATTTAATACCAAATGAATCAAACTCATAGATAACGACAGGTAGTTTAGCCGTTGTCCAAACGCCTAAAAAGAATACAACATAGCGAATACTCGCTCCTTTTTTCAATAAAAGTACCGCAATCGGAAATGCTAGATTTAAAGGACCGGCTGCAATACCTCCTAGTAGGAGAGCAAACAAAACACCGTAAATACCAGATTTATCTCCCATATATTTAATAAGATTTTCTTTCTCAACCCATTTATCAAGTAAGCCTACAAAAATTAAAACAGGTGGGAGGAGAAAAAACATATTTAATATACTATTTCCAGTTAATTGAATTGCTTTCATTCCAAGGGAGTGGTTTATTAATGTTAGAACGATGAACGCTACTAACAAAATAAAAAAGAAACGATATTTTTTTAATTGACTCATACCATCACCAACCAAATAATATAGGCAAATAAAAGAGACATTAAAAGTCCACTTGCATTACGTGCATATGCAAAACTTCTTCCAAATAATTTTTGTTCCATAGGTAAAGTAATAATTCCTACTGACATTAATGTTGACATTAACACTGCTACTTGTGGGAGGCCAGCACCATTTTGGACTAATGTTTCTCCAAGAGGAAAAACGATAAAACTTGGAATTAGTCCAACAGAACCAATTAATGTAGATAGTATTATTCCTTTTATTCCAGAGTGCTCCCCAATAATTGATGAAATGAGTGTAGGTGTTAATAAGGATAAGGATAGTCCTACAAAAAACATAATCGTTAAAATTTCAGGAAAAATATTACAAAACATTTTCCAAGATTTTAATAGAGCTTCTTTCGTTTTTTTTCGATCCTTTATAAAAGAAATAATAGTAAGGATGATTGCTAAACTGTATAGGATCGAAGCATTAATCATGATTCTTCACCTTCCATACATTGTATCTTTGCAAGAAAAATGTTAAATTCTTAAGCTTTTCTTCAATGTTTATTTGAAATTCTTCCAATTTTTCTTTTCCAACTTCAGTAATTTTATACATCTTAATTGGTTTGTCTTGTTCGGATGTACCTAAATAAGACTCAACAGCACCTTCAGTCTCTAATTGCTTTAGCGTGCGATATAATATGGAACTGTCTATTGGATTGATTGGTAGTTCTTCCTCACACTTCTGCAAAAGCTTCCCTCCATAACTAGCCCCCTCTGTTAAAAACAATAAAAGAAACGCACCGGTATGCCTGCCTGTATGCTTCATAAATAGTAAACCTCCTAAATGCGTAGATTTCATCACAAAGAATAATTTATCACTGTTAATAACAATATACTGTTAAAAACAGTAATATGTTACAAACAGTAAAATTAATCTGTTAATTTATTTCAACTCTAACATTTAAAAAAATTTTGTCTTTCTGAGGATAGATTGGATTTAGATTTCACATGAGCATTTCTTTAGGTGAGAAATGCTTTTTTTCTTTATAAAATATAAGGATAATTTCATAACGATAATAATATAATAAAAAACAACAATAATTTATTGTAAAACGATAAAATATATGATAAATTCAAATTGAAAATAATTTAGTGAGGTGCATTTATGAAACGAGGGTCAACGCTCTTTTTAAAAATAGTAGTGATTCTTATTGGGCTCCCAGTTCTTGCATTGTGTATATTTGTGGTTCCGAAGATTGCAGAATTTGCTGCTGAACTGTATCCGAATATTGCTTTAATGAAATATTTCATTTTTATAGATCTATATGCTGCAGCGATTCCTTTCTATTTTGCTCTTTATCAAGCTTTTAAACTTTTAAGCTACATTGATAAAAACAAAGCTTTCTCGGAATTATCGGTTAACGCTTTAAAGAAAATAAAATTCAGTGCAATCGCAATTAGTGTACTGTATGTACTAGGATTGCCACTATTTTATTTAATTGCTGATATGGATGACGCTCCAGGAATTATCGTTATTGGCATGGTCTTGATTTTTGCTTCATTGGTAATTGCAGTCTTTGCGGCCGTTCTCGAAAGGCTTTTGAAAGAAGCGATTGATATAAAATCAGAAAATGATTTAACGGTCTGAGGTGAAGAAAATGGCAATTATTATCAATATTGACGTGATGTTGGCGAAAAGGAAAATGAGTGTAACCGAGCTTTCAGAAAAGGTTGGGATTACGATGGCGAATCTTTCTATATTGAAAAACGGTAAGGCAAAAGCGATTCGTTTTGCAACTTTAGAAGCGATTTGTAAGGCCTTAGACTGTCAACCTGGAGATATTTTAGAGTACAAAAATGATGAAGTAGATAAAATTAAGAAGGAGAGCTAATTGTGAATTTAATAGTTCAAAAGGCTGAGTCACATTTTATTAGAGCGGTCAAACAACTTGTTCGATTTGGTTGGGAGCAGGCTTTATCATGTATTTTTCCTGTTGTGATTTTTGCCTCTTTAGCTTTTACTAAAATTGTGCCACTTCCATTTCTTCCAAGATATGATTGGCTACTACTCATCTGTATATTGATGCAGTGGCTGATGGTGCGTACTAAGCTTGAAACATTGGATGAATTAAAGGTCATTACACTGTTTCACCTAATTGGCCTTGCACTTGAACTTTTTAAGGTACATATGGGCTCTTGGGCATATCCTGGGGAAGGATACTCTAAACTATTTGGAGTGCCACTATATAGTGGATTTATGTACGCAAGTGTTGCCAGTTATTTATGTCAAGCGTGGAGAAGGTTGAATGTTGAACTAATTAATTGGCCACCATTTTTAGTAGTTGCTTCACTTGCAGCAGCAATTTATTTGAATTTCTTTACTCACCATTTTTGGATGGACGTTCGTTGGTGGTTATCAGGGCTTGTCATAATTGTTTTTTGGAAATCTTGGGTCACTTATGAAATTCATGGGACCAGGTACCGTATGCCAATCGCACTTTCTTTCGTACTAATCGGATTTTTTATATGGATAGCCGAAAATATTGCAACGTTTTTTGGTGCATGGCAATATCCTAATCAGTCGGTTGCATGGAGTTTAGTTCATCTAGGTAAAGTAAGTTCATGGCTCTTATTAGTAATTGTAAGCTTTCTGATTGTTGCTACCTTAAAGCGAGTTAAGGGAAATAATTCAATTAAAAAGAAAGAACACTAAAAAAGTAAAAAAAATAACCTGTATCTAAGATTAACTAGTAATCAGATACAGGTTTATTTAATAATTTGTATCTTTAGTCTATTTTAATAAGATGCCTAAACCTAATATACTGCCTACTTACCGATAAGATTCATAAACCCTTTGTATATTAGGAAAAGGGAGAAAATTAAAATAGCTAAAATACCAATTAAATCTGTTAATGGCTCTACACTTGATAAGAATGTGCCTGCTAAAGGCATTTTGATTAAAGCAAAACCAGCAATAATACTAGCTAACATTAAAAAAATTCTTTCCATTCATTCATCCCTCCATTCAATATATTTTATGTGCAAGTAGAATGTAAGTGCTTTCAAAGACAGCCTTTTATAAAAAATGTGCTTTTGTCACGGAAAATAAGGAATTGTTTTCATATGAATACAATTTGGGAAATTAAGAGGAGTAAGGCGTTTAGGATACTATTTAATCTTTTAATAGAATTAGTTTTTAGTTCTTTTTACATAGATGGTAGTCAAAACTATTTCATTCCGATCATTTAACCACTTTTTAATCTAATCTCCGTTTCACATATTAATCTCTTTGATCTATTAATAGAGATTAATAATAATAGGAGTGAAGAATAATTGAGTTCAAGCATAAACATGATGTATCTTTCCAAGAGTGGAATCTTAGGAGCGGATCTCCCGTCGTTAATAGGAACAACACTTATAGCTGAATCTATGAAAGGCATTTCATTAAAGAAATTGAATACTATTAAAAAAAGACTATTTTTAAGGAGGTTTTAATGAAAAGGGTTAGTCTGTTCAAGCTCTCGTTTATCATATTGCCTTTACTACTTGTCGCTTGTCGTTTCACCCCTTCAGAAAGCCAATCAATAATAGATTGGGTAGATTTTGTTAGAATTAATGGGGTTGAGTACAATGGCATTCAATCAGGAATATTAGCTAATGAAGAATTCATTAATGAAAAAGTAGGGGAAGTTAAATTCAGGGTAGCAGATCATGTTACAAATCCCAGTTATAAAATAAAAGATGGAGATGCAGCATTCCATGAGAAAGGAACGGCCATTTATTCAATCAAGGGTAATCCTGAATTAATTGCCTTAAAAGACAAAACGGCAATAAATGGATATAGAATCTATTTTGCAAAAGGAACAACTGATTATAAGTGGTATTTTAAAGATGTACCAATCGAAAAAGTAGATCTGATTGAAATCTACCAATCTTATTCACCTAGCGCGAAAAAGATATCTGAGATTAAAGACAAAGATAAGATAGTTAACTTTCTAGCTATCTTAAAGAATAGTAAGGATGATTCTAATTTTCAACCAAACAATGATCATACAGATTCTACTCGCTATGAAATTGTACTGTATACAGATGAACCAATCGCTTATAAGTATACGATTGAATTTGACGGAGCTAACTACTACTGGTATCCGTGGGATACTTCAATTTTGTCAAATGAGATTGGAAAATTTATACCAAAGTAGTGTTTTAAACCATTTCTAAATAACAAAAATTAACTCGCTAATTATTATAGCGAGTTTTTGCTTAATCTAACTACATAGGACAAAACTCAAATCAATTATGTGAAATCCGACCGAAATCTAGTCATCGAAAACCAACTAGTAAAATATGTGAAAGATAGATGAAACTAGAACATTTTTTATATTAAACTACCTTTAAAAATGGTAAAATATGGTTATGACATATTAGAAAGCGGATCTTTTTTACGGAGGGGCTATAATTGAGAAAGCCATATATATTTTTGATATGCCTAGCAATCCTAGCTTTATGCTTAGGTGGATTTTATTTTGAAAAAATGAAGTATACCAAAGCAAAAAATGAAATATTGATTGGTTACAACTACACAAAATTTGGGGAAAATATAATCAAATGTAAACCAGTAAAAGTAGCAAAACAAGCAAAATTAAATCAATTAGAAGAAATATTTTTATTTAGTAAAAAAGTAGAAAAACCAATTGTTGATTTAGCTAAATATGATATTCAGTTATCATTCAGAAGTCCAATAGATGAAACAGTTGAATATAGTTCATTACTTTGGTTCACAAAAAGTGGTGCGGTCATAAAAATTAATGGATTTAACGGATATCGAAGCGTTGGTATTGAGAATGCCAAATCAATAAAAAATATCATAAATTATATAGAGTTGTAATGATTAAATAATGTTTTAAAAAATGAGTTGTTATGGCAACTTATTTTTTTAAGGTTATAAGGAAGAATTGGTTGGATAAGTAGTAGTAGAAGAAATGATATAATAGTGCATGGTAAATGTTCTATTTATTTTGAATTTGTAAATTCTTTTTGTGCTAATTTAGAGTTGCTTGAAAAAAATTTTGATAAAAGGAAACAATGTATTGGAATGTAAAGTAAGGGAGTGTAAAACGGTGGAATTGGAAACAGTTATGCAGGAACTAGAAGCATTAGGTAAAGAACGGACAAAAAAGACATACATAAGTAACGGGGCACATGAGCCACTATTTGGAGTGGCAACAGGGGCAATGAAGCCGATTGCTAAGAAAATTAAAATGGATCAGCAATTAGCGAATCAATTATATGCAACAGGAAATTACGATGCGATGTATTTTGCGGGGATGATTGCAGAGCCTTTGAAAATGACTGAAGAAGACTTTGAAAGTTGGATTGATGGAGCTTATTTCTATATGCTTTCAGACTATGTAGTTGCGGTTACTTTAGCTGAAGCTGATATTGCGCAAGAGGTAGCCGATAAATGGATTGCTAGCGGAGACGAACTTAAAATGTCAGCTGGTTGGAGCTGTTACTGTTGGCTTTTGGGGAATCGCTCGGATACTGAATTTGACGCAAACAAAATTTCATATCTGCTTGACCAGGTGAAAGATACAATCCATGAATCTCCTGAACGAACAAAATCTGCAATGAATAATTTTATTTATACAGTAGCCATTTCATATTTACCTCAACATGAAAAAGCGGTTGAAACTGCAAAAGCCATTGGACCAGTCGAAATGAAAAAGGACAAGAAAAAAAGCACCATTTTACTTTGCTTTGAAAAAATTCAAAAAGATTTAGATAAAGGTTTATTAGGATTTAAGCGTAAACATGTAAGGTGTTAAAGTATAACATTCGTTTTTTAATTGATGCTATAGGTGCAATGGGCATCATTTTTTAAATTGTTAATAGAAAAAGCTGAATCATTATTTCGATTCAGCTTTTTCTTTAATATTGATATGACTTTTTTCTATTTTTGAAAATAAAAAAGTAGCTTAAAAAGATAATGAGAATTAAACCTAAACTAATAAAGACTCCCATTCTTTGAGTTGCGTGAACTAATCCACCTGAGACCCCCACTAGTATTAATAAAATGCCTAAGTAAGAAGTGAAGGGGTAACCGAACATTTTAAAATGATCATTTTTATCTCTTTCTTTTCTTAGTTTAATTTGTGATGATAAGATTGTTGTCCAATTCAAAATCATCATAACGCCTGCTGCAGTTGTTATATATTCATATATTTTTCCTGGTAGAATAAAAGAAAATATTAAAGAAATAGCTACTGCAAACCCCGTTAGAAATAATGCCTTTAAAGCAGTTCCTCGCTTGTCCCTGTTTGCTATTCTCCTAGGTGCCTCACCATCTTCCGCTAATGAAACCATAATGTTAGTTACTGAGAAAAGAGATCCCACCATAGTTGATAAGGCAGCGCTAATAATAATTAAGTTGAAAAAGGAATCGATATAAGGAAAATGAAAAACCGATAGAGCTGAAACGAAAGGACTTTTTGATGCGTTAATCTTTGACCAAGGTACCATCATTAATACAAAGAAAATAGATGAAATATACACAGCAACTAGTGCAATGAGCATTCCTATTCCCGCTTTTGGAATATCTTCTCTATTTTTCAATTCAGATGAAGCGATTCCAATTATTTCTATGCCTCCAAAAGAAAAAAATACAAATATTAAAGCCGACCACATTCCTTTCATTCCGGTTGCTAAAAATGGGTGAATACTGTTTAATCCTTTTACTGAATTAGTTTCTGGGGTAATAATTTGGGTTATTAATAATACCCCAAATAAAATAAAGATAACTAAAGTAGATAATTTTATTATGGCGAAAAGCGATTCTATTTTCCCGAAATTTTTTACTCCTAAAAGATTAATAGCGAATGCAATAATGACAAAGAAAACTGTAAAAATCCAAAGAGGAACATTCGGGAACCAAAATTTGGCAAAGGTGCCAAGTGCTACAGCTTCACTGGAGATTATAAATACACCAGATAACCAATACATCCAGCCAGATACAAATCCCATCGAATTGCCAAATGCTTTTTTCGCGTATGTTCTAAAAGAGCCTGGCTCTGGATCGGCTACTGTCATTTCCGCAAGTGCACTAAATACAAAAAAGGAAGTGATTCCTCCAATAATATAATTGAGCAATATTGCTGGACCTGCTATTTGGATCGATAAACCAGTACCTAAAAAGAATCCAGCCCCAATGATCGAACCAATTCCGATCAAAGAAAGCTGCCACCAAGAAAGTTTAGATGTTTTTCCTTTTTCAAGATTAGCCTTTTTTTTGTCAAGTACTGCCTGCTTTATCGAATGTTTATTATCCATTTAAGGTCTCCTTAATTTTATTCAATACTAGTTATACATTCCCCATTTGTATAAAATTAAATCGGTTATTTTAGAATTATTTCTAAATATTAGAATGTCAGTGCCAGTCTATCATTGGTTAGAAATCGTATCTTTTCTATAGTTGAATAAAAATGAGAGCCAAACATCGGCTCTCATTTTACTCTTTAGAAGACTAGAAAAGAAAGGAATAGGAAGATGAAAAGGTGTTACTTAGCATTTTTATAAAATTGGAAGATCTCATTAACAGCTTGATGATAGCCTCCCGCTTCTCGAAAAGATTTCTTTATGTTGTCGATTGCTTTTTTGTAAGACGAGTTATTATTTAACACATTTTCCGCGGCTTCACGTAGTTGTATTGGTGTTAAATTTTGTGATTGTAATTGCAAACCTGCACCAATCTTGGCTATTTGCTCTGCAATCATTGGCTGATCAGCGTTCTGTGGGATTGCGATTAATGGAACACCATAATAGAGACCCTCGCTTGTGCTATTCATTCCACCATGAGTTATAAATAATTTAGTATATTTTAGTACTTCGGTCTGTGGAACATATTGTTTTACAATAAAGTTTGAAGGAATAACCCCTAAATCATCTAGATTGGTATGTTTACCAATCGACATTACGACTGAGTGTTCACTATTTCCAAATGCTTCAAAACATAACTTATAAAAATCAATTGAGCGGTTAAAAACAGTTCCCAGAGAAATATATATAGGATTTTTACTTTTAATGGTAGAAAGGTCAAAAGGATCCTGTTGTATTCGTGAACCGATAGATGGGCCGACAAATTTGTATGTATGATTAAAGGCTTCCCCATCAGGTTGGAAGGCTCTAGTTGTATATACGATTGTTAATGGGGTAGGATTACAAAAAACTTCAAAATATGAATTGATCTCTACACCATATTTTTTCATAATATTTAATGACAGTTTCTTAAATTCATCATTAATCGGTTTAATTATCTCTTCAGGAATATTCTTTGACTGCTTTTCCAACATTTTATCGAATGTTTCTTTTGTCTCTGCAAAAGAAGTACAAGAACTGATTGCGGGAAGATTAAGAATTTGAGCAATTAAACGTCCACAACCAAACATTGAATCGTGTATGATGTAATCGAAATGCTCTCCTTTAATCTGTTCAAGAACACTAGGTATTACGATTTCTGCTGTATGTAATAGACCATTGATTCTTTCTAGCAAATGAGTACGACCACCTGAGAGAAAAGCTTTAATAAATTTTTGTTCATCAATTGTGCACATTGTAGCTCCAGTCTTTTCAATTCGTTCTCGAAAAGACTCTATCGAAAAGTAGACAACCTCTTCACCTCGTGAAATAAGCTCTTCTACAATTGCAATAGTAGGATTGATATGCCCTTCTGAGCCTCCATTTATAAATAAAACACGTGCCATTCCAAACACTCCTTGGTTCAATGTATTCCTATTTAAATGAAAATTGAATAAGCTTAACTAAATAACATTGTATAATGTTAAAGTAAAAAATGAAAATATTGGAGGTGATTTTTCGTGAAGGAACAATTAATTAAATTAACAAATACAGAAGACCTCGTTGAAATTTATAATGATTTAGGGGATGTTGATATATGTGCTGTTGCAAAGGTTCTTTATGTATCAGATGACTATGTAATTTTAGCTAATATTACTCCAAATGGAATGTACGATGGCTTTTCATTAATGAAAACAGACACTATTTTTCAAATTAATATAGATTCTCGCTATCTACGAAAAATAAAAAAACTATATTTAACTAAGAAACAAACCCATATGAAGCTTGAAATGGAAAATAAAAATTTAATGGAAGGTATTCTTGATTTTGCTTATCAAAATAAATTTTTAATTTTAGTAGAATTATTGGAAAGAGCTAACGTGCAAGGTATCATTAAATGTAAAGTAGATGATATCCTCGTTTTATCGGTCATAAACCAATATGGTCAATACGATGGAGAATCAATATTCAAGATAGAAGATATCACCTCAATGAATATAGATGATGAAGAAAGAAATTGTATAAAATTACTAGATTTTGATAATCGAGAATAAAGATAGAATATCTATTAATTTTTGTATATCAAATGCCGCCTTCTATTAAATAATTAATTTTAAAAATTTAAAATGGTTGGAGTATATGAAAAAGGATTTCCAAAATAATAGATAGTTTATAGTTTTATTTTTATAGGAAGTGAAAAAATGTTAACATATTTTTCTATGCTCATAGCAGGATTGTTTTTGATAGTAGGAGCAGTTTTTATATTTATGCCAATGTTTATTGATCGAGTCTATTCGTTGGTAAATATCAGTAAAAGTATTGGATGTTTATTACTTGGTGTTTTACTTTTAGCGTTTACTCTTCCAAGTCTTAAGTATGTTGTATTTAAACAATATGATGTTGTAAGCGGTAGATGTGTTATAGAAATTGATAGTTCAAGCCGTACTTCTGAAGCAGATTTTGATATGCAAGATACAGATGAAATATTTACTTTCAGAGATTTTCCTAAACTGGATGCTTATGGGAGATCAGTTCCATATTATTGTAAGGTGACAGTTACAAAAGATCATAATTTTGAAGTTAGTTATAAAATATATGATAGTAAAACAAGAAAATTAATTTTGGCAAGTGAATAGTTTATTTAAGAAAGCTACTTTTAAACTACTTGGAAAAGAGAGTTCAAAAAAGTAAAAGGTAATTGTGAGCCCATTATTGAGTTTAAATTAAATAATAAAAATGTAAAAGGAGATAATGATGAAACAATTAATTTCTGCTTTGTATATTTTGTTTGGATTATTAATAGTAACATTAACCTACTTTTCTAATTTTTCTGGTCCAAAATATCTTACAAATATAGGTTGGTTTCTTATTGTAATAGGAATTATTTATCCATTTTATAGTCGTGTTGTGAATTATTTTAAGCTTGAATTTGAAGATGAAAAAAATAGTATATGACTAATACAAAAAAGCTTATTTGGATTGGAATAGTACCATGCATGGAAATCCAGTTTTCAGCACAATACTGTTTCAATATATAGAACACCTCAAATACACAAATAGCAATATTTATAGTATTTATTGTCTTTTTTGTGAGATTTTATTTCAATAGAAATGTATAATGAAAGGGATCTTCTAATTTTAGAAGACTTTTTTTATATGGGTGAATTGTTAAGCCACATCAACACTTTTATGAATCTCTTAATCAAATTGTATCTAGTTTTGTTCAATTGATTTAGGATATTAATATTGAAGAGTATAGCAATTATATCGAAAAGTTTAGTTTCTTCTACATCAAGGGTGAATCAACGAAATTCATTGGAGCTAATGGACCATATTATAAACTGGTTAAAAATAAAAAAAGCTAAGGTTTAGTGATTAGGTTTTAGGGAAAAAAGATTACTAGAAATAAAAAAATAGAGGAAGATCCTCTATTAATAGTCGAACTTATAAACCGCCAAGTGCTTTAATCGTTGCAGGTCCTACGATTCCATCTACTTTTAAATGCCGGTCTTTTTGAAATTTGCGCACGGCTTGGTCTGTATTGTTTCCAAAGATACCATCGATGCCTTTTGTACTATATCCGAGTGATGTAAGCTTTTGTTGAAGTTTTTTAACTGTATCTCCACGATTTCCCTTTTTTAACACAGTTCCAGTTGGGATTACAGCATTTGAACCACCACTACTACTTGTTACTTTGTATCCATTTGAATTTGCAATTGAGTCAAATGATTTACTTGAAGTTATAATGACTACAGGTGTGCTCAATTTTACTCTATCAAAAAGCCATTCTACTTCATTATCATACATTCTAACACAGCCGTGACTGACGTATTTTCCAATCGAACTTGGATTATTGTTACCGTGGATGGCATATGTAGTTCCCCATGTACCACGAGCATTTAATCCAAGCCAACGGTTTCCGAGTGGATTTCTTGGATCTCCGCCAGGAATATGACCTGTATAGTAAGGTCTATTCACAATCTTATTTACAATTTTAAACTTACCTTCTGGCGTTAGAGTTGGACTTTTACCAGTGGCAACTTTAAAAACTTTGTAGAGTTTACCATTTTCATAATAAGCTAGTCGATTTGTTGATTTATTAATTATAATGAATTGAGATGTAGCTGCCTGGCTAGGTTTAATACCAATACCCACAAACATAAGACAGGTTAAAATTAAAACAGCAAGCCATTTTCTGATCAATACGGTCCCTCCCAAATCATATTCTAAAAGTCTTAATCAATTAATCCTATGATTGTAGAAGTTGTCCATTTGTCATTTTTTTCTAATATGCTTAAAATAACTAAAGAAGATGACATTTGTAATGCGTTTTCATAGTTCTTTTGGTTTGTATAATTTGGACGGAAAAATGGAATATAGTACTATTGGCTTAAAAAGGGGGATAGTATATTAAAAGTAGTGGAGGTGAAAAGATGAAAATTAATCATTATATGCTCCAACTATCATTACTAATCATCATTATTTTTGGTGGGACTTTTATTCTTCATTTAATTAAAACTGGTGAGCTTTTAATAGATCAAATTCTTGGATTTTCAGTAGGGATCTTAATCCTATTCTTTACTTTAATTTGGAGAAAATCTAGCAAACTTTCATAAGTCATAAAATTTGAGAAATCTAATATAACAAATTTCGAGTTTTATAGTAGAATGAATGAATATAAGTTTAAGAAATTTATTGTGTTCTTGGATTGTATAAGAAATTAGGCTCTATATTTAAAAATATAAGTTAAATATAATAGTCTTTCAAGTATATAGTTAGGGAGGAACGATTTTGTTTAAACGTATTTCTTTCTTTATTTTTGTTAATATTTTAGTGTTAATTACAATTACAACGATTACAACATTATTAGGTGTACCACGTTATATTGGTAATGGGGGATACTGGGTACTGCTTGCATTTAGTGTAATTGCAGGTTTTAGTGGAGCGATTATTTCATTGTTATTCTCACGTATAATGGCCAAATGGGTTATGGGTGTAAAATTAATTGATCCTCGTTCTTCACAAATTGATCGATTAAATTTTGTACTAGAAGAGACTTATCGTTTAGCAAAACTTGCTGGTTTAAAGAAGATGCCACAGGTGGGCGTATATGATTCAGTTGAAGTCAATGCTTTTGCTACAGGACCTAGTAAAAGACGATCTTTAGTAGCTGTTTCTAGTGGAATGATCGAGACAATGGATCGACCAGCGATTAGTGGTGTTCTAGCACACGAAATTGCCCATATAAAAAGTGGAGATATGGTTACTACGACATTATTACAAGGTATAATTAACACTTTTGTCATTTTCTTCTCCCGTTTAGTTGCAAAAATTGTTTCTAATTTTGTAAGAGAAGAGTTATCTTATGTAGTTTATTTTCTTTGTTCAGTAGTATTTGAGATTGTATTTAGTATTTTAAGTAGTCCAATTATTTTCTGGCATTCAAGAAATAGGGAGTTTAAGGCAGACAGGTATGCAGCAGAACTTGGTGGAAAAGATAACATGATTCATGCTTTAGAATCATTAAGTCGAAATATAAGATTAGTTGATGATCGTCAAAAATCGATTGCAGCTTTTAAAATTAGCGGAAAAGAGAAATTCGCAAGATTATTCTCAACGCATCCACCATTAGAAAAACGAATCGAACGTTTAAAATCATTATAGAAGTTAAAGGCTTTTTACATTTAACGATGTAAAAAGCCTTTTTTTGTATTAAATTGAAAGAAGGATTTCATTTAGTTTTAGGGAATATAGATACTAAAAAGATGAGGTGTACTTTAATTTGGAGAGAGATAAAATTGAAAAATTGAAGACAGCAGGAATAATTTTAGGTACCTTTGTTATAACCCTCGGAATTATCATATCTATATCTATTATTAATTTTAATCACGCTAAAGCACATCCCATTATTATCAAAATTCCTAAATCAGAAAGAATAATTACTCTTGTTAATAAAGAAGAATTAATGACCGTAGATTCAAATTTAAAAACTAATGTTTGTGAAGTTATCGATCTTCCAAAAACAGATAATAAAAACCAGTATCAAATTGTTTGCGATGATTCTGAGAAATACGGATTTACTGAAAAAGAAATAAAAGACAAAAATTCTCACCCTGCCTTGAAAGTCGGTGATACAGTTTACTTAACAATTTATAAAGATGGTAAATTAATGGTGAGAATAGAAAATGAATAAGGGTTGAAATCCCCAAAAATGTAGTTGATTTATAATATGAAGAAAGGAACTTCAAATTAGCTGAAGTTCCTTTCTGTTTAATTAAAGTTTTTCTCCATTTGAAGCAATGACATCTTTGTACCAGAAAAATGACTTTTTCTTCTTTCGTTCTAATGTTCCACTACCGTCATCATGTTTATCGACATAAATGAAACCATAACGTTTTGAGAACTCACCTGATGATGCACTAACAAGATCAATACAACCCCAGCTAGTATAACCCATCAATTTTACGCCATCTTGCATTGCTTCTCCCATAGCATTAATATGCTCACGTAAATAATCAATTCGATAATAATCATTAATTGATCCATCTTCTTCGACTTTGTCATATGCACCTAGGCCGTTTTCAACAACAAATAACGGCACTTGGTAACGATCATACAATTGATTTAAACTAATTCGTAAACCTTCTGGATCAATTTCCCAGCCCCAGTCACTTGCTTTTAGGAAAGGGTTTTTAACTCCGCCAATCAGATTTCCTTGTGAGCTTTCTAAGTCTGATTTATCCTTTTTCTCTGTTCTAGACATATAATAACTGAAGCCAATATAGTCAACAGTGCCTTCTTTAATTAATTCTAGATCCCCATCTTGCATTTCAATCTTAATTTTGTTTTCCTTAAAGAAGCGATTAATAAATGTCGGATATTCGCCACGAACCTGAACGTCTGCACAGAAGTAATTAAAAAAGCGCTCTTCTTCAAGGGCATACATTACGTTTTTTGGATTCGAATCAAATGAATAAACCGGAGCATATAAAATCATACATCCAATTTGAGAATCTGGAATGATTTCATGACATGCTTTGACAGCAATACTACTTGCAACAAATTGATGATGAAACGCCTGAAATGTTGGTTGGTATTTATCTTTTTCTTCTTTTATAGAAAAACCAAGGCCCATAATTGGCATAATTAATCCACTATTAATTTCATTAAAAGTCATCCAATATTTTACTTTGTTTTTATAACGATTGAAGATTGCGTTGACATATCTTTCAAAGAAGGTTACTACTTCTCGATTTCTCCAACCGCCATATTGTTTTACAAGATTTACTGGCATTTCATAGTGTGAAATTGTAACAACTGGTTCAATGCTATATTTGTGTAGTTCGTCAAAAACACGGTCATAGAAAGCCAAACCATCTTCATTTGCTTCTAATTCATTTCCATTTGGAAAGATTCTTGTCCAAGCAATTGACATTCGGAAAACTTTAAAACCCATTTCCGCAAATAAAGCAATATCTTCTTTATATCGGTGATAGAAGTCGATTCCTTCATGGTTAGGATAATTATACTTCGAACGATCAATCTCAAAATTAAATCCAGGTGACTGTAAAATGTTCAGTCTTTCCTTTCCGCCTGGAAGAACATCGGCTATATTTAAACCTTTATTTCCTTCATAAAATCCGCCTTCCATTTGATTAGCAGCAGTAGCGCCACCCCATAAAAAATCTTTAGGAAACTTAAACTGATTCATTTTTTTACCTCCTAAGTTCTTTTTAGTTGTTTACATAAATCCATATTTTTAATTAATGAGAATATAAACGAATCATAACGTTAACGGAGTTGTTAGTAAATAAGTGAATGGAATCTAGTTTCTATTCACAAAAGTAAATAATTGTTTCATGAATGTAACGCTGTGTTTTTTATTTTGTATGTTAAGATAATAAATAGATTAAATATAATTAGGAGCTAGTTATAAAAGGAGAACTATATAACATGTTTTCAAATGAACAAATCGCATCTTTTAATGAGTTAGAGTTATCTTTATATAATTACATTTCGCAAAATATGGAAAAAGTCGCTTATATGCGTATACGTGAAATTGCAGATGAAACCCATGTTTCAACTTCAACAATCTTACGTTTTTGTAGAAAACTAAATTGCGACGGTTTTTCTGAATTTAAAGTAAAGTTAAAAATGTATTTGGAAGAGGAGAAACGAACCTTCGTTAAAAGCTCTCAACATACGCTAGTGGAATTTTTTGAGAGATCTTTAAAAGGGGATTTAGAAGATAAAGTGAAAGAGGCTGCTATTGAAATAAACAAAGCTGAAAATGTAATTTTTATTGGAATAGGTAGTTCAGGTATTCTTGCTGAATACGGCTCGAGGTACTTTTCAAGTTTAGGAAAATTTTCACTTTATATAAAAGACCCACATTTTCCGATTCATTCTAAATTAACAAAAAATAGTATAGCAATCGCTTTGTCAGTCTCCGGTGAAACTATTTTCACAGTAAATCATCTGAATTTACTTAAACAAGAAGGGTGTAAAATTATTAGTATAACGAACAACAAATTGTCAACAATAGCAAAAATTTCTGACCTAAATATTCCTTATTATGTAACAGAAGAGTATTTTGAAGAAGCAAATATTACTACTCAAGTTCCAGTGGTCTATATAATTGAATCAATAGCGCGAGAAATTTATCGAATTAATCAATAAGTCAAATGGTTTATGAATATTTTTACTTTTATAAGAAGGGATTTATCCAGATGTGAGGAATGTTATTTATTCTGATAAAGAATAAAGGAGTATTAATATTTATGAAATTAATCGATCCCACATTACATAAAGATTGGGTAACACCACATTACCACATTCAAAAAGGTGGTATGAACAAATAGGCAAGTTATATGGGGAATACACATATCCTTGGAATTCAACAATTTCAGAGCCGAATGGGGAGTTAATTTTTAATAATGAAGTATTTGAAATGATTAATAATAAAACTGTTTTAGATGTAGGGTGTGGACATGGAGAATTTACAATTAAATGTAGTGAAAAAGCAAAAGAAATTGTAGGATTTGATCTTGCAAATGATTTTATTAAAAGTGGAAATGAATCCAAAAAACAAATGTGAATTTTGTAGTTGGCAGCACAAAAAATGGATTACCTTTTGAATCGGAGGAGTTTGATTGTGCATATAACCGAAAAGGACCTACATCAGCTTATCAAGAACTTAAAAGAGTAGTAAAAAAAGGAGGCACAATCCTAGGGCTTCATCCTGGTGATGATTTAGGAACTGAATTGCCTAAATTATTTCCTAATCTTTTTGAATCAATTAATAGTGAGAACCCAATTTTAAAAACGATAAAACAAAGAGTTGAATTAAGTAAGTTTGAAAGTGTAGAAATACAAGTTATTAATAGTTTTGAATTTTTACATACGCCACTGGATGTTTTAATACTAAGATGCTTCGGCCAAAAACAATCGCTAATTAAAGATATAATAGAAAATAATTTCTTAGAAGTAAAACGAATATTTGAACAAAATGCAACTAATGAAGGATTGCCGATTACTTTTTCGCGTTACATCCTTAGAGCGCAGGTTTAATTTTATTTAAGAGGATAAAGATATCCTCTTTTTTTTGAGTTTTAAACTATAAAAATATCTATCTTTATTCCATATTTTTCTATGTAAAAAATTACCATTTATTTTATAAACATATAAACTATTCAAATTTTAATGTAAAAACATAGATTATATTGGTATGGAAAATGGACAAGAATTTATTACCAAATCGCTACTCTAGTAAGAAAAGGTGATAATTTGGGAAAAGACAACAAAGAAAATAAAAAATCTTGTAATTGTAAAGATTGCAAATGTAAGAAATGTAAGAATTGTGAGTGTAAAAATTGTAAGAAATTTAAATGTAAGAACTGCGAGTGTAAAGAATATAAGAAATGCAAATGTAAGGACTGTAAATGTAAAGATTCAAAAGAATGTTACTGTTGTGATAAATGTTGTAGAGGACCTAGAGGGAAAAAAGGTAAAACTGGTCCCCAAGGGCCGACTGGAGCAACTGGTATTGGGATAACGGGAACAACGGGTGTAACAGGAGCAAAAGGAGCAACAGGATCCACTGGAACGACAGGTTCAACTGGATCAACGGGAGCAACCGGGGTAACCGGACCAATAGGAGTAACTGGCTCAACAGGCCCAACCGGGGCAACCGGAACGACAGGAACCGGAGTAACGGGAGTAACCGGATTAACAGGAACAACCGGAGCGACAGGCCCAACCGGGGCAACCGGAACGACAGGAGCAACAGGAGTAACGGGAACAACAGGAGTAACGGGAGTAACAGGAGCAACAGGAGTAACGGGAGCAACAGGAGTAACAGGAGCAACCGGAGTAACGGGAGTAGCGGGAGCAACAGGAGTAACAGGCTCAACGGGAGTAACCGGAGCGACAGGAGCAACAGGAGTAACGGGAGCGACAGGGACAACGGGAGTAACCGGAGCAACCGGAGTAACGGGAGTAACGGGAATAACCGGGGCGACAGGAGAAACAGGAGCAACCGGAACAACAGGATTAACTGGAACAACCGGAGTAACAGGATCAACGGG
>NZ_NUUX01000047.1 GCF_002564465.1 Bacillus sp. AFS088145 | reverse complement strand
ATATTGAATTGATTGCATACTTTTATTCGCAATTTTCGCTGCTAATGCGTTAGCTTCATCTAATAAAGTTTCTTCTGGTACTACAATTGTAGCTAATCCAAATTCCTTAGCTTCAACACCAGAAATTGGTTCAGAAGTCGCAAGCATAACTAATGCTTTATCTTTACCTACATAACGTGGTAATCGTTGTGTCCCAGCAAACCCAGGAATAATTCCTAAGTTTAATTCAGGTAAACCAAGTTTTGCGTTTTCTGCAACAACTCGAATATGGCAGCTCATTGCAAATTCTAGTCCGCCACCTAATGCAGCTCCGTGAATTGCTGCGATGATCGGCTTAGAATAATTTTCAACACGATCAAAAACTAGTTGACCTCTTCTTGCAACAACTGCTGCATCTTCAGCATTTTTGAAAGAAGTAAATTCTTTAATATCTGCACCTGCAGAGAAAAATCTACCTTCTCCATGAACAACTAAAACGCTTACATCATTGTTATTTTCTAATTCATCTAAACGCTTAACTAAATCAGCAAATACAACCGAAGACATTGCATTTGCTGGTGGATTTTGAATTGTTAATAATGCAATACCATCGGATATTTTACATTGAATTAAACTCACAACTATTCCTCCCTATTTTTCAAAATGTACTAGAACGTTAATTTTGGTACCCGCATCCTCTTATTAATAATTGGTGAACTTTATCGGCTTTTGACTCTAAATCTTGTTTTTGACCGGTCATTACCCAATGGGTCATCACTTCATCAATCGTGCCGAAGATCATTTGTCTAGCTGTACGAATATCCAATTGTTTGTCGAACAAACCACTATTGATTCCTTCATTTAAAATTGAATCAATGATATGTAGATACTCTTTTAGTACCTCATTTATTCTTAATCTCAGGTCAATATTTGTTTGTCTTACTTCCAATTGCATAACGATTGCTAAATGAGAATCTTTAGACATTTCATAAAAGTGAGTTTTTACCAACATTAATAATTTCGATATCGCGTCCGGTTTACCTTCAATTTTTTCACGAATTTTTTCAGTAAAATTTCCCATCTTCTCTTCAAACAGTGAAATTAAGATGGATTCTTTATTTTTAAAATACAAATAGATTGTTCCGTCAGCTACACCAGCCTGTTTTGCAATTTTAGAAACTTGCGCCTGATGGTAACCATTTTCAGCAATTACAACAACTGCAGCATCAATTATTTGTTTATATTTTGGTTTATCTCTTTTCATTTTTTATTAACCCCTTCTTACAGTGAATGAATAATCATTCATATTCTCATAATACAAATTTATCAGAAAATTGTCAATTGTCCTGTAATATTTTTTATGTATAAAGTTTCTTTACAAAAGCTTTTACTATTCTTTTTAATCTTTGTACTTTCATTCAATTTTATCAGGTTTCTTTTCTAATCAATCTTTAAATTTATTTTAGCATAGTATTTTAATAACAGTTCGTAAAATAAAGAGGGATGCTTATGTTATCATCCCCCATATATTATTATATTAAATTTTCATCAGAATCCTCAGGTTTCGTATTCTTCTGTTTTTCTTCTTCTAGCAATGTTCTTCTTAAGATTTTACCAATCATTGTTTTTGGTAATTCATTCCTAAATTCATAAATTCTCGGAACCTTATAAGCTGCTAAATATTTCCGACAAAAATCATCTAGTTCAGCCTCAGTCACTGATTTTCCTTCTTTTAATACAATATAAGCTTTAACTGTTTCACCACGATATGCATCAGGAATACCAACTATAACTGCTTCTTTAATAGCCTCGTGTTCATATAATACTTCCTCAATATCTCTAGGGTAAACGTTAAACCCTCCTGCATTAATCATATCTTTCTTACGGTCAACGATATAAAAGAAGCCTTCCTCATCCATATAGCCTAAATCACCTGTATATAACCAGCCATTTTTCAACGTCGTTGCGGTTTCCTCTGGCCGATTCCAATACCCCTTCATTACTTGTGGTCCTGAAACGATTAATTCCCCAATTTCACGATAAGGTAATTCTTCGTCAGTTTCTAGAGATACTATTTTAGCATCTGTACTTGGCCAAGGAACTCCAATGCTGCCCGTTACTCGCTTATCCCATAGGAAATTACTATGTGTAACTGGAGAAGCTTCTGACAAACCATAGCCCTCTACTAATTTTCCACCTGTAACCTTTTCAAATTGATCTTGAACTTCAACAGGTAATGCTGCGGAACCACTTAAGCAAGCATGAATACTTGATATATCGTTATTCTTTAAATCAGGATGATTTAATAATGCAATATACATTGTTGGAGCACCTGGAAACAATGTAGGCCGATATTTATTGATCGCCTTAAGCATTTGAGTTGCATCAAATCTCGGAACGATAATCATTTCATACGCACACATGATAGATAAATTCATACATGTCGTCATTCCATATACATGAAAAAAAGGTAAGACAGTCAAAATCTTTTCTTGGCCCTTCTTACTTTTATATAACCATTTTTCTGCCATTAACGTATTTGATGCTAAATTTTCATGTGTAAGCATGACACCTTTAGGAAATCCAGTAGTTCCTCCAGTATATTGAAGTATTGCTACATCTTCTACACTACTACTTGAGAGATCCTGTTCAATCGGTGTAGATATTTGCATAATAAAACTAAATTGATGAATCGAGTGATCATTAGGAATCTCAGGTGCCTTTGGCTGTTTTGAATAAGGATATAACAGCTTTTTAAAAAATGGTAAATAGTCCTTAATCCCAGTAACAAAAATATGTTGAAGATTAGTAGATTTTTTTACTTCGTACACTCTATTAATTAATAAATCTAAACAAATAATAGCTGTTGCACCACTATCATTCATTTGATATTCAAGCTCACGTTCAGTATATAGCGGATTTGTTTGGACGATAATTGCTTCTGCAAAAAGAATCCCATAATAAGCAATCACTGCTTGAGGGCAATTAGGAAGCATAATTGCAACTCGATCGCCTTTTTTAATTCCTAAATTCCTTAAAAAATTGGCGAATCTTAAAGACTGAATATAAATTTCATTAAAGGTCATCGATTTCCCAAGGAAATTAAGCGCTTTCTTAGCTGGATATTCTGAAGCTGTTTGCTTTAAATATGTTGGTAATAAATCAAACTGTTCGTCTAATGTAGCTGGTATTTGCTCTGGATACTGACTCACCCAAGGCCTTAATCTTGGTTCCTCCATACCATTCACCACCAGTATTTTAAAAGTATGTTCATACTAAAATTAGTATATGTTACAAATTTCAGCTATACAATCAAAATATTAAGAATATTTAATCACTAGTGGATTTTGAATTTGTTTTGGAATTTATTGAACCAATTGATCAATTACTTCATCACTATCATAGTAAAAACTAGATGACATATCTGTGCGATTAGTCAATAATCCAAAATTGTATTCATGAAAGTTTTCTAAAGTGAGAGATTTAACTTTCCCCTCATTTGATAATCTTTTTACAAGTTTAAAAATAAATGAGTATTGCGAGTCAATATTAGTTGTTGCAAGGTGAAATATCCCTTTTAAATTATTTTCAATAATTTTTCTTACTTGCTTAGCAATTCCTGTATCAATTGCATGATTTAAAAAAATATTATCATATGCATCAATTTCTTGGCCCTTTTCTATTTTATCCTTTATCTCATTTAGTCTTGGTGATTGTTTTCCCCAAACCATTGGCAATCTTAATACGATTCCATTATCGCCAATCTCATTCTTAATTAATTCTTCACATTTTATTTTAAATTGTCCATAATCTGATTCGGCAACAGGAAGATCGTTTTCAGCGTGATGCTTTGAAACTTCTCCATCAAAAACATTTGTTGTAGAACAAAATAAAAATTTCGTTGAAGTTGATTTTATTTTTTCTACTATTCTAGAATGCGCCTCAAGTTGAACATTAAAATCACCACGTAAACAAGAAACAATTACATCTGGACAAATACGATCTATCCAGGTCAAAATTTTCTCTGAATCATTAATATCCCATTGTAATTGTTGATCATTTTTCAAATCTAATTTTGTTTGATTGAACGTTCCATAAACGTCATAATCAGGAGAAAATTCTTTTATTAAAGCCTTCCCAACTAGCCCGCTAGCACCTAAAATTAATAATTTCATTGTCTCTCTCCTTTTTACAAAATATTTAATAAACTTGTGATATATTGAATGTATCATAATAAACAGTGTTTACAAAGGTCATAAATTTAAAGTCAAACTATTTAAAAGCTTTTAATCAATCAGACTTAAATGATAACAGGGAGTGGGGTTCATATGAAAACAAAGGTTCTTTTAAACAACCGTATTGTCGATTTAAAATCTGCAAATGTAAATATTTTAGATCGAGGTTATCAATTTGGAGATGGCGTTTATGAGGTTATTCGTTTTTTCAATAAGTCTTATTTCGAACTCGATGCACATTTAATTCGCTTGAAGGAAAGCTGTGAAAAAATATTAATACCTTTTAAAATGCACCTGAAAAAGCTTGAAAGTGATTTAGTTTATTTAATGAACACTTGCGATTATGATAACGGATATGTTTATATCCAAATTAGTAGAGGTGTAATGAATCGAAATCATATTTACCAAGACGAAGCTAATTTAAAGCCACAACTGATTGCTTATACAGTAAGAGAAGATCATAGACCATTACAGCAAATGGAAAAAGGAATAACTGCCTATATAACGAATGATATTCGATGGCTCCGCTGTGATATAAAAAGTTTAAACTTATTAGGTAGTGTTTTAGTAAAAAATGAGGCTTACGCTAAAGGAGCGAAAGAAGCAATTTTGCATAGAGATGGGATCATTACAGAAGGATCAGCAACAAACGTTTTTATCGTAAAAAACTCTACCCTATACACTCATCCTGCCAATCACTTAATTCTAAATGGCATTACTCGAAAAGTAGTACTTGAAATTGCAAAAAAAGAAAGACTCGAAGTAAAAGAGATTCCATTCTCAATTGATGAACTTTTAAATTCGGATGAAACTTTTACAACAGCATCAGTTTCTGACATCCTACCTGTTACTTCTGTTTTAATTAATGAAAAATCATATTCTATCGGTATAGGAAAGCGTGGAGAAATAACAAAGAGAATTCAAGATTCATACACTAATTTAATTGATAAAATTCTTCAGGATCAGTCAACAAACTAGACATCACTATATAGCATTATAAAACTGCATGAAAAACTGCTGGTTTACCTTAGTGAGGTGTGACTTGACTTGGCAATTTTTATAGCAATTTTGATCGCCTTAATTGGCGCGGCTCTTGCTCTCGTTTTTACTATAGGGCAATCTAGAAAACGAAAATTCATCATATGGGGTATCACGAATATGGTAGCCATTGGGCCATTTTTGTCATTTGCCATTGGAATTACCTACGCTATTATCGAAGGAGATGGCTGGGCAGGGATGTTGATGTGGGTATTGTATCCAATCATATTTATTATTGGTCTCTTTCAGTTAATTATTGGGATTTTCATGAAAAAAAGCTCCGATAAAAATAGTTATAAGTACCATTAGTTGCCTAAAAGTATAGCCTGTATCTTAGACTGAAATTATAAGATACAGGCTTTTTGTTGTTTTTCTTACGATCGAAGTGCAACTTTAAAAAACAGATTTAACAATTGATTAAAGTTTTGTTAAGTTGATTTTATTTGAATAAATGTAATATAGAATAATTTTTATATATAAAATGTTACATGCGAAAAAATCCTGTACTGTCATTGTAATTTCATTTTTAGTAAATAGGCTTTACATGTTTATGAAGTAAATATGTAAAAAGGGTGATTGCTATGCCAAGACTAACATCGTATGTAAAACGTATTTTTAATTCATTATTTACAAATATAGCTGAGGCAAAAGGAAAAAAAATAACCGGTTACAAATCAAAAAAATGGATTAGTTACGGAGATAGTATCACTTCGTCTAACGGATGGCAGCCTGCTGTAGCAGAAAAGTTAGGCCTAACTCATGTTAATAGAGGGATTGGCGGAACAACCATAGCTGAAAATGGTTCGATTGCTTGGATTGATAAGAATGGAAATTACAAAGGTCAACCACCTAAACCACAGCCAAATGGAACGATAGAAATTTTATCAAGTATGTGTAACAGTCAAAGGATCAATGCTACGATTCCACTTAATACTCAACTTTTAACAATAATGGGTGGAACAAATGACTTTGGTAGAGGTATTCCTTTAGGAAAAGGGTTCCCAACAAATGAACGACCCAATTTAGACGAATCTACATTTATCGGTGCTTTGTGTTCAATGATTGAAAAAATACAAACAAGGTTACCAAATTGTAGGATTATTCTTATGACGCCTGTACCTAGATATCACAACGGAAAATATGAAGATAAAAATAAAGCTGGTTATTTAACATCTGATTATGCTAGAGCTGTAAAAGATGTAGCTACATTTTACGCATTGCCATGCATCGACCTATACTCTAATGTTGGTTGGAATAGAATGAACGGTGAATATTATTTAATTGATAGTATGCATCCAAATAAAACTAGAGGATATAAACGTGTTTCGGAGATTGTAATTGGAGAGTTAGAAGTTCTGCAGCAGGATGTTAAAAGTAGTATAGAAGATGAGGATAATGATCATACAACAGAAAATTAAAAACTGCTAAAAATAGATCTCANNGACCTATGAGATCTATTTTTTTTATTGTCTTTTTAATAATCTAGCTACATCTTTCCACTTTACTTTTTCACTGTAATACATTACCCCATTAACATAAATACGGCTAGCAACACGAGTTAAAATCATTATTGAAACGATTAAAATTAATATACTAGCACTTATTTCTATAAAATTCATTTCTCCACTTACAAATCTAGAAAATGCTACAAGTGGAGCAAAAAATGGAATATATGAGCTAATTTGAACAAATGTACCACCTGGATTTACTAATGCATTGATACTAATAAAGAATGCCGCTACGACTAAAATAGTAATTGGCATCAGAACCATTTGAAGCTCTTCTGTTCTTGAAACAACTGACCCAATTGCAGCGTAAAGTAATCCATAAAGTAAATAGCCTAATAAGAAATAAACTACAAATGCAATGATGGTTGTAGCATCTAATGCCTCTAAATCTATTTTCATTCCGAAAAAAGATATCGCATTTGTATTAACCCAGCCTAATAAATTGGCAAAAAGAAAACCTATCCCTAATACAATTAATTGTGCACAAGCTACAAAAAACACCGCAATGACTCTTCCGTATAAAGTCACGACAGGACTTACTTTTGGTAGTAATACCTCCATTACTCTAGAAGACTTCTCAGCAACAATTCCCGTTGCAATTGAGTTTCCATAAATTAATAGAAACATATACAATAAGAAACCAAAAAAGTAAGCAATTCCGAATGTGGCCATTGGGTTTTTTAGAACATTTTCATTTACTTCTACTTTTTGCAATAACTTTGTTGCAGATTCAGGCGATAGCTTTAAATCTTGGGCAGTTTTATTTAAGTAATTTTGCTGCAAAGTCATATTTACGACTGAAAGCACTTCACTATTTGAAAACTTTTTATACGTATATTGAATTGACGGGACATTGTTTTTTTCGGAAAGAATAAGCAGTCCATCTTTTGAACCATCTTCAATTTGATTTTTTAAATCTTTTTCTTTCGATGCTTTGCTTTGCTCGATCTTTGCAGATTTAATCGTTTTGTTTAAACTAGCAATATCTACCGAATAATTTTTCGAGTTATCAATTAAAACAATTTTATCTTTATCCTTATTATTCTTTTCTGTACCAGCAAAATATTTTTGTACTCCAAATATTCCAACGACTAATACAAATAAAATAACACTCATAATCATCGTTGCTCTTGCCAAAAGACCTTCACGTAAATGAAATAAAAAGACCGTACTAAATTTCTTCATTTATTTCGCCCTCTCTATAAAGATATCATTTAGTGTAGGTTCTAATAATTGGAACTTCTTTATCGAACCTAAGTCTGACTTAATACGATTTAAAATCGTAAAAGCCTCATCATCACTTTTTACCTTTACGTAGATTCCTAATTGCTTTTGTTCATAACTTACATTATTGGAATCTAGTAATTGTTTAATCGATGTTATATCTTCTAAAATTAAATTTCTATACCCATAGTCTTCTTTTAAGCTACTTAAACTACCTTCAGCGACTACATTACCGTTCTTAAGTATACAAACATGCTCACAAAAAGCCTCCACTTGATCCATACGGTGGCTTGATAATATGACCGTTTTCCCTTTCTGAATTTGTTCGGTAATAATTGAAGCCATTAACTCTGCATTAACTGGATCTAGTCCACTAAATGGCTCATCTAAAATAATCAACTCAGGGTTATGTAATAAAGTTACAATTAGTTGTATTTTTTGTTGGTTACCTTTTGAAAGTTCCCCTGCCTTTTTATTTCGATAATGTGGTATTTCTAGACGGTCTAGCCAATATGTTATTGCTACATCAACCTCTTTATTAGACATACCTTCTAATTTCCCGAAATATTTAAGCTGATCAACAACCTTGCTTTTGGTAAATAATCCTCTTTCTTCTGGTAAATACCCTACCTTTACTTTATCGGTTTTAAATGGGCTCCCTTTCCAAGTTATTTCTCCTTTTGTAGGTGTAAGAAGGCCTAATAACATTTTAATGGTGGTCGTTTTACCTGCTCCATTTCTACCTAATAAACCAAATACTCTTCCTGTAGGCAAAGTCAATGACAATTCGTTAACGGCAAAAGTATCTCCAAAATTTTTAGAAAGCTGTTTTATTTCTAAAGTCAACGCTCTTCCCCCTTTGAAGTTTAAGTAAAAGTTTACTTAAATGTAATTCCTATACATTAAGCATACATTTAAAAGAATTCTAATAAAAGGTAAAAATCGTTTTAGTTTGTCTGTTTATCTAACTTGATTAGTCTAAAGACAGAAATGAAAAAATGAGAATACCATTCTAGTATTCTCATTTCACGCTATTGAAAAACAACGTTGTCAATTAAATTACCAAANNCTCGCTTTCCATGGGGCGAGATTCTTTAGCCTCCTCTGCAAGCCTGCGGGGTCTTTAGCCTTCCCGCTAATCCCATAGGAGTCGAGCATCCCTCCATTCCAATCAACTAATTCATCAAAAAATGTAAGCGATAAACCCTAATCAAATAGCCTTTACTTAGCGTAATCTAACTGTTGAATATTAATCAGATTGTAGATCAATTAATATTGAACATATATTAAACTAAACAATCGAATTTGTTTTCCAAAAAAGCTCATAATATTTTTAACTTCTAAAAAGATCATTTCTAGTTTTATTGAAATAATGAAATTGCTCAAACATATTAACATTTAAAGTCAGTAAAAGATCATTCAAAAAATGGTAATTTTATCATTATAAAATCTTCACTTAAAGTCCGTTTTCCCTATTGACGATTTTATATTTCAACACTCTGAAAATGAGAATACCACCCTAGTATTCTCATTTATCTATTAATATGAAATACTACCTGAAATTAATAAACCTACTGTTACACTTAAAGTAAACAATAAAGCAGCTACTGCAATGTTTCCTTCTTCAACCTTTTTAGCAAACGAAATTTTTGGAAATAATACAAATTCTGCAATCCAATAGGTAACCATTTGAGCTATAATACCAACTAAGCTCCAAATAATGAAATCACCATAGTTAACTGAATACTTTGCTGCTGACATAATAACAATTGCTAACCCTACTAATTTTCCCGCTAATTTCAGTGCAACGGCAATATTACCATCCTCTAAAATTAATTTTTGTTCACTCATCTTAGTGGTAAAAGTAAAAGCTAAAAATCCAATAAATAAAAGAATAAGTCCTGATCCTAAATACATCAAAGTACTAACAATACTATCCATTTATCTTCTCATCCCCTCATTAACTAATTTTTTTCTTCAACGATCCCTACTGGTAAAAAACAACTTTCGTTTCCGGTAATAATATTCCCGGCACGGACACCAATTGCGCCGTATTCTTCTTTAATCAAAAAACTGCCTATTAATACATGCAAATCTAGCATTCCATCAGGAGTCATAACCTTTCTCATAGGTAAAGGTGAATATTGTTGAAACACCATAACTTGATCATGATAGTTATTTTGTAAACTTTGTTGACGGTTTTCTCCGCTAATAATCTTAATTGAATCTCCTTCACGGCCAAATGCAGGTTTCTCAACATATGGAAGATTGTTTTCTATAAAGAAATCTGGCTCTAAATATGTTGGTAGAAAATGTTTTCTAATTACATCACGTTCTTCTATAGTAAAAACATCTGATTGCTCTATATGTAAATTCCAAATTAATGCTTGAACAGCCTTGGACTGTAATAAGAAAGAAGATAATGGATTGAAAATAATCAATTTACCGTCTTTTACAAGCTCTAATAGTGCCAGACCAATTTTTGTTCCATCTGAAGATTGATCAAGTTCTAGATGTTCAATTGGATAGGTTTGTCGGTAAAGAATGTGTATTCTTTCCCCTTTAGGTGTATAAAGTCCATCTTTTTCAATAATTTGTAAATCTTCTAGCGATATTAATTGACTCTTACCATTGTATAGGGATTGGATATATTTAGCTGTCTTCCAATCTTCTTCATGATCACCATGAGCTGTAAAAACAATAATTGGTTTATCTAACCCTTTTATGCTTTTATTGACAACATGATTTATAACATTAGAAAGTTTCATTTCACTATCAGCATTAGGATTCTTCAAGTTAAAATAATCCGTAATGTACCCATTGACATGATGGGTCTCCATAATAAACGTTGGGGTGTCACTATTGCATTCATAATGTTTCCAACCATCTACTGTATGAACAAGGTCAATTCTTCTAATGACTCCTTCACTTTCAATCGTTTTATGACGTAAAAATGGTACGATTTCCTTCGAATAACCAAGCATATAAAAAATATCATCTGGTAACTGTCTCATTAACCGAGCAGTCTTATCATAGATTTTTCCAATTTGTTCCGTAATCGAATGAATTTCATCAACTTCAATTTCAGTTAATGGATAATAGTCTAATAAAGCATAATATGAATCTTGTAAATCCGCCCAAAAATCCGGAAGTTTTTGATATATTTCTTTACGTTTTCGTCTGTGATTCTGTAAATTCGCATTATCCATTATTAACCACCAAATCCTCCAGATGAACCTTTTCCAAAACCACTTTTACTTGAAGATGAAGTGCGCCCTGCATATTTACTAGAAGATTTATAGCTCTTATAAGAGCTACTTGCATGAAGTGCAGTTCTTGTAGGATAAAATATTCCGCCATGATAATAACTATGGTAGTAATGACTCGTGCTATCATCACAAACCCAGACACCTTCGTCATCATCGAACTCCCAATCGCGGCAATCGTCATTTTTCGGTTTATCTGGTCGATCAGCATTTTGAGAACCACAGCCAGCTAATGCACTTACTGCTAATCCACTCGTTAATGTGATACTAACTTTTTTCATTAATAATGATGTTTTGGACATTGGGATCTCCTTTCGAGTATTAAATTATTCTAATCTATACTATACTAATCCCTCGATTAAAGTATATAGAAATTAACTTTCGCTATCCCTCTTACTCTCGTATTCTTTTAAACTAACCTCCAAATCCTCCAGAAACTCCACTACCAAAACCACTTTTTTTAACTGAGGAATTTGTACTTTTAATAATGCCTGAGGATTTGTATTGATTAAAATCATTGTTGTTATATAACATATTTTTTGTTGCAAAGAATGAGCCTAAAAAGAAAAAATTGCGGTAAAATGAGCTTGAACTATCATCACAAATCCAAATATTATCTTCATAGTCAAATTCCCAATCACTACAATTTTCATCATCAGGCATTTCCGTATCTGTGTACGCAAAATCTGTTTCGTCACTATCAGTATAATCAGTCTCATCTAAACTATCTTCAGTCGGCGTCCCCTCATCAACCTCATTTACTTGTTTTGTATTTTCATAGACCGGTTGACTTGATTCATAATAATCTTGAGAATTATCAGTTGTTTCAATCGACTCTGGTTCAAATCCACACCCGGTTAATGAACTTATTACAATACCACTTGTTAAGGCAATACTCACTTTTTTCATTAATTTTGATGTTTTTGACATTGTATTCTCCTAATTCCATATATAAATACATACATTTCTATCCTAAACTGTGTTATATACTAATGTATATACAATTATTAAAGGAGTTTGAACAATGTTTAATACAGACAACATCTTTGTTCTTGAATATCGATTACTTGATGGAGAATTTACACGACCTATTTATCATTTTCCATTTTTATCAAAGGTCCAAATCTTTACAAGAAGATATTGCGATTACTTTATTTTAAGTGGTTTCGTTTACGAGAATAGAGGTTCTTACATCGAAGAAGATCGATATGTAATTGAAGTAATTGAATCAGATATGGAAAATACTCCTTTTTACCATTTAAACAGACCGTTAGGCATTGAAATTAGAGATGTGGATTCTTTTGATGAAATTCATTTCTATGAGAGCGGAGATGAATTGGATCTACTATCTTGGCTTCAATCAACTTATATTACAATAAATCATCAAATTTACGAGCAAACTTCTAATGAAGTTGATCAAGACCGTAATACTTACGTGATGTATGTCAAACGGTATATTGAATAAACAAAAAGCTACCTAAATAATCTTAGGTAGCTTCAGACTGTTGACAAACGCTCGCTTTCTTCGTTGCTTCGCCTGTCTGCGGTGCTCATTACCGTCTAGGGTAACTCCGCTCCTCACCAGGCTTCGCGCCTCGAAAGACAAGCGCTTGCAACCAGTCTGATAATCATATTTTTAGTACTTACACTAAAGCTATCTAAGTCTCCTTAGGTAGCTTTAGTGTATACTATAGTTTTTGTTCAAGCTTGATTAAATCCTTACACTGTATACCATTTTCCCATATTTCTTCATCATAATTATCAATAAAGAAATCGTGAAAAACAGTACTGATTTGAAATCCGCAATTTTTATATAATGCTAATTGGTATGTACTTGAGTTTCCGGTACAGATTGAAATTTTACTAAAACCAAGTTTTCTAGATTCATTTATTCCATAGTGGATTAAACTTTTTCCAAATCCTTGTCCTTGGAAGGCTGGATCAATTGCAATATTTTTAATTTCAACCTCTTCACTTGAATTCTCCATTAATACTAATACACCGACGAGTAAATTTTGGTCTAGTACTTCATAAATAGTACTCTTTTGAATATATTTATCTACCATTTCTTTTGATGGGTCAGCTAGTAACAATAGATTCCAATGCTCTTTTGTTAGAAATTGAATTTTATTAATATGATTCATTGATACTCCTTACCTTTTTAATCTTGCCTTTAAATAATTTATCGTATCATTGGTGGATTTTTGTACCGATAGATTTGTAAATCCATGGTTTCCATTTTTAAGTGCAATCAACGTAACCATTTTTGGATTCTTTTTAGCAAATCGCTTAGATTGGTTGAACGGAACAAGCTTATCTCCTGTACCATGTACGATAAAGATTGGGACTTTTGTCTTTTCTACATATTGAATAGGACTCATTCGATTATACTCATCTGTCATTTGATCAACAGTACTATTCATATATTTATCTACGATTTCTGAACTTCTTGAAGAAGGCGATTGATTCATGGTCGTTAAGTCTGAAATTGGATACCAAGCAATAATATATTTTATTTTGTTTTGTATATCGGGCTGAAGTCCAGTTAATAAGGCTAAGTGTCCACCGGCAGAAGCACCAGCTATCCCTATTTGATTTCGTTCAATTCCTAATTCAGTTGAATTTGTGTAAATAAAGTCGATTGCTGTTTTCACGTCACGAACTGGAAAGTTATATGAATAATTTTCTTTTGAATAAAGTGTGTAGTCTATACTAATTGCTGTATATCCATCTTTTACAATTTCATTAAAAATCGTACTCCAACGTTTATTTAACGCTTTACTTCCATATCTCCAAGAACCGCCATGAACAAATATCAACGTTGGTGATGGTCCATGTGAATTTTTAGATCGGTATATATCAAAGGTTTGTGGAACTTGGGCTGGATTTGTGTAACGTACATCTTTTTGCACAATAATATCTTTACTTACATCATTTATCTTCTTTTGGTGTTTATGTTGAAAACCATTAAATCCAACAAAGACAATAACAAAGATGACTAATGCTAAAATGATTTTCTTCAAGCCAATTCACCTTTCTATAAAAAAAGAGACTAACTCAGGTTATGTTTTCTAAGTTCATTGTTATGTAAGATTTTAACGTCTACATAAATTAATAGAAATACACTAATGATGCTAGTCTCAATTACATTATTTAATAACTGTTACATACAAAATTCCCCAAATTAAAAATACTGCACAAACCCCAAATAATATTTTTGCCAACTTTTCCATCTTAGAACCCCTATTACCTTATTTTAAATCGACAATAGTAACACCTATTCCGCCCTCGGAGGCTGCTCCATATCGATAGGATTTAACTGATCTGTGTTTTTTTAAGTATTCTTGTACCCCTTGTCTCAGTGCGCCAGTTCCTTTTCCATGAATGATATTAATTCGAGGATAACCGGCTAACAATGCATCATCGATATATTTTTCTACACGAATTAGCGCATCTTCATATCTTTCACCTCTAAGATCTAGCTCAAGATTAACATGAAAATCCTTACCTTTTACAGAAGTAACAGTTCGTTCTTTTACTTCTTTAGGTGAACTAAGATATTCGATATCTTTTTCTTTAACTTTCATCTTAATAATTCCGAGCTGAACTTGCCATTCACCTGCACTAACTTGATCAAGTAGTGTCCCTTTTTGGTTAAAGCTAATCACTTTTACTTCATCACCTTCACGAAGCTTTCTTTGTTTCTTCGGAGCGGCCTGAGGAATTGCTTTCTTTGGAGCATAAGGAATTGCCCCTTCCAAACGAGTTCTTGCCTCAATTAATTCATGATCTTTAATAGAAGCTAATTGGCTATTCTTTAACGTTCTTAGCTCTTTAATAATTTCCTCAGCTTCTTGTTGTGCAACTCTGACACGCTTTTTCGCTTCTTCCTGTGCTCCACGATATAATTCATCACGGTGCTCATAGAATTCCATCATTTGCTTTTGTAAGTCTTTGAATACGCGCTCTGATTCTTTACGGAAATCTTCTGCTTCTTTCCATTCTGTTTCTGCACCTTTTCTACTCGTTTCTAAAGATGCAATCATATTTTCAACTTCATTACTTTCTTCACTTACATGATTTCTTGCTTTTTCAATTACACGATTTGAAAGTCCAAGTCTTCTAGAAATCTCAAATGCATTACTTCTACCTGGAACACCAATTAATAGTCGATAAGTCGGACTTAATGTTTCTACATCAAATTCAACACTAGCATTCATAACATGCTCTCGATTGTAACTATATGCTTTTAATTCTGGATAATGCGTTGTCGCTACTACTCTTGCACCGTACTCACTTACCTCATCTAAAATTGAGATTGCTAAAGCCGCACCTTCCTGAGGGTCAGTTCCAGCTCCTAATTCATCAAATAATACAAGACTACTATGATTTACATGTTTTAAAATATCTACAATATTCACCATATGAGAAGAGAATGTACTTAAGCTCTGTTCGATAGATTGTTCATCACCGATATCGGCGAAAATTTGCTCGAACACACAGATTTCTGAACCGTCTAGTGCGGGAATTTGTAGACCAGACTGTGCCATTAAAACACAAATACCAATCGTTTTTAAAGTAACCGTCTTACCACCCGTATTTGGACCAGTTATGACAATCGTAGTAAAATCTTTACCTAATTCAATATCATTAGCTACTACTATATCCCTTGGAATTAGAGGATGACGTGCTTTTTTTAATTTAAAATATCGATCGTTATTTAAAGTTGGTTTACTTGCCTTAATTGAATGCGAATAGTTAGCTTTTGCAAATAAGAAATCCATTTCAGCTAAAATTTCAACATTTTGTAATAAATCCGCTGAAGCTTCAGCTACTTGACCTGTTAATGCCATTAAAATTTTCTCAATTTCTTGCTCTTCTTTAACCTTTGCTTCTTGTAAACTATTGTTTAATGTAACGACAGCTTGTGGCTCAATAAATAATGTTTGACCAGAAGAAGATTGATCGTGAACAATACCACCATAAACATGTCGATATTCTTGTTTTACTGGAATAACGAAACGATCATTACGAATCGTTACGATTGAATCTGATAACATTTTTTGTGCATTTGTACCTCTAGTTAGACTCTCTAATTTTTCACGAATTCGAGCTTCAGCTGTTCGAACTTGTCCACGAATCGTTCGAAGTGTCACACTCGCGTCATCTAAAACTTCTCCATTATCACCAATAGCAGCCTTGATATTTTTATCTAATTCTAATAATGGAATGATTTGCTCACTTAATGATTCTAAGTATGGAATTTCTACTTCACTCTCAATTAAGCCCTCAATAAATCGAATCATTTGACGCCCGGCATATGTAACACCCGAAATCGCAATAAGTTCAGAAGGAGATAGCATTCCACCAATATCTGCCCTTTTAACTTGCATTCTTATATCTGATAATCCACCAAGAGGTACATTTCCTCGTAGACGAATAACTTTCACAGCTTCGTCGGTTGATTCATGTAGTTCTACAACTTCATCATAGCTAGTACTTGGTAAAAGGTTTTTAATACGTTCCTTACCTAGTGAAGATGAAGCGTGTTTAAGTAATTGTTCTTTTATTTTATCGTACTCTAAAACTCTTAACGTACGTTGCATACCCCGGCGTACCTCCTTACACTCGATTACGTTTCCTTTCAATCAAACTTAAAAGTTCATGTAATCCAAATGTATTTACAATATTTTCTCTTTTTAACCAAGCCTTCTTGGCCGCACTAACCCCAACAGTCATATGATCTAACATATCAATGTTATGTGCATCAGTATTAATAGATAGCATCACACCAGCTTCCGCGGCCATCATTAACATTTCTTTATTTAAATCTAATCGATTTGGATTTGCATTTAATTCTAAAATTGTACCTGTTTCTTTTGCTACAGAAATTAATTCTTCTGCATTTACTTTGTGCCCAGCTCTTCTACCAATTTTGCGTCCTGTTGGATGGCCAATCATGCTAACATAAGGATTTCTCATTGCATTTTTTAAACGCATCATGATTGTCTCTTCATCTTGACTAAAGCTAGAATGAATTGATGCAATAACAAAATCAAGTGAATGTAAAACATCATCTTCATAATCTAACGATCCATCAGGTAAAATATCCATTTCTACCCCATGTAGAATTGTAAAATCAGTATATTTTTCATTAACACGCTGAATCTCTTCTTTTTGTTTCCATAAGCGCTCAGGAGTTAAACCGTTCGCAACCTTTAAATATTGTGAATGGTCTGTGATGACAATATATTTATACCCCTTAGCACGACATGCATCTGCCATTTCTTCGATTGAATAGCCACCATCACTCCAAGTAGAGTGCATATGTAAATCAGATTTCATATCTTCTAAACGAATTAATGGGTAATCGTTTGTAAAAGTTGAAACTTCCTTTCCATCCTCTCGAATTTCTGGTGGAAAACAAGGTAAATTAAAGTGTGCATAAAAATCTTCTTCATTTTCAAATGTTAAAACTTCTCCAGTATTAACGTTCTCAACACCGTACTCACTAATTTTTTCATCTCGCTCTTTAGCCAATTGACGCATAGCTACATTATGATCCTTAGAACCAGTAAAATGATGCAGCGTTGTAGCAAACTCATTTGGTTGAATAATTCTGAAGTCAACTGAAATTTCATATTCAACACCTTTTAAAACAAGAGAAACTTTTGTATCCCCTTGCGCAATTATTCGAACGATTTCCGGCATCGAGAGTAATTGTTCTTTAATGCTTTCTGGTTTATTTGATGCAACAATGAAGTCTAAATCTTTAACTGTTTCACGTACTCTTCGTAAGCTTCCTGCTCTTGAATACTTTTCAACATCCTTCATTCCTGCTAAATAAGCTTCAATTTTATCAGCAATCGGTAATACATCTGCTAGTGGCAAGCGTTCGGGCTGCTTACCAAACTCCTCGATTGATTCTAAAATATTTTTCTCTGTCTTTTTACCGAATCCAGCTAACCCTTGTAACTTACCACTTAAGCATGCTTCTTTTAACTGCTCCATGCTCTCAATTTGTAATGATTGATAGAGTTTAGCTACTTTTTTTCCACCTAATCCTGGTAGTCTGAGTAAAGGAAGTAAAGTTTTAGGCAATGACTCTTGTAGTTCTTCCAATACCGTACTTTTACCAGTTTCGATATATTCTAAAATGACTGCAGAAGTCCCTTTTCCGATTCCTTTTATAGCAGTATAGTCGTCGATTTGCTCAAGACTTCTTTCATCAGTTTCTAATGCATTTGCCGCTTTACGAAATGCTGATATTTTAAAAGCATTCTCACCTTTTAGTTCTAAATAAGTAGCAATTTGTTCTAACAGTTTAATTAACTCTTTTTTGTGCATTTTAAGTCACCTACTTAACATAGAAATTATTTTTTTAATTAAATTCGATTAAAGTATTTCAGTACTAGAAAATCCTTTCTCGTTCCATAATTCCACTAATTGATTTGATATAAATGGTGTATGTTGAACCATAAAATGCGCGATATTTGATTTAAGTAATAAATCATGAAGCATATCAATTGGTAAGATTAAAGCTATAAAAAGCGCCAAAACCGCAAATAAATAAACCTCTATAAAACCAAAAATACCACCTAAGAAGGAGTTCATCTGCTTTAAAACAGGTAATTGGAAAACTCCATTCAATAACGAACCAATAAATGAAATAACTAGCCTTGTCCCAATAAATAACAAAGCAAAAGCAATAATTTCATATACAAACTGTTCTGCATTTACGACCTGTCCTCCGCTTATATGTATTGGGAATATTTTTTTAAGCGAAGTAGCGGTCTGCTCATAATAATGATAAGCTAGGTATAAGGAAAGTAAAAAACCTATTAAACGTACAAGGCTGCTAATAAAACCTCTTTTCCAACCTGTCAAAATTCCTAAAATAAAAATAATAAGTATAATTAAATCAATCATTTTTTCGCTCACTTTTCGTTTGTTTTTCTAATAATTTTTCGAGCATTTCAGCTCTTTCTTTTAATTTCACATAATCACTTACAATATTTATTGCTGTCAATACAGCTAATTTATTAGTATCTAATAATGGATTTTTTTTATTTATTTCTTTCATTTTATCATCTACAATTGAGGCAACATGGCGAATATGATCTGTTGACTCGTCACCAGTAATTGCATAATGTTGCCCATAAATAGTTACATTTAGTTTTTGTTTCGATGAAGAATTGGACAACTTCATACCTCCATTCAGCTATAAACATTCTAACCTTAACTATAACATGAAATTCAATACAATCAAAAGTATTGGAAAATATCCATTTATAAAGGAGAAATTTATGTCAAACACTGTATTAACAGTTTCTGAGGATACTCTCTTAAAGATGAAAACACACTACCAAAGTAGCCTTCAATCAAAAGTACCACAAGGTGGAGTATTTATGGCAAAACCAAGTGGCTGTACAATCACTGCATATAAATCTGGTAAAGTAATGTTTCAAGGCTCCAATTGTGATGCTGAAGTAAGTAAATGGCAAGGTAAGTCAGCTAGCCAAACTACTAAAAAGGTAAACCCTACAAATACGAATTCAACTTTACCAAAAAACTTTTCAAGTCTTGCAGTTATAGGTAGTGATGAAGTTGGTACAGGTGACTACTTTGGGCCGATGACAGTAGTAGCTTCCTTTGTAGAACCAAGTCAATTTGAATTACTTAAAGAATTAGGCGTAAAAGATTCCAAAGAACTAACTGACGATGCCATATGCAGCATAGCCAAAAAAATTGTTCATGTCGTAACCTACAGCCTCTTAGTACTACACAATGAGAAATACAATGCTATGCAAGAAAAAGGTTATAACATGAATAAACTAAAGGCGCTATTACATAATCAAGCAATTCGAAATACTATTTCAAAATTAGAAGATAAAAAATATGATGCAATCTTAATTGATCAATTTACTCCTCCAAATCTGTACTACGGATATTTAAAAGGAACAAAAGAAGTTATTCGTGATAAAGTTCAATTCGCTACAAAAGCAGAAGGTTTGCATCTCTCAGTTGCAGTTTCTTCTATCTTAGCCCGCTATGCTTTCCTACAACAAATGGATCAATTAAGTGAAAAAGCTGGCATGACCTTACCAAAAGGTGCTGGGGCAAAAGTTGATCAAGCCGCTGCAAAACTAATTAAATCAAAAGGTCTTGAAGCTTTACGAAGTTTAACGAAATTACATTTTGCTAATACCGAAAAGGCACTAAAGATTGCTAAAAAATGATATTCCTGCATTTTAAAGGATATGAAAACATCAAAAAAGCTGTATTCTAAACATACATTTAGAATACAGCATCTACTATAAATAGTATGAAACCTAATAGGCTAGCAACTTGTTTTTGTTTTTTATATCGAAGCATCGGTTTAGATAATAAAAATAAACAAATTAAAAATCCAAAAGGGATTGGTAACCAAAATAACCTAAATGGTAAAGAAGCTAGTACATAATAACCAATCATTTGAAACCCAAGATTACTAACATCCCGCTTAATGGCATCTTTATAAACTGCTAACACTCCAACTAACAATCCGACATAAAGTAAAAAGATTAACATCAAGCCACCTCCAAGATTGTCCTACTAATAACCTATTCACCTATGGCTTGTCTAAAGACTCATAAAGAAAAATGTTTAAACATATTCATAACATGTAGAAACGAAGGAGGAATATTTAGATGAATAATTTAATAAACGAATTTAATAGTCTAATCCAATCTGTTCCAAAAATCATCAGAGCATTATCGAATACAGATTATAAACCAAGTCCTACAAAATGGTCTAAAAAGGAAATCCTTGGACATCTTTGCGATTCTACGACTATGAATCATAAAAGATTTATAGATAGATTGTCCTCTAATGATGAACTAGTTTTGGAGCTTTATAAACAAAATTCATGGGTAGAATTAAATGATTATCAAAATAGCTATACAATAGAAGAAATTCTTACTTTATGGACTGCTCTAAATTCACGTTTCATGAATGTACTCGCAAACATTTCAGAAGACCAATGGAAACTACAATATATTAGTCAAAATGAAGAATCTGTTACACTAAGTTGGTTATTTACTGACTATATTGACCATATGAAGCATCATTTAAATCAAATATTAGGATAGGATCAAGATGTCGTCATGAAATTTAAAGTGAAGAAAAATCCTCTATTAGTCGTCCTAATTCTGAGCTTAATTCCCATCATTACTTCAGTTCCCATCATCAGCTTTATTGAAGCTGATAGCACAGGAATCATCATAAGTTTAGTAGTCTTTGTCTTTTTATTACCAATATTGATTATTCTAGTTTGGGCATTATTCAACACATACCATGAATTAACCGAAACTGAATTAAAATCACAATTTGGATTTATAACAATTCTCATTCCATATAGTGAAATCAGAACAGTTAACTTCTCCAATTGTCCAGTTTCATCACCTGCATGGACCTTCAAACGTTTAAAAATCGAATACAAAAAGTACGGTTTTGCCTTACTTTCACTTCCTATAGACGAAGATCGTTTTTTACAAGAAATAAAAAAACGATGTCCAGATGCTACTATTTCAAATCGGAAAAGAGCAGAAGTTTTAATTAATTAGTTTTTAAACTCTTTTCCCACAAAAAACACGCAAGGTATTATGTTACTTGCGTGTTTTCTTTGTTTATGAATTACTTTATCCCATCTTTTTGCTTTTTCACTTACTCATGAACCCTTTTATTCGTATTTCTCTAATCTAAGAGATTCACCGGCACAAAAAAAAGTCTCATAAGTACTTTGACTTACGAGACCCTGTTTTTCATAATTAATTATTAATATACTTTTCAAATACCGATCCAAAATCTTTAACTTTGTATTGCTCTCTAGACTTCATTAACCATTCAAAAGCAGCTTCATTAATTTCTTTAAAACTGTTCACTAAATTATTTTCATTTGAAGTTACGCGGCCTAATGTTGTAGAAGCAATTTCGATGCTTTCTTTTGCATATCCTAGTGCTTTTTCATTTTCATGACTAATTTCAGCAATCATTAGTAACGCTTTATAGAGATCCTTAACTTGTTCAATATGTTTTTTATGAACATCAATTGAAAACTCTCTACCACCAATGTTGAACTTAATTTCAACATCTAAATCAATTGTACCAGCTGTTTCAAGTAAAACATGTGTGATTTTATGTGTGTGATAATTATAACGATGAAGTGTACGCTTCTTACTTATTGCACTTGTACCGTCTAAATGAATTAAAGCCTTATTCGTAAAGCAATACTCATCTGATTTTGATTTAATTAAGAAATAAATTTTTTCATTATCTTCATGCATTACATAATCGTCAGAATCAACTTTGTCATAATTTTTCGGTTCAATAACACTACCTACATCACTTAAACCAAGCATATCTGCAGCAACTTTACCAAACATTAAACTTCCTCCTCCGAATAGTAGGTATGGCTAATTCTAAAAATATACGCCTTCAAAACCCACTTTTTGACTATTACACTTCTGAATTATACATTAAATACAAAAATATTGGGATAGGAATAGTAGGGGTATATGGATTTTTTTTCCTATTTTTAAAGTCTTCTCGGTTCTAACCCGCCCTCCTTAAGTTATAGCTTAATTTACTGTTGAACACATACCCTGTTGCAGACTATAATTAGATGGTGACTGTTTAAATTTCGTTCTTTCACAAAAGAACATTATTATATGAAAAATAAAGAAAAGGTGTCGATCTATGAGTATTTTAACTGTAAAAAACTTAAGCCATGGATTCGGTGATCGTGCAATTTTTAATGATGTATCATTCCGTCTATTAAAAGGTGAACATATCGGTCTTATCGGTGCAAATGGTGAGGGTAAATCAACTTTCATGAATATCGTTACTGGAAAATTACAGCCTGATGAAGGTAAGGTTGAATGGTCTAAAAAAGTACGTGTAGGTTATTTAGATCAGCATGCTGTATTGCAACCAGGTATGACAATTCGTGACGTATTAAAAAGTGCTTTCCAATATATGTTTGATATGGAAAATGAAATTAATGATTTATATGTAAAAATGGCTGAAGCAACTCCAGAAGAAATGGAGAAAATGCTTGAAGATGTTGGTGTTCTTCAAGATACTTTAACAAATAATGATTTCTATATTATTGATGCTAAAGTTGAAGAAATTGGTCGTGGTTTAGGTTTAGAAGATATCGGACTTGATCGCGATGTAACAGAACTTTCTGGTGGTCAACGTTCAAAGGTTCTTCTATCAAAACTTCTTTTAGAAAAACCAGATATCTTATTACTTGATGAGCCTACTAACTATTTAGATGAGCAACATATTGAATGGTTAAAGCGCTATTTACAAGAGTATGAAAATGCATTTATTCTAATTTCACATGATATTCCGTTTTTAAATAGTGTTATTAATTTGATTTATCATATGGAAAACCAAGAATTAAATCGTTATGTTGGTGATTATGATAATTTCAAAGGAATTCATGAAATGAAAAAATCACAATTAGAATCAGCTTATAAACGTCAACAACAAGAAATCTCTGAACTAAAAGATTTCGTTGCTCGTAATAAAGCTCGTGTTTCTACTCGTAACATGGCAATGTCTCGCCAAAAGAAACTTGATAAAATGGATGTAATTGAACTTGCACGAGAAAAACCAAAACCAGAATTCCACTTTAAACCAGCTCGCACTTCAGGTAAATTAATATTTGAAGCAAAAGATTTAGTGATTGGTTACGACGAACCACTATCTAAACCATTGAATCTTCGTATGGAACGTGGACAGAAAATTGCTTTGGTTGGTGCGAACGGTATCGGTAAAACGACGTTAATGCGTAGTTTACTTGGTGATATTAAACCAATTTCTGGTGAAGTTGAACGCGGTGAATTCCTTCACATTGGATACTTCGAACAAGAAGTAAAAAGCGATAATAATAAAACATGTATCGATGAAGTTTGGGATGAATTCCCATCATTTACACAATATGAAGTTCGTTCTGCTCTTGCAAAATGTGGTTTAACGACTAAGCATATTGAGAGTAAAGTTGCAGTTTTAAGTGGTGGAGAAAAGGCGAAAGTTCGTTTATGTAAGTTAATTAATCAAGAAACAAACTTACTTGTACTTGATGAGCCTACTAACCATTTAGATGTAGATGCTAAAGAAGAACTAAAACGCGCACTAAAAGAGTACAAAGGAAGTCTTTTAGTTATCTGTCACGAACCTGAATTCTATCAAGGATTAGTTACAGATGTATGGAATGGCGAAAACTGGACTACTAAGGTGTTTTAATTAATACAAAAAAGAGAGACGAAAAATTTGTTTTCGACCTCTCTTTTTTTTGTTTTTTAAACCTCAAATTAAAGTGAAATATTTTGACTTAACTTAGTAGTCCATTCACTTGGGTGTTTTCTTTTCTTTGTTCCTTTTGGCATTGAATTTATATAACCGATATGAAGAGCTCCTAAAATTTTTCGAGTTTCAGGAATACCCATCTCTTTGTAAAATTGTTTATCAAAAATATAAGGATTTGTTCGCCATACCATTCCAATATTTTTTTCCCAAGCTGCTAATTGTAAATTTTGAACAAATGCACAGGTTGCTCCAATCGCTTCTAAATTTTTCTTTTCATTTTCTGAGTGGTCTGTCGTAATAATTAAATGCATAGGTGTGTCGATGATATATGTTTTAAAGAATTCTGTTGATTTTTTAATTTTCTCTACTGTATATGTTTCAGTTAATTCCATTCTTTCGTAGCTATCTACAATTTTTGAAGCATAATATTCTTTTTCTTTTTCTTCTGAAACCATAATGAATTGCCAAGGCTCTTCTTTGCTGTGGAAAGGAGCATAAGATGCTGCTTCAAGTAGCTCCATTAAATCTTCCATATTAATTGGATCCTTTTTTGTATCTCTAATCGTTCTTCTATTTTTAATAAAATTTAATATCGACATTGAACGTTACCCCTTATTCTCTAAATATCTTAAATTCATTATAAATGTAAATGATAATCATTTTCAATAAAACTTTTAATTTTAATTGTTTTCTTAGACTACGTTAATCCTTTTTCATTTGGATACATTGTTAATCGAAATCCTTACATAACTATTTATATGTAATGATAATTAGAAAGACTGTGTTTTGAGGTCTACGATCAAATCAAAAAGAAAACAGGTATTGAAGATAAAAATTTCTTCAATACCTGTTACTTTACATTTCTTTTGGAGCACGAATTCCTAATAATCTTAGTCCTTCTTCTAAAACAATGGAAACAACTTTAATTAATGCTAATCTACTTTCTAATTGATCATCATTTGTTAGAATATGAGTATTTCCATAATATTTATTGAAGCTTTGTGCCAAATCAATTGTATATTTAGCAATGACAGATGGTTCAAATTGTTCAAAACTACGTGTAACTTTGTTAGGAAACTCAAGTATATGTTTTATGATATCCCAACTATATGAATCATCCAGCCCATCTTGATTAGTTAAATCCTGTGATGCAGCTTTATCTAAAATCGAATTTGTTCTCGCAATTGAGTATTGTACATATGGCCCTGTTTCACCTTCAAATTTTAGCATCTGATCTAGTGAAAATTCGATGTTATTCATACGATCATTTTTTAAATCTTGGAAAATAATTGCACCGACTCCCACCATTTTTGCAACTTCTTCTTTATTTTTTAATGTAGGATTTTTTTCTGCAATATTTTGGCTAGCTAAGCTTATGGCTTCCTCAATTACCTCTTCTAAAAGAACAATTTTCCCTTTTCGCGTAGACATTTTTTTACCGTTTTGTAGGATTAAACCGAATGGTACGTGTACCATATCTTTAGACCATTCGTACCCCATTTTATTCAAAACTGTAAATACTTGCTCAAAATGTAACGCTTGTTCTCCACCAACTACATATACCGCTTTATCAAAATCATAAGTTTCTTTGCGATAAAGTGCAGCTGCTAAATCTCTTGTTGCATACAACGTAGCTCCATCAGATTTTCTAATTAAGCATGGTGGTAATTCCTTTTCAGTTAATTCAACAACATCAGCACCCTCAGATTCCACTAAAAGGTTTTTTTGCTCTAGAAGTTCAATAACTCGGTCCATTTTATCATTGTAAAATGCTTCTCCGTTAAAGCTATCAAAGTTAACCCCTAATAAATCATAAACTAACATGAATTCTTTAAGAGACTCATCACGGAACCACTTCCATAAGTGCAGGGCTTCTTCATTTTTTTCCTCTAATTGCTTAAACCAACTTCTAGCTTCTTCCTCAAGTTGAGGCTCTTTTTCAACTTCTTCATGAAATTTAACATATAATTTTAAAAGTTCTTTGATTGGATTTTCTTTTACCGCGTCTTGATTACCCCAAAGTTTATAAGCAACAATTAATTTCCCAAACTGTGTTCCCCAGTCTCCAAGGTGATTAATTTTTATTGATTTATACCCATTTTTTTCAGCTATTTTAGCAATTGAATTTCCAATCATTGTTGAACGCAAGTGCCCCATTGAAAATGGCTTTGCTATATTTGGTGAGGAACAATCAATCGCAACTGTTTTGTCTTCATCAATTACTTGGTTTCCATATTCTTTCCCTTTACCAAGAACTAATTCAATTACTTGTTTACTTACTAGCTTTTTATTCAAAAAGCAGTTTACGTACGGGCCGTTCGCTTCTACTTTTTCAATTAAATCATGATTAATCTGTGGTGCAATTTCCTTTGCAATCATGACTGGAGATTTTTTTAATGCTTTTGCTAATTGGAAACAAGGAAATGCTAAATCACCTTGATCTGCATAATTCGGTTTTTCAATAAGTGAGTTAATCTCAGTTAAAGTTAGTGATCCATTTAAAGCTTTTTCAATTTGTTCACTATACATATTTACATAATTCATGATGATCAATCCTCTCCAAAATATAAAAAACCCGTCTCTATCATAAGAGACGGGTTTAACTAATCCGCGGTACCACTCTAATTGTTCAAATATATTGAACCAGCTTTAAAATTTGTTAACGAGGTCTTCCCCGGCAAAGTCCTACTATTATTTCAGACTGCTTCTCCGAAGTGCGCTTCATCTTATTCGCTCTGTTAGGCTTCCACCATCCCCAACTCTCTACAAGAATCAAAATAAGATTACTCTCTTCATCTAAAAATTTTCAATATTCATTTTTTCCATTTAAACATATCTAATGTAGAAATTCAAGATTAAATTTTTTTTGAACTTTATGAATGACACCATTTGTTGACAACCTTAATAACATAGAAATTGAGGTGGAATTTATGAAAAAAAAACCAATAACTTTAAGTCTTTGTATGATTGTTAAAAACGAAGAAGCTGTACTTTCCAGATGTTTATCATCTGTATCTTATATAGTAGACGAAATTGTCATTATTGATACTGGTTCAACAGACAAAACAAAGGAAATAGCTAAAAAGTTTACAAATCTTATTTACGATTTTACGTGGATCAATGATTTCTCTGCAGCAAGAAACTTTGCGTTTTCTAAAGCAACGAAGGATTATATTATGTGGCTAGATGCTGATGATATAATCACTGATGAAAATTCTAAAAAATTACTTAAATTAAAAAAGTCATTAAATAAAAATGTCGACGCTGTTGGGATGAAATATCATCTTGCTTTCGATGAAAATGGAAACCCGAGTTTTAGTTCTGTACGAAATCGAATCGTTAAACGTGAAAGAAACTTTAAATGGATTGGTTTCGTACATGAATATTTAGAAGTTTACGGCGAAATTATTCAATCGGATGCTGCAATTATTCATCAAAAAGACAAAGAGTTTTCTGATCGTAATTTAAAGATTTATGAAAATGCGATTTCTTCAGGAAATGAATTAAGTCCTCGTGACAAATACTATTATGCTAATGAATGCGTAGATCATCAGCTATTTGAGAAGGCAATTGAATGGTATGAATTGTTTCTTGATGAAGGAAAAGGCTGGTACGAAGATAATATTCAAGCCTGTGGAAAAATGGCAGACTGCTATTTAAGTCTAAACGAAACAGAAAAAGCTATTAGCAGTTGTCTAAGATCATTTTCTTATGATGGACCACGTGGAGAAAACTGCTGTCGATTAGGATTTGTGTATCTTCACAAAGGTGATTTTACACGTGCTATTTCATGGTATAAACTTGCTACACTTGTTGATGTTCCTACAAGTAGCCCTTTTATTAATCAAGCGTGTTACACTTGGTTACCTAATCTACAGTTATGTCTTTGCTATAGTCGATTAGGCGATCAACTTACTGCTAGAAAATATAATGAGATAGCAGCAAGCTATGTTCCTAATAACCCTTCTGTTCTTCACAACCAAGAGTATTTTCGCTCATATTTTAAAGACCAATAACTCACCCTTACTTATCTACTAACTTTATATTTCCTATCCTATCCGTTTAATAATCATAATAGAAATTTGAAAACTACTAATTAAGTAAATCATCACTAAATTAGCATCAATGTTTAATACAAAATCAAAATTATAGAAAAGGGTGATAGCTTGATCACAGTCAGTTTATGTATGGTTGTACAAAATAATGAAGCCACAATTGAAAGATGTCTAAGTTCGGTTAGTAGCTTAGTTGATGAAATTATCATCGTTGGTATGAATTCCCACGATCGAACGATTGAGCTAGCAAGACAGTTTACAGACCAAATACATGTCTTTGATGGTGTGGATGAAATAGATGCATTAAATTTTTCAAAATCATTGGCAACGAAAGACTTTATACTTTTACTAAACCATAGTGAAGTTTTACTAGAAAATGATCGTTTAATATTTTCTAAGCTAAAACAATCAATAAACAATGAAGTTTATAATGTAGCTGTCGATTATCAGATCGGTTGGAATGTACAAAGTAAACAAAAAATTAGTAGATTATTTAAAAGGTTAAGCTCAAATAGTCAATTACCGAATATAAAAAATGAACAAACCTCTGATTCATTTTCTACTAATCTTGTTATTACAGATCTTCCTTATACACAAAACACAAAAGAAAATATTCAAATATATGAACAAATGTTAAGTAACAATCTTACTCTTTCAACAATGGATTTGTTTTATTATGCAAAAGAATTAAGTTCAGATCATCAACATGATCAATCAATAAAATATTTTTTTAAATTTTTGAGATTAAATCAGCCATTTGAAGAGCTTAATATTCTTGCTTGTCATTATATTGCTAATTGTTATCACGAATTTAATCTAAGAGACTTAGAAACTACTTGGTTATTAAGAGCTCTTAAATATGGCAATACTCATCCAGAAACATGTTGTAGATTGGCTTATACATTTTTTGAGAAAAATAATTTCGATTCAGCTATTTATTGGTATAAAGAAGCAACCTTAAATAAGGTGAACAATCGCTTGATTCTTCTCAACCCATCCTGTACTACTTGGCTACCACATTTACAGCTAGCTGTTTGCTACGACAGAATAGGTGAATTTCGCCTTGCAAATGAGCACAATGAATTAGCCTATCATTTTTACCCAACACACCCAAGCATTCTTTCAAATAGAGAGTACTTTGCAAATAGATTAAATAACGAAGGCAGCTGAGGATCCCTCAACTGCCTTTTAATCATTTTTTTCTTACTAACAAGAGCATATTATATATTTCAAGATTTGAAGTTAGTTGTTCAAGATTTATTCCAAAACTATGAGCTAAATGAACTACTTCTTCAAAAAACAACTTAATATTTAAATCTACATTTATATCTTCATTCTTTGTCGTCACTTCAAATTGGTCAGTTGGAAATAGCGTATTAATTGTTTGAGGCGTGAAAAATCTAATATTTTCTTTTTTCAATATACCTGCGTGAATATAATTCCATTGGCCTTGTAGTAATTGAAAGAGAACTTCACCATGGGAAACATTTGGAACTCTACAAATAATTGAGCCTGATGTTTTTAATAGATTGGTGATTTCTTTTACAAAGCTCCAAGGATCTACAAGATGGTTTACAATATTATCAATTATGATTAAATCAAAAAACTCATCAGGGTAACCGTGTGGCACTTCGTCAATACTAATTGTATCAACCCTTTTATAAAATTGTGATGCAATTGAGGATAGTTCTGAATCACTTTCTGTTCCATATAATTCACATTTATATAGATTTTTAATTTCTAGACCTGTTGCGCCAGCTAAGCAACCAATTTCTAATACTTTATTTATGTTACCTGGCACCATTTCAATAATTTCCGTCTTTGGATACCCAATATCTATTAAATTGTTTCCCCACTTTTCGATATACTTCATTCTATTTTCAATATATAGGTGATTTATATTAATATCACTATTTCCGTTGAACGTCATGTGCCCATAATGATGAACAAATGAATCCAATGCAATATGCAATTCATATCCTTCTAAAATAGTTCTTAAACAAATATCATCATCTTCAAATGAACCTAGTTTAAACCTTTCATCAAATCCTACTAATCGATCAATTAATTCGCGTCTAACTAATAAACAAAATCCTACTAATCTTAATACTTGTTTAGACATTCCTTTTACACTTGCACAATATCTTAATGAAAAATCATTAATTTCTTGATCATTTTGATAATCAACATTAATTCGCTGCAATCCACTTACATAATTACTTACAGGCCCAACCATGCCAATTTTATCATTACTATATAAAAGAGTAAGCATTGCATCTAACCAATTTTCTGTAACGATTGTATCATTATTTAAAAATAACAAGTTATCACCTGTCGCGACTTCAATTCCTTGATTACAACCTTTAGCAAACCCCATATTTATCTCATTAAAGATTGTAATAAAAGAAGGATTATTTTTTAAATAATCTCGTGTTCCATCAGTCGAGCCATTATCAATAACAATGATTTCTACTTCATCTTTCTTTGTATATTTCGCAAGACTTTCAAAGCATTTTTTTGATACCTCGAGCTGATTATAAGTCAAAATAATAATACTAGTTTTCATTCTTTAAACACCTTCTTTAAAATCTTACTGCATAGGCAAGTATGATTTTTTTCTTAATGTATCCCCCTCATTTATCTACATAACACATACATTAATTAACATATTCAGAAGTAAAATATTTGGTCAGTATTAATTATTTAATAAAAAATCCCCATTAACTATTCGAATAGATTACTATTGAATAATTAATGAGGATGGTCACCATCTTAGGATAGACTACTAATCTCTAAAAGTGATCCTTATACAATACGATGAACTGACCAGTTGATACCAGCTGTATTGTTTCCACCTAAAGTAAGAGGAATAGTTAATCCGTCAGCCTCATAGAAGAGACCAATGACATCTCCAGCAGTCAATTCTAGGTCTCCAGTAATTGTGACAGTTCCATCACCTAGAATTGCTCGTAAATTTAGTACTAATGCAACATTTACATCTAAAATTGGTACTAAACCACTTAATAAATCATCTGTCGTTGGTGATGTTCTACGGAATACAAATGAAGGATTTATACCTGCTCCTAGTGATACTGTTAAAGTTGTAGTCGTAGAGTAGCTAATTGTTGCTTCAAAAGTATACCGTCCTGTTGCTGGGACAGTGAAATTACCTGATGTTGGATCAAAAGTAGTTGCATTGAAGAATGGACTTGCAACGCTCCATCCAGTTAATTGAGTACTTGCAGCAGTGCCAACAGTAGGGATAAACGCAGAGAATCCTGTAGAAAGTACATTTGGACCTGTTGCTCCTGTTGCCCCTACTGGACCTGTTGCTCCTGCT
>NZ_NUUX01000046.1 GCF_002564465.1 Bacillus sp. AFS088145 | reverse complement strand
TGGAAAGCGAGCATCCTGTAATGGAAATCAACTTCATTTTACTCCTTTTACGAAAATTTGATAATTAAGTGACAATATTGTTTTTCATCAACTGAAAACCCAATCTTTCATTAAGATTGGGTTTTGTTTTTTCTATTCTTCATACAATTCTAATGGTAAGCCATCAGGATCCTGGAAAAATGTAAATTTTTTATTCGTTAACTCGTCAATTCTAATTGGTTCTACAAAGACAGCATTTTGTTTTAAGTATTGAATACTTTCTTCTATATCAGTTACAGTAAAAGCTAAATGGCGTAACCCAACTGCTTCTGGATTTGTAAGTCGCTTCGGTGGATTAGGAAATGAAAATAGCTCAATTTGTCCATTTTTTCCAATACTTAAGTCCAATTTATAAGAGTCTCGCTCCTCTCGATAGGTTTCCTTAATTACCTTACACCCTAATAAATTTATGTAAAAGTTCTTAGACAATTCATAATTAGAACAAATGATAGCGACATGATGGATATTCTTAATTTCCATAATAAAACTCCTTATTACTTTGATTTACTAAAACTTTTTCTAGTTTATCATGATTAGTACAGTTTGAAAAAAGAATACATTCCATTTAGACAGTATAGTTCATAGTTTTAAGTGGAAAAATGAATTGTGAAACTGTAAAACTAGACAGAAATTCAAAAAAAATAATGGGAATAATCTCCCATTAAGTTTTAGTAATTTATCTTCTTCTTTTTTTATCATCTTTTGCTAAAACCTGTACTTTCTTTATAACTTCTAGTTCTACAATTACATGTACATGTTTATCATTTATTTGATTAACACTTAATACTTTACCTTTTCGACCTTTAATGAAAATAGCATCTCCTTCAGAGGGGACATTTTTGAGTAGTTGGTTTAATAGTTCAACGTTTTTCTCGATATAATGAACTACAATCATATAGCTTCAACTCCTCTAATCATTCTTATCTTTATAAATATTTAAGATTAAATAAAATAAGAACAATTTTAAGCTGATTATTTAACAATACAAGTTCATATATTTAGGAATAACTTCAATATAAGATGGGCGTTTAATTATTGAAAAATTCTAACAAATACTTTCTATTTTAAAAGTTATTTAATACAATTTAAGAAAATAACAGATTGTGAGGGAGCCAATGCATAAGAAAATTTTATCAATAATTGTGATAAGTTTGCTTCTAGTAGGATGTAAGCATGACGAAAAGTCTGTAAAAACAGTTAAAAATGATGATAAAAATCCTTCGAATGAACATGTAATTGATAAAGGAGAAATTGATACGATTTATGCTCCTTTAAGTGGATTGCCAATAAGTCAGGCTAGTGAACAAAGACCTGTAGCAGTTATGGTAAATAATTATTATTTAGCTAGACCTCAAAGTGGATTAAGTAATGCTGATGTTGTTTATGAAATTTTAGCAGAAGGAGATATTACAAGATTTCTAGCTATTTTTCAAAGCAATATACCTGAAAAAATAGGTCCTGTAAGAAGTGCGAGAGATTATTACATCAATTTGGCAAATGGTTATCATGCATTATTTATATGTCACGGAAATAGTCCTAAAGCGAAACAAATGATGGATTCGGGAATGATTGATGCATTAAACGGACTGATCTACGACGGTACGTTATTTAAAAGAGATAAAACGAGAAAAGCACCTCACAATTCGTATATTTTGAAAGAGGGTATTGAAAAAGGAGTTGTTCAAAGGCATTACTCTTATTCAGAAAAAGTTAATCCATTAGATTTTACGCAGAAAGACTTAGTATTTGATAACTCTTGGAAAAATGCTGGTGAAGTATTTATAAAATATTCTCATGATGCAAAAAATAATGTGACTTACAAATATTCGAATTCAACTAAACAATTTCAGCGGGTTCAAAATGGAATTGTAGCAAAGGATGCTTTGAACGGAAAAGAGCTTCAAATTAAAAATATTTTAGTCGTAGAAGCGACTCATAAAATTATTGATAGTTATGGTCGCCGTTCAATTGATATCGAACATGGAGGGAAAGGATATTATATTGTTGATGGAAAGTATATGAATATACAATGGAAGAATGTAGATGGTCGAATCATTCCGTTTACACTAGATGGAACTGAAATAAAACTTTCACCAGGTCAAACCTGGATTAACTTTGTTCCATTCTTAAAAGATGTAACAATTAAATAAAGTACACTAAAACAGATAATTTTATATGATTATCTGTTTTTTATTGCTAAAAAATGAAGAGTGAACACTGCCTTATGAATGTTGAGTGTTGCACTTAATAAGCTGTAATTACTAAGTTTGACCAAAAAAAATTACGATGTTACGATAAATAATATTATTCGTTTAGGGAAGGGGGCGCAGGGAGTGGCTAGTAAAATTGAAAATATAGGATTAGTAAACGAGCGTTATAAAAATCTAAAAGCGGACTGTGAGAGTTGCTTTGGACTATGCTGTGTCGCATTACCTTTTGCTGCCTCAGCTGATTTTGCTAATGATAAAATTGCAGGTAAACCTTGTCATAATTTACAATCAGACTTTCGTTGCGGAGTTCACAAGAATTTAAGAGAGTTAGGTTTCAAAGGCTGTACTGTTTTTGATTGCTTTGGAGCGGGACAAAAAGTATCACAAGTAACCTTTAATGGAAAAGACTGGCGACAAAATCCAGAATTGGCTTTTGAGATGTATGAAGTATTTCCGATTATGAAGCAACTGCATGAAATGCTTTGGTATTTAAATGAAAGTTTGACGATTAGTGCTGCAAGTGAGATTCATAATGAAATCAAAACAGTTTTAGAAGAAACTGAAAAATTAACACTTATGGACCCTAAACTAATCCAAAACTTAGATATCACAGCTCACCGTGCAGAAGTTAACTCTTTACTTTTACGTGCTAGTGAGCAAGCAAGGACCGTGGCTTCGAAAAAATTTAAAAACAATAAGAAGCGTCAAAAAGCTACCGGTAGAGCTTTAGACTTTATTGGTGCTAAATTAAAGGATGCGAATTTTATCGGAGCAAACTTAAGAGGGGCCTACCTAATAGCTGCAGATTTAAAGGGAGCCGATTTAAGAGGTTCTGATCTAATCGGTGCAGACTTACGTGATGCTAATTTGAGTGGTGCGGACCTTACAGGAAGTATTTTTCTTACTCAAGCTCAAATTAACTCAGCCAAGGGAGATTATCACACTAGAATACCAGCAACACTTAAAAGACCATCTCATTGGTGAGAAAAACTGAACCATTTTAATGGTTCAGTTTTTCTCATGACGGGTTCATGAGGAAGTAAAACAGCCAAAAAATGAAAAGAACTTCCTCATAATAGGTTCATGAGGAAGTAAAATAGCCAAAAAATGAAAAGAACTTCCTCATAACAGGTTCATGAGGAAGTAAAACAGCCAAAAAATGAAAAGAACTTCCTCATAACAGGCCCATGAGGAAGTAAAACAGCCAAAAAATGAAAAGAACTTCCTCATGACAGGTTCATGGGGAAGTAAAACAGCTAAAAAATGAAAAGAACTTCCTCATGAAAGGTTTATGAGGAAGTAAAACAGCGGAAATATTAAAAGAACTTCCTCATAACAGGCCCATGAGGAAGTAAAACAGCCCAAGCTCATTTACAACAGTCTAAAAATGAACCATTTTAATGGTTCATTTTTTATTATATACATACCAACAAATAGCAATTAAGTAACCGATAAAAGGCGATGTTCCATAGCCCATAATCGGTACCGGGAAGTTTCCAAAAAAGCTTGAAAGAATACTAATCGAAAAATAGATCCCTAGACTAAATGATAATGGTTTTGCACTGTTTGGCGGAAATAAGAAAAATGGCATTAATAAAATAAAAAGTGAGATTACCGCTAAGATTAGCCATCCGACTCCCATTTCCTTTACTAAACTTAAAATGTCTTCTACATAAGATACTGGGGCAAGTTGATCTAAGTGAGACCAGCTATAGATAATTAAAAGTATAAAAACAATAAATGGTAGTATTTGAACGCTTTTATTCTTTTTTATATTTAGTAATAGAAATGAGATACCGATCGTAAAAGCTGTTAGTTGGGATGCGTCTGGTTGAAAAAGTAATAATACTGTAAAGAATGATGCAAAACCAAAATTAAGCCAAAATGGTTTTGATTTCATTAAGCTTGATAGTTGAATTATTAATAACGGAACTAAAACTAAAGCGATATTAAATCTTAATGGACCAATTGCTATCCAGCGATGTACACCGTGTAATCCTTTGTCCAAAAAGGTAAGTAAAAATAATATGAGTATGCATATAATGACAATGATATTTGTCTTTTTCTTAGTGGGTTTCTGATCTCTACACAGAACTAAAAAGGAGATGATTCCTCCTACAAAAGCAATTAAAAGATTTTGACCGTAAATGGACGGGGACACTTGGCTATTGATCATGGCAAGTACTCCGATTAACATTGCTGGCATGGTTATGACGAGTGGTAATAAGTTGAAATTAAGCATCTTGTCCTAAAGGCCTTCCTTTACGATAGTTTTATATTTGTTTAATTATATTGCGTAGTTTCTCTAACCCCTCGGTTAAATCATTTTCGCTAACTAGTGAGTAACTAATTCGAAATGAAGAAATATCTGTACTGTTATTAAAACAAGCTACACCAGGTAAGAATGAGATATTTTCGTGATTAGCTTTTCTTAATAAATTAAAAATATCTAGATTTGATGTATTAAATGTAAGCCACAAATTAAAGCCGCCATCAGGTATCCGAAAATTTAATTGATCATTAAGAGATGAAAGTATTTCAACACTTGTATCACGCCGAATTTGTAGTGCGATTCGTAGCTTTTCAACGTGACTTCGCATTCGATCGGTTCGTAGAAATGGTAAAATCGCTTTTTGTGTTAGTAAAGGGCTACCCACATCCATTGAAGCTTTTACCGCAAGTAGCCATTCCAGAACCGGTCCATTTGCTAGCATTGCAGCAATTCTAACTCCGGGAGCTAAAGTTTTACTAAATCCTTTAATGTAGATGACGTGGTCTGATTGATCATAATACTTAATTGGGTAATATTGAAATGCTTTTTCGAAATAAATATCACTAAATGAATCGTCTTCAAGAATAAAAAAATGATACTGTTGTGCAAGTTCAATTAATTCTTTTCTACGACCATTACTCATTGAGATTCCAGTTGGGTTTTGAAAGGTAGGGTTAACATAAATTAATTTTGGTGTAAATTTAATGCACATATCTTCAATTAAGTCTGATCGAATTCCCTCTTCATCCATCTCGACAGGTATTATATGAATCCCCTTATTTATAAAAATATCAAGTGCACCACCATAGCACGGACTCTCGACTATAATTGAATCCCCAGGTTTTAATAGTGCTTGTGCTACTAAGTCAATTCCTTGCTGAACCCCGCTTGTAATAATTAGATTTTCAGCTTTAGCTCGTATTTTTTGAAATTCATATAAATGTTTAATAATTTCCGTTCTTAATTCAATATCTCCTTGAATAGGTCCGTAGGTTGTTAATATAGACGCATCTTCTCTTAAAAGTTTTTGCATTTCATCCGCTAAAAATTTATTAGGAAGTAGACGTGGATATACAACTGCCTTTGAAAAATCATATTTTAACTGTTCTCTATTTATTAAGTATTGGGATCTTACAATATTAATTCCTAAAGTCTGTTGCCAGTTATTACTTTGATCAACTGGTGATGTTTTTTTTACTTTCTTACTAATAAATACTCCTTTACCTGGCACCACCGTGACATAGCCGTTAGACTCTAACCATTTATAAGCCTTTCTAACAGTTAAAACGCTTATTGAAAGTTCCTCTGCCAATATCCGTAAAGATGGTAATTTTTCGTTAGGCAAAAGTAGACCACTTTGAATGCTACCTGCAATTTGAGTGCTTACTTGGAGATAAATCGGAACTGTTGATTTTTTATGGATTTGAATTTTCATAGATCACCACTAGTTTTTTAGTTTTAAATTAATTAAAAAAAGATCAATCGTCAATGGAAAAAAAGCTAACTGTTATATGCTCTATTATACTGTTATACTCCGACTTTAATATAATACTTTTATCAAAGGGGTGATGAGATGATCATTATAAATTATATTTTTATTTGTATTATTTTCGGTACAACTTTTCTAGCAATAAAATTCGGAATTGAGTCAGGCGTTTCGCCATTATTTTCAGCCGGCATTCGATTTACATTAGCGGGACTGATTGTCATTTTATATTTTCTTCTTAAAGGGGTAAATGTGAAGAAATTTATTTTTTCAAAGCGAATTATGTATATTGGATTCTGCTTAACTTTTATGACATTTTCAACATTATATTGGGCAGAGCAGTATATAACATCAGGGTTAGCCGCAGTTTTGTCTGCAACTGGTCCAATGATGATTTTACTTTTCCAATTAAGGAGAAATAAAAAGGGAATTGAGCGTAAACAGTTAATAGCGTTATTAATGGCTTTTGCAGGTGTAATTTTTGTCTGTTTACCTGGGATAAGTCAGCATGTTTCTTACTTATGGGTTGCTGCTTGTATCGCAGTATTATTTGGAGAAGCTTTTTACGGATTTGGATCGATCTCCTCAAAAGAAATATTAACAGAATACAGTACTGTATCACCATTTTTAATCAATGCTTTTCAAATGTTATATGGTGGAATATTTCTATTATTAGTTTCTTTTTTATTAGAAAAACCGAAAATCGAAAGTTTAAGTTCTTGGGACGCCGTGTGGCCAATTTTGTATCTTGTATTTATAGGTTCAATAGGGGGACACGGACTATACAGTTGGTTATTATCTAAAACGAACCCGGTCTTCCCCTCAACTTGGCTCTATGTATCACCATTAATTGCAAGTGTCTTAGGTTATTTCGTAATGGACGAACCGATTAAACCAATTATGGCAATTGGTGGCATACTAATATTATCCGGTGTATTCATTGCAAATTGGTCAACGTTTTCTATGTATAGAAAGCAAGGTAGGCTTTTAAAAAAAGAAGTGAATATTTCAAAGTAATATCGTTAATTTGGAATTTGCAGTTTGTTGATAATTTGAATGTAAAACTAAAAAAAACAAAGAAAATCCACATGGAAAATGAATTATCCTGTGGATTTTCTTACTTTAATTAATTATGATTTTTGAACAAATGCCCATATATAACCGTCTGGATCTCTTAAGCAAAACTCCTTATAGCCCCATGGTTGAACAGTAGGTTCTGTGATGACTTTTTCACCATTTGAGAAATCTAATGGCATCAATTCTTTTTCCAATACACTTGCAAATAGTGGATCGACTTCATTTACGACTAATTGAAAGACTGCATCAGTATTGGATTGCGAATCAGTAGGGTGGAGCATTAACTCGCCATTCCCTGCATTAAACCAATACATACCATCGTTTCCTCTTAAATATTCAAATCCAACTTTTTCATACCAGTTCTTAGAAGAGTTTGTGTCTTTACAAAAAATAACAATATCTAAAACTCCATTCATTTAATCAGCTCCTTTATATTTACTGTATTAACTATTCTTTGCAGAACATATGCTTACCTTTTTTATCATTTAAAAAGTAGAAATGGATCATCTCTCTAGTATTTCAGTAGAAGAGTTTTTAATGCCTAGGTTTCTTGCAATCATCTCGTATCGTGTCAGTAGTTTCATATTTTATTAACAAATTAATAGGGTTCTCTATACGTCATTATGTATCTGGAAAGCCTTTTTCGACCGTTTGTCTATTAAAAATAGATTATGTCTACAAGATTAATACAAATTGACAAAATTTTTGAAAAATAAAATGGTATCAAGTTTCGTTATAATGAAATTGTAATCTGATAGCTTTAAGAGAATTGTCATATATAACGCTCGGGAAAGAGCTGAAGTAAATAGGAAGATAATTGGTAGGTGAGAAGAATGAATGCAGCTCTATTTAAAGAAATTCAATGTATATGCCTAGAGAAAGGCTGGACAAAAACTGATTTGGCTCAGGAGTCAGGTATTCATATTAGTGAAATAAGTCGTATTTTCAATCATAGACGCTCGCTCACATTAAAATATTTAGATGCCATTTCAGAAGCTATTGGATTGGAGGAAGGCGCTCTTTATTCATATTTTTATGAGGAGTGTTTTAATGAAGAACAAATTTTGGACAAGCGTAAAAGCGTACAGTTTTTATTCAAATGTTTTACTAATAGTTACGAGGAGCATTGTCAAAATCTGTTACATGTTATGACAACAGAAAAATCAGTTACGATTCAAATCGATTATTTGAATTACATTTTTTTCGTCGCAGAGGAACTTTTTAAAGCTGGAAAAGAAGAAAAAGCTTTGTTTTTGTACGAGCTTATTATTGAATGTGATTCGAAGGACGTTTTAGAACTGTTGGCAATTAGTTATTATAGACGTTTTTATATTTTAAGATTGACGGAGGATGGTCAGCACGCATTGACATATGTGTTGGAGTATCTGTTTTGCATGCCGAAGAAGGTTAGAATGGAAGCCTATTTATGGATCTCAGCTTTTTATTATAGGCGCGAGCAATGGGAAGAGGTACTTTACTACGCCGAGAGATTAAGGAAATTGGTTAAAAACGGAGAGTATTATGGAAGAGCACTTATGTATAAAAGCTTCGCACTTGCACGTCTTGGGGGCTCATTAGAAGAAATATTAGAACTTACAGAACAATATGCGGGGGTAAATGATTATTTTGCTGATATAGCTAAAGGAAATCGCCTTGCTTCTTATTTAGATTACGGACAGCTAGAGTATGTAGATCAGTATCTTAATTGGCTAGAAGATAGAGAGGATGTATACGTTGGATTACCAAAGGTACTTGAAGCCTTTATCCGTTTGAATCGATTAGATGATGCTAAAAAAATCCTAGATTTATATCAACATACAATTGAAGAATTGATAATAGATGCCGAGCCATGGTTAAAACAGAAGGTGTATTTGGAATTTCGATATGCATATGCTTTTTATCAGTGTGAAAGCCTACAGCTGCCAAATGGTTTAGATGAATTACTGGATGTAGCTTTTACAGCAAATCAAATAGGCAACTTAGAAAGATTCAATAAATGTCTTCTAATATATTGGAGATATAAGGACCATGCGACTTCGGATCAAATAAATAAGTATATTCAACTATTGAGTATTAATGGTATTAAGGAGAGCTCATCGCACAATTTTGCATAGTTCAATTCTATTGGTTTTAAGAAGAAAATAAAAAAAAAACAATTTGACGTAATTTTCAGAAAATAAAATTATATCAAGTTTCTTTATAATGAACTTATTAAGAAAAGAAAGTAGGGATAGTAGTTGAAAAAGAAAATGTTTAGAAATGTTACTACACTAGCATTAACAACAGGACTTATCAGTACTACAATGACACCAGGTTCCTTTTCACAACAAGTTCATGCACAAGCAACTTCAAAGATTGAACAAGTACTAGCGCAACTGACACCTCAGCAGCGCGAGGCAATTAAACAATTGAAATTAAGTGACAAAGAGGGGCTTCAATTGTCTTCTGATGTCGATCAAACAAGTGACAAGCTTACTCCTGTCATTGTTGAGTTTAAGGACAAGCCACAGCAGACTGCAGTTTTAGAAGCAGAGGCAGATGGAGTAACGTTAACAACTGATGCTGCAAAAGAAAAGGTGGAAGCTTCACACGAAACATTCCAGAAAGACTTAAAAACAATTTTTAGCAGTGAATTAAAAGCAAAGAAAAATCCATATTCAATTAAACGATCATATAAGAAAACATTTAATGGAGTTTCTATGACTCTACCAGCAAACAAAATAAAGTCGTTACTTAATTCGAATGCAGTAAAGGCTGTCTGGAGTGATATGCAAGTTCAAGTAGAGCCGCCTTCAATCAAGGAGACGACAACTAAGCAAACAGCAACTCATACGATGGTTACATTCCCGGGCGTTGAAAAACTTCACCAAGAAGGCTTTACAGGAAAAGGTGTAAAAGTCGGAATTATTGATACTGGGATTGATTACAATCACCCAGATCTAAAAGGTGCTTTTAAAGGTGGTTACGATTTCGTCGATAATGACAATGACCCGATGGAAACCTCATATGCGGATTGGCAGAAGTCTGGCCAGCCTGAAAGAAGTTCAAGCGGTGAAGCATACTATACTGAGCATGGGACACATGTAGCTGGTATTATTGCTGGACAAGCAAAAAACAATGCAGATTTTGCTGTAGAAGGTGTTGCCCCTGGAGCTGATATTTATTCTTATCGTGTTTTAGGACCATATGGCTCTGGATCTTCTTCAGCTATTTTGGCAGGTATCGATAAAGCCGTATCAGATGGAATGGATATTATTAATATGTCTCTTGGAGCAAACTATAATGATCCATTATATCCAACGAGTATTGCTGTAAACAATGCTGTCCTAGCAGGAGTAACAGCGATTGTTGCAGCAGGAAATTCAGGAGATCGAATGTATTCACTTGGCGCGCCAGGTAATGCACCTTTAGCCATTACAGTTGGAGCGAGCGATACATCTGTTTCAATTCCTAGTTTTACAGGATCACTACATTCTTCACCAGGTGATTTGCCTGCTGATCTTAAGTTAGCTGCTAAAGGTTTAACTGATGATGTAGCGGACTTTGAAGGTCAAACTTTACAAATGGTAAATGTATCATATGGTGGTGAACCTAGTTATTGGATGGGTTCTGCTGGTAGCTCGGATCCAATCGATGTAAAGGGAAAAGTGGTTTTGGCACAACGCGGTAGCTATGGTATTACTCAAATCATTGCGACTGCTAAAGCTCATGGTGCAAAGGCTGTTGTTTTATATGATACAAATGTTCCTTTAGGTGATGTATATCTTGGAGATGGTTACGGCCTACTTCCGGCATTTTTACTAAGTTACGCACAAGGAAGTGCCTTAGCAGCTAAATTACCTTTATTTGGGGCATCTAAAGGTACATCACTTGGCTTCACATTTAGTAATATGAAACAACAAGTGACAGTTGGTGATAAATTAGCACCTTTTAGCTCACGTGGTCCATCTCGTGTATTATACGATATTAAGCCTGAAGTAACGGCACCTGGTGTATCTGTTTTCTCTACTGTTCCTTCTTATATGCATGGGGCAGATCAAATTGGAAACTATCAATACGCGTATGAGCGTTTATCTGGAACGTCAATGGCAACACCTAATGTCGTTGGGGTCGCAGCATTATTAAAACAAGCTCATCCAGATATGTCTCCTTCAGATATTAAATCAACACTTATGAATACAGCAGATCCATTATCTGATAAATACAGTGTGTATGAAGTGGGGGCAGGTCGTGTAAACCCATATGATGCTGTTCACACTCAGACTGAAATCCAAGTAAAAGATAAAACTTCAACAGTAAAAGATAATACAAGTAATAATGGTGCAACTACTTTAGCAAGTAAGGGCATTAAACAAATTAAAAACATTACTGGTGCATTAAGTTTTGGAGAACAAACAGTTACGGCTAAAGACCTATCAGATCAACGTGCCATTACGGTATTTAATAAAAGCTCTGTAGACAAGACATATGACGTAAAGGTTCAATTTCAAACATTAAGTGCTAGAAATCCAATTGATTCTAGAGCAGACCAAGATGCTGCTGCAAATGGCGTTACATTAGATTTGAAATCATCTGTAAAAGTAAAACGATACAGCAGTGCTAATATGGATGCGACAATCAATGTTCCTAAAACAGCAAAGCTTGGAACTTATGAAGGGTATGTAGTCTACACAAACCAAAAAGATCCTAATGAAACATATAAAATTCCATTTGCTATTCATACCGTAAAAGAAGGGATCGACTACCTAACAGGTAATCCACCTGCGTTTACAGTGCCATATGAAGCGGCAAGTAATGCGACAAAATGGTCAATAGGCGTAAACTTTAAATTAAATTCTCATATGCGTTATTTTGATTTCTTTATTGTGGATCCAAAAACAGACAAAGAAATCGGATTCTTAGGCTCAGCTGACGGAATGGGAGCAGATGAGAATATTGAATATTATTTCCGTGGAATTCTGAATAATGGACAATACTATCCATTAACTGGTGATCCGGATAATCCAATTGGATATGATCTTAAAGAGATTGACCCAGGTTTATGGAAAATTAGAATGGTAGGTACAAACGATAAGGGCGAAACTTTCACTGCAGATGCGCCTGTTTATAATGGGGTGAAAGAAGCAAAAGTAACAATGAATAATATGAAAGCTGGGGGGATTTACGAAACTGCCAACCCAACTGACACAAAAGTTACTGTATCAGGTAATGTATTTGATAAAGAAATAGACGAGATGAAAGCAGCAGGCATTAATGCTTCGCAAGGTGATAATAATTTTACTTATTATAATCCTAATAACTCACAAGAGAAAAGTATACCACTAGACTCACAAGGGAATTTCAACGCTGAAATACCGTTAAGTACATCTGGTCCAGTTGTAAATGCCATTACAGAGTACGACTTCTCAGATTATACTAAATCAACTGTAAGAAACTACGGTAGTTTTATTGATGCATATTTTGTTAGAAAAGGAACAGCTTATACAACAGCAATCTCTGATAAGCAGCGTATAAACATGGGTGAATCAACTACTGTAACGTTCTCAACAAAAAATGTGAAAACTAATGTGAAGAAGGCAGAATTCACTTTCCTTTACCCAAGTCAGTACCTCGATTTAATCAATGTACAACCGAATGCAGCATTTAAAGGAAAACTAGATGTTCAATATACGACTGCTCAGTTTAATAATTCGTTAACTAAAATGACTGTCACTGCTACAGCAACAGGAGACTTAGCGAATACTGGGATAGCTGGTGATGTATCTTTAGTAGATTTAACATTAAAAGCAAAAGATCTATACTACAAAGGACCAATGAACTTCTACAATGGAACAGGTACAAGCAGATTCTTTAGTGCTGTTTATACAAATGTGGATAATACGACGGTAACAACACAAGGAATCCAACCTTATTTCTATATTCAACCGACGTATTCATTAATGAGAGCTCAAGTTCTGGCTGAAGGACTAATGTTGTTCGGTGGAGAACCTATGGCTAAACAAATTGACTTCAATAAAACAGGTACAAAAATTAGTGTGAAAGATGTAAATGGTAAAGAATATGGTGTATCTGATCCTTTAGGTTACGCTGGCAACTTATCACAAGCAGCATTTAGAACGAGATTACCGATAACGGATGATGAGTTTACATTAAAAATTGATGTGCCAGGTCACTTTACTTTCTCTAAAGACTTTACAATCGGAATAAAAGAAGATGGAAAAACGACAGCAGGATCTAAACCAATCAATTATGACTATATTCCTGGTGGAGATGTAAATAAAGATAATGTCATTGACGTAAAAGACGCGATCTATATCCAAACATATTGGGATACAAATAAACGTGATGCTGACATTAACTATGATGGTGTTGTTGATGCAAAGGATATGCAGTATGTTATTAATAACTACAAAATGCAAAATCCATGGAACGACAATTCACCAAAAGCAGCGACAAAGTATAAGGGCAAAACATTAGATGATGTTTTACAAGCACTAGGATTAGAGTAAATCAATAAAAGTTAAACGGTAACCTTTTGAGGTTTACCGTTTTTTTATGCTGTTGAAAAAATAGGATTTTTATAAGGCTAATTTGTATATGGTGATTGTTATTCTAAGTTTATTTAGTTTAACGGGCATCCTGAAGTGGAAATCAACTAACCTATACTTCCTTGATCCCGAATTAATTATTTCATTAAACTTTTGATTATTTTATTAAGGAATTGTGAAAAATAACTTGATACAGAAGAAATCTGATCGATTTTACTGACAAAGTTATATAAGAATTATTTTAAAAGATTAATAAACGTTGTGATACAATGGATAAGTAATTTTTGAGTAAATATATGAAACAACCATTATTATTTATAATGATAGAAAATAGAAAGTAAGGTAAATATAATGAATAAATTTTCTAGTTTAGGTTTAAGTGAGGAATTAACTGAGTATTTAACTGAATTAGGCATAACAGAGCCTACTCCAATTCAAGACAAGGCAATTCCAATTATATTTGAAGGTAAGGATTTAATAGGACAGGCGCAAACAGGTACTGGTAAAACATTTGCATTCTTATTTCCAATCCTAGAAAGAATTAATTTAGAATTACCACATACACAAGCATTAGTCGTTGCTCCAACAAGAGAGCTGGCCCTTCAAATAACTGCTGAGGCTAAAAGGATTGTTAGTGATGATTTTGGAGTACTTGCTGTGTACGGCGGACAAGATGTTGAACAACAAGCGCGTAAACTAAAAAGTGGTGCACATTTAATCATTGCAACACCTGGTAGACTTTTAGACCATTTAAGAAGAGGAACTATAAATTTAGATAAAGTTGATTTTCTAGTGCTTGATGAAGCAGACCAAATGTTACATATTGGATTTTTACAAGAGGTAGAAGATATTATCAATCAAACTCCTATATCGAGACAAACCTTATTATTTTCTGCTACAATGCCAGATCAAATCCAATCACTTGCAAAGCGTTACATGAAAAAGCCGGAAATTATTAAAGTAAAAGCTAAAAGAATTACACTAGATGAAATTGAACAATTAATTATTGAAACAACAGATCGCGGAAAACTTAATGCTTTATTGAATCAAATCAAAGAAGCAGAGCCGTTTCTAGCAATCATTTTTTGTAGAACAAAAAGAAGAGCTAATAAATTAAATGAACAGCTTAAAGGAAAAGGTCTTTTATCTGAAGAACTACACGGAGATTTAACCCAAGGCAAGCGCGAAAAAGTTATGAAATTGTTCCGTGAAGCTAAAATACAATATCTTGTAGCAACAGATGTAGCAGCTAGAGGAATTGATGTCGAAGGTGTTACTCACGTCTTCAACTATGATATACCATTAGATACAGAAAGCTATGTACATCGAATTGGAAGAACAGGACGTGCTGGAGATACTGGTATTGCAATTACATTTGCTACTCCAAAAGATTTTCAAGATATGAGAGTAATTGAAAAAGAGCTTAATCTTTCAATTAAAAGAATAGAAATGGAAAGAGGAGAAAGTTCAGGCAGAGCGGATCGAACAGAAAATACAGGCAGAACAGAAAAATCGAGAAATGCTGGTAGAGCAGAAAAATTGAGAAATGCAGGCAGAGCGGAAAGAACGGGTAATGCCGGTAGAGCAGAAAGATCAGGTAGTGAAGGCAGAACGGAAAGACCAGTAAATGCAGGCAGAGCGGATAGATCAGGAAATGCAGGCAGAACGGATAGACCAGGAAATGCAGGCAGAACGGATAGATCAGGAAATGCAGGCAGAGCAGAAAGAACAGGAAATGCAAGCAGAGCAGATAGATCAAGAAGTACCGGGAGATCAACAAGAAATGAAGGTAGATCTGGTAGGAGAAGTAGATAAGAAAAACGTGAAGAGTAGGTAGGGATTTAATTATTGTAGGCATACTCTTATAAAGTGATTTTGGGAATGGCTTTTCCCTTAAAAATAAAATAAAACAGGTGATTTAATGACGCAGACTGGTTTTCGAGAGGAAAAAGAAGTTCACAACATGGAGGAATTGAAAGTCCTTATTGAAGAAGCAAAGGAGTTTATTCAGTATGGAAAAGTAGCCAATTATATTCCTGCTCTTGCAAAGGCAAATAAAAAGGATTTATCATTGGCTGTGTTTTTGCCTGATGGACGACATTTTGAAGCTGGTAATACGAGCATTCGTTTTACTTTGCAAAGTATTTCGAAGGTAATTTCGCTAGCTTTAGTTTTAATGGATCGTGGAGAAGATTTTGTATTTGAGCGAGTAGGGATGGAGCCTACAGGTGATCCGTTTAATTCAATTGCAAAATTAGAAGTTAGGTCTGCTGGAAAGCCGTTAAATCCAATGATTAATGCGGGGGCTTTGGCAGTTACAAGTATGATTAAAGGTCATAGTATAAATGATCGCTTTAATCGACTATTAAACTTTATGAGGGTTTTAACAGGTAATAAAGATCTTTCTTATTCGAAAGAAGTTGCTACATCTGAATTTGAAACAGCGCACTTGAACAGATCGCTTTGTTACTTTATGAAAGAGCATGGAATTATTACTGAAGATGTTGAATTGTTATTAGATTTATATACAAAACAATGTTCAATCGAAGTAAACTGTTTAGAAATGGCGAGAATTGGACTTGTTTTCGCACTTGATGGTTGGGATCCAATTTCTAAAGCGCAGCTTATACCTGAAAAAGTAGCAAAGATTTGTAACACTTTTATGGTTACTTGTGGGATGTACAATGCATCGGGTGAGTTTGCGATTAAAGTTGGAATTCCTGCTAAAAGTGGTGTTTCTGGCGGTGTGATGGGTGCGGTACCTCGCCGATTTGGAATTGGTGTTTATGGACCGTCACTTGATGAAAAAGGAAATAGTATAGCCGGTAATAAATTATTAGAGTTACTGGCTTCACGATATAACTTGAGTATTTTTTAATATAGAGGGCTGTCCATAAGTCAGATTAATTGACGAGTGGGCAAGCCCTTTTTATGTTGAGGTGGGGTATCTTGTCAGTATTATTCATTTGTGATGAATTTTACTGCTACTTTTTATAGTAAACTAGCAAATTTTTTTCGTTTTTTATCCGACTAGAGAAAACATAGACCAATTTTGCTATTATTCCATTTGAAATTAGCTACTTCAGTACAATTATTGTGTTTTAATACCTTTACCACTATAGGTATTTTTCTACCTTATTTGCGATTCTTGGGATTTTAATTGCAGTTTTGCTATTTTTATTTGCGATTCTCGAATTTTAATTGCAGATCTGCCATTTTTATTTGCGATTTTCGAAATTTAATTGCAGTTCGTCTT
>NZ_NUUX01000045.1 GCF_002564465.1 Bacillus sp. AFS088145 | reverse complement strand
TTATATTACTTTTTATCCATATTCATATTTACTTGATTATTTGCTATTTTAATTTTGGTTATGAAATAAAAATATCTTTTGAAACGTTTAAATCAATAAATTATTGACCATCCTTAAGTTATACGGCTCCTTTTGTTTGTAGCTCTACAATTGGTTTTTAGTAGGATTTTTTATCCTTCTCAAATTCCAATTGCAACCTACGATAAGCAAAATGGAGCCGTTTTGTTCATTATGAAGCAGTATATTCAAATACATTTTTCATTTTTTATAATGTTCACATTGCTGTTTTAAGGGCAGGATCAGACACAAGTTTATTCGGATACATTATCGGTTGATGGTGGATTCGATGTGGTATTTGATTTTAGTTTGCTGTTATACGTGAAAGTGTAAAGAAGAAGAATGAGGATTAGTATACTTGCGACAATATCTTGAATGTAAAAACTCGTTTTGTGATTTGCCCAAAGTGTTTTGCTTGAGCCCATTTTTTGATTCGATTCACGAATGTATCGTTTTACTTCTGGATGGTTCGGATAGATTTGTTTGACTGCTTCGAATTTTGACAGTGCATCTTTGTAATAGCCGGCCCAGTAGAAAGTTAACCCTTCTTTGAACAATTTATCAGTTTGGCTTTTTGTATCATGTATGCCCGCTTTATTGACAACTTTCTTCAATGTGTTCACAGGTACCGCAAAATGAAATCCTTGCACTTCTTGATCATTCACCGTATCTCCTCGGAAGGTGAGTAAGCCTATCAATTGTCCTTTGTTGTTGATGATGGGTCCTCCACTATTCCCATGGGTAGATGCTGCATTGATTTGAAGTACCGGGCTTCCTGCTAATGTCTTTTTTGAGATCGCTGAGATTTGCCCTTTATTCATCGTGGGGATAACATAACTATGCATGGATAGCAATTCAGAATCTGCCGCAGCTGGGTAGCCAATCACCCAAATATTGTCTTGATCTTGAATGGAATCACTGTTTCCAAGGGGCATCGTAGGATAGTTCGAGCCATCGATCTTTAAAAGGGCCACATCTTTTCCATGATCGGTAGGTTGTTGATACTTTTTGACGACTGCGCTAATAGGGTCATCTACAGTCGGTAAGTACACGTCGACGCCTTTTTGGAAGATTTCGTAACTAGTATACTGTTTTAAGTACGCATCTGTGTATTTGTGCGTCCAATTATTTTCCGTTGCAACATCATCCACAAGAATTGAAAATGCCTCAGAAACAATATCATGATCGGACAATTGATGAGAATAAACGAGAACATGAGCATTTGTCACAATATAACCATCCGAATTAATGATAGCGCCAGATCCAAAACCGTCCAGTTCAGTTTTATAATCCCATTTCTTCAACACACTCGTTACGCGTTTATCATCTAAAGTAATCGTCCATTTCACAATCGCATAATCAACAATTCGAACCACTGCTGGCTTTGTCGTTTCAGCTAATTGTTGAGGTTTGAGTATATAAGGGGCAGATGGTTTTGTCGAAGTGAGCACAAACGATGTAACGATTAGGATCGCCAATACAATACAAAATGGAATGGTCACGAATGCCTTTTTTTTCATTCCAAACATCCTTTCATTTGTTTTGCTTACGATCATCTCCCAATAGGAAGTACATACACTAAAGCAAAAAAATGACATAACACCCTTACACATATTTACACTATAAACCATATCATTTTTTTCCCATTGGTTTCATGCCACAAATAAACTAAATTTGTTATTTTATTTTCTTTATCTTTAATGCAAAAGAAAAAGCCGCATTAATGCAGCTTTTACTCTTCTACTATTGTATGGTAATTAAATATAAAAAAGATTTAATTATTGAAAATTTCTTCGTAATCAATACTAACTTCTTTCTTTGTGAAAATACGGTAATTCAAATGTTATTTTTACAAAATTAAGGAATCGTTATTAAGTCTACATTTATTAACCATTTATCAATTGCTGATTTAGGATAGTAAAACTCAGATCCAATTTTTATATGAGGAATTTCACTTGAATAACCACCGTCTCCATCATCTAACTCTGTTAGTTTTTGAATTTCTTCTTTACTTAATCCTAAATAATCAACTAATTCCGTCTGTGTTAATAGTTGATGCTGTACAGCAAGACTCGTTGAAGCTTTTGTTCTAAATCCATTAGAAATTATCCAACTTCCAATTACGATACATACCCCTAAAAGAAATATTGATATAGTATATTTTTCATAAGATCACCTCTGTTCATTTAATTCAAAAGGGGCATACATTACCCCTTTTGAATTAATGATTTTATATTAAAACCACGGGTCTATGGTTTATAAAATATTATTCTTCCTTTTCACATATCGGCAAAACAGTAGAATTTTTGATTTCTCTTAAAGCTAAACTTGTTTGAATTCTTGTAATTCCGAGTTGATTTAACTTCCGAATAAAGTTCTCTAATTCCTTTCGTTCTCTGTTCGCAACTTTTAATAGATAGTCATACTCTCCAGTTAATAAGTGACACTCTAATACTTGAGGCATCGATTTTAATTGTTTCTCTAACACTTCTAATTTATCGGCTTGATGGATATTTGTATTGATAAAAATAAAACAAAGTAAGTCAAAACCTAGCTTTTCTTGATTTAAGATTGCAACTTGCCGATCGATATATCCTTCATTTTCTAATCGTTTAACTCTCGCATGTGTTGCTGGTGGTGACAAGTTCACATGTCGCGCTAGTTCCGTATTGCTTATTTGGCTTTCCTTTTGTAGCTTATCTAAAATTTTAAGATCTACCTCATCTAGCACTTTATTTCCTTGATATTCCACTATTATCTACTCCCTTTCAATTATTCGGAAAACGGGTTGGATTCACCTTATAAATTGAATTATATTTCTTAAAAATATATATTTTATTAATATTATTTTGTATTTATACCATTATACAAAATAATCTACGGTAAAATAAACAACTATGTTAAACTAATTAAAAAATAGTAAGAAATCACTGTGTAAAGTCTTTTTTAAACCTTAGAACAGTGAACTAGGGGGTTTAGATATGCCAATCTTATATATACTGTTGTTATTATTAACAAGCTTGTTATGGGGAGGAAATTTTGTCGTTGGAAAATCCCTTGTTGATCATGCTTCTCCAATGACCTTAACGATTTTAAGGTGGGGAATTGCTATTATCGTATTATTACCAGTAGTATGGTGGAAAGAAAAAAAGATTTTACCTCCACGTAAAGCTATTCTTCCATTAATCATGATGGGAGTAACAGGTGTTGTTCTTTTTAATCTGTTTCAATTTATGGCATTAGAAAAGACATCTGCAACGAATGTTGGGTTAATTTCGACCTTAAATACAATTTCAATTGCTTTATTTTCATCTTTATTTTTAAAAGAAAGAATGAACTTTTTACAAATATTTTCGATGATTATTTCATTCTTTGGCGTTATTCTTGTGCTTTCAAAAGGAGATATGAATCTACTATTCTCAATGAAATTAAATTTAGGTGATTTATGGATGGTCATTGCTGTATGCATATGGGGAATCTATTCGGTATGTAGTAGATGGGCAACAAGACTTATATCACCTATGATGTCTACACTATACTCAGGGATATTTGGACTCGTTGTAATCCTACCTTTTAATCTCACAGATTTTACGCTTGTAAAAATGAATAGCTCATTTATTTTCTCAATTTTATATACTGGAATTATTTCAACTGTCTTATGTATGCTCTTTTGGAATATTGGTGTCCAAAAAATTGGAGCAACTTCAGCAGGTATTTTCCTAAACTTCAATCCAATTTTCACAGCCATTTTAGCCTTTTTCTTATTAAATGAAAAAATGACATGGGTTCAAGGACTTGGAAGCATAATCGTTATACTAGGTAGTTTCTTGTTTACTTACTTTAAAACAAATGCAATGTCTAAAAACAAACGGATTGTAAAGAAAGCAATGAAATCTCCAGCATAAAGTCTTATTAGCTAAAGGTTAGATGAATTAATAAATATTAAAAAAGCCCGTATCAACGATTACTTGGTAATTTTAGATACAGGCTTTTTATATAATTCTTGTTTTCTTTAATATAGTTAGACTTTTACTCTTTAAAATTATCATTTCTCTTTTAAATCAATCTTTTATCGTAGAACAACTACTCCCACTAAAAATAACTCCCCTTGTACAAGGATTCCTTAATCTAAATAAGACATATACTCATATGCTGTTGTTCCATATACGCTCTTGAAATGTTTATTTAAATGAGTTAAATCGACAAAGCCACATTCCGATACTTCTGAATAAATATCTCTATTTTGCATAAGAACGTTTAAGCATTGACTAATAGCTGTCCTCATCCTTTGAGGAATTTAAAAAGACCGTGCAAGACGGAATCCAAGGTCTTCTATGCAAAATGACGGATGGCTACGACGACGACATGAAGCGCCACAACCTCTTGCTACCTCTGCCCAGCTACCACCTCGAAAAATTCGGTAGGACCCATAGACCTGTTCATCATATAAATCCCAACACCACTCCCAAACATTTCCTAACATATCATACAGACCCCATGCATTCGGTTCCTTTCTTCCTACTTCATGTATTTTATCTCCAGAATTTTCATTGTACCAGGCAATTTTATCAAGTTCACCGTATCTATAACCCATGGTCCCTGCTTTACACGCATATTGCCACTCTGCTTCTGTAGGAAGTCTATAGCCATCTGATTCCCAATCACAAAATATGTTTTCACCATCATTACTTATTGAATAACACTCTTTCAGTCCTGCTTTCTGTGAAAGTAGATTACAAAAAGAAATGGCATCATTCCAAGAAATATTCACAACTGGTTTTAGATCTCTGACAAAAGTATTAAGTGATGTATTTGTTATAGTATTGTATATACCCATAGTTACAGGATACTGGGCAAGAAGAAATGGTCTTATTTCAGTTTTCCATTTACTTTTTATTCTATCGTCTCTTAATTCTATATTTCCCCCTGGAATTTTTACCATTTGATAGTCAATGTAACTCTTAATTTCATTTGCCACTATATCTTCCTCCTAATGATCATGATTTAATAAAAATCACCTCGTTAAGAACCATAAGAACAATTCAAAAATTACATTGGTTTTTTGTCGATAAAAATCCGTTTGTAAAATAAAAAAGTCTGCAAATCAGCACATTCGTTATACAACAAACGCATTGCGTTAGTTGAACAAAAATTCACATTTCCAATTAGGATATTCCTGATTATGCTCTAGAAGACACTCTTTCATTATATTCGTATCTTCAGGTAATCTTCTCACCAATTCTGACCATCCAACAAATTCTATTTTATTTGGTAATTCAACGACTCCAGTAATGATCTCCCAAAAATCATCCCAATTTTCACTATAATAATCTGGAAATTTCAGTTTTTCTTTCAATAGTGTATGAAATTCTTTGTTAGTTCTTACTTTCGTTACATCAATTATTAATGTGGGTGCTTCAGTTTTTTTCTTTTCAATTATGTATAGAAAAACAACAAAATAAGGTAAGAAGAATAAAAAAAACAATAAAATAGAACTCCGTACTTTGTAGACAAAAGTGACTGGAACTGCATAATAGAACATTAATGTTTTTGGATTTGGTAAAAAAACCATTATAAATATAAGAATTAATAAAAAAGGTGGTAATAGTGTCCAATATTTTTTTCTATGTTTTTTCATTTTTATGTCCAGCTTTCGTTATCAAATTAACAAATTTCACCATGCTATGTACATTATAAAACACCACTAAAGCATATTAAACAATCCTTTTTATGACACTAACGCACTGCGTTCGTATTATAAGGTCAACCAGTAAAATTTCTGGTTGACCATTTTTATATGGTCTTATGATTAAGTAGTCGGGGCAGAACGAAGCACTCGTGGGGCTTAGACCCCGTCAACTAAACAGTTCACCCCCTACTTATAGAAACATGCTTTGGGCTGGTTGGGACAAAGATCCCGAATAACAAGCGAACCTATGACACTATAAGAGAGTATTAGGGGAACCGATAAATTTAATAGCTTTAGGAGGAGATAGTTTATGAATCCAGTAGTTGGTCTGGATGTCGCAAAAGGAGAAAGTCAAATACAAGCTTTTTTAGATAGAAAGACTCCTTTTAAAAAAAGTTTTAAGATTTCACATACAGTTGAAGGGTTTAAGCAGCTACATCAATTCTTACAAAGTATCGAAGAAAAAGCCAATACAAAACCAGTATTAATAATGGAATCGACAGGACATTATCATTCACCTGTTATGCAGTTCTTAGATAGCTTAAATTATATTTACATCGTTATTAATCCATTAATCTCTTATCGTGCTAAAAGCTCGAGTTTAAGAAAGGTTAAGACTGATGTCATCGATGCATACCACCTCTGCGAGCTGTATTACAAAGAAGAGTTAGAGCCACATAAAAAACGTGGTGCACAGTTACTAAACCTGCGAAATTTAACCAGACAGCACGATCATTTAACAGGTATTAGTTCTCAGGCAAAACTACATTTTTTAGCGATTCTAGATCAAGTGTTTCCTGAATATCGAGGTGTATTTGGCGACTTGTATTCTAATGTTTCGCTCTTAACTTTACTAGAGTTTCCTTCATCTGAAGCTGTATTACAAGCAGGTGAAGACCAGCTAGCTAAACGAATCGCATCTTTATGTACTAGTCGTTCTAAACAATGGGCAAAGGAAAAATCAAAGCTTTTAATTACTGCGGCTGAAAAAAATCCATTTCAAGTTAATCTTTATAAAAGTCTTATTATTTCGCTTGAAATGCATATTAAAATGGTTCTTCAATACAAAGAACATCTATCCAATTTAAAAGGAGAGATAGATGTCCTCGTAAAAGAAATTGAAGAATATACTATCATCCAATCGATTCCAGGTATCGGAAAAAAAATCACGGTAACGATTATCTCTGAAATTGGTGAAATTGATCGGTTTGATAATCCTAAAAAACTTGTGGCTTTCACTGGTGTTGACCCGAGTGTCTTTGAATCTGGTAAATTCACAGCCAGTAGAAACCGTATTACAAAACGTGGTTCTAGTCGATTGAGACATGCGTTATTTATGGCTGTTCGGTGTGCAATTCGTGATAATCGTAAGAGGAAGACAACAGACGAAATCATCCCACGAAATAAGCGAATGCGACAATTTTATGATAAAAAGCGTGAAGAAGGAAAACCATTTAGAGTAACAGTTATTGCTTGTGTAAACAAACTATTAGCTGGTTTAGTTGCGTGATAATCACAGCTCGATAAATCTAATAACAGCAAAATCTTTGCCAATTTCAGCTTTTACTTTCTCCGTTAATTCCTTTCCTAGCTTATTATTTCCTTAACTCATATAAATCAAAAAGTGCTTGTCCAGACCAATTTGCAAACATCATGAACTTGGAAAATCATTTAACCATAGTAAGCGTCATATTTTGGATAGCAAAATTCTGAAAGATAAGAAGAGGTAAAACAGTGCCATAACCATGCTTGGGAACAACTGTTGAATAGTTTAAAGTCTAATTTAGAATCCGCTTCAGCTATTTCCAAAAAAGATTCAAATTTAACAATAATTTAGACCAATGAGATTCACCTATCACTTAGATATGTTTACCAAAACAACTTAAAAACTTACCCGCCCCTACACTAATTGCATGGGGAAAAAATGATATGTTTTTTGGCCTGGATGGAGCACATGCCTTTCAAAAAGATCTAAAGGATATTGAATTGCATTATTAGATACTGGTCACTTTCCTTTAGAAGAAAAGTTAGAAACAAGTGTAGACTTAATTAAAACTTTTTTAACGAAGTTCTTAAAGTAAGGTAGTTATAGGAAAATAAAAGTCGATTTTCATAAATTTGAAAATCGACTTTTTAATTTATTTGATTTGAAACATTACAATTATAATATTAGAAGAAAATAATTTCATATATACAACTAAATTGTTCCGTGAATATTAAAGTTAATAAGCATAATAATAGACCAGCAATTGCATTAATTAAACAATTTTTTATCCATTTATTAACTGAACAATTGCTTCACGATCTGGAAGGGAAGGAATTGCACCTTTACTTGTTGTTGTAAGGGCTCCACTGGCATTTGCAAATGTAAGGAATTCTTGATAGTTTTTCTCAAATAATTCCACTAAATTAACCTGAGTTGCTTTCTTCTCAAGCAATTTGAATAAAATCCCCCCAATAAAAGCATCACCTGCACCAGTTGTATCTTGTACTTCAACTTTGAATCCTTTTGATTCAAAGTTTTTATCATTTAAGTAAAGCTCCGCACCCTTTGAACCTTTTGTATAAATAATAGCCTTTACCTCACCCCTAAATAAAGTAGAAATTGCTTCTTCTACATCTGTAATATCAGTTATGAATTCGAGTTCTTCATCAGAAATCTTTACAATATGACTCAGAGGAATAAAATCTAAAATAGTATTTTTACATGCCTCGGGGTTTTTCCAAAGAGGAAGACGTACATTTGGATCGAAGCTAACAATTCCACCTTTTGTAATAATTGATTTTATTGCTTTTATATGAGCTTGCTTCATCGGACTTTCAACTAAATCAACGGAACAGAAATGAAGAATATCGTTTTTTGTAAACCATTCATCTTTAACTTCTTCCTCAGTTAGTAATAGATCGGCAGAAGGATTTCTGTAAAATGAAAAGTCACGATCACCGTTTTCCCGAAGGGAAACAAAAGCTAAGCCAGTATTAGCATCAGTAGTTCTTAAAACTTTATCTGTCTTGACGCCAACGGCCGATAATTGATCACATATAAAGTCACCAAAAGCATCTTCTCCTATTTTTGTAATCATGGACGCGCTGCCACCGTACTTAGCTACTGCTGCAGCGACATTTGCAGGTGCGCCACCAGGTGCACGCTCAAAAGAAGTAACATCCTTTAAAGGTCTACCTTTCTGTAAAGGAATAAAATCAATTAATACTTCACCGATTGAATATAGTTGTCCCACTTTTCCACCTCATCACTTTTAAAGTCTCTACTTTATCAGCATCAAATTTAACATATTAAAATTTTAAAAAGTTAATAATCCCATTTCACTGCTTGAAGTTTAACACTTCCACGCGATGCAAAGAAACGAATTCCAGTGCTTTCTTCTTTTGGGAAAATCCTGCTCGTGATTACTTCTTCACCATCATTTATGAAAATCTCAACTGAAGAAACATCAACAAACATATGAATCTTAATTTTATCTTGTTTTAATTCCTGACTACATTTCCTAATCGTTCCAAAAGGAGAATCAATGGTTTTTCCAGAAAAAGTACGATCGAGTATAACCTTTTTCTCTATAACATCATAGGTCAATACCGTTTTTTCTATTTTACTTGTCCTAAATTCAATCCCAAATTCAGATGCATCTATATTTTTAAACTCACAAATCATCTCATATGATGTTCCTGTGAAACTATTTATCATCTTTAATTCACTATTAATAATATTTTTTGTTCTAGCTTCCTGTTTACGAAGTGACTCAAGCTCCTTCACTGGCTGTTGAATTAATTTCCCATTTTGTACTGACAATTCTCGAGGAATAGTTAAACAATGCGCCCATCCATTTTGATCTGTAGGATACTTAATTTCAGGTAAACCCATCCATCCTACTAAAAGACGACGCCCTGATGAATCAATTGTAGTTTGAGGTGCATAAAAATCAAAGCCACGATCAAGCTCTATAAATTCTCCATGTTCCATAACTTTTTGCAGTAGATCTAATTTTTTACCTAACACATATCCAGACTGATAAATATTCTGATACTTGTCTCCTTCTGGTTCTATACCTTGAGGTGAAAAAATGAGTACTCCTTGATTTTGTAATTCGAAGTAATCAGGGCACTCCCACATGTATCCAAATGAATCCATTTTTGTCCTAATTTCCCCTTCAAATGTCCATTTAAACAAATCTGGTGAACTATATAAAACTACACAGCCAGTTTTATTACTTCTTTGTGCTCCAATTATTGCATAAAACAATTCTCCTACCTTCCATACTTTTGGATCACGAAAATGATCTGTGTATCCATGTGGTACGTCAGAGATTACAGGGGTATCTAGTTTTGTAATCCCCCCCCTTTTACTCATTATAGCAATGCATTGAAAAGGATGTCTTACCCAATGTTCATCACGTGTATTTCCTGTATATAATAAATACAAATTATTCTTATGTTCTATGGCTGACCCTGAGTATGCTCCATGACTATCGTAGTATTTATTCGGCTTTACTCCAATTCCATCGTTTTCCCAATGTACAAGGTCCTTTGATTTAACATGATACCAATATTTTAACCCATGCACAGGACCAAGTGGAAACCACTGATAAAACAGATGATATTCCCCATTAAAATATGAGAATCCATTCGGATCATTTAAAAGCCCTGTGTTTGGTTGAATATGAAAAGATTGCCTCCATGGACAATTATCTACTTTAGATTTTAGTACAGCCAATTCTTCATTACTAACTTCTTCTAACTGGCGGTAAAGTAGTTCTTTTGTCCACTCCATTTTTTTCACTCCTTTAAAATAATAAAGGGGAAAATTTAAATTCCCCCTCTTCTTTTGAAGCACTTATGAATAAATTGCTTTTTCGGATGACATTTTAGTAGCAGTTATTCTTTCATCTCTTTTTGCTAGTACCAGTGTTACAATAAATGCTATCGAAAAAGATATCACCATTCCAACAATATACGGAATAATGCTTGTAGGTTTTATCGAAATAATACCAGGGATACCAGCTGCTCCGAGCGCAACTGCTTTTACTTTATATAACGTTATAAATGAAGAACCAGCAGACGATCCAATTATTGCACCTATAAATGGATACCTTAATTTTAAATTAATTCCAAACATTGCAGGCTCAGTAATTCCTAAAAGTGCTGAGATACCACTAGCCGAGGCAGTACTTTTAACTTTTTTATCTCTTGTGATAAGAAAAATGGCAATTGTTGCTGCACCCTGTGCTACATTAGACATTGCTGCAATTGGAAATATGAATGATCCTCCTGTTTTACCAATATCAGCTAATAATTGTGTTTCTACTGCAATAAAACTGTGATGCATTCCAGTTATAACGATTGGTGCATAGATAAGGCCAACTATGGCTCCACCAATAAATCCAGTTGTATCGTATAACCATATTAAACCATCCGTTAATAAGTTACCTGCTGTGCGTGTAAATGGTCCAACTACCGTGAAAGTTATAATACCTGTAATAAAAATAGTAAGTAATGGAGTTAATAGATTGTCTATTGCTGAAGGAATTACTCTTCGCAAGTTTATTTCTATTTTAGCAAGAATAAAAGATGAAACGAGAACTGGTAATACACTACCTTGATACCCTACCTTTTCAATCTCGAAACCAAAAATCTTCCATACTGGAATATCATTATTTATTAATGCCGCACCATAACCGTATCCATTTAGTAAGTCCGGATGAACCATTAACATCCCAAGTACCGCACCTAGATAGGGATTTCCTCCAAACCGTTGCGTTGCTGAAAAACCAATTAATATTGGAAGGAATACGAATGCTGCATTAGCGAACGTATTAATAAGTGAAGCTAAATCTGCAAGTGAAGGATTAGCTTCCACCAATGACTTACCCTCAATAATTAAATTCTGTGCCGTCAACACATTGTTAATCCCCATTAGTAAGCCTCCAGCGACAATGGCTGGGATAATTGGAACAAAAATATCTGAAAGCATTTTCACAAAACGTTGAAGTATATTCATTTTCTTTGTACCAGCATCTTTTACATCTTTAGTTGACATTTCTGAAATACCAGCTAATTTTGCAAGCTCTTTATACACTTCATTTACTATACCCGCACCAAATATTATTTGATACTGTCCACCCGTAGAAAACGTCCCTTTCACTTCTTCTAGTTCATCTAATTTTTTTTGATCAATAATTTCTTCATCTTTTAATACTAGTCTTAGACGTGTTGAACAATGAGCCGCGGCAGTTATGTTCTCTTTTCCACCTATTGCTTCGAATGTCTCTTCTGCAATCTTTTTAAAATCCATAATAAATACCTCCTTTTTTTTTTGTTGGAACCGGTTCCTAAATACATTAAAAAAAACAAAATACCTGGTTTGACACTCAAAAGGAACCGGTTTCAAAATAAATCATATTTTTTGGAACCGGTTTCAACTTGATTATAAAATATTAACAATTCGATTGTCAACGCTTTCTCTTTCGATTAATTTAAATTTCGAATGTGTAACTTTATTGACATCTTCCCCATTAACTAATTTAACTATATTCCTAGCGGCCACTTGACCTGCATCTTGATAAAAATACTTAATAGTGGTTAATCCTGGATGAATCACCTCTGTAACATCGTATCCACCAAATCCTGTAATTGATAGGTCTTCGGGAATCCTTAACCCTTTTAAAGATGCAGCTTTTAAAACTCCAAGCGCTATATTATCTGTTGCACACACTATAATTGAAGGTTTATATTTTTCAATTATCAATGTGGCCTGTTTTAAAGCTTCCATCATGCTAAAACTTGTTTCATGGAATCTTACATTGCAATCTACTACCTCCTCTAAAGCTTTTTTAAATCCTTCTTTACGTCTAACACCTACAGCAATATCTTTTTCTGTAACACCTAGGAATGCAATGTTACGATGTCCCTTTGACAAAACATATTTACCCATCTCGTAACCAGATTCGTAATCTTGATGAATTAAACTATATATTTCGTGATGGAGTTGACCAACTAAGATGACAGGTATTTGTATTTTTTTAAACGCCTCTAAATGCGCATCTGTTATCTGTGTAGCCATCAAGATTATTCCAGCTACTTTTTGTCTTGCAAAGCCATAAATGCTTTCAAGCTCTCGGTCTAAATCCTGACTAGTATTTGATATAAGCATTTGACAATTTAAAGCCCTTAATTCCTCATCAATTCCAATTAATGTTTTAGCAGCCGCATATGAATCTAGACGAGGAATAACTGTGCCTATAATATTTGTTCTCTTTGCTTTGAGACTTTGTGCGAAAGTATTTGGAATATACCCAGTGTTTATAATAACATTTTCAATCTTTCTTTTTGTTCCTTCACTAACTGATCCTCCGTTAAGATAACGTGATACCGTGCTCTTAGCAACCCCAGCTAGTTTGGCAATATCAGAAATTGTCATTTCCTTCACTCCCATTAGTTGATTTTTTTCTCACAAGCATTTAACCTACCATTAGTAAATACAGAACAAACGTATGTGCTAAAAAAATTGTATTATATAATCTACTTTTTTTAAAGCTTAATTAATGCTAACAAATTAAAATCAAGTATCGTTAGCCAATCCAATTATAAGTGAAAATTTAGGAGATATGACAAACTTGTCTATTATCACAATTTAAACAGTAGTAGCAAAAATTGAAAAATCTGTCGTGCTACAATTGTTTTAACTTGTTAAATATTAATTATTGCTATTCCCAAAACACATACTTCCCCATTATTCTTTACCAATAAGCTTACTTACCAACGTTATTTTGCCCAATTAATTAGATTAAAACAAATCTTGGATGGCTGTTTATATATTATATTAGATTTGTATTTTGTATTTTCATAGATTCTACAGTAATATTAAAGCATGAATTCATATAATTTTTGCCACTCGTCTAAATCTACGTTAAACACATAAATATCTCTTAGACTTCCATCTACAAAAAATACTTGATCAATGACCTTATTGTTTAAGTTTTTTTTTACCACTAGTTATTAACATTTAATGAATATATGCCACCAGTAAAATCAAAATAAACTGGATTCATATTCCAATAATGCTACAATTCCTACCTGTTATAGCTAACCCTTTTCCTTTTACATTTGAATTTTCAATTTCAAATATACTCTTCTTTGATAATGAAATCCCAATAATCCTAAGGAAGATCCCAATTAAAGGAAGAATTATTGATAATATACCTAATGTTAATGAAAAAATTGATTTACTATTTATTTTCCCCATTCATTGCCTCCATAAAAAACTAATATAAAATTGCATCGTTCGGCATTATTTAGTTGTTTTACTAAATTTTAACGATATATCCCCTCAAATTTCTCAGGTAAATTATCTCATTTTTTCCTCATCCTTAATAAACTATCCAAGCATAGAGTAAAATAGAGGATGATCGATTACTGATCATCCTCCATAGTAATAATTTTCTTTATAAAGTTCCATAATATTTCCTCCAATTACCATTACTATACAATATATTTAATGATTATTAAGAGAAATATTACCATAAAATTTTCCTTTTGCTTATTCAACTATACTGCCATTTAGTTGAACAAAAAAAGAGCCGCCGAAGCCACTCATGTTGTTCAACTAACGCATGCGTTAGTTACATATAGAAACTTAATTTATTTAACTTTTACAAAATAGAAATCTGTCCCATTTTCTTGTGGTACAAAGCCTTGTTTGGATGAACTTTTTTCCACCATATTTTGTTCTTCTGCTGTTATAGTTGTGGTAATATCTTTACCTTCAGCTGCATTACCTTCTCTATAATCTTGTTCCTCTCTAGTCACGTGTTTGTATTGGTCTCCGTTAGTTTGTGCATATACCTTTGTATTTTGGAAGTCTTTTGTAAACCCGATTGATAATGCTAAAGCACTTGCAAAACCGATAGATAATACTAATTTTCTTTTCATAAATAAACCTCCTAATATGTTTTATTTGGAAAATAATTACATTTTGTTTCTAAAAATAGAATAACACAATTAACATAAATAACTTGTCTAATATTGTTTAACTATCCTGCCATTTAGTCGAATAAAAAAAGCCACCTGAATTGGCAGCTTCTATTCAACTCATGCATGTGTTAGTTGCATAAGCATTTTATTTAATTAAGTATTTTTATCAGTAATATAAAATGTCATTAAATCATTACGAAGTGTTTCAAGTAGTTTGTTTTCACCTAATGTTATTGGATATAGCTCTGAATCTTCATAAACATTTCTTTCAGCTTCAGAAGAACTACAAGCAGATTCAATGACATAAGACTTTAATCCTTCAACGTATATTACTTTTAAGTACAATCCATTATGTAAATAGTTTAATGTGTTGTTTACATTTACTTTTTTAAAACCCAATTCGATCATTAAGCTATCAATTTTCCCCACGATATTCTTCATAGATACTCCTTAATTAATCATTTCTTCACTATTCAACTAATGCACTGCTTTAGTTGAACAAGTAAAATCATGTTTATATTTATTTTCAATCTTTTTTTCAATTGTTCTCAGTTTTTAGGTTAAGTAAGGTGATTTTACATCCTCTACAAATAAACCAATTTGATATATTTTGTCTATCGTCGTCTCTTGAGGTTTTACCTTTGTCACAATATACATGTAATAGTCATATCCTACATGGATTTCAAATCCAGTTTGTATTAATTTACACCACATTTCCTCACGTAACATTTTTTGTATTATAAGAAGTGCCTGTTGTCTATTAACTTTCATACCTTCAGAAATGTTCAGATCATTTTCATCATAAATTTCAAGACCTTTGACTATTAGATCGTTGGCTTTCATCTCATCAATACATAATTCAACCGATTGAATGTATTTTCGCTCTATCTCTAAATATTCTTTCTTAGTAAACTCTTCTCCAGATAGGATTTTTCCAATATCGGAAATGCTAGTCCACTCTTCAGTGCGGGTATAAATATCGTTTTCATTTCGAAAACATGGATTGTATTTCGTTATTCGAAAGGAATACATTATGTTCCCCCTTAAAATTCTTAATATTTTCTATAACTTAAATCAAATATATCATAAAAAACAATCGTTTCCTTATTCAACTAAACTGCCATTTAGTGCGTTAAAAAAATCGACTAAACAGTCGATCGAGTTGTTCAACTAATGCATGCGTTAGTTACTTAAGTAAAAATAAATTACTCTAATTCTTCTTGAATGAATTCTAATTCTTCTTGGATGATTTCTAATAAGAAATCTCCAAAATCATCTGCAATAAGTTCGCTAAACTCCATCCCTAAATTAATAGAAACCACAGCAGGTTCATTTTCTGGATTAAGTTTATTAAAATCTAAACAAAATCGTTCCCCCATACCTGTGGCATAAATAACAAGATAGTTTTTTGGCAAACCAGCATCTCTTCTTAATTTGATTGTGTACCATATAGCATCTGGAACAGAAGAGTTTATAAAATCTTCATCAATTACTCCATATACTTCTTCTGCGCCGAAATCTCCAGCTCCATAATTAATGAGAAAATGGCGATATATCTTTGAAAATTTTAACTCTAACGTAGTTTCTGCTTTTTCAATTAAACTTTCTGAACGCTTTCCTACAAAATCGGCTTCTTCTTGATTTTGCTCGATTATTTCAATTGCTTTTTCATAATTTGACCAACTCATTGTGCTCCTCCAGATGTTCATTTGAAATTAATATACCATATTATTTTAATTTCCTTGTTCAACTATACTGCCATTTACTTCAATAAAAAAAACGACTAAACAGCCGATCATGTTGTTCAACTATCGCATGCGTTAGTTGAATAAAATTAGCATAATTTATTTAGAAAATCCTCTAAATTTAAAAGATATACATCTTTATCCTTAATTAGGTATAACTTACTTCCTCTACCAACGGCATAGTCATAATTTAAGACCTTCCCAATTTTATTCAATAAATTAAAGTTTTTTAAACTTTTATTTCTCATTGAATAAAGATGCATTTTACCTTTTTGACCATAACCATGTTCGAACAAAGCATAGTCTTCATGGATTGCGATTGCACTACTACCTTTAATTGGAATATTTTTAATTATTTCAAAACTATTATTTGTTAGTTTTACTAAAGGGAAGTCAGAATAATAGTAAATAAACACAGTTTCATCTGAAGTTACATTTAAAGCATAGCAGTCAGCAATATATGGTAGCTGTTTATTTGTTTGTCCAACAAATTCATTAAATTTAAATGATAGTTGTCCTTTATTGTTAAAACAACTCAGACCAGAATCCATATTCTCATCAAAATAACTTACCCAAATATTAGAACTTTTTGTCGTTTGGACATCTTCTATTGCATCGTCTAAAGAAAACTTCTCCAGAAAGTTTCCGTATGTATCATAAATAGTTGCATTTAACTCATCTTCATAGTCCGTTCTTGAACTGACCAGTAACCAATTATCATCCATCGGTTGAGCATAAGTATATGAATTCTTGACTTTTGGAAGGTATATTTTTTTTATTTCGCCATCTAAAAAATGAAAGATAATATGCACATACCTTGTTTTCTCTTTTTTTTCTGACAATAAAACCAAGTTACCATCAAAATCTATACTGACTCCAAAATCATCATGTTCTCCAACTATATCATCAACATTAAAACAATAATTTGCCATATAATCTTTCATTATTTAACCTCTTTCAATAGTACATATAAATTAAAGTTATTTTAGTTATTATATTACCTTATTAAGAGAGTTCTGCCTTAATATTATTTTTTCCTTATTCAACTGATATGAACGAAACTGTCAACTCACCATACCCAAATGGTTTTAATTTTGTCTTTTTGTCTGTTTTTAGGCAGACTTATTCTAAGACTACCAACTTAGTTTAAAATTTTTCTAAGTCTGTGAAAAATACTATTCTTTTTAATAGAAGTTTTTACTATCAAAGCTACAGAATAACTACTTTAAAATCTTGGCACGAAGGCAAAAATTATCAACAGTGATTTACAATCTGATATGCGTGGGTTGGCCATAGATATCTCCAAGTTCAATACCTTTTTTACTCATATTTTTTAGATCCTCCGTCTATTACCAAACATCTTTATTTATTGCATTCAATAATACCTTGTACTTGTTATTACTTATTTTGTGATCTTAAATCTGAATGATATTCCTTATTCAAATGTACTTCCTGTTTGCATAATAAAAGGGACTTTAGCAGCCCTTCTTGTTCAACTATCGCATGCGTTAGTTCTATAAGAAATCTTTTTATCTTGATTCCATTCTTCCTTTGAATGTTTAATAGTATGGAAATTCACCCTAATATAAGTCAAAATTTCAGTAGTTTCTTTTCTCAAATTATAGGGAGCTACTGTACCTTTAAAAGAAGGTTGTATGAGTATTGGTTCTTCTCGGTTCTTTATAAAAAATTGTAAATAACCTATATACCAAGGTTGCTTATAAAAAAAGAAACCTCTTAATCGAACGGTTTCTTTTACAATGCTTAGTTTGAATTCAAAGTTTGTTATAAATCACTCCCTGTTTTTACTAATACTTCATGTTCTTTAATACTTTCTTTTCTTTGTATTCAAAAAAATAAACAGTAACTACTACAATTACAATTATAATGATTGGGGAGGAAAATAATAAGATCTCTAGAAAACAAATTGCAAGAATTCCTGAGCCTATTTTTAAATAAATTGAGTTGAATAAACTGATACATGCTAATACGCCTAATAGTGCATTACATAAGAAGAAGGCATTAGCAACTGATACTAATTGCTGAATACTAACGATATCCAAAAAGAAAAGAATGAATACAACTGCGTGTATACAAAACAAACTTAGCAATGCACGTGACGCAACATTATTTTTATTTTTAAATGATAACCATGTTGGTAATAATCCATTTTTTGCTTGATCTGAAACTAGCCTAGAAACTGCTCCAATTACTAACAGAACTGTACTAATACATAAGACAATTGTAATGGTCGATATAATTGGAGTTGCCCATCGACCAAATAAACTTTGAAGTAATGGAGCTAATGATTGATCAGATGAAATCGAATCTTTTGAATGTACCCACTGGAATGCCAGAGCTACCGTCAGACTTACAAGAGCAATCACTGAAAAACTTAATGCTACAGCTTTTGGAATTGTCTTTTTAGGTGACTTTACTTCTAATGAGTAACTGCCAATTACTTCCCACCCAGTTAATGCCCAAAACAACAATAATAAACTTTGGCCAAAATCATTCACAGTAATTGAATTGGATAAAGATATATTGCCATCAACTGTAAATAATGTATGAAAGCTACCTACAAGTAGAGTTACTACTATAATACTGGACATAACAAATGCAAATTTCCCTACAACTGCTATATTCCTAGTTAAGATCAAATACACAAAACATAGTAAGCCGATTGCTAGCCATTTTTCATTAAAAAGAGTTTGTGTTGTTAAAAGTTGTAAATAATGTCCCGCTGTCCCTAACACTGCAATAGGACCAAAACAAACTGCTAGTAAAAAGAATATTGCCGAAAGATTTTTAATATGAGTTCCAAAAGCACGCTCTACTGCTAAAGGTACACCTGAATCACCCGGAATCATCAAACTTAATTTCCCTAACATATTTGCAAATAACATACTTAACCCAAGCATAAGTATCCAAGCAAAAATTGCATAATTTCCAGCTGTTTCAAATACAGCAGGAGGT
>NZ_NUUX01000038.1 GCF_002564465.1 Bacillus sp. AFS088145 | reverse complement strand
CGGTGGTATTTACGGTTTAGCTTCAGTAATCGGTCCACAAATCGGAGGTTGGATTGTTGACTCATTAAACTGGAAATGGGTATTCTACATTAATCTTCCAGTAGGGATTATTGCAACAATTTTTATTGCATTAGGTTTAAAAGGAAGAAAAAATACTGGTCCAATCAATTTCGATATCGCTGGTATGGTGACTATGATTGTCGGTGTTGTAAGCTTACTCCTTGGTTTAAGTTTAGGTGGAGTAAAATATGATTGGAATTCTTGGCAAATCATTAGTTTATTTGTATTAGCAGTAGTTGGAATCATTAGTTTCGTTATCGCAGAAAATAAAGCTAAAGAGCCAATTCTACCAATGCATTTATTCAAAAATAGGACTTTCGTAACATTAAACTTAATTGGTTTCTTTATGACAATAGCGATGTTTGGTGCAATTATGTTCGTACCATTCTTCATGCAAGGTATTGTTGGAGTAAGTGCAACACAATCGGGGACAATTATGACGCCAATGATGGTCACTATGATTATTGCAAGTATTATTGGTGGTCAGGTTGTATTTAAAGTAGGTATTAAACCACAAATTATTACGGGTATGTTCGTCATTGCATTAGGTTTATACTTATTAACAACTTTAGATATGGATTCAAGTAAAACAATTGCAACAATCTTTATGGGAGTTATGGGTCTAGGTATTGGTTTAGTAATGCCGACAATTACACTAGCTCTTCAAGAAGTATTTGATAAGAAGGAATTAGGGATTGTAACATCTTCTAGCCAATTCTTCCGTTCAATCGGTGGTACTTTTGGAGCAACTGTTTTAGGTGCTGTAATGAATAGTAAATCAGGAACACTTCTAAACCATGATTTAGTTCCATTTTTAAATAAATTACCAGCTCAAGCTGCACCATTAGTAGACAAATTTAAAGACATGATTAATTCAACTCCTCAATCTGTATTTACAATGTTATTTAATGCGGATGCTAAGAAGCTAATTCCTAAGCCAATTTTAGAAGGTATGTTACCGATCATTAAAACATCATTAATGGATTCATTACACCAAGTATTCTTTGTTGGTTTAGGATTCATCATAATTGGTGCAATCGTAACATTTTTCTTAACACCAATTAAATTAACGAATAGAAAAGCTGGAGATAAAGAAGGTAATGAGCAAGAACAAGTAGAAATGGAAACTGCGACTTCGACTTCTTAATTTCTCAAGCTTTAAGTAATAAAAGTAAAAACCATCCAGAAAATTTGGATGGTTTTTAGTTTAAATTAAAAATGTCAATTGACCACTGATTTACAATTTGAAGAAAAAAGAGAGGTCCCATAAAAGATTTACTTTTCAGGGACACTCTCTTTGTTATATAGCCATTGATACTTTTTCTTTTCTTTTTCTCATTTTTCGTTTATTACGTAATCTTCCTTTTTCCTCGCCACCTTTATTGAAATACAGAATAATCCCTGTAGTAGATTCGATTAGTAGGAAAACCGAAACAATCACACCAATCCAAAAATGAACTATTCTTACTTTTTTCATCTTAACATTTCTCCTTTTCTTTTATTGATGAAATTAAAGTTACAATAGAAAACTTAATTTTTACTTAATATCATTAAAGTATTTTCAGTTTTTAAATGTGGAGATTATAATATTAAGTGTACAATTGCACGAAAGAGGTGAGAGGAAATGGACAATCACTTAAAAGAAAAATTGGCGCTTCTACCTGATCAGCCTGGTTGCTATTTGATGAAAGATATTCAAGGGACGATCATTTACGTAGGAAAAGCTAAAGTTTTAAAAAATAGGGTTAGATCTTATTTCACGGGATCCCATGATGGTAAGACATATCGATTAGTTCAAGAGATAACTGATTTTGAATATATTGTTACTTCTTCAAATATGGAAGCTTTAATTCTTGAGATGAATTTAATTAAGAAATATGATCCGAAATATAACATCATGTTGAAAGATGATAAATCATATCCCTTTATTAAAATAACTGCTGAAAAACATCCTCGCTTATTAATTACGCGAAATGTAAAAAAAGATAAAGGAAAATATTTTGGACCATTCCCTAATGCTACAGCCGCAAATGAAACAAAAAAATTATTAGATCGTCTATATCCATTACGAAAATGTTCTTCATTACCAGACAAAGTTTGTTTATATTATCATATTGGTCAGTGTCTTGCGCCTTGTGTAAAAGAAGTAACTGATCAACAAAATCAGGAAATAGTTAATGAAATTGCCCGTTTTCTAAACGGTGGGGAAGACCAAATACGAAAAGAGTTAGAGGCAAAAATGCTTGCTGCATCTGAACAATTAGATTTCGAGCGCGCGAAAGAGTATCGAGACCAAATTGTATCAATTGAAGCGACTATGGAAAAGCAGAAAATGATGAGTAGTGATTTAGTTGATCGAGATGTATTTGGATATGCGGTTGACAAGGGATGGATGTGTGTTCAAGTATTCTTTGTTCGAAGAGGAAAATTAATTGAAAGAGATGTATCATATTTTCCAATTTACGATGAACCAGAAGAAGAGTTCCTATCATTTATTGGGCAATTTTATGAAAAACCACACAATATAAAACCAAAAGAAATCTTTGTACCAGATAAAGTTGATACTGAAATTTTAAAAGATTTACTAAAAATTCCTGTTTTCCAACCAAAAAGAGGCCAAAAAAAGGAACTTGTTGTATTAGCAAACAAAAATGCCAAAATTGGACTCGGTGAGAAATTTAAATTAATTGAGCGAGATGAAGAAAGAACCGTTAAAGCAATAGAAAAACTAGGAGATAGTTTAAATATTGAAACTCCGTATCGAATTGAAGCATTTGATAATTCAAATATTCAAGGAACAAATCCTGTTTCAGCTATGGTTGTGTTTATAGATGGAAAACCTTCAAAAAAAGATTACCGCAAATATAAAATCAAAACTGTTGTAGGACCTGATGATTACGATTCAATGCGTGAGGTAGTACGTAGAAGATATTCGAGAGCATTAAAAGAGAATTTACCTTTACCAAACTTAATAATTGTGGATGGTGGGAAAGGACATCTAGCTGCAGTTGAAGATGTACTCCAAAATGAGTTAGGCTTATTCATCCCAACAGCTGGACTTGTTAAAGACGAAAAGCACCGCACTTCAGAGTTATTAATAGGACAACCACCTCAAATTGTCCAACTTGGTAGACAAAGCCAAGAATTCTTTTTATTACAAAGAATTCAAGACGAGGTACACAGATTTGCAATTGAATTCTATCGTCAGCTTCATAGTAAATCTATGGTTCAATCTGCTTTAGATGGCATAGCAGGTGTTGGGGGAACAAGAAAGAAAGCCCTTCTTAAACATTTTGGATCAGTCAAAAAAATAAAAGAGGCATCAATTGAAGAGTTAATTGAAGCTAAAATGCCAAAAAATGTTGCAGAAGAAATTTTTCAACATTTCCATAAAGAGTGACATCGTTACCAAAATTTTTATCTTGACACTATTTTCAAAATAATTTATATTTTAGTTAAAATTAAATGATTTTCTCTCGTAATAGAGGTGCAAAACTTAAAAGTATTCTGTCATAGACGTGTGGCGTTGTAATGGACAGTTGAAAGGAAGTTTTGCCGAAATAAAATGAATCCACAATTCATTTTGTTGGGACTGCATTTAAGAAATGTAGTACTGTCGCATAATAATAATGATTATGCGGGGAGCTATTGAAGAGATGTTGATGATTTGTCTATTTTATTTGTAAATTAGGCGCGTGAACATTGCTTCACGCGCTTTTTTGTATTCTTTTTTAAGTGAAAAGTGAGGATGAGAAAAATGGGAATTATTGTTCAGAAATTCGGTGGTACTTCAGTAGGCTCAATTGAACGAATTCAGCATGTTGCTGAAACAGTAACCAAATCATATAAAGAAGGAAACCAAGTAGTTACAGTTGTATCTGCGATGGGACATCATACAGACGAACTAGTTAGTTTAGCAGCTCAAATTAGTCCGCAAAACAGTAAACGTGAATTAGATATGTTACTTACTACAGGGGAACAAGTTTCGATTTCATTACTTGCAATGGCAATCCAAGCAAAAGGTTTTAAAGCTATTTCACTAACTGGTTGGCAAGCTGGAATTCAAACTGAATCTGTCCATGGAAATGCGCGTATAGAAACAATTCATACTGATCGAATTCAACAATTACTTGATGAAGGATATATCGTAATTGTTGCTGGTTTCCAAGGTTTAAGTGACAACAATGAAATTACGACATTAGGTCGTGGTGGTTCAGATACAACAGCTGTTGCATTGGCAGCAGCATTAAATGCAGAACGTTGTGATATTTATACGGACGTATTAGGTGTTTATACTACGGATCCAAGAGTTGAACCAAATGCATCTAAACTAAGCCATGTCTCTTATGATGAAATGCTAGAGCTTGCAGCTTTAGGAGCAGCGGTTTTACATCCAAGAGCAGTAGAATTCGCAAAAAATTATAATTTAATTATTCAAGTTCGTTCAAGTCAACATGATGAAATCGGTACATTTATTGGGGAGGAAACACAAATGGAACAACAATCAGTCGTAAGAGGAATCGCATTTGAATCAAATGTAACAAGGATGACTTTAAATGGTTTAAATAATCATGTAGATTTATTACCTAAAATCTTTACTTTATTAGCAAGTGAAGGTATTGATGTTGATATTATTATCCAAAGCGTAACATCAGATAACTTAGTAAATCTTTCATTCTCGATCAAATCTGAAAATATGTTGGAAGCAATAACTGTTCTAGAATCAAAGAAAGAATTTTTAGGTTACCGCTCATTTGATTTTGAAAGTGAACTTGCTAAAGTTTCAATTGTAGGTAGTGGAATGGTTTCTAATCCAGGTGTTGCTGCAAAAATGTTTAAATTTTTAGCTGAAAGTGAAATCCCTGTAAAAATGGTAAGCACTTCTGAAATTAAAGTATCAACAGTTGTACCGAAAGCAAAATTACAAGAAGCAGTTCATNNCTCTTCATAAAGGATATGAACTAGATCGTATTAATGAAGAAGTAGTAGTAGAAAACTAAATTTAAAATAAACCCTTTTAGGCGTACCAATTCTTATATATATAGGCTTAGAAATATTGATTTTACCAATATTCATCACGTTCAGATATCCCGAGCCGTATAGTATAGAGATAGCGCTTAAAAGGGTTTTTTATTCGTTAGGCGAATAAATTATATAAAGATTCTGTAATTTAAAATGAGTAAGGTGAACGGCTAAATGGTAAATAAAAGAAGGAGGTATTAATAATGAGGCATAGCATACTTGCCTACGGATATGGAGAAATTGTGCTACAGTTCGTTCTATTAATACTCGCCATTTTGTTTTTTGTTTCTATTTGTTTATTCTTGTTAAATTCTATTATTAAAGGAGTTAAAAGAAACAAGAATTTTGAGGTAATTAGAAGGCAGGATCAAAGTAAGGATAGGGAAGAGAAGGGGTAGGGAAGTTGAATAATAAGTCTCTAACTGATCTTTTTCTTAAATTAAAGTAAAAATTTGGACTTAATGATTTATTTGTAAATACTCATTGTTGTACCTGTATTTGAATTTATATTTCTATTTTTCAAGAAAAAAACACCACAAGGGACTTAAATTCCTTGTGGTGTTTTACGTTTTATCTTCTTGTAATTGGATCCTTTAAATCCCATTTTACTTGGAACTTTACTTTGTCGGCTCTTTTGCTTTGTTCTTCATACGTTTCAGCTATAACATCGATTTGCTGTTGAATTTGCATCGCTAGAAATCCAGCTTCTAACTGGTAAGATACGTTCTTTTTTTGTTGATTTCTGTATGTAATTAATTCAGAAGATAGTGTTAAATGAACTTCTTGCTTCTTTTCTTCTTCAACAGTAAGAGTACCCCAGCCAGCTTGATCAAAAAATTCTATAATTTCTTCAAAGGTTGCTAAAGGATATTTTCTTGCAATCATTTTCCCCGCCCAATATAAAATATCATTTTGCTCTTTTCCTAATAAATCATTCAATAGGTCGTTACGTATTAGCTCATAGCCAAAACCAGAAATATTTCCCGGAATATTTAAATTTTCAATGCCGTTCGTCATGGTCGGATAACTCTCCCTTTCCTAAAAAAACATGTTTTTATTATATACAATATTTATTAGTAAAAACAATAATTCGACAAATGTAGATTAAAAGGATTACCAATCTAAATGAGAAGTTTTTTCAGTAAAGAAAAATGTACGCGTTTTCTTGACCTGCTATATTATCAGGAGTAAAATGGGTTGTAGATAAATGTCATAAAAATTTCGACTTTTTATGCAAATTGCTTATTTATTCTATTTTTTTTTAGAATAATAGAGGAAATTTTCATGTGCACAAACTAAAGGGGGCAGGGGTTTACATGAGCAACAAGAATGGAAGGGAGTTTTTCTTTAGAAAACTTCATTCATTGCTAGGAGTTATTCCGGTTGGGATCTTTTTAACACAGCACTTAGTTGTCAATCATTTTGCGACAAATGGAGCAACATCGTTCAACAAAGCTGCTGAATTTATGGCGAATTTACCATTCCGCTATTTTTTAGAAGTTTTTGTCATTTTCTTACCAATTTTATACCATGCAATTTACGGACTATACATTGCGTTCACAGGAACTAGCAATGTTAAAAATTATGGATACTTACGTAACTGGTTATATTTATTCCAACGTATTTCTGGTGTAGTTACTTTAATTTTTATTACTTGGCACGTATGGCAAACACGTATCGCTGCTCAAATGGGAGCAACGGTTGATTATAATATGATGGCTGATATTTTCACTTCAAAATTTATGTTAGTTTTCTATATAGTAGGTGTAATTTCAACAATTTTCCACTTTGCTAATGGATTATGGTCATTCTTCGTATCTTGGGGGATTACTGTAACACCTAGATCACAACGTATTTCAACATACGTTACATTAGGAATTTTCGTAGTATTATCATTCGTTGGATTAACTGCTATCTTTGCATTCATTGATCCACAACTAGCGAATTTGTAAGGAGAGAGAGTCATGAGTGGGAAAATAATTATCGTCGGTGGCGGATTAGCTGGTCTTATGGCAACAATTAAAGCCGCAGAAGCTGGCACAAAAGTAGATTTATTTTCATTAGTTCCCGTAAAACGTTCACATTCAGTATGTGCTCAAGGTGGAATTAATGGTGCGGTTAATACAAAAGGTGAAGGTGACTCTCCTTGGGAGCACTTTGATGATACAATTTATGGTGGAGATTTCTTAGCAAACCAACCACCTGTAAAGGCAATGGCAGAAGCAGCACCTGGCATCATTCATATGATGGACCGTATGGGTGTAATGTTCAACCGTACGCCTGAAGGACTATTAGACTTCCGTCGTTTCGGTGGAACGCAACATCACCGTACAGCATTTGCTGGTGCTACGACTGGGCAACAATTATTATACGCATTAGATGAGCAAGTTCGTCGTTACGAATCTGAAGGTCTTGTTCAAAAGTATGAAGGCTGGGAATTTTTAAGAGCTATTGTTGATGATGAAGGAGTTTGTCGTGGAATCGTTGGACAAAACTTAACATCAATGGAAATCGTAAGTTTCCCTGCGGATGCTGTAATTATGGCATCTGGTGGCCCTGGTATTATCTTTGGTAAAACTACAAATTCAATTATCAACACTGGTTCAGCTGCTGCAGCTGTATATCGTCAAGGTGCAGTTTATTCAAATGGTGAATTTATTCAAATCCATCCAACTGCAATTCCTGGAGATGATAAAAACCGTTTAATGAGTGAAAGTGCTCGTGGTGAAGGTGGACGTGTTTGGACGTATAAAGATGGTAAACCATGGTATTTCTTAGAAGAGAAATATCCTGCATATGGAAACCTTGTACCAAGGGATATTGCTACGCGTGAGATTTTCTCTGTATGTGTTGACCACAAGCTTGGTATCAATGGTGAAAACATGGTTTATTTAGATCTTTCACATAAAGATCCACATGAACTTGATGTAAAACTTGGTGGAATCATCGAGATTTATGAAAAATTCACAGGTGATGATCCGAAAAAAGTTCCAATGAAGATTTTCCCTGCAGTTCACTACTCAATGGGTGGATTATGGGTTGACTATGACCAAATGACTACAATTCCTGGTTTATTTGCTGCAGGTGAGTGTGATTACTCAATGCACGGAGCTAACCGTTTAGGAGCTAACTCATTACTTTCTGCTATTTATGGTGGAATGGTTGCTGGACCAAATGCTGTAAGATACGTAAATGGTTTAGCTAAATCTTCAGATGATGTTTCAACTTCTGTATTTGAATCAAATGCTAATGAAGAAAAAGAAAAAATGAATCGTATTTATAAAATGGACGGTAAAGAAAATGCATACCTTCTTCATAAAGAGCTTGGAGAGTGGATGACAGACAACGTTACTGTAGTTCGATTCAATGATCGCTTATTAAAAACTGATGAAAAAATTCAAGAGCTTTATGAGCGCTATCAAAACATTAATATTAATGATACAGCTAAATGGAGTAACCAAGGTGCTTCATTTACTCGTCAACTTGAAAACATGCTTCACTTATCACGTGTTATCACATTAGGTGCATATAACCGTAATGAAAGCCGTGGAGCTCACTATAAACCTGAATTCCCAGACCGTAATGACGAGGAATTCTTAAAAACTACAATGGCTAAATTTGATGAGAAATCACATTCACCATTATTCCATTACGAAGATGTTGATACATCATTAATTCAACCTAGAAAACGTGACTATTCTAAGAAGAAGGAGGACAAAGCAAATGCATAATGGAACAATGACTGCTGAAAAGACTATTACTGTAATTGTTAAACGTCAAGATTCACCAAATACTGCGCCATATGAAGAAACATTTACTGTCCCTTATCGTCCGAATATGAACGTAATCTCGGCGTTAATGGAAATTCGTAAAAATCCTGTTAATTCAAATGGAAAAGAAACGACTGCAATTTCTTGGGACATGAACTGTCTTGAAGAAGTTTGTGGAGCATGTTCTATGGTTATCAATGGTAAACCAAGACAATCATGTTCTGCGCTTATTGACAAATTGGAACAACCAATCCGTCTTGAGCCAATGAGCACATTCCCTGTAGTACGTGACTTACAAGTTGATCGTAGCCGTATGTTCGATTCTTTAAAACGCGTTAAAGCATGGATTCCAATTGATGGAACGCATGACTTAGGTCCTGGACCAAGAATGCCTGAAAGAAAACGTCAATGGGCTTATGAATTATCAAAATGTATGACTTGTGGTGTATGTTTAGAAGCTTGTCCAAACGTTAATAGTAAATCTAACTTTATTGGGCCTGCACCGCTTTCACAAGTACGTTTATTTAATGCTCATCCAACTGGAGAAATGAATAAGGAAGAACGTCTACATGCAATTATGGGAGACGGTGGACTATCAAACTGTGGTAACTCACAAAACTGTGTACAATCTTGTCCAAAAGGTATTCCTTTAACAACTTCAATTGCAGCGTTAAACCGTGCAACTACAATCCAATCTTTCAAAGACTTCTTTGGAAGCGACGAAATTTAATAAACATAAAAGCATGTCCTTTCGGGACATGCTTTTTTTATTGTTGAAAAGTATGTTCGCCAATAATCCGATTAACAAAAATATTCCCTAGAGCAACAAGTAATGTCTAACGGAAAATAATGTCCAATTTAAGACAAGGCTGGGCAGGTTAAATCAGTAATATAACAATAATTCGTAAGAAATAAATGAATTACATATATGGTAATTTAAATTACTTGAAATAAATGAGTTAATGTATAATTAAGAAAAACTACAGGAAGGAGATACTTAAATGAGAAAAATTTCTTTAGATGAGATCGATGAGAGAATCGAAGAAAAACTTAACAAAGTAAATCTCCAAATTTTACAAACTATCCAAAGTGAACGGAAAAGTAGTACAAAAACAAGAAGCTTAGGTGAACGTATTGCATTAGATAAATTGGCTATTGCCGAATGGAATAAGGCAATTAAATATGTGAAGATAAAAAGATTAGGACCGAATAGATTATATTTTGAATACTAAATGTTATGTTCTATAAATGTAGCTAAAAGTAAAAGTGCGTTTGGTATATTTCAACAGTCGTAAAAAGCATGTTCCTAATGGACATGCTTTTTTTACGTTTTTAAATAAATTTCTAATAAACTCCCCTTTCAAATCATATCAATAGTAGAGGCAGCAAAGGGATGTGCGGTGTCTTACCCCACTCGAACGGAGGTTGACCTGAATGCAACAGTTTGAAGTGACATTTGAGACGAAATGCTATGAAAAAGATTGGGAAATACTTTTAAAGACAGACCGGATCGAAAAAATGATTAAGTTTAATCAATTTCAATTTAGAGAAAAAATTTTATATATTAATAACGTACAAGATGTAAGGGAAGCCAGTCGTCATGCAGACAAACTTGTCGCAAGGGATGTCTTATCGTCATATATAATAGTTGATGATTATTCAAATGAAGCCCTTAATTATTTTGAGATTACTAAGGAAAGCTTCAAAGGTGGTTATTACTATTCAATCTCAGAACTTGTTAGTATTTATCTTTGCAATACAGAGTTTTTACTTCATTTTTCAAGTGATTCCATTTTAGAAAAGCCTTTTAATTGGATTGATTTATCAATATTAAAACTTCAAGATGATGAAAGAATCAAAGTAGCAAATCCAGTATGGAATGGAAATAGTTTTGAGGCAAAACAAGAATCAATAGATGAAGATGAAAACTTCTATATTGGTTATGGATTTTCAGATCAATGTTACTTAATCAGAACAAATGATTTTAAAAATAAGATATATAATGAAAAAAATCCTATATCAGAAAGATACCCAATATATGGGGGAGAGCTTTTTGAAAAACGTGTAGATGCTTGGATGCGAAATAACCATTTCAAAAGAATTACATTCAAACATGGAAATTATATTCATCAAAATTATTAAATTTTAAGGATGTTTTTGTATAACTTAACAGGGTTAGGCTAAAGAAAGAGTCCCTTACTTCCTTCATCCTGCCCCCTTTGAAACTGAATGAATATTCATTCTTTAAAGGAATTAATGATATAATATAGATAATAAGGGGGCAAATTCGATGGGAAAAATGAATTATGTATCTAATACACAGGAGTGGCAATCTGAGTTTTCATTTAAGATAACTATTAAAGTTCGATTTAGTGAAACGGATATGTTTGGACATATGAATAATACAGTTCCATTCGTTTATTTTGAAGAAGCACGAATTGAGTATTTAAAATATTTAGGACTTATGCAAGAATGGACGGCAAATCATAGTGAATTTATTCCAGTTGTTGCTGATTTACAATGTGATTACTTACGACAAGTATTTTTTAATGAAATTATCGACGTGTACGTAAAAATTGCAAATGTAGGAAATTCATCAATCGATTTACACTATATGGGGATTAATCCTCAAAATGAAATTTGCTTTACTGGACGAAATTCCTTAGTAAATATAAATCGTCATACAGGGCGTAGTGAACAATGGAAAAATGAATGGAAAGAAAAATTATTAAATGAAATAAAGAATTCGATAGTTAGTGTTTAAAATAAGTTATGTTGTCGCATACTGAATAAAGATTGAATAGAATGATAAAACAATTAAATTTATCTTAAGAAGAGTACTTGAAGAATTCAATGACATTCTATATAATACTTTTATACGAATAAGGAAAAGCAAAGATC
>NZ_NUUX01000037.1 GCF_002564465.1 Bacillus sp. AFS088145 | reverse complement strand
TATCCCATAGGAGTCGAGCCCCCTTTCGTTCCAATCAACTTATGCATCAATAGAAGTTTACACTATAAAGATTCTAAAATAATCATTTGCAGTTACAAATATCCTTATATTAATCAAATTGAAAGCCATAATTCATTCGGACATTTGCTACGCATTAAAATCGATTCACCCAAGTTTTCTTGTAATTAGCGACCTTATTTGCAGTTAACCCGATTTTATTTACAGTTTTGACTTTTTTTTATTGCAGATTTGTTATTTTTATTTGCAGTTATAGCATTTTTATTTGCACTTTCACATTTTTAAAATACACTTCATTTCACCACGACAAACAGGCATCGCTATACTCGATGCCTGTTTCGCTTCATTGTAGAATGATAGATTAGTATTCTAGTTTCCACATATATCTTCTTTTTGTCAGTGGATGATTACGAGCAATTGATAATTGTTCTGCGTATGTTCGGACTACACCTGTAATTAGCATTGGGTTAAAGTAGTCAACTACTTCTTTTGCGATGACAGAGCCTAATCCAAAGTCTTTTGCATCAACTACAGTCGTTTTTGCATCGAAGCGATTTAGGAATTCTAGTGCTCTTGAATCCATTGCTCTTGTGCGGCCATCATTCATTAATAGTAGGAATGGTACACCTTTGTCTACGATTTCGAAAGGTCCATGGAAGAATTCACCATCGTGGAAACTTCCTGAGTTGATCCATTGCATTTCCATTAGTAAGCAGATTGAAAAAGCATATGCAACTTCGTAAGTTGCGCCACTAGACATTACGTAAATATTTGGTTCATCTTTATAAGCTTCGGCAAATGCTTTTGCTTGTGGCAGGACCGTCTCTACTGACGATTCAATTAGAGCATAGATTTTTGAGAAGCCATCTAACATTTTATCGTAGTACTCATATCCTTCAAACTGATTGAGTATTTCAACTGCAAGGCCAAGAACCTTCGTCATTTTTTCTAATTTAGCTGCATAGTTTGCTTCCCAGCCATGGTATACAACATAATCAGCATCTTTTGTTATAGCAGCATCCTCAACATGTGTAACCGCAATTACATGTGCTCCTAGCTCTTTTGCTTTTGAAGTGGCTGTGACAGTTTCCGGAGTAGTGCCACCTAATGAGCATGTGATGACGATACTCGTTTCATCAACGGAAACCGGAGTAGCGTAGTTAAATTCATTCGCTGTAAAAAGGCTTGTACGAACTTGCTTCGCGTTTCCTTCTAAGAAATATTTTGCTGGATATAAATCCGCCTTTGAAGCACCACATCCTACAAAAAATACACTCTTAATATCAGGCTGTTTTTCTTGGATTTGTTTAATTATGTACTTTAATTCCACTTGTTTCTCCTCCAATAAAGTTAATTTTTATAGATTTTACATATATTGTTCAAAAGCCTTCATATTTCTAATGTCATGACTAGCGGGGTCTTTAAAATACCTAGCATCCGTAATTTCTTGCGCTAAATAACCTGTATAACCATTCTTTTTAAGCGTCATCAAAAATTCTTTCAAGTTGTGAGTGCCATCACCCCAGATAAGATGTCCATAAGGATTTCCATCAACAAAATGCATATGGACAATTTCGCTACCAAAAATATCAAACCAGTCCTGCAATGTTTCACCTGCTACTCCCATTGCTGTCGTATCAATGAGAATCTTCAAATTAGGATGGTCAATTTCATCAAACATTCTTTTTGCATCATTAACGGTAATTACAAGATTAGATTCCTCTGGACGTAAGCTTTCCAACGCTAATGTAATCCCTTCACGTTGAGCTACATCAGCTAACCTTGAGAGCATCTCTGGATCGTTTCCAAGCTTCTTCACAATTTTCATCATAGTAGCCCCATCCTGAATTGCACTGCATGATTGGACAGCCTAATTCAGCTGTTGCTTTAATTCCGTTTGAAAAATATTGAAAGCTTTTTTCAAAAATTTCTGGTTTGGAAGCTGCAGACTGATATTGATACATACAGTTTTCTGGTGTAAAAACCTTTACTTCCAAACCTCTTGAGTTAATTTTATGCTTTAGTTCTTTGCAGTCAGAGTAAGTCATTGGATCTAAATAATAATGAGGAACGCCTGTCCAAAACTCCAGGCTTTTAATTCCCGCTGCCACTTGAGCATCCAAAAAATAATCCAATGAGTAGCGCATATAATGGATATTCACCCCGGCTATTTGTTCCCTACTTATTAATGGATTTGTACCCATTATTCATAAACCTTCCCATATCCGAAGGAACCATCAACTAAGCATTGCTTTGAAGAGAAGTCAGCTGCTTTTGCAAGGCTGTCAGTAATGATTTGATCTTCATCTAAAATGCCATCATTTAGTTTGTTTAAGTAGTTCACCATGAAACTAGTAATAAAGGAATCCCCTGCACCCATCGTGTCAATTGCTTTTACAAGCTTTGGTTCCTGTATATAGAATTTAGTTCCATTAAATAATAGAGCTCCTTTTTCTCCCATGGTACATAGCACCAATTTACATCCCATATTTGATACATTTAACATAAGATTAAGCATTTCATCTAATATTAAATGGCTACATGAAAAGTAGGCGTAATCCACTAATGGAGCGATTTCGTTTATTTTATTCTCCGTAAAATCAGATGAAAAATCGAAGCCAATAGGAACACCTAATTCTTTAACTTTTGGTAACTCCTCTTCTGCAAATCCATATAATCCTGAGTGTACTAAATCAAATTCTTTAATATAATTTAAATCTTCAACTGTTAAATTTAATCCTTGTTCCCTTAGTACTCCGCATCGATTACTCCCTATAAATACTCGATCCCCGTCTTTTAGGTTTACTCTTGCACAACCGTTTTCGCCTTCATAAACTCTGCTATGACTAATGTCTAATCCTATTTGGTTAATGCTATCCTGCACATGTTCAGCTTCTTTGTCTGTTCCAAATGCGCCTAGAAATGCAGCCTCCACGCCAAGCCTTTTAGCGTATACCGCGAAATTTAATGCATTTCCTCCGGGATACATTGTGCGAATATGTTCATATTTGTCTACAACATTGTCACCTAATCCTATTACTTTCATCATTTAACCTCACTTATAATACCTTTGATAAGAAATCAATTGTCCTTGGGTGCTTTGGATTTTCGAAAAATTCCTTCGGGTTATTTTCTTCTAAAATTTTACCTTGATCAATGAACAGAATTCGGTCACCCACTTCTTTTGCAAATCCCATTTCGTGCGTAACAACTACCATGGTCATTCCTTCTTTTGCGAGTCCCTTCATTACTGCCAAAACTTCTCCAACCATTTCAGGATCCAAGGCAGATGTCGGTTCATCAAACAACATAACCTCTGGTTTCATAGCCAGTGCTCTTGCGATAGCGATCCGCTGCTGCTGACCACCAGACAAGGATGATGGATATGCTTCAATCTTCTCTAGTAGACCGACTTTTTTTAATAGCTCTATTGCTAAACTCTTTGCTTCTGGCCCCTTCAACCCCTTTACTTTAATTGGAGCGTGGCAAATATTTTGAGAAACATTTTTATGTGGAAAAAGGTTAAACTGCTGAAAAACCATTCCCATTTTTTCTCTTACTTTGTCTATATTGACCTTCTTGGCTGTAATATCTTGCTCATTTACTAAAATGTTCCCGCTTGTTGGTGTTTCCAATAGGTTAAGACATCTAAGGAACGTACTTTTACCAGAACCAGAAGGACCTATTACAACAACTACTTCTCCCTTTTTAATTGTTACATCTATTCCTTTTAAAACTTCACTTTTTCCGAAGCTCTTATGTAAATCATTAACGACGATCACTAGTCTTCAACCTCCTTTCAACAATCCCTAGTAATCTGGACAATGTAAATGTCAATACTAGGTAACCAAGAGAGGCTACTAGAATGGGTTCTAATCCTAGTGCCGTATTTCCCCTAACAATAGTGGTTTCATACATTAGCTCAGCTACTCCGATAACCGATACGATTGAAGAATCCTTAATACTCCCAATAAATTGATTACCTAGTGCAGGCAAGATATTTTTGAATGCTTGAGGCATGATAATATCAAACATCGCGGTTCTCTGACTCATCCCTAAACTTCTTGCTGCTTCCATTTGACCTTTGCTAACTGCTTCAATACCAGATCGAATGGTTTCTGAAATATAGGCTGCGGCATTAAGTGATAAAGCGATTGCACCTACTGCTAAGTCTGGTATATCCATACCGCTAAAAAGAGCAGGTACACCAATGTAAATAATGTAAATTTGAGCTAGTAGTGGTGTACCTCTGATGAATTCTACATAAATGTCTCCAATTAGTTTAACGACTTTATATTTAGAACGTCTTAATAAGGTTAAAGCAACGCCAAGGATACTTCCTAAAACAACCGCTATCAACGCAAGAATGATTGTTAGATAGATTCCTGTTATAAAAAATTGATAATAGGTTCCAAGGAATGAAAAATTCAAGTGACTCCCCCCTTTTGAATATTGTTTTATATGTGATAAACGGTATGATCAAAAGTTTTAGAAAAACGCTTTCATTTGTCTCATATTTAGAATTTAGTTTAATTTTGTTTTACTTTCGACATTGCATCAGTTAACCATTTCTCATATTCAGGCTTTGTTCTATCAATCGTTTTATTAACCGCATCCACTAATGCTTTATCTGAGTCATTAGGCATTGCAATCGCTGCCCCAGCTGTGTCGTCATCAAAAAGAAGTTCTGTTTTTGCTAAGCTAGGATTACTCTTTACAAGTAGCGTAGCAGTTGGACGGTCTACTAAAACTGCATCTACTTTTTTAGCAGCTAAGTCCATTGCTAATTCAGTTGATTTTCCTAATAGTTTTAAATCAGCATTAGGAAATTGCTTTTCTACTATTTGTTCTTGTACAGAAGATTTAATTGCAGCAATTTTCGCATTTTTTAAGCTATCATTCGTCTTAAACTTGTCCAATTCACTTTTTCGAACAATCATTACATGTCGATCCTTATAGTATACGTTCGAAAAGTCAGCATTCTTTTCTCTTTCTTCTGTTGGGCTCATAGCTGAAATAATCATGTCAATTTTTCCACTTTGAAGAGCAACTAATAAACCATCAAAGTCCATATCTTTTATTTCATATTTAACACCTAAATCTTTAGACACTTGATCTAGTAATTTAATATCAGAACCAATAATTTTATCTTTTCCGCCATCAACAGTATGGAATTCATAAGGAGGTGTAGCTGCCATCATCCCAACAACAATTTTGCCTTTTTGCTTAATTCCTTCTAGCCCCGATTTTGATGCTGTTTTTTCAGCTGTTCCACAACCTGCCAATGAGATCGCAAGTAAACCAGATAATGCAATACCGCTTACTTTTTTAACTAATGCTTTTTTCATCTCTTTATTCCCCCTTAGTAGTTTAGTAGAATTTTTTACTTACATAATATACTAATACCATCCAAAACATATAATAACGTTATATAACATTATATTAGTGAATAAGTCCCATAAAGTCAATAATATTTCTGAAAATTTTCAATTAAAAGTCTATTAAAGAAATAAAGAGGTTATATAAGAAAAACTGTTGATCATTACAACAATGACTTGTTCTGTTTCTTCAATTTTAGTTTTACTACGAAACATGCTATCAATATTGATAGAATTCCCTATTCTTAACTAAGGAACTACTTAGGGAATCTGGTTTAATAATGAAAGGAAATAATAGATTAATATAAAAATAACGTACATATTCATATACAAATATGTACGTTATTTCATATATTTTTAATTAATCAAGTTGTTCCCCATTAGTTTGAATAACATTTTGGTACCAATAAAATGAGTACTCTCTGTAGTCTGTTAAAATATAGCTTTTCAACTTAGTACTTCTTCGATCTATATCAGATTTAAATTATAAATAATACCGAATTTTCAGATAAAAAAAAGAGATGCTAATTCAAATATGAATTACATCTCCAAACAATTTACTATTCAATTAAAAGCTAGATCTTAAATATATTGTTCACATTCAATTCTCCAAATCACACTCATTAAGCTGAACAATTTTTGTTCTTTTTATTAGTTTATATCCAATCCATAAAACAAGGAATAATGGCAAACCTATATATGAAACAAGTACACCATTCCAGTCAATTGTTTTACCCATAAATGCTGCATAGTTTTGTCCAAGAATAACGACCCCACATAGGACGAAAGCAAATATTGGTCCGAACGGGAACCATTTCGCTTTATACGGTAGGTCATTTAAATTCTTCCCTTGTGCTACATATGCTTGGCGGAATCGATAATGACAAATTGCTATTCCAAGCCAAGCAATAAAACCAGACATACCTGAAGCATTAAGTAACCAAATGTAAACAACTCCGTCACCATATAGTGAAGCTAAAAATGCTAATGTACCGACTGCCGCTGTAATGATTAATGCATTAACAGGTACACCCCTTTTATTTAACCTACCTAATGCTTTTGGAGCTTTCCCTTGACGAGCCATATCCCACAGCATTCGAGCTGAAGCATACATTCCTGAGTTTCCTGCTGATAAAACCGCCGTTAAGATCACTGCATTCATTACTGACGCTGCAAATGCAATGCCAGCTTTATCAAAAACTAATGTAAATGGACTAACTGCTACATCTCCACTTGCTAGATTATGATTTGTATATGGTATTAGTAGACCTATTACAAATATAGATAATACGTAAAATAATAAAATACGCCAAAATATTTGCCGAGCCGCACGAGGAATATTTCGCTCTGGCTCCTCGCTCTCCCCTGCTGCTACTCCTAATAACTCAGTACCTTGGAAAGAAAATCCAGCTGCCATAAAGATTCCAAGTGTTGCCATAAATCCTCCATGAAAAGGAGCATCACCAACTGTAAAGTTTTTAAACCCTACTGCTTCTCCACCAATAATTCCAAAAACCATTAAAAATCCCGAAATTAAAAAAATGATTACTGTAACAACTTTTATAATAGAAAACCAGTATTCAGATTCTCCAAATCCTTTAACAGACAGATAGTTTAACAGAAAGATTATAATTAGAAATAATGAACTCCATAATAGTGAGGATGTATGTGGTAACCAAAATTTCATAACCATTGTAACTGCAGCTAATTCAGCTGCTATCGTAATTGCCCAGTTATACCAGTAATTCCAGCCAAGTGCAAAACCAAGTGCAGGATCAACGAATTTTGTTGCGTATGTACTAAAAGATCCTGCAACTGGCATATATGTAGCCATCTCAGCAAGGCTTGTCATTAAAAAGTACACCATTATTCCAATCGCTATATATGCCGAAAGAACACCACCTGGTCCTGCATTATGGATTGCACCTCCACTTGCCAAAAATAGACCTGTTCCAATTGTTCCTCCTAGTGAAATCATTGTAATATGACGAGGTTTTAATCCCCGCTTTAACTCTTGAGGCATAGAAGGAATATGATTCTCAGAATCAATGACTGTTATTGTATTTACCGTATTTTTCATTAAAATACTCCTTTTCAGTCGTTTTTTGGATTCGATAATTTTCTGCTTTCTTTAACATCCATTGGCAGGATTAGGAAAAAGTTTGAACATTAGAGAAAATGAGAAGCGAATAGTCGCTTCTCATTTCTTATTTGGAAAAATCAAAATAATTCTTCTTTAATAATCTTTGTTGCTCGATCAACTCATTATATGAAGTTGTTTTACCAAGCAGCTTTGTGTTAATTAAGTATAATTGCTCCTCAATTGCACCAACAGTATCATCTGTTTGATATGTTATTTTACAATCTAAGCAAATGATACATGGTGTTTCTTTAATCTCAATTGCCTTCGTACCATCAGGAAGTTCCCAGTAGACCGTATTTGTTGATTCAACTATATTAGCTGATTCACACCACTGACATTTCATCATTCAGCGTCTCCTTGCGCACTTCCTACTAGTTTTTCACTAACTTGGATTTTTGTAAGCTGTGCTTGGAATTTCTTTTCTTTTAACTCGTCGCGTTTATCGCGCTTATCTTTCAATGAAGCATGCTCTGGGTTTGTTGCATATGTTTTACGAACTTCCATACGTTGTAAACCTTCTGGTACAAGATTGAATTTTGTTTCATTCATCAATCCTGCGATTCCTGCATTGGAACGTTTTTCATCCATATTAGGATAAATTTCTTTAAAGTATGCTTCTGCTCTACCTGGTACGTAATTTTGTGGTTCCGGATAAGTAGTAATTACACCTTCAAAATTACGAAGAACAACTTTATCAGCACTTTGAGAAATTAAGTAATTTGGTTGAAGAGAAATTTTTCCTCCGCCACCCGGTGCGTCTACTACAAATGTTGGTACTGCATATCCAGAAGTATGGCCGCGTAATCCTTCCATAATTTCTAAACCTTTTGAAACAGGCGCACGGAAGTGTCCAATACCTTCTGATAAATCACATTGGTAAATATAATACGGACGAACACGAATTTTAACTAAATCATGCATTAGCTTTTTCATAATTGGTACACTGTCGTTAATTCCAGCCAAGATTACAGCTTGGTTTCCTAACGGTACACCAGCATTTGCAAGCATTTCGCAAGCTCGTTTCGATTCCTCTGTAATTTCGATTGAAGTATTAAAGTGAGTATTTAACCAAACTGGATGATATTTTTTTAAGATATTACAAAGATCTTCAGTAATACGTTGTGGGAATACTACAGGTGCCCTTGTACCAATACGGATAATTTCCACATGTGGAATTTCACGTAAATTTTTTAAAATATACTCTAAAATATTATCGTTAATTAAAAGACCATCCCCACCTGAAATAAGTACATCACGCACTTGAGGATTTTTGCTAATGTAATTAATAGCAGCATCAAGCTGTTTCTTTGGCACTCCCATTCCAATTTGTCCTGAGAAGCGACGTCTAGTACAGTAACGACAGTACATTGAGCATTGATTTGTTACTAAAAATAGGACACGATCTGGATAACGATGTGTTAAACCTGGAACAGGAGAATCTTCATCCTCATGTAGTGGGTCCTCTAAATCATACTTAGTTTTATGAATCTCCGCAGAGATCGGAACTGATTGCATACGAACTGGACAACGTGGGTCATCCGGATTCATTAACGATGCATAATATGGGGTAATGTTTAGTGGAATTGTTTTTGTCGCAATTCGTACCCCATCTTCTTCGTCAGGCGTGAGGTTAATTACTTGCTTTAACTCATCCAATGATTTGATGGTATTTGTAAGTTGCCAAACCCAATCATTCCATTGTTCATCTGTTACATCTTTCCATAATTCAACTTCTTTCCAATGTCTTTTTGGAGCATAGACTGCATTTACCATACTTACATCCCCTTTCAAACTGTTTGTTTTAATATATAGCAAGAGCCGTGCCAAAAATTTACAATTATTTAATAAAAACGCCACAAATATAGAAAATTCAAACTATTCAGCCTGTTTTTTTATTTTTTAAAGTTAAAATCTTAAGTTGCTATCTTCCCAAGATGAATCAAAAATAATAAAACCGCCTAAAATTAGGCGGTTTGGCTATTGAATGAAGTGCTAAAACTAGATTTTTTAGAGATTAAAATGTAGTTTAAACTACGATATTTAACTTTTGAATCTTATATTGAAGAGTTTGCCTAGGTATTTCAAGTAGTGCTGCAGCTTGTTGAATATTAGAATTTGTTTGTAGCAATGCTTGTTTAATAAGCGAAATTTCCATTTCTTGCATTGCAGAACGTAAAGGCTGAACTCCTTTTGTGTCAGTACTTTTCTTAATTTGTTGTAGTTGAATCGGAAGATGTTTAACTGTAAGAGTATGCCCTTCTACCATAATCATAGCATGCTCAATCGTATGCTTTAGTTCTCGGACATTACCAGGCCAATTATATTGGTGGAATAACTCAAATACAGTATGTTCTACATTACGAATATTCTTTGAGAAACGTTCATTAAATTGCTCAACAAAATGAGACGTGAGCAGCTCGATATCATAATTCCTTTCTCTTAAAGGCGGTATGAACAAAGAAAACACATTCAAACGATAATACAAATCCGGTCGCATGATACCGTTTTGAACGCAATCTAAAGGTGATTCGTTAATTGCAGCGATTACCCTTACATTAACTTTACGAGTCTTTTGATCACCTATCCGGCGAACAACTCCATCCTCTAGTACTCTTAATAGCTTGGCTTGAAGCTCTAATGGCATTGAGTTTAGTTCATCTAAAAACAAGCTTCCACCATCTGCAAGTTCAAATAACCCTGCTCGATCTATCGCTCCCGTATAACTACCCTTTGTCGTACCAAATAGTATACTTTCCAATAATGATTCTGGTAAAGCAGCACAGTTTTGAGCAATAAAAGGGCTTTCACTTCTATTTGAACAATGGTGAATTGACTGTACGAAAAGTTCTTTTCCAGTTCCAGTTTCACCAACTACCAGTACTGCAGAGTCTGCATTTGCTACCTTTTCTACTTGATTTTTAACGGCAATTAATGCAGGGTCATCCGTTAATATATCTGAGATCGTATATGAGTGAATTTGTTTAGCTTTTCCTTTTTTCACTTGTGGTTTAATTCTCGCTTGTAAGTCTAAAACCTTCTCACCAAGCGTTTTAATTGTAGAATAATCCTTTGCAATTTCAACAGCACCGATCAATTGATCATCCAAAATGATTGGAATTGTCGTGTTAACTGTATCAATAAAATGGCCTTTAATATTTTCATAGCGTTGAGGCTGTTGTATAATCGCTTGCTTTGTTTCTAGTACTTTCAATAAGGTACTTGTTTCTTTCGTTAAAGAAGGGAAAGCTTCTAGTACATGCTTTCCCAGAACCTCTTCAACTGAAACACCGTCATGGTCAGCCGCAACTTGATTATAAAATATAGTCATTCCATTTTTGTCGACTGCGTGAATTGATTCATCGATACTGTTTAATATGGCACTAATCATTTCATTAGTTGGAATTGTTGCGTTCATTTCATAACCATCCTTTCACTGCCGAAAAATTAGCAATTTGACGCTCATTTTTCGGCAGTATGACATTAAAAGCCTACTTTCGAAAGATCCTTCACCCATACATTCATATCTTCTAATTTATCAAAGATATAGCAGTTGTTTGTCATTCTTCCAGTATACTTATACCCTAATTGATGAAAGGCTGCATTCATTCCATATGATAATGATCGCGCGATCGTATAAGAGCAATAAACTGATTGGCTTACTAAATCCTGTTCCAACTTCTTCATTAACTCTTTCATCAATCCATGCTTACGATGCTCTTCAAGTGTCGCACAATTTGTTAGCTCGGCATTTCTTTGACCGAAGTCCACTTCAGCAGATGCTGCACTTACAATATTTCCATCTTTCTCATAAATCCAATAAATAGTCCCTTCATCCATCGTCTTTTCAACATAAGCGGATTCATTTAAAGGTGTAGGATATACCTTAAAAACTTGACCATATAATTTAGCAAGTTTAGTTGAGTCATTTTTTTCAGCTCTTCGTAAAACATAATCGTCAGGAATTACTTTTTCTTTTGATCGATCACTCTTTAAAACAGCATCTAAAATATCATCTCCAGCAGCCCAATAAAGACTATTTCTTCGATCCTGGCTAGCATATTTCGTAACAAAAAAGCCATCACTACCTTGAAAATAGCCTTTCAAAGCAGATTCAATCATATATCCTGATTGTAAGAAGGAATATAAATGTTCACTTCTTGCTTTAATGATCAGCTTAGTAAATTTGTTTTCTTTTGCTAGTTTTTCTATTCTCTCGATTAGTAGTGATACATTCCCTAAGTAAAAATCGACTCGAATTCGCTCATTAAAATAATCTAAAGCACCTTCGAAATAATAGTTTTCCTGTTGAACTTTAATTGTTTCATAATACTTTTTCGTTTTCATATGCTCCCTCACCTTCTTGTTGTTGGCCCTCAACTCCACACCAGTCAATTAATGTACAGGCAATGATTTCTGCAGCTAAAAACATTTGATCTAAATCAATAAATTCATCTGGGTAGTGAGCTACTTTTGTCTCCCCTGGTCCAAAAACAATCATTGGAATATTTAAAATTTGTGTAAATAATCCACCATCAGTTCCCCATGGTGCAGCTTCAACTACTGGGTTTTGTTTCATTGTTTCAAGATAGTTTCGTTGCAAAGTTTGCACTAATTCACTATCAGCTTCAACAGTACCAGGAACCCATCTTGCTCCAAACCACTCTACTTCTACAGGATTTTCTACGAACCAATCATCAAGATTTTTAATATTATCTATCCAATTCTCAAATTCTATTTTCGCATCTTCTAATCTTTCATTTGGCGCTACTCCGAATCTTCCTTCTAAAGTCACTAAATCAGAAACAGAAGATGGCCATGTTCCACCTTGAATTGTTCCAATATTAATTGGAATCGGAATCGGTACTCCATCATATAACGGATCAGCTATTCGTTCATTTCGTAATTGCTCTAGTTTTTGGATTTGTTGAATGATTAGTACACTTTTTTCGATAGCGCTTACACCTTCGTAACGAGTGCCTCCATGTGCTACCTTACCTTTTACCTTAAGACGGAACCACATTGATCCTTGCTGCTTAATGAAAAACTTCATATTTGTTGGTTCAGGGATAATAACACCATCAGCTGTATATCCTCGCAAAATTGTAGCAAGTGTACCAGCACCACCACTCTCTTCTTCAATTACACTTTGAAAATAAACATTACCTTTTAGTGTAATTCCACTTCGTTTTATTGCTTCAATTGCTAAAATTAGCGCAACATTTCCGCCTTTCATATCAGTTGCCCCACGCCCATAAAGCTTGTTATCTACAACGGTTGCACTGTAAGGTAAGTAAGTCCATTGCTGAATATTCCCTTCTGGAACTACATCAATATGTCCATTTAGGATCATAGACTTTCCTCCGCTCGTTCCTTTAAGCGTAGCAACAATATTAGGACTACCAGTAAAACTATCTCTTGTTGAAATAAAATAAGGATGCTCTTTCATTTCTTTTAGATCTGGTTCCCATACGTCTAAATCCAATTCAAGCTCTCTCAATTTTTCAAGGACAACTGCTTGTGCCTTACTCTCATTACCAGACACACTATTTTCCATTACTAGCTGTTTAAGAAGATCAATTGTTTTATCTTTATTTTCGCTTATATAATCTTGAATAACTTTTTTGTAATGACTCATTCTCTTCACCCTTTTCTATATAAACATTTTTAAATCCGTACTAATTTCTAGTTTCGCACCAGTTTTTTCGATTACATCCTCTACAGTATATGGACTCATTAGTTCTTTAAGCACCAAAGTATCATCGACTACTTCAATGACAGCCATTTCCGTTATGATTAAATCAACACAAGATTTAGAAGTTAATGGTAAACTACATTCTTTCACAATTTTTGGATTCCCAGCTTTATCAGTATGATTCATAACGACTATTACTCTTTTAGCCTTTTGAGCTAAATCCATCGCCCCACCTATTCCTGGTACACGCTTTCCAGGTACAATCCAGTTTGCTAAATCTCCTTTTTCACTAACTTGTAATGCCCCTAGAACTGTTAAATCTAGTAGGCCTCTTCGTATAATGCCAAAAGCAGTAGCACTATCAAAATAGCTAGATCCTTTTAAAACAGTTATCGGAAAACCACCCGCATTACATAAATTTTCATCTTCTTTCCCCTTTTCAGGACTCGGTCCAATTCCCATAACGCCATTTTCTGCATGGAACATAACATGTACATCTTCCGGTAAGTAATCAGGAACAATGGATGGAATTCCAATTCCTAAATTTACGATCATTCCGTTTTTTATTTCCTTAGCAGCTCGCATTGCAATTTTTTGACGAAAGTCTATTCCCATGCCCATTTCCAGTTCACTCCTTCTGATGAAATTATGTAATCAACAAACACACCTGGAGTTACGATTTCCTCAGGATTCAACGAGCCAAGTGGTACGATTTCTTCTGCTTCTACAATCGTAATATCCCCCGCCATAGCCATATGAGGATTCATATTCCTTGCACTCTTGTCAAAAACCAAATTTCCAAATGGATCGGCTTTCTTTGCAAAAATAATACTGACTTCTGCTTTAAGAGCTTCTTCAACTAGAAATTGTTTACCTTTTACAGATACTTTCTCTTTACCGTTTTCTGCCATACTATCAAGACCTACATCTACTAATACCCCTCCAAGCCCCATTCCTCCAGCTCGGATACGCTCTGCTAACGTACCTTGCGGAGAAAATTCTACTTTGAGCTTACCTTCCGTCATTAATTTCCCTGCAAACGGATTCGATCCTATATGAGATGTCACAATTGACTTAATCCTTTCATTCCTTACCATCCTTCCGATACCAATGTCCGGAAATCCAGTATCATTACAAACCAAGTGAAGATCCTTAACTCCACTAGCAAATAATGCTTGAAGTAAAGTTGGCGGTGAACCGACTCCTCCAAATCCTCCAACCATTAGTGTCATGTCGTCATGAAAAAATTGAAGAATTTGTTCCATTGTTGCTATTTTTTTATAAGTATTTTCAACTAAATTCATACGATTTCCCCCTGAGCTGTATAAGTTAGATGGGATTGTTCCATTTCCAATTCTTTTAGACCCTCTGTAAGAATTTGAAGCAATTCATCCAGTTCTCCATAAGTAATCGTTAAAGGTGGTGCAATCATGAAAGCTGAATCTTCTTTTCCGTTTTTTCCAGCAACAGAAGGGTATAAAAGTAAGCCCTTAGTCATTACTTTTTTAATAAAGGAACTTGATTTAATATCATGTATAAATTCAATGCCGATTAACAAACCTTTTCCTCTAACATCTCCTATGTATGGAAATTTCTCTTTTAATCCTTGAAGCTTATTCAACAGATAATTACCTTTTTCTTCTGCGGCCTGTACTAAATTATGTTTTTCAACATACTCAATAACGGCTAATGAAACAGCAGCTGATAGTGGGTTGGCACTAAAAGTATGTCCACTCATTACAAGCTTTGAACCTTGCATAATCGGTTCAATAACTCGATCGCTAGCAATCGTTGCAGCCATTGGTGTATAGCCAGATGTTAATCCTTTTCCAAGCGTAACGATGTCAGGCTGAACACCCCAATGCTCCATTGCAAACATTTTTCCAGTACGTCCAAGGCCAGTCATAACCTCGTCTGCAATCAGTAAAATATCATACTTTTCACAAATAGCTTTAATTCTTTGGTAATAACCTTTAGATGGTACAATCGCACCACCTGCAGCACCGATAATTGGTTCAGCAATAAACGCTGCAATATGTTCAGGGCCAATTCGATCAATAGCTGTTTCCAATTCAGTTGCACACGCTAAATCACAAGATGGATGTTCTAAGTTGAAAGGACAACGATAACAATATGGTGGTGAAACTGAAGGGTAATCCTCCAAGATTGGTACAAATCTTTGACGTCTTAAAGGGTGACCCGACATAGATAGTGCTCCAATTGTTATGCCATGGTAGCTCATCCAGCGTGAGAGGATTTTATTCTTCCCCTTCATTCCCTTTTCTTGGTAATGCTGTATCGCTAGTTTCATAGCAGTTTCTGTTGCTTCCGTACCACTATTAACAAAGAACGTCCAATTTAAATCACCTTGAGTGATATCACTCAGCTTCTTTGCTAACTTCTCAGCAGGTTCACTAGTAAACTGTGAACGATAAACAAAAGAAACTTGTTTTGCTTGTTCAGTCATAACATCAATGATTTCTTCAACCCCATGCCCAATTCCTACAGTAATTGCGCCTGATGAACCATCAATATACCTATTACCATCTTTATCAAATAGGTACACACCCTTTCCATGCGAAATCATAGGGTAATGCTGGCCAAGTAATGGTTTAATTAAATAATCTCTTTCCATTTTTTATCCCCACCCTTCCTTATATAAAACGAAAAAAGCCACACTACTAAATATTGGAAATTTAAATAGAGGGTATTTTTTAGTATTCTTGCTTTCTGAGATACTTCCTTTTTATTTTTTACACTTAATCTCTGTAATCAAAAATTAATTTACTGTTTTTACTTCTTAACAAAAGATTTGTACAGATAGTTGCCCGCCCCAATTGATAGCCATATACATATCTATATAAAGAAAACTCGTTGACTGAAAAACCTTTTAGGTGAAGTCAGAGGCGTAGTTGCACTTATACTTAACCCTTAAAATTGGCAACCACGTCGAGTTAGATTCCCTGCTGCCAATTTATAATTTTTAACGTGAAAAAAATAGGGATCACAATCAGTTGGCGGTGAAGATTAAAAATGGATTTATCAGAGAAAGTTAGAGCTGAGATAGATAGTTTAATAGATAAAATTAAATTGGATCAGAGTGATGATGGATCTTGGAGATATTGTTTCGAGAGTGGTCCTATGACAGATGCCTATATGATTATTATTTTAAGAACGATTGAATGTCATGATGAAGAACTAATTAAGAAACTGGTAAATCGTTTATTAATAAAGCAAGATGTCAGTGGATCCTGGAAGCTTTTTGATGATGACTCAGGAAATTTATCCGTAACTGTAGAAGCTTACACCGCGTTGCTTTTTTCGGGTTATATAGAAATTACTGATGAAAAAATGAAGAAAGCAGAAGCGTTCATTCGTCAAAATGGAGGATTAGAGAGTGTACATGTCTCCACAAAATTTATGCTTGCTTTACATGAATTGTATCCATGGCCCAGTTTTTTTCCAGTCCCTCTCCTTTTAATGAATTTACCAAAGTTTTTTCCTTTGTCCTTCTTTAAATTTAGTTCTTATGTTCGATTCCACTTTGCTCCACTTTTAATATTAGGACATAAAAGATTTACGATTAAAAATAAATGGACACCTACAATACAACATTTGTTTACAAACAATAAATTTAAAGCGACGAATAAAAAGCGGAAATTCTCAAATTTTAAAATGCCTTTCATTAATTCATTATCCAAAGTGGCTATTAAGAAGGCCGAGCAATATATTCTTCAAAATATTGAAAGGGATGGAACATTATCTAGTTATGCCAGCGCTACTTTTATTGGAATTTATGCACTTCTTTCATTAGGCTATCAAGCTACTTCTCCCGTAATTCAAAATGCTGTTTTAGGTATAAAATCTTTCCTATTTGAATTGGAAGATTCCCTTCATATCCAAAATTCCCCTTCGACAATATGGGATACAGCACTTACTAGTTACGCATTGCAGGAAGCAGGTGTGCCAATAAATGATAAAGCGATCGAGTCCGCTTCTAACTACTTAGTCTCTCTTCAACATACACTTGTCGAGAAAGACCATAAGATTTGTTTAGGTGGATGGGGATTTTCAGATAGCAATACTCAAAATCCTGATGTAGATGATACACAAGCAGTCTTAAGAGCAACAACTGATTTCTCTTTAATAGATGACGATTATCGAAAATCTTGGAACGCTGGAGTGAAATGGTTATTTGATATGCAAAATAAGGACGGCGGATGGGCATCGTTTGAAAAAAATAGTAGCAAGTACTTAAAACTCATCTTCCCTATCCAAAATTTTGTTGATACTGCAGTTGATCCATCTACAGCAGATTTGACTGGTCGAACAATCGAATTTCTAGGATCCAAATTAAAATTAAATATGGTTCATCCAAGAATTGAAGATGGGGTTAATTGGTTAATCCATCATCAACACGAAGATGGTTCATGGTACGGTCGTTGGGGAATTTCATATATTTATGGAACATGGGCCGCTATTACTGGTATGAAATCGGTCGGGATCCCTTCAAGTCACCCTAGTATTCAAAAAGCTAATAACTGGCTACTCAATATAAAAAACAAAGATGGTGGCTGGGGTGAATCTTGTAAAAGTGACATAGAAAGAAAGTATATCCCTCTTTCTTATTCAACAATTGTTCATACATCATGGGTTGTGGATACGCTCATTTCGATCAACGATTATCCCACTAGTGAAATTGATGATGGAATCGCAAACATTTTAAACTGGTTAAAGGTCCATGATAAGCGATTGACCTATCCAACAGGTGGAGGATTACCAGGTCATTTTTATATAAATTACCATAGCTATCGTTATATTTGGCCCTTATTGACTTTAAGTCATTATCTAAAAAAATATGAGACAAGTGACTAATTTGCAATTCCTAGTTAAACGCCTTGTCCTTATTTTCCTTAACTGCATATACTACATTGTTGAAAAAATATTTGTGTGTATGTCATTTTAGTTAATGGTTTAAACAATAAAGGAGTGGCTTTATGGGAAATCTTGACCCAAGCTTAATGAGAGAATTTTGTGGTAAAGTTTGTGATCCTCGCAAATTTCCACGCATTTATAGTATTCTTCGCTCATATCGTAAAAATGATTTAAAAAGCCGTGAAGGTGCATGTCATATGATTGATAGATTATCCGATTGCTGCAGTGTATCAATAACTGCGGAACAACGTGAAAACGCGGCTCAATGGCTAATGAATTGTAACGTAAACCCACAAGATCCTGATCACCAAAAAGAAATGTGGAATATGATAAAAAGCAGTAGAAGACGTTCTTGGTTTTAATTAATTGCAGACAGTAATTTTTAATATTTTTTAATATAAAGGGCCTATAAACTTCCTCTTTTGAATTATTTCTAAGAGGGATTTTATAGGCCTCTTTGTGTGGGTGATTTTATAAAAAAATAAGAATATACGATAGATTCCTTATTCAACTATCCTGAAAATATAAA
>NZ_NUUX01000036.1 GCF_002564465.1 Bacillus sp. AFS088145 | reverse complement strand
TAGGCTGATGTTTTTTTTGTGTTTAAAAATGAAAATAAGGTTTCATGTCAATTTAAGGTGATCTTCCTGCACCTTTTAATTCACAGGGTTCTTTTTTAACATTGCATTTAAAAAGATATTCTTTTAACGATCAAGCTTACAAAAAGTTAATGGTAATGTCTTCATTCATGTTTGGAACAATGGATAAACCGATATAAAGGTGTAACAACCATCCACAATTACCTTGCCTGGTTATTATGGATAGTGTGTAACTCAATTACCTTTTAATGTAACAGACGAAGAGATTATAAACTTGAATGAAAAAGGGGTAAAAATTACGTTTTAATATAAAACGATGTGGTTCAGAAGATTTATCTAGGCTCGATTACCTTACAAGAAGAGTTTAGGATTTAGTTGGATGGCAACAGCTATTTGATGAACAAGCTATCGATAAAATCATGTACACGAATGTTTTAAAATGGTATTTCAAATAATTCAGCGTTAATTAGGTTTAGCTTCATAAAGAAAGTTAGAATTTATATGTCGTGATCAATAGTCCACCACATTTACCCAAAATTCTTTTTGAACTTTTAGAAGCCATTCCAAGTTGTATTCCCAGCTCTGCAACGTTGGTGTAAGGTTCTTAGAATAATATTCATTTAGTAAAGTTCTTAACAAGCACTCTATGGTTACTACATTTTCACTACAATTCGATCTATTTTTGACGTACCGAACTGTTGAAATAATTATCCATATACGATACTTGTATTTTTTTAATTTCGAAAATTATATACATGAAGCTAATTCCGATAAAAGACAGGTGGTATTCTTTTTGGGTAATACTTTAAAATAATTAATTCAACTGCCAATATTCAAGGTAAGAGTATAATTTTTGTAAAGAAATGCTTGCAATCATTTGGACGAGATGGTATATTTGTTTATGTTGTCACTACAAAATAAGTTGGAACAACAAAAAAA
>NZ_NUUX01000035.1 GCF_002564465.1 Bacillus sp. AFS088145 | reverse complement strand
TTTTTTTGTTGTTCCAACTTGTTTTGTAGTGACAACATAAACAAATATACCATCTCGTCCAAATGATTGCAATCATTTCTTTTACAAAGAGTTAACAAAAATAATTTACGTACATTTCAAACAAATTAATTAGTTAATTGTACAACTAGGTATAAGTACAGGCACAAACTATTCCTCTTCCATAGATTAGTACAAGAAAAGGAGGAATTGTTATGCAATGTAATGAAGCCCATCAATTATGTAATAATTTTAGAGGGCAGGTTGTACGCATTTTCGATAAAGAAGGAAACGAGCACGTTGGTCGTATTACTAGAGTAACTGATGATCGAGTTTTTATTGAACCAGTCAATCAAAATCGTCAGAACTCTTCTAATAGATCATCCAATCGTAATAGAAATAACATGAACAGAAACCAATCTAATAGAAATTTCTCAGAAAGAAATTTTTCAAATAGAAGTTCAAACAATGGAAATCGTTTTGATAATATGTTTGGTAATCGCGTTGACAATCGATTTGATGATCGATTCGATAGAAGATTTGACAGAAGATTTGATAGAAGAGACGACAGAAGAGACAATAGAGATTTTGACAGAGATGGATTTAGATGCGGATTCTTCGGCTGTGGGTTCGGTATTTCAATTGCACTCGGTTTTGTTGCAGGAGTCGCATTAGCTGCATTATTCTTTTTTTAATAGCTTAATAAAATTTTATATCTAATTACTGTGGGTATGTCTCTTTAGTCAATTGCTGACTTTTGAGACACCCTTTTATTTGTGAAAAGGTCATGAAACTATCAAATAATACTTTTAATTACTATTACAAAAATAACTTCCTCTCATTAGTTAAAGAATAAAAGCAATATGAAAAAAATCATTCAAGTCATAATAATTATATTCATAATTTGTTTATGTACATTTGCCTTTAAATTTTCCAAAACATTTTTAATCATTAATAAATTAGAGATTAATAAGCATTTTCCAATCTATCCTCATGGTGACCGTTAATTTACAAGAGTATACTGAAATAAGTACATTATTAATAATGAAGGCGAGGATATTATGCAAATAGAATCAGTAATAAATGAATTTAATTAACATAAAAGAAATTAAGTACACTCAACTAACAGGTGGAACATCAAGCAATATCTATCTTCTAAGTAACATAAAAAACGAGAGTAAGTATATAGTTAAGTTTAATGATCCTCGTGTACTAGAATCAGAAGCATATTTTCTTAATTTCTATAACAAAGTATATATATTACCTGATTTACTATTTGCTGAAAAAACATTTAAATACATAGTTTATCCATTTATTCCAGGTAGCACAAATTATGTTAAAAAAAACAAAAAAGAATTACTTATATCACTTGTTGAACAGTTAATAAATAATTACGAATCCTACCCTAATACTCCAGGTTGGGGATGGACAGATGATTTAAGGAATTCATGGTCAGATTTTCTTATGAGTAGAATGACTGAGTCTTATCAAATTTTAGATTCGTATTTAGATAAGCCAGATCATACACTTATCTTTTCTATTATAAACAATCAAATCACTTTTCAAGGAGAACCTTATATATTACACGGTGACTGCGGTATACATAATTTTATTTTTAATAATGGCGATTTAAGAGGAATTATTGATCCTACTCCAGTGTTTGGTGATCCACTTTATGATTTAATATATGCCTTTTGCTCTTCACCAGATAATCTAACAAAAGAAACCATTTCCGTGGCAGTCAGTCATTTAAAGAATTTACAAAATAATGATTCTCACACACTGTATAAAAACGTATTAGTTGGATTATATTTTAGGTTAGCTACATGTATAAGACATCATCCAAATGATTTAGATGAATATTTAATAGCTTGGAATTATTGGACTAGTTTGGTCAAATCAACTTAAATTTTCGGATATAAAAGTCTAATACCTTTATATTAATCAAATCCAGTTTTGTAAACCAAACAAAAAAGATAAGCTATTATGCCTATCTTTTTCTACATAAAAATATCCTATATCCTAACACATCTTTATAACGCACTAGTATCTCTTGAAATCTATGAAGTAATTCAATTCCCTCCGGTGGTAACTTTTGAAATGGTAGTGAATCAGTTGGATTTGTTAATGTATTCATTATTGTATTTCCTTTTAGGATTTTATAGTCTCTAAACCCCCCTTTGATTAATGCTTGTTCCCACTCTCTTACCGTTTTTACTTTTGAAATACCATAAACATCCTTAATTTCACTTTCTTCTTTTAGTGTTAATGGTCTCTCTGATGTCATTTCTATAGCAAGAAAATACCCACCTTTTTTTAACACTCTTACATATTCATGTAATGATTTATCTACATTAGTGAAGCTTGTTACTGATTCCGAAATAATAATATCAAATGAATTATCCTTAAAAGGAAGGTTTTCTGCACTTGCTTGATGCAGAGTAACTGGAATTTTCTTTTTGTTAAAACGTTTTCTTGCATTAGCCAGCATCCGACTGTTTATATCGATTGTTGTAATTGAGCAATTGAAACTTTCATATAAATAGCTAGCAGTTTTACCTGAACCGCATCCAACCTCTAAAACTTGGCTATCTGATTTCAACGGAAGAAATCTTAATGTTTTCTTTGTTAAATCAAACCCACCTGGATGTGCATCTTCTATATTTAACGTGGCGATTAAATCTATATAAGAAAATTTCCTCATACCAAGACCCCAATCATGTAGTTTGGTATAGTCTATTCATTTAAGCTTAAATTTGTTTTGTTTTCTTGAAAATGAATTTTTTCTCAAATCAAAAACATCAGATTTTAGGCTGAAGTTTTTGTTTGTATACAAAGTGCAATAATTTGCTGATTGAAAACAGCTGTAATATCAATCCCCGTTACTTCTCATTCCTTTTTGAATTTTTCGAAGTGCCTTTTTCGAACCTCGTTCAATATCGTGCTGTAATTTCCTTGTCGCATAATCAACAAATAACGTATCTAAGTCATATCCTTCTGGATAAAGTTCAGCAACCCTTACTTCTAAAGATATTCGTTTTTCATTCACTTCCAAAAAATCACCATTGTAAAAAATAATGAGATTGTAGAAATTATCGATTTCTTTATAGACAATTCCAAAATTATCATAGTCTAATAATTTTACTCGATCACCTTTTTGATAGTTAACCTTTTCTTCAGATCTCAGTTTGACAATCTTTGGTCTCCTTATTGCACTTTCAATTACTTTTTCTAATCTATATTCTTTATTTTCCATATATTCTTTCGCTCTTTGTAGTACATTTTCGCGAATATTCATTTTCTTAGAAATCCATAGAGCATTACTTTCTCCTGATTTCCCGATAATTAACTTATACATTGGTTCTAGTGTTTCACTATTAAATCGCATTGCTGCATTCATAAAATCACTGTGCATTTCTGAAAAGCGTTTTATTTCACCATAATGGGTAGTTGCAACTGTAATACATCCCATAAGGTAAAATTCTTCCAAAATAGAAATTGCTAGTGCTGATCCTTCATTAGGTTCCGTACCACTTCCTATTTCATCAAATAGTAAAAGTGTATTATTATTAGAAACACCCATAATATCAGAAAGGTTTTTCATATGTGATGAAAATGTGCTTAGTGCATTTTCTAAACTCTGATTATCACCAATATCAACAAAGATCTTTTCAAATACTGCAATTTCAGTCCCCGCGTCTCCAACAATATGGAAGCCTGACATTGTTGCTAAGGTTAGTAAACCAATTGTTTTCAGAACGACCGTCTTTCCACCCGCATTAGGTCCAGTAATGATTAAACTACGATAACTTTCTCCTATCTCAAAATTAAGCGGAACTACATTACCTGTTAATAGTGGATGTTTGCAATCAACTAACTTAATATATCCAAAGTCATTTAATTTCGGCTCAAATCCACCAATATGCTTGCTAAACTTAGCTTTAGCAAACACCATATCATATTGGCTAATTAACTCCATATTTATATTTATTTCATAAATATTTTCTAAAATCATTCCTGAAAGGGTAGCTAATATTTGATATTCTTCCATTGCCTCTTCAGCCTTTAGGCTTGCTAACTCACTGTTTAATTTAGTTACTGTATTCGGTTCAATAAAGACTGTTGCCCCTTTAGAAGAAACTTCAATAATTGATCCAGGAACTTGCTTCTTAAAGGAAGCTTTAATTGGTATTGTATATCGGTCATCTTTCTTACTTATAAAAAAGTCCTGAATATACATTTTATTTGCACTACTACTTAGAAATTTATTTAAACGATCTTTAATTTTCTCTTCAACTGATTCAATATTATTTCGTATCCGTTTAAGATCCTTACTTGCCGCAGAATCAACGCTGTTTCCTTTAATTGAGAAGTTAATCTCATCTTCAATACTTGTAAATTCACTCATTGAGTTTGCATAAGAAGCGAGAATTGGAGCAAAAAATACGTTATCTTGCATAAACTTTTTAATTCTTCTACATCCTCTTAAAAAGTCCGAAACACTGATTAAATCACTCGGATCTAATATCATGCCCTTTTCAAGATTTTGAATAATATTTTCAATGTTAGAGACACCTAAAAATGGCACATGTCCTTCTACATCTAATATTGCCCGAGCTTCAGTTGTCTCGTTTAACCTATTTTTAACTACTTTTATATTGGTACTAGGTTCTAACTGATTTATCAATTTTTTACCTAATCCACTTACACAATAAGATTTTACATTTTCTTTTAACTCGTTATATTGTAATTTTTCAAATGTTATATTATTCAATTTTAATTCTCCTCTTTAATATGATTTAATCGATCATAAATGGAGATACCTACCCGTTAGATTCCAATGATTTATAGAATTAAAGATTTTACCCGAAAAAATATAAAAAAAGCTGCGGAGATACCGCAGCTTTAATCACATTACAAGGCAATCATAATTGAAATATAGTTAAATAAGCTATAACAGAATAGCCATACTAATTTCATTACACGCATTATAAAGTATTGTAGGTATCTTCATAGGTTTGAAATAAATACATGACAAAATTAAGGGTACGAATTCTAAAAAATTCCCCTTTTTTTCATCCTATTTATTTCATTTATTTTTTTCCTATTTAGAACCTACCGCACTCACAAAATGCACCTCATTTATTTTTATGTTCATTGAAATCTAACTTATTGAAATCATCATACTATTTGTAAGTTGAAAAGTAAAGATGACCTATATTATTTACTATATGTTTTTAATAAAAATATTCTACAACTTTTTCCCCTTCAGGTAAGTACTCTACCTTAAGTTTCATACTCCCTGTAGGCCAATAAAAGTAATAATTATATCTTCCAAATTTGTAGCAAATAGAAATTTAGTTAAATAAAGATCTATCATTGTATAAAAACACATCATTTAATTGAATATTAATTATAAAAACTGGAGGTTTAAAATGAAAAAGACAATAGCTCATCTTACTTTCAGTTTATTGTTCTTATTTAACCCAATTACTACAGTTCACGAAGAAATTGCAAATCATTTATTTAGTACTAAATCTGTTAGTTTTAAAGGAGACGATAATAACTGGGGAATTTTTCATGAATTGACTTTAGGGGGAACTGATATCATATACCAAACAACTATAAAATATAAAGGTAAATATGATAAAGATTTATTTAAGTCATACTCACGCTATTTGATTAGTTATAATAATGGAACGATCGGAGGAGAGAAGTTTTTATTAAATCAATCTGGTGAATTTCATGGTAAAAAAAGAGAGTGTGGCGGATGTGAGTTTATTGATAAGGAAAAAGAAGTATATTATGAAATTTACTGGAAAGATACTATAAGTACAGTTATTTTAAAAAAAGTGGATAAACCAAATAATTAACTTCTTTAAAGTACTAATCCTTTTTACAGAAAACGAACTGTTATGAACAGTTCGTTTTCTTATTATTATTAATTGTTCAACTAGGATTATTACATCAATTGCTAGATAATATGTTTAATTCAAAGATTAAATAACTCTGTATTAAATTGTTGTATTTAGAATAGTTCTTCATTTCTTTAAATATTTTTTAATTAGGGAAGGAGTGAAGATCGAAATGCCTGAGGTTAAAAGGAAAAATTGGGTTGATAAATGTATTATTCTATTATTAGTTTTTGTATTTATTATTTTAGCTATAAACATGCCTAAAATACAGAATTTCGATGAGTCAACTTTAATAGGAACTTACCAAAGCAAAAAACTTCCATTTGCAACCATAGTATTTGATGAAGAGGACCATCATACATTTTATTATTATAATCGTAATGAAGTAGATAAAGGAACTTATTCACAGAAAACAGATACGACGTATGTAATTAATAGTTCTAAGTTTCATAATTTGAAAATCATGTATGATAAAAAAAGAAGAACTTTTAAAATAAAAATCGATAATGAAACTTATGTTTTTAAACAATTTGATACAATTCCTACGATTATAGGTAACTCTGAATGACCAGATTCTGTTACTTAAAGTTCTTGGTATTCAAATTTTGTACAAAGGACTTTAAAGGACTATCAAAAATTGACAGTCCTTTAATATTTATTAAATATCAACAATTAACGAATCCAAAATAAAAAAAGCACCAGCTGATTAGCTGATACTTTGGTAAACCAGGCGACGTTCTACTCT
>NZ_NUUX01000034.1 GCF_002564465.1 Bacillus sp. AFS088145 | reverse complement strand
TAATATTACTATAGAAAATAAAGAAATTTAGGTAGGAAAAATGATTAATTATTATGAAATAACCCCAAATATATTTAGTAGGAAAGAAACAATCATCATGTTTCATGGTTGGGGTTCAATTATTGAATCACAAATACAATTTGGTAAAGAGCTATCTGAATTAGGATTTAAAGTTGTTATTCCCGAAATGATATACCATGATTCGAGACAAGCTCTAAATAACCATTTCGATCAAGAGATTTTACAAACATATTTTTGGAAAACGATATTTGAAACAATTGATGAAGAAGATAAAATGATAGATCAGCTTTGTTTACAAAAAGAAAATACAATTCTGTTAGGTAGTTCAATGGGTGGTTTTATTGCAAGTGGAATGTTTTTTTCAAATAATAGTTATGCCGGATTAATTAATATTAATGGATCAAGTTCTTATATTTATTCTGAGAAGGATTTTCGTAAAAAAGATAGAAGAGAACCATTAAATGAAAGTGAATTGGAAACGTTTGTAAAATATGATCCAAAATTTAAAGATTGTACAATAAGAAAGCCTGTTTTATTCTTACACGGCGAACAGGATTTAGTTATTCCAATTGAAGGGCAACTCGATTTCTTAACAACAAAACATCATTCTTATATAGATTTTATTAAATATAAAAATGTAAATCATACAATCACAAGTAGTATGAAATTCGACATAATCAATTGGCTTGATAAAAATTTTAAAAAGGAAGGGATTTAAAATGAGTGAAAATTCACTACCAAATGGATTAGCTAAACCAGCTATTAGAGCATTAACTGCAGCAGGCTATTTACATTTGGAGCAATTCACACAATTAAGTGAAGCAGAAGTATTAAAATTACATGGGATGGGACCTAAGGCAATTACGACAATTAAAAATGCATTGGAAGTGAAAGGGTTATCATTTAAAAATTAATACTTATGTGAAAAGAACTGATCTAATTTCAGTTCTTTTTTATTTGGGTATTTTTATGTATTTAAAGTTCGTTCATTTTTACCAAAAGTTGCTAGGATATCAATTTATATTATAGTGATATAATGATTCTTATCGAATTTCATAAAAAAGGGGGGAGACTATTGAAACCAAACTTGTCTCCTATACAAAAAAAAGGAACCCGATATTATTTTACTGTAAATAGGAAATTTTGGTTTAGCCATTTTATTTCATTTTCTTGGTTACTTTTTTCAATTTATTTATCAATTCCTTGGGTAAAGGACTTATCTGACGTTGTTACTACGCCAGTAGCAATCATCATAATAGGTGGTATTGCCTATATACCGGGCTATATGAGCACTTTTTTAGTCATAAGTTTACTACTTGATAAACAACCGAATTTTAAAAATGAATTTCCAAATGATTCGGTAACTGTATTAGTAGCTGCTTATAATGAAGAAGGCGCTATTTTTAATACGTTAAAATATATTACAGATCAAGACTATACTGGTGAAATAAACGTTATCGTTATTAATAATAACTCAACTGATGGTACAGATCGTGAAGTAATGAGGGCGAAAAAAGAGTTAAGTTCAAATATTACTTTATCAAATATTACTTTATTACATCAATCAAAACCAGGTAAGTTTCATGCACTTAATTTAGGCTTGGAGTTTGTAAAAACACCATATGTCATTACATTAGATGCAGATACATTAATTCATCCTTCTGCAGTAAGATACTTAGTTTCAAGAATAAAAAGTAGCCCTACAGATGTTTGTGCTGTTGCTGGCTCAATGTTAGTTCGTAATAGTCGTGAAACATTTTGGACTAAGATTCAAGAATGGGACTACTTTTTAGGAATTGCTTCCATAAAAAGACTTCAGGGTTTATATCAAGGAACACTTGTTGCACAAGGGGCATTTAGTTTATATAAAACTGAATGTGTAAAGGAAGTTAACGGTTGGCCTGATGCAATTGGAGAAGATATCGTTTTAACATGGAGACTGTTACAAAAGCAATGGAAGGTTTACTTCGAACCATTAGCAGTAGCATTTACTGATGCACCTACAACCTTTAGTCATTTTGCTAAACAAAGATCAAGATGGGCAAGAGGTATGGTTGAAGGACTGATTGAAATTAAACCGTGGCAACAACCACAAGTTTATACAAAGTATTTAACCGGTATTAATCTTATGATGGTTTACTTAGATCTTATATACACTTTATGTTGGATTCCTGGATTGATTTTAGCGTTTTTTGGAATCAACACGATTGTTGGTCCAATGACTTTATTAGTTCTCCCATTAACATTTATTAGCTATTCAATCCTTTATTTTTACCAGAAAAACTATGTTTTCCGTAATTTAAATTTAAGAATAAGAAATAATCGTATAGGATTTTTATTCTTCCTATTATGCTATCAAATGATTATGTCGCCAGTTTCACTTTATGGCTATATTCAAGAATTCTTTAAATTAAAACGAGTTTGGGAATAAAAACTTTATTTTCATAAAAAGGGATCACAAAAGTCAAAGTACTTTTTGTGATCCCTTTTTGTTTCTATAAAGTATTTGTTTCTTTCTTTGTTGAGCTATCTAACTTCATCTTTAATTGAACTTCTTGATCCGCGATAATATCATCATCTTCGGCATTATCACGAACAACCTTTTGGGTTAAAATTGAGCCTACTGCTACTAATAGCATAACTGCAATATAATAACCTTTTTCGTTTAATTCCATATCTGCATTGTAAAGTCCGATACAAAACAAAAATACTCCTGCTACTAAAGTAAAGTAAGCTAAAACAGTAAATGCTGGTGTGTTTCTACGTCTGTGCTTCTGCAAATTTAATCACGCTCCGGATAAGATTTAACATAATTGTTTGACGTTAAAAAATGCAATTAAGAAGGTATATATGATTTCAAAAAAATTCTTAACGTCTATTATTATTATATAAAATTTGTTGTTAAATAGTAATAAAATTCTAATAAATTAGTAAATTGGAAAATATTACTGGAATTTTTTGGGGAAATTTCAAATAAAAAATAGAGAAATACAAAAAGATATCTAATCACAAATAGATAGGAAATATATATTTGGAGAGGATGGTCAGATTTTGAATAATAGAGGTGCTGGTATTGGAGGAATCGTTTTTGTAGGCTGTATGTTTTTAGGCGGAGGAATTGGAAGTTTATTACATGAACCACATTCAGGTTGGCTAATTGGAATGGGTGTTGGTTTTTTAGGGCTCGCTTTAACAAGATTTCTAATAAAAAGTTAATTCGAGAACTAAAAAAGAACCACAAGGGGAAATGATAACCTTGTGGTTCTTTCAACTGAAGAGGACTTTTATAAATAAAATCGATCTCTAATTTCTTTTGATGGGATCATACACGTTTCGTTTTTTCCAAAGATTTTAAAACGATTTCTTGAGATCAGTCTATACAAATAGTCACGTATTGTTGTTGGGATAATTATAAAGGCATAGAAAAATTTTGGCCAACCTTCTAAATTTTTAGCAATAGAAAGTGCAGCTGAAGATTCAATTTTTATTTTTCCATTTTGTACAAGAATAATTGAATCAATTGAACTAAGTTCGGGGTGATCCTTCTTAAGCTTCTGGCCAAATGTGGATTGTAGTGCGGCAAAATGAAAATAACCTTTTTGGTCATGTTTAATAATAAATTGAACAGCTCCATTGCATAAAATACATTCACCATCAAATAAAATAATTGGCCTCTCACTCATAATATATCCCCTAAAGATTATTCTTGGTTCACCATATGGTAAGCAACATTTCTTAAATGTTGTAATAATGGCTCTTTAATTTCTTCATCTAAATCGACATCATCCATAGCTTTTCCCATGCAATCCAACCAATCATGAGCTAATTCAATTGTAATTGGAAAAGGCAAATGACGCGCGCGCATTCTTGGATGACCACGTTCCATACTATAATATTGTGGTCCACCTAAAAACTGTGTTAAAAATAGTTTTTGTTTACGTGCTGTTTCCTCCCAGTCACCTGGAAATATTGGTGAAAGTCTCTCATGCTTTGAAACATAAGAATAAAAAGTATCCACTAGCTCTTCTAATTTTTCTTTCCCTATATAATCATACATTGATTGATTTTCGTTACTCAAAAGATAATACCTCCATTAATTTCAAAAAATACAAATTAGATAGGTTTATTTTATCTCTTTTTGGACTTTATGAGAAGTAAATAGGAACTTTAGGTTCGTTCAGATATTTTTAGATTGGAGTCATTTAATAGTTCAGGTAAAATGGTCGGAACTATTTTCCATGATATGCCAAATTGATCTTTTAACCAACCACATGCTTGTGCATTTTTATCTCCATCCTTTGATAACTTTTCCCAATAATAATTTATTTCTTCTTGGGAGTCACAATGAACGATGAATGAAATTGCTTCTGTAAATTTAAAGGCTTCTTCGGCTTGTGTATCAAACCATAAATTCGTGATATTTTTTGAATTTTACTTTGCATAGCTTTTCTCCTTTAATCCAAAAACGTTTATAATAATTAGATATTGGTTTTAGATTTGATTCAAACTTTATAAGTTTTAACTATATTCAACATTAATACACGTTAATAGGAAATTTTAAAAAATGATATTATACTAGCATAGGAGGTGTAGCAATGAATCAATGGGCACCAAAGAGCGGAAGAGTCATTTTACATGTTGATATGAATTCATTTTTTGCTTCGGTTGAAATAGCGAATGATCCATCATTAAAAGGTAAACCAGTAGTTGTGGCCGGCAATGAAAAAGAGCGCAGGGGAATTATTGTAACTGCAAGTTATGAAGCTCGAGCTTATGGAATTCGGGCAACAATGCCATTATGGGAAGCGCGAAAAAAATGTCCTGAGATGATTGTGAAAACTCCAAATTTTGAAGCTTACCGAAAAGTCTCAAGACAAATATTTGAAAAATTAGGTGCAATAAGTCCTAAAATTGAAGTGGCATCAATTGATGAAGGATATATTGATATAACTGATTGTGATGAAAAACTAGGTCATCCAATTAAAATAGCTGAATTGATCCAGTCAATATTGTTAGAAGATCTTGCTATGCCATGCAGTATCGGTATTGGTCCAAATAAATTTCTTGCAAAAACAGCTTCAGATATGAAGAAACCACTTGGAATTACTGTTCTTCGTAAGAGGGATGTTCCTATTATTTTATGGCCTAGAAAAGTAGGAGAGATGCATGGTGTTGGTATGAAAACTGAAGAAAAATTAAATGAAATTGGCATTATTACAATAGAAGATTTGGCAAAAAGTAATGAAAAACAAGTACAAGAATTATTAGGTGTAAACGGTAAATCTTTAAGAAATAAGGCCAATGGAATAGATGAAAGAGAAGTCGATCCTAGTCGTATGCTTTCACATAAGACAATTGGCCAATCAACGACATTTTCATTTGATGTTTTTGAGGAACCAATGATTGCAGAAAAATTTGAAGCTCTATCAAAACGGGTAGCTGAACGATTAATTAAGAAGGGTTTAGTTGCTGATACTGTGACAATTACACTTCGATTTAGTGACCGAAAAACAATTAATCGAAGTAAAAAACTTTCTACACCTGTACAACAAGCTAATGAAATCTTTAAAGAGGCATTTGATCTATGGAAAAGAAATTGGAACGGAGAACCATTACGTTTAATCGGAGTAACTGCATCACAATTAAATCCAAAAGATGAAATATCAAAGCAATTGGACCTATTTTCTTTTGAAAAGGATGCCAAACAAGAACCATTGTTTGAAACACTACATAAATTGCAAAATAAATATGGAGAACAAGTTATTAGTTTAGGAAGACAAAAAAAGAAAATTGACTCAAACAATATATTAGATATATTGAAATCTACAGAGTAAACAGGTGCTGTGATTTCAATCGAAGGTCCTTTTTAAGTTGCCTTCGTTTTTTTACGAAAAAAAGACGGTCTATTCATTAGACAGTCTTCAAATAGTTAATATAATCGTTTAAACTTTCTCAATAATAATTTTAGTTGCTGTTGGAAGATATTGTTCCACTGCATTCAGTACATTTTGATCATCTTGATATGCACCGACTTGTACTCCGTCTACGATTACTCTATGCATTTCAGACTTAGTCTTAGCTGTTAAGTTAAATGCTTTTACTAATCCATTTACATGGCCTTGAGCTACTTTTTGACGCCAATTTGGATCTTTTAGTTTTGCAGCATCACTTGCATTATCAATGAATCCATTTTCAGTCAGGATTGCTGGCATATTTGATTCTCGTAATACATGAAAATTAGCTTTCTTTTTACCACGATCAGTTAGACCATTAAGCTTTACGATTTCTGGATGTAAATCGTTTCGATATTGTGCTGAAGTAGATGTATCTGACAAACTATCATGTATATAATCCTCGTAACCAGACGCTGATGTATTAAATGAATTGATATGAACAGATAAAAAGTAGCTAGCACCCCATGAGTTTGCATCGTTAGTACGTTCAGATAAAGAACGATCAGTGTCGGTAGATCTGCTCATTCTAACCTCAACGTCATTATAGTTATTTAATAAATCTCTTATTCTTAAAGCGATATCCAAAGTAAGGTCTTTTTCCTTTAATCCATTTCCTACTGCACCTGAATCAGAGCCACCATGCCCTGGATCTAAATATAGTTTCAACATTAAACTAATCCCTCCTAATGATAAAGTATTCAAAGTAGCCTTTAGTTGAAATGGACAAGCATCTAATGTATATAACCAAATTTAAGACATTTAGTTGAATTAGACATTCATTCTAATAGATTCTTTTATTTAGATTGATAGTCAAGTAGGGGAATACTAAAATATTGTCGAATTTAAAGATTAAGTGATTTTGTTATCCAATGTAACTATTGCAAAAAAGCCAAGGAGGAAAGTGTATGTATACAAAAATGAAAGCGAATGAACATGTTTATTCATCACATCGTAATGTGGTGTATGCTAGAAATGGAATGGTCGCTACTTCCCAACCATTGGCTGCACAAGCGGGCCTAGATATTTTAAAAAAGGGTGGTAATGCAGTAGATGCTGCGATCGCTACAGCTGCTTGCCTTACAGTAGTAGAGCCTACTTCAAACGGTATAGGTGGAGATGCTTTTGCATTAGTTTGGATGAACGAAAAGTTATACGGTTTAGATTCGAGTGGACCTGCACCTAAAAATATATCGATTGAAAAATTAAAAAATTTAGGGTATGAAAAAATGCCTAAATATGGTTGGATTCCAATAACTGTCCCTGGTGCTCCGGCTGCTTGGGTAGAATTATCGAATCGGTTTGGGAGACTTTCGCTAAAGGAAGTGCTACAACCGGCAATTGAATATGCTCGTGAAGGTTTTCCGATTTCACCAACATTAGGTAAGTTTTGGAAGAAGGCTTATGAAATATACAAAAAGGAGTTAAACTCTGAGGAGTTTGTTGCTTGGTTTGATACATTTGCTCCAAATGGAAGAGCTCCTGAAGTAGGAGAAATTTGGTCTTCACTAGATCATGCAATAACTTTAGAAAAAATAGCCGAAACAAATGGAAAAGATTTTTATAAAGGTGAAATTGCAGATAAAATTATTGATTCTTCAAATCAATATGGTGGTTTTTTAACAAAAGAAGATTTAGAGACTTTTAAACCGGAATGGGTAAATCCAATTAGTATAAATTACAGAGGCTTTGATGTGTGGGAAATTCCACCTAATGGTCAAGGAATTGTCGCACTGATGGCTTTAAATATAGTAAAAAATGATCAGTTTGATGACAAAGAGAACGTAACCACATATCATAAACAATTTGAAGCAATGAAGTTAGCGTTTGCTTGCGGAAAGGAATATGTAACAGATCGAAAGTTTATGAAGACTTCGGTTGAAAGTCTATTAAGTGATCAATATGGAAAAGAACGCTTTTCAGGGATCACGGAAACTGCTCATACACCATTACCAGGAAGACCGGCTAGTGGAGGCACTGTTTATTTAGCGACAGCTGATGGAGATGGAAACATGGTCTCCTTTATTCAAAGTAATTATATGGGTTTTGGGTCAGGTATAGTGATTCCTGGAACTGGAATTGGATTGCAAAATAGGGGTTGTGATTTTAGCTTAAATGAAAAACATGCCAACGCTTTAATTGGTGGAAAAAAATCATATCATACGATTATTCCGGCATTTTTAACAAAAAATAATAAAGCAATTGGACCATTCGGTGTAATGGGTGGTTATATGCAGCCTCAAGGACATGTTCAAGTTATCATGAATAGCATCGATTTTCATTTAAATCCACAAGAAGCCTTAGATGCTCCTAGATGGCAATGGATTGAAGGGAAAATAGTTGAAGTCGAACCTAGTTTTCCTCAAGAGATTATAAAAGAGTTGCAGGCTAAAGGTCATGTAATTAAGGTTGCAAAGGATACTGGAAGTTTCGGGCGTGGCCAAATTATTTGGAGAAATGAAGATTCTGGCGTTTTAATGGGTGGTACAGAATCAAGAACGGACGGTTGTATTGCAAGTTGGTAATTATGAAAAGGAATTGATTTAATGAAACAATTAGAAATATTCATCGCTTTTTTTCGAAGTAGTATTTTAGGATATGGAGGAGGACCATCTACGATTCCTCTAGTTTATAAAGAAGTCGTCGATACGTATAAATGGATGAAAGACGAAGAGTTTTCTGAAATTTTAGCAATAGGAAATATGCTCCCAGGTCCAATCAATACAAAATTAGCAGGTTATATCGGTTATCGTATTGGTGGCATTATCGGAATGCTTAATGCGATCATTGCATCGATCTTACCGACAATCCTTTTAATGATTATACTTTTAACTTCATTATCTTCTTTTAAAGATATTAAATGGGTTAATGGGATGAAGGAATCAATTGTGCCTGTTGTAGGGGTAATGTTAGGTGTATTAACATGGCAATTTTATCAAAGTTCAAAAAAAGGATTGAAAACACCAACAATATTAATTCATTTAGTTGTCGGTTTGCTTCTAATTCAATTTTTACACATATACCCAGCGATTATAATTGGTGGTTTACTAATATTTGCAATCTTCCAACCAGTAAAAGCAACTTCCTCAAATGATCATCAGACGAGGAAGGGGAGTACAAACGAATGATTTATTGGAAATTATTTCTTTCATTTCTAATAACGAATCTTTTAGGATATGGTGGGGGACCTGCTACGATCCCATTAATTCAAAATGATGTTGTTACACAAAATCATTGGTTAACTCAACAAGAATTTCATGAAGCGTTTGCAATGGGGAATGCCTTACCAGGTCCTATCGCAACTAAAATGGCTGGTTATATAGGATACAAAATCGGAGGAATCTTTGGTTCCTTTATAGCAGTATTTGCAACTGTATTTCCTTCATTATTGTTAATGATTCTATTAATTGGGTTACTTTATAAAAATCGTGACTCAATTCGAGTGAAGAGAATGACAGCATATGTAAAACCGACAATTGTTGTCCTTTTAGGCCAACTTACATATCAATCTTTTTCTGATTCGTTTCATGATATTGGAGCATTCCAAGTTATTTTTATTGCAGGATGTACATTTTTCTTTATGGAAAAACTTAAAATTCATCCGGCTTTTGTAGTTCTTGGTACATTAATTTATGGGGCCATTAATCTTTAATATAAAAAAGAAAAGAAACCAACTAATTCAATTGAATTAATTGGTTTCTTTTTCTTCTTCTTCTTTTTGTTTGCTCATAACTTCTTCATAATCTTTATTAAACCAAAGTGGATCCATATTATCTACTTCACCATTATAATTAATCAAAATTTCTTCGCCAGCTTTAATGTCTTTGTAAGCGAAAAAATCAAATGTGTGATTATCAAAGTTAATATCGTAAGTTGCATTTGCATCATAAGAATGGTTAAATAGCATTCCGTATCCTAGAAGAATAGCTGAATGATTAATACCATATTCAAATGTATAATCTGCTAATAAAGTTTTCTCGATATGCTCATGTTCCTCGTTCGGGTAAGAAATAACTGGCGCCTCATGTATTAGCTCACCTTTTGCAATATCACGTGTTGCAAAGACACCACGATTAAATTCACCGTCACTTAACGTAGAAGTTTTAATTTCAATCATAATTACACCTATAATTCTCTCTTAAGTCTTATAGATAGTTTGCCACTATTTTAGATATAAATCAATTTTTTTATCTATTTAGCGTTATTCAAATAAAAGTACGTCTCTTTTTCGATCGAAGGAAGTAGTATAACTAGGACAAGTCTACTATTAGATTAAAAACTGATAAAATTAAAAAAATCTAAGTATATATTTTGCCAAAACATCAAATTATAAAATTGTTATATATATATAGGGAGGCAGATTATAATGAAATTTTTTTATAAGATTATGATTTTATTGATTGTAATGTCTTCTATTCTTCCAGGAAATAAGCAGGTAAATGCAACTAGCAAAAAGGAATTACTGCGAATTGAAGGATATAAGCCAAATCAAACTGTAAACAAAATTCCTAATCTAGCTGATGTTTTCCAGGTTTCGACAAATCAGATCCTAGTAACTTTTGATTCACAAGTTGATATTTATTTAGGAACAAAAGCTTCATTTTATTGGATTCAAAGTTTATCTGATAAAATCCCTACCGGAATTGCATCACTAGGAAGCAAAAGCCAATTTAATGCAAGGAATGCTTTATCGAATAATCAAGTTACAATTACAAAGGTACAAGGAGATAACAATTCATTCTTGCTAACCTTTAAACAAGAAATACCTTCAAATAAGCGATTTAAACTAGCAGTTCGTCATTTGCACGCTCCTGGTGGTAAACCATTTGATGGTATAAATGGTATGAAAGTATTTACAGGTAAATAATTATTTTGTAGTTTGCCTACACGATGTAATCCCCTATAGCAGAGGGGATTTTTTTATGTCTTGTAATGAATGTTGCAAAACGATAGGTAGGAATTAAATGTAAAGTATGTTGTATCAAGTAATATTTTTTGAACAGGATGGCATGTAGCTTACTCCGAAAAAAATCTTAAAAGATTAAAATTATAGAATTGACTTTAACGTTGCGTAAAGGTGTATTGTAAAGATGTCAGGAGGTAGTCGCAATGGAATATACAGTACAAAAGCTTGGACTTCTAGCAGGAATCAGCACTAGGACTTTAAGATATTATGATGAGATTGGGATTCTTAAGCCGGCAAGAATTAACTCATCAGGATATCGGATTTATGGTCAAGCGGAAGTAAATCGCTTACAACAAATCTTATTTTATAGAGAACTAGGTATGAATTTAGAAAACATTAAAGAAATTATCACATCACCTGATTTTAATAGTGCCAAGGCGTTAACCGAGCATCGTGAGCAGCTTCTTGATAAAAGAAAGCAATTGGATTTATTAATTTCAAACGTTGAAAAGTCAATTGCTCTAACAGAGGGGAGAATTACAATGTCAAATAAAGAAAAATTTGAAGGCTTTAAGAAAGATATGATCGAAGAAAATGAAAAGAAATATGGAAAAGAAGCACGTGAAAAATATGGAGATGAAGCTGTTAATAAAGCAAATCAAAAAGTAATGAATATGACAGAAGAAGATCATAAAGAAGTAACGCGCCTTGCTGAAGAATTAGCAAAAACATTAGCTGAAGCATTTAAAACGGGTGATCCATCAAGTGAAATTGCCCAAAAAGCAGCTGATTTGCATAAACAATGGTTAACATTTTATTGGAGCAAATATAGCAAGGAAGCGCACGCAGGCTTAGCACAAATGTATGTAGACGATGAGCGCTTTAGAGCACATTACGATAAAGAACAACCTGGAACTGCTGAATTTTTAAGAGATGCAATTCATATTTACACGCAACATAAAAAATAAGTCGGGGATGGTGTGTGTACTTTGACTAGTTCTTAGTACACGCTCATAACTTATGAATGGATCATGAGTAAGTAAAACAGGAAAAATAAGCAAATACCATACTCATAAAAGATTTATGAGCATATAACACAAGCAAAATGCAGATGTTGTCATACTCCTATAAGATATGCAGGAAGGCTAAGAACCTATGTACTTGTCAAAACAACGAGATGGCTCAACTCCCATGTCCCATGGAAAACAACATTCAATATGTAAAATAGGCTCAACCAAAAAGTGTACTTAGATTCATTCTAAGTACACTTTTTCAAATGTTGAAATTGAAAACGGACATTAAATGAACATTTATTAATGGTTATATTATCATTTTTTGAATGATCTATTAATGCAATTTTATGATTCCAATAACACTAGTAATATTTTTTTTCAGAAGTTAAAAATATTATGAGCTAATTTTTAGATAAATAAATTCAATTGATTAGTTTTTTAATTAATGTTCGATCTTAATTGACCTACAAACTGATTAATAACCAACTGTTAGTTTACTCTAAGTAAAGGCTATTTGATTAGGATTTATTGTAGACTTTTTTTGATGAATAAGTTGATTGGAACGAAAGGGGTGCTTGACTCCTATGGGATAAGCGGGAAGGCTAAAGACCCCGCAGGCTTGCCGATGAGGCAAAAGAATCTCTCCCCATGGAAAGCGAGCATCCTGTAGTGGAANNAAATCAACATCACTCTACTCCTTTTACGAAAATTTGGTAATTTAATTGATAAGGTTGTTTTTCAAAAGCATGAAAAATTGTACTCTGATTTAATCTAAGTACACTTTTTTTATATTTTTTTTGGAAAAAAATAGTAAATGTATTCAATGGAATTTGGTATAATTATTTTTATGATTAAATAGTTTAATGTAAATTTTGTAGAGTAGTATTATAAATTTTTAAATAATGGAATGTTTATGTACAATTAAGGTAAGAATTTGATTTAAATAATTCAATTTTTAAACTAAGGATGTACTAAAAATGGACGAACAATTTATACCGAGGAAAGAGCGACATAAGAAGCGTTTTATTAGAAAGCGTCAAAATATAGAGCATGAAAAAATAAAATTTAGTACTTACATATTAAGTATATTTTATTATTTCTTATTATTTTTAATTTTTAATCTTGTACAATTTTATATATTTCAGCATGTTAATCACACCATTAAATCACTTGGGAATTTTGATTTAGCTAGAGCTATCATATCAGGATTAATCTATTTACTATGTATTATTTGTATTGAGGATACTTATAGAAGATATCGAATGCCTTCAACTTTCATCCGAATATTAATACCAATTTTAGTGTTTATTCTAGCAATCGTCACCATGTATACTTTATTAAAAGTATTTTTCTAAAACGATTTGATAAGATGAAAACAGTAAAAAAGTATTACTTCATTAAATGATGTAATACTTTTTTGTTGAGCTTAAATAGTAACTTAGTTAGAGAATGGATAGGGTGGGGGCAAATCGCTTATCTTTGTAAGTTGTTTATGAATCTTTTACACTCATTTCTAATAATCTTTTTTGAATCCAAACAGCGGCTTGGGTACCATCGCCCATTGCTATTGTGACTTGTTGAGAATGGGCTACTAGATCGCCGGCTGCCCATACATTTGGAACATTCGTCTCCTTTGTCCGTGGGTCTACAATAACATGCTTATCATTAAAAAGATTTACTCCTAGTTGGATAGCAAGATTGTTTTGTACTTCATTTCCACCAAAACCAATAAAAGCTCGATCCGCATAAATTATTTCACCACTTTGTAAACAAATTCCTTTAAAAGTGGAATCGTCTTCTTTTAGTACTTCCTTAATTTTTTCTTTTCGATAGTGAATTCCAATTTTATGTAGTTGGTCATTTAATTTGGAATCAAGGTCATGTCCTTCGTGATTAATATAGGTAATTTGTTTTGACCAATAAGCTAATGTGATGGCAAGATTTGCACCAGTGTTACCAGATCCAAGTATTAAAACACTTTTATTTAAAATTTCATATCCATCACAGTCTGGACAAACAAAAATTGTCGATCCAAGACACTCGACTAGATTTTTGATTTGAGGAATTCGATCAATTAGTCCAGTTGCTAGTAAGACTGTTTTAGCAGAATAAGATTTTCCTACTTTCGTCTCTATTAGGAATTGATTGTTTACGTTTTGTATACTTATTACTTTATCTTGGGTGAATGATACACCATAAACTTCAGCATGCTTTCTTCCTAGCTGTCTTAGCTCTTGTCCACTTATACTATTCGGCCAACCTAAAATATTACGATATGTTTTACATAATGTTGAGCGCCCATAATTTGAGTCAATTACGAGTACATTTCTTTGGTATCGACCAAGCTGAATTGATGCCTGTAAACCTGCGAAACCTCCCCCTACTATGATACATTCATATAACTCATCCATAGACTTGTCTCCTAAATCATTTAATACAAAATCGTATATGTTCAATTTTTCCAATTAAGCGATTTTTAATCACAATATCTCAATTAATCTAATTGTTGAAAATTTAGAGATTTTTGATTGATATATTCTGAATATTTAGGTACGATTTTTCTATTAGCTTATTTTAATTTGTTGTTTTTTGTGGAGGAGTAAGAATGAGTGCAGATAAGATTGCCTTAACAAATTCTAGAATGAAGGGAATTATTCTCGTATTAACTGCGGCAATATTATGGGGCATATCTGGAACTGTTGCACAATTTGTATTTCAAAGAAATCATTTTAGTCCAGAATGGTTAGTCGTTATTCGATTATTGTTTTCTGGAGTCATCCTATTAATTTTTGCTAGTCTGAAAGAAAAAAGAAATCTATCAGAAATTTGGAAGGATAAGAAGGATGTTTTAAGTTTATTGTTATTTAGTATTCTTGGGATGTTAGCAGTTCAATATACATACTTCGCCGCAATAAAAGCTTCAAATGCTGCTACAGCGACAATTTTACAATATTTGGCACCCGTCATTATTACATGCTATTTAGCAATGAGTTACAAAAAAGTACCAAATAGAAAAGAAGTACTGGCTGTCATTTTAGCGCTTGCAGGGACATTTTTATTGGTAACCCATGGAACGATTAAAGGATTGTCTATTACTGGATGGGCATTATTTTGGGGGCTAGCGTCAGCTTTTGCTTTAGCATTTTATTCAATACAGCCTCAAAATCTTTTAAAAAAATTTGGGTCGACAATCGTAGTAGGTTGGGGAATGTTAATCGGTGGAATTTGTTTTAGCTTCATACATTCACCTTTTAATTTCCAAGGTCATTGGTCGATGAGTGCTTATTTCGCAGTAATTTTTATTGTTATTTTTGGAACGTTAATTGCCTTTTATTGCTATTTAGAGAGTTTAAAGTATATTAATGCTTCCGAATCTAGCTTACTTGCATGTGTGGAACCATTATCAGCAGCGGTACTATCAGTAATTTGGCTAAGAGTAAATGTTGAAATATTAGACTGGATAGGTAGCCTATGTATTATAAGTACGATTGTCATTTTATCAATGGCTGATCGAAAAGAGGCTAATTGACTATTATCTGTCACAAAAGAGCATAAAAAGACAGGACGCAATAATTTTAACTTGTTAGGATGTAAATAAGGGAGGAGTCATATGGCTTGGGTTGAATCTTTACAAAAGGCAATTGATTATATTGAAGACAATTTATTAAACGAGTTAATGATTGAAGAAATTTCTAAACAAGCTAATTCATCTGTTTTTCATTTTCAGCGAACATTTTCAATTTTAACTGATATTAATATAGCTGAATATATAAGACGAAGAAGATTGACGCTAGCGGCCAATGAATTAACAACTACTGATCATAAAATAATTGACATTGCCTTGAAATATAGGTATGACTCTCCTGAGGCTTTTGCAAAAGCGTTTAGAAGACAGCATGGTGTAACCCCAAGTGAAGCAAGAAAGTTTATTGGAAATCTAAAATCATATAACCGCCTCGTTATTCAGGTGAGTTTGAAGGGAGCAGAACCAATGCAATTTAATATTGTTGAAAAAAGTGCTTTTCAAGTAGTTGGAGTTAAAAAAGAGTTTTCTTATTTGAATGATCAACAACAACAACTGATTCCTAAAATGTGGGATGAGGTTAATGAAAATGGTACGAGTGATCGTTTGTACGAAATTAACAATGGCGACATTAAAGGTGTTCTAGGTGTGTGTATGATGAGCGAGGAGCAAAAATCAAAAAATCTACTAGAATATTGGGTTGCAACCGAATACGAAGGAGATGTACAAGAAGGTTTTTTTCATCATGAAATTCCTGCATCAAAATGGGCTGTATTTGGTGTTCACGGAGCAATGCCGCACGCAATGCAATCGGCATGGAAGAAGATTTTTTCGGAATGGTTTCCTTCAAGCGGCTATTCACATGCAGGAATCCCAGAATTTGAACTTTATCCAGAAGGAAATCCATTTAGTGAAGATTATTATACTGAAATTTGGATTCCGGTAAAATAAAATCAATTTTTAAAGGTGCTTCTCAATTATGAGAGCACCTTTTATCTTTATGTATAAATTTATCCTCTTAATGCTTCTAAAACTACTTGTGCTTTGTAGCCTTCAGAGAAATCTATGACTGTAGCTTCTTCACCTTTTAGAGCCTTTACTAAATGATTAATTAATGAATCAGCTAAATTTTGCTCGGCTTCAATTTGTTGAATTGGCTCGCCGATTTTTCCTCCTTCTAAATTAGCCCAATTTACTAAAGAAAGAGTTCCTTTCGAGCCGTATGCTGTAAATTTAATTTCTTCTTCACCTGCAATTTGGCTTAAGCCATCTATTAACACAGGAGTGCCATCTTCTAATTCTAAAAAGGCGATAATTCCATTTTCGGAAGCAAGAGGGTCAGCGGGATATTGCATATGTTTCGTATTGACTTTCATATTACCAAAAATCTTTTGAATTTGTTGAATATAATGTACACCAACCTCTAATACATAACCTCCTTGTTCTTTTGTAGCAACCCATTCATTTTGTTGCCATAGTCTCGGCCAATTTGGAAAACGCATCTTTAATTCGATTCTTCTTAAATCGCCAACATATCCGGATTTAATAAGGCTTGCAAAAGACTTACTACCAACATTGTAGTTTAATGGAAAGTTCATAGCATGAAAAATACCTTTTTCTTTTGCTTGAGTATAAAGTCCTAGAGCTTCCTCTGTTGAATTTGCCAATGGCTTTTCACAAAGTACATTAATTCCTTTTGCGATTACATCAGATACTACCGAATAGTGATATTTTGGAGGTACAGTAACATAAACGAGATCAAGTTCAGCATTTTCAAGCATCTCAAGATGATTAGTAAAAGTTAAAACTGATATTAATTGGCTACTTGTTTCTTGAACTCTTTCTTCTAATGTGTCACATATTGCTACTATTTTTATTTCTTGGTGGTTTGAAAATAAAGGAATTAATCTTTGGCCAATTGCGCCAAGTCCAATAATACCAACTTTTATCATGAGAAAAACACCTTTCGAAATAGATTTATATTGTAATTATAGTAAGAAAAATTAAAAAATTAAAGAAATAGGTATCATGTTCTTAACATAAGTTATTTGAGGTGCTACAAATTGCTCACAGGAAAAATTTTTTGAGTAAAAAGTTTTGTGAATTACCAAATTCAAAAAGGGGTTTTAGACACAGAAAGAGAAAATAATTCATTGATAAGTAATGGAGGTGATATCATGGAGAAGAAGCCTTTGTATTATGATGGTAGTGGGGACGGAGAAAAATTAATTAAATCAGAAGTTGTAAAAAAGCAAATGAGTATTGTTACTGAAGTAAGAAAAAATTTAACTGGTAATCCGTATGTAATCGATTGGAGTCAAGTTAATGTAGTTGGGAAATGATTTGTTATTTGTTATTTGTTCTTAATTAAGAATGAACTAAAGAACGATCAACAAAATTATGAAAATATTTATCCCAGTTGATTTATAAAAATTAAAAAAGATGTCCCATAAGTTATTAATTAAATAAACTTAATGGACATCCTTTTTGATTAAAGATTATTAACAGTTTCCATCAATATCGCAGCTTAATGAAGACTGCTCAACAAGTTTTTGGTTGTTTAGAGATTGAATAAATGCTTCTTTACTTTGAACACCTTGTAAAACTTGATCACCAATTATAAATGTTGGTACTGCATTAATAAAATTAGGGTTTTGGATCGATGAGTCATACTTTGTATTTGAAACAGCTTCTATGAATTGAGAACGGTCTAAACCAAGTTTTTCAGCGATATCTGCCAGTACGTTTACATCACCAATTTCTTTGCCTTCTGTCCAAAAATCTGCTAAAACTGCTTGAGCATATTCAGCACCTTTTCCATTTTCTTCTGCGAATAAAAAGCCTCTGTGAGCTTTTTTAGTTGAAGGATGGGGATCCATAGTTGGTAAAATCATCTCTACACCAAGTTTTTGTGCAAGTGGTTGAACTCCGAATTTCCATCCTTGTTGAATATAAGAACTATTTGGACTTAAAGGTTCAGCTCCCTCAGGTCTTAATTGGAATGGTTTCCATTCAAGCTCTACATCGCTAACTTCTTTCATAGCGTCCTCAAGTGGTTTTTTTCCTAAATAGCAAAACGGACATACATAGTCCGAATAAATTGTAACTTTCATTATAAAACCTCCTAAATCAATTAAAGAAAGTATAAACAAAATTAGAGCTAAATCTCAATTTATTAGCTTCGAAATACGAAACTTTTTTATGGAAATAACTGTTCTACAAGTAAAAAAGAAATAGAGCATGAGAGCTCTATTTCTTTAAATCATTGGTTGATTGATCATTCGGTGGTGGATTCGTTCCGGTTCTAGCAGTGTTTAGATCAACAAATGCGTTTAAAAAATATTTTCTTCTTAAAAGTAAAACGGATAGTAGTAATAGACCACAGATTGATGTGAAAATCATTCCAGTAAGTAATCCACCTATATACATGAATGTATCCATTTGTGATGTAAATAGTGACCAAACTAAAATAGAAAGGATTCCGTCTGCTAAAACAATGGCAAGCGATACTACTAAATACGGTAAAAATTGTCCAGTTTCTTTTGTTTTCTTTGAAGCATACCTATACCCAATTGGTACAGATAAAAAGATAATAAAACAATAGAATAGTAATATGAAATCTCGAATTGACATAGTATCACACCTAACTTTTTTTGTTGGTATTACACTATATGCAGAATATTCATATAATTGGACAAGATTTTTTTATTTACCAATTTTTACTTTTTTCTTTTTAATTTCTGCTTTTTCAGGCTTTGTAGGAGAGAAGTTATCAAAATCCTTTTTTGTTTCTGGTACTTCGATATGTCCTGTTCTTATATTTGCTTTATATAAATCAACTTGTTCTTTAGTGTCTTTATTTAAATTCTTATCTGTTTTTGCAAGATCAACGCCATTTTCTTTTATGCCCCATCTCAAAATGCGTCCACCTTGAAAGTTCCCTTTTAATTTCTTTGTGATTACTTCATCTACGCCTTTATCAATTCGTTTGATTGCTGATGTTAGGGTGACATTTTCCGGTAATCCTTGTTTATATTGATCCCGGTCAACACCAATTACCCAAACCTTTTTACCATTTTTCTTTAATTTTTTAGCTTCAGTAAATACACCTAATCCTGTTTTTCCTGCTACTTGGAAAATTATATCTACACCTTTATCATTATATAAGGTTTTTGCTAATTTACTTCCTTCTGCAGGTTTATCATATGAATTTGCAAATTCGGTCAATACTTTTATTTTTGGATCGACGGACATAACACCTGCTTTAAATCCGTATTCAAACCTTTTTATAAATGGATCTTTTGTACCACCGATAAATCCAATCTTATGCGTTTTAGTGTTCATCGCTGCTGCAATACCAGCGAGGAATGCTGATTGCTCTTCGCGATAGGTAACACTTACTACATTTGGTTTTTCAACAATCCCATCAATTATGACAAAGTCAGATTTTTTTTCTTTACTCGCAACTTCAGAGATGGCTTTTTGAAATGAATAGCCTATTCCAAAAGTTAAATCATATTTTTTCTTTGCATACTTCATTAATTCCTTTTTTGCTGCTTTGTCATTTGGGGCATCAGTTTTTACATAATTTTTATTTTCCTTCCAACCATGTTTCTTTCCAGTTTCTATAATTCCATCCCAAACTGCTTGGTTAAATCCTTTATCGTGAATTTCAGTTTTACCCATAACAATTCCGATCTTAAAATCATTTTCTTTTTCTTTCTCCGATGCACTTATATTATTATTTCGATTAGCACAGCTGGTTAAAGTAAGGCTAGCAATTAGTGAGACAGTGGCGATTTGGAAAAAACGTCTTCGCATTGTTTTCCTCCATATATTATATTTAAAAAACTAAGCTCTATTGTGTAAATTTCCCAATCAATTCATAAATCATTCTTTAAAGTGTTGGCAATTTAATATACTAGTGGTACTGTAACAATTAGAAATGATTAAGATGGAGGCATTAACGTGAAGCTTGTATTTTTAGGAACGGGAGCAGGAATGCCATCAAAAGGTAGGAATGTAACAAGTATTGCATTACAGCTTTTAGAGGAAAGAGGAGCGACTTGGCTTTTCGATTGTGGTGAAGCAACACAGCACCAAATATTACATACGTCAATTCGACCACGACGAATCGAGAAAATTTTTATTACTCATTGCCATGGTGATCATATCTTTGGATTGCCTGGATTATTAAGTAGTAGAACATTTTTAGGTGGAGAAGATTTATTAACAATTTATGGACCTAAAGGGTTAAAGGATTATGTAGAGACTAGCTTTAAAATTAGTGGTACTTATTTGAAATATCCGATTCATTATGTTGAAACTTCTGAAGGTATCGTTTTTGAAGATGACCAATTTATTGTTCAAGCAGTAGAACTTGAACATGGAATTCAATCATTTGGTTATCAAATTATTGAAAAGGATTTACCTGGAGAATTGAACGTAGAGGAATTAAAGAAAATTGGTGTAAAACCAGGGCCAGTATATAAATTCCTAAAAGAAGGGAAAACAGTAACTTTAGAGGATGGAAGAATTTTAAATGGTAAGGATTTTATTGGCCCTTCAAAAAAAGGTCGACGCATTGCAATAGCAGGGGATACTCGTTTAACTGATAAAAGTAATTTGCTTGCAAGAGGTATGGATGTATTAGTTCATGAATCAACCTTTGCAGACGATGAAACAGCTCATGCATATGATTATTTCCATACTACAAGTACTCAAATTGCAACTGTTGCTAAATGTGAGGGAATTAAAACTCTCTATTTAACGCATATAAGTGCAAGATATCAAGGAGAAGCTTCAAAAAAATTATTAGATGAAGCACGTGAAATCTTTGATCAAACATATATAGCGAATGATTTCGATGAATATGAAATCACAAGAAACGATTGATTTTCACGAATGAAATTTTCAGTTAAGATGCAGTGCTTTTAAAAAGTTGAGAAGTGTACATAAAAGAATAGTTTAGAGACATGATATAAGTATTCTGTGTAAAAGGAAGGTCATGGCTTTGAAACAGTTAAAAGTTATCCTTTTATTTATTTTTAGTTTCCAATTTATTTTTTACAGTTCTATTAATGCATCAGCTGAAAGTAAAAATCGATATTACTACGAAAAGCAAGGTACTGCTATTTGGGAGGTACCCGTAAAAGAGAAAGTAATAGCCATTACATTTGATGATGGGCCGAATGATGAATATACCCCAGAAGTTTTAGATTTGTTAAAGAAGTATAATGCTAAAGCAACATTTTTTTTAGTCGGTGAGAGAGTTGCGAAATTTCCTGAAGTTGTAATGAGAGAAATAGAAGAGGGTCATGAAGTTGCAAATCATACATATACGCATGCTAGACTTCAGTATTTAACTGATGAGCAAATAAGAGATCAATTACATAAAACTCATGATGCAATTATAGCTGCAACTCATGTCGAACCAGTATTATTTAGACCACCATTTGGTTACTATAGTGAGCGTTCGATCAATACCGTGCATGATCTTGGCTATTTAACTGTTATGTGGTCTTGGCATCAGGATACATTTGATTGGCAAAATCCTGGAGTATATAAAATCGTATCAAATGTATTAAAAGATACTAGAAAAGGAGATATTGTTCTTTTTCATGATCACGGAGGGGACCGTAGTCAAACGATCGAAGCACTGAAACAAATCTTACCGGCTCTTCAAAAGCAAGGCTATCAGTTTGTAACGGTATCACAATTATTACAATTGAAAGCAGGAGTTAAACTTCCTAATTTTTAGTCAAAACCAGATCAATGGATTATCCAAATTGATCTGGTTTTTTGTTTTGTCTTGCTCTTCTACTTCTTAAGTCTGATATAAAACCATTCCTCAGGCCATTATTCCGAAATAAAAACTTGTATAAGATAAGAGTATAAGTTGAAAGGAGGCGACGAGGTCATGAAGAAGTTCTTAACTTTTATCCTCGTACTAATATTAATTGGAGTTGCTTTAGCGAATTTAGGTGGCTTGATTACTTTAGCACTTGGGTTGGTAATCACATATTTCAGTTTTAAAAAGTTTATGAAAACAGATTCGATTTTAATGAAAATCATCTGGACAATTATTGGATTAATCGGTTTATCGATTGCAATAAGTGGTCTTCCTTCTTTAATAGGTGCAGCAGCAGCAATTTTGCTTTATTACCTATATAAAGATTATAAAAATCAAAAAAAACTTAAAGATGATGAATTTAATATTTATGATGAAAATTTCAACCCTATAAAATAAGAGGAGTGTATGACTATGAAAAACTTATTTACTCGTATTAAAAATCAAATCTCAGCGGATTTACATGGCTTATTAGATGAGAAAGAACAACAAAATCCTATCTCACAATTAAACTACTTCATTAAACAATCTGAAAGTGAATTAGGAAAAGTAAGGGGATTACTTGAAAGACATTATTCATTACGTACGAAATTCCAGGTCGAACGTGAGGGAGCACTTCAAATGGTGCAAAAACGTGAAGAACAATTAAAGGTTGCAAATGAAGCTGGTGCCGAAGAGCTAATCAAACGTGCAACTGAAGATCTAGCTTTTTATAAAGAACAAGCTGAAAAGTTTGTTACCTTAATCGCTAAAACAGAAGAAGAAATTAGCTTTATGCATGAGCAAGTTAATCAAATTGAAAAAAAGTTAAAAGAGCTTCATACGAAAAAATATGACTTAATGTCTCGTCAAAACATGGCTCACGCTACAAAAAAAATAAATGAAACTCACCATTTACTTAATAGTAAAATGCCATCAATTGACTTCAACTACTTTGAAAAACAAATTCGTGATTTAGAGCTAAGAGTTCGTTCAGAATTTGATCTTCAATCATTTGATTACAAAATTGACTTATTAAAAAAAGAACTGACAAATAAAGTAAAGCAAGAAGCATAATCGTTTTCATGAAGAAGAGATCACTAATCTCTTCTTTTTTTTGTGGATTTAAAGGAAAAATTCAACTAATTTTAATTTTTTCACTGGAGAAGAAGATGAGGGAGGTGGATTTCCACTACAGGAGGTTATGAGTAAGTAATTCTCAAGAAAAAGCAATTAAAGTACCTCATGAACCTGTTATGAGGAAGTAAATTACAAGAAAAAGCAATATAAGTACCTTATGAACCTGTTAAAAATGACAAGAAAAAGCATTTTAAGTTCCTCATGAAGCCAATTTTTTGTCTTTTTTTTTTGATTATCTTGGAATAAATTTCTTTTTTAAAAATATAGATATGATGTTGACTTTAAATAGTATTGTAAAATAATTTGAAAATTTTGAATTAGTTTATGAAACAAAAAAGGTACATTTTGAGAAAGGGCGAATTAATTATGAAAGGCTTCGAGTTCGTTTTAAAAGATATTGTTATTTATTAACGTAAGATCCGTAAGATTCCCACATAATGAAACATCAAAAGATCCTATATTGAGGAGCGTATAAGGAGGTTTTTAGAGTTACAATCTTTGGGAAGAGGGACTTGAATCGAATCTATTTTTGTTAACAGTGCTTTTAATCAAATCATGCGACTTGATGGAGTTTTTATTTTTGTATATGTGTTTTTAAAAGAGAAAAATTAAGAATGATTAGTAAAATAAATTTTGAAAGTAGGGTTATTATTGAGAATTAAAGGTAATATCGTAAAAAAACATGATGTAGTTCATTGTATGGTTTCAACTGAGGCACAGTTTGCATGGGATCTTTTAAAGAAAACAAAATATCGATGTATTCCAGTTTTAAGTGAAAATGATAGAGAGTATGTTGGAAATCTTTATCGTGTTGATTTAGCTGAGTATTTAGTAGATAACGATTCTTTGCAAGGTAAGACAGTAAATGATTTTGTGCGCAAAGAATGTCCACCAATTCAGGAGGATTCACCATTTTTCAAAGTATTCTTTACGATTAAACGTTTTCCATATTTAGCAGTAGTAAATGATTTAAATGAATTTGTAGGAATTTTAACGCATAAAACAGTTTTTGAATTATTAGAAGAAGCATGGGGACTGAAGGACGGCGGTTATTCATTAACTGTTAGTACGATGGAACATGAAGGTGCATTAGCAAGATTAGCTAAGCTTGTAAATAAATATTCAAATTTGAAGAGCTGTATTACTCTAGATAGCGATTCGGTTTATCGAAGAATTTTAATTACGCTACCGCCAACTATTAGTGAAGACGATTATATTAAGTTGAAAAAAGATATTATTAAAAAAGAGTTTCATATTATGCATGAAGAAGTTGCAACAGGCCATGCTGCTCAAAAATAATTAAAAAGAAGAGCAAGGGGGGCATTATACAGTCCCTTGCTCTTTTATTTAGTAAGCTTATTTTAAATTTAATTTTTAAATTTTGATGCCAGTTTGATCGGCTTGAACTTAGTTAAACCCTTAATTTAGCTTATTATGTACTTCATGATTTGATTCTTTATTTTTCTTTAATGAATCGAATTTTAATAGTAGGAGAGTTGATACTTTTTGAGGGTAGCTAAGTGGTTTTCCCTTTGCTTCTACCATTGAATTGCCAACAACATAACTGATTGTTAGAAAGCCAACAATTAAAACTAGTGTAACGATTAAAGCAATTGTAATGAGAATACGCTTAATACTTGCTCGTAATACTCTACTGTTTGTTATTTTCATCAGAAAACTCTCCCCCCTTAGGACAACACAGTTACCTGTATCATTTTATTAACTAAAGAAGAGAGTCATGACAAGCTGATTAAATTTTATTAATTTTTTCATATTCCTCTTGGATCTCACGTGAACGAACAGTTGCTTCAATAAAGCAATTTAAAAATGAATTAGCAACTTCACGGTCTTCAAGAACAGTTATCCCAGCTTGAGTAGTGCCATTTGGGCTTGTAACTTTCTTCCTCAAAGTCAATGGAGATTTATTCGTTTCTTGAAGCATTGAAATTGAACCCATTAAAGTTTGCTGAATAAAAGGCTTGGCAATATCACGATGGATCCCTAATGCCATTGCAGCTCGTTCAAATTGTTCGATAACATAATATATATAGGCTGGACCACTACCAAATAATCCAGTCATTGCATGTAATTCGTCTTCTTCAACTTTAGCGACAATTCCGACACGCTCAAATAACCTTTTTGCTGTTTGCACTTTTTCAAAAGGAACTTCATCTGAATATGAAAGTGCTGTAGCAGATTTTCTAACGAGTGAAGAAGTGGTTGGCATTGCACGAACAATATTTAGATTTTCATTTCCTAGTAACTGTTTAATTGTACTGATTGTAACACCTGCTACTAAGGAAATAATTAATTGTTTTTCATTGAAAAAACTTTTAATTTGATCAAGAGCGATTGTAACATCTTTAGGTTTCATCGCTAAAAAAACTACACTTGAACCAGAGATTGCTAGCTGACGGTTAGTAGTAGCTAATACACCATATTTTGTATGTAAACTATCTAAACGCTCTAAATCCCCCCTATTTGTGATTGCAATTTGATCACTCTCAATATACCCACTATCAATTAATCCTGCAATTAATGCTTCTGCGATACTACCTGCACCAATAAACGTAACTTTTCCTAGAAACATTACATTCACCTCACCTCTATTGTAATAAATATTTATATTAGAGAAATTAATGCTATATTCCTTGTTGACATATTACTTTTATATAATTTTTCAAAAATATTTTTAAATAATATTTAGTTGAAGGAAAAATTTTAAGCAGAAAAGAAGTAATTGGGAAATTTTTTTAGTTTTGGAACGATTGATACCTTTTTTTGATCCCCGTGTTTTCTGTACACTCTAGATTCTGTCTTTATATTAATGTAAAATTCTAATCATCTTTGTTTGTATTTTTTAAAATGTATATTAGAATTAACTGTAAGAAGATTCAGATAAGGAGGAATTAACATGATCCCTGAAGATAAGATTCACCAAATTACACTCCCGGTACCTTATGCAATGAATACAGTAAATGTTTTTTTAGTTGAAGGTGATTTATTGACTTTAATTGATACAGGAACGAATACAGCGGATACATTGGATGCACTTAAAAGTGAATTAGATAAAATAGGATATAAATTAGAAGATATTGAACAAGTCATTTTAACTCATCATCATCCAGACCATGCAGGATTACTAGAAGAGTTCAATGAAGATGTGAAGATTTTAGGTCATGAACGAAATATTCCGTATTTAACTCAGGAACAATCATTCCTAAATTACTATAATGAGTACTTTATTGAAAATGCACTATTATACGGTGTACCACAAGAATATGTACAAAGAATGCCACGTACAACAGAGAAAATGCCATATACTAGTATTCGTTCTTTAACTCATACTATAGATGAAGGCGATCGAATTGATAGTATTTTTGGATTGAAAGTATTGTACACACCTGGTCATGCAACTTCTCATATTTCTTTAATTAGTGAGGATGATGGCATTGCATTCGGAGGAGATTTATTATTAGATAAGGTTTCGTCAAACCCAATTATTGAGCCGCCATTAAATGGTGAAACCGAACGTGTAAAACCATTATTACAATACAATCACTCTTTACAAAGAATAGCTGAACTTCCGATTACAAAATTATATACTGGACATGGTGAACCAGTTACAGATATTAAAGGGTTAGTAAAAAGTAGATTAGAAAAGCAAAAAGCTAGAGCTGAAAAAGTATATGAAATGATTAAAAAACAACCGTTAACTGCATATGAAGTCTGCCAAATGTTATTTCCAAAGGTTTATCAAAAACAACTTTCACTTACTTTATCTGAAACAATTGGTCAATTAGACTACCTGGAAAACTTAGGTTTTATTAGTTTAAATGAACGAAATGATGGTATACTTGAGTATAAAACGAATGAGCATTCAGTCAGTCAATAATAGAGGTGGGAATTTTTGAGGTTAAGTAACCAAACGGTAGTAATAACAGGTGCTTCGAGTGGTCTTGGGAAGTATTTAGCTTTAACAGCAGCAAAACAAGGCGCTAATATCGTCTTAATTGCTAGAAGAGAATCAGAGCTAAAAAACTTAAAGGCAAAAATACAAGAAGATTTTCCGGTTAAATGTCATTATTTTGTTGTAGATGTGACAGATGAAAATGCAGTATACGATGCATTTCATCAAATCGAAGAGCAATTTGATGGAATCGATGTTTTAATAAATAATGCAGGGTATGGTCTATTTCAAACAGTTGAACAAATGTCACTTCAAGATATGAAGCAAATGTTTGATGTCAATGTATTTGGGGTCATGATTTGTTCAAAGCTTGCCCTTACGTCTATGAAGCTGAAAGGGAAGGGACATATTATTAATATCGCTTCTTTAGCTGGTAAGATTGCAACTTCGAAGGCTGCAGCATATGCAGGTTCTAAGCATGCAGTACTAGGATTCAGTAATGCTTTGAGACAAGAAGTTGAAAAAGACGGTATCTATATTACGAATATAAATCCAGGTCCAATGGATACACCATTTTTTGATATTGCAGATGAGTCAGGATCATACGCAAAATCTGTTCGGAAAATGATGCTGGACCCAGAAAAAGTTGCTTCGAAAGTTATTTCTTTAATTGGAAAAAATGTTCATGAAATCGATCTACCTTCATGGATGGGATTTGGAGCAAAAGTTTATTCAGTATTCCCTAAAGTAAGTTATTACTTAATGATGAAATTCGGAAATAAAAAATAACAGAAGCTGTTCATAGAGACAGCTTAGATTAGGTTAAAAAGAGCTAAGAGAGGAATCTTCTCTAAGCTTTTTTTATTTAGGGCTGTGGAATAAAGGTTTTTTATTCAACGTCCTATAAATAGATTAATATTGAGGGGATATTATGTCATACTTAGGCTGAAGGTCAGAAACTTGATAATTCCTACGCGAGAATTAGAGATTTTATGAAAAATAGAATTAATCCGTGGTGTAATGATGAATAAATTAAACAATTTAGAAATTAAAATTCGAAAAGAAATAATTAATGACAAAGAAATTGAATTTAATGATCTAATCATTGATGGTATTTCTCTTTATCAGAAATTAATTAAATATAATTTCATACCAAGTTTAGGCTGGGGAGCTGTTGAATTTCAAAGCGATATGATCAAGTACTTCTTACTTGAAAAACCACATGAACTATTATGGTATCGTATTCCAATCTTAATTTGTCCAGATTGTGGGGACTTAGACTGTGGGTTCATTTCAGCAAAAATAGATTTACTTGATAATAAAGTTATTTAGAAAGATTTTTATCTGGGTGATTATAATTATGATTATGAAAGGAAACTAGATTTATGTCCACTTTACTTTGATGATCAAAGTTATAAAAAAGCGATAATTTCAGCGTTAAATATTACAAAGAATCGAATATAAATAGAAATTTTGCAATTAAAATAAAAGGGGATTTTTATTATTTATAAAAATAAATGTAGTCATACTGAATTATATAGAGTAGAAGCAGATTTTGCTGATCCCATTTGGTGTGCAAAGTGTAATTGGAATTTTGATATCGATGACCTCCTAATATCTGAAGAGTTATCTAGAGAATTAATATCATGGGTACTTGAATATCTAAATTCAGTAGATTTATTTAAAGCACCATCACTACCAGAAGATAAGAAAATTAAACATAATCAAACGGGAGCTTTATTGGCAAAAAAAGTTCAAATCGAATTAAATGCTCCTGTAATTTTTAATCCTTTAACTTAAAAGTTATTAATAGCTTCGTTGTAAACTAACGTATTCGTTTGCTACATACATTAAGAAAAGTTGAGACCACATTTATGTGGTCTTTTTCAGTTGTAATCAACATTATTCTAGTCGAAGTAAACCCTATTGTTTTTCATTAGTCTAACTTCATGCCCTTTCAACTATACATATAGTAATGAGATCTAAGTGAAAGATGGTGGGATAGTATGACTAAAAGGGATTATTTAATAAAACCACTTGTAGGTGATCGTTATCCAACAATTGATCGAGGAGAAACTATCTACCTATGGGACAAGCAAGGAAAGAAATATATTGATGGTTCTTCGGGTGCAGTTGCTGCAAGTATTGGCCATGGTGTTAAGGAAATAATTGATGAAATGGTAAAACAGGCCTCTAAAGTGGCGTTTGTTTATAGATCACAGTTTACGAGTGAGGCGGCAGAACAATTAGCTGAAAAAATAGCTCAGTTAGCACCTGGAGATTTAAACTGGAGTTTTTTTGTTAATAGTGGTACTGAAGCAACTGAAACAGCTATGAAAATGGCGATACAACATTTTCAAGAAAGAGGAATTCATACGAAAACGAAGATTATATCAAGGAGCATGAGCTACCATGGTATCACCATCGGATCTTTATCTATGTCAGGGCATCCTTTAAGGAGGAAACGTTTTACTAGTTTACTAGAGGATTATCCAATGGTTGAAGCGCCGTATTGCAAAAGGTGCCCATTTGAATTAGAGCCTGAAAATTGTGGTTTACTTTGTGCGACTGCACTTGAACGTACAATTCAGAAATTAGGATCTGAAAATGTAGCAGCCTTTATAGCTGAACCTATTGTTGGTGCGGCAGGAGGTGCGTTAACTCCTCCAAAAGGATATTATGAAAAAATTAAAGAAATTTGTGATAAACACGATGTGCTACTTATTGCGGACGAAGTAATGACGGGAATAGGTAGAACTGGGGAAATGTTCGGTATGAACCATTGGAATTGTGTGCCCGATTTATTAGTCCTCGGTAAGGGATTGGCGGCTGGTTATACGCCAATTGCTGTAGCAATCGCAAGTGATCGTGTAATGCAACCTATTTTAGAGGGCAGTCGACTTGTTATGAGTGGACATACGTTTAGTGCGAATCCTCTATCAGCAAGTATAGCTTTAGCGGTTTTAAACTATGTCGAAAAAAATGGCTTAGTACAAAATTCTAAAATACAAGGTGAAAAGATCAAGTTAAAACTAAGAGAATGGCAGAAAGAGTATCCTTTTCTATTCGATGTCAGGGGTGAAGGGCTACTGATTGGTATCGAAATAAATGAAGATTTGTTTGAGTGTAAAAGTGTAACAAATCGTGTAATTGAGATTGCTAAAAATCATGGATTATTACTGTATCCATCTGTTAGTGGTCCATATGGAAGATCTGAAAATAGTTTCTTGCTTTCTCCACCTTTAGTCATTTCTGATGCGCAAGTAAATGAATTGCTAACTTTATTGAAGGAAGTATTTAATGAGCTAAATCAAGAAGCAAAGGAGAACGAATAATGGCAATCAATACTTTCGGAAAAATCATTAGTATTGAAGAAGCTTTGCTTTATTTTAAAGATGATATGGTGTTAATGTTCGGTGGGTTTGGAGGAATCGGTAACCCACCAACATTAATAAGGAGCATTTTAGAGAAAGGTGTGAAAGATCTTACTCTAATTGGAAATGATACGGGGTTTCCTGATGTTGGAATCGGACAATTAGTGACGGCTAAAAGAGTAAAAAAAATGATTACAACGCATATCGGATCAAATCCGAATGCTGGAAAGCAAATGACAGATGGTACGTTAGAAATAGAGTTCAGTCCCCAAGGTACATTTATCGAACGGATTCGAGCGGGTGGAGTTGGATTAGGTGGCGTTTTAGTAGATATTGGGATTGATAGTGTAATAGATGTTGATAAACAGAGAGTGAATGTATTTGGGAAAGAGTACTTAGTTGAAACTCCACTCATTTCAGATGTTTCAATTGTATATGCGAAGAAAGCAGACCCCTTTGGGAATTTAGTTTTTGATAAGAGTGCTCGCAATACGAATCCTTATGTAGCAATGGCCGGAAAAATCACAATTGTGGAAGTTGATGAAATTGTTCCTTTAGGAGCATTAGAACCTGAAGAAATTATCGTACCTGGCGCTTTCGTAAACCACATCGTTCAATCGGAAGGAGTGAATTGGAAGTGGGTTTGGGAAAAATAAATCCTAGGGAAATGATGGCAAAACGAGCAGCAAAAGAAGTAAAGAGCGGTATGATTGTGAATCTTGGGATTGGAATTCCTTCACTTATCCCTAATTATTTACCGGATGATTGCCAAGTAATGTTCCATGCAGAAAATGGCGTGTTAGGATTAGGGCCTACTCCGCTAAAAGGTGAAGAAGACGAGAATTTATGTAATGCTGCAGGATTACCTGTAACATTAATTCCAGGTTCCAGTTATTTTGATAGTAGTATAGCCTTTGCGATTATTCGAAAAGGTTTATTAGATTTAACAGTACTAGGTGCTCTCGAAGTCAGTAAAAATGGCGATTTAGCAAATTGGATTGTTCCTGGTAAAAGAGTGCCAGGAATTGGTGGAGCAATGGACTTAGCTCAAAAATCAAAAAAAGTAATTGTTTTAATGAACCATACTAATAAAAATGGTGACCCTAAAATAGTCTCTGAATGTACACTTCCTCTTACATCTCCAAATTGCGTAGATTTAATCATTACTGAAATGGCCGTAATTGAAGTTAAAAAAGAAAGTGGAGAGCTTTGGTTAAATGAAGTAATGTCTCCATATTTAGTCAGTGATGTGATTGAGAAAACTGGTGCGCCACTATTTGTGAACCCAAATGTTATTGTTCATCGTTGGGAGTGATCAAAATTGGATTTGAAAGCTAAGGTTAATGACTACATTCATAAAAATAAGAACAAGGCAATTGAATTACTTCAGAATCTAGTTCGTGAAAAAAGTGTTTCAGGAAATGAAGCTGCTGCACAAAAAATTGTCTCAAATTATTTACAGAATCTTGGATTAGTGATTGATCGCTTTGAGCCGCCAATTGAGGAATTAAAAAAATCATCCTATTTTATTTCAGAACGAACTTCATTTGAAGATAGTCCGAATATCGTTGCAATTTTAAAGGGAACAGGAAATGGTAGATCGATTATATTAAATGGGCATATTGATGTGGTTCCTGAAGGTGAAATAAGTAGTTGGGAGCGCCATCCGTATAGCGGTGTAATCGTAGGTAATCGCTTATATGGTAGGGGAACTACAGATATGAAGGGCGGAAATGTTGCTGCATTATTTGCGATCGAGGCAATAAAAAAATGTAATATTCCACTTAAAGGCGACATCTATTTTGAAAGTGTTATTGAGGAAGAAAGCGGAGGGGCAGGTACGCTAGCAACGATATTACGAGGATACGAAGCAGATGCTGTCCTTATTCCAGAACCAACTAAAATGAAAATATTTCCGAAACAGCAAGGTAGTGTTTGGTTTCGAATAAAAGTAAAAGGTAAAGTTGCCCACGGTGGAACGAGGTATGAAGGTGTTAGTGCAATTGAAAAAACTATGATGGTAATTAATCATATAAATCAATTAGAAAAAGTTCGAAATACAAGATTACTAGATAATCCACTATACAAAAATGTGCCAATTCCAATTCCAATTAATATCGGAAAAATAAATGGGGGGACTTGGCCCTCCTCTGTCTCAGATTTAGTTACGCTTGAGGGAAGGCTAGGTGTTTCACCAGATGAAACAATCGAAGAAGCTAAACTTGAAATAACGAGGTGGCTTAAAACACTCTCATTAATTGATGATTGGTTTATTGAAAATCCGGTTGAGGTTGAATTTTTTGGAGCAAGATGGTTACCCGGTAGTATCGATCTTGGGCATCCATTTATGGATTCTCTGAAGAAATCCTATCAATATGTTTATAAAAAAGACCCGATTATTGAAGCCTCTCCCTGGGGTACAGACGGAGGCTTATTTACACAGATAAAACAAATACCTACTATTGTGTTTGGACCAGGGGAAACGAAGGTTGCACATTATCCAAATGAATACATTGATCTAGATGAATTATTTCGTTGTGCGGAGGTAATTGCCTTCACATTACTAGATTGGTGTGGAGTAGATGAATAATGAAGTATTTTATCAAAACAAGTCTCAAAATATTTTCAAGGAAATAATATGAGCTTTTATTTTAAATATTATGTAAATAATCGACGAAACATCAGGACTAGATTAAAGTGGATAATGTGGCGAAAAATAGCAATACAATGTTGTGGGCTAAGTACTGCTATGATCAAGATGTTGGCGTTATAACAATAAATGATAGAGGACTCGGTTATTTACGAGTCTTTTTTTATTTTGTAAGAGAATTTATAATACAAGGCAATGAAATTGGAACACTAATAGAAAAAAGATAAAGTGAGGATTTATATGCGAAAAATAACTTTATTTTTTCTATGTTTATTTTTGTGGATACAGTTGCCAGAAAAAACACATGCTGCAGACAAAATTCCAATTTTAATTTATCATTCCATTGATGAGTTTACTGGTCACGGAGTAAGAGACTTGTTTGTCTCACCAGAGAATTTTGAAAAGCAAATGATCTATTTACGTGATCATGGATTTACGCTTTTAACTTTTGAACAATGGGGAGACCGTAATAACGTAAAGAAACCTGTATTTATTACAATTGATGACGGTTATAAAAATAACTTAAATGTGTTAAAAATCTTTCAAAAATTGAAATCGGATACGTTTACACCAAGAGCAACTATATTTGCGATATCCGACTATATTGGATGGCCGGATCGTCTTTCTAGCACGGATTTAAAAAAGATGTCTGATTCAGGGATGTTTTCAATCCAATCGCACACTGCAACCCATCCAGATTTAAGGAAGATAGATGATTATAATCATGAGTTGAAAGATTCCAAAGATAAGATCCAATCAATCACTGGAAATGCTGTGATAGCCCTCTCTTATCCTTATGGTTATCATAATGATAAAGTAATTGAGGAAACAAAAAAATACTATAAATTTGCAGTAGCGACAGATCCGAAATATTATCTAGAAAAAGGTACAAAGAATGAAGAATATCTTTTACCTAGAATCTATATTAAGTATGACACTACGATGGCTGAATTTGCTAAGATTGTAGAAGGACAGGCAAAGGTAATTGTAAATTTTAGAGAATCTGAGACTATTTATTACGATTGAAATAGGGTTACTCATAAGTCTTTGTACGTTAGACTCTATGAGTTAACCTTTTTTATGATTAATCAGCTTAAAGATATTTGCTTAGTTAAATGATTATTTTTTCATCAATCATGGGGAAAATTACCTTTTTTTAACTTTGTCGATAAATAGGAGGTTTGTGAATAGTTTGTCTCATGGTATGATATAGTAAGTGATAGATTAATGAGATAGAAAAGGTGATTAAATGAGAGCAAATCCATCACAAAGACCATCACCTAAAATGAGGTCAGTATGGAGAATTACATCACTACTTAGCAGTATCTCTTTAGTTGCTTTACCAATTATCTATTATTTTCTTATGAGATATTTTTCACTTCCCTTCTTTATTTTAATGATTATTATAGGTGTCGTTATAGCGTTAATTATTTTTTTAACTTTATTTTTACCTACACTTAAATTGAAATATACCGCATATGAGATTTATGAAAATGAGTTAGAAATTCAAAAAGGAATATTTGTTATTAAACGAATTGTCATTCCTATGGTCAGAGTTCAACACGTTACGACAGAAGTAGGACCAATACTTCGTCGATACGGTTTATCTACAGTGAATATTTCCACGGCTGCCACCACACATGAAATTGAAGGCTTAGAACACCATGTCGCTGAAAGGCTTAGAGATAAAATTATCTACTTAGCAAGGATAAGTGATGACGATGTATGAGCCAAAAAGACAACATCCAGCTTATATACTTACCGTATTTTTAGAGCAAATTAAAAACGTACTAATTCCACTTATTATACTTTTAGTTTCAGGTGGTAAAGGGTCAATGTTTCAATATTTGTTTGCTGCTGTTCTGATTGTTTTTCCAGTTGCTTCAGCAATCATAAAATGGTATCGATTTACCTACTATATAACTGAAGATGAATTTAGAATTCGTTCGGGATTATTTGTAATCGAAAATACATTTATTCAAAAAGAACGTATTCAGTCTTTTTCAATTAATGCTGGATTTATTCAACAGCTTTTTAAAGTGGTAAGCGTACGAATTGAAACAGCTGGTGGAAAAAAAGCTGAAGGCATATTAAATGCAATTCCTAAGGAAGTGGCACTTTCATTAAAAAATGAAGTATTAAAGTCTAAAAAGAAAAAAGTAGGTTTGGTTGTAGCTGAGGAAAATAGTGTACAAGCAGTGCCATTAGTAGATATAAGTTTAACAATTGAAACGAGAAAACTTTTTTTAGCTGGAATCACTTCCTTTGAAGTTGGACTAGCTTTTGCTGTTTTAGCATCATTATTTTCACAAATCGAGGATTTACTTCCACATAGTATTTATGTGGCAATATATAATCAAATACAAACATTCACTTACATGATGTTTTTTATTGTATTTTTAGGTAGTTTATTACTTTCCCTAATTTTTTCAACCATTCGATACATATTGAAATTTGCTAACTTTACTGTCCAAAGAATAGATGATCGAATTATTATTACAAGAGGGTTATTCGAAAAAAATGAATTTACGGTTTCATTAAAACGAATTCAAGGAGTCGTTATAAAAGAAGGGATCATTCGTCAATTATTTGGCTATTCTACAGTTTACGTCGAAGCTGTTGGAATGGGGGATAAGCAGGAACAAGGTAGACATGTTCTACATCCATTTATTAAAACGAAGGATGTCCACTTATTCCTAAAAAATTTTATCCCTTCTATTAACTATGATGAAATATCAAACCGAGCACCAAAAAGAGCTCGAAAAACGTATTATTCAAGAATGATTATTACTTTTCTTCTAATAGCAAGTGGAATTGTATTACTTCCATTTGTTCATTTCTGGGCTTATGGCATCGTTTTAATCGGTATATTTATTGGGGAATTAGGATTTAGAAATGCAGGCTATACATTATTAGATCGAACTGTGATTATTCAGTCTGGTTATCTCTCAAGAACAACTGCGATTTTACCAAAAGAGCGAATACAAGTATTGATCGGTGAACAAAGTTTCCTTCAAAAAAGAGTAAAATTAAAATCAATCTACATTACGATTCTTTCAAGCCAATTTGGTCGTACTTATCAGGTAAGGCATTTAGATGAAAAAGACGTAAATCGAATGATTGGTTGGTTTAGTTAAAACCATATTGAACAATCACAGATCGTAAAGAGAAGACGTGTATACATTAGTGTAAGCACGTCTTTTTTTAACGTTTAAATTTATTTTTTCTATTAGGAGGAAAAGAACTTGGGGAAAAGAATATTTGTAGGAATACTCCTCATAACCGTGTTTGTGACAGTTTTACATACGCTGTGGACTAAACCTGCACCATTAAAACATGGAGTGATTGATGATGTTGGCCATCTTCTTCCTACTAAAATTGATCGTATTGTCAAAGGGAAGGAAGTAGATCAATTAAAGAAAATTGTAATTGAAGCAAAAAAACAAGGTAAGACAGTTTCGATTGCAGGTGAGCGACATAGTCAAGGTGGTCATACATATTATAAAGATGGTGTGGTCATTGATTTAAAAACATTTAATAAGGTTGAAAAAGTGGACCCTATTCAAAAGACAGTTATTGTTCAAAGTGGTGCAACATGGGGAGATATACAAAATGCGATTAATCCTTATCATCTGGCCTTAAAGGTTACTCAGTCACAAGAGATATTCTCAGTAGGTGGTTCATTAAGTGTGAACGCACATGGCCGTGATATTCGGAATCACTCATTAGCTAGTACTGTTAATTGGTTTACATTATTAACACCAGAAGGGAAAGTAATTAAAGTAAGCCGCACTGAGAATAAAGATTTATTCCCATATGTATTAGGTGGATATGGATTATTTGGAATTATTTTAGAAGTAGAGTTTCAACTAACAAATAATGAATTATATAGAGTAGAAACAAAAACGATGGACTACAAGAAGTATCCAAATTATTTTAACAAGAACGTATTAGAAAACCAAAATGCAAGAATGCATATTGCTAGGATTTCTGTAGCACCAGATAGCTTTTTAGATAAGGTCTATGCAATTAATTATATGGCAACATCTCGTAAAATGACCGATTCAGATCAAGAGCTGAAGGAAGATCATTCCGCTTTTTTACCGAAGTTTGCACTAGGTATGTCCAGAACTTCGGACATTGGTAAAAATCTATTTTGGGACTTTCAATATCGCTTTATTCACTCCCTAAACGGGAACTATGAAACTCGTAATAATGTCATGCGTTCTGAAAGTAAGTTTATGGAATTTGATGACCGCCAAGATACACAAGTTTTACAGGAATTTTTTGTACCTGTAAATGAATTTACTCATTACATTGATGATGTTAGAGAATATTTACAATATGAAAATTTAAATATATTAAATATAACGATTCGATACGTTGAAAAAGATGATGAAACAGTCATGAATTATGCGAAAGATGATATGTTTGCTTTCGTTGTTTTGATTCAACATGGTAAAGATAAAGATTCTGTTCAATATGCAAAAGAGGTAATTCAAAAGTGGACTGATCTAACTCTGGAGCATCGAGGAACCTATTATTTACCTTATTATCCATATCAGTCTAAGCAACAAATGGTTACAGCATATCCAAAAACGCAAGATTTTTTCAATAAGAAAAGAGAGTTTGATCCAAATAGTGTATTTATGAATACTTTTTATGAAAATTATGGGGAGTAATCCTATGAACCGTTTTTTAATCGCCTTACTTAGTATCATTGGTTTTAGTAGCTCTTTAGTATTTCCATATTATGTCCTCTTTTTAAGGAATATAGGAGATGCGTATGACGTATTTAGTTTATTATATGGACTTTTTTCATTAAGTTTAAGTGTGGTTGTATACTTTGGTGGCCGATTCGTTGACCGGGTTTCACCATTTTTATTAATGATATTCCATTCATTATTTTGCTGTTTATTGTTTTTTTCCTTGCCTTTGATCGATAATATAAAGATTGTTTATATTGGGCAAGTTTTATTTGGAGGATTTACTGCTTTATTCAAGATCGCTGAAAAGAAATTATTTATGAATGCTTCATCTGATTTTTATAGGAGTTACTTATTTTGGACTTCTTTTGTAACAGCTATCTGTATTATAGGTGTAGGAACTTTACTTGAATCAATCGACATTCAATTTATGTTTCATTTAGCGGCATGGCTTTTCTTAATAAGTGCACTTGGTCTTTGTTATAAAATGATAATGAGCAAGGGGCAGCCAGGTCCTAAGTAAATGAATTTTATTATTTAAATTCAGAGTAACACAACAATGTTTTGTTTTTGTGGATTGTTTTTGTACGTAACGTTGTTATATTCCTTTTTATACAATAAAGTTAATGAATAAATAGCATGATTTACATATAAAGTACTGTTTTTAATAAAAATAAAACAATAAATTTAAATTTATATATTGTTTAAGTAACGAAACAATGTTATATTAACTTTAAAATAATGAAAGTATTTATGGAGACATTCATTTACTTTATGTGAAATTAAATTGTATGGAAGGAATGATTATATATTATGAGACATGAGGAAGCTGTAGGTATTTTTTATGCTGCTTTTGTAATTTTAGGATTAACGATTGGTTTAGGTGTAGGTTATTTTACATCACATTTAATCGTAGGAGGATTTCTTGGTTTTGGAATTGGAATAGGTTTTGGTCTATTAAGTAATGCTATTTTATACATTAATAGAGACTGATTTTGACTGCTGTGCTAATGTTCGTCAAAGGTTAGCTCTTCATCAGACTAGGCGCCTCGAAAGACAAGCGCTTTTTAATCCAGTCAGATACTTAAGTTAGGCCATGAATACAGTATTGAAATTAAAATTTATGCTTGAAATGTAAAAGGAGAGATGGTCATGCAAAAAAGGGAAACAAAACTGGTTCCTGTTATGATTGCGTTATTGCTTGGGATATTTTTCGCTTCCCTTGATAACACAATCGTTTCTACGGCGATGCCTACAATTTTAAAAGATTTAGGTGGTTATGATAAATTTGTTTGGGTAACATCGGCTTACTTAGTTACAGAAATGGCTGGGATGCCAATTTTCGGTAAACTTTCTGATATGTACGGTAGAAAAAGATTTTTTATGTTAGGAATTATATTATTCATTTTAGGTTCAGTTCTTTGTGGAACAGCGAATTCTATTATTCAGCTTAGTATTTACCGTGCAATTCAAGGTATTGGTGGAAGTGCTTTAATGCCAATTGCTTTTTCAATTATTTGGGATGTGTTTCCTGTTGAAAAGCGTGGTAAAATGAGCGGTATTTTTGGTGCTGTTTTTGGATTATCAAGTGTTCTAGGACCATTAATTGGTGCTTATATTACAGATTATATTAACTGGAGATATATTTTCTATATAAATATTCCTTTTGGACTTTTAACACTTGGACTAATTAGTTATTTTTATGTCGAGTCAAAAAACCACACAAAGCAACAAATCGACTGGTGGGGTGCTACAACATTTGTTATTAGTATCATCTGTTTAATGTTTGCACTTGAGCTAGGTGGAAAAGAATATGCTTGGGATTCAGTTCAAATTTTAGGTTTATTTGCTGGATTTGCTGTTTTCCTTATTGTCTTTTTAATTATTGAACGTAAAGCAGCTGAACCGATTATTTCGTTTAGCATGTTTAAATATCGTCTTTTTGCTGCTAGTAACTTCGTTGGATTATTTTATGGAGCGGCATTCATCGCTGCAACAATTTATATTCCAATCTTTATCCAGTTTGTTCAAGGTGGAACAGCTACGAATTCTGGTTTAGTTTTATTACCAATGATGGTGAGTGTAAGTATTTCTGCCGCATTTGGTGGAGCTTTAGCAAATAAAACTAGTTATCGTAATATCATGGTTGGTTCGGTTGTACTTTTATTAGCAGGTATTATTTGTCTAGGTACTTTAACACCTGATACGACTAAATTCCAAGTGATCGTTTATATGATCATTGTTGGATTTGGTGTAGGGGCATCATTCTCAGTTCTTGGTATGTCTGCGATGCATCATTTTGATAATGAAAACCGTGGTTCAGCAAGTTCAACTAACGCATTCCTTCGTGCTTTAGGCATGACAGTTGGTATTACGGTTTTTGGTGTTATTCAACGAAATGTATTTACAGATGAAATTGCTGATGCATTTGCGAAAAGTGGCGCACCTCAGAATTTTTCGAATATTAATCAAGCCTTTACGCCTGAAGCTGCCAAATTGATTCCTGCACCAATACTGACAAAAATTACTGATGTATTTTCAACATCAATTGCACATACATTCCTTTGGACATTAGTTCCTGTAGGATTAGCATTGATTTCAATTTTCTTAATGGGTAACGAGCGTTTATCAGATAAAGAAATGGCTAAGAGCAATGCGTCATAAATAGAAATAAAAAAGAAAGACCTTGGGTCTTTCTTTTTTTGAAAACAAATAATATCTCAATTGGATAATTAGATTGAATGGTTGTACGGAAAGGGAAAACTGCTAGATAAAGACTACTTCGAGATAATGGAAGGGATAAAAATGTACTTTTATGATTCTGATTCGATCAAACAAGAATTTGGAAAGTATGGATTAATCGAAGTTTCCGAAATTCTTGAACCACATAAGAATATGGAAAGTAAACCTCCGTTTAAATTTACGATGGTGAAATGTCAAAAGAAATGATTATTAGGAATTTAATAGTCACTTAACACTACGAATCATTATTTCGAATTTAGGAAAAGACGTAGGACTTTCTAAATTCACTTAATTTTTTTCATCACTGTATAATATTAATCTTGATAAGGTTGTCTTTTTCAAAAAATAGTTTAGACTAGTAACTGAGGTGAATGATCTTGAAAGATAAGGTTTCTAGTACGAAATGGTTTGGACTAGCATTGCAATCTCTACTAGTTTTAGCGGAGCAAGACGGAATCTGTCCAAGCGCAGTATTAGCTCAAAAACTTGAAGCACAATCTACTTTTTTAAGAAAAATTCTTGCCAATTTAGTTAAGGCAGGCATTATTTCAGCTAAAGAAGGACGAGATGGTGGATATTATTTAGCCAGAGGTGCTAATGAAATTACTTTAAAAGATGTTTATGATGCGATGAGATCAGATCCATATTCAAAAGGCTTCTTAGATGTAAATAGTAAGGAATGTTTTACACCATCTACACGATCTGCTTTATATGATTTAAAAGATGAGATGGAAAGCTGGCTTGTTGAAGGTCTTGCAAAGAAAACAATTTCAGACTTATTACCAAAGGAAAATGGGTAAAATAAAATCGAAACTAGTTTCAGACTGCCCGCCAAACGCTTGCAATCAGTCTGAAAATCAAATTATTAGTATTTTTTCTAATTTAGTCGAAACTAAAATGTTTCGATTTTATTTTTTTGTAAACTGTAGTTGACTTTTATACAGTTAAAGTCATATACTGTATTTGTAAAGAATACAGTTAATTAAGGAGAGATTAAATATGTCTAATGTTAAATCTGAAAAAGAAGAGTATTTAAATAAAGTAAATGAAATTGATTTTGGTAAAGAAGCGCCAAAAGAACTTGATAGTACGGATTTCTTCACTGTAGCAAAGGAAAGAAGATCAGTTCGTCACTACGATCCAAGCTTTCAAATGTCTGATGATGAAATTAAGGAATTACTAGAAATTGCAGTTCTAGCTCCATCTTCTTCAAATTTACAACCATGGAGATTCCTTGTTATTAAGGACCAAGATACTAAACAAAAATTATTACCAATCGCTAATAACCAACAACAAGTTGTGGATGCATCTGCAGTAATCGCTGTTTTAGGTGATACAGAAGCATATAAAAATGCCGATCGCATTTATGATGAATTAGTTGAAAAAGGTATGATGACTCAGGAAGTGAAAGACTTCTACGTAGGATCAATCGTGAAAAACTACGGTGGTTTACCAGAAGAAATTGCAACAAAAATTGCGATGGTTGATGGTGGATTAGTTTCAATGCAATTTATGCTTGCAGCAAAAGCAAAAGGTTTAGATACAGTTCCAATGGGTGGATTTGACCAAACGAAATTTGTAGAAGCTTTCAATGTACCAGCAAACTTCAAACCAGTTATGTTAATTTCAGTTGGTAAAGGAATCAAAGCAGGCTTCGAAAAAGTTCGTTTAACTTTAGATGAAGTTGTTGCTTGGGAACAGTACTAATTACTTAGAAGAGTATGTAGAGCAGGGATAAGGGAAACCTTGGACCTGTTCTTTTTTTGTATGAAGGAAATTTGCATCCGTTTAAAGAATAACGTTTTGGAGGGGACTAAATGTCCATCTAACTAGCTAAGAATAAGTGGATGAGCCAATCCGAGTGGTATTATAAAAACATGTATAGTAAAATTTAAAACGAAGATTTTTGAACTAATTATATTATTGAGATGAAAATTCTGAAGATAATTTATTTTTATTAAGGCTAATAAGGCTAAAAAAGTGGAATTAATAAGAGGTGTTTATCGATGACAAATAATAATATGCATCCTAAAGTTGAAGCATTTTTATTGAGAGCGAAAAAGTGGCAAGAAGAATTTTATAAGTTAAGAGAAATCGTCATTGACTGTGAACTGACTGAAGATTTTAAATGGATGCATCCTTGCTACACACTTGATAATAAAAATATCGTTTTAATTCATGGTTTTAAAGAATATTGTGCACTTCTGTTTCACAAAGGTGCGTTGTTAAAAGATCCCAAAGGCATTCTGATTCAACAAACAGAAAATGTACAATCAGCACGTCAGATACGGTTCACCAATATTCAGGAAATAATTGAAATGGAAAGCGTTTTGAAAGACTATATTAAAGAAGCAATTGAAGTGGAAAAAGCAGGTTTGCAAGTAGAATTAAAAAAGACTTCAGATTATGAAGTTCCTGAAGAATTACAACTTAAATTAGATGAAAACCCGGCCTTAAAAACGGCTTTTGAAGCATTAACGCCAGGGCGTCAAAGAGCTTATATTTATTATTTTTCTCAACCAAAACAATCGAAAACTCGTACATCTAGGGTTGAAAAATATATTGATCAAATTCTCGATGGTAAAGGATTAAATGATTAGTTTTATTAAAACCAATAATAAATTAAAGAGCGATTAATGATTAATATCGCTCTTTAACTTTTGGATTATATTGTTCAAAAAATTAATCCTCACCAATCATTCCGACTTTTTTGTTTGTCTCAGTATCTATATAGATAACAATCTTCCCTTCAGGATTATCTCCATTAAAAGTAACAGAATATAGTTTATCTTTATGATAGTTTTTATTTAGTATAGTCGCATGATTAGGTATGGAATCCACTTTTTTAACGACCCCATGTTTATCACTTAATGCAGCCTGTTCAGTTCTTGTTAAGCTAGCATATGCAATCCCTTGGATATTTTCGTTTTTATTTTTTTCGCAACCAATCACTGAAAGAAGCATAAATGTTATCATTAATATGGAAAAGTTTTTTCGCATAAATTCCACTTCCTTTCTATATATAATAACATGCAATACATAAAAAAATGTTAAATAATGGTAATTTGATGATCAAAATTATTGAAAGTGTAATAGTATTTAGGAAATAAAGTAGAAATTAATCGAAAAATCAATCGTGTATGCTTCAAACTATTTATAAATTATTTAAGATGCTATTAACTAAAGGAGGAGGGTGATCATATGGGACAAAACAAACATGCATTACATCTTCACACGCGCCTAAACACTTTGCATACAAAACATAATGAACGAGTTGCTGATTTTCATAAACAGCATGCGCTTCAGATTGAAAATGGTGAAAATGGAAATGGTTTATTAGCTAAATGGGAAAGATTCATTTATTTCAAAGGAAAAAATGCATTTAAGGCAATTAAGGGAATCGTTAAGTGAAAAGTGGGAACATGGGGGATAGGGAAACCTTTGCCCTTTTTTTATACTCTAAAATAAAAAATATACGTGGACTGCAAATAAAATCTGAAAATCGCAATTTAATTTGGTGAAACTGCAATTAAAATTAGGGAATCGCAAATAAATTTAGCGAAACTGCAATTAAATTCCAAGGAATCGCAAATAAAATTAAAAATTACCTATGCCAGTTAAGGTATTATGACCTCCAAATTAAAAAATAGTAGATACTTTCAAATCAAAAACTAGTAAATCTGTTCCAAATCGAATAAAAACTTGATAAAAATCTGCTAATTATCTGTAAAAAAGATCAATCATATCAGCTTTAAGCTAAAGCATTGTTGAGAAATCCTACCACCATTTTTTACAATTAAAAAAAGGCGCCTCATACGTCAGTTAATCTGACTTATGAGACAGCCCCATTATTTGATATTAGCCTTCTCCATGTAATCGATATGCCATGTGGTTTGTTGGGCCAACGTATTGATTAAGTGGGAATGAGTGACGAATTGCTTCCGTAATGAATTTCTTTGCAGTGTAGATTGCTTCTCTTGGTTCAGCACCTTTAGCAAGCTCTGCACAAATAGCTGCAGAATAAGTACAACCCGCACCGTGAGTATATGTAGTTTCGATTCTGTCAGATTCTAGATGCTCGATTTTTTCACCATCAAATAATACATCTATTGCATTTTCATGCTGAATTTTGCTTCCACCTTTAACTAGAACATATTTAGCCCCTAATTCATGGATTTTACGTGCTGCTTCTTCCATTTGTTCAACAGTGCAGATTGGAGGCATTTTAGCTAATTGAGCTGCCTCAAATAAATTTGGTGTTACAACAGTTGAAAGTGGTACTAAAATTTCTCTTAATGCATCATTTGTTTCTGGGTGAAGAGCCTCGTCATTTCCTTTACAAATCATAACTGGATCGACAACAACTCGATCAATATTATGTTTTTTTATTGTTTTTGCGGCTAACTCAATTATTTCAGTTGAACCAAGCATCCCTGTTTTCATTGCTTGAATTCCAACGCCAACAACGATTGTTTCTAATTGTGCTGCAATTGTATCTATATCAATTGGAAATACTTGATGATGCCAATGATTATGCGGATCCATCGCTACTAAAGTTGTAATTGCACTCATGCCATAAACATTACGTTCCTGAAATGTTTTAATATCAGCTTGTAATCCAGCTCCACCACTACTATCAGATCCCGCAAGTGTCAATGCTTTATAAATTGTCATGTGAAAAATTCCTCCTTTGAAGTACATAGAATTATTATACAAAAACATAAGTGCTAGGTACAAGATATGAGCATCATGAAGCGAAAATCAAGTCATTCATCTATTAGGTTGAGTCTACTTTTGTCGAAAAATTTATTGACAAACTAGATTAATAGATTGTATATTGAGTTTATAAAAATTAATTTAATATAATCTTTATCTCGTATGGATAGAGGCGCAGTTTTGATTAGTCGTTACTTTGAGGTTTATGGTACCTGTGAAAAGTAATAAAAGGTGAAACTGCCGAAGTAATAAATTTACCATTTAAATTTATTACTGGGCCTATTGCTGAATAAGCATAGGACTGTCACAAGATTTCTTGTGGAGGGCTATTGAAGAGATGTTGATGCTGTTTGACACATATAATTGAGTCTTAAACACGTGAACATTGCTTCACGTGTTTTTTTGTATTTTACCAGATTTTCCATTCTTTACATATTGACGAAAATACTGAGTAAAATACACATCATACAACACTTTTATACCGTCCCATATTCTCGCGTAAAGATAAGATTGCAAGAATCAAGAGGAGGCAATAAGATGGGACTAACAAACCCTAAAAATGATACAGTAGGATCGAATACTCACGATGGTTCTTTAAAAAGGGGCCTTAAAGCAAGACATTTAACGATGATTTCAATTGGTGGTTCAATTGGGACAGGTTTGTTTTTAGCTAGTGGAACTTCAATTAGTCAAGCTGGTCCTGGTGGAGCTGTTTTAGCTTACGGACTAATTGGTATTATGGTTTATTTCTTAATGACTAGTTTAGGTGAAATGGCGACTTATTTGCCAGTTTCTGGTTCATTTAGTACTTATGGATCTCGCTACGTTGATCCAGCATTTGGTTTTGCTATGGGTTGGAATTATTGGTATAACTGGGCAATCACTTTAGCTTTTGAATTATTAGCTTCGGCAATGCTGATGAAATATTGGTTCCCTCATTCTCCAGCAGTATTATGGAGCGGAATCTTTTTAGTGATTATATTAGGTTTAAATTTACTCTCAGTTAAAGGCTATGGTGAATCAGAGTTTTGGTTTTCGTTAATTAAAGTTGTAACTGTAGTTGTCTTTTTAGTAGTTGGTATTGCAATGATTTTTGGCATTATCAGTGGACATCATGCAGGTTTCAAAAACTTTACTGTTGGTGATGCTCCGTTTCATAATGGATTTTTAGGTGTTTTATCAATCTTTATTGTTGCAGGTTTCTCATTCCAAGGTACAGAGCTAATCGGTGTTGCAGCAGGGGAGACAGAACATCCAGAAAAAAATGTTCCAAAAGCTATCCGTCAAATTTTCTGGCGTATCCTTTTATTTTATGTTTTAGCTATTATCATAATTGGTCTATTAATTCCATATACAGATCCTGATTTAATGAGAGGCGACGTGGCAGTTAGTCCATTTACTTTAGTGTTTGAAAAATTAGGTGTTGCATTTGCGGCTTCTGTAATGAATGCAGTTATTTTAACATCTGTTTTATCGGCAGGTAATAGTGGAACATACGCATCTACTCGTATGTTATACACTCTAGCAGTCGAAGGAAAAGCTCCTAAATTCTTAACAAAAGTAAATAAAAATGGAGTTCCTACAAATGCTTTATATGTAACACTTGCAGTTGGTTCACTTGCATGTTTATCTTCATTTTTCGGTGAAGGTCAAGTGTATACTTGGTTATTAAATTTATCAGGACTATCAGGTTTCCTTGCTTGGTTAGGTATTGCGATTTCTCATTACCGTTTCCGTAAGGCTTATGTTGCTCAAGGTAAAGATTTGAATGACCTACCTTACCGCGCAAAATGGTTCCCACTTGGACCAATTTTAGCATTCTTAGCTTGTTTATTTATTGTACTAGCTCAAAACTGGCAAGCATTCACTGGTAAGGCAATTGATTGGCAAGGTGTACTTGTTTCATACATTGGAATTCCTGTGTTTTTAATTGTTTGGTTAGGTTATAAATTTAAACATAAAACGAAAGTTGTTTCTTATAAAGAGATGGACTTATCCAGAAAATAATTTCAACGTGTAGAAAAAGTACTAAAAATTTGATTTTCAGACTGATTGCGAGCGCTTGTCTTTCGAGGCGCNNACGGTAATGAGCACCGCAGACAGGCGAAGCAACGAAGAAAGCGAGCGTTTGGCGGGCAGTCTGAAACCCTTTCATCTTGGATGGAAGGGTTTTTTATTTATTTAACCATTTTTATTAAATTTGGAATTTTTGTTCACATAAACTAATACCTTTAGTATTATAAAACTAAAGGTATTAGTTTTTATTATTAGGAGGGTATAAAATGAAGATTACGAAAAATAATTATCTTTATGAGTTGAGCTTTTTACCCAATTTCTTTCCTGTAAATTGTTTTTTAGTTGAAGAAGAAAACGAACTTACGCTAATTGATACAGCGCTTTCCTTTAGTGCGACTAGAATTATTGAAGCAGCTAATCAAATAGGCAAAAAAATTACAAATATCGTTTTAACGCATGCGCATGGCGACCATGTTGGAGCGCTTGATCAATTAAAATCACTACTTCCTGATGCAGTCGTCTCCATTTCAAAAAGGGATGCAAAATTATTAAAAGGAGACACTAGTTTAGAAGCTAGTGAGCCAAATACTCCGATAAAAGGCGGCGTTCCTAAAAATATCCAAACCATACCGGATCGGTTACTACAGGAAGGAGACACTATTGGGTCTTTAATAGCAATTGAGGTTCCCGGTCATACACCAGGTTCAATGGCATTTTTAGATCAACGTACAAATGCCATTATCGCTGGTGATGCTTTTTCATTAAGAGGTGGTTTTGCGATCTCTGGTCAATTAAGAATTTTATTTCCTTTTCCATCAATGGCAACATGGAATAAAGCTGCTGCTTTAAATAGTGCTAAGAAAATTAGTGAATTAAAACCTACATTATTAGCAGTCGGTCATGGTACGATGTTAAGTCATCCACAAGAAGCAATTGACCGTGCTCTTAAAAAGCAGTAAGTGAAGGGGAATTCGTCATGTCACCAAGAATTGGATTGAATTTTAATCAATTACTGAATACTTCAATTAAAATTGTCGATACAGAAGGGTGGGAGGCTTTAACGATTAGTTATCTTGCAAAGAAGCTAACGATTCAACCACCATCGATTTATAACCATATTAAGAATTTGGATGAACTAAAAAATAGTGTTGCATTACATGGAATTACACAACTTTATGAAAAACTTCGTGAATCAGTTGAAGGTAAAAATAATGAGAAAGCAATTTTTGCATTAGCTTTTGCTTATCTTGATTATGCTAGAACCCATCCTGGTTTATATAAAGCTACCTTATCTTTGTCTAAAACGTCAGGTGATGAGTATCGGTTAACTGGGAATAAAATATTGAACTTAATCTATGCATTATTGAAACCGTATAATCTAACGGACATTGAACTTATTCATGCGGTAAGAGGTTTAAGAAGTTTGTTACATGGTTTTGTTTCGCTCGAAAAAAGTGATGGATTTGGTATAAATATTCCAATTGATGAAAGTGTACTTTTTGTATTGAAGCATTATGTAAGAAATTTGGATCGACAACAATAATTAAAAGGATAGGAAGGTTTAAATACCCTCCTATCCTTATTTATAGAGAAAATACGTTCGTTAATATTTAAAATTATGCGTTTACGCCGTCTTTAAAGTTTTTATTCCAGTTTTTATCTCCCATATGTTCAAGATCTTCAGTAGTACGTTCTAATACGTCAATTAGTAACGACTTCATATGGTGAATATTGTTATAAAATAATTTCTCTTCTTCTAAATCTGGTTTTGCATGATGAGCTGCCTTGATTGCTGTTTCTTCACGAAATCTTCTAACTTTTAAGTCTAACTCATCAAAGACGTGTTTTACATACTTTACAATATTTCTATGGTTTAACGTATTTCTCTCATTTAATTCCTCTAATTTGTTTACCATAGTCATTTTCCTCCATGAATTAAGATTAAAAGATTTATATTGATTATACTGAAACAATGTGAAAAAACAATATAAATTATAAATTTTTAACCATTATAATCAAAACCATATGATTCGATTTGAAGTTGAAATTGTATTTTTTTCGATTTGATGTATGCTAAAATGACTTAATAATATTTTCTATTTTGCATAGGAGGCCTATTATGAAAGCAATTGTCATTCATCAATATGGAGATAGCTCTGAGTTTAAAAATGTTGAACTTTCAATACCGAAGCCATCTGGTCATCAAGTTTTAGTTAAGGTTTCTGCGACTAGTATCAATCCGATTGATACAAAGATTAGAAAAGGGATTGTACCAAATGCGTTCCATCCTAATTTTCCAATGATTTTACATAGTGATTTTTCAGGTGAAGTTGTTGAAGTTGGTGAAAATGTTTCACGTTTTTCAGTTGGTGACTTTGTTTTCGGTTTGAATGTCTTTACTGGTACTCTTTCCGATTATTTTTTAATAGAAGAATCAGTAATTGCTAAAGCTCCAAAAAATTTACCAGTTCAAGAAGCGGCAAGTTTACCATTAACAGCTATTACTGCATGGGAGGCACTTTTTGAAAGAGGTAATTTAAAACAAGGTGATCATATTTTAATTCATGGCGGGACAGGTGGTGTTGGTCATCTAGCTATCCAGTTGGCGAAAGCTTTTGGAGCTACTGTTACGACAACTGTTTCATCGAAAGAAAAGGCTGATTTAGTTAAAAATCTAGGTGCAGACCATGTCATTCATTACAAGGAAGAGACCGTCCAAGAATATGTTAACCGCCTAACGGATGGGCAGGGCTTTGATCTTGTTTTTGATACTGTCGGTAAAGAAAACCTAGATAAATCATTTATTGCAGTTAAGCAAATAGGTACTGTTTTAGCAATCGCAGCACGATCGACGCATGATTTAACACTTCTACATAACAAATCTTTATCTTTACATGTAATTTTTATTCTGCTTACTCAAAAAACTGAGAAAGGGCGTAAAGAACATAGTGCTATTTTAAATAAAATTGCTACTTTAGTTGAAGAAGGAAAGCTAAAACCGTTGATCAATCCAAAAACTTTTACATTTGATCAAGTGAAGGACGCTCATGATTACTTTGAAAATAATGAAGTACAATATGGTAAAGTATTAATTGAAAATAAGTAATGTTACCTAAATCCCTTTTGCATATGCTTGGGGATTTTTTTAATATAATTTTTGAAGGATAGCAGGTCCTAGTAAAGCGACTAAGTAGTTAAGTTATTTTGTTCAATTCTCATATAGTTTTGCTATTTGAGTTCCTACTAGTTGAGTTTTATACTCATACAATGGAGTTCTTCCTTTACTTTTTTGTTGTTCCAATTGTTGTTGTTCTTCTCTATCAATTTCTTCTTGATGTACAGGTATTACAAAAGCTTCTTGATTTGTCTCATCAGTTGGAATTTCTTGTGCATTTATTGAGGTTACTGAAATTAAGATACTAAAAAAGACTAGTATACTTACTATTTTTTTCATAATCAAACTCCCTACTTTCATAATTTGTTTGTATATATGGCTTTGCATCAATCTGTTTAAAGTAATAAGTTTTTTCATTTATCATAATCTTGAATCCACTATTTTTATAAGTGATTTTTAACTAACTTAATAAGGGAAGAAGTTAACTTTTCATTTTGCCGGCGTTAATTAAGGTGTTAACCTATTTGTAACTTTTTTGAAGACATTAGAAGTATAAACAAAGAAGTTAAATGGTAAATATTTTTTAAAATTTAACAGAGCGCTCAATTAAATTTTACTAAATTTTTTGAGATATTTTACTTTAACTATTGAATAATTTGTGAAAATAATCACAAAATGATAGTTCGTTTGTATTGTTTACCTTTTTATTGAATACGTCAAGGCTTCGTAAAACAAAAAAATTATGTAATTAAGTGATTTGTTTGTGAAATCAATAAATCTTTTTCTTCTCATGGTATTTAATCAGTAGTGGTATATAATGGAAATATAATTCGTGGAATAAAGGATGTGAAAACGAGGTAGAAATTTTCTCCCTCTATTCAAATGAAAATAAAATTAATTATTGCTGATGATAATTCATTTATTAGAGAAGGGCTTAAAATCATATTGAGTTCTTATGAAGAGTTTGAAGTATTAGAAACCGTAAATGATGGGAATGAAGCGTTAGAATATTGTCAAAATAATGAAGTAGATGTTGCACTTTTAGATGTTCGAATGCCAAATATGAATGGTGTAGAAGCTACGAAGCATATTTCCGAGCAAACTAACACAAAGCCACTTATTTTAACGACTTTTGATGATGACGAGTATATTATTGATGCTGTTAAAAATGGCGCAAAGGGCTATTTATTAAAAAATAATGATCCAGAACGAATTCGAGAAGCAATCAAAAGTGTTTATCATGGAAATACAATCATGCAAGATTTAGTACTGGATAAAATTAGAACGAATTTAGCAAGCAATGCGAAGACGGCAGATACGAAAATAGATACGAGTTTGTTTACTCAAAGAGAGTTAGATGTAATGGCTTTAATCGCAAAAGGGTTTTCGAATAAGGAAATTTCTAAGCAAATTTATATTTCTGAAGGAACAGTTGCTAATTATATTACTTCAATTCTCGGAAAAACTGGGCTAGAACATCGTACACAAATTGCTATTTTCTATATTACTGGGAAAGTAGACTAACGCGAAGGAGTTACATATGGAGCGTTGGATTATTTTAAATAAGCTTTCTGTTATCTTGTATATAGCTCTAATTTATATTCAAAAAGAAATTCCTAATTTCTCTTGGGTACTTTTTGGATTACTTGTTTATTTTTGTTTAAATATTAGTCTGTATTTAATAAAAAATAGGTCGTTGATAAAATTTTTACTAATCTTATCAATTTGTTTAATTGTCTATTCCAATTTAAAGATTCAGCCATTATTTCTTTTACTACTGCCAATGTCAATCTTAGAGCTTGTTTCTTTTTTTACTTCGAAAAAATGGATTGGTTGTTTTCTTGCACTACTTCCAATTTTCTACTTATCTAATTCTTTACAGCCTATTTATGGATTAATTTCATTATTTAGTTTTATTGTTTTTTCGCTTGTTAATTTGTATAACACCAGATTACGGTTTAAAGAAGATCAAATTGACAAAATGAGGAGAACGATTCAAAAGCTGTCAAAAAAGATAAATAACCATAATGAGTTTATTGAGCAATCGGAATATACCTTTAAATTGCAGGAACGAAATCGTATTTCTCAAGAAATACATGATAAAATAGGGCATTCAATGACAGGTGCACTATATCAAATGGAAGCAGCTAAACATTTAATGAGTACTAATCACGATAAAGCATTAGAATTGCTTCAAAATGCGATTAATATTTCAAAGGACGGAATTGAAAACATAAGACTTACTTTAAAAAATATGAAGCCTCCAACTGAACAAATGGGAATTCATCATATGAAATTATTCATAGATGAATTTTTTGCTAAGCATGATTTAAAAACATTGTTTGTCTATAAAGGAAATCTCGACCTTATTACGCCAATTCAATGGAAAGTAATTCAAGAAAATGTAGTTGAGGCTTTAACAAATACGATGAAATATGCAAATGCTACAGAGGTTTCGATTGAAATACATGTCATGAATAAAATGATAAAAATAAATGTAAAAGACAATGGTAAAGGGAAAGTGAAAATTAAAAAAGGTTTAGGCATCATTGGGATGGAAGAGAGAACAGCGGCTATAAACGGGAAAATAATAGTGGATGGTCATGATGGTTTTTCAGTTACAACTTTGCTTCCAATCTAATAATTTCATCATGTGATATGAATTTCTATTAAGTCCATCATGATTTTGCCTAAATAAAAACATGAATATTCTCATGTGAAAAGGGTGAACTAATACACTGATATTAGTTCACCCTTTTGCTTATAATAGCATCATACACAAAGCTTAAGAGGTGAGAGGATGAAAGTTTTAGAGATAAAAAATTTAACTAAAAAGTTCGGGGATTTTTTAGCAGTAGATAATATGTCTTTATCAATTGAAGAAGGAGAAATTTTCGGATTTCTTGGAGCAAATGGAGCGGGAAAAAGTACGACAATTAATATTATTTCAGGGCTACTTCGAAGTAATCAAGGTACTGTAGAAATCCTAGGTAAAAACAATAAGAAGAATAGTAAGTTCGCAAAAATGAATATTGGAATGGTACCTCAGGACTTAGCTATTTATGAAGATTTAACTGCCTATGAAAATGTTAGATTTTTCGCTGGACTATATGGTTTAAGAGGTTCGGAATTAAATGAAAGAGTAGAAGAAGCCTTACAATTTGTAGGGTTAGAAGATAAATTTAAGGAATATCCAAAAAATTTCTCCGGTGGAATGAAGAGAAGGTTAAATATTGCGTGTGCAATTGCACACCGACCTAAATTGATTATTATGGATGAACCAACTGTTGGGATTGATCCACATTCACGAAACTATATTCTTAATAGTGTACGTAAGCTTAATGAAATGGGCTGTACAATCATTTATACGAGCCATTACATGGAAGAAGTTGAAGAAATATGCTCACGTATTTCGATTATTGACCATGGAAAAATCATCGCTGAAGGAACAAAGGAACAGCTTAAATCGATTATTACGAATACAAAGGATATTCGAATTGAAGTTAAAACGGCTGAAAATATTGATGTTACGGAGCTTAAAGCGATTAATGGCGTTGAGAATGTTCATATTTTAGATAATGTTATTACGATTACTTCAGATAATGGTGTGAATAATTTAAATAAAATCATTCAACATTTTATTAATAATGAAATCGAAATCAGTTCATTACAGGAAAATGCGCCTAACTTGGAAACTGTTTTCCTTACATTAACAGGTCGAAATTTACGTGATTAACTTTATGGAAAATTATTTTATAAGGAGGCAATTAGCTTGAATATTTTTAATATTGCTTTCATGGAAATTAAGCGTGACTTTCGAGATGTAAGGAACTTATTTTTTATGTTAGCATTTCCAATCATTTTAATGCTTGTCTTAGGTACTTCACTTTCAAATGCTTTTTCAACATCAGTCCCGGTTAAAGATGTGCATGTTTTATATAAAGATCAATCAACAACTGGTGAGTTTTCGCAGTATTTTAACGAATTAATTAAAAGTACGAAAAAGTCTGGAATTCATTTTAAAAAAGCTGCGAGTAATACAAATGGCGAGAATGAAGTTAAACGAAATCATTATGATGGCTATATTTCTATTCAAGATAACGGAATTAAGCTTTATATCAATGAAGGAAACAGTGTTGAGGGTAGTGTTATTCAAGGAATGTTAACTTCTTTTGTAGATAAATATAATGTTGGCGTGGAAGTTGCAAAAGTCGATCCAACTAAAGTTAAAGAAGTCTTTTTAGGTAATTCTCATGATGATTATATTAAGGACACGTCGATTGCATCAAATAAACAGCCAGGCTCGATGGATTATTACGCGATTGCAATGACGACTATGATTGTTCTTTATGCAGCTATGTCTGCAAGTAAATTGATTACAGGAGAAAGAGTTAGAAAAACTGCTGATCGATTAATTGTTTCTCCTATTTCCAAGTTTGAGATTTTTATAGGAAAAATACTTGGAAGTTTAGTTGCTAACTTTCTGTGCATTATTGTAGTTGTCTATTTCAGTAAATTCTTTTTTAAAGCCAACTGGGGTAGTCACCTATTATTAGTCTTTATTGTTTTACTAACGGAAGTTCTTCTATCAATTAGTTTAGGGTTAGTTGTAAGTTATATAACGAAATCAAATGCATCATCTAGAGCAATCATCATGATTGTTGTGCAGCTTTCTTCATTCTTTGGTGGAGCTTACTTTAAATTGGGCGATACTAGTGGGATTTTAAAATTCATTACTCAGCTTTCACCACTTACATGGGTTAATACTGCAATTACAAAAATTATTTATGCAAACGACTTGTCAGCTGCGATCCCGGCGCTTGTCTTTAATATAGGTTTTTCTTTATTATTCCTATTTCTTGCATCTATTTCTCTACAAAGAAGGGAGGGGCTGTAGGATGCAGACAGTTTTTTGGCTAATTTCGAATACTTTAAGAGCTACTTTTAAAAATAAGAAAAATATTATTATGTATATTTTAGTGCCTCTAATTGGTATTTTTATTTCCTTTCTAGCTTATGGTGGTTCCAATAAAACAATCGTTCATGTTGGGATTGTCAATGAGGATCATCAATATATTGCAAATGATACGATTAAGTTTTTAGAACACTTAGATAACGTTCGTATTGAAATAATAAACAATTCTGATGCCAATGATAAGATCGCTTCAGGATCACTTGATTGTGTTATTTCGTTTCATGATGGTTTTACAGATAGTGTACGTTCTGGTAATCCAAATCATATTCAAATATCTTCTATAAAAGGTGCCCAAATTACGAGCTTTGTAAAGTCTTATTTATACAATTATATCGACAATGTTTCAGCTATTAGTAGTGTGGCAAAAACAGACCAAACTAAATTTAATCAAATGTATTCCAACTACCAAAATGCAAGCTTCAAGGTAGCAACAAAAACATTATCAGATTCATCTCAATCTGAAAATATGACGACATATAGTTTAGGCTTTTTGATTATGATTATGTTAATGTCTGCAGGGAATCTTTCTGAAATTATTTTAAAGGAAAAAGAAAATCGAATTTACTACAGACTTTTGTCAGCACCTATTAATGCTAGAAAATATATTTTCTCAAATGTTGTAGTAAATATGATTGTAATGACGATCCAAGTAATTATTACGCTCCTCTTTATGACTAAAGTGTTTCATATCGATATTCATATTCCATTTTGGGAAGCGGCAATTGTTATGATGCTTTTTGCTTTGGTCTCAGTCGGGATCTCATTAATGATTGTGGCGTTCTCTAATAGTTCAAAATCATCTGGAGCATTGCAGAACTTAATCGTTGTTCCAACTGTTATGATCTCCGGTTGTTTCTGGCCAATCGAGATTATGCCATCATCAGTACAAAGAATTGCGGATTTTCTTCCACAAAGATGGACGTTAGAGACATTGACGAAGTTGCAACAAGGAAGTAGTTTAGGAAGCTTATATTTAAATATTTTAATCCTTCTAGTTTTTGCGGCTGCATTTTTCTTAATTGCTATCTATAAGTTTAGTCGTAACAGTTCTACTAGAAATTTTGTGTAGATATAAAAAAAATCCATCTCTTTATTTCAGAGATGGATTTTTTAGTTATTTTATTAGTCCATTGAACTACAAATTTCAATAAAATGACCGTCTGGATCTGCTACATATGCTACTGTTTGACCCCATGGTTTTGTAATTGGTTCTTTGATGATATTTACACCTTTTGTTCGTAACTCTTCTATTGTAGAATGCACATCGTCAGTTACAAATCCGATTTCAAAAGTTTGGGAGGATGCCTCAGTATTTTTATAATTTAATCCAGTAAGCTCTTGAACATTGCTACGTTCAATCATTGCAAGTACGGTATTGCCAGTATCTAATTCTACATACGTACCATGATTTCCACGAATAGGAAGGCCTAAAGACTCGGTATAGAAAGTAAGAGATTTTTCTAGATTTGAAACATATAAAATTAAATACCTCATTTTCAACATTTCATTAACCTCCAGAATAGTTTAATCTCTTTTTCTTTCTACATATATAAGGTTTTTACCTTCTTACTTTGGTTTTGGCAAGTGCTTATTCAAACTGATAGGTATAGAATGATTCCTTCGCAAAAAATGATTTTAATCGATCATCAGGTATATCTTCAAATTTTTCGATTTTTACAACGTCTTTTAGCATCGCTTCTGTTTGAGAACGGTGTGCTTTCATTGTTCTTAGTTTCTGGGTTGCAACATCCATTACATCATTCACGATATCTGGTTTCCCTAAAACTTCAAAGCGTTCTTTTGTAATCGCGATACACCATACTGTTGGACGATCTTCCTTATCCATTCGTCGAACTGCTTCAACAGCAGCTCTTGCAGTTGCATCATGGTCTGGGTGGACACCATGTTCTGGATAAAAAGTAATTAATAATGTTGGCTGAATCTCGTCGATGATTTCCTTTATTGGATGAATTACATCCTCAGGGTCTTCGAATTCAATTGTTTTATCATGGAATCCTAGCATTCTTAAATCTTGGATTCCCATTTCTCTACAAGCGTCGATTAATTCGTTTTTACGTATTGTAGGAAGTGATTCTCTTGTTGCGAAAAATGGATTTCCCATATTTCGTCCCATTTCTCCTAATGTTAAACAAGCGTATGTAACGGGAATCCCTTTATTTGTAAACTTCGAAATCGTTCCAGCAGCCCCAAAAGCTTCATCATCAGGGTGAGGGAACACAAGTAATACTTTTTCTTGTTTTTGACTCATTTTTAGTGCTCCTCTCTTAAAATGGCGTATAGCTTAAATGTATAGCGATTGCAAGCTTTCCATCCTCATTATGACCTGCTAGTAGGAGGCGACCTTGGTCATCAACTTCAAAATCAGTTAATCCTTCTGCAACAACCCAGCCTTCTTCAAGCTTTAATCCGACACGGTATGGGTATTTGCCTGTGATCGTAGCACGGCTAATGATTACTTTCGTATTTCTAATAAAGGCATTTACTGTCATTACTTTTTCATTAAAGTGATTAGCATATGCACCATTTGTAGTTTCTAAATGTAAATAGACTGTTTGATTTATATAATTTTGAAGTGCATCTTGGGCAGCACCAATTTCTAATTTTTGCATTTTCTCGTACCTCCTTTAAAAAGTATTATAATCCAACTCTCCCTAAATTGGTAATTTGTTGGCTTGTGATTTTGAACATAAAAAGATCCCTATCTAATTGGGTGATAGGGATTGGGGGGATGTGTATAACATGATTACTAAAATTTAACTGTTTAAATATTCAGTTAATTTATATTTAATATACATGATGGGAAAATATTCGTCAACCACTTTTGTTAAAAAAATTTAAAATATTCAAAAAATAAGAAAATGAGGTAATTAATGGTATCTTTTATTGATAATATATGTGACTAGAACTCGACAAAAAAGACGAGTTTTTGTGTAAAATAGTCAAATTTTTACTTGTTTTACCTTTTTTTTCTTTTCTAAAAAGCTATTAATTGTTAAACTAGAGTAGAATAATATTTTTAAAGGGAGGTTTTTAACGTGAAGGCAGAAGCGCGAAAACTATATAATCCACAAAGAGAAGAATTAAACAAGCCTTCTCGTAATCAATTTCCGCAGACTAAAAAAAGAAAAACAATACGAATCCATCGAATCATTTTGACAACATTATTTTTGTCTTTAATTGTCGCGTCTGGAATATATATGTATAGTCAAAACAAGATCGCTTCGGCAAAGCAACATGAACTTTCAACATTACATGTCGAACAAAAAAAAGTGGCTAAAACTGAAAAAGATTTACAAAGACAGATTAGATTATTAAATGATCCGGATTTCATAGCAAACTATGCTCGTGATCAATACATGTTCTCTAAAAAAGGAGAAACAATCATCATCGTGCCGAAATCGAAAGATGATATCAGCTCAAACTAACAATTAATTTAACTAAAAGATTCTCATATATGTGGGAATCTTTTTTCTATATTTATTATAGAACTAATGTTCGTTTTATGCAAGTTTAAAGTAGAACGTACGAACTTAAATAGGAAGAAGGGAATAGAATTTTTTCATATCTTTCAAATTTTTCTCTTATAAACAGACTCTTTCTCTTATCACTTTGTTGTCTTTTTAGTTCTAATTACCCATGAATTCTACAAAATTTTTACTATTCTGAAAAATACATCTTTGTTATAATTTAAATAAGCTTAAATAAGGAGGATTAACATGAAAAAGTTCATTTACGTTTTTGCTATTTTAATTGTACAAGTAATTTTGACGTTCCTTGTTAGTGTTCTCTCGGATTCATCGGCTAGTAATATTGCTATTATGGTAGGATTCGTTACGACGGTCTTCCTTTACTGGAAAACAGCTAAAAAAGTAAGTTATACTCCTCTGCAGCGGTATCAATGGTTGCGTGCTGCTGGATTAGAATTTAATGACTTACATAAAGATTTTCAAAGAAAAATTGCTATTAAAGCATCGTTAATTTATAGTTTTTCAGGTTTAGTTGTTACTTTGTATACATCACATATTTTGTTATAAGGAATAGTCAAAAAAATGGACAAGCATACTAATTGCTGTCCATTTTTTTATTTTTATTCCGATTCATGTTGTAGGCGTTTAATACGTCTTCTATATGCAATTGATGAAACAAGAATACTTAATTCGTATATAACTAACAATGGTAAGCTTGTCATCATATCAGATACAAAATCAGGCGGTGAAATTGCTGTTCCGATAATAATAAGGATAAAATATGCAAATCGTCGAGATTTTCTTAAAAATGCTGGTGATACGATTCCGATACTTGTTAAAAATAGTATAATGACTGGTAAATCAAAGAAAAACGCAAAAGGAACAACTAAATTAAATAAGAAGCTAAAATAGCGTTCAGCTGTGAATGTAACTGTTACTAAATCTTCTCCGATGTCCTGTAAAAATTTTAAAACGTTTGGAAAGATGAAATAATAGCCAAATGCTAATCCACAAACGAACAATAAGAATAAAGCTGGTATGTAAAGCATTGTGCTTTTTTGTTCTTTTACATGCAAGGCCGGCTTTACAAACGCCCATATTTGGTAAGCTATGACAGGGATACTACACGCGATCGCGAATACTCCACCAATCATTAGATAAATCCAAAGGACATCACTTGGACCAAGCGCTAGAAGCTTTCCATGCAAATCTTGAACAAGGAAATTGAATATAGCTTTCGTATAATATAATCCAATCCCTAAAAAAATAACGAATGCAACAATAACTTTTATTATTCGATTTCGAAGCTCATCTAAATGGTCAATGACACTCATTTCTTTTTCTTGCATAATTTCCCCCAAAGCAAACTGTGAAAGTATTTTATTACACTTTAAAAAGCATTAATTAGCTAGCGATGTCGATTACTCGATATAGTAGCCAATTCTAGGAATAAAGTGTAGGTGTAACTCGTCTTTAGTCTTCGCCTAAAAGGCTCGCCAATCGACTAGTTTCTATAATACCTAAGCTTCCTATATTTTGTCAGAAAAAAGAACAATCGTCAATGAATATAGAGACATTAATTATTCTTAAATTACCATCATTTGTTAATTTATTCATATGAAAACTAACCTTATCCGACTATAATAAAAGTATGAGTATGTAAGATAAGGATGGTATATGTTTTGGATGGAAAAAGTCATGTAATTGTAGGATTATTTGCAACTGGTGTCACAATGTATGCAACAAAAAATGATTCTATGACCGTTCCACTTATAGTTGGTGCAATCAGTAGTTTGGCTCCTGATTTAGATCATCATAATGGTTCATTAACAAAAAAAGTTTCAATGCCGCTAAAAGTTCTTTTCAGCTTATTATTTTTAGCAGTTACATTATTTATTGTTGTGAAGACAGGGAAGTTAATTTATTCTGGATCATGGATTTATGCAGTAGGTATTCTCATATTATTTATTGTTTGTGTTAGCTGGTTACGGAATTTAAAAACAATATTAATGTTAACAGGCATATTAATTGCAGTTATTGGTTGGTTTTTCTTTTATGGTTATTGGTCAATCTTTGCGCTTGGATTATTTATTGCTGTTTCTTCAAGATTAAAGCATCGTGGACCAACTCATTCTCTTTACTTTTTAGCTGTTTGGAGTGGAATTTGTTATTTGCTGCAAAAAGACTTAATGATAAATGGATTATGGTTAGCTGGTACAGTCGGTTATTTTTCTCACCTATTAGCGGATCAGTTGTTTACAAAACAAAGAATTAAGTGGTTATAGACCTCTTTAATTGTCACATTTTTTTATTAAAAAAGATCCATACTAAGAAAGATGTGATGATGAAAGAAGGGTCGATATTGAAAAAAATAAATTCTCTAATATCCATGTGGATTTTGTTTTTTATGCTTGCTTTGTCACTCCCGGTTGATGCAAGTAGTAATACGTATAACCATCAACGTATTAAAGTGAATACTAATTCCTTTGTTGCTAGCAAACAACTATCAACGCATCTTGCAATTAGGAGATCGTATCGTTCTAATAGAAGTTATCGACCAACAGCACCTAGGTCGAGCTATCGATCGTATAGAAGTCCAGGAAGGAATTTTTTAGGGTATGCAGGTGCATTTGGGTTAGGCTCTCTTTTTGGATCGATGCTAAACCCATTTGGTGGCTACTATGGTGGTCAGCAGTTTGGTTTTTCATTTTTTGGATTACTATTAGATTTTTTAGTAATAATAGTGATTATTTGGTTTATTAAGAAAATCTTTCGTAAAAATCGATATTAACTTTCCCCTTTTGAGGTGACTTGTGAAGATCTATTTTGATGAACAAGATGTTGCCAATGCAATTTGTGTATATGTGGCTGATTTAGAAGGAATTCGCCCAGAAAGTGTGCAAATTGAGTTTCAATTTGATGAGAATGACGGGGTAAGCTGCCAAGTCTCGGCCAATTATCGGAACGTATTGTATTATGAGCAACAAATATCTGACGCAATTGGTTTTTACTTGGAAGAGATTCATCGTTTTTCATCCTATGCAATGGAAATCATTATTGGTTTTGATGAAGAAGATGGAATTACGAGTGAAATATCATTTATCTATTCATAAAACCCGAGAGAGAACAGGACGTTTCTCGGGTTTTTTCGATTGTTAGACATAGTTCGTTATGTATTCGTAAACAATATCTTGTACTAATTCATGTAATTCACGGTCATCATTTAATTGTTCGGTAACGATTTGTTCGTATAGTTTATCTAGCATATCAGCTGTAATCCACTGTTCGTGTTCTCCTCTATATTGCATTAACGCTCGTTTAATCATCTGCTTTACAAACTGTCCATCCACTTTTAGTCTTTCCTCCCTTAAGCTAATTTAAGTATAGCTAAAATTTTGTATTGTTCCTAGCGAAAAAAATTCATTGAAATCGAACGTATATTCGTTTAATATATACTTATAATAAAAATAAGAACATTAGTTCTGCTATTTTTTGGAAAATCGGAGTGATATGTATGAGCATTTGTTATGAAGAGTTACCACATCATCGGATATTATGCATCGATATGAAGAGCTTTTATGCAAGTTGTTCTGCGGTCATGCTCGAATTAGATCCATTAGAATGTTATCTAGCAGTTGTTGGAGATGTGGAGAGGGAAGGAAGTATCGTACTTGCAGCTTCCCCGCGATTAAAAAAGGAATTTGGGATTAAAACAGGATCAAGGGTTTTTGAAATACCAAAAGATCCGCGAATCAAAATTGTAAATCCTTCAATGTCAAAATATCTAGAAATCTCAACGAACATAGTAAAGTTATTAAATGAATTTGCCCCTTTAGAGGATCTACATGTATATAGTGTTGATGAATGTTTTTTAAAGGTGGATGGAGTGAAGAGATTATGGGGAGATGCATGGGAGATTGCCGAAAAAATTCGTACTGAGATTATGGCAAGATTTCAATTACCTTGTTCGATTGGGATTGGACCGAACATGCTTTTGTCGAAGCTCTGCTTAGATTTAGAAGGAAAAAAAGATGGGATAGCGGAGTGGACTTATGAAGATGTAGAAAAAAAACTATGGCAGGTGAGTCCTCTTAGTGAAATGTGGGGAATCGGTAAAAGAACCGAACGAACTTTAAATACAATGGGGATTTTTACCGTAGGACAGTTAGCGAAATATCCTCTTCATTTGCTGGAGAAGAAATTCGGAGTGATGGGAAATCAACTATATCATCATGCGTGGGGAGTAGATCTATCTGAGCTAGGTGCGCCAATAATGAACGGACAAATTAGTTTTGGTAAAAGCCAAATATTAATGAGAGATTATACGAAAGTCGAAGAAATTAAATTTGTTATTCGTGAAATGTGTGAAGAGGTTGCACGCCGAACTCGTAATGCTAGAAAGGCAGGACGTACGATTACATTAGGAATTGGATATAGTCGGGAAGAATTCGGTGGAGGATTTTCACATGCGTTTACAATGGATGAACCTACAAATATTACTTCAGATTTGTATGAGATCTGTACAAAACTATTTGATCGATATTATGAAGGGAAGACAGTTCGGCAAATTCTCATTTCTCTTTCGAATATTGTAAGTGATGAAATCATGCAGTTAAATTTGTTTGATCAGAAAAAACCTCAAAAGCGCAATTTAGGATATGTGATGGACGCAGTGCGAAAAAAATACGGATCATCTTCGCTCCTCTGGGCTGTTTCTTATGCGGAAGGAGGAACAGCACTTGCTCGAAGCAAGCTAGTAGGTGGACATAAAGGTTGAAAATTTCCTTTTGTCCTTTTCCTCTGCAAGTGAAAACCACTAGTTCTACCTAAGGTAAAAAGAGAAGAAAAGGAGAAGGATGCCGATGATTCGTGACCGTGGCACAATTAAATGGACGTCAATGATGTTACCAGAACATGTAAAAATGCTTCGTGATTGGAAAGTATCACAAAATTATGAACAACAAAAAGATGTAGATGAACAACTATTAGAGGAAATGAACCGTCATCTTCAACAGGCAATTCACGAAGATGAAAGTGTACAAATTACTTATTATAAAGACCACTATCACCATAATGTAAAAGGAAAAATAGGGAAAATTAATTTACACCAAAATAGGTTATCTATTTATGAAGAACAAGCTGGATATATGGAGCTGTTATTAAGTGATATTGTGGATGTGAAGATTGGATCTTGAACAGTCCAAAAAAATAATTAACCTTTAACGAAAATCCCCCCTTTTTTAAGTACATATACATCGAAAGGGGGAGTTGAAAATGGCACAAATTGCTACTCAACAACTAACATTGTATGTAAATTTACATGCAGGAAAAGATGCACAAGGAAAAATCATTATCAAGAGGAAGGCATATAAAAATGTCCGAGTTGATGTTGATTTAGTGAAGCTAAGTGAAATCGGTAATGCCTTAGCATCATTGCAAGATCTACCGTTAGTAGAGCTAGAAGTATTAAGCAATGGACTACTTTTAAACAGTCTATAAAAAAGGAGGAAAGCGTTATGATTCAAACATTAGAACTCAAATTTTTAAATGAAAACGAAAAGGTTGTTACGCTAACAGTAGACAATCCAACAATTCCAGTTAATCCAACACTAATCAATCAAGTAATGGATAAAATTGTAGCAAACAACGTATTCACCTCTACAAGTGGAATTGTCGTAGCCAAACAAGGCGCACGCTTGGTTGGTAAGGAGATTATTGAGATAGAGTTATAAAGTATTATTAGGAAAAGAGTTTTGTAGGTAGTTTAAGACCTTCTGAAATGCAGAAGGTCTCAGTGGTTTGACAAAGTACAAAAAACTTGAGTTTCAGACTGATTGCAAGCGCTTGTCTTTCGAGGCGCGGAGTTACCTTTGACGGTAATGAGCACCGCAGACAGGCGAAGCAACGAAGAAAGCGAGCGTTTGGCGGGCAGTCTGAGACCTTCTGAAATGCAGAAGGTCTTTTTTTGCGTTATAATAATAAAGAATGAAATCATAAAATAGAAAATAGTTAAATTGTAATAAGAATGCTTTAGTAGAATTGGGGAATAGTTAGCATTCAAATTATAAGAGAATAGTAGAAAAGGAGAGAACGACATGGCATTAATTGCAATTGATATGGATGGTACACTGGTAAATGGTAAGAATGGAATACCAATGGAAAACATTGAAAGCATCCGGGCGGCACAAAAGGAAGGAATCCATGTTGTCATTTCTACAGGTAGAATGTATGAAAGTGCGAAGGAAGTATTAGATGAAGCTGGTCTAACCTGTCCCATTGTCTGTTTAAATGGCTCTCAAATATATGACTATGAAGCGAAAATTTTGCACAACGATTCAATGGATAAAGAAATTTTTGCGAAAGCCCTAAGCATATGTGAAGCGGAAAATAAAACATTTATTATTAGTACTAGTGAAGGATCATTTACAAAGTGTCGAGATACACTATATGATGAATTTTTCACTGATAAGCAAACTGGCAAGACACATAAAGTGACAGCTACTTTAAGAAAGGTTCGAACTTATTCTTCTATTGAAGATTTTAATGATCTTGATGTATATAAAATATTATTTCTTTCCAATAAAGAAGAGGTTATTAGTCGCATTCGTCTAAAACTAATGCAAGAAGAAGGTCTACTAATTACTTCGTCAGGCTCAAATAACGTTGAAATTAATTCAGCAAATGTAAGTAAAGGAGCGGCATTATTAAAGCTTGCACCAATCCTTGGAGTAGATTTAAATGAGAGCATGGCAATTGGAGATAGTTTTAATGATGTCTCTATGTTCAATCGAGTAGGTTTTCCAGTAGCTATGGGAAATGCGAAAGAAGAGCTAAAAGGCCACTGTTCATTTGTTACAAAAACAAATGAAGAAGCAGGCGTAGCCCATGCAATTTATCATTTTTTAGATCAAAAACAAAAATTGAAGCAAAGTTAATTAAATTCAGTTTGTCGACCGGCAAGAGAGAGCTAAAAAGTCAAAGTACTTTTGGAACTCTCTTTTTTTATGGGAAATATTGCTGATTTTCTAATATTTGATATAGTTCCTTTTTGCATTCTTTCCATACCTAGCAGAGACTTCTTATTCCTTTGACCTATTTTAGAGACATAAAGATTGGATAGGCTAACATAATCTAAATATAAACTATAAAGGATGTGGAGTTAAAATGGATGCAGCCTTAGGTATATTTCCAATCATTATTATGCTTTTTTACATTGCAATTCCTGTAGGTCTTATAGTAGTAATCTCTTACTTCTATAAACTATTTAAAATCCGAAACGAGGAATTAAAGAAGCAAAATGAACTATTAAATCGGATTGTAAATGTACTAGAGAGGTCATAGACTTTCGCAATACATATGATTTAAAAGAACTTAGTCCGATGATGACTAAGTTTTTTTAAATCTACTAAAATTGAAAAAAAAAAAAAACTAGTGGACATGCTGTAACGAAAAGAAAAAACTTACATATTAATAAAATATATAGACAAGCCTTTAATATGTTACTCCTAAGAGGAATTATGTCTAATAATAAGAAAAGGTGATAGTATGAGATATCCAAGACCGCCAAGACATCATTTTCCACCAATACCTCCTGGCGAAAGTTTTGCATTTGTTACGAATAGTGGTGGAACAGTTTCCGTTATAAAAGAAGGTACAATTGTAACTTTTCCATCATTTCAGTATTTAGGTGAAGGAATTACAATTGATCAAGCAAATGATCGATTAACAGTTGAGGTACCAGGTAATTACTTTATTACTTACACAGTGAATTTAAATGCACTATTAGACGTATCTACAAGACTATTAGTAAATGGTAGACCTATAAATGCATCAGCAATCGTAAATGAAGTGAATAGATCCATTTACGGTAGCCAAATGATCTTACCATTAGACGCTGGAGATACAATTTCACTTCAATTGTTTGACTTTGTTGGAGATGTTAAGTTGTTACAAGGCGCTGGGGCAACAATTAATCTATTCAGAGTTCATTAGTACAAGATTTAATCATTACTCCTTTAAAAAATTCCCTATTCTGTTACAAAAATGCACTGCTTTTTAAAAAGTAGTGCATTTTTTAATAAGTTAAAATCATAAAGTAATAAAGGTGAATCTAGTAATAACCACGAAAGTACATATCGTAAAGTATAAAATTAACAAGGGAGAATGATCTATGAGTAAAAAAGAGTTTCTATTAGATCAATTAGAAGTCTGCCGAAATGTTGAAAGTTGGATTCAACCTTTAAGTGTTGCATTGGAGAATTTAAGTTTAGAGGATATAAGTTGGAGACAAAATGATTTTACTCATACGATTGGTGAAATCGTATACCATTTGTATTTCTATAATGAACGATGGTTGAGAAGATTTAAAGGAGAAATACCAACTGAAGTAATTGAAAGTAATGCTTCAACTTTTCGGAAGATGGAAAAATTAACAAAAGAAGATTGGCAGGTGCTTGTTAAACAGTTAGATGGGAATTTAGCGAATTGGCAGCAAGCTATAAAAGAAGCAGATGAATCCAGGCTATATGAACAAATTCCAAATTTTCCAGTAGATGCAATTTGGTGGGGAGCATTATCTAATTTATGTACTCATAATGCTTATCATATCGGGCAAATCCTTTACATACGGAAAGCACAAGGTTCATGGGTATCAAAAGAAGAGTAGGAAGCTAATATGGGTAATAAACAGACAAATCATTAAATAAATAATATTGCCGTATAAGAAATAGTAGGCTATTTTGGAAGAAGTAGGAATTGATGGAAATAGAATTGAAAAAAAGATAAATAAGGGAAAATGGGGAAGAAAAGATGATCACACAAAATGTTAGGGGTTACATTTTGAATAAGTACAATATAAGCGAAGCGAATTTTTTAGGAAAGGGACAAGAAGCAGAAGTTTACTCTTATGATCAAAAAAGAGTTTTAAAATTATATAAACCAACTGCCTATTCAAAGCTAGAAATATTAAAGCAATTTTATGAATCAATGAATTCAAGTGATGCAAATTTTGAATTACCAAAAATTCACGAGATTATAAAAGAGAAGGACGTTGTTTTAACAATTGAAAAACGAATTGAAGGTAGAAATATTCAAAAGGATTTATCAAATTATGATGAGCAAGAATTAGATTCATTCTTTGAAAACTATCTATCTACAATATTAAGTATTCAAAGGATTGAATTAGAAAAGCAATTCAAAGGTATCAAATTATTAAGTGATTATGATGAAATTTCTTCAAAGGAATGGAACGATTTTTTAAAACAATCGTTACTAAGAAAGAATACAGAAGTAGATCAATATTTGAAAAGAGATGTATTAGTTTACGAAGTGAAATTAAAACGATTAATGGATGCATTTTCAGTTGGATATGAAGGGGAATATGCATTAGTACATGGTGATTATTATCCATCAAATCTATTAGTAAATGCAGATGGACAAATTAATGGTGTAATTGATTTCGGATTAATGACGTTATATGGAGACCCATTATTTGATGTTGCATTAAGCTGGATTTTATTTGATTTATATGATGAATTGGGTGAAACAAAGCTAGAAAAATATTTAAATGAAGTAGTTAGTCGATTAGGCGAAGAGGTTAGAAGTACAATCCATTTGTACGTTCTTTTTTATAGTATCTATTCGGCAAATTTCTTTTCGGAAACTTGCAGTGATGGACACTACCAATGGAGTGTTCGCAATTTAAATAACGAAAAGTTTTGGGCTGCACTAGAAAATTAATAAAATATGAAACTACTAATAAAAAAAATGCTCACTATTAAATAGTAAGCATTTTTTTTATTTATTTACTTCTGATTTAACTAAACCAGCTACAAGTATATAACGCTGCGGTGCATGTCCAATAAAATTAAACGGATAACAAGTGCTTACCGTTAAAGTTGGTCTTGGTTTTGGGATAATAACAGTGCGATCATCTTTATCAACGATGCGAATCTTATGAACTTTGTAAGTAAATGTACCAGCCGAAGTTTTAACAATTAACGGATCGCCAACTTTTACTTTGCCAAGCTCACGGAATACAGTATCTCGATGTCCAGCAAGAACACTATTATCTCGTTCACCTGGCATCACAGATTTAGCATAATGACCTATTCCTTTTGCAAGCTCATCCTCATCTGTCCCGTGGAAGATTGGTAAAGTTGCAGAAATTCGAGGAATCGTTAATGAACCCATTTCATCGCCAAATTTAGGATAAGTCTTGTAAAGCGGTTCGTCTCTTTTAATTTGCTTCAATTTAGTTGCTGTTTCTGTTTTGATTTCTTTTTTGAAATCATCCTTAGACTGTTTGTAAAGCACATAGGTTTTGATTAAAGAATAAGCATTTGTTGTAGCAAAAAATAATCCGACAATAAAAAGGAGTGCTGAAAAAATAAGTAGAACTTTTCGTTTACGACTCATAGCTTATCGTTTAACAATTACCTTTTTACGTAAAACAACAGCAGCTAACATCATTAACATACCTAACATTGTCCATTCAGTTGTATGAGTTGCAGTAGTTGGAAGTTTACCGCCATTTTCCGTTCTTACTGTACCAGTTGGTTTTGGATTTTTAATTGCTTTTTGAGTATCTTTAACGATATCTACTATCTGGTCATCACCTAAAAGTTCATCTGGTGAAAATACAGCGTCTAATAATAGATTACTAGCGTTGTCATAAATCTCTAAATATACTTTTACATTTTCCATGGAATCCATAGAATCATCCATTGTAAGTAATTTAGCAAAAGTTAGAGGAGTTTTAACGCCATTTTGTTCAATTGCAACTTTAATATCAATTATTAAAGTAGATTGAAGCTCTTTTACGATATTCATTAATTCTACTTTTAATTCAGCTGGTAATTCTTTTGGAGCAGCCTCAGAATCCATTGAGAAAATTTCAGGATAATTTTCTTCTAAAGCAGATGCACGTTCTCCTAATGCTTCTAATTTTGCTTCAACAGCAGGATCATCATTCACAACTTTTTCTAGGTATGCAGATAGATTATTAATTTCTGTTTGAGTAATTCCAAACTCGGAAAGAGCACTAGAAAGATCGTCCATAGAAGGGAATTGATCTTCTACACTACCTGACCCTGACTCATCTTCATCTAAATAAATTAAGTTTTCGATATCAGAAGTAAAATAATACGTATCTAGTAATGATGCATTTTTGTCCATATCATCATATTGGACTGCTAGATCGATAATTTCATCTTCACTGTAACCGTACTCAACTAGAAGAGCGTCTAAAGTTTTTTGTGTAAGTCTTTCACCTAAAGTATCCTTTAACTCATCAACTGAATCGAAATCAGAGATCGACTCACCGTAGTAAGAATTTAAATAATCCTCTAATTGCTTTTGAGTTAGGTCGATACTAACTAAATAAGTTTTTAATTCATTTGCATTTGGCGCTGCATAAGCAGTTACGCCTGGTACTACTAGTGCTGCAGATAAAACGACTGAAGCTAGTGCCTTTTTCATATTGTTTCCCCCTAATAGTTCATTCCCTAAATGTAAATGTGATTAGATCAGTTTTATGAATGATTCAAAGGTAAAAAGGTATGAGGGCATAAGAAAGCCGATTATTTAGAGTTGCCCAATAATCGGCGCCAGAAAAATAAAATTATTCTGATTCTTTAGGAGCTCGAACGACAGATTCGAATTTTCCTTTATGAGTACCATCACAATATGGTAATTTACTTGACATGCCACATCGACATAATGAGAAAGCTGCTTTTTGCGGATATGTATTCCCTTCAGCATCAACTAACTCAACCGTGCCAGTGACACGTAAAGGACCATTATCTAAAACCTTAATTTGAACATCAGACATATTAATTTTCCTCCTACACATCTTAGAATTATTATATATTACATTTATGTTAAAATAAATGATTGATTTTAACAAAGTAATAATTTTTAACATGAAATTAACATGAAATTATTGTAAAATGAAAAGGTTATTCTTTTTTATATTAAAAAAATGTTAAAGATTAAAAAGAAAAATCTAATTTAAGGAGTGACAATTCATGATTCGAATAGCAAAAAAAGAAGATGCCAAACAAATTGTCCCTCTAATTGTACAAGCGATTGAAGATATTGTATTTATGTTAACAGGGACAAAATCATACGAACAAGCAACCCCAATTTTAGAATATTACGTTCAATCTGAACAAAATCGGCTAAGTTACCATAATTGCTTAGTTAAAGAAATTGAAGGAAAAGTAGTAGGAGTGATTGTAGCCTACCATTCCATGGAACTATCAGTACTTGATCGTGAAATGCTTGACATAATAAGTCGTAATTTAAATATTCAAAATGTTAAAGTAGATAAGGAAGCAGATGATGAAGATTTTTATATTGATACATTGTCAGTGCATCCAGATTATCAAGGCAAAGGAATTGGAACTGAATTATTAGAAGGATTACTTTCTTTTGCCAAAAACAAAGGGATTTCACGAGTTTCATTAAATGTAGATCAAGAAAAACCTTCTGCTCGCCGATTATATGAAAAAGTGGGATTTAAATATGAGAAAGTTAGATTTATTATGAATCATTCATACGATTATTTAGTGTTCCCAATAAATGAAAAAATATTCGAAACAAAAGTCGTTTAAGATGCATCCTTTCGATTGTTTAAGTTAAAATTAAGTGTGAACAATAGGAGGGATACATATGAATTTTTTTACATTTGCAAATCCAACAGAATTAATATTTGGTAAAGATAGTGTACAAAAGTTAAAAGAAAAGGCTGCTAGCTTTGGAAAGAATGTTTTACTTGTATACGGTGGTGGAAGTATTAAGAGAAATGGCCTATACGATCAAATAGTAGGCATTCTTAAAGAAGCTGATAAAACAGTTTATGAACTAAGCGGAGTTGAACCAAATCCGAAATTATCAACAGTTCATAAAGGTATACAAATTTGTAAAGACGAAAATATTGACTTTGTTTTAGCTGTTGGTGGTGGTTCAGTAATCGACTGTACAAAAGCTATTGCAGTTGGTGCGAAATTTGATGGTGAGATTTGGGATGTTATTACACGTAAAGCATTCCCAACAGATGCATTAAAATTTGGAACAGTATTAACGCTTGCAGCAACGGGTTCAGAAATGAACGCTGGGTCAGTTATTACAAATTGGGAAACAAATGAAAAATTAGGTTGGGGAAGTAAATTTAGTTACCCAACGTTTTCAATTCTAGATCCTCAAAATACGTTTACAGTTCCTCGTGATCAAACAGTTTATGGATCAGTGGATATAATGTCACATGTTATTGAGTCATATTTCCACCATGGAACGAATACAAAAATTCAAGATCGTTTCTGTGAGGGGATTTTAAAAACAGTTATTGAAACTGCTCCAATCGCAGTAGAGAAATTGGATGATTATGAAGCGCGTGAAACGCTATTATATAGTGGTACGATGGCATTAAATGGAATCTTAAGTATGGGTGTCCAAGGTGATTGGGCTACACATAATATTGAGCATGCAGTTTCTGCAGTAACAGATATTCCACACGGCGGAGGATTAGCCATTATTTTCCCTCATTGGATGGAATATGTAATGAGCGAAAATGTTGATCGTTTCTGCCAATTTGCAGATAGAGTATTTGATATCAGGCAAGAATCAATGTCAAAAGAAGAATGGGCATTAGCTGGTATTAAAGCTTTACGTACATTCTGGAACCAGATAGGTGCGCCAAGTCGTTTAAGTGAGTACGGTATTACAAAAGAGCAACTACCTGAAATGGCTGCTAAAACGGTTAAATACGGTCCATTCGGTTACTTCAAAAAATTAGATCAAGAAGATGCATTGAAAATTTTAGAGGCAGCTCTTTAAGAATAAAAACTGGACAGAGAAATAGCTCTGTTCAGTTTTTATATTGAATGATGGTTAACGCCAATATTATTTAAAAAAGATGAAACAATTGAATAGTAATCATCTTTGTTTTCATTTAAACTCATAGCGTGAGCACCATTTTCAGCTATGAATAGTTCTCTCTTATTTTGATTTTTCGCTTCAAATAATTTAAGTGTATGTGTAAATGGAATATAAGGATCTGGTTTACTATGAACAAATAAAACGGGATTTTTAATATTATGTGTTGCCAGTAAAGGAGAAATATCTTTAATGAAAAATCCATTCCGAAGCTTTAACCAAATGCTAGAAACTGGAAGTATTGCCCATTTAGGAAGTTTATAATCCATTTTCAAACGATATGTAAGCTGTTCCTCAAATGTAGAGAACGCGCAGTCTGAAATATAGAAGGCTGCAGAATCCTCAACAAAACCAGCATATTGTAACATTGTGCAAGCTCCCATTGACTCCCCATGAATGCCAAGAACAATCTCACCTTTTAAATCCTTTAAATATTGAACCACAGTTTGTAAGTCATATTTCTCATAATATCCGTAGCTAGTTGTTTGTCCACCTGACTCCCCATGTCGCCTATGATCATAAGTAAGTACATTAAAACCAAGCTTTAAAAATAGCTCAGCATATTTAATAGAGTTATTCTTATTAACCGTTACACCATGTGTAATAATAACCCAATTATTTGTATCAAAGGCCTCAAACAAGTATCCCTTTAATTCATACCCATAGCGAGATTGAATAGAAAAGGGCTGTTTTTGAACAGTACGATACAATCCTTCATCAAATCGGAAATTTTCCAACTCGCGCTGATAAATAAACTCAAGTGAATTTGTTTTCATAAACAAAACTTGCTGCGTAAAATAATAGCCAACACCAATAAAATAAATGAGAAAAAGAACAGCTACAACAAGCCAAATCATCATAATAGAACCATCACTCTCTATCCAAAAAGAATATCAAGAATTGTAGTTAACTCACCACGGGTTTTACCTTCTAAAATTGAAGGATTATAAACCTCAACAAAACCACAATTTAAACAGGAAACAAATAAAAAATGATTATAATCAATATCAAGTAGCTTACTTAAACCTGAACCAGACATTGATACTTCTTTCGTTTTAGCGTGTGTATGTTTACATTTCGAACAAACAAATTTATCCTTTAACAATTCTTCTGCTCTAGCCATAAATAAAACCCTCCTTTTTAGTAAAGTGTATCATAGGAAAAAGAAAATTTAATAAAGGGATTTTGACAATTAAATCAAGAATGACAAGTTTGAAAATTGAACATTGTCGCTTAATGTTCATAAATAATCCTACTATGATATAAAAAGATTCATGAGTAATGGAGTTTGATTACCCATAAGGTGTTCATGAGGAAGTAAAAGGGGAAGAAGATGGAGTTTGGTTCCTCATGAGGCGTTCATGAGGAAGTAAAAAGGGAAAAGATGGAGTATTGGTTCCTCATGAGGTGTTCATGAGGAAGTAAAAAGGGAAAAGATAGAGTTTTGGTTCCTCATAAGGTGTTCATGAGGAAGTAAAAAGGGAAAAGATGGAGTATTGGTTCCTCATGAGATGTTCATGAGGAAGTAAAAAGGGAAAAGAAAGTAACAAACAAAAAAAACTAAACATAGAATAGTAATATACTTTGGACAATCATTCTTTTTACTAACTGTGTTTCTTTGAAAGATATAAAAATCAGCAAATTTTGTTTTTGTAATAGATATCAAATTATTACAAGGGGAATTGATATGAGCGTTGAATTTTTTTCACTATCGCCAACAGCTTTTCAAGTGTTGAAAGCAGGAGAATCGCATCCTAAAAAAGTAAAGCGAATTGTGTATGGACAAGCTACATGATACAAATGGTGTAGCAACACTTTATTTTACAGACAATGGGTTAGCCACTGGTAATCCATTGTTAACAGCGATCGACTATGCAGTGGCAAGGTGTCTATTCTACAAACGTTAATATAATTGCAAGAGCGAGAGTGCAAATGCGAGAGAAGAATGTTGTTGGAAAATATGTATCTGCTAATGTAACGAATATTAGTGGTGGAACCGTTCTAGGAATTAGTGTATTAGGTTCAGAAAATCCCGTTAGTGGGGTTCTTGTAGATTTTATGATTTTAGGTAGTTTATAGTCTCAGACTGCCCCAAAAACGCCCGCTTTCTTAGTTGCTTGACCTGCTGAGCGGTGCTCATTACCGTTTAGGGTAACTCCGCTCCTAATCAGGCTTCGCGCCTCAAAATACAAGCGCTTGCAATCAGTCTGATAACCAGTTTTTAAGGACTTTGTTTACACAGTAAAATGATGGACTAATTGGTCGATCATTTTTTAATTTGCACTTTTTAAGAATGGGTTTGTAAAGGCTCTAAGTGGAAAATGTTGTGTATTAAATAGATTCAATTAGGTTAAAGTGTTTAAAAGCAGAGATTCCAATGAATATATTTTTGGGGACAACTAGACAAGAGATTATGATTTATGATAAATTATACAAGAAAAATTCCTTTAAAAACTACATATTTTAAATCGATGAAAAGGAAAGTAGTTTTTGCTATATTCGATAGCGAGCTAGGGACGGTGGAAGCCTAGTGATGAAGCATGAATGAAGAACACCTTTGAGTTCTAACCGAACGGGATCTCTTAAGTAGGCTTAGACGTTACCAGCACGTTATTAACTGGGATAAGCAGTGTTAGCTTTAAAGTTGGTCATATTATGACAATTTGGGTGGTACCGCGGAAGTTAGTCTTTCGTCCCTTTTATAGGGATAGAAGGCTTTTTTTATTGGAAAATTAACATAAGGAGGCTAATTATGATAAAGACTGTAGTAAAAGATTTATACAGAAATCAAGAAAATTTTAAAGACAAAACCGTTCAAATTTCAGGATGGATTCGTACTCTGCGTGATTCTAAAACAATTGGTTTTATGGAGTTAAACGACGGTACATTCTTTAAGAGTGTGCAAATAGTATTTGAGGACAATCTTGATAATTTCAAAGAAATTACGAAGTTACCGATTAGCTCTACTGTATTAATAGAAGGTGAATTTATTCCAACTCCGGAAATGAAACAACCTTTTGAAATTAAAGCGACAAAAATTGTGATTGAAGGATTATCTGATACAGATTATCCATTACAAAAAAAGAGACATTCTCTTGAATATTTAAGAACAATTGCACATTTACGTCCAAGAACGAATGCATATTCAGCGGTTTTCAGAGTAAGATCACTTGCATCATATGCCATTCATAAATTCTTCCAAGAAAAAGGATATGTATATGTACATACACCGATTATTACTGGAAGTGATACAGAAGGCGCAGGAGAGATGTTCCGTGTGACTACAATGGATCTGAACCAAGTTCCAAAAGCTGAAGGCGGAAAAGTGGATGACGGCGCGGATTTCTTCGGTAAAGAAACTAACTTAACTGTAAGTGGCCAATTAAATGGTGAAGCTTATGCCCTTGCTTTCCGTAATGTGTATACATTCGGTCCGACTTTTAGAGCGGAAAATTCAAATACTGCACGACATGCCGCAGAATTTTGGATGATTGAGCCGGAAGTTGCTTTTGCAGAACTACCAGATATTATGGATCTTGGTGAAGACATGGTTAAGTTTGTAATTAATTATGTATTTGAACAGGCACCTGAAGAAATGGAATTCTTTAATAGTTTTATTGATAAAACACTCATTGAAAGATTAAAGAATGCATTAGAATCTGACTTTGGTAGAGTTACTTATACTGAAGCTGTTGAATTATTACAGAACTCTGGTAAAAAGTTTGACTACCCAGTTGAATGGGGAACAGATTTACAAACTGAACATGAACGTTACTTAAGTGAGGAAATTTACAAGCGTCCTGTATACGTAACTGACTATCCGAAAGAAATTAAAGCATTTTATATGAGAGCGAATGAGGATGGCAAGACAGTAGCTGCGACAGACTTATTAGTTCCTGGTATTGGCGAATTAATCGGAGGAAGTCAACGTGAAGAAAGAGAAGACGTCCTTGTAGAGCGAATCAAAGAACTTGGTATGAATGAAGAAGACTACTGGTGGTATTTGGAGCTTAGAAAATACGGCGGTACAAAACATTCTGGTTATGGAATTGGATTTGAACGACTTGTTATGTATTTAACAGGAATGAAAAACATCCGTGACGTAATACCATTCCCACGTACACCAGGAAATGCAGATTTTTAAATAGAAATATGAACAATAGGATGCTGCGGCATCCTATTGTTTTTATGAAGAACCAAAAGAATATGAGTTTTAGCATTTGAAAAAAGAGAAATAGTAGTTTTATAATATAAGCAAAGATGAAATACTTCTCTTTCTACTATAAATTAATGATAAAATAATGGAAATGGAAGGTGATATAAAATGAAAAAAAGAAAACCACAGCAGCCTGTAAAACCGGCGTACGAACAGAAAGAAAAAATATCATTAGGATCATTAATGAATGAAGAAATTCTTCAAAAATTAAAAAATACAAAAAAACAATTGCAAGAAAATGAAACGAAGATAAAAGAAGAAGAAGAAGCACGTATTCGTGAAGAAAAGAGATTACGTGAGAAAAATAAATCATTCGAAGAGTTATTAAACGAGAGTAATATCTCTTGGAAGGACTTTAAATAAGACGCTAATGGCGTCTTATTTTTTTGCACGTGTAAAAAATTAATTTAATCATTTTTTTATAAGGAATTTCACATTGTGAAATTTTTTGATTGTTCAAAATTTTATAATTTTTTATAGTGGAATTAAGTTAAACAAAAAAGTAGTAGGTGGTGTAAATAATTTAAGATCGTGAAATTATTCTTTTTGAAAGCGCTTTAAAAATTTTCCGAATTCGATTTAAAAAACTAATGTTAAAAAAATTACATATCGGAGTGGAGGAATTATTAAATGGGTATTCGTACAGGAGCGCAATATATTGATGGACTAAGATCTAGGAAGCCAGAAGTATGGCTAGGTGGAGAAAAAGTAGAAGATATCGTAAACCATCCAGTTTTCAAACAACCGATTCTAGAGATTGCAAAATTATATGATATGCAGTTCGATCCAGCTTATCAAGACAAAATCACACATATTTGTGATGAAACTGGTGAGCGAATTTCTAATGCATTTTTAGTGCCTAAGTCATCTGAAGATATTAAAAAGCGTGGAGATTTGTTCGAAGCATATGCAAAATCAACATTTGGTTTAATGGGAAGAACACCAGATTTCTTGAACATTGTTTTAACTTCAATGGCAAGTAATTCATGGTTTTTAGATAAATATAATCCAGAGTGGTCAAAAAATGTCCAAAATTATTTCAAATTTGTTCGTGATAACGACATCTTCTTAACGCACGCAATTATTAACCCACAAAATGATCGTAGCAAGCCATCTTATGAACAAAAAGATTTATTTACTCATTTAGGTGCTGTTGAAGAAACGGTTGATGGATTAGTCGTTAGAGGGGCTAAAATGCTTGCAACATTAGCACCAATTACAGATGAAGTCATTATTTATTCATTCCCTGGATTCCACGAAGGTGATGAGCGATATGCTTTAGCATTTGCACTTCCGATTGACACGCCGGGATTAAAGATTTTATGTAGAGAGCAAATGCAAGATGGTAAAAGATCATTTTTTGATCATCCATTAGCATCTAGATTCGAAGAGATGGATGCTGTCCTTGTATTTGAGGATGTAGTAATTCCTTGGAATCGTGTGTTTATTCATAATAATGTTGAAGCTGCAAATAATCTATATCCAAAAACAGGTATTGCACAACAGCCTGCTCACCAGTCTGGCGTAAGAGGCTACGTAAAATTAGCTTTTGCAGTAGAGGTAGCATGCAGGTTAGCTGATTCAATTGGAGTAGATGTTTATTTAAATGTCCAAAATGACTTAGGTGAATTACTACAATCAGTTGAAACAATTCGTGCTTTACTTCGAGTTTCCGAAATAGAGTATGAGACATTACCTTCAGGCGAAGTAAGACCGGCATGGGAACCACTTGAGACGATTCGTGGCTTGCTTCCAACTATGTACCCAAGAGCAATTGAAGTGATTCAAACAATTGGTGCAGGTGGCTTATTAATGTCACCAACAGAAGCAGACTTTGAACATCCTGAGCTAAGAGATGCTATGGATAAATACTATGTTGGACGTGAAGGTGTATCCTCTTTAGACCGAGTTCAATTATTCAAACTTGCATGGGATTTATGTGGAGAAGCTTTTGGACAAAGAGCACTTCAATATGAAAGATATTATACGGGTGACCCAATTCGAAAAAGAGCCATTTACTATAACCAAATGAAACGTAAGAAAACGTTTAGTATGGTGGACGATGCATTAAACGGAGCAAAAAACTTAAAAGGAGTATCGACTAATCTAGCGAATTCTAAAGTTAACTGATTAATTTTAGAAAGCAGGGATTTTATGAGATTTTTTAGCATCAAAGAGGAGGGGATCTAATGATCTCTTCAGTTCAAAAGATTTCTAGAATATTAGATTGCTTTACAGAAGAAGAACCAGTCCTAGGAAATTTAGAAATAGCTGAAAAGTTAAATATGAATGCAAGCTCGGTCCATCATTTAGTTCGAACTCTTTGTGCTGAAGGGATTTTAATTCAGGATAGTAAGAAAAAGTATCGACTTGGTTGGAAGCTGCTTGAATGGAGTAATCACGTTATGTATCAACAAGACATATATAGTGAAGCCATTCCATTATTAGAAAATCTACTGAAAAATTATGATAGTACCGTTCATATCGGAATGTTTGATAAAGGGGACGTAAGATTTGTCTTAAAAGTTTCCTCTAAACATTCGATACCTGTCCCAACATTTATAGGAGCTAAACGGCCTGCATATTGTACGAGTACTGGTAAAATTCTACTATCATATAATCCAGCATACCTAAAAACAACGATTGAAAAAGGCTTTAAAGCTTATACAACAAATACAATTACGACTATTGATGCATTAAAAAAAGAAATGACTGCGATTAAAGAGAATGGCTATAGCATTAGCAACAATGAAAATGATCTAGGATTATTCGGAATTGCAGCGCCAATTCAAACATATACTGGTCAAACTTTTGCAGCATTAAATATGGTTGGACCTGTTTCGTATATGATGAGCCAAGACATTGGTCGAATGATTCAGGATGTTGTGAAAACTGCTAAAACAGTCTCAAATCAGCTTGGTTATATTAATGCATAATGATAGCGCTTACTTAAGTTCAAATAAAAATAAATTAATTGGAGGATTAGAGATGAATCTTAAAAGTCGAGTTTTTAATATTTTCAAATTGATTGAGGATAATAAAGAGCTATTAAAACCACCAGTTAATAATAAAGTTATTTGGGAAGATTCAGAGTATGCCGCAATGATTATTGGAGGACCAAATAAACGTAGAGACTTCCATATTGATCCTGCAGATGAATTTTTCTATCAAATTAAAGGCAATTGCTATGTTGAATGTATTACACCGGATGGTAAGCGTGAAGTTGTAACAGTTGGAGAAGGTGAAATTTTTATGCTTCCTTCTTTTGTTCCACATTCACCTCATAGAGTAAAAGATTCATATGGAATTGTGCTTGAACGAAAAAGAGCAGAAGGTGAATTAGAAAGCTTTGTTTGGTTCTGTGATGAGTGTAATGAAGAGATGCATAAAACGACAGTTCAATTAACGGATATTGGTACGCAAGTAAAAGAAGCGATTGAACAATTTAATGCTAGCCTTGAATTAAGAACATGTAAAAACTGTGGTCATGTCATGAAAGAGGAAGCGGATGAATGGGTATGCGTATAGACTTTCATACACACATAATTCCTGAGGATTTACCGAATTTTTTTGAAAAATACGGTCATGAAAGATGGCCAATTTTACAACCAACATGTTCATGCGGTGCCAATATTATGGTTGCTGGAAAAGTATTTAGGGAAGTAACTGATCAAGTTTGGAGTCCTGAAAAAAGAATTGAGGATATGAATAATGAAGATGTAACAATGCAAGTGCTATCTCCAATTCCAGTTACCTTTTCGTATTGGGCACCAGCTCCAGCTGCATTGGAAATGGCTCAAATTCAAAATGATTTCATTGCAAATACAGTTAAAAAGAATCCTTCAAAGTTTATTGGATTAGGGACAGTACCAATGCAGAACGCTGAAATAGCTATTAGGGAAATGGATCGCTGTATTCATACACTTGGATTAAGTGGACTGGAAATTGGTACAAATGTAAATGGAACAAATTTAGACAGTGACGAGTTTAGTCCATTTTTTGAAATGGCTGAAAAATGGAATGTCCCATTGTTTATTCATCCGTGGGAAACATTAGCGAAGGATCGTACACCCGATCATAACTTTATGTACACGGTTGGAATGCCGAGTGAAACAGCTTTAGCTGCTGCTAGCTTAACATTTGGTGGAGTGATTGAAAAATATCCAAAATTAAAGATTTGTTTTGCACATGGCGGAGGTTCATTCCCATTTATTCTACCTAGATTAGATCAAGGATGGAAGGTTTGGCCTCATTTGCGCAAAACTGCCTATCCACCAAGTCATTATGTAAGTAATTTCTATTTTGATTCTCTTCACTATGATCCTATTAATATTCAATTTTTAATTAACCGATTTGGTTATGACAAAATTGTAATGGGCTCGGATTATCCTTTCTTATTAAGAGAAACGCCACCTGGAAGAGTGATTAATCAAATGGATATTAATAAAGAAATGAAAGAAGCGATTTTAGGAAAAAATGCCCTGAAATTTTTAAATATTAAGGAGGCAGATTTAGTTCATGGAAAACAAAGTATTGACTCCAGAAGATAGATTAATCAGTTTAGGTTATGCACTTAAACCAATAAGACCGGCTTCAGGTAATTATGTAAAGTCTGTTCGTACAGGTAATTTACTATTTACATCTGGTCAAGGTGTAGATGAATACCATGGCAAAGTTGGACGAGAGTTGACGCTAGAGGAGGGATATGCTGCTTCCAAAGAGTCAATGTTAAATTTAATTAGTGTATTAAAGTATGAATTAGGTGAACTTTCGAAAGTAAAACGAATTGTCAAAATCTTAGGCTTTGTAAATAGTACAGAAGATTTCTATGATCATCCGAAAGTGATGAACGGAGCTTCTGACCTTTTAGTAGAAGTGTTTGGTGAAAGAGGAAAACATGCTAGATCAGCTGTTGGGATGGCACAGCTTCCACATAATACAGCGATCGAAATTGAAATGGTTGTAGAAATAGAGGATTGAAAAATTTGGTGACACTCGTGTCACCTTTTATTCTATTAGAATGGTAGGTGCCTATTATGCAAGTTACAGAGAAGAAAAATAAAACATTACCGATTGATTGTAAGCATTTTATTGATGGACAATATATTCCTTCTTTTAATCAAAAAACATTTTTAAATATTAATCCTGCGACTGAAGAAGTATTAGGTTCTGTTTCTGAAGGTGGCGAGTTAGAAATTGATTTGGCAGTAAAGGCAGCAAAACGAGCGGTAAAGGGTGAGTGGAAACAATTTACTAGCAATCAAAGAGCGGCAGTATTAAGAAAAATTGGCGACGGAATATTAGCTCGAAAAGAAGAATTAGCAGCTTTAGAGGCAATGGACACTGGAAAGCCATATGATCTTGCTTTAGAAGTTGATATTACTAGATCGGCTCACAATTTTTATTTTTTCGCTGATTATATTAAAACGTTAAGCTCTGAATCTCATATGCAAGACCAAACTGCCTTACATTATACATATCGTAGACCTGTTGGTGTCGTAGGAATGATTAACCCATGGAATCTACCTTTACTACTTTTAACATGGAAGCTTGCACCTTGTTTAGCGGCTGGCAATACAGCGGTTATGAAGCCCGCAGAATGGACACCAATGACAGCTACAGTTTTAGCTGAAATTTGTAAAGATGCAGGCGTACCTGACGGTGTTGTGAATGTAGTACACGGATTTGGAGCAAATGCGGCAGGCTCAGCTCTAACAGAACACAGCGATGTTGATGCCATCACATTTACTGGTGAAACAAAAACAGGTTCAGCAATTATGAAGGCGGCAGCTCCAACGTTAAAAAAATTATCGTTTGAGCTTGGTGGAAAAAATCCAAACATTATCTTTGCTGATTCTGATTTAGACGAAGTGATTGAAACAACTTTAAAATCATCTTTTATGAATCAAGGAGAAGTTTGTTTATGTGGATCTAGAATTTATGTTCAGAGATCAATCTTTGATGAATTTATTGATAAATTTGTCGCAAAAACAAAGGAATTAAAAATTGGCGATCCGTTTGAAGAAGGTACAAAAGTCGGTGCGGTAATTAGTAAAGAACATTACGAAAAAGTATTATCTTATATCGAAATTGCAAAAGAAGAAGGCGGAACTATTTTAACGGGTGGCAGTAGACCAGCATCAATTGAAAAAGGATGCTTTATCACACCAACAATCATTACTGGACTAAGTCGTGATTCTAGATGTGTAAGAGAAGAAATATTTGGTCCAGTCGTAACAGTTATGCCTTTCGATTCAGAAGAAGAAGTGATTGAATGGGCAAATGACACTCATTATGGTTTAGGAGCTACAATTTGGACAAATGATTTACGCAGAGCCCACCGTGTTGCTCATCAAATTGAGGCTGGAATTATTTGGGTAAACACTTGGTATTTAAGAGATTTACGTACACCATTTGGGGGTATGAAGCAAAGCGGTTTAGGTCGTGAAGGTGGAATTCATAGCTTTGAGTTTTATAGTGAATTATCGAATATCACGATTAAATTATAAGAATTAAAAAGGGGGCTAAAGAAAGTGAAGATTACTAGTGTAGACGAGCTTACGATTCTGCTACAAGAAGCAGAAGAGAGTGGAGTTAGTATAAAAGCTTTAACTGAGATTTTTCCTGGTTTAACTGAAAGGGAAGCCTATCAAATTCAATTAACGAATGTCGAAGAAAAATTGAAAAAAGGGCAAAAAATTATCGGAAAAAAAATTGGATTAACTTCGATTGCCATGCAGGAGTTATTAGGGGTAGATGAACCAGATTACGGTCACTTACTAACAGATATGAATATTCCTAATTTCGGTGAAGTTCAAGTTTCAAATTTGATTTTACCAAAAGTAGAAGCTGAAATTGCTTTTGTCTTAAAAAAGGATTTAATCGGTCCAAATATTACATTTGAGGATGTAGTTAATGCAACAGATTATATTGTACCTGCATTAGAGGTTGTTGATAGTAGAATCGAAAATTGGAAAATTCGATTAGTGGATACAGTAGCCGATAACGCATCATCATGCTTATTTGTTCTTGGCAATGAGCGCTTCGATGTAAAAGAAATTGACTTACCGAATGTTACGATGGAATTATATCGTAACGAAGAATTGATGAATTCAGGCAAGGGAGAAGCAGTGTTAGGAAACCCAATTCATTGTGTAGCATGGTTAGCAAATAAATTAAGTGAATTTGGAATCTCGCTAAATGCAGGAGAAATTATTTTATCAGGAGCTTTATCAGCTGCAATTAATGCAAATGCTGGGGACCTATTTACTGCGAAGTTTCCATTATTAGGTGACGTCTCGATTTCATTTAAATAAATGAGGTGGTAATTATGAATAAATTAAAAGTCGGAATCATTGGTTCGGGGAATATTGGAACAGATTTAATGATGAAATTACAGAATAATCCATTTCTAGAATTAACAACGATGGTCGGAATTGATCCAGAATCTGATGGATTAAACCGTGCTAAGGAATTAGGGATTGAAGTAATCGATAATGGTATTCAAGGATTCATTGAACGAAAAGAACTGGCTGATTTATTGTTTGATGCAACTTCTGCAAAGGCTCATTTTCATCATGCAAAAGTACTTGGTGAATTAAAGAAGCGCGTGATTGATTTAACGCCAGCGGCAATTGGACCATTTGTCGTACCACCTGTAAATTTAGGTTCACATATAATCGAAAGCAATGTCAATTTAATAACATGTGGTGGGCAAGCAACGATCCCAATCGTTCATGCGGTAGGTCAAATTGCAGAAGTTGAGTACGCAGAAATCGTTGCTACAATTAGCTCTAAAAGTGCAGGTCCTGGTACACGTGCTAATATCGATGAGTTTACTGTTACAACGGCTCGAGGACTTGAGGAAATTGGTGGAGCTAAAAAAGGAAAAGCGATCATTATTTTAAATCCGGCAGAACCGCCAATTATGATGAGAGATACAGTTTATTGTAAAGTTACGAATGAAGATTTTAACCATCAAAGCATGATTCATTCCGTTAAACAAATGGTGAAAAAGGTTCAAGCTTATGTGCCAGGATATCGTTTAAGAATGGATCCAATTATAGATGGTTCAACTATAACTGTTTATTTAGAAGTTCAAGGATCAGGTGACTACTTACCTAGCTATGCAGGAAACTTAGATATTATGACTGCATCAGCAGTAAAAGTAGCAGAAGAGATAGCACAATATGAAGTTGTAAAAACTGTTTAAAAAAGTGCCTAAAGAAAGTGAGGGAGTGCAATGTTTGGAAAAGAAGTCATTGTAACTGAAGTAGCACTTCGAGATGGAAGTCATGCAATTGCACATTCATATACAGTAGATCAAGTTGTTCGAATTGCGAAGGCTCTTGATGATGCAAAAATGCCTTTTATTGAAGTATCTCATGGAGATGGTTTAGGTGGTTCTTCATTACAATATGGTTTATCAACAACAAATGAATTTGAATTGATTGAAGCAGCGGTTAATTCATGTAATCACTCAAAGATTGCTGTCTTACTATTACCTGGTATTGGAACAGTAAAAGAATTAAAAACGGCAGCAAAAATCGGAGCAAAAATGGCTCGTATAGCTACCCATGTTACTGAAGCTGATGTTTCAAAACAACATATTTCTATGTCGAAAGAGCTTGGATTAGAAACTGTCGGATTTTTAATGATGTCCCATATGGCACCTGTTGAAAAATTAGTAGAACAAGCCAAATTGATGGAAAGTTATGGTGCGGATGTCGTCTATATGGTTGACTCTGCAGGAGCGTTTCTTCCACATGAAGTAAAAAAACGTATTGCTGCTTTAAGAGGCTCTCTTAATATTGAAGTTGGTTTCCATGCACATAATAATCTTTCTCTAGCGATGGCCAATACACTAGTAGCGATTGAAGAAGGAGCTACTAGAATTGATGGAAGTGTACGTTGCTTAGGTGCAGGTGCGGGAAATACACAAACAGAAGTGTTAATTGGTGTATTAGAGCGATTAGGAATCAAGACAGGAATTGATTTCTATAAGATGATGGACTTAGCAGAGGAAATCGTTGCACCAATTCTTCAAACACCACAAGAGATTACAAAAGGTAGTCTAATTTTAGGCTATGCAGGAGTATATTCTAGTTTTCTATTACATGCCAATCGAGCAGCTAAAAAATGGAATGTTGATGCAAGAGATATTTTAATTGAATTAGGAAAACAAAAAGTAGTCGGTGGGCAAGAGGATATGATTCAAGAAGTAGCTTGTATGTTAGCAAATAAAAAATTGTCTGTTTTTTGAGAGGAGAAGAGTTTTATGATAACTGAAATCGCGAATAAAATATATATGCACCAAAAAAACGGTCTAGAAATGGATAAAATTACGATTGAACATCCAGAATTAAATGTTAATAATGCTTACGAAATTCAAAAATTAAGTATTGATAATGCGATTAAAAATGGTGATTCATTAATTGGTTGGAAAATGGGATTAACAAGTATTGCTAAACAAAAATCAGTTAATGTTGATGAGCCGATTTATGGACGCTTAACAAAATCGATGGAATTAGAAGAAAATGAATTAACGATGGAAGGTTCAATTCATCCTAGGGTTGAGCCAGAAATCGCATTTATGATTAACAAGCCATTATTTGGACATGATGTAACAGCAAAAGATGTATGGGAAGCAACTGAGTATATTGTACCTGCATTAGAAGTAATCGATAGTCGATATAAAAATTTCTCATTTACACTGACAGATGTAGTAGCAGATAATGCATCTTCATCTAAATTTATAATCGGTAAACAACAATATTCACCTACATATACTTCTTGGGATGAAATTAATGTTGAATTATATAAAAATGGCGTTAAAGTACAAAGTGGAGTAAGTTCTGATGTACTAGATCATCCTGTAGAATCTGTCGTAAAGTTAGTGCAGATGCTAAGTAAAAACGGTGAACAAATTGAGCCAGGGATGATTATCTTAACGGGTGGTATTACAGAAGCGATCCACGTTGAAGAAGGCGATATTGTAGAAGCACGTTTTGATGGAATCGAGACAATGTCACTACAAGTAACGAGGTAGTACATTATGCCAATCATCCAAATTCAACTGATTGAAGGTAGAAGTCCAGAATTAAAAAAACAATTAATGAGAGAAATAAATGAAGTTGTTTGTCGTACATTGGATGTTCAGCCAACACAGGTAAGAATTTTAATAAATGAATTCGAAAAAGAAAATTGGTCCGTTGGTGGAGTTGCAAAGGATGAGTAAAAAAAGTCCCTTTTTTCTGACTTAGAAACGTTAAGTCCAGACTATTATATAAAATTTAATAATCTACATTTAGCGTGTATTTTTTTAAGTTTTAAAAATGGTGAACTTTCTTGGAATACATTATTATTAGCATCTGGCCACTACTCAGACGCTTCTCAATGTGAAATTGACTGTACGTTTTTTTATGAAATGCTAAACAAATATGAAAATAGCTTGCAGTCATTTGAATTAAAAAGTGAACAAGTTAATGAAATAGAAGGAATGTTAAGTGATGAAATTGATAAAATAATAGAGATTTATAAAGTATTCCAAATGTATTATTCAAAGTATTTAATGGAAGAAAAAAATAAGCCAAATCCAACTTAAATCGGATTTGGCTTTATTTTTATTGAGCTTTTTTCGCTCTATTTTCTTTTACTTCAAAAGTTAACTTTTCTTTACCCATTAAGATAATTGCAATAAAACCTAAAGTAATTGGAATTAGTGTCCATTTAAATGTAGTCGCAACAGAATGGGCCATCGCTTCTGAGATTTTATGAAGTACTTCTGGTGGAATTTTAGCTCTAGCATCAGCGGATAATAATGCACGTGAGTCAACTTTTCCTCCAAATCCACCTAAATTACCAAGTAAATCACTTAATTTATTTTTAAATACGTGGTTTTGAATTGTACCAAAAATAGTAACACCAATTGTCATACCTAATGTTCTAAAGAAAGTATTTGTTGATGTAGCGATGCCTCGTTTTTGAGGTTCGATTTTGTGTTGAGTTGCCATACTTAATAGTGAGAATGAACAACCCATTCCAAGTCCAGCGATAATCATGTAAAACGTTACTGTTGATCGAGCTGTATTAGTATCTAATGTGCTTAATAAATACATTCCAATAAAGAATAAAACAACTGAAACTAACATAATGCTTCTATAACTAAATTTACGTACCGATTGTCCTGCTACCTGGCTACCTACAACTGAACCAAGCATCATCGGAATAAGAATGATACCAGAATTTGTAGCTGTACCACCATAAACTGATTGAACAAAAAGTGGAATTAATACGGTCGTAATAATAAAAGCAGAACCGTAGAAAAATGCAACACCTTGAGTTGCCGCAAATAGCTGCTTTTTAAATAAGCTAAATGAGATAATTGGCTCTTCAACTTTTCTTTCAATTAGAATAAATGCGATAAACAATACTGTAAAGATGGCAAATAAGGAAATAATTGGACCGGAATTCCAATCATATTCATTTCCACCCAGTTCAAGTGCAAACATTAAACTGACAACTGAACCAACAAGTGTAATTGCACCAAACCAGTCGATTTTAAGTTTTCTAAGGTGCAGATTTTCTTTATAAAACTGAGAAATTAAATATAAAGAAATAATACCTAAAGGTAAGTTGATATAGAAAATCCAACGCCAATCAATTTGATCTGTAATATATGCTCCTAAAAGTGGTCCAAATACACTAGAAAGACCAAAAACTGCGCCAAATAAACCAGTCATTTTTCCTCGTTTTTCAGGAGGGAAAATATCGAAAATAATTGTAAAGGCTATTGGCATTAGTGAACCTCCGCCAATTCCTTGTATCGCACGATAAACACTTAATTGAACAATGCTATTTGCTGTTCCACATAATGCAGAACCAATTAAGAAAATTAAAAGTCCTAATAAATAAAATCGTTTACGCCCATACATATCAGATAACTTTCCAAAAATCGGCATACTTGCCATAGTAGCAACCAAATATGCAGAGGTTACCCAAATAAATTGGTCTAAACCACCTAGTTCTCCAACAATTGTCGGCATCGAAGCTGAAACAATTGTGTTATCCATAGCCGCCATGAGCATTCCTAATAATAGACCTGCTACGACAAAGCCAACCTTACTGTCTTTTGAAACCATTAAGTTTCCCCCTTATTTAATTTCTGTGTCTCTTTTGGAATCAATTCATTAATATCATTCCAAAATTTAAATAATAGTGTTAACTCTTTGTCATCATACTGGTTAAAAATATTAGAAAGAGAGTCAGATAATGGTTTAAAAAGCTCTGCTAATTCATCATCACGTTCATATACAGGTTGAATAATTACTCGTCTACGATCATTAGGATCTTGAATACGTTCAACAAAGTTGACTTTTTCAAGTCGGTCAATAACCCCTGTTATAGCACCAGTAGATAGATGTGTTAATTGAGATAACTTTCCAGCTGTAATCGGACCAGTGTGGCAAAGTAATTCTCGACATCGTAAATCAGTCGCATTTAAATGAAGGTTTGAGGCAAGCCCTTCGTTAAAAAGAACGATTGAAGTGTTAAATTTTCTAAATTCCATAATCAGAGATGGAATAAATTCACTTCGAATGATTGGGTTTTCTGACATTTCATTATCTCCTTAAAATAGGAAGTACTATAAAAAGTTAACGTAACTAAATATCTTAGTAACTAAAATAATTATAATTCAAAGAAACCAATTAAAGTAGAAATTGTGAGTATTTTAACCAAAATTTAATTTAGTATTAAAATATGATTTTTGGACATTTTTTAAGTATGTTTTAGGTTAAAGGGTTTAGGTTATTTAAATAGAAATAGGTTATTTCTAGGGATTGGGAGATAGGTAAAAAGTCACGATGATATCAGATCTATTTTTATGAACTTACTTCACCAATTAATTTTTTCAATAATTAAGTGTCCTTTAACGAATGCTATAAAAGGAAGTTAATGAAAAAAAGTGTAGGTGTTCAAAAGTGAAAAAGAATATTGAATTTGTACCTTATCGTACTTCCTGGGAAGAAGATTTTCAGTCGGAAAAAAAGGCAATTGATCTATTATTACCGGAGAAAGCAGCAATTTATCATATAGGGAGTACTTCAATTCCGAATATGTTTGCGATGCCAATCATTGACTTAATGATTGTAGTAAAATGCTTAAAAAAGTTTGATGAGTATAATGATGTTCTAAATACCTTAGGTTACGAACAATTGGGGGATCAATCCAAGCAAGACAGAAGATTTTTTATCAAATGTGATGATAATTGTAGCTTCCATATTCAAGTATACGAAAAAGGAAATGCTGCGGTTGAACGAAATATTGCATTTAGGGAATATATGATCGCGCATACGGATCAAGCAATGGAATATATAAAATTAAAAAAGGAACTTGCTAAAAACAAATCAGAATATAAAAGGGGACGAAAAGTATTTTTAGATGAAATCGATCGAAAGGCAAGTAAATGGAAGAAATAACACTCCTTCCATAGAAGGAAGGAGTGGCTTAACGATGTTCCTCATATTTCGTAAGAAGTGAAATTTCTTTTATTTGGGCGATTTGTTGTGAATTAAATGGTTTTGCAAAGTAAGCGTTAATATTATCTAGTAATTGTTCTTTATTTCGAGCTCCAACAGCTAACGATGAAACTGCTTTATGAGAAAGAACATATTGTAAAGCTAAGCTATGTAATGATTGTTCCTCATCTAGAAGTTGGAGAAGTTTTTGGATTATTTTATTACATTCTTGTTCTGAGTAAGACATATAGCCCTTGTTAGATAGTTTCTTTTCCCATTTACTTGTTAATAGCCCTTTTGCTACGGAACCGCGTGCAATGACAGAAATATTATGTTTTTCGAAAAGCGGAAAGAATTCTTCAGGCCTACGCTCTAGTACATTATATTGCATCATAACACCTTGAATAGATGAATGATTTACAAATCGATTAATAACATTCGGACGAATTGAAGAGATTCCATAATGGCGAATTAAGCCTTCTTTTACTAGTTCATCAAAAGTAAAAATAGTTTCTTCATATTGATCCTCGATTGTCCCACCGTGAAGTTGATAATAATCGATATAATCTGTATTTAGCCTTCTTAAACTATCTTTTACAGCTTCTTTAATATATGCTCTCGACGGATCCCAATACCATTTATTATCATTTGTATTATTCCAACGGTTTCCGACTTTCGTTGCAATAACCACTTGATCTCTACGACCTTTTAAAGCTTTTCCAACGATTTCTTCATTTTTACCAAAATCATATAAATCAGCTGTATCAAAGTAATTGATTCCAGCATCGATTGCGGCATGAATAGTTGAAATCGCCTCATTTTCTTCTGTCCCAAGAGACATACAACCTAAACCAATTTCAGATATTTCTAATAAAGTAGAACCAAGCTTACGTTTTTTCATATAAATCCCTCCAAATTTAATTGTAGGGAAAAGAGAATTATTTTACAACATAGAGAAGCTTACCATTGGAGTTTTGAATCCATTCTTGAACGGTTTTATATTGCATACCAATAACTTCGAGGGTTTTTAAAATTTCTGTTTTGGAGCCCACAAGGACAACAGAATTTTCCGTCATACACATTTTCATCAGACTACCTCATTTCAGAAAGTATTTTAATGAAATAAATGATAAAATGTATGTGACAACCATATAAATTAGAACAAGGTGATGAAAAAAATGAAAAAATTTGAAGAAAAAACACTAGCAGAAGAAAAAGTATTCACAGGAAGAGTTATATCTCTCTATCATCAAAAGGTAGAATTACCGAATGGAAATACAAGTACGCGTGAAATCGTAAAGCATCCCGGCGCAGTGGCTGTTATTCCAATTACAAATGAAGGAAAAATTGTTTTTGTTGAGCAGTACCGAAAAGCGCTAGAAAGAAGTCTTCTAGAAATTCCAGCGGGAAAATTAGAAAAAGGCGAAGAGCCACTTGTAACCGCTAAACGAGAGCTAGAAGAAGAGACTGGGTATGAAGCAGCTGAGTGGGAGCATATACAATCTTTTTATACTTCACCAGGGTTTGCAGACGAGTACATACATATATTTGTAGCAAAAGGTTTAAAGAAATTAGAAAATAGTGCTGCTTTAGACGAAGATGAATTTGTTGAAATTTTTGAGTTAACATTGGACGAGTGTCTAGATGAGTTAAAAAAAGGTTCAATTCATGATGCAAAAACATGTTTTGCAGTCCAATATTTACAATTATTACAAAAAAATTAAAATAAAATTAAAAATAATTCTCAAAATATGGTAATAAACATGGTAAAATAAAGTGACTTTTTTTGAGAGGATGAGTAGATGAGAATTTCGTCAATTAAAAAAACAGCTAAGAATCGTCTATCAGGTAATTGGGGAAAAGCGATTTTAACGCTTGTAGTTTTTTGGGTAGTACAAGGACTTATTCATATGGTTCTTAATGGACCAGTCAATTACCATTACAGTGGGAATTTATTTTTGGATCCAATGGATGATAAAGTGATAATTCCTGCAGGAGTGCAAACAGTCATTGATATTATCACTTGGATTGTAAACACATTACTAGGTTTTGGACTAATTGTTTACTTTTTAAACCTTATTCGTGATGAGGAAAAAAATTTATCGGACTTATTTTTCTATTTTAAAACTGGACATCAATTTATAAGAGGAATTATTGTTGGATTTTTGGTAGCCTTATTTACAATCCTATGGCTTATTTTATTAATAGTACCTGGTATAATTAAATCAATCGCTTATTCACAAGTTGGATATATTTTAAAAGATCATCCAGAAATTGGTGCATTAGATGCCATTACACTAAGTAGAAGAATGATGGATGGGTATAAATGGAAATTATTTTTATTATGGCTTTCATTCATCGGTTGGGGTCTATTAGTAATCATTACTATTGGGCTAGCTTTGTTTTATGTAGCACCATATTTTTCTGCAACTCAAGCACAATTTTATGAAGAAGTAAAAGAAGCTTACGAAGGAAAAAAAGAAACAATTTAAATAATATGATCTATTGAGACTAAAGACGTTAATTTTTTTAACGTCTTTTTTTAACGTTTTTAATGCTTATATTGAAAAAAAGCATTTTTATTAAGCCAAAATTAAAGAATTAAAGATAAAATAGAAAACAGGAAAAATGAATACAATAAGACAACTAATCAAATACGATGAAGGTGAGAATATTGTTTGTTAATGGTGAGCTTGGCACATATCACGTTCGAGTAAAAGGGGATGGCAAAGTCACAGTTCTTTTAGAATGTGGAATGATGCATACTCTTCATCAATGGAAGTATTTACAAGAAGAGTTGAGTAAATATGCCAAAGTTATAACATACGATCGCTTAGGTTATGGAAAAAGTGGAATATGGACAACAGAACGATCAACAGAGCAACAAGCTTTTGAATGCTATGATATTTTATTAGCATTAAATATTAAAAGTCCATTAATAGCTGTAGGGCATTCTCTGGGGGCATATATTGTATTCCAATTATCTCGGCTTTTTCCAAATGCTATCCAATCAATGATTTTACTCGACCCAACACATCCGACTCTAGAAGAACATGAGCAGAAATTATATGATAAGTTACTATATCAATTTGCGTTAATGATGAAGAGTGCGAATCAATTTAGGCTTACTAAGGCAATTCCTAATAAACTAATTAATAAAATAATGAAAAATGCCCCAGATAATCAGTTCGAAATGATTAGCGCAATTAAAAGCTATAAGCATTGGAAGACTGTTGTCAGTGAATGGAAGAACCTAAATTATAGTAATTTACGTATAAAGGATGCATTGAAAATAAAAATGAATATTCCTTTACTAGTATTAACAGCCTCCAATCAAAGTGGCTTACAGCTTAACCTGAAGAAAAAAAAGGAATTACTACATAAAGTTGAAAAATATCATAATGAATATTGTGAAACAACGAATCAAGGAAACCGTCAAACATTAGAAGGTTACACACATTCATCTATTTATGGAAATAATGAAGAAAATGCAAAATCGATCGGTCAAATCATAAAAAAACAAATTGAATTATTAAATTAAAACAAAGCTGTTTTAGTCGTTGCTTGACTTAAACAGCTTTTTTATGTTTTTTCAAAAATTTTGTTGAAATAATTAAATTTCGCAATCAGATGTTCGCCCCACGAAAAAGCGAGCATCCTGGAACGGAAATGATCACTCCTCTCCATAAAATAGGAAAAAGAGCTACTTTTTCTTTATTATTAATTTTCAACTTTTATAAATTAATAGAATAAATTACTTGTCCATTCATAAAATGAAGAGAGAATATAGTGCAGGAGATGATATCATGACAAGAAGCTCAGTCAAATCAACGATGAAAAAACATGTTAAAGATTATTTGTCACTCTATATTTTTGTTAGTGTGATCTTACTTTTTGGTGTAGTATTTGGAGCAGTCATCGTAAATAGTATGAATGTGAGTCAAAAGCAGGATATACTATCCTTTATTACACATTTTTTTGGACAAGTTAATAATGGAGATTATATTAGCGGAAATGAAGTGTTCCTTTCTAGCTATTCTTCTCATTTGAAGTTTTTAGCATTGATTTGGGTTTTAGGGATCTCAATTATCGGATTACCAATCATTCTTATTTTATTATTTATGAAAGGATTGGTAGTTGGATTTACAGTTGGATTTTTAGTCAATCAATTAGGTTGGCATGGTATTTTATTAGCATTTTCTTCTGTTTTTCCACAAAATGTTATCGTTTTACCATTATATATACTATTAACAGTTTTAGCAGTTCAGCTATCTATTCGAATGATTCGAAAACAATTTAAAAATGATAATGAACCAATTATGAAACAGTTAGTCTCGTATTCTATTGTCTTTGGTGTTGTTGCGGTTTGCTTAAGTATTGCAAGTATTATTGAGGCATATGGTTCAACTTATTTTTTAAAAGCCATCTCAGAAATAATTGTTTCAAAAAATTAACAAATAATTTTTGACACTTTCTCTTTCTTTGTTATAATTATTATCAAGTGGCGAGGGAGTGAAAAGAATGGAAGAACGAGTTGAACGAATAAAGAAACAACTACATTTAGCAGGATACAAATTAACACCACAACGGGAATCCACTGTTCGTGTTTTATTAGAAAACGAAGAAGATCACCTAAGTGCAGAAGATGTTTACCTCCTAGTGAAAGAAAAATCGCCAGAAATTGGACTTGCTACTGTTTATCGTACGTTAGAATTACTAACTGAGTTAACAATTGTTGATAAAATAAATTTTGGTGATGGCGTTTCAAGATACGACTTAAGACATGAAGGTGCACAACATTTTCACCATCATTTAATTTGCACGGTTTGCGGAGCAGTAGATGAAATTCATGAAAATCTATTAAGTGAAGTTGAAAAGACAGTTGAAGAACGTTGGAATTTTAAAATTAAAGATCATCGATTATCATTTCATGGTGTATGTCATCGTTGCCATGATCAAAACGAAGAGTAGTAAAATGATTTTAATCTAATTAAAATCATTTTATTTTTTGATTCTTAAAAGACGGAGCAGTTCAATAAAAAGAGTCTGCTCTTTTTCATGTTCTAAAAATGACACTGAATGATTAATGTTGATTTTTTAAAGTATGATTTGTCCAATTTTTGCATAGTATGTAGTAATGATGTCTTTACTTCTAGCAAAAGGTGGTGGTCATATGAAAAAAAGAGCAAGTATTGTTTTTAATGTAATAAAAGTTACAATTTTATTCATTACATGTACAATTTTATTTTATTTTGCTATTCAATGGATTCATTCTGAATATGAAAATATGCATCGATATGACCGACCAGAAGGCTCAATGTTAAAGGTGGACATTCATAAAAAGGATGGTGCTTTTAACCAATTGGTACGGTTTTATCAAAACGGGGAGTAATGAAATGTGACAACGACTGATAAAACACCTTTTAAAAAAGAATTTGATTTTGCAACGGAGGATTTTATCCATTTTATCCAAGTTGAAAAAGGTTTATCTAAAAATACAATTCTATCATATGGTAAGGATTTAGAAAGCTACGGAAAATATTTGGACGTTGTTGAAAATATAAATGGTCTCTCAAATATAACTAGGTTACATATTATTAGTTATTTAAAATATTTGAAAGAAAGAGATTTAACGGCTCGAACAATGGCTCGTCAACTAGCAACAATTCGCTCATTTCATCAATTTTTAATTCGTGAGGTTGATGGGATGAAAGACGATCCTTCACTATTAATAGAAATTCCAAAAGCGCCAAAAGTACTTCCAAAGGTTTTATCACTACAGGAAGTAGAGGCTTTATTAGAAGTACCTGAACACACTACATTTGGCTTAAGAGATAAAGCAATGTTAGAATTGTTGTATGCTACTGGCATGCGGGTGTCAGAGTTATTATCATTAAATCTATCTGACATTAATTTAACAATGGGATTTGTGCGATGTATAGGTAAAGGAAGTAAAGAACGAATTATTCCTTTAGGTAAGCTTGCGATTGAATCAATTGAAAATTATTTAAAATTGTCAAGAAATGAATTAAAGGGTAAAAAAAATAATGATGCATTTTTCTTAAATCATCATGGAAATAGAATGTCTAGACAAGGATTTTGGAAAAACTTAAAAAAACAAGCTGAAAAAGCAAATATTCAACATGAATTAACACCGCATACTTTACGTCATTCATTTGCAACACATTTATTAGAAAATGGCGCTGATTTAAGATCAGTTCAAGAAATGCTTGGACATGCAGATATATCTACAACTCAAATTTATACACATGTAACGAAAAATAGACTTAAGGATGTTTATAAAGAGTTTCATCCAAGAGCTTGATTTCAGACTGTTGACAAACGCTCGCTTTCTTCGTTGCTTCGCCTGTCTGCGGTGCTCATTACCGTCTAGGGTAACTCCGCTCCTCATCAGGCTTCGCGCCTCGAAAGACAACGCTTGCAATCAGTCTGAAAATCAAT
>NZ_NUUX01000012.1 GCF_002564465.1 Bacillus sp. AFS088145 | reverse complement strand
TAATTAATAAATAAAAATTCTTCAATAAAAAAATAAAAATTAAGTTAATGTGTTTAACTTTCTACAATAATTCAAACTTTTTATTGTTTTTTTGCACTCACTGATTGTGTTAATTTTTTTATTTAATTTCAATTACTGTTCCATCATTAAGATCTTATTTGAATTCTCAATTTTTTCTATTATTAAAAAAATATATCCTTTTTTCTAACTATTACTCCCCTTTAAAATTCCTTCATGTGATTTCTCTCACAATAAGTGTTTTAATAAAAAACATCACGTTTAAGCGATGTTTTTTAAAGCTAGTTACTTATCGATCCGTTTCAGTATAAGTAATTCCTAAGTATCTTTCTGTTCTTGGTTCAAATTCTACATTTACATATACGCCGAATTCCCTGCTTCCATCTTTTAATCTTAACCATAACTTGAATTTTTCTACTGAGACTGTTGGTGTTTTTTGTTCTCTTCCTATGTGTAAATAATCTATTACATCCGATTGCGGGTATCTTTGGATTGTTTTTTCAACTGCAATTTTCCCCCATTTAGCATATGGAGGTTCATAAACAGGTTCTGCAGCAGCTGGGTTTACTTTGCAAAAAATACAAAATAAGAATGAGAAAATGAAAATGGCTCTAATTGTTCTTTTCATAATACCTCCTCCTTTATGCTCCTATCCTTACTATTCGACCCCTCTTCTCTATCTATCCGTTTCTGGTTTGTGTAATTTATATCAGTTTTTACGCTTTTTACTAATAAAAAGAAATTTTTTACAAATAGTAATCCTATATGTATTTGATTAAGGAGGATTTATTTTGCAAAAGAATTTTCACTTTAAAACTGCATTTATTATCTTATGCATAATATGTATTTCACTGATTACTTTAAATATTTACTTACCTAAAAAAGAAGTTGATGCTTTTAGTAGTCAAGTACTCAGCCGTGGTTCAACGGGCGACGATGTTAAGGAGCTTCAAGAGCGACTTATATTTATAGGGTTTCTAGACGATAAAGCTGATGGAGTTTTTGGCTGGAATACATACTGGGCTCTTCGTAATTTTCAAAAGGAATTTGGTATGAAAGTTGATGGTGTCGCAGGAACAAAATTAAAAGAAAAGTTAACAAAAGCAACTAAGAATTATAAAGGTAGTACAGCAAATAATAATACTTCCAATAATAACGGTTCAAATAATCCGCCGGCTAAACCGGATACAAATAAGCCTAATAATTCGAATTCAAAACCAAATAATAAACCAATTGCAAACGCACCAAATGGTTATACAGATAATGACATTAAATTAATGGCAAATGCAGTATATGGAGAATCACGTGGTGAGCCATATATTGGGCAAGTTGCAGTTGCTGCTGTTATTTTAAACCGTTTAACAAATGCATCTTTTCCAAATTCAATCGCTGGTGTCATATATCAACCAGGTGCTTTTACGGCAGTTGCTGACGGTCAAATTAATTTAACTCCTAATGCTCAGGCTAAAAAAGCAGTAATTGATGCAATAAATGGCTGGGATCCAACCACAGGATGTATTTATTACTACAATCCTAAAACAGCAACAAACCAATGGATTCGTGGCCGCCCTATTATTCTTACAATAGGACAACATATTTTTTGTAAATAATTGTAGTGAGGTGTAATTATGAAAGGTAGTTGGATTGTTGTAGGTGCTTTAACAGCCGCTCTAATCGGTACTGGCTATTGGGGATATACGCAAAATCGCGATCTGAAAGAAATGAATTTAAAAGCCGAAAATAATTATCAAAGAGCTTTTAATGAACTAACATTTGATATGGATTTATTACACGATAAAATCGGTACGACTTTAGCAATGAATTCAAGAACGTCTCTCTCCCCTGCTTTAGCAGATGTATGGCGTCTTTCCATTCAATCTAAATCGGATATTGCACAACTTCCACTAAAATTTGTGCCTTTTGATAAAACGCAGGCTTTTTTAACTGGAGTTGCAAACTTTAGCTATAAAACAGCGGTTCGAGATTTAAATAAAGAACCTTTAACTGCAAAGGAATATAATTCTTTACGTAATATTTATTCAACAGCTGAAAAAATTCAAGATGGTCTACGGAATGTACAAACAAACATCATGAATAAAAACTTAAGTTGGATTGACGTTGGTCAAATATCTGAAGAAAAAGAAGCACCTCGTGACAATAGTATCATAGATGGTTTTAAACATATTGAACAAGTAAAAGCGACTACAGACAATGATTTTGGTCCAACGTTTTCGAATGGTCAAGAGGAATCTAAAGGCTTAAAGAAACTAACTGGTAAAAAAATTGATGAAAATGAAGCTAAAAAAATTGCTGAAGACGCTGTACCGCTCAAAAATGTTACTAAAATTCAAGTTACTAGAAGTAAAACCGATAATGATCGATTTGAACCTTTTTACTCAGTTTCTATGGCTCACAATAACCCAGTAGCTGATACGTATATGGAAATAACTGAAACTGCTGGCTTGCCGATCTTCTTTATTACAAATAGACCAATAGCTAAACAGCAAATCAGTTTAGACGATGCAGTAAAAAAAGGTTTAAGTTATTTAAATTCAAAAAACTATAAGAACATGGAATTATATGATAGTTCACAATACGATACAATTGGTGTACTTCAAATGGTTAAATCAATTGATGACGTACGCATCTATCCAGAAGCAATTCAATTAAAAGTTGCATTAGATAACGGTCAAATAATTGGATTTAATGCTAAAAACTATATTACTTCAAACCATGTACGTAAAATCCCTACTCCTAAGCTTACACTTGAGCAAGCACGAGCAAAGCTTAATAAAAATGTTAAAGTTGAAGAAGAACGATTAGCTATCATTTTAAATGATTTTAATAAAGAAGTTCTCACTTATGAATTTTTAGGTACATATAATCACGATACATATGATATCTTTATAAATTCGACTACTGGTGATGAAGAAAAAGTTAAAAAACTTTGAGTAATAAAAAAGCACAGGATTATCACTCCTGTGCTTTTTTGTATACAAAACGATTAGTTATCATTTTGTATCAATTTTTATCGATTTACATTAAAATATCTTCAAATACTGAAGTACTACGATACTAACCCCTAAAAAAATAACATAATAGCCAAAAATATTCAGTGATTGTTTTTTTAATAAATTGATCATCCAACTGATTGCTAAATAACCGAATATAGCAGCAGCTAATGTTCCAAGAAATAGCGGGAAAAACGGAATTTGCTCCGTGTTTCCGCCAAGAAGATCTTTTCCTTGGAAGACGATTCCACCTAAAATTGCAGGAGTAGATAGTAAGAACGAAAAATAGGCAGCGCTTTTACGTTCCATTCCTTTAAATAATGCTGCAGCGATTGTTAATCCTGAACGAGAAACCGCTGGGAAAATGGCAAGTGCTTGAAATGAGCCGATGAATAAGGCATCAACCCACGTTAACTCCTCCATTGTTTTCTTACCTTGTCTCCGTTTATCAGCAATAAACAAAATAATACCAGTAAAAATGAACTCCCAACCGATCGTTTTACCTGAAACAGAGATTTCATCAAAAAAATCTTTAAATAATAAGCCTACAATTACAGCGGGTAATGTTCCTACAAATAGTAATAAAGTTAATTTTGAAAAAGGTTTTTTTATCAAACCTTTCCATTCTTTACTGTAAAAAACAAACACTGCTAATAAAGTACCAATATGCATTAACGTATCTAATAATAAGCCCGCCTCATCTAACCCGAATAAATGTCTACCAATATATAAATGACCAGTACTACTGATAGGGAGAAATTCAGTTAGCCCTTGAATGATGCCTAATATAATTGCTTCAATGTTAGACATAATCAATTCTCCTTTCATTCAAATTAGTAAATTATATGCAAAAATAATTCAATTCTTGTCCAAATTATTAAAAACAATATAAAAAAGCATCATGTTAGATGCTTTTTGGATGGTAATCTTGAAAATAATTTACTAGTAGGCTCTTCACTTAATTGGGTTGAAATATAGTTTGTAGCGTCTAGTAGTTTTACTTCATCAACATCAGTTGGAATCTCAAGTCGATGTAAAAATGAAATTAAATCTTCCGTTTCAATCATTCTATTTTGTTCATTAGATGGAAAACAGCCTCCGAATCCTCCATTTGCTGATTCAAACCGCTGAATCCCATACGAAAGTGAAGTATAGATGTTAGAAATGCCATTCCCAAAAGTATTATAAAATTGCATTGAACAACGTTCTTTCGGTATTTTTATTAATAAATCCTCCAAAAATAACTTAACTTGAAGAGGTGTTACTTTACCTATCGTATCAACAAATGATAAAGCCTCCACTCCATCATCTAATAATTGCAATGCCAGGTCGATTGCTTTTTGATGACTTACTTTTTCATCGTGACAGCCAAATACTGTCGTAATATAAGCACGCGTAAGCTTTTCATAATCTTTCGCTACTTTTGTCATCTCCTTTATATCTTTCAAAGATTGATTGATCGAGCAATTTTTAACTTTAACATTATATGACTCACTTGTTGAGATAAAAAAGTTAATTTCATCTGCATCTACAACAAATGCTCTCATTAAACTTCTTTTATTTGGCACTAATACTCCATATGTTATATGATGATCTCTTTTTAGCTTTAATACTAATTCGGTAGCTTCACTAAACTGTTGTTTATTCGGATAATTCATTAAAGTGGATACTTCGATATGATTTATTCCACTAGCAATCAGATGGTTAATCCATTGTAATTTTTGGTCAATAGATAATCGTGATCCATATTGAAAATTAATACGAGGTCCAATTTCTTTAATATATACAGACTGTGGCATGTTCAATATGATCGACTCCTATTCTACTTTTTATTTTTTTAAACAAGCTCCTCTGTAAATATCCTTGTATAAATTTTACTTGAGTCGAAAGTTATTTATGATAGATAGAGTAGAATCTTTAAAATAAAAAAGCTCTCGATAAAAATATCAAGAGCTTGTTTGAAATCATCGGCTTAAATTAATAACCAAAACAAATTTGTGAAACTTCCATTTTTTGCATAAATACCCATTTTAAAATATATAAACTCGGTATTTCCTGGAAGAATATACATTTATTTGGAAGTTTATACTTCTAAATCTTCGCCTTCTTCAATTACATGGAATAATAGATGAACTAAATGATGAATTGAACTAGTAGCATCCAGTTCAACTTCCTCTTCTTCAGAAGTTTCATCAACGAATTCTAAATCATTTAAATATAAAGCCATGAATTCATAAAAATCTTTCATTGCAAATGAATAGCATGCAACTGGTTCTTCATCTTCTTCATTATATTGTAGGACTAAATGAGATACATTACCTTCATTATCCTCTGAATCTAAAAACACAAAAAAGCCTATATTCGTATCGATTTCGAATAAATGTCTAGTTCCACCTTCAGTAGACTTATGGTATTCCTCATCATTCAATTTTTGGATTAACATATTATCTACATTATCTTCTTTGTGAAAAGTTACATTAAAAGATTTCATCATCATTCTCCTTTTAGTTCGATTAATCAACGCATGTCTTCATTATGTAACATTCCCTATTTTATAGCAATTATTTCCATAATTAAAAAAATCGATAAACGGGAAATCTACAACTAAAAGGAGTGGGTTTGATGAGTAGAAAAAATAAAATCTTAGTTCCTGAATCTAGAAAAGCACTAGATGCTTTAAAAGCTAAAGTCATGCATACATCTAATCCTGAAGATGCTAAATTCGAAGCTGCTGAGGAAGTTGGAGTTCCTTTAACGAAAGGATATAATGGCAATTTAACTTCCCATGAAAACGGTAAAGTAGGTGGACGGATTGGTGGGAATATGGTGAAGGAATTAGTTAGAATGGCGCAGGAGAATTTGAATAAACGTTGATGTAACGTGGTTTGATTAGTATTAAATTTTGTCATTCTCCCATAATATATAGTTTTACTATCTTATATTCGATCATTGGACTTTTCCTTATTGATAGATTTGATGACAAGATAAATAGAGCGAATATAAGAACTAAATAATGGGATTTTCATTTGTTTTGCATCGAAGAATTCATACCGTTTATTCATCACTATCTTATGAATAAAAGGCTAATTTAATAATTTTTTATTAAATTAGCCTTTTAATATAATGAACTTCATATTAAAACTAATGACTTATTCCTCACCAAGAATTTTAACTTCTGTTTCAATATCAATTTTATATTTTCTTTTCACTGTTTCTTGGATAGTTCGGATCAAATTGAGGTAATCCGTTGAAGTTGCATGGTCTATATTCACAATAAAACCTGCATGCTTTTTTGATACTTCAGCACCCCCGACTCTTTTACCCTGCAATCCGGAGTCAGAAATTAATTTTCCGGCAAAATGATTAATAGGTCGTTTAAAGACGCTACCACAAGAAGGGTATTCAAGAGGTTGCTTTTCTTGTCTAAGTGATGTATATCTATTCATTTTTTCTTGGATTAGTTCTTAACTAGCTTTCTCAAGTTGGAATTTTGCTTCCAACACAATATATTTTTCTTTCTCAAAAATACTTGTTCTGTATCCAAATTGAAAATCAGATTTATCAATTGTGAGTAAATCGCCAGACATCGTTAGGACTTTAGCTCTTTTTAGGACGAATGCAATTTCACCGCCATAGGCTCCCGCATTCATTATTAATGCTCCACCAACACTTCCAGGAATTCCGCAAGCAAATTCTAGCCCAGATAAATAATGAGTACGAGCAACTTTAGACACCTCGATGATACTTGCTCCACTTTCAGCAGTTATTTCATTTTCATGGACCTTTATTTTATTTAGTTCATCTAAATTTATTACAATTCCTCTAATACCGTTGTCTCGTATTATGACATTTGTTCCATAACCAAGAATCGTTAAACGAACTTTATTGTTAAATGCGTATCTGGTTATTTTTTGAAGTGCTTCTACATTTTCTGGCTTGATATAAATATCTGCAGTTCCACCTGTTTGGATGAAAGTATGATCTGCCATCGGTTCGTTAAGTCTAATAAATGTTTGAGGATAAATTGCTCTAATTTCATTTAGTAAAACCATTTCTTCCATAATAACTTTGGACTTCGAAAGTTTTTCACCAACAATGCCCATTTCTCCTCCTTATTTTAGAAAATGATTCTATTTTTATTAAAGAGTAGGTACTTAAATATCAGTCAAAATTATTTTATAAATTAAAATGTACATGCTACTTTAACAGCCTCTTCAAGGCCATTGGATATAATTTCATCTGCTTTATCTGGGAATTGGTTGTGACCTTCAATTACTACTTTGTCCAGAAATTTTACCCCAAAGAAATTCATCATTCTTGATACATATTTAACAGCCATTTCAACTTCAGCTGCTGGACCTTTAGAATATACACCACCACTTGCATTTAATAATGCAATTTTCTTGTCTCCAATTAGGCCTACTGGTCCTTCTGGTGTATATTTAAATGTTTTACCTACTCGATTTAAGTAATCAATATATGTGTGTAGTACTGCAGGGATCGTTAAATTCCATAAAGGAAAACCAAATACAACCTTATCTGCTTCAAGAAATTGATTTAAATATATATCAGAAATAGCAACTGCCTTAGCTTCATCTGATGTTAACTCATGTCCCCTACTACTTTTAAGAGTACCATTGATCATATCTACTCCTACATAGGGCAATTCTTCCTTATATAAATCAAGCTCTATTACTTTATCATTTGGATGTGATTCTTTGTAACTCGACAAAAATGCCTCATATAATTTTACACTAACCGATTGATCTGCCGGGCGATTGTTTGCTTTTACGAATAAAACTGTTGTCATTTTTATTTCCTCCAAGTGTTTCTTCTATTGTTGTTATCTATTTACTAATTAAAAAAGCCATCTTTTTTACTTTATCTTTTTAAAACTATATTCCATGTCTCCACCTAGAGCTTCAGGTGTATCACCAGTTTCTCTGAAGTCATGTATATGAAGTTGCTCAAACGGACCAAAATTTACTTGTTTATAAAATTCATAACAAGGGAATCCATCATGTCTACCTTCAATATCAACAATACCATCTTTTTTGACATGCACATTTAAATGATAGTCAACAGTAGGTGCATTTAAATTTAATGGGTTGCTCGCACTTGCACTCATTTGAAACTTGACGTCGCTAGAACCCCATTCAATATTAGTGCATACAATACGCTCTGTACTTGCTTTCCCTGTTCTCTTATTAACAGAACCATCTGGAGTTGTGACCCTTTCTTTTGAGATACCAGTATTTGCATATGTGAAAATTTCTTTCTTGTAAAAATCTACAAATACTTCTTGTTCAATTCTAGAACGCATAGTGTTTACACCATAAGGGGTAAATTCACGTGCATCCCCTTCAAATTCAATTAAGTTACCAGTTTGAAGATCTCTATTAGGTTCAGTCCAACCTATTGCAGTCCAAGACATTGGAATGAATACACTTGCTCTAATTTTTACGTTATTAGTCATGTGAAACACCTCTGTAATTTTAATTTTATTATGGATAATATATAGCTTTTATTTATAGAGCAAAACAGGTTATTTCTTTCGCATAATCAAATGCTTTTCGTTAAATAATTGCTCTATCTTGTCCAGCTAGTATTACGCTTCTGATTCAAATTAATATCTAAATTCTCTTATTAAAACTGTATTCCATTTCTCCAGCTAGCGCTTTTGGAGTGTCTCTTTATTCCATTTCTCCAGCTAGCGCTTTTGGAGTGTCTCTTGTTACTCTGTAATCATGTGTATATATTAATTCAAATGGACCAAAATCTGTTTGCTTATAAAATTCATAACAGGGGAACCCATCATGGGAGCCTTCAATTTGTGCAAAACCGCTATCACTAACTCGTACCTTTAATAAGTAGTCAGCTGAAGGTGCAGTTGTATCTAAAGGATTACTAGCACTTGCCTTCATTTCAAAAGAAACTACGTCTTCATCCCACACAATATTAGTACATACAATGTTTTCTGTACTTGTTATTCCTTTTTTAAGATCTATAAACCCATCTGGATTTGTAACTTTTACAGTTACGATACAAGCATCAGCATATGTGAAAATCTCTTTTTTATAGAAATCAATAATCACTTCTTGTTCTAGTCTTGATCGTTTTGTGTTTACAGCATATGGTGTAAATTCGCGTGCATCACCAGAATATTCCAAGACCCTTCCTGTTACAGAATCCTTAATAGGTTCTAACCAATAATACGGAGCAAATACACTTCCTCTAATTTTTACAATATTAGCCATGAGATACCTCCAAAATGTATTAAATTATTATTGTGAATCTTATTTATTTCAAAATCATAATATAGTCAACTTAATTAACTATATTATGCAAAGTAAAATGGGATTCAAAAATAAGTCAACCAAGTTGACTATATCACGAATAATACAATGAAAAACAAATAAAGTCAATCTGGTTGACTAAATTAAAGACCTTTAATAATCAAGCGCTTAAGAGAGGGTTTTGATATTCTATCGTGGCCATCTCTTTTAGTATTCGTTGATGACGATAATAATTATATGGAATGTATAGGAAACTTACCGGGGGAATTACTATTTACAGTTAAAAATAATGAGTTGCTTAAAGTGAGTTATATTTCTTTCAAAACAAAAAAACAACATAGTTAACTTGATTGATTATGTTCTTTGTAATACAATGGAATTCAAAAAAAGTCAACTTAATTGACTTTTTTTGAAGGAGGGTTATGTATGAATCATCAAGTATCTAGTAAATTAGATTTTACATCACTTTTGTCACTATCCTATAGTACATCGATTCATGAATTACATGACAGATTAAGTGAAATGGGATTTGCAGATATTAGACCAATTCATGGTTATCTGTTTAAAAGACTTACACCTAACGGAGCAACAGGAATAGAACTAGCTGAATATTTAGGTATTACAAAGCAAGCTGTAAGTAAAATGATCGATTATCTTGAGAAAAGTGATTATGTAATGCGTAAAAATCATCCCACTGATAAAAGAGGTAAAATAATTGTTTTGACTGAACGAGGTTGGTTAGTTGTGCAAGGAAAAGAGAAGATATTAGCTGAGATTGAGCAAGGATGGATTGAGACAATAGGTACTGAACGAATGCAAATGCTCAAAGAAGATTTAACAAAATTATTTTATGAAGCGGATACAGGTAATTTGTTATCAAGGATAAGACCCGTCTGGTAAATATAGAGGTTATAAAGTCGGTTTATACGCACTTTTATTTTCTTACTAATCATGCAGCGTTTAGTAATTCTAAAATAGAAGCAATGTTAGTGAATTATTAAGGGCGACATATATTATTATAGATCACCCTCTTTTATTTTGACTTATTCGTTTTATATCTTAATCAGTTGAACAGAAATTTTTATAAAAGTGAACTACTTTGAGTGTCATAACCTTGTATCCAACTAAGGTACAGGAATTTTATTTATAATAAACAACTTATAAAAAATTAATAGAAAAGTCCATGAACAATATATTTCACAAAATCAGTAAAACCTTCACCTACACCTGTAAAAACCATTTCGTGATAAGCGTTATTCATGCTTAATGCAACTGATATAATAATAAGGATGGGGACTATAATCATTACTTCCTTTTTCATATAAACAACACCCCTTAACGTATCATTTGAATTTGAATTTTCTAACTTATATAGAAATTGTATACAATGTGTACGTATTATTCAATTGTGAATTATTTCCAAAAAGAATCAAAAATAAAAAATAGGAGTGTGCATAGCACGCCCCTATTTCTACTGATTAAACATTTTGAAAATATCCTTTTACTTTATGCTAGTCGTTTTTCCATTTCCTCAAATTGCTTTTCTACTTTTGGATTTGAATTTGAAGTTAATAGACTAACTACAATAACTGCTAGTAAGCTGAAAAAGAAACCTGGAACCATTTCATATAAGTTAATCGCTTCTTTAATCGCATCAAAGCTAATCCAAATGATAACTGTTGCTGCCCCTACTACCATGCCTGCAAGTGCACCCCAGCTAGTCATTCTTTTCCAGAATAAACTTAATAATATAGCTGGTCCAAATGCTGCACCGAAGCCTGCCCAGGCATTACCAACAAGATTTAGAATCGTATCATTAGGTGTTAACGATAAAAGTAATGAAACAATCGCAACGATTAATACAGCTAGTCTACCAATACGAACAAGCTCTTTATCAGATGCATTCTTTTTACCAAAGATACGATAAAGATCTTCCGTTAAAGCACTTGCAGTTACTAAAAGTTGAGATGAAATAGTACTCATAATCGCTGCAAGTATAGCAGATAACAAGAATCCCGTAATTAGTGGATGAAATAATGTTTTTGAGAAAAAGATAAAAATTGTTTCTGGATCATCTAATCTTAAGTTGTTAACTGAAATGTATGCAATTCCAACTAGTCCTGTTAATGTTGCACCAACAATCGTAAAAATCATCCATCCCATTCCAATACGACGTGCTGGCTTTAATTCCTTTACAGTTGAAATCGCCATAAATCGAACGATAATATGAGGTTGTCCAAAATAACCTAATCCCCAAGCAAGTAAAGAAACAATTCCAATAAATGAAGTTCCAGTAAAGATATTTAATAACTTAGGGTCTATATTTTTAATTTCATCGAAAGCAGGCTTTACTCCACCTATATCTGTAAAAGCAACAAGTGGTACCAAAATTAATGCAATAAACATAATTAGACCTTGAACGAAATCTGTTAAACTTACAGCTAAGAACCCACCAAATAATGTATAGGCAATTACAACAGCAGCTGTAACAATTAATCCTACCTTATAATCGATTCCGAAAGCTGACTCAAATAATGTACCTCCAGATACAAAACCAGCTGAACAATAAAGTGTAAAGAAAATGATAATAACAACAGCTGAAGTAATTCTTAAAATTCGAGTTGAATCTTGGAATCTTTTTTCAAAAAAATTTGGTATTGTAATTGAATTATCGGCTACTTCAGTAAATACACGTAGTCGAGGTGCTAAAAGTAAATAGTTTAAATAGGCTCCAATCGTTAATCCAATAGCAATCCATGCAGATGAGATACCAGTCGCGTACATTGCACCAGGTAATCCCATTAGCATCCATCCGCTCATATCGGCTGCACCAGCTGAAAGAGCAGTAACTGCAGGTCCAAGACCACGATCACCAAGCATATACTCAGATAAACTATCAGTAGATTTATTGTAAGCGTAAAAACCTATAATTAACATAAAAATAAAGTAAATAGAAATTGATATCAGTACTTGTGTATCCATTTTATCCCCCCGTTATAGCAACCTCTTAAAATCTTTAGTCTTCGTCCTTTACATCTATGTCTTCAGGAATTGGTTCGTTATAGTAATCAGCAATCATTTTTTTTGCTTTTTCAATTTGTTCTAAGTGATTGTTAAATTGCTCTTTGTAGATTAAATATTGTTCACCGTCGTGGACTACTCTAATTTTTTGTTCTTGAATCAATTGTTTAATATAGGATTCATCAAGATCTAAGTATTCCGCTGTTTCTTTAATTGTTAAATACATTTTGTTCTCCTTACCTACTCATTCGTACATTATCTTACTATAAATTTGAACATGTTCTTTTGTTTGTTATTCTTATACAATTACCTAAAACTCTGTTGGTGTCCCCTGGTGAAAATACATTTTCCATTGACCGTCTTTAAACTTCCAAATTGAACTACGTAAGGAATGTTGTTTTTTTATTTCATTATATATTCGATAGGTCACTAATGTAATTTCGTCTGATAATGGATGTATTTCAAAATTACTTAATGTCATTTTTACGATTCCAATTCCATTTTCTAATTGATCATCTTTATATAAAACTCGACCTGAACTCCCGAATTCAAAAAATTCATCGGCTAGTAGATTTTTAAGTTCAATTTGTGAGGTGCGAATTTCTGGTTTAAGTAATTTTTCTTCTAACATACAAAGATGTTCTTTTAAAAAATGTAATCCTTCCATTATTCATTCACCTTCTTCGTTTTATTTAGATTGATATTAATTAGTAAGCTTTACCCCAATAGACCATTACATCCGTTTTCTTTCCACAGCATACACATGTATCAGCAAGTTGTTCTTGTTCAAATGGAATACATCTTGAAGTTAAGCCAGCTTCTTCTTTTATTTGTTCTTCGCAAGCTAGATCCTGACACCACATTGCTTTAATAAAGCCATGTTTTTCTTCACTGATTTGTTTTAGCTCTACCATGGAAGTAGCTTCATATGTTTTTTCTGTACGATTGTTTAATGCTTTTTCGTAAAGAGATGTTTGGATTTCTTCAAGTAATTTTGTCATATTTTCTTCTAAAGCATCTAATGAAACAATCGTTTTTTCTCGCGTGTCACGTCTTACTAAAACCGCTTGATTCTTTTCAATATCTTTTGGACCAATTTCAACACGAACCGGAATTCCTTTCATTTCATATTCGTTAAATTTCCAGCCTGGCATTTTGTCAGAAGTATCAATTTTTACTCGAGCAATCTTTGAAATACGGTTTTTTAATTCAGTTGCTTTTTCAATAACGCCTTCTTTATGTTGAGCAATTGGAATAACCATTACTTGGGTTGGAGCAACTTTTGGAGGTAACACTAATCCGCTGTTATCACCGTGAACCATAATTAAAGCACCGATTACTCTTGTTGTCATCCCCCAAGAAGTTTGGTGTACAAATTGTCTTTTAGAGTTTTTGTCTGTGTATTGAATATCAAATGCTCTTGCAAATCCATCTCCAAAGTTATGAGATGTACCACTTTGTAATGCTTTCCCATCGTGCATTAAGCTTTCAATTGTATAAGTAGCTTTTGCACCTGCAAATTTTTCTTTTTCTGTTTTTTGACCTTTAATAACAGGAATTGCTAAGAAGTCTTCTAAGAAATTAGCATAAACATTTAGCATTTGAATTGTTTCAGCTTGTGCTTCTTCAGCGGTTGCATGTGCTGTATGACCTTCTTGCCATAAGAATTCAGTCGTTCTTAAAAATGGTCTTGTTGTTTTTTCCCAACGAACAACTGAGCACCATTGATTATATAATTTTGGTAAGTCATTATAGCTTTCAACTGTTTTTGAAAAATGCTCACAAAATAGTGTTTCTGATGTAGGACGAACTGCTAATGGTTCAGCTAATTCATCATGACCACCATGTGTTACCCATGCAACTTCAGGTGCAAATCCTTCTACATGATCAGCTTCTTTTTGTAATAAAGATTTAGGGATAAATAATGGCATATATACATTTTCATGATCTGTTTGTTTAAATTGAAAATCTAATTCTTTTTGGATATTTTCCCATAGTGCATATCCATAAGGTCTTATAATCATACAACCTTTAACACTTGAGTAATCGACTAATTCTGCTTTTTTAACGATATCTGTGTACCATTGTGCAAAATCAACATCCATATCTGTAATTGCTTCAACAAATTTTTTTGTCGTCATTTTCTCTACTCCTAATCAATTTTTAGAAAATAAAAAACGCGCGAGAATAATCTATAAGGGACCATTCTCGGCGTTACCACCCTAATTACTATATAGAAAATACGAAATAAGCGAATGATAAACAAAAAACGCCATGAATGATCAAAAGGGACCATTCATGGCGTTACCACCCTACTTATTATGTAAAAGCTCTACATAATCTCTTAACATCTTTAACGGGAAAACCGCTGTAGCCTACTTTTATTTCGGTACAGAGACTCCAAGGCTGGTTCAGAATACTTGCTTTAGGAATTTGCACCGACCATTCCCTCTCTAAAAAGCTTATAAACTTACTATTCCTTTTCTAAGTCGTTTATTAATTTAAAGTTATAATACGTGAACAAATTGTATCTGTCAATGTGTATTATACCCATTTTTTTAAAATTTCTTACATTTCTTACTATATTGCCTCATTTTTTACTTCTTTTGTTCGTTTCTTTGGTAAAGGTACTTCAGATAGTAGCATGCCACCTACAATAAAAGTCCCACCGATAATTGTTTGGATCGATAAAGTTTCATTTGCAAAAAGTACTGCTGTAAATGCCGCAAAAACAGGTTCAAAAATAAAAATTAATGCTGCTTTCGTTGAAGAAATATGTTGTTGAGCAAACATTTGAACCCAAAATGCGATACTCGTACAGAATACTGCAGTGACAATCACTGCAAAAATGAATGTCGGGTTAACCCAAAGTTCTTTAGAAAATGAAATAGAAGTATCTTCAAAAATTAGAGAGAAAATCGTACTACTAATGCCAACTGTTGCTAGTTGAATCGTTGTAAAGGTGATTGGATCCATTTGCTTCGTATATTTTCCTGATAAAATAATATGGAATGCAAATGCAACCGACCCAATTAGTGTTAGTACATCTCCAAGATTTACAGAGAATGAGTCACCTAATGTTAAGAAACTTAGTCCTAGTAATGCAATTAAACACGCGATTACGGTAGACCAGTTAGATCGTTCTTTATAGACTAAATATAAAAGAACAGGTACTAATACAACACATAGACCAGTAATAAAACCTGATTTTGATGAAGTTGTATACTTCAATCCAAATGTTTGAAGTAAATACCCTAAAAACAACATGAATCCAATACCACTAGTAATAACGATTTGTTTAACCGTTAATTTAGTTTTTTGTTTTCTTTTAACTAAAAATGGCAAAAGGACTAAAGTTGCGAGGATAAATCGAAATGCGTTAAATGCAAACGGTTCAACGTATGCAATCGCATTTTGGACTACTACAAATGTTGTGCCCCAAAGTAATGTTACGATAATTAATGAGATGGTAGCTATTCTATCTATTCTCAGTTCTCTCATCCCCTCTCCATATTGTTGGTCCCATAAAATTGCAAGTAAAGAAAACTCGATGATTGACGAGCCTAATTGGCGACTACGTTGAATTTACTTCATTACTGCCAATTTATTCCTACTTAACGTAAAAAAAGATGTGAAATTACCACATCCAAGTACTTTAATTTTTATTGGTTCCACATTTAATTATATCTTTATTTTATCATAGTGTGTAATGAATTTGTCTCATAATTGTAAAATTTCTCTATCTAATGATAGATTTTATGGGGATTTTGTCCAAAACTTAATTAGTTCATGATTGACTCAACGAATCCTCATCCATATACTTAAATACAGAAAAATAGGAAAAGGTGATTGGATGGATTTTGAAATTACATATTTATCGTTTTATGTTGTTACTGTTGAAGGTAAAGGTGAACAATCCGATAAACGATATAAACATTTCCAAACATTAGATGAATCAATGTTTGAAGAAAGCGCATTGAAAGGCTTTTTAGAAGGTGAACTTGAACGTATTGTAAATCGAAAAGTTGAAAAACATCCAAAATCTGATTCTGTACCTACAAAATTAGGTCACTTTATCGTCGAAGAAGGCCACTCTTTAGACTCAAATCCAAATTATAATTTATTCCAGCGAATACGTGATGCTAAATCGATTGAAGATTTTAAAGCGGAAAATGAAACTTTAGTCATTAATTACATTGATACAAGTGCAGTTCGCGGTGGAGCATTTTTAGTGATTCAAGCAAAACTAAGAAAATATTTTGATGATCCATTCTTATTTGTACTAAAATGCGATTTTGAACCAAAAGTAGCCTCCATTTCAGATGAATCCACTCTCATTAAAACCGTTGAAATGGCGATTACAACGAAAAATATGAAATCAATTCAATATCCTTATATGGAAGAATTAGGTATGATCTCAGAGCATGAATTAAAAATCCATCAAGCATCTCACGCAAGATATTTTGAAGACTTTTTAAAATTTGTTTCCTATTCTGAATCAATGCCTGAAATTGTAAAATCACAAGTAATGGAAATGGTTTATGACAAAATTGAAGATGTATTTGAAGAGGAAAGTGTTGAAAGACAACAATTCGATGCTGCAATGGAAGTTTGGGCAGCAAGTCCTAAACGTGAAATTCAAGAGCATTTTACACCCAATGAAGTAATCGAAGCAGCGGCACAAATCGTGGAACATACACCAGAAATTGAATTATCATTTAAAGCGGATCACTTTTCTGTAAAAGGACTACTAGCTGATTTCGGTGATAACCTCCATATTGCGAAAGTAAACGGTCGATATGTCGTAATTTTAGAAGCTGATACATTGCAATTTGAAAAGGGATTTTCTCCGATTGAGTTTTTGAAGCCGGACGAATTGGATGATGTAATTGAGCGAATTGGTCAGAAAGTAAATATTCCAGGATATTGAGCGAGCTAATAACTCACTAAAAAATAATATAATAAAAACTTAAAAGACAGTTGGCTATTACTAGCTTGCTGTCTTTTCGATTTTAACTATATTACTTCAGAGAGTCGGCATCTAAAGTGAACGGCTTTAGAATGTGGGTAAAAACATTCTAGGTTATTTTCAATATAAATCATTTCTTTAAGCATCATATATATGTTAATCTTCCAATTCCTACTTACAACTTTAATTCTGTCTTCTTACATTTTTTGAGTTTTCTATCTTAATATAATATATGTTAACCGAAATAAATATTTAGTTGACATATAATTTAAGTTTCATTAATATGATAATAGTTATCAGAAAACTGACATTAGGAGAATTAAAATGAAAATCAAAGAAATTACATTTGTAGCAATGTTTGCAGCAGTTATGGGTGTCCTTGGACAAGTTCCTCCGATTATGTTATCCTTTACACCAGTTCCAATTACATTACAAACTCTTGGCGTTCTTCTTACTGGTGGTGTTTTAGGTGCAAGATTAGGTGCACTAAGCCAAACCATCTTTTTATTACTAGTTGCAGTTGGAATGCCGCTTCTATCCGGTGGTCGTGGTGGTTTTAGTGTATTTGCAGGACCAAGTGTTGGTTATTTAATTTCATGGCCTATTACGGCTTTTGTTATTGGGTATTTATTATCTCGTTTTAAAACGTTAAAATTAAAACATGTCTTATTGATTAACTTGACGGTTGGAATTCTATTAATCTACTTAATCGGAATCCCAATTCAAGCGGTTATGATGGGAATTCCAGTTATGACAGCGGTTAAATTAAGTTTAGTTTATATTCCAGGAGATGTATTAAAAGCGATTCTTGCTTCAATATTAGTATACAAACTAAGACAACAACCGGTTTTTTCAAGCTCATTGACAAAGAACTATTCAAAACAATCAACTGAAAATATGTAAATCTTTTGGGACACTCTTGTTGTGTCTCTTTTTTATAGAGGTGATTATAAATGGCAAATATTACAGAAACCTATCAGAAAAACGCTATATTGTCCCCTGACAAAATTGCGATCCATACGAGTAATCAACAAATCAGTTATAAGGAATGGAATCAATTAATAAATCAAACGGCTAATTGGCTACACTCTTTTCGATTAAATTCCAAAACAATTGGAATTCTTTTACCGAATGGTATTTCCTTCTTACAGATGTTTACAGGAGCGTCTAAAGCGGGTTGGATCGCTGTTCCGTATGATATGAAATGGAATCTAGCTGATTTGGAAAAAAGGGTAAAGCTTTCGAATCCTGCGATCATTGTTACAACAAAAGAAATGTACAATAAGATTCATTCAATCCATCCAAATGTGAAGATTTTAAATGATATCTTACTAGAAATTGCTCAATTTGATACCTTATCTTCAATGGAGATAATTGAGAACCTTCCTTTCTATGTGGGATTTACTTCAGGTACAACCGGGAGTCCGAAAGCATTTATCCGTTCTCAAGATTCATGGGTTGCTAGCTTTGATTGCAATCGCTTTGACTTTGGATTAGATGAAGCGGATCAAACTCTTATACCTGGAGCTTTAATCCATTCTCATTTTCTATATGGTGCCATCAGTACCTTATATTTAGGTGGAACAGTTATTCTTTTAGAAAAGTTTTCTCCTTTAAATGTAATATCACGAATCAATTCTGTTCCTATTACGACAGTTTATGTTGTTCCGACAATGATCGAAGCATTAATAAAAGAAGGTATTCAAGTCGATCAAGCGATGAAGATACTTTCGTCAGGTGCAAAGTGGACCGAAAAATCTAAAATTGAATTTCGTCATTTGTTTCCTGCTATGACGATCTACGAATTTTTTGGCGCTAGTGAGCTAAGCTTCATTACCGTTTTGTCGGATCGAGATGGTGTCGATAAGGCAAAAACGGTTGGGAAACCTTGTTATGGTGTGGAGTTGCAAATTCGTCGGCCAGACCAAGAGTTAGCAAAACCGAATGAAACTGGAAAAATATATGTGAAAAGTAAGTATTTAATAAATGGGTACTTTGAAGAAAATGAAAGAACCCTTTATTCAATTAAAGATAATGACGGCTGGGCTACTGTTCATGATATGGGTTTTATTGATGAAGACGGTTTTCTAACAATTAACGGACGAGAAAAAAACATGATTCTATACGGAGGTATTAATATATTTCCTGAAGAAATCGAAAAAGTTATTTCTCTTCATCCGGATGTTGAGGAAGTTGCAGTCGTTGGCCTTTCAAACCCGTATTGGGGTCAGATTGTTGCTGCAGTCATCAAAGGCAAATCTAATTCGTTTGAGTTAAAAAGATTTTGTAAGACACACTTATCAGCTTATAAAATACCTCGTAAATGGTTTTTTCAAAATGAAATGCCGTATACGACTAGCGGAAAGATCGCACGCGCAGAGCTAATTAAACAAATCGAAATGCAGGTGACTAACAATTAAAAGAGTTGTCATTGTCAAAGCAAAGCGAACACCTATTGGAAAAAAAGGTGGAATTTTACGTGATTTTCAACCACATGAGCTTGCTGCCCCGCTGCTCAAATATTTGGCAGATGGGTTAGATGAAAAAATTGATGACATCATTTTAGGAAATGTTGTTGGCCCAGGGGGAAATGTCGCTCGAGTTTCTGCATTGGAAGCGAATCTTTCTCTTACAGTCCCAGGAATCACAATTGATCGTCAATGTAGCGCAGGATTAGAAGCGATTCGAATGGCTTGTTATTTAGTCCAAGGTGGTGCTGGAAATTGTTATCTTGCTGGAGGAGTTGAAAGTACTAGTACCTCCCCATTTCCTGCTAGAGCTAGATTTTCACCTGACAAAATTGGTGATCCTGATATGGGGATTGCAGCGGAAAATGTGGCTGAAAAATACGATATCTCAAGAGAAGCTCAAGATCAATATGCATTATTAAGTTACACACGAAGCTGGGAATCTCATCATAATGGACACTTCAATGAAGAGATTATTCCAGTTGGTGATGTTGAACGAGATGAAGTATTTTTCAAAAATAGAAAGATGGAAGAACTTTTAAAAAGAGCAAAACCTGTTTTTAAAAAGAATGGTACTGTCACTGCAGCAAATAGTTGTGGAATCCATGATGGAGCCTCCGCTGTTCTAATTATGGAAGAAAATGAAGCGATAAAAAACGGTTTAAAACCAGTTTTACGATTTGTGGATAGTCAAGTTTCTGGTGTTCATCCTAATTATCCAGGTGCAGCACCGATCCCTGCTATTCAAGAATTATTAAGTAGAAACAAATTAACAGTTGCAGATATTGAACTTTATGAAATAAATGAGGCTTTTTCTTCAAAAGTTCTAGCCTGTTCTAAGGAACTTTCCATCCCCACTTCCAAGTTAAATAGTTGTGGTGGAGCATTAACGATTGGTCATCCGTATGGAGCATCAGGAAGTATCATGATCACGAGACTTTTCTATGAAGTACAAAGAAGAAAAAACTTAGTATCAAATTATGTAGTTGCTGCTATTGGAAGTGGTGGTGGAATCGGATTAGCTGTCTTATTCGAGGTCGTAAAACAAAATTAAAAAATCATGAATTAGTAAGAAGTATAAAGAGAGGTAAATATATGAAAGTAATCGGTTCAATCGATCTACATACACGCTGTAAACATTACCATACAGCAAGAGATATTATTGCCATCAAATTCAAGTGCTGTGATACGTACTATGGTTGTTATTATTGCCATGAGGAAAGTGCTAATCATGAACCAAAAGTCTGGGGCAAAGATGAATGGCAAACAAATGCAATTTTTTGTGGTAGCTGTCATGAGGAATTAACAATTCAAGAATATCAAGATTGTAATTACAAATGTCCAAAATGTGAATCAGATTTTAATCCCGGATGTAAAAACCATTATCATTTGTATTTTGAGTGAATATCAATTACCTTATATGTTTATGGAGCTGAATAGTCAGCTCCTAATTTATGTTTAATGTACTTTCTAGCTTTTTTTGTTCATTTCCCTTAATAATGAAGCTTCATCTACAAATTTTTCAAAATTAATCATTAGAACACATCTTTTCAAAAAAAATATACAAGAGTTTTCAACTAAAAAAATTGATATAACAAATATTACGTGCGAAAGAAAAAGGATGCCAGTCGGCCTCCTTTTTTTATAAATGATATTAAACTGTTATGATTGTGTTTGAAGAGCAACTCTTAAACCTAATCCAATATAGACTAAACCAATCGCTTTGCCCATCCATTTTGGTGCTTTTGTTTTATTACTAAAGAGTTTTTTACCGATTACACTTGATAAAAGCACTAGTAAAGTTGTGTACAAAATACTAAGTAATACAAATGTTAAACCAAGAGTTAAAAGTTGAATGAATACTGGATGACCATTATGTTCAACAAATTGAGGTAAAAGTGCTAAGAAAAATAGAGCAGTTTTAGGGTTTAATACTTCGATTAGCACTGCTTGACGAAAGGAAAGTTTATTATTTACTTCTTTTTGTTCAGTTGGTTTTTTACTGTTTTTCGATTTTTTAATGATTGCAGTGATTCCTAAATAAAATAAATAAGCTGCACCTAAATATTTAACGATTTCAAATGCAAATGCAGAAGTCATTAAAATTGCAGATAGTCCAAATACGGATGCACATGTATGAATTAAATCACCGACAGCAATCCCAACACCTGTTAAGATGCCATTCCATTTCCCACCTTTCATTGTTTGGGATAATGTTAAAAGTACAGCGGGTCCTGGTATTAAAAATAGCATTAATACAACAAAAATAAATGACAGCATGACGACCATCTCCTCTCGTTACCTTATATTTAGACTATTATACAACATAATTTTGCAGTAATTGCCTAAATTGTCATATATTTCAATAAAAAAATAAGCCGCTTTTCACATTTGGAAAACGACCTATACATTCAATAATTATACTATTTCAATATATCCTTCTGTACCATGAACGCGGATTTTTTGCCCGTCTTTTATCAGTTTGGTAGCATTCTCTACACCTACCACTGCTGGTAAACCATATTCTCTTGCGATGACCGCCCCATGTGTCATTAATCCACCAACTTCAGTGACCAGTCCTTTTATTGCAACAAATAATGGTGTCCAGCTTGGGTCAGTAAATGAAGTAACTAATATGTCACCATCTTCAAGGTTTGCATCTTCCATATTTAAAATAACACGTGCTCTTCCTTCGATGACACCTGAAGAAACAGCTAGACCTACAATCGCTTCAGGTGGAAGATCTTCCCGTTTGTATTCACCGACAATGATTTCACCATCAGATGTTAAAACTCGTGGAGGTGTTAGTTTTGTATATAATTTGTACTCGTCTTTTCGTTTGTTTATGATTTGGTAATCTAGTTTTTTTGTGCGAACGACTTCGTTAAGTTCTTCAAATGTAAGATAGAAGATATCTTCTACTTCAGAAATGACATTCGTTTTAACGAGCTGTTCAGCTTCCTTCAATAAAGCTAGCTTATACACAAAATAGCGACTAATCATTCCATACTTTGGATATTCACGATATCCAATGAAATTCCTGATTAGACTAATAACTTCCTTTATCTCTTCTGCTTTTTGTTTACCATCCGGTAATTGCAACAATCGTTCTACAAGCTCTTGTTCTTTTTGCAATGCTTTTTCTAGCCCTTGCTCAAATTTTCGTCTACTTTCATGCGGCTCAAAGTTCTTAATGTTACTAAGAATCATTGGTACGAGTGTAGAAGGTTTTTCGCTCCAACGAGTTCTAGTAAGATCAATTTCACCAGTACATCGCATTCCATATTTTCTCAGATAATCATCAATTGCGTCTTTAGATTCCTGTCCACCCTTAAATTTAATCAATTTATCCAAAAAGTTATCATCTTCTACATGTTGTAAATAATCGATTACTTCTGGATAAGGACGAATTACATCCGCGACATCCATTAGTGCTAGACCCATTTCTGAAGTAATATTATTTGGAACAGATTGCGAAAGCGTATCTCCTACATTCTTTTCATCTAACCACTCGTATATTTTTTCATTAATCCATTCTGTTGCATTCATAGCAGACATAAACACTGCCGAACTTCGCGGGTCAAATAATAACTCTCGTAATTTCTGAAGATCTTCTAAAATAAAATCCATTAAATCTGATCCTGATTTCATTCGTATGTTTTGTTTTAATTCCTTGATTGACGATTCGTTTTTCTTAATCAAATTAGATACTATTCTTGGATCGTTTTCGATCAGAGCTTTAAAACTCGACGACGGTTGTGATTGATCATTTTTAGTTGGGCTCGGTGCTTTCTCAGGTGATGATTCTGTAAAATCTTCTCGTGCTACAACCTTTAATAGAGCGTCTTTTAAGAGCGGATCGGATTTTCCTATAGCCTCTATAAACATTTTTCTTCTGTCAGGTGAAGCGAGATTTTGTGAGATATCAACAAATAATCTACCTCCAGCTTTCCGCATAGGTGCCCTAGATGTTAACATCCAAAACGACAATCCTAATGGTTTGATTGGATCAGTCATCATTTGTTGATGACCAACAGAAAGATAGACATGTCTTTCTTGATCATCCACTTCAGGAATCGGAAATAGAGTTGTGATTGGACGACTTTGGACAATATAAAATGTATCTTCTACTAAACACCATTCGATATCTTGTGGACAACAGAAATAAGCTTCTATTTGTCTACCAATTTGTGCTAGTTGCAAAATTTGTTGTTCAGTAAGTGTTTGAGTAGTTTGTTTTTGAGGCTCAATCTGCTGTGATTTTGTCCCGCCTTCTTTTCGACCATAAATAGCCAATTTTTTTGTTGCGATTCTCTTATCAATGATTTCATTATCTTGTACCTTATAACAATCGGCCGATACTAAACCAGATACTAGAGCTTCTCCAAGCCCAAAACTTGCATCGATTGATAGTACCTTTCGATTGGAAGTAACAGGATCAGCGGTAAATAATATCCCTGAAGCTTGTGGGAAAACCATTTTTTGAATAACAACGGATAAATATACTTGACTGTGGTCAAAATCATTTTGCATACGGTAGATAACCGCACGATCCGTAAATAAAGAAGCCCAACATTTACTGATATGTTGTAAGATATTTTCTTTACCAATAATATTTAAATAGGTGTCTTGTTGGCCAGCAAAAGAAGCATGTGGCAAATCTTCAGCAGTTGCACTAGAACGCACAGCGTATGCAAGTTCCTCGCCGAATTTGGAGAGATAGGTAGAAACTGAATTTACAACATCAGAAGGGATTGCTACTTCCAAAATAATGTCTCGAATCTTCCTGCTAATCTCACTAATTTGATCTCGATCTTTTACATTAAGCATTTTTAGTTGATCCAATAAAGCATGATAGGATTCGTTTTGTTCGATAGCTTTTTGAAACCCCGCTGTTGTAATACAAAATCCCTCTGGTACTTTTATATTTGGAATTTTTGATAATTCACCTAAATTTAACCCTTTTCCGCCAACGAGTAAAAGTTGGTTTTTATCAATCTCCTGGAAATCGAGAACTAAAGAATTCATTCCACATCTCTCCTAAAGTTTAATGTCTATTGATTTTATCAGTAGAAAATAAGAAGATAAAGTCTATTTTGGCCATTTTTTTTATGGTATAATTAAAGTAGGAAGTGTATGTAACAAAATCGAATCAACTAAAAATGAATTTAAATATATAAAAAAAGCACAGAAATAGATCTGTGCTTTTTTCTATTCAATTGATGCGATTGCTTTTCTACCAAATTGTTTATTATATAATTCTTTATATAATCCATTGTGCATAAGCAACTCTTCATGTTTGCCTTCCTCAACAATTTGACCATCCTTTAACACAATGATGTGATCCGCGGCCATAATGGTTGAAAGTCTATGAGCAATAACAATGGACGTTTTATTTTTTAATAATCCTTGTATAGCACTTTGAATATAAAATTCAGATAAAGTATCTAATGAAGAAGTTGCTTCATCAAGAATAATGATTTCAGGATTTTTCAATAATACACGAGCGATTGAAATTCTTTGTTTTTCGCCTCCTGAAAGTTTGATTCCTCGATTCCCTACAATTGTCTCATAACCATTTGGTAAGTCCATAATAAAATCATGAATATATGCAGCCTTACAAGCATTCGTAATTTCTTCATCTGATGCATCAGGGCTTGCATATAATAAATTTTCTTTAATCGTTCCATTAAATAAATAGCTATCCTGTGTAACAAGTCCAATATGAGACCGTAATGATTCAAGCGTGAATTCTCTAATATCACGACCCCCAATTTTGATTGAACCAGATGTAAAATCATACAAACGAGGAATTAAATTGGTAATGGTTGTTTTACCAGCACCACTAGGTCCAACTAAAGCAGTCATTGTACCGGATGGAGCAATAAAGGAAATATTTTGCAATGCCGTTTTATCTTTCTGATAAGAAAATGATACATCGTTAAATTCAATATCTAAATGAGTAACATTCATTTCGGTCGCATCATCACGATCTTTAATCGTTAATTTCATATCGAAATATTCAAAAATACGTTCGAATAAAGCGATCGAACTTGTAATATTTACATAGAGATTTGTTAATTGTCCAACTGGCCCATATAAACGACCAAGTAAAGCTACAAAGCTAATAATAGCCCCAATTGTAATCTGACCGTGAATAAATAAATATCCACCATATAAATAGATAAGCATTGGGCCGATGCTAGTAAAGGTTGATAAAATCATCATAAACCAGCGGCCTGCCATAGATTCCTTTATTTTAAGATTAGTAGCCTGTACATTAATATCATCAAAATTTTTAAATTCCTTTTGTTCCTTTGTAAAAAGCTTCATTAATAAATAACCACTTATATTTAATGTTTCTTGTATAATATGATTTTGCTCACTTGTTTTTTCCTGTGTTTGTTTTGCAATACTCCAACGAACACTCCCCATTTTACGAGTCGGTAGAATAAATAATGGTACAATGATTAATCCTAGTATTCCAAGCCTCCAGTTCACTATTAACAATGTGGTAGCGGTAGAAATAAGAATGAATAGATTATTTGCGAAACTCACAATCGTACTATCAAAAACAGCTTTAACACCAGAAATATCAGCCGTCATTCGGGTGATCACTTCACCTTGCTTAACGTTCGAATAAAATTGGTATGGCATTTGTTGTAAATGAAGATACATTTGATTTCTCATATCGTAAATAATTTTTTGGGCAACATATGCATTTAAATAATTTTGCCAAACACCCAATAACTCTGAAATAATCGTAGTACTAAGTGAGGCAAGTACGAGATACATTAGGAGACTTAAATCTTTATTTGGTAAGGCTGTATCAACAATATGTTGAATGATGATAGGCGGTAAAATGCCTAGTACTGAAGTAACTAATAAAATAAGCACGACAAGTGTTGTTTGCTTCCAATACGGAATAAAATATTTTGCAATTCTAAATAGTATTGCCTTTGATATATTTGGTTTTTGTGCGTTTTTATCATATTTCATTCGCCCAAAACCATGGGGACCCATCGGAGGTCCACCACCCCATCCTGACATAATTAAACGTCCTCCTTATTTCGAACAATTAGTTTGTTCATTTGATAAATCAGTTAAAATTTTTTTTTGCATGTCTATAAGTATATTAAGCTCATCCTGTGAAAATTGTTCCAGTGAATTTGCTAAACTCTTATATGCTTCTGATTCTTCACGATAACGTTGACATAATGCTTCACCATCGGGCGTTAAAAATAATTGAGTTTCTCGGCGATCAATAGCTGACGTTTCTCTTTTTACATAATTTTTCTTCTCCAACTCATCAATACTAAGACTTACTCTGCTTTTAGCAGTTCTAATTCGTTCAGTTAGTTCTTTTTGTGATAACCCTTCATTATTTCGAATTGAATTGAGGATAATTAACTGTTGAAAGGTTATCCCAAGTTTAGTTGCAGTTTGTAAGTTTATTCTTTTTAGTTGGCGCGCAATCGAAACAAATGAATTTGTTAAATCGATTGCTTGTTGAAAATCCGGCATCATATCACCTCTCATATTGGTTTACTATATTAACTGTTAACATTGTAAACTAATAATAAAACTTTATTGTTGATTTGTACAATTAAAAATTATTAATAAAAATTACAATAGGATATTTTCTACTGCATTTCTTAAATTATTCAGTCATTTGATTTATCTCAGATTGTGAAGTGTATTCTAAAGTTAATTGTGAAATAATTGAAGGTAAAGATTATCAGAATGAATGGAGGTAAATTAAGGATGACAGATAACACACCAATTAATGATTCAGTAAAGATGCACTTTATGCTAAAATCTATTCCCCCTAGAACAACCTTTCAACAGGACATGACAGATGAAGAACGGAATATTATGGGAAACCATATAGCTTACTGGACAGAAAAACAAAACCAGGGTATTGCTCTAGTGTTCGGACCGGTTCGAAATCCTTCTTCACCTCATGGAATTGCAATAATTGAAGTTATAAATGAGGCACAAGTCCCAAAACTAATCGAGGAAGATCCCGCCGTGATTGCTGGGATTATGACTACGGAATATTATCCGATGCTCGCAGTACTCCCTAAACAAAATTCATGACGTAGCTGTTAAAAAAATTGAACTAATTAAAAAAAAGCAATCGGATCAGAAGTGAACTGTCTAATTGCTTTTTTTTATTTCATTTATTGTTTATTTACTCTAGATAATTTTAGTCACTTAATTTAAATTAAGTATCATTAAAAAAGCCCTGCTTCTTTTGCTGCTTCAAAACTAACTCTTGTAAATTCAACTGGATCCAAATTAACATTCTCCCAATGCATATACATTAAATGTGGTTTATCAAACAGCCAATGGTTATGAACTGCTGTCACGATAATTCCTCTTTTTCGTAATGCTGACATTAATGGGTTAATCTCTTTCTGACGTACAACAGATAACCATTATCTTCAAAAGATAACATGAATGGAAGTGCTAATGGAGAACGAGTCCTACGACCTAAAAATAGTTGCATTAATATCACGAAGACGCATAATTACACATACAGGTGTAGCTTGAACAACTTCTCCTCCAATCATATCCGCAAGTCTTTGACAAGTTGACATATTCATCACTTTCTTCATACTTTTTAATTTTTACTCAGTATCTTATGAAGAAAATGAAGGGCGGGTGCCTATCTTAATCCTTAACTAATCATCGAAAATAGCTACTAATATCCAATGATTTCTAATTAAAAATTAAAGAGAATCCTTTAATTTCAAATTATATAAGTGAAAAGACCTATTTTTTTCGTAAGATAATTTGATTATCTTACATTAAATTGTTATTATATAAACATTAAATGTGTTTAAGCACATAAGGAGGAAACAAAAAATGGAACATGGTAAAGTAAAATGGTTTAATGCAGAAAAAGGTTTTGGATTCATCGAGCGTGAAAATGGTGATGATGTATTCGTTCACTTCTCAGCAATTCAATCTGAAGGATTCAAATCATTAGATGAAGGTCAAGCAGTTACATTTGATGTAGAACAAGGTCAACGCGGACCACAAGCTACTAACGTTAAAAAAGCATAATTAAAAAAGTTAAAAAGTCGGATTCTATTTATAGAATCTGACTTTTTTTTATCTAATAATAATAAAAACCCTCTATTCATTTAAGAATAGGGGGAAATTCAAACGTGGAGATCGGGTAAAGAAATGGTTTAAAGTGTTATAGCCTATAAAAAATGAATACATAAACATTCATTTTATACATTCATTAAGTTAATTTTTATTCACAATACAAGTGTGGTGCGTTATTCTGTTTTTTGAAGAATCGTGAATATAAATCTGCGAGGTTTTTCAGTGAGGATTGAAGAGCAATACTGTCAACTTCTTTGAGCCATACTAATTCTTTTTTCAACTTTGTTAATTCAGCAGAGCAAGAATTGTACGTTAATCCTTTGCCAGTTTCTTTGTTTGTGTCGTTCCATTGTCCTAAAAAGTGATTGAATACAAAACGACTACATCCAATCGTTTTGGCGATTAGAGTTTTCTGTTCATTAGTTGGATAGATACGGAATTTATATGCTTTATTGACTAGCATTGTTTTCACCTCACTTCATTGCTTGATTTTTAATCGTAGTTAGTAAGTAAAAACTTTTTAACCAGCAGGCAACAAAAAGCTTTTAGACATACGCACACCTAACCGACATTCATCTCCCACCTATTACTGGTGTTATCACACCTTCACGTAATTGAGGAAGGAGTCTTCTGTCGGAAAATGATAAAATAATCATCCTACAAATAATTTGTAATTTAATTGAATTTACAGGACAACACCTCTTCTGTGTCGAATTATATAATTTAGAAGGGAGATGTGAACATGAGTAAGGAAAATTTATTAAAGAACCTTCGACTTGCAACAAGAGGAAATTTCTTTATATTCGACATAAAAAATTCCTTGGAAAATGATACAAATATGATTGAAAAACTAGCTAAAGAACTAGAACTAGATGGATTAATCAAACTAAAAGAGTGCACACTGTTAGAAGATTCACTCTTTTTAAGCGGAATACTTAAATATGCATCCAAATAAATTGGATGCTTTTTTGTTGATGAACAAGTTGAATATGAAATAGATCCTCGATTTCAGTTATTCAATATATAATGGTTTAATTTTTAATTTAACAACATTATATTCAAAATGGAATTTAAAAGTAGGAACACTAGCATAGATTGAACGGGGCTAATGTCTTAAATAAGGGGTATCGTTTTATACACGATTTGAAAATTTGAAATTCTGTAATCTTTCTTTGTAAGTTGAAATAAAGATTTTTTACCCGAATAATAGTTCTTTGGCTTGACTTTCTGATAACCCTTTAACTAATTCAAGTTCGCTTATAAAAATTTTACTTGCGTTACCTAACATTTGTTTTTCACTTGAATTAAGAGATTTTTCTTTATCTATCCGCATTAAATCACGTACTACTTCTGCGCCTTCTTCAATATTACCTGTTTTCATTTTCTCAGTATTTAGCTTAAATCTTTGTTTGTATGATAGAGAACGATCAGATTCTCCATTATGAAAATTTATTAATATATTGTCGAGTGTATTTGAATCAACGACCATTCGAATTCTTGAATTACTCATTTTTGAAATTGGAATCATTACTTCCATCTTTTTAATTAGTAATCTTATAATAAAATACTGCTGTATTTCACCTTGTACTTCTTTTTCTTGAATGGAATCGATTACACCTGCTCCTTGCATTGGATAAAAGATGTTATCACCAACTTCAAACATTATCTACACCCCCATTTAATTATGAACCTATTAAGCATAACATTTATTATATTTTTGTCAAAATAAATATTTTACCAATAATAATTCAGTCATGTCAATAGGTAAATGAATTTTTTAGTTAGCGTTTTTATTTTAAAATTAATGACTAAGAATTAAGTAAAAATAGATCATAAAAAATATGTAATTTCACCAATATTTAGGTGAATTTGATTATCTTTGCATTTCATGTTAAGATTGATTTATTACAACGTGTGTAAAGCGCACTAGGAGGAAATAAAAATGGAACAAGGTAAAGTAAAATGGTTTAATGCAGAAAAAGGTTTTGGATTCATCGAGCGTGAAAATGGTGATGATGTGTTCGTTCACTTCTCAGCAATTCAAACTGACGGATTTAAATCATTAGATGAAGGTCAAGCAGTTACATTTGATGTAGAAAAAGGACAACGCGGACCACAAGCAACTAACGTTAAAAAAGCATAATTAAAAAAATTAAAAAGTCTGATTCTACTAGTAGAATCAGACTTTTTTTTTATCTAATAAAAATAAAAACCCCCTATTCATATGAGAATAGAGGGAAATTTAAACGTGGAGCTCAGGTAAAGAAATGGTTTAAAGTATTATAGCCTATAAAAAATGGATATACAAATTTTCATTAAACGGTCAATTAGGTACTTCCATATCCATCTCCAAATTATTTTGTTTCACAATCGGTTTCGCAGCTTTTGAAAGTAGCCCGGAGATCGTTACAGCAATAAGTACGAAAATTAAAGCACGAAGTAACCCTATATGTTCACCGATAATTCCTAAAAATGGTGGTCCTACTAGGAATGCTAGGTAACCAGCCGTTGATACTGCACTTACCCTTGCAGCTACTCTATGAGGATCGTCTCCTGCAGCGAACAGTCCAACTGGAAAACCAAATGCTGCTCCAAGTCCCCAAAAAACAATACCAATCGTTGCTACCTCGAAACTGTGGCTCATTATAACAATAATCAGTCCTACAACAGCCAAAATTGCTGATGCACGCAAAATGATAACTCGACCGAAACGGTCTAATATTTTATCACCTATTGCACGGCCAAAAGTCATTGAACCGACAAAAATGCCATATGCAATGGAGCCCATAGCTGGCGTAACATTGTAGCCATCAACCATAATAAGGGGTAGCCAGTCATTAGCAGAGCCTTCAACGAAAGCCATTCCAAGTACAATGATACCAATCATTACTGTACGTCGCTCTTTCCATACAGACATATATTCCTTGGTTCTGTTTACCTTAACAGCGTCACCAGCAAATTCTTTACCTGAGTTGGCAGGTATGAAACGGTATAAATATAAAACAGTCACAACGATAACTAAGGATGTCAGTGACAAGTGAATAGGTACAGAGATTCCTGACTTAGTCATTGTCGAACCAACTAATGCTCCAAGAAGCGTACCCAAACTGAACGTAGCATGAAAACCGGTTAAGAGAGACTTTTTAGCAGCTTTCTCAACTGCGGTTCCTTCAACATTCATCGCTACATCGCATATTCCTTGGCCGAAACCAAAAATGACAAGCCCTAAAAATACCATAATATTATTTGTTAGCCATGAACCACTGATTCCAACTATTAAAAGTCCAATAGAAACTACAGAAAGCCCAAAAACCATGACAAATCGTCCGCCTCTTTGAGCAATAAGCATACTGGCACTTGTCAATCCGATTATCGATCCTACGGAAAGCCCAAATATGATTACACCCATCTCTGCTGTTGTTGAACCAAGAGCATCCCTAATTGCAGGCGTGCGAGATACCCATGATGCGAATGCAAATCCGGTCAGTGCAAAAATGAAATAAATGGCGACCCGCCATAATTTAATTTGGCGACTATTTAAAGAAATATCCATACTTAACCTCCTAGTTATAGTGTTACAAAACTTTTTAAACGCATTTAAAAAGTGTGAAAAAAGCAAACTTATTTAACTTATTTAAAAAGTGCAAAATCAAATACTTATTTAACACCTTTAATAAGTATAAGTTAAACAGTCAACTCGATAAGATTTCCTTCAGGATCTTTTATAACACTCTCATAGTACCCATCACCAGTCATACGAGGACCATTAATAAGAGGATAACCGCTATTTTTAAATTTGGCACTCATCTGATTGACGGCATCTTCACTTCCCAAGGAGATTGCAATATGAGCCCAACCAATTTGATCATCGGTATTCGTATTAACAATCCCCTCTTTACGCATAATCTCTAACCGTGCGCCAGATTCAAAAGTAAGAAAATAAGATTCAAATTTCTTTTCGCTATTATAATATTTATTGTTTGACTTACAATTAAAAAAAGTTTCGTAAAACTCCTTCATACCTTCCAAATCCTTAACCCATATAGCAACATGTTCAACTTTCATTTATTTTTACTCCTCGATATTATTTTATCTAATTTTCAAGTATTAAATGAGACTCACCACCTTATATAACTACCTTTTAAATATTCAATCGATCATAAGTTTAAGACAAAGACTTTGTAATCCAAATAAATAATCTTGTTTCCAATCACTCGTTGTAAGCACTGGAAGATGTTCGGATGGAATATAATTTGAACTAGCAATCCTAATTTTTTCTAGTATTACGTTTTCAACTTCATTCTTACAAAAAATGATGATATGAGGGTTAATGATGGCTACAAATGAGGCAACTAATCTGCTGATTGCATCAATTTCATAGTCCTCACTTATTTTTAGGTTTTTAAGTCCTCTTCTATTTTCTAATGCCTGCCCAAAATTTCTTTTATCATATTGAGGTACAAATGAAACCTCACCTGAGAAGAATGTACTTCCTCTTACCACATCACCGTTTACCATAATTCCCGCACCCGGACCGTTTTGACCTGAATACAAATAAACAAGGGATTGTTTATCTTTTAATCCTCTATTATTGTGAAACCCTAAAACAGCTGCATTCATATCGTTCTCTACTATGACAGGAATCGAAAAATTTTCTTCATAATATTCTTTTAAATTAATGTTTTGAAACTGTTCGTATCCTGGAATATAAATGATTTTTCCATTATCAACCGCCGCTGGAACTCCAATCGACATTGAACTGATTTTTGGATATTTAGTTATGATATTTTCAATAGTCATCGTTAAAAAGTGCAAACTATTATCTATTAATGCACTCGGCGCTTTGCCTTGTTCTTTAATTTCACCAACACAATTTAAAATGATATAGTTCGTTTCAGTTCCCTCTAAAAATATTACTAAACCTAACATATGTTCAGGATTGTAAGAATATCTTTTTGCCCTTCTTCCGCCACTAGAATGGTCTAATCCGACTAAAAGAACTTCTCCTTTTTTTTCCATTTCTGTTAGAAACTTACTAATTGTCGGAAAACTAATTTCTAACCTTTGACTTAATTCAACTTTAGTTGCACTGCCTAATTTTAAGAGCGTTGTACGAATACCGCGAAGAACCATTTTCTTCATATTGCTTGGAGTTGCTAAAAATTCATTCACTAAATTCACCACCTTTAAAAACTTATTAAACATCTTTAATAAGTTAATGACCTTAATTTACCATATACTCTTTATTTAAACAATTGAAAATGAATTAAATAGAGATATTTAGATTTATTTTTTGAGTAGTACAAATCATACATTTTATTATTTTATTCTTTCTCATTATAGCAGGATACACATATGGAGCAGCATGGTTATTTTTAAATTTATTACTACTTGAAATACTTCGTCTCATACAACAATATAAGACATTTCCAAACAAACGTACCATTTAGACATTTATATATTTAAAATCAATGAAAAAGTAAAATTAAGACATATAAGTGAGACGGTATGGAAATGATAGTATCTTAACTCTAAAAGAATATGATTTAATTGTTTGCTAGTAAAATTCAATAACAACTTTGTAAATTTGAGGTATTTTTAAATGAATTTAAAGTATTCTTTGTCCATTGCTTTTTTAATAAGTCTTTTGTCACTTTTTGGTTTCGGACTCATGGCATTACTAGTGAGCAATCATAGTATATATCATTTTGATAGTACAGTTATTAACTTTATACAAGGACTTGAATCACCGGTCATAACATCTTTAATGAAAATAATAACTTTTTTAGGTTCAAGCGTATTTATTATTTTACTTTCTATTAGTATTCTATATTTTCTTTATAAAGTTTTAAATCACCGTTCTGAGTTAATATTATTTATTGCTGCTCTTATTGGCTCAAATATTCTATGTGTTTTATTAAAACTCTTTTTTCATAGGGCGAGACCTGATTTACACCGTTTAATTGAAATAAGTGGATATAGTTTTCCAAGTGGGCATGCAACTAACGCAATGACAGTTTATGGAATCTTAACATTTATATTGTGGAGAAATATTAGTACAAAATCTGGGCGTTCTCTTTTGATAATAACAAGTTTAATAATGATTCTTTTAATTGGCATAAGCAGAATTTATTTAGGTGTTCATTTTCCAAGCGATGTAATTGCTGGCTACTTTACTGGAGGATTTTGGATTAGTACTGCAATTTGGTATTATCAGCGTTATAAAGAAAAGCAATATGAACGAAAACAATGCGCTTGAAGGTTTTATTACTTATAGTAAAATAAGGAATTTTATATTTGTTCGGATTGATGAGAAAAGCCTTTCATTAAATAAACAAAAAAGAGAGAGTACCATTACTCTCTCTTTTTTGTTTGCTTAATATTATGATATTCCTTCAATCAGCAACAACTAATATTCGATTATATTTGTTTGGTGCTCGTCCAATATAAATTTACTCCTTTCAATTTTTCTAAATTCGTCTCTATGGGTATGCCACTTACTATCACTATTTCCGAAACTAGAAGTAACTACAAGTATTTTTGGTTGCTGCATTATTTTTAATGATCCACCCTTCTTTTTGTTACACAATTTATAAAGCTTATTATGGGATCATTATATATTTCGTAAATTAAATTTCGCAGATTCTATTATGAATATTCACTTTAAATTTGATTAAAACAATTTAATTTTTAAACACTTATACATATCAAAAAAATGCCTGAAAATAAACAATAATGAATTTTACAGCCAATCATTAAATTATAGTGAAATTGATTAAAAAAAATTAATCTTTTTTGCTTTTTTACTGTGCTATTATATAGCAATGCTATACATTTCACGTACTCATAAACAAATTAAACATTCAATTTTAAACTTAGAAATTAAAGGGAGAATTAACTATGAAAGAAAAGAAAACAAATCTAGTTTATAAAAATGCAATGATTTTTCAATGGTTTTTAAAAACTAGTTATTATTTGATGATCATCATATTGCTAATCTATTTTTACATTTGTAATTCCTCTGGCTCATCTACATTTATTTATAATGAATTTTAATTTTATTAACTAATATTTATAGAGGTATTCAAATGACACCATACGCAAATTTACTATATTTTTTATTATTGATGTTATTATTCTTACCAATTGTTATTTATGGGTTAAGAGGAAAAAAGATAACATTTTACAACACGCTTGTTGGCTGGACACTTATTTTACTTATTTTTAAAGACGATATAAAACAGTTGTTATTTTTTATATGTTTTACTATTTTCCAATCAGTATTGGTCATTAACTATAGAAAATATCGTGAGAAATACAATAATCCTCGTGTTTTTTATTTTTTAATAGTATTAACGTTATTTCCGTTAGTTTTAACTAAGGTTCAGCCACTTTTTATTCCAAATTCAATAATTGGATTTTTGGGTATTTCCTATGTAACTTTCAAATCAATCCAATTACTAATCGAAATAAGGGATGGATTAATCAAATCGTTAACAGTATTTGAGTTTCTACAGTTCTTTTTATTCTTCCCAACTTTTACGTCTGGTCCGATTGATCGATATCGTAGATTTGAGAAGGATTTCAAGAATAGCTTTGAAGCTGAAGAATATAAGAAGTTTTTATTTAATGGTATCAACTTAATTTTTAGAGGGTTTCTTTATAAGTATATTATTGCTCATGCTATCAATTTGTATATTATTTCAAATGTCTACTTACATGAAGACCTATTTGTCTTAAAGCTTCTATACATGTATGCATATAGTTTTTACTTGTTCTTTGATTTTGCAGGGTATAGTGCTTTTGCAGTCGGAATTAGCTTTTTATTAGGTGTTCAAACGCCACAGAACTTTAATAAACCATTTTTAAGTAGAAATATTAAAGATTTTTGGAATCGTTGGCATATGACATTGTCATTTTGGTTTAGAGATTATGTTTATATGAGGCTAGTTTTTTTCTTACAAAAAAAGAAATTAATAAAAAATCGATATGTCATTTCGTATATATCTTACTTTACCTTATTTTTTTTAATGGGTCTTTGGCATGGATTAGCGTTGCATTTCATTGTTTATGGTATTTACCATGCTATTTTAATTATTTGTTACGATCTATTTGAAAGGAAAAATAAAGAAAAGAAATTAATTCCTCGAACAAAATTTACTGATATACTTTCAATAATTATTACATTTCACTTTATTTGTTTTGGCTTTTTAATTTTTTCAGGAACATTATTCTAAAACAAATAATTAGACATCAAATGAGGGATTAGATATGAAAAAAACTACTTTCGGTCCAATGTTTTTGGCTGTTATAGTTGTTATATTAATAATTACCATTCCAAATCAATGGTTAACGCCACTAGTTACAAATCGAACAGCTAAGCATCAATCTAGCTCACTTAGTCCTGCTATCTTCCAAGGTATTACAGTACAAAGACAAGTTATGAAAGATCCTACCATTATACCAATCTATGGTTCGTCTGAACTTTCAAGATTTGATCAGTTTCATCCTTCAAATTATTTTAAGGCATATGATCCAAAATATACACCTTTCCTAATAGGAAGAGGAGGAACTCAATCTTTAATACATTTCCTTAGTTTATCTGTTAACTATTCAAGTTTAAAGGGGAAACAGATAATTTTTATAATTTCACCACAATGGTTTAATAAAAGAGGATTAGATGAACAACGTTTTGACCCAAATTTTTCGAAGTTACAAGCAATTGAATTTGCAAAAAATAATAAAATCCCTACGGATATAAAAAAAAGAGCAATTAATCGATTACTTGATTATTCAATAGTTAGAAATGATAAAATGCTTACGACTTTGATGAGGCAAGCACTTGGAATGAAAACAGAAAAACTGACTAATAAACTAATTACTAATAATTTAGTCAATCCTTATTTATCAATTATAAATAAACAAGATGTACTTACATCAAAATTTAATTTTATCAGTAATCTTAAAATAAATAATTACGAAACTTCAAAAAATAAATCATTTAAAGAGCTGATGGCAATTGCAGAAAAAGAAGGAAAGAAAACAGCAACCAATAATCCATTTTATATTAGAAACAGTATTTATACATTGCATTTTGCTAATAAAATTAAACAATTAAAAAACTCTAAGTCTACACTTTCCTATAAAGAATCACCTGAATATAAGGACCTACAACTGGAATTAGATTTATTAAAAAGTGCTGGCGCAAAACCACTTTTCATATCTATTCCAGTAAATGGGTACTTTTATGATTACATTGGTTTTAAAAAAGAAGAGCGTACTTTATATTATAAAAAAGTATCTAAAGAAATTCGTGATTCTGGATTTGAAGTTGAAGACTTATCGAACCATGAATATGATAAATATTTTTTCAGCGATTCGCTTCATTTAAGCTTAAAGGGTTGGGTTTATGTGGATCAAGCAATGGAATCTTTCTTGCACAGTAAAGAAAAAGTTTAGAATTAATCTCAAAACTTTGTGGTTAGCTGATTGAGAATGAATAAAATGTGTATATGAAATTAAGTATAGTCCAAAGAAAAAGCTTCCGAACACAAAATTTGAGTGTTCGGAAGCTTTTTCTAAAATTCATTATTTTAAGCGGCCATAGTTTCTAAAATTGATATAATTTTATTTGGTGTAGACCACTCATCGCGATCAAAATCAGAAATTGTTACATATATACCTAATTTATCTTCTATCTCAACTAGTAAGCTAACAGTTCCAAATGAATCTAACAAACCTTCTTCAAATAAAAGTACTTCCGGATTTTCTACTATTTCTTCTGTATTACATAAATCAGTCAAAATAGCTAATACTTGTGCTCGAATATTTTTCATTATATTATCCTCTTTTGTTATATTTTCTAATAATTTTCTACTTGAGTTGATCAATATTTATAACCTGGGCAATTTCATCCGTCGTATTTTTATATGCAACTGTATAAGGTGGTTAACTGCCCAATTATTAATCGTGTCTATTACATTTTTCATACAATCACACCCTATTTATTGGATAAAATTAAAACCGAATTTAAAGATTAAATCCACTCCCCTTTTTTCTTAGCCCTATAAAATAGAATTATAGAGGAGATGCCTTAAAGAAAAATAAAAATAAATTTAAACTTAAATGAAAATAATTTGATACTAAATTAAAGTTTCTTAATATGAATTAGCATGAATTAAAGAACTGTTACTTTTAATAATTTGAATTTTTTAGAGGTGAACGACAATACATTGTCAAAAAACAGATAAACTTTAACCTGATAATAAATATAGAAAGATTATTGGAGAAGAGCATCAAGTATAAGTAATTTTTAATAAAAAAAACAGGGAATTTTAATATTGGATAACGTTGTTTATGATAGAGTTCTACTTAGTTAAGATTTTTACGGCGGTTAGACAACATCGGGTATTTATTCAAATGAATTTGCAAAAGCAGAAATACCGGTGTACAAGCTTGATTTCCTTAAGAAAATAACTAAAGGATGAAAGGAATGAAAGAAGGTTATGAAAGATCGACGCTGGATAGGAATATTGACAATTTGGGTTGGTATTATAGCAGGTACATTACTTATCGGCACTTTGCTGGAGGGTCAGGGGTTTCCTTCGCCCCATTTATTTGCTGCACTTCTTGTTGGGATAATAGTGGCGTTCACTCCATTTAATCGTTTTAGTAACATAATTCCATCCGGTGTATTTACAGTAGCTCAAGCGATTACAGGTGTACTTTTAGGTACTTACTTTAACCCATCTTCAATTGCCTCTCTTGAAAATGCCTGGCCGATCGTACTTATTGTAACAGGAGCCACTTTAGTGCTAAGTGTCATAACTGGACTTGTTTTTGCTCGTGTGACCAACACTGATTTAGCAACTTCTACCCTGGGGATGATTGCAGGTGGTTCGGCAGGAGTCATAGCTACGAGTGATGACGGAATTAGCAAAATACTTAAAGAACCTAAATAAAAGAGTCTGTTGATAAAATGTGTTGAGACATAAGGGTTCCGTTTTGAAGTGCTCTTCAGATATTTAAAACCATAATTACAAACGTTTTGACATAGCAATTTGCATATGAAAATGAAGAAAATTCGCTACAATATTGGCGAGTTTTCTTCATTTTGCAATCTTTATCTGTAATTTGAGTAAAATCAATTCGGCAGTTATTTCAATATCCTTCATATTACCAAAAATAACACTACTAAACATAATAATAATCAACATTTTCATTAAATTTGTTTAAGAAATTATTTTTTTGGACCACCAACATAATCAGTGTATCCATTCCAAAAATCTTCTAAGTCATTCCACCACTTTAAAGACACAGTATGTAAATACTTCTTCATACCATTTGGGTTTGGGTTTATACCAAGATTTTGAAAGTCTTCCAATAACCCGATTGTTGCTGCTTCTTGCACGTATTCGTCTCTGTCTGTATGTAATCGTTCGATAACATCAAATACTCTAGCGAATTCTTTAAAATTTCCTTTAGAATACAAATCCGCCAAATGACGAGCAAAATCTGATAAATCATTATATAATAATTGATCTTCATTTTCCTCATAATTGTCTTTAAAGTAATCTTCCCATCTTTTTTATAAGAAGGACATGCATGGATTAATAAATTCATAACTTCATATTTCTTTATTTCTTTACACATTCAATCACCTACTTAAAATGGCTAAGAAATTTTCTCTTAGACTTGAAACGAAGTAGATACTTTAAAGGTTTTATTTTAAAAATGTGCTAGGCATTACAACAAGTACTACCTCTCCACGAGCACAAAGAATATCATTTGCGAATAATTCTGTATGAACTTTCCATTTTTTAGGATGGATTTCTTCAACAGTTCCGACTGCTTTTAGTGGAACATCTTGTGGGGTTGGTTTAAGATATTCCACATTGAGGGCAGCGGTTACAAATCTAGGTGGTACTGATCCATCTCCAATTTCGTTCCCATTCTTACGGTGTAAAGCAAGTGAGGCAGAACCTGTCCCATGACAATCAATTAACGAAGCTATTAATCCACCATAAATAAAACCTGGAATTCCCATGTACTTTGATTCCGGTGTAAAGATCGTAACAGTTTTATCACCTTGCCAACCAGTGCGAAGATGATGACCATCTTTATTTAATCGACCACATCCATAACACCAAGCGAAATCATCTGGGTAGATATCTTGAATTGCTTTTTCAATTACGTCTTCCATCATTCATCCTCCTTAATAACTTTTTAAATAAAACCATCATACATATGAGCAATCGTTCGGCCATATTGTACTTTAAATATATACAAGGTTTTTCTAATCCACAATAGTTTCCTGATAATTCCGTTAATATTACCTATACTTTATAAAAGTAAAATATGTTTTGTTTACAAGAAACGAACTTTCGATAATAAAAATTATGTATACAAACTAACTCTCCTTATTTCACTATCCTGTGCCATATAAAAAAACCGACTATACAGACTATCAGGTTATTCATCTAAAATATGCTATAGTTCAAAAAGAATAAATTTATTAACCAAATATTTTGTTAATTAACGGAATGATAATGCCGAATATTATTGGAAGAACTAAGAAACCAAAACTCAATGCAACTAATTTACCAACAGAGGATAGCCCTTTTATTTGTTCAACTTTTAATTTATCAATTTTTTCATTTATTTCTTTTAATTCTTTTAGAATCTCATTATTAAATTCATTAGACATTATTTTAAATCTCTTTACTAGATTTTTAGAACTAATTCGTAATTATGTATTCATTACGCTTATTCGACTATCCTGCTATTTAATAAATAGAGGATGATCGTCCTCTATCTGTTGTTAAACTAATGTATATTTCTATAATTTCAATAACATCTTGACAATTGTTCTTTGTAAAATGGGGGAATTACTCCTTTTTTCCTAGAAAATGTAATTCTTCTTATGTAACTAACCTGACATTTACTTCAATAAAAAATGAGCCACTCAGTGACTCATTTTGTTCAACTAGTCGAGTAGAATTAATCGATTAATTTTCTATTGATAAATAAGTACACCATTATTAATAAAATCAACATTATTATTATAAGAACCGTTACTTCATAAGGATAGTCGATAAAACTGTTAAAAATTATTAACAAGCTGAGAGGAAGAAAAAAAACTCCACCTACTACTTTACCTAACAAGGACTTATTTTTAATCATTTTCTCATTAAAACCAGCTAACAACCAAGTTTGTTTTTTTACAGCGACTAGGTAAGACACAAGTAAAAGTGCTATACCGATAATCAATAATCCATAATCTATCAACATATACATCTCCTCTAATCCTGTTCTCATTTTCCATAATATGTTAATTCTTGCTCTTAAATGATATTCCCTTCTCTAGGCATTAAACGAAGTTATAAAATTAATCCTTATTGAACTAATCTGCCATTTAGCACAAATCGAGTAGGAGGGGGCGGCTAGCCCCCGACCTCTCACACCACCGTACGTACGGTTCCGTATACGGCGGTTCAAATCAAGTTTTGACGCAAGAAAATATATCTTTGATATAGACTTTTGAGACCTTGGTTTTGCCAAAATCTGTTCCCTAGGCTTTTATTTAGAATATGACTTTGTGAGATTCTCCAATAGCCTTTTCTTGTATTTCCCCATTCATAAGCTGTTTGTTTATTTATGCCAAGACTGATTAATTTCCTAATCCTCGTTCGAGGATTTTTCCATTGCTTCCAAACACACATTCTCAATCTTCTTCGAATCCACTTATCTATACGTTGTAATTCACCTGGTGAATCTGCTAACGCGTAATATCCACACCAACCAACCAGGTAAGTATTTAGCTTTTTAATTCGCTTAACCATTTGTATAGAGTTCTTTCTTGAGGTTAATTCTTTGATTTTCTGTTTTAATCTCAATAGACTCTGATTAGAGATTGTGATTTTAATATCCTTAAAATTTGTAAAACTAAAGCCTAAGAATTTTCTGTTCCATGGTTGGTCTACTGAAGACTTTTCCATATTTACCTTAAGCTTTAAGTTCTTTTCAATAAAGGAAACAATAGAGGACATTGTTCGTAATCCTGCCTTCTTTGATTTAACATAAATATTACAATCATCGGCGTATCTTACAAACTTACATTCTCTTCTTTCCAACTCTTTATCTAAATGGTCTAAAATAATATTTGAGAGTAGTGGACTTAATGGTCCTCCTTGTGGAGTACCTTCGGTACTTTCAGAAAATATTCCTCCAATCATGACTCCTGCACTCAGATAGCTCCGTATTAGTTTTAAGAGTTTCTTGTCTGGAATTCGCTTCGCTAAAATGCCCATCAACTTATCATGGTTAACCTTGTCAAAGAACTTTTCTAAATCAATATCTACTACCCACTCGAATCCTTCCTTTATATAACCTTTTGCTTTTCTCACTGCGTCATGTCCTCTTTTCTTTGGACGAAAACCGTAGCTATTCTCCGAGAAACTTGGGTCAAATATTGGTGTTAATACTTGGGTAATTGCTTGTTGGATGAATCGGTCTAACACGGTTGGTATTCCTAGTAATCTCATGCCACCGTTCGGTTTCGGGATTTCGACTCGACGGACTGGATGAGGTTGGTAGGTACCATTTTGAAGGGATTGTTTTAGTTCATCCCAGTGATTGACGATGTACGAACGCAGGTCTTTGGTCGACATATTGTCTACACCATGACTCACCTTATTCCTTTCAACTCTTTTCAGAGCGCTTAAAAGATTATCCCGTGTTAGGATCTTTTCAATCAACATTTTATATTTCCTTTCTACGTGAACACGATTGTCTATTTGTGCCTAATTCTACTCCACCCTCTTGAAGTCTCCCACGTATTCACCGTTTCTTCCTTCAAGTAAGTCTCTTGATAGAGATTGTCTGCTTCTTTATAGAATTCGAACGCTTAGTATCTGTTCTCCTTAATTTGTTCAGTCCTTCCCTTTTTCGTTCTCGAGTTTTAGAAAAGGTACTATGACGTCTGCTGACTTCAGACAGTTCAGTTATCTATCACTAGATAAGTTACCACATGAGTGTGGCGTTTCTGTCAGACCTCCCCAGGTAAGTGCATATTCTTTCTTTCCATGTACCTACTTTATTTACTCTGTAACATCTTTGGCAGTAAGGACTTTGTTTTGTTTAGCAAACTCATCCAATGTTACCTAGCCTTCTATGAAGTTCGTGTTCCTTAGGTCGGGAATTTGCCGCCGACTTCCTTCAGATTCCGCGTCGCCACGGACACCCTTGTCTTGAGCTAACCACTACTACTGCCTTCATGGCTCGGGACTTACACCCTATAGATTATGTACATGCTGGGCGCACTAAAAAAATCGACTTTTCAACCGATCATGTTGTTCAACATAAGCATGCGTTAGTCGAAGAAGAATTATATAATCTTGTTTCAATTTTTTAATTGATTGAATAAAAAATCTTTTTGCAACTTGAACGTAAAAAATCTCCTTCTACAGGAGATTTTTTATTTCGTATTATTAGTTAAAGAGTTAATGCTACATGAAAGTACTAATTTATTTGAAACTAATTTAATTTTTTTATGACAATAGAAGCGTTTACGTTCGCTTGGGTTCCTCCAATTACAGTTGCAAGTCCAACAGCTGCAGCAGAAGAATGATTTCTAAGAGTAAGCACATCAGCAGCTGCAAAAGCTATTATAGCTTGCCCGTTGTTTTGCTGAGTACCAGCACCTGAACCATAGATTGTACCTGCAACCGGCAAGCCATTTACAAATAGTGCAAATTGGTTCGATTCTGTACCTGATACGGAGAAAGTAACTTCGTAAATCCCCGGAGTAATAATTGCAATTTGAGACGTACTAGGGGTATGTGTAATTCCACTTGTCATTATTCCATTTGAATCAAAAATGACATCTGCCTCTACTGCAACCGTCTGAGGAGTTAGATTGAAGATGTATGCGAATTCTGATAAGCCACCTCCTGTTGCTCCTGCTGGACCTGTTGCTCCTACTGGGCCTGTCGCTCCTGCTAGACCTGTTGCTCCTGCTGG
>NZ_NUUX01000033.1 GCF_002564465.1 Bacillus sp. AFS088145 | reverse complement strand
GCTATTAGGCTGATGTTTTTCGGTTTATTATGTAGTTAAAAAACGATGAATTAAATAAGGAATTTTTTGTTCGGTTGTTGTTAAAAATTGGTTTATTAAAGGATAATCATCAGTCGAATAAGTCTGTAAAAGTTCACACCACCAGTCAGTTTCATAGCGACAAATCATACTCAAGTTGTATAAAAGTAGATAGTGGTAAAGAATTTCAGGTAATAATAAAAGCGCTTCCTTTTGGGATTTTATAAAATAACTTTGATTTAATATATTAAAATAAAATGGTGCTTTATTTAAAATTTTATCAGGAAAATTTGACTTAATTTTAATTTGCTTTTGATTCTGTTCAACAATTACAATATCTATTGAAGCTTGCTTTGATTGAAGAAATGAAATAAAACGTTCTGAAGTAAAATGATAGGATGACAAAGTTTGTTCAGGTAGAGTGATTACATTATGATCAACAGTAGTTGGGAGAAATAAATTTCCTTTTTTGGTAATTTTAAGGACCTTATTTAATTCCGGTATTGATTGTAAAAGCTGAAGCATTGTAAACTTTTCGTTTTCTAAATTATTTAGATTAAATAATACTTTAGAAGCATGAGTAAATAATCCATTTTTTTGGATTTTAACTTCGTCATCAACAAAAGAGTATCCTACTTTTTTTATTTTTCTTGAGGTAACACCATGAGCCAGGATTGCAGTAGTACTCGGATAATCAGGATCTACGGTAAGGATGCAAGCCTTTAATAATTGAACAAGCCCATAAAACAGTAATGTAGGCTTTACATTAATTTGAGAATTTTGAGCTGCATGAAAATAACTTTTCCCATGCTCAATATAATATAAAAATGGATAAGCATTACGGAAAGCCTTTGTTTTTTGTTCCTTGGAATTAGTTCGTTCATATTTTGTTTGAAGATAGTTTTTTGAATACTGCGCAGAGCTAAAATAACATAGCTCATCCCATACATTACTATACGAGTATAACATAAGAGAGGGACTCCTTATTAACTGAATATTTAAACATAATTTGACTTCCTTGACAGTGTTTTATCCTATTGTTAATCTACTAATAATATTTATACGTGTATAGGGGGGCTTTTTTATGTGGGAATCAAAATTCGTAAAAGAAGGACTTACTTTTGATGATGTATTACTAGTTCCAGCGAAATCTGAAGTACTTCCAAATCAAGTTGATGTGAGTGTGAGATTAACTGAGAAAATTCAATTAAATATTCCATTAATCAGCGCAGGAATGGATACAGTTACAGAAGCAGATATGGCTATTGCAATGGCTAGACAAGGTGGATTAGGTATCATCCACAAAAATATGTCAATTGAAGAGCAAGCTGAACAGGTAGACAAAGTAAAGCGTTCTGAAAGTGGTGTAATTGATGATCCTTTCTTCTTAACACCATCTCATAAAGTAGCAGACGCTGAATATTTAATGGGTAAATATCGTATTTCAGGTGTACCAATCGTAAATGATACAGAGAATAGAAAATTAGTAGGTATTTTAACAAATCGTGATTTACGTTTTATTCAAGATTATTCAATTGTTATTTCAGATGTTATGACAAAAGAAAATCTAGTAACTGCTCCTGTTGGAACTACACTTGCAGAAGCAGAAAAAATTCTTCAAAAACATAAAATCGAAAAGCTACCCCTAGTTAATGAAGACGGTACTTTAAAGGGCCTAATTACAATTAAGGATATTGAAAAAGTAATTGAGTTTCCAAACTCAGCGAAAGATCAACAAGGACGATTACTTGTAGGTGCAGCTGTAGGAGTAACAAAAGATGCACTTCAAAGAGTAGAGTTGTTAGTGAAAGCAAATGTCGATGTAATTGTAATTGATACAGCACATGGTCACTCTAAAGGCGTAATTGAAAAAGTAAAAGAAATTAGAAGTAGATTCCCAGAATTAGCAATAATCGCTGGTAATGTTGCAACAGGTGAAGCAACTAAAGAACTTATTGAAGCTGGAGCAGATATCGTTAAGGTTGGTATTGGACCAGGTTCGATCTGTACTACTCGAGTTGTTGCTGGAGTAGGTGTTCCTCAACTAACTGCGGTTTATGACTGTGCTTCTGTTGCTAGAGAGTACGGAGTTCCTATTATTGCAGATGGCGGTATTAAGTACTCTGGTGATATCGTTAAAGCTCTTGCAGCTGGTGGACATGTTGTTATGTTAGGTAGTATGTTTGCTGGTGTACAAGAAAGTCCTGGTGAAACAGAAATCTTCCAAGGTAGACAATTTAAAGTATACCGTGGTATGGGTTCTGTTGGTGCAATGGAAAGAGGAAGTAAAGATCGTTATTTCCAAGAAGGTAATAAAAAACTAGTTCCTGAAGGTATCGAAGGACGTGTTCCATATAAAGGCCCATTAGCTGATACAGTTCACCAACTAATCGGTGGTATTAGAGCTGGTATGGGTTACTGTGGCACTGCTACACTAAATGAATTAAGAGATAACGCACAGTTTATTCGTATGTCTGGTGCTGGCTTACGTGAAAGTCATCCACACGATGTTCATATTACAAAAGAAGCACCAAATTACTCACTATAATAATTTAAGCAATTGTACCTAGGGCAATTACAAGAAATTGTAGTTGCCTATTTTTTGGGAAATAATTGTGTTAAAATGTACAAGTGAGATTAAAGGTTGGAGGTAAAAAAGTGATTGGAAAGAAAATACTAACGAAATTAATCGTAATAGCATTAGCGATAACAATAATCATCCCAATGAATTTACGACCGGCTGCTGCAGAGGACGTTTTAGACATTAAAGCTAAAGCTGCGATTTTAGTTGATGCAAATTCAGGGAAAATATTATATGAAAAAAATTCAAAAGCTCCATTACCGATTGCAAGTATGTCTAAAATGATGACAGAATATCTAGTTAATGAAGCAGTAAAAAATGGGAAAATCTCTTGGGACGATAAAGTAACTGTTTCTGATTATGCTCATAAAATTTCTCAAAACACAGGATTATCTAACGTACCACTTGAATTAGGTGGTCAATATACAGTAAAAGAACTATATGAAGCAGCTGCTATTTATTCAGCAAATGGTGCGACAATTGCTCTAGCAGAAAAAATTGGTGGATCAGAGAAAAACTTCGTCCAACTAATGAACGATAAAGCAAAGAAACTAGGCCTAGGAGACGTTAAGTTTGTTAATGCTACTGGTTTAGTAAATAAAGACTTACAAGGAATGCAACCAGAGGGAACTGCCCTTACTGATGAAAATATTATGTCAGCAAACGGTGTAGCGAAATTAGCATATAATCTAATTAAAACATATCCAGAAGTGCTTCAGACTTCTTCAATTCCAAAGAAAACATTCCAAAAGGGTGGAAAGTATCCAGTAAATATGGATAACTGGAACTGGATGTTACCTGGGTTAGTATTTCAGTACCCAGGTATGGATGGATTGAAAACGGGTTCAACAGATTCAGCTGGCTTCTGTTTTACTGGAACTGCTAAAAGAGATGGTCAACGCTATATTACAGTTGTAATGGGGGCAAATTCTTATAACTCAAGATTTAGTGAAACGGCTAAATTAATGGATTACGGTTTCAGTAACTTCGAAAAAGTTACATTGGTATCAAAAGGTCAAACAGTAAAAGGTAATAAAACAGTAAAAGTAGTTAAAGGTAAAGATAAAGAAGTAAAAGTAGTAGCAAAAGACGATGTTACTTTAGCTATAAAACGCGGTGAAGCTAAAAATTATAAAGCAACAGTCCAATTATCAGGTAAATCAATTGATAAAGATGGCAATATCATAGCTCCAATTAAAAAAGGAACAAAGGTTGGACAAATTGTGGTTAAATCTTCAAAGAATGAAGATTTAGGATTTATCAATACTAATAATCAATCGTACGATTTAGTAGTCGATAAAAGTGTTGATAAAGCAAATTGGTTGGTTTTATCTTTTAGAGGGATTGGATCATTTTTCGGGAATTTATGGGATAGTATCATAAGCGGAATTGGTGGTTTATTTAAATAAATTTCTATATAAATATATCAGTAATTGTTAAGTTGTCATTTTTTCAGTAAAATAAAAGTAAGGTAACTTTAACTAGGGGAAGAGAAATACTAAAATGTTACCAAGTAAGCTTTAATAATGGAGGGGCATAACAATGAATTTAACAGGAACAGAACGAGTAAAACGCGGTATGGCAGAAATGCAAAAGGGCGGCGTTATTATGGACGTAGTAAATGCTGAGCAAGCTAAAATTGCAGAAGCTGCTGGTGCAGTAGCAGTAATGGCATTAGAAAAGGTACCATCTGACATTCGTGCAGCTGGTGGAGTAGCTCGTATGGCTGATACAAGTATTACTGAGGAAATTCTTAACGCTGTTAGTATTCCTGTAATGGCTAAAGCTCGTATTGGACATATCGTTGAAGCGCGTGTTTTAGAAGCAATGGGAGTAGATTACATCGATGAGAGTGAAGTATTATCTCCAGCAGATGATATCTTCCATATTAATAAATCAGATTACACTGTTCCATTCGTTTGTGGTTGCCGTAACTTAGGTGAAGCACTTCGTCGTATTGGTGAAGGCGCATCTATGCTACGTACAAAAGGTGAGCCAGGTACTGGAAACATTGTAGAAGCAGTACGTCACTTACGCCAAATTAACGGAGAAATCCGCAAAGTAGTTGGTTTATCTCGTGATGAATTAATGGTTGAAGCTAAAAACCTTGGCGCTCCATTCGAATTATTACTTCAAATTAAAGAGCTTGGTCGTTTACCAGTTGTTAACTTTGCGGCTGGCGGAGTAGCAACACCTGCAGACGCAGCTTTAATGATGGAATTAGGTGCTGACGGTGTATTCGTAGGATCTGGTATCTTCAAGTCAGAAAACCCTGAGAAGTTTGCTCGTGCGATTGTACAAGCTACTACTCACTATCAAGATTATGAATTAATCGCTAACCTTTCTAAAAACTTAGGTCCTGCTATGAAAGGTATCGATATGAGACAACTTGCTGCAGCAGATCGTATGCAAGATCGTAGCATTTAAGTTGGTGAATTTATGAAAATAGGTGTATTAGCATTACAAGGTGCAGTTCAAGAACATATAAATGCAATTAAAGCATGTGGTGCTGAAGCTGTTATCGTGAAACGTGTAGAACATTTAGATGGACTTGATGGTATTGTATTACCTGGTGGAGAGAGCACTGCAATGCGTAAGTTGCTTGATCACGTTGGGTTATTAGAACCATTAAAAGAGAAAATCGAAAATGGTTTACCAGCATTCGGTACATGTGCAGGCATGATCTTACTTTCAAAAGAGATTGCAAATGATGACACGGTGCATCTAGGAGTTATGGATATGGTAGCTGAACGTAATGCTTATGGTAGACAAGTGGATAGTTTTGAAGTAAACATCCCAATTAAAGGTGTATGTGAAGACTACCCAGCTGTATTTATCAGAGCACCATTTATTCGTTCAGTATCAGGTGATGCAGAGGTTATTGCAGAACATGGTGGTAATATTGTAGCAGTTAGACAAAATCACATGTTAGCAGCATCTTTCCATCCAGAATTAACGAATGATTACCGTTTTATGAATTATTTTGTAGAGATGGTTAAGGAAAAAAGTGCAAATTTAAGTATGTAACTCTTGAAAAAAGTAAAAGCTTATAGTAAATTATTATATAATTTAAATTGTTTAAAGCGATGAAAGAAAATAGTAGCAAGTTCTAAATTTATAGAGAGTCGGTGGTTGGTGCAAATCGATAATGAAGACTTGTGAATCCATTCTTGAGTGGGTTACGGAATGCTGTACAGCTAGTAAGTAACCCCGGTACTATAGTCCGTTAACTATACTAAGGTGGAAGGATTATTTATTAATTCTTCAATTAGGGTGGCAACGCGGGTAGCTCTCGTCCCTTTTATGGGATGAGGGCTTTTTTGTATTTATTTTTATCCTTTAGACAATAAAAGAATAGGAGGAATTAAAAATGTTAGACATTAAAATATTACGTAGTAATTTTGAAGATGTTAAAGCAAAACTTCAGTTACGTGGTGGAGACATAAGCTATATCGAAAAATTTGAAGACTTAGATTTAAACCGTAGAGAACTACTTGTTCAGGTTGAAGGTTTAAAAAGCCGACGTAATGAAGTTAGCCAAGAAATCAGTGTATTAAAGCGTGAGAAAAAAGGTGCAGAAGCACTAATTGTTGAGATGAGAGAAGTTGGGGATAAAATTAAAGCTCTAGATGAAGAGATTAGAACTTTAGAAGAACAACTAGATGCTATTTTATTTACAATTCCAAACTTAGTTAGTGATTCAGTACCAGTTGGATTAACAGAAGATGATAATGTTGAAATTCGTAGAATAGGTGAAGTTCGTACATTTGATTTTGAACCAAAGGCACATTGGGACCTAGGTGTTGATTTAGACATTTTAGACTTCGAACGTGGAGCAAAAGTAACAGGTAGCCGATTTACTTTCTATAAAGGCTTAGGAGCTAGACTTGAACGTGCTTTAATTAGCTTTATGTTAGATCTTCATACCGAGGAGCATGGATACACTGAAGTACTACCTCCAAACCTTGTAAATCGTGCTAGCATGATTGGTACAGGACAATTACCAAAATTTGAAGAAGACGCATTCCGTATCGAGAAAGAAGACTTTTTCTTAGTACCTACTGCAGAAGTACCTGTAACAAACTATCACCGTGACGAAATTCTTGATGCTACTCAATTACCGATTGCATATACAGCATATAGCGCGTGTTTCCGTTCTGAGGCAGGTTCTGCTGGCCGTGATACACGAGGATTAATCCGCCAGCACCAATTTAATAAAGTTGAACTAGTGCGCTTTGTAAAACCTGAAGATTCTTATATTGAATTAGAAAAATTAACAGCTCAAGCTGAAAAAGTTCTTCAATTATTAGGATTACCATACCGTGTCATTACATTATGTGCTGGAGATATTGGATTTTCTTCTGCAAAAACGTATGACATTGAAGTTTGGTTACCAAGCTATGATGCATACAAAGAAATTTCTTCTTGTAGTAACTTTGAAGCATTCCAAGCAAGAAGAGCGAATATACGCTTCAGACGTGATCCAAAAGGAAAACCAGAATTTGTTCATACATTAAACGGCTCTGGTCTTGCAATTGGACGTACGGTTTCTGCAATTTTAGAAAACTACCAACAAGCAGATGGCTCAGTTATTATTCCTGAAGTTCTTCGTCCGTATATGGGCGGAAAAGAAGTAATTAAATAAGTAAAAAAGCAGATGTTATTTGAGAAATAATTCTCAAGTACATCTGCTTTTTATTTAGATAGTTTTAACATTAATCTTATAATTAGGTGTGTTCCACAATTCCATCCATTTCTTAATAGCTGATATTAAAATCACGACACCTAAAACTAACATAATCATAGATAAGACACCATTTAACATACTATAACCGGCTGCATCATGGTTTAGATAAACATTTTTGATCATCCAGTATCCTGCATAGTTTACAGTGACAAATAGATAGGCAAGAGGAATTAAACATGTTAGCATATACCAACGTTTATCGGCTATCTTTAATAGCACGGTTGCCCCAATGATTAATCCAATAGAAGCCATTAATTGATTAGATACTCCAAATAATGCCCAGATTGATCCGATATCACCTGAAAATAAGAGATATCCCCACATAAAGCATGCTAGCGCACTAGCAAAAATTGATCCTGGTACCCAATCTGTTTTCTTCAATGGTTTATAATATTCACCAAAGAAATCTTGAATTAAATATCGTGCTACTCGAGTTCCAGCGTCAATGGCTGTTAATATAAATACGGCTTCGAACATAACAACAAATTGGAAGAAATATGATGCTAAGTGACTAAACCAAGGAATAGATGTAAATATGTATGTCATACCAACCGCTAATGTAACAGCTCCACCAGTACGCCCTTCTAGACTTAATCCAATTTCCTTACTAAGTTCCGGTAAGTGGACAACATTCATTCCTAACGTTTTAAAAACTTCTGGAGTAGAGTTAATTGCAAAGTAGTCTGCTGGCTGAAGTGCAGTAGCAGCGATTAAAGCCATAATACCTACTAAACATTCAACTAGCATTGCTCCAAATCCTACAACCTTTATATCGCTCCATCGATCAAGCATTTTTGGTGTCGTACCAGAGCCCACAAATGCATGAAAACCTGAGATTGCTCCACATGCTATTGTAATCGAAATAAATGGCCATACTGGACCAGCTAGAATCGGTCCTCCGCCGTTAACAAATTTAGTTACAGTCGGAAAATGGATAGTTGGATTAATAATAAATACCCCAATAATGAGTGCAATAAATACACCGATTTTCATAAAACTACTTAAATAGTCTCGAGGTGCCAGTAAAAGCCATACCGGTAATGCAGCAGCAAAAAACGCATAGATAGGTAGTATGATTGCCAAAGTTCTCGTATCAAATGTTAAAAAATCACCTATAGCAGTTTCTTGTATTGTCGGTCCCATAAAGACTCCAACCATTAGTAAAATAAATCCAATCGTTGAAGCTAATTTTAAATTGCCTGTTTTTTTATATAGTAGACCAACACCCATCGCAATTGGTATTGTGATTCCAACTGCAAATGTCCCCCAAGGGTTATTTTCAAGCGCATGTAGAACAACCATTGAAAGTCCGGCCATTGTAATTGTAATAATGAAAAGCATAGCTAGTCCCGTACAGAAGCCAGCAACTGGTCCAAGCTCTTCTTTTGCTACTTCCGATAGCGTCTTTCCTTTCTTTCTCATCGAAGCATATAAAACAACAGCATCATGTACTGCTCCGCCAATTACAGCCCCAATTAAAAGCCATAATAGACCTGGAAGGTATCCAAATTGAGCGGCCAAGATTGGACCAACTAGAGGGCCAGCTGCTGCGATTGCAGCAAAGTGATGACCAAATGTTACCCATTTGTTAGTAGGAACATAGTCCTTACCATCATTTAACTCATGAGCTGGAGTAGGTATAGAATCATTTAACTTAAGTACCTTCACAGCCATAAATGTTCCGTATAGACGATATGCAATCATCAAAATACACATAGAAGCAATAACGATTGTAACCGCATTCATTTTACTTAATAAGCCTCCCCTGTATCTTTTTATTTACACTCATTTTACTTTATGAAAATTAAAATTTTGAATTTTCAATGTAAGATGCAATAAAAACAGGTTGAGAAGCATGAATGGATAAATGAAATACAAACTTATAAATTAAAAAGTTGCTTAATTGCCTTTGTGTATGTCCGGCTAACAGGTACTTTCTCACCATCATTCATTATTAAATTATATGTGGAATTAAACCAAGGCTGAATTTCTATAATTTTATCTAAATTGACAATATAGCTCCGATGGACACGGGTAAAGGATGTATTTTGTAGCTTCCGCTCTAAATTGATTAAAGGTTCATTTATTCGATAAGTCATCCTATCAGTAACGACACTTGTTTTACCTTCTTGTGTAAAAATGTAAATGATCTCTTCGAATGTTATTAAAAGAATTCTTTCATCAACCGAAATGGCCAATTTATCTTGTTTTAAAAGAGGGGGATTCTTTTTCACCTCAGTTTTAATAGTTTTCGTACTTAGTTTTGTCAATTTTTCAATAGTCTTTTGAATTCTTATTTCATCAAATGGTTTTAAAATATAATCAATTGCATGTAAATCGAATGCATTTAAAGCGTACTCGTCATAAGCTGTTGCAAAGACGATTGCTGGTTGATGGCTAAGATCCTGCAGTTTTTGTGCTAATTCTAATCCACTTTCATCAGCTAACTGGATATCTAAAAATACAACGTCGATTTCTTCAATTTGAATGAATTCCAATGTACTTCTAATTGAATCCGCTTCACCAACTATTTCGACTGCCTTGCTTCTTTTTAGTAAATAAGCTAGTTCGTCTCTTGCTAATGGTTCATCATCTACAATTAGTGCCTTTAACATTATTTATTCCTCCATTACTTTTGGCATTAATGGGATTCTTATCGATACTTTCGTTCCAGTGTTCAGGTTGGATTTAATTTGAAAATATTCTTTTTCCCCGTAAATTTCTTCAATTCGTTTTTTTATATTCCATAAGGCTGTTCCAGTTCCTTCTTTAGACTGTATTGTTTCGTTCCCAATTGTATTTAGTAGCTCTGGCGAAATCCCCTTGCCATTATCTTCAGTAATGAGAATCATTTCATTATTGTATTCATATGCTTGCACAGTTACCTTTAATTTCTTTTCCTTTGTAAATGCATGTCGAATCGAATTCTCAATAAGTGGTTGAAGTGTAAAAGGGGGGATTTGAACCGTTTTTAAATGAGGTTCTATTTGAAATTCAACATGGAATTTAGAAGGAAACCTAGTTTGTTCAATCGTTAAATATGCTTCTACATGTTCTAATTCCTTTTCTAAAGTGACTAAGGTCTGCCTTGCCCCTTGTAAGTTATTTCGAAAAAAAGTGCTTAAATGGATTAGTAATTTTCTAGCTTGATCAGCATCTGTTCTAATTAAACTTGAAATTGTATTTAAAGAGTTGAACAGGAAGTGGGGATGCATTTGTGCTTGTAATGCTTTTATTTCAGCATCTTTCACTAATTTTCGCTGTAGTTCAGCCTCTGCTAATTCCAATTGGGTAGAAAAAAGTTTAGATAATCCGTCTGCTAGTTCTTTCTCAACTTTGTCTAGCTTGTTGGAATCCGTGTAATATAGCTTTAAAGATCCAACTGTTTTATTTAAAGCTTTTAACGGTAATACTATAGCCGCACTTAAAGGGCAGTCCATATGGAAACATTGAATTTCATCTTTTGAAGTAGCAATAATAATTGTACCTTCTTTTAATGCCTTCTTGGTTAGTTTTGTTGCTAAACTATTCATTGGTTCATGGTGATCTGAACCTGCACCCACGTGAGCAAGTACGCTTTTGTGATCAGTAATCGATATTGCATCTGCCTTGGTTAATTTAAAAATAATTCTTGCCGCTTCATTACAAGAATGAGGGGTTAGTCCCTGTCTAAAAAATGGTAAAGTTTGCTCTGCGATATACAGGGCTTTGTTTGTTTGAAGCGCTCGCGTTTTTTCTTCTTCCTGTAAAATATTTTGGATGATCAATATAAATATAAGCGTACCAAAACCATTTATTAGAATCATTGGAAGAGCAATCACTTCAACAAGATGTAGAGCGGCCCAAAAGGGTTTTGCGATTAAAAGGATAATCCCCATTTGAACACATTCCATAATTATTCCAATTGATACTACACTCCAAATGGATTTGTTTTTTTGTATCCCGTATCTTTTTCTAAGTAATCCTGTAACAACTCCCGCAACGATTGTAGAAATGGCACATGCATATGCAGTAAATCCGCCTAATGTTAGACGGTGTAAGCCTGCTATTAATCCGACACCTAAGCCAACAATCGGGCCGCCAATTAGACCGCCAATGGCTACTCCCATAATTCTTGTATTTGCAATTGCATTATCACTTGCTACATTAAAGTGCCATGACTGAGACATAATTGACTCATGATAAATATGAACACCAGTATAATTACTGATTACACCAAAGGCACCAAATATAACAATTAGGATCATTTTTGCACCAAAGGAGTGTTCATTTTGAATGATTTGTCTAAATGACTTCATCCTTGAAAGTAAAAAGGCGAGTATAACGAGAATACCCACTCGTTCCAGCATCAGCGGTATTAATTCAAACATTTCTTTCTCCTTAATAATTTCTAATGTTTTTATATGGTAGTACCATTATAAATACAAATGAATTTTCTGTATATTCTTTCTACTTATATTAAAGATGTATATTTTAATAGTTAGATGACGATAATACTTGTTATAAAAAGGTTGTTTTTATTTTCAAAAAAAAATATAATTTTTAAAAAGAATGCTTGACCTTAATTTTTTCGTATGGTATTATAAATCTTGTCAATACGGAGTAATACCCAAGTCTGGCTGAAGGGATCGGTCTTGAAAACCGACAGGGGTGTAACAGCCCGCGGGGGTTCGAATCCCTCTTACTCCTCCATTTTTTAAAATTAAAAGAGTGCATATATATTAGACAACTCGTTACATTAATGTAACGAGTTTTTTATTTGTTTATAAAATCAAATTGGAAAAGAAAAAGCTGCGAACAGTACTATGTAAAGTTCGCAGCTTTTTCTTTTATCTATTAGGAAGACAACTATTATCTAGATTTCATATATTTTTGTGAATGATTTAGTACGTTTCCAATCTTCTTAACGATTTCTTCTACAGAAGATTCATTTTTAATTAAATCATATTCGCTAATACTTAAACGAAGTACAGGACAAGCGTTAAAGTTATTAATCCAGTTTTCGTAACGTGAATTCATTTCTTTCCAATATTCAATAGGAGTTTGTTGCTCCATTGGACGTCCACGCTCTTTAATTCGCTCAACGACTTCATCGAATGTTCCTTCTAAGTAAATTAATAAATCAGGAGCTGGGAAATAAGGTGACATAACCATGGCCTCAAAAAGACTAGTATATGTTTCGTAGTCAACTTCACTCATCGTTCCTTTTTCGTAATGCATTTTCGCAAAGATCCCAGTATCCTCATAAATTGAACGGTCTTGGATAAATCCGCCACCGTATTCAAACATTCTTTTTTGTTCTTTGAATCGCTCTGCTAAGAAGTATATTTGTAAATGGAAGCTCCAACGTGCAAAATCTTGATAAAATTTATCTAGGTATGGGTTTGTATCTACTTTTTCAAATGATGTACGAAAGTTTAGCGCATCTGCAAGTGCATTGGTCATAGTAGATTTTCCTACACCTACTGTCCCAGCAATTGTAATAACTGCATCGTTTCGTATTCCGTATTTTTCACGTAAATTCATATACTTCTTAGCTCCTTTTGTAAGGTGTTTTCTAACGATTCAAGTATCATCGTTAAATCTCTCGGGTTATTAACGAAGTCAATTTGGTCACCGTCAAATTTTAGTACTGGAATTTCAGGGTATTTAGCTTGAAATTCTATCATGTGTGTCTCGTAATCTTCAATTAACTGAAGTAGATACTGGTCCTCAATCAATTGTTCGAATTCTCTACCACGAAGTTGAATGCGCTTTTGAAGCGTCTCAAGGCTTGCCGTTAAGTAAATAATCACATTTGGCTTTGGCATATCCTCAGTTAATATTTGATATATTTTTAAATATTTATCATGCTGCTTATCTTTTAATGTTCTGCTAGCAAAAATTAAATTCTTAAGGATGTGGTAGTCTGCAACCACTGGAATCGATTTATTAAGAAACTTTCTGTCTATATCTTCTAATTGTTTAAATCGATTACAAAGGAAAAACATTTCTGTTTGGAAACTCCACTCTTCAATGTCCGTATAAAACTTACCCAAAAAAGGATTTTCATCTACAATTTCTTTTAATAGTTCATAATGAAAGTGTTCAGAGATCGCTTTGGATAGAGATGTTTTTCCGACACCAATTGGCCCTTCTACTGTTATAAAAGGTACACGTATCATCTCTTGTCCTCCTTACTAGTCAAATTCCGTATCATAGTCAAAAAACATACAGAAACTATTTTAACATACTGTAGTCAGACGGAATACCATTTTAAAATTTTTCCAATTACAGTTAATTGTTGTTCACTAAATGATTGATCATTTCTTCGATTTCCTCAGTTTGAATAACTGTTGCATTTAAAATGTCTTTCATCATATAAATTGCAACCTTTTCATCATAATCAGTAACCGAGGAAATTGCATCTTGAGGTATAATTAAGTTATAATCCCGCATAAATGCATCATTTGCTGTAAAAAGTACACAACGGTTTCCTGCAACACCCACAATAACCAAATGGGTTATATTTAATTTTTTAAGTAATTCTTCTAAATTTGTTAAGTAAAAACCTGAGTAGTTAGGCTTAAAGATAAAATAATCGTCCTCATTTGGTTGTATATGCTTTATTAAGTCGTAACTTAAAGGATTGAGACAATGCTTAATAAGTTTTTTTTGAGTCGGGTTTTCGATTTTATAATGATCATTAACATATATAGTAGGAAGTTTTTTGTTTTTAAAAATATCTCTTATGTAATTTATTTTCGGAACCATATGGATTGATTTTTCCGCAAGAACACTTCCATGTTTAAAAGTAAATGAGTTGATTAAATCGATAATTAATAATGCAGGCAACTGCTTGTCTTTTTGATTTGAAGAATTCAATCGGCTTCACTCCAATCTATGCTTAGTTTATCTACTCGTAAAAAGAATATTTGTTTGTTAAAGAAATAAAGAGGTGTAAAGTTTGAATAAAGATGAGTTTTATATGAAGTTGGCAATAGAGGAAGCACTAAAAGCAGAGCAAATAGGGGAAGTACCTATTGGAGCTGTATTGGTATACAACGACGAAGTCATTGCACGAGGTTATAATCTACGTGAAACAAAACAAACAGCTTTAGGTCACGCTGAAATGAGTACAATTGAAGATGCTTGTAAAGTCATTGATTCTTGGCGACTAGAGGAAACAACTCTATATGTAACGCTGGAACCTTGTCCGATGTGTGCGGGTGCTATCATTCAATCAAGAATTCCAAGAGTCGTTTTCGGTGCAAAAGACCCAAAGGCAGGTTGTGGAGGATCAATTTATAATCTTTTGCAAGAAGATCGATTTAACCATCGCTGTGAAGTTAGTTCGGGTATATTAGAAGAAGAATGTGGTAACTTATTAACGAATTTCTTTAGAGAGTTGCGATCTAGAAAGAAAAATTTACCTTCATGAGGACAAGGATTGATTTTTTATTTCGGTTCGTATATACTTTAAATACCGCTTCAATCAGCGGTTTAAAATTAGGTTTTAACTTTGCCGTGCTAGGTGGGGAGGTAGCGGTGCCCTGTACTCGCAATCCGCTCTAGCGAGACTGAATTCCACTCCGAGGTGTATCTATTTCAGGGTCTGCCTTAAATAAGTGGTGTTGACGTCTGGGTCCTACGCAACGAGAACTCATGAACCTTGTCAGGTCCGGAAGGAAGCAGCAATAAGTGAGCCATCTCGTGTGCCGTAGGGGTGCCTGGGCCGAGCTAACTGTTTAAGTAACGCCTGGGGTAGTGCATCGAAGAGTGGTGCACGGCAGTAACTTTATAAAAACTCACTCAATTTTGAGTGAGTTTTTTTGTTTTCTTTAAAATATTTTCCATGAAATCATTACATAGGGTATAATAATGATGACTTTGTAAGAAGGAGGAAACCAATTGACTTATCAAGCATTATATCGTTTGTGGAGACCGCAGCAATTTAAAGATGTCGTGGGTCAAGATCACATTATACGAACGTTACAAAACTCCCTTCTTCAGCAAAAAGTATCACATGCATATTTGTTTACAGGTCCGCGTGGAACAGGTAAGACGAGTACAGCAAAAATCTTTGCAAAAGCTTTAAATTGTGAACACGCACCTACTAATGAACCTTGTAATGAGTGTGCCATTTGTAAAGGTATTACTGATGGATCAATTTCAGATGTAATTGAGATTGATGCTGCATCAAACAATGGTGTAGATGAAATACGTGATATTCGAGAAAAAGTTAAATATGCTCCTTCTGTAGGCAAATTAAAAGTGTACATAATAGATGAGGTCCATATGTTATCAATAGGGGCTTTTAATGCATTATTAAAAACATTAGAGGAGCCTCCAAGTCACGTAATCTTTATATTAGCTACTACTGAACCACATAAAATACCTTTAACGATTCTATCAAGATGTCAACGTTTTGACTTTCATAAGATAAGTGCTCAAACGATTTCAGATCGATTGACAGTTGTACTGAATCATCAACAAACAGCAATTGAACCAGAAGCTTTGATGATGTTATCTCGTGCAGCTGAAGGTGGAATGAGGGATGCACTAAGCATTCTGGATCAAGCTATCTCATATAGCGATGAGTCCATTTCATTAGATGATGTTTTAGCGGTAACAGGCACAGTGGCTCAAGAACGTTTAATATCCGTTGTTTCAGCAATAATAGATGGTAATGTGTCAGTTTGTTTAACTAATATTGAAGAATTATTAAACCAAGGTAAAGATCCAGTTCGGTTTATTGAAGATTTAACAGTCTATTATCGAGATATTCTATTATATAGGCATTCACCAAGTACGATTGAATTACTTGAGAGAGCAACAGTTAGTGATCGATTTAAAGAGCTTTGCGATGCATACAATGATGAGTTAGTTTATCAGATTATCGCTTCATTAAGTAAAAGTCAGCAAGAAATGAAATGGACTAATCATCCAAGAGTTTTACTTGAGGTGGCAATTGTACAACTTTGTCAAAAAGCTTCTGTGAGCGGTATCGGTAAAAAACAGGACGAGCTGACACCATTAATTAATAAAATTAACGCTCTTGAAAAAGAAGTGAAATTTTTAAAGGAAAATGGTATTACAGTAAGTGGAACAAATGATTCCTCTACTAGTCCAAAACCGAAATCGACTACATCTCGTTCGAAAATACCAACTAGTTTAATACAAGGTGTATTAAGAGCTGCTTCTAAACCAGAAAAAAATAAAGTTTTAGCAGTTTGGACATCACTTCAAGATCAATTAAGGCAACAAAATAAGGTTTCTACTGCGACATTAGTATCATATGGCGAAGTTGTGGCAGCTTCTTCTGAACAGTGTATTGTTGCTTTTAAATCAGAGACAATCTGTGATTTAATCAATAATAATGGCGAACAAGAGCACTTAACAACGATTAATGAAACATTATCAAATTTATTAGGTGCAGAAATGAGTATGTTAGCAATTCCCGAAGAAGATTGGAGATCGACTAGGGATTCATTTTTAAATACAACAAAACAAAAAGAGTCTTCAACAGAAGTTTCACCAATCGTACAAGAGGCAATCAATCTTGTTGGTGAAGATTTAGTCATTATTAAAGAATAACTATATTGGAGGAAATGAAAATGATGCGTGGCGGAATGGGCAATATGAATAATATGATGAAACAAATGCAAAAAATGCAAAAACAAATGGAACAAGCACAAAATGAATTAAATGAGCGTACATTTGTTGGTACAGCTGGCGGTGGAATGGTAACTGTTACAGCTAATGGTTTAAAACAAATTGTTGAAGTTTCAATTAAGGAAGAGGTAGTAGATCCAGAAGATATTGAAATGCTACAAGATCTAGTTTTAACTGCAACTAATGATGCTATTAAACAAATTGAAGATGAAACAGCTAAAACAATGGGGCAGTTTACTAAAGGAATGAATATTCCAGGATTATTTTAAGGGTAAGACAAATGCATTACCCTGAGCCGATATCCAAATTAATAGATAGTTTTATGAAATTGCCAGGGATTGGTCCCAAGACGGCCGTTCGACTGGCGTTTTTTATGTTAGATATGAAGCAAGACGACGTGTTAGACTTTGCAAAATCAATGATAGATGCAAAGAGAAAACTACTTTACTGTTCAGAATGTGGCCATATAACTGACCAAGACCCTTGTTATATTTGTAGTGATCAACATCGAGACAGATCTACGATTTGCGTAGTGCAAGATACGAAAGATGTTATTGCTATGGAAAAAATGAGAGAATATCAAGGTTTATATCATGTACTTCATGGTGCAATTTCTCCTATGGAGGGAGTTGGACCTGAAGACATTAAAATTATGGAATTATTGAGCAGACTAAAAGATGATGTAGTTCAAGAAATTATTTTAGCTACCAACCCGAATATAGAAGGTGAAGCAACTGCTATGTATATTTCTAGGCTATTAAAATCTACGGGTATAAAAATTACTCGAATCGCACATGGCCTACCAGTAGGCGGAGACTTAGAATATGCAGATGAGGTTACACTCTCGAAAGCTCTGGAAGGTAGAAGAGAAATTTAGAAACTGATTAATGGAGAGAGACCATGGGTTTTTTTCGAAAAAAAGGAAAGATTCGTAAAGAATTTGATGAAAAGCTAGTTGATAGACTACATGACTACAAAGATACTTACCTAAGTCAGGTCGAGTTAATGGAAAGAAGTGTAGATCCACCAGATGATCTACTAATCCATGTTAAGCTTTATCAGGCTAAATATTTCTTCTTATTAAAAGAAGCAAAGGCTAGAAATGTTTTAATAACAAAAATGAAATAGATAAAAGAGTTTATTGTTTAGGCAATAAGCTTTTTTTTATTAATGTTTTTTGTCATTGATTACTTCCTTTTCTCATACAATCTTAGTAAAAAGGTGTACAAGTTATATGAGGGGAGTTTTTTTGTGGTGAATAGTATTATTATGATTTCAGTTGTATTGTTTGTAATCTTATTTCTATTATTAGTAGGTCTGCCAGTTAAAGCTTTGAAACTAATTAGCAAATACGTACTAAGAGGCATTGTATGTGTCATGATTGTATTTATACTAAACTATGCTTTAGCTTCGAATAATTTTCATATTCCGATTAATACTGTTACTTGTGCATTCTTAAGTGTATTAGGTGTTCCAGGTATTGTAGCGTTAAGTGTAATTGGTATTTATATCGTATAAAAAAATATATAAAAAAGTTTTAAAAAACTATTGACCATTTATTGAGGGGATGTTATATTTATATACGTCGCTGATGGCGATAGCGAAAAAAGAAAAAACAACTGTTGACAGATTTTGTCGAAGGTGATAAACTGATTAAGTTGTTAAAAAACAAGATGATCTTTGAAAACTAAACAAAAC
>NZ_NUUX01000032.1 GCF_002564465.1 Bacillus sp. AFS088145 | reverse complement strand
GTAGAACGTCGCTTGGTTTTGATGGAGGATTAGCTCAGCTGGGAGAGCACCTGCCTTACAAGCAGGGGGTCGGCGGTTCGAGCCCGTCATCCTCCACCATATGCCGACTTAGCTCAATTGGTAGAGCAACTGACTTGTAATCAGTAGGTTGGGGGTTCAAGTCCTCTAGTCGGCACTCTTTNNAATATTGCGGGTGTGGCGGAATTGGCAGACGCGCTAGACTTAGGATCTAGTACTTCGGTGTGGGGGTTCGAGTCCCTTCACCCGCACCATTTAAATTTATAAGCAGTATACGCGGAAGTAGTTCAGTGGTAGAATACAACCTTGCCAAGGTTGGGGTCGCGGGTTCGAGCCCCGTCTTCCGCTCCACATATGCTGCCGGGGTGGTGGAATGGCAGACACACAGGACTTAAAATCCTGCGGGGGTTGACCCCGTGCCGGTTCGAGTCCGGCCCTCGGTACCATTTATAATATGCGCCCGTAGCTCAATTGGATAGAGCGTTTGACTACGGATCAAAAGGTTATGGGTTCGAGTCCTTTCGGGCGCGCCATATT
>NZ_NUUX01000031.1 GCF_002564465.1 Bacillus sp. AFS088145 | reverse complement strand
TTTTATTGACGTAGATACAAAAAATGTCATTACTGCAATTAAATTTGGTAAATCTGCAATTAAAACTATGAAAACTGCAAATAAGGCTTGGCATCATGAGAAAATAGTTTATCCGATTCAAAAAAATAGAAGAAATAATCATAAATCGAGTAAGAATCATTCAAATCTAAACATTATCCAGTAAAAGTAAGGTTGATTTGAACTTTATATTAATATTTCAACGTTAGATCAACAAGGAACACCATTGTGAGTACTTAATAATGCAAAATGATGATCCATATTTACTCATTAGAGGCCCTTGAATCATCACGAAAAAAACACAAACCATAAACTTAGGTTCGTGTCTTCTCCTTACTCTAGTATTTAATTCTAATTGTATACTTTCGTACTGATTGTATATTTTTCGATATTTTGCATGTGTGGCTCGTACCCGATGCCTGGTTTGGTTGGTACAGTAATCATTCCATTTTCTACGGTTACTTCTGGTTCGATAATATCTTCTGCCCAGTATAATGCAGATGCTGCTGTGTCACCAGGTAGTATGAAGTTAGGTAATGACGTGATTGCAATATTATGGGCTCTTCCGATTCCTGATTCTAACATTCCACCACACCATAATGGAATTCCATTTTTCTGGCATAGATCATGTATTTTTCTTGATTGAGTTAGTCCTCCAACTCGACCAACTTTAATATTAATAATTTTACAGCTTCCTAGTTTTATTGCTTTTCTAGCATCTTCTAGTGAATGAATACTCTCGTCTAAGCAGATTGGAGTTTTCATTCTTTCTTGTAGATCTGCGTGATCGATTATATCGTTATATGCAAGTGGTTGTTCGATCATCATTAAATTATAATCATCTAATGCAATTAATTGGTCCATATCAGATAATGTATATGCTGAGTTAGCATCCGCCATTAAAGGAATAGTTGGATAAACTTTACGTACTTTATCAATCAGTTCAATATCCCAGCCTGGTTTAATTTTTAATTTAAATCTTTTATAGCCTTCTGCAAGTCGGTTTTCGATAATATTAATTGTTGAATCGATTGAATCTTGAATCCCAATACTTACTCCAACTTCGATTTCCTTTTTAGTTCCACCTAACGCAGTTGAAAGTGAGATATTTTCTTGTTTAGCATACAGATCCCAAATTGCACCTTCTATGGCAGCTTTCGCCATATAGTTCCCACGAATATGTGAGAAATATTTTTCGGAAATTTCGTCTGGATGGTTAATATCATTATTTAACACGATTGGAATTAAATAATCTTCAAGAATATGCCAATTTGTTTTTAACGTTTCTTCATTATATAGTGGATCAAGCATAGCAACAGATTCAGCCCAACCTGAGATACCGTCTTCGCTTATCGCTTCTAATAGAATAAATTCACGGTCATATTCAGTACCAAAGCTTGTTGTAAATGGATGCAATAAATCTAGCTTCATATGGCGTAATATTACTTTTTTAATTTTCATTTCTGAACTCTCCTTTATATTACTTTTCTATTTGTTTAGTACATAAAAATGAACTGGTATTTCCGTGTCTGAATTCTTATAAAATCCACTAACTTTCCATCCGCTTTGAAATAATTTTTTAAAGGACTCTCTAGTAAGCATTCGCCACTGGCTTGCAATTTTAATATTCGTTTCTCTAATTGTTCGGAAATCTTTTGGTACCGCAACAAAGGCTAGATCGTTAAACACATCAATATCATTTTGAATCGGCATTGGTATTCCTTCATTGTTTTCTTCCCATTTAATAAGTGAATTTTTAACTGCTTCATCTAATTCAAAAGGTCTTAAATTCTCCTTTTCCTCTTCCACTTTTGCAATATACCATTCAACTAGAAAACGATCAGATGGTATTCCACTATTTAATAAGTCTTCCATTTCTCCATAGCAGTTTTCAATATACGTATTACAAACTCCACCTAACTTAGAAATATTTAAATATCCATTTGCGGTTTCTAATGGATCATAAGTCCATGTAATCAGTTTATAGCCGAGTTTAAGAGCTTCTTCTCGCTGGGCAACTTTAAGCAGTTTTCCAATCCCTTTATTACGAAACTCTTGATCAATTCCAAGCATATGAGAGCAAAGATAAACATTTTGTCCATTATAACCAGGAAAACTATATTGAAATCCAATTATTTTATCGTCAAAATATGCACCTAAAACTAAGCCACCATTTTTTGCAGCTGTAATTGTTTGATGCGTAGGAATCGAATCCTCAAGTCCCCAAATTTTAGATTCTAGTTCTCGTACCTGCCCCATTTCTTCGATGGAATGTAGAGCACGGATCTTAATTCCTGTCTTAACTTCAGATTGATTCAGTTTGTTTAGCATTTGCGCCACCTCTTAATTGTTCTTGTTCTGATGCTAATAAAACTGTTTGAGTTAAAATTTTCGCTCCATAATGAAGTGCTTCTAAATTAAAACTCATATGAGGATGATGTAACCCCGGTGTTAATCCACATCCTAAACCGACCATTGTAGCCGCAATTTGAGGATATTTATTTGTATAGAAATGGAAGTCCTCACCACCATTTGAAATACATTCAGGCACTACGTTTTCTTGTCCAATCATTTCAGCAATGGCTCTTTCGGTAATTTTTATTGCCTGCTCGTTTTGTACGGCCGCTGGAACAAACTCTTCCATAGACCACGAAATCTTAGCTTTTGTTTCAAACATCGTTTCCTCAAAAACTTCAACTGTACGCGCATTTAATTGATCCATAATGTTATTTGTTTGCGCTCTAACATCAAGTGAAAACTTTACCGTTTCTGGTATCGTATTTGATGCTTCATTTTCAGTTTGAATTTGGGTCATTTTTATTGAATGAGGGATACCCGTATTTAAATTTATTTGCTTTAATTTATTTACGATTTCAGCAGCTACTTCAATCGCATTAATACCATCTTGTGGTCTAGATGCGTGAGCCTGAATTCCTCGAATTGTCCCTTTAATCGTTTCAGCAGAACCATGGATGATCACTGGAGATGCCTTTTGAAAAGGTACTTCTCTTTCTGGTCTTAAATGTACGCCAAACAATGAAATAACATTGTCTAATGCACCATCTTCCATCATTTGAAGGGCTCCTTCACCCTTTTCTTCAGCTGGCTGGAAGATAAATCGAATCGTATGTTTTGGCTTTATACCACTTGCAGAAATCGCCAACGCTGCATATAAAACCATCGTACTATGAGCATCATGTCCACATGAGTGGTTTGCCATTACAACACCATCAACTTCTTGAACTAGTGCATCCATATCAGCTCTTAGCGCCACAACTGTATCATTTTGGCCCTTAATTTCAGCAATAAATCCAAAATGATTTTTATACGTTTTAATCTCAAATTCTGTATCATTTAGTCGTTCTCTTAAATACTTTGCTGTTTGTTCTTCTTGCCAACTAGGCTCAGCTAGCTTATGTAAATCCCGATAAGTTTGTAAAATAGTTTCTTTATTATGATCTAGATAAGATTGTGGATTCATCAGATTTTCTCCTAACAGTTTTTTCTATTCTATAAACACTTCATAGGTAGAATAAATTTTTTCCAATTTTTGTTGATACATTTGAATTCTTTTTTGGTCTTTTTCATATAATCCGGCAATCACTAAATTTAATAGACTAATAACTGATGCGATTGAGTTAGAACCACTTTCCACATTTTCTTCTGTAGTTAGAACGATATCTGCTATTCGACCGATTGGTGATAATAATCGATCAGTAACTGAAATTAAACTTACTCCATTTTCTTTCGTACATTCTGCAATTGTTAATGTTTCCTTTGCATACCTTGGAAAAGAAAAGGCAACAACAACTGATTTTTCTGTTAAATTACAAAACTTTTCATAAAAGTCACCTGCAGGAGAACAATACAATACGTTACCTCTAATTGAGCTTAACGTATTCGAAAACCAGTACGCAGCTATATGGGATACTCGATGACCAACTATTAACACTTGATCGGCACAGGTAATTGCTTCAATAGCTTTTGAAATTTCCTTAATATTCGAAGGTTGTAATAAGTTTCTTAAAATATTTACTTCATTTTCGATAATTTTTGTAAAAGTATTTTGTCCTTCTGCATTTTTTAACTCTTCTTTTTCTTTTATATAATCGGCTTTATTTAAATGAAGAAACTCATTTTGAACACATAACTGCATATCACTGAAGCCTTCAAATTCTAGTGCATATGAAAGACGAATGACCGTTGTTTCACTTACTTCAGCTTTTTTTCCAATTTGATGAGCAGTTTTAAAGGCACACTCCTCAAGATTTTCAATCATATAAGTCGCTACTTTTTTTTGCCCTGGTGATAATTGTGAAAATTTTTCCTTTACTAACAATTTAAAATTAGGTCGCTCCATTATTTTTAATCCTTCCAACGTTGAAGTTTATCCTTCATAAATTTTAAAAGTTGCAGTCGATACTTCTTTTTCTTATACATTATCATATCCCTAAACTAGGAGCAAGGAAAAAAAAGTTAAGTTTTTCTGCTTTTAACCTAATAAATATTTGTAGTTAGTAGTTAATTGCCCTTACAATTTACCTCAATTTGAATTAACTAAAATAGGACTACTATTCAAGATTTGAATCCGGTCAATAGCTGTAATCGTGTATACAATTAGTTTTCAAATCGGTTTAAACGTTATTTGTATACCCTAAAACCAAGGAGGGGAAAATTTGAAAGTCTTAATAATCTGGCGTCTCTTAACAGTTGGTGGAGTAAATGCTGGCTGGAGGAATCGTTCAATTTATTTTAAAAGGTTTGGCATTGATACTGAGTTTCTATACACAACAGATCATGGTGGCTTACACATAATGGAAGATATTGCACCTGTCTATTTAACGAAGGACGAAAACGAAATTATTGATATTATAAAAAACAATGCATATGACGCAATCATAGTAGTAGATACGGGAGCTGCATATAAATGGTTACTAAAAGCTAAATATAAAGGTCCTGTTATTGTAGAAGCACGTACGCCCGAGCTTATGAAACTACAACCTCATTTAAAGAAATTCAGATCCATTGAACCTGTTTCTATTATTGTTCCATCTAATTATCAAAAAAGATTAGTTTCCATCTTAACAGATAATATCCCCATTAAAGTAATCTACAATGGTGTTGACACATCATTTTTCCATCCATTAGCTCAAGATGAAATCGCAACCGAAAATAATCCAATCCTTCCGAACAATAAAAAAATTGTGTGCTGTATCGGTAGAGTGGATAAGCGAAAAAACTGGCCAATGTTAATTGAAATTGCAAAATTGATAAAAAGTGAACGATCGGATATTGAAATTTGGTTAATTGGAGGAGCTCAAAGCGTTCAGCGAGAGGATTTTGCATTAGCTTGGAAGGAAGAAGATCTAACCGATATAATTAAATGGTTTCCGGTTATTCCTTATCAACAAATGCCTCATGTATACGCAAAAGTACTTCAATCTGGTGGTTGTACAATCGCAACTACAAAAGTAGAATCATTTGGGAATACCTTTATTGAGTCTATGGCTTGTGGTGTTCCTGTTGTTGCTTCTAATATAATGCCTATTTCGGAAATCGTTCTTCAAGGTGAAACAGGTATGCTTTTTCGAGGACATGATGTTCAAGATGCTGTTAAAAAAATATATTCAATCGTTGATAATAAGAAGTTTCATGAAAAGCTATCGCAAAATGCGATCAACCATGTTGAAAATAATTTTGCTATTCATAAAGTAGCCGATATTTATCGCGAATATCTACTGAAATTTGGTAAAGGCAAAAATAGTGATGTGATTCAAAATGATTGAACCAGTTTCCTATATTAAAAAACTAGAAGGAAAATCCAATGCTCACTTAATTACATTTAGTGATGGTAGAGATTATGTTGTAAAATATTTTCGGTCTGGATATGAGAAAACATTACCAAACGAATGGGTTGCCTATTGTATTGCTAGATTTTTAGATTTACCAGTTCCTTTTGCTCAAATTGTTTCTATTCCTGAAGAATTTTCAAAAACAATACCAGATCTAGTCATGGAAGAAGTTCAACATTCAAAGTTTCAGTTTGCTTCTTTATATGTACCGGAAACGTTTAATGGACATCAAGTTGTATCAGTTCCTAGTATTTTAAATAACAATCAGCTTGCAGGTATTATTTTATTCGATTATTGGCTGTGTAATGGAGACCGTACTCGAAAAAACATTTTACTTCGCGAAGAAAATTTAGATCAATTTAAACTTTGGATTATTGACCATGCTGAAGCATTTGGTTCCTATAGCTGGTTAACTTCAGAGTTAGAAACATTGCCTCAAAATATTATGAAAAGTTCAACTCATCAATTCATGTCCCAATATATAACTAGTGAAGAAGAATTTAATGAACAACTTCAAATCATCCAAAGATTCCCGGTACTGCTTTTAGAAGAAATAGTAGAATTAATACCTGATGATTGGTTAATAGCAAAGGAAGACAAAAAGGCAATTGTAGGCAGATTAGTAAATCGTAGAAAAAAAATTCTCCCTTATCTTAAACATAAATTCGTCAAAACGATCTACCGCCCATTACATGAACAAAATGAATAGTATAACAAAAACGACTTCAAATTAGTTTGAAAGTCGTTTTTACATTTCTATTGAATTATGGACGGTTTACCAACTGGGTAATATTCTATTTTCTCACAATCTCGTACTTTTTCTTCCATCAGGCAGTTTCTTCCGTCAAAAATGATTGGATTCTTCATTTTCTTTAGTATGCTAGGTAAGTCAAGTTCTCTAAATTCTCTCCACTCAGTAACAATAAGAATTGCATCTGTATCCGTTACACATTCATTTATTGAACTAGCGAACGTTAAATTGTTACCTAGTATTTCTTTTGCGTTGTCAATTGCAACGGGGTCATATGCAATGACTTCTGCTCCTAATTCTATTAAAGAATTTATGATATTAATAGAAGGTGCTTCTCTCATATCGTCTGTATCTGGTTTAAATGATAATCCTAGACATGCAATCTTTTTCCCTTTTAATATACCAAATCGTTCAATAGCTTTCTTTACGAGCAATTCACGTTGAAAATTATTAATTGAAATAGTTTCCTTAAGAAAACCAAATTCAACTCCATTTAACCCGGCTGTATGCAATAATGCTTTAACATCCTTTGGGAAACAAGAGCCGCCATAACCTATTCCAGCATATAGAAATGCTTCACCGATTCGTTTATCTTTCCCCATTCCCTTTGCCACATCTTCTACATTTGCACCGAGTACTTCACAAAGATTTGCAATTTCATTTATATAACTTATTTTGCTAGCTAAAAATGCATTGGATGCATATTTAATCATTTCTGCACTTCGAATACTAGTTATTAAGATTGGTACATTTAATGGTTTATACATTTCTTCAACAATTCTAGCAGACTCTTGATTATTGCTACCGATAATGATTCGATCTGCTTCCATCGTATCTTTAATTGCCGAACCTTGTCTTAGGAACTCCGGATTTGAAACCACGTCAACTACGATATCTTTACTGCAATTTTTTTGAATAATTTCCTTTACTACTTCATTCGTTCCAACTGGAACAGTACTTTTTATAGCAATAATTACGTCTTGTTTAATATTATTTGCGATATCAATCGCTGCACCCTCAAGATAGGATAAATTTGCCGCCCCATCTTCTCTTTGAGGGGTACCTACTGCAATGATAATAACCTTCGCATCTTCTAACCCTTTATCATATGAGGTTGTGAAGGATAATCTTCCTAACTTTATATTATTAGTTATTAACTCTTCAATTCCTGGTTCATATATTGGAGAAATACCTGCACACAAATTTTTTATTTTAAGTTCATTTATATCAATACAAGTTACTGAGTGACCAATCTCTGCTAAACAGACTCCTGTTGTTAAACCGACATAGCCCGTACCTAATATAGAAATTTTCAAGTCAATCCACATCCTGATTCTTCATATTTAGAGCATGATCAGATATGACCTCGTTTAAGAAAGCGATTACCTCATCTTTTATATCTTCTCTATTAATCGCAAAATCAATTGTAGCCATTATAAATCCAATTTTATTTCCGATATCATATCGTTTACCTTCGAAATTATATGCTAAGACAAATTGATTTTTATTTAATTCGTTAATCGCATCTGTTAATTGTAATTCACAGCCTTGTCCCACAGAAATTGTTGATAAAATATCAAAAATCTCTGGAGTAAGAATGTAACGTCCCATAATTGCATAATTTGATGGGGCATCTTTCAATTTTGGTTTTTCTACTAGACACTCAACTTGAAATAGATTTGTATTTGTATCGTAAGTACTTTCTTTTTGTTTAATAACGCCATATTTACTTACTTCTTCATCAGGAACATTCTGAACAGCAATAACTGGTGCATTATATTTCTCGTAAACATTAATAATTTGCTGTAAGCAAGGTGTTGTAGACATCACTATGTCATCCCCTAACAAAACAGCAAATGGTTCATCTCCTATAAAACTCTTAGCACATAATATTGCATCTCCTAATCCTTTCGGTTCCTTTTGACGCACATAAAAGATTTTCACCATATTGGATATTTTCTGCATTTCTTCCAAAACAGTTAGCTTGTTTTTTCGAGATAATGATTCTTCTAATTCATATGATTTATCAAAATGATCCTCGATTGCTCGTTTGCCTCTACCACTAATAATAATGATTTCTTCAATTCCAGAAGCTACAGCCTCTTCAACGATATATTGAATAGTTGGTTTATCAACTATAGGTAACATTTCTTTTGGCAACGCTTTTGTTGCCGGCAAAAAACGAGTCCCGAGACCAGCAGCGGGAATAATAGCCTTGCGGATTTTCATTTGACTTGCCTCCAAACATTTGTTCATTATACTTTATATGTAAATGAAGGAGGTCTTGTCACCATATATACCTATTATGTTTAGAAAGTTTATGACTTATAAACTAGGTTTTTTTCGCCTATAAATATATTTATTTAAGAACACTAAACCAAACTATTAAAAGATAATGTTTATAGGTATTCATTAACCAAAATAAATTTATTTGAGTGACTTTTCGTGTTAATTGCATCCATGTTTGCATAGTATGACATTCATTATGCGATTTGAAGATTAATTGCGTCTGCATGGGCATTAATTGTACTAATATAAACGTTATTTATGAGAGATTTTTCATCCTCGCTATTGTCATTCTTTTCACCAGGATAGGCGTTAATCAAGACTATTTAACCCTTAATTAAACCAAATTTGCTGTTCATGTCATTACCATTCATTACGCTATTTTTAGCGTTAATTTGGCCATTTTTGTCGTTCCAGGAGTTGTTATTCATTACACCAGTTTTGGCGTTAATTTAGCCAATTTAACTTTAATTAAGCGGTATTCATAACTTGATCAGCAGAGTTCACTTGTTGCATAAGTTACTCTCTTTTGAACCCCGTCATCAATAAATAATTTCCAAACTAAAAAAGGCTACCTCAAAAGTCTTTAAACTTATGAGACAGCCTCTTTCTATTTAGACAAGTTCCTCAAAATATGATTTTTTATCGATTTCTGTTTCTATGCATTTCAGTAACGCTAGGAATTTTCTTTAATCTAAAAGGTTCTGAATTAACATTATTAGATAGATTGTTAGATCTATTTTCTATTCTACTTACTTCATTTGCATATGGTCGTTGGTTTAGGTTTGAATAAGAGGTTGCATTATTTTCGACTTGATCAGTTACTCTTCTAATTCGTCTTAGTACTCTTGGATTCATATTAGCTGAAAATCCTTCCGTTACTTTCGCGACTACTTTTTCTTTAGGAACTGATTTTGCTTTCTCTACTAGGATTCCTAGCATTTCTTCAAGAGTGTTGATTTCGGACTGAGTTACTGGTTTTGGTACTTCTACTATTGATTCTGTAATTTGTTCTATTTCGATAGTTGGTTTTATTTCTACAGTTGGTTCGATTACTTCAATGATTNNTTTCTGTCGTCGGTTGTTCGTTTACTTCAGATACATTATTATTAGCTACATTCAACTGTGTATTTTGTACTGCAGTTTTAAATAATGTTTGAGGTTCATATTGTTCTAATTGATCTGGTGAAATAGATGAAGCATATTCAGTTTGGCTCCATGTAGATAGAATTTCATTTGCTACACGACTCCATAAATACTTAGTAACTGCAAGTTCTCTACCTTTTATTCCCATATTCTTCATTAGCGTTTTGTTTGATAATATTTCTGTAATTTTGGTAGCGAATTCATCTGGATCCACTGGATTTTCTACGATTAATCCATTTTCACCTGGAATAATGACCTCAGGATTCCCACCTCGAGCAGTTGTTACAATTGGAAGTCCAGCTGCCATCGCTTCATAGTGAACCCTTGCTAGAGGCTCTTGCCATAATGAAGTACATACAAATAAATCTGCTACTGCAAACCAGTTGTGTATTTCAAAAGGTGATACAAATCCTGTTGTAATAATCGGTACATCTTGCTTTTTTGCGATAGCACGAATATAAGCAACATAATCTGTAACATTGTTTTGACTAAACCAATTGCTTCCTACGATGACTAAAGCTAAATCTTTAAAGGTTTTTGAAAGTGTTGGCAATGCTCTAATTAGACGGTCTACGCCTTTGTTTTCTGAAAGTCTTCCTGCAAATAAAATAACTGTTTTATTTTCTAAACCATACTCTTTTCTAAGTGTGTTTCTCGTACTAATCATTTTAGGATCATTACCAGGTAAGAAACGGTCGGAATCAACACCTGAGTAGATCGTTCTAATTTTATTTGCACTTTGAGGATAAAGTTCACGAATGACATTACCTACATAATCACTTACCGTAACGATACTTGAAACTTCTTCTAATACTAAATTCGCTTCATCAACAGCGATTTTCCCAATATTAAACATATCATTATGCATACTTAAAGTGATTTTAGAGTTTGGTGCTACTTTTCTAATCGGAAGGACAAGTCGTGGTCTGTTAAAAATGTGGATTAAATCAAATTGATTTCCTTTAATATATTCAACTACACCTTCACGATATAGTTCTAATACTTTTCCTGGCACACGTACATAATTTACACCGTCGATTGTTTCTTCATCTGGTAATGATGGATCATTAACGCCTAGTACTGTTATATCGTGTACTTTACTTAAATAAGGTAAACTTCCTGCAATATAAGTCTGAATCGCACCGCCTAAAACTGGAGGTACTGGTAGGTTTTCTGTACATACCATTAATATTTTCATTCTTTTCCACTCCAGTCGTTGCGAACTTCATTCAACGTTGCCCACTTTGACTGCTCTAAGTCAACGATTGATTGAATTAATTGTTTAGTCGTTTCACCTAAAAATAATTCTGGTTCATAAAGTACTTCTTTAATGTTTTTATAAAATTCATTTGGCATTGAAAAATCAATCATTAATACTTCATATAATTCTTTAGAAATTGGATTTGCTTCGTGATATGCGTTAATCATTTCCCTTACCCATGTAGCATCCCAAGCGAATAAATCAGACATTGTACCAGATATCAGTTTTCTAAGATCACGAATTGGCAAATCATATGCAACTCCATCTAAATCAATAACCCACATTCCATTTGGTCCCATTTGACCATTTGACCAGCCGTAATCTTGGTGAACTAGGCCCCAACTTGCGTTTCCTTCATTTACCATATTAAAGTAACCAGAATTGTTTAAGTCTTCCATACTCTTTCTTGCTTGTTCTTGAAATAGATCTACTACATTTAATAAATCCTGACTAGCTGGCATTTCTTCATAAGCCAAGGCAATTGTTCTAAACCAATTCATTTTGTTATATACTTTTTCATAACTTTTTGGCCACTTGTGCAATCTTGATGCAATTTCTGCTTGAATCGGTGGTACATAGCCTTTACTTAAACGATGAAACTCACCAAGTGCATGACATAACTGCTTAGCACCTTCTAAATCTTTAGAAACTGGTGCCAACTCTTCAATCCATTCTGCAACGAACCATAGTTTTCCACCAGCTTCTACATATTCCTCGCCATCTCTAGTTCGTACAATGCTTGGAACTCTAGCCTGTTGAACCTCAACTAAATACTTCTGAGCCCCTAAACTAAACATACTTCTAGTTGGTCTTCTGTGTAAAAGCTTAAAGCTTTTTGGACCATCGTTTGTTTCAATTTTCCAAATCGCTCCGCCTTTGTCAGCTTTCGTCGTAATTACTTGCATGCTATTTACTTGAAGGTCATAAAACTTAAGTACTTCAAGCCCAATTTTTTCAATATATTCAGGCACATAGAATTCATCATGAATAAGCTCATCGACAATCCATGGCTCAATTATTATATTATTCAATTTCTCCCTCCTACTTTTTAGAGCCCATAAAAAAATTCACATTTCTTTTTAATGAAATGTAATTAATAGTTGCTTATGACTTTTATTGCTCTAAGTGTGTTTAGACCTAATGTAATCATATGATTTTGTCCAAGTATTGTGAGGGTATATGTGTATACTATCAAAAAAGTATTTTCTACTAATCTAGTTATATACATATTTCGATTTGTATTCGAACTTTGTCGTTTTATCCATCATATGATATTCCAACTCTTGTTAGATAAGGAGGTTTTTAAGATTAAAAAAGCTGATACTATGCGCATCTTAATTACTGGATGTGCCGGATTTATTGGATTTCATCTAAGCAGACGCCTATTAGAACAAGGTTTTCAAATCATTGGAATTGATAATATAAATGATTACTATGACAGACGTCTAAAATTAGATAGATTGGAACTTTTAAAAAAATATGAGCATTTTCGTTTCACAAATGGCTCAATTCATGAAATGGAGCTACTAGAAGGGCTCTTTTTACAATATAATTTCGATCTAGTCATTAATCTTGCAGCACAAGCTGGGGTGAGATATAGCTTAGAAAATCCAGGGTCATATATCCAATCAAACCTTGTAGGTTTTGCCAATATATTAGAGTGTTGTAAAAATCATCAAATTAAACACCTCATATACGCTTCTTCTAGTTCTGTTTATGGTAATAATAAAAAAACTCCTTCTTCAATTAACGATCGAGTTGACCAACCAATTAGTTTATATGCAGCCACAAAAAAATCAAATGAATTAATGGCATACTCATATAGTCATACGTTTAATCTTCCTACTACTGGATTGCGTTTTTTTACGGTCTATGGGCCATGGGGTAGACCAGATATGGCATTATATAAATTTGCTAATTCAATCACTAACGGGCAGCCAATAGATGTTTATAATTATGGAAATATGAAACGAGATTTTACTTATATTGATGATGTAGTTGAATCTATTGTAAGAATCATTAAAAATGGGCCGCCAACTGAATCCGCCTCGTATTATAAACTTTATAATATTGGTAACCATAGCCCAGTAAAGTTAAACTATTTTATTGAAGTTATAGAAAAGCAACTTGGTATAAAAGCAAATATCAATTTATTACCGATGGTTACAGGAGAAGTAATTGAAACATATGCCGATATTGATCAACTCGTAAATGATATTCAATATAGTCCAACTACTTCAATTGAAGACGGTATTGCTAAATTCGTTGAATGGTTTAAGGAATATAAAAAGAAATGAAAATAGCCACAAGGATTTTAAACTTCCTTGTGGTTTATTTGTCTAATGTAGAAATAAATTTCAGCTATTGCTGTTTATTCACAAAAGAAGCCCAATTTAAGGGCTCGCTACGTATAAATTGCTTGATTTCGATCCTCACTTAACATTTGAATATAATCCTCATTTAATTGCTCTGTTAAATGATCTCTATAATGCCAAATTGATAATAAGCATTGTTTAAATTTTTCAATTATACCTACATTTTTAACTTTTCTAGCTACCTTTATCAAATCATTTAGCCCTTCAATATATTGCTTATTTTCGCATTTTAAAAGTGATTGTGCATAGCAGAAATCCAAATACAATTGTTGTTTATACAAGTTTGTACTATATGCCATTTCATTAATTACTTTTTCATGCTGATTGATTAAAGCTAAAGCATCTTCTAATCTACCTAATTTTACATAGGATTCAATAATTCTCGGTATGCCTACATATAAATCATCTCGATCTTTAATCCAATCGTAGTATTCATCAACATAATGTAATTCACCAAAATCAAGGAATGTAACATATCGATTACCGATTGCAGCCTCTGCAAAAAAATCATTAATCTTACTATATTTCCTTATTATTTCAAGCACTTCATCGATTGAATTACTTAACCGATTTAAAGCGAAACCTTGGTATACTAACCCATAACCAAATAGCTTTTCATTCTTCGCCATTTTTTCTAATCGCTTCGCATAATGAAGGACTTTGTCCCATTGTTTTAACATATAGTAAGTAGCTGTAACATATAAAATTGTTAGTTCCTGAAAATCATCTGGCATATAGCTCACATATTCTAATACATGGACAAGAGTAGCTGGTCCTTCCTCTGTTAATCTATTTAAATAGTACTTTCTAAAATAACTAATAGCGACTTCCTCAGCTGTTTGATCTGGCATGTGATGAATAATAATTTCATATAAAGGCAAAGCCTCTTTTTCTTTCCCTTCAGCAAATAACTTTTCAGCAATCTCAAATAAATTTTGTAAATTTTTCGTTCGAATTGTCTTAGATTTTTCCTCTAACATTTCAGAAATGATAAAGTTTAACTCTTTTTTAAATCCATTTATTGCACATTTATAAATAAACGCTACACTTCTTCGTTTATCTAAATATCGATTCTGATTAAAACATAATTGTGTATAGCTCGAGTAAAAATATCCTTCTGCCAAACCGAACGCTTCTGTAATTGCATCTAAATAATGCAATGAAAGTGGCTTTTTATTATTAAATACTCTACTTATATCACTTATATGGATTCCAGAATATTTAGCTAAATCAGCTTTGTTCCAATTTTTGTCATTCATAAATGTAAGAAAATCATATAGAAGTATCTGATTCATAAGCTTTCCACTCCATACTCGGTAATAATTTATTTTAATTCATCGTTTCCAACCTTTTGTCTAGATGAATAATGGACAACTAGGTATTATCGCACATATTCTATTAGGTTTATTATACTATTTTGTCATTTTTTTAAAATAGGAAATATTCAATAATTTAATTAAAATTAATTAATGATTTAAATACGGATTCATTTTCTAGTGTTTTTATTGCAATATGCATATTATATTTCCTACGTTTGGTGCATTCTTTTACTACAATGGGAAATAATACCTTTATATTTAATAAATTATTTACTGAGGATGATTAAATGTTTAAAAAGATTATTTCATTTATACCTGAGTATCCTGTTTTCATCCAAGCTTTTGTTACCTTTATCGTTCCTGTAGGTTTATCAAAATTTTTCAAATGGGTTCATTTTATGGAGAAAGAGTGATTTAAATGAAGCGTTGGAGATCCAATAACAACTCAGAAGATATGGCATCTCTAAATAATGAATCTCAAAATAGTAATGAAATCTTATCCAGTGATCTACAAGTAAATTTGGATTGGATTTTTAAAGAAATTGGACATAATTCTGATGTTAAATTTAGAGAATTTCTATTAGGTGAAACAGATATTCAACTAGCAATCATTTTTATTGACGGCTTATCTAATGCAGACTTAATTCAAAAGCATATTCTGGGCGAATTAATGACGGGACTAACTGAAATAGCCACCAATCAAAAAAATAATGGACAATCTTTAAATCTAGAAGACATTAAAAAATGTATTAAAGAAAAATCACTTACTGTTTGTACAATTGAAGAAATCACTACATATAAAAAATTAAAATCAGATGTTCTATTCGGCTCGATTGCTTTGTTAGTCGATGGTATTTCTGAATGTTTTTTGATTGGAGAAGCATTAACAAAAACTAGAGATGTAAAAGAACCTGATTCTGAGGCACTTGTTCGTGGACCAAGACTTGGCTTTGTTGAAAATTTAGCTGATAACACTGCTATGTTAAGACGTTCCGGAAAAAATCCAGATTTAACAATGATCGGATATGAAATTGGGGAAGTTTCAAAAAAACAATTAGTGATAGCATACATCTCAACTATTGCGGATTCACAAATTATTGAAGAAGTAAAAAAACGAATAAAAAGAATTGAAATTGATAGCGTTCCCGACTCTGGTTATATTGAACAATTAATAGAAGATGATTATTTAAGTCCTTTTCCTCAGATTCAAAGTACTGAACGTCCTGATCGAGTTATGAGTGCTTTAATGGAAGGTCGGGTAGCGATTATATTGGATGGTTCACCATTTGCACTTATTGCTCCTGTAACTTTTCAGATGTTAATACAATCTCCTGAGGACTATTACGAAAGATGGTTGGCAGCTACTTTAGTACGATTATTACGATATCTTGCATGTTTTATTGCTTTATTTGCTCCATCTTTATACATTGCATTTATTTCGTTTCATCAAGGCTTAATTCCGACAAAGCTAGTATTTCATATTGCAGCAACTAGAGGTGGTGTACCATTTCCTCCGTTAATTGAAGCACTTATAATGGAAATCTCGATCGAAGTATTAAGGGAAGCCGGACTTCGTTTACCTAAACCAATTGGGCAATCGTTAGGTATTGTTGGTGGATTAATTATTGGTCAGGCCGCAGTAGAAGCGGGTATTGTAAGTACAATCATGGTTATTGTCGTTGCAGTAACGGCAATTTCCTCATTTACGTTACCACAATACAATGTAGGAATTGCCCTACGGATGCTTCGTTTTTTATCAATGCTTTTTGCAAGTGTATTTGGTTTATATGGAGTCATTTTATTTTTCTTATTAGTATGTAGTCATTTAGTTAAACTCAAAAGCTTTGGTGTTCCTTACTTAAGTCCTGCAGCTCCTATTCGATTTAGTGATTGGAAGGATTTCGTCGTAAGAGCTCCACTATTTATGATGAAAAATCGTCCAAAAAGCATTCAAGCTAAAAGAACTAGAAGGATGAAATAGCAATAGAAAGGAGGAGTACTAGATTATGGTTTCAAAGCCTATTGATCAAATATCAACGAATCAAACCGTCATGTTAATCGTAAATTTTATTTTTGGTGCAGGCGTTTTAATCTTACCAAGAAGTGTTACTGACAAAGTAAAAACGCCAGATGGTTGGATTTCCGTTATCATATCCGGTTTAATTATAACCCTCTTAGCCTTTTTACTCGTTATGCTGTGTAAACAATATCCGAACGAAACATATTTTCAATTTATTCAAAAAATTATTGGAAAATGGTTAGGAATTTCATTAAGTATCATTATAATCATTTATTATATATGCCTTTCAGCCTTAGAAGTTCGAGTGATGGCAGAAACGACCAGGTTATTCTTACTACAAGGTACTCCTACTTGGGCTATTCTAATTCCGTTCTTGTGGATTGGTTTATATTTAGTACTTGGTGGAATTAATCCCATGGCTAGAATATTAGAAATTATTTTTCCAATCACAGTGTTATTCTTTCTATTAGTTATTTTTTTAGGAATAGGAATTATTGAAATTGATAATCTTCGTCCTGTACTAGGAAATGGAATTAAACCTGTACTGAATGGACTCAAAACAACTTCCCTTTCTTTTTCAGGTTTTGAAGTTATTTTATTTATTTTTGTGTTCATGAAAGATAAAACGAAAATATCAAAAACAATACTGTTTGGAATAGGTATTCCATATGTGTTTTATACGATTACGGTTGTTGCTGTAGTCGGTGCTTTCTCAGTAGACGGTGTTTTATTGCAAACTTGGCCCGTACTTACTTATATTCGCAGCTATGATATACAAGGTCTTATTGTAGAAAGATTTGACTCATTACTTCTAGTTATTTGGATAATGCAAATTTTTGCTACATTTATCATTGCATATTATATTTGTTCTCTTGGAATGGCACAAATTTTTAATAAAAAAAGTTTGAATCCATTTCTTTTTGGTACATTACCACTTATTTACATTATTGCAATGATTCCGAAAGATATAAATCAAACTTTAAAAATGGCTGATACAATCGGAAATAGTGTATTTTATTTATTTGGTATTGTCCCTCTTCTCCTACTATTGATTTCTATTGTGAGGAAAAAATTAAATGAGAAAATGTAGAATTTTTATCATTACAATTTTAAATTTTAGTCTTCTATTTTTATTATCGGGATGCTGGAGTAGTAAACCCATCGAGGACTTAAATATTATATTAGGTTCTAGTTTAGATAAGGATGCTGACGGAAAAATAAAATCCACACTACAATATGCAGTCCCTGAGGCAATGACTACAAAATCAGGTGGCGTTAATCCCGAAAAACCATATATAAATGTAATCGGGGAAGGCATTTCGTTAGAACCTTCTGGGTGGGAAACAACTTTAAGTAGGGAAGGTTATATTTTTGGTGCGCACCAAAAATGCGTTGTCATTAGTGAGGAACTCGCTAGAGAAGTTAAATTACGTGAGCTTACTGATTTATATTTTCGCGATATTGATATTCGTGGTAGTACGTTAATTTTTATAGCAAAAGGCAAAGCCAACCAAGCATTAGAAACAAAAGAAAAAAATATCATCCCTTCATTACGAATTGTTGAAATTGCTAATGAATCTTTAACTTCGTTAATTGTCAGCAAAACACCTTTAATTAAAATAGGTGGATTAATGAACTCTGGTTCTAGCTTCCTCCTCCAATTATTAGAACCGACTGATAATGGACCGAAATTTTCTGGTGGAGCAATTTTTAACGGTAAGAAAAATAAAATGATTGGTACACTTAATACTCAGGAAGTAGAAGGAATTAATTGGATCACTGCTCAAGGAAAAGGTGGTTCAGTAAAGGCATACACGAAAAAATCAAATGGACCAACTTGGTTTCAAATTGAATCATTGAAAAGTAAAGTTACACCGCATATAAAAGGTGACAAAATTTCTTTTGATGTAAAAATTGAGTCTGAAGGTAGAGTTGCAGAATATTGGAATCCTAAATTAAGGCCTTTATTTGAAGAAAAAAACCTTAAAAACATTGAAAAAGCAACTGAAGAGGAAGTTACAAAAATGGTAGAAAATGTAACAAACAAGCTTCAAAATGAATATAAAACAGATATTGCCGGATTTGGAAACGAAGTAAGAATTCAATACCCAAAAAAGTGGAAAAAAATGAGTAAAAATTGGGATGATCTATTTAGTAAAGCTAAAATAAACTACGATGTTAATATTACAATCAGAGACTATGGTATGATCGGAAGGAAAAAAAATAAATAAAGAAAACTCGCCGATTGGCGAGCCTTAAGGCGAAGACAGAGGCGTAGTTGCCCTTACTTAATTCCTAAAATTGGCAACTACGTTGATTTTTCTACTCCCCTGCCAATTTATAATTTCTTAATGTATAAAAAATAAAGCTTGATTCCATAAATTAAAGGGATCTAGTTTTATTTTTTTGGTTATCGTCCATAAGGTGCTTCATTTGTTTGTAAGAAGACGGTTGAAATTACTCTTTCTTTACTTAATTCCAAAGTAATTATTTTTTTCATTTTTGAAACTAGATTAGGATCAATACCTATTACTTCCTTATTTTCGTAATGTGCTGAAAATAAGTCATAAAATAAATGAGGGAATAATAAATCAGCTTTAAGAAACTGGTACTGCAAACATGCTAACGGATTGATCTCATGATATGCGATGATTATTTTCTTCATTAACTTAGGATTCCAATTTTTTTCTTTTTTCATTATAATATTTAAAATTCTTCTCATATCATGAATTGGCAATTCCATTTTTAACGAACTCATATTTAAGAAATATAAATTCCCGTCTTCTCCAATTATAAGATCATTTACATCAAAATTCTGATTGCATAATGTTTTCGTTTTCGATGTCTCTTCTATCACTTCGGCAATATATTTATCGATTATTGCTAAAGCTTTTTCACATTGCATTAAAACCGTATTTATATTTTTTAAATACAGCTTATCGATTTCATTTTGATGCTTTAACTTAGCTCGTTCTTCTTTCCATTTTGTTAATTTTAAAAATTTAGTTTGTAAATCATTTTTCCAATTTGATTGAATGGATGAAACTTGCTCAGTTGTTAATTCTATGCCTATTGAAGCTTTATGAAAAGAAGCAATCCCATTCATCAACAGAATAAGATCTTCTTCACTATCAAAATTTGGTCTCCTCCCATTAACAGCTTCAAATAACATAAAATAATCATCTTTTATTCTTACAAAACCGTCACCTAATTTGGTTGTTAATACCTCTGATGTAAATACGCCATTATCTCTAAGATAGTCAATTGCATAAATCATGAATTCAATATATCTTTCATCAATTAGAACTTTCTTCAATAATACTTCACCGATATTAGTATCAAAGGGCCATTCAGCTTTTTTATCATCAATGTATTCTAAAGATTTATGTTTTACTTCTAAAGGGTAATTTGCAATTACTTTTTTTACTAACTCACTAAAAAAAGCGTCCAAGAAAGATACCTCCCAAATAATACTTATCCATTGTTAATCTATGAATATGTACATGTTTAGAGACGGCTAATCTACTAAATAAATTAGGAAGTAAATAATTTCTTACATTTATTACCGTAATTACCGGTTTTATCTTCAAGATGTTCGAATTAGTTTCTATCTATTACAGTTTACTTTAAATTTATCAATAAAATACAACAATATTCCCATTATATTCTTTAGTGTATAAGCACTTTTTGAAAAAGAAATTGATGATTTTCTGAACTTACAAGACGTGTACAAGCAAAAAATCTATATGCACCAATTATAGGCGGCGATGTATATAACGATAATCAAATCGATGTATAAGAATGCTAAAACATATTGAGTCACTAACAAGCGTGCATCCGAGTTCCACATTGATGGAATCGTTGACGCAAAGGATATGTGTTTTGTTCAAAAGAAATATTTAACACCATATTTTGAGAGGCTTAAACATTCAATAAGTATAGTAAAAAACGTCGGATTATTTTAGTTCCGGCGTTTTCTAGGTTATTTATTGTTCAACTACTATATCAATTCTCTTATTAGATGACATACTATTTTTAGAAATAAGACTAACGCTAATCATAACAAGCGCATTAATAACTAGTGCAATACTCCCTACGTTTAAGTCCTTTATTAATTGAGGTAGATGGGGAAAAGTTTGAGCGAATGTTTTTTCACCTAAATCAAATATTGAAACGATCCCCCCACCAATTATGATTCCAGAAATAGCACCGTATTTCGTTACAAACTTTTTCTTCATTAAGCTTAAGAAAAATGGTGGAGCAAGCTGTGTGATAAAATTATAAGCAACTATTGCAATACTAAATAAAGAATTTCCACCTTTAAATGTAAAATACACCCCAATTAGAGTAATAAACGGCACTACGAATTTTATTAGTTTTGCAATCTGACTTTCTGATCTAGTAGGTACAAGTACTTGATAAATATTTTTAACAAATAATGTAGATATTACCATAAGAATCAGTGAAGCTGGTACTAAAGCTGCTAATACTCCTGTGCCCCCTATTAGTCCTACAAACCATGGATCAAAGGTCTTCTTTGAAAGAAGTAGTAAAATTTTGTCACTTTCACTACCTTGTAAACCTTTAATTTGTAAGATTGCAGCAAAGCCTACGAAAAAAGCAAATAATAATATTAATTGATACAGTGGCATTATGATTGCGTTTTTTCTTAGAACCTTTGCATTTTTCGCTGCAAAAATAGGTGGGAATGAGTGTGGCCACATATACATCCCAATTCCACTTAATATAATAGTAGAAATATACCATGTTAAATTCATACCATGTTCTGGTAGAATCGTAAAGTTTGGCTTTGCTTGTTCAATAGCTTGATACATCGGCTTAATACCGCCATAAAAATGAATAGGGAAATAGATACCTAAAAATAAAATAATGGCAAGAATTAAAATATCCTTTAAAACAGAAGTCCAAGCAGAACCATGAATTCCAGATAGCATAACGAATAAAGTAACACCGATTGCTCCAAATAAAATAGCCATTTTTGAAGAAATAACACCATAAGAAGTAATTTCGACAATATAGCCTAAACCTTTAAATTGGAGTACTAAGTAGCAAAATAAAGCGACAATTCCAACTATAGCAACAAGTACTCCTAGAATCGGACTTTCATATTTCTTCGCCATAAAATCTGACTGTGAAATTAGTTTATATTTTTTTGAATATTTCCAAATTTCAGGAAAAGCCCAATAAGATATGATGGAAGCGATACAGCCATAAGAAACAATACTAAAAATCGAACCCCCTTCACCATATGCCGAACCACTTGCACCTAAAAAAGTAAAAGTGGTATACATTTCTCCAGCTGATAATAAAAAGATGAAGAGTGTACCCATTCCACGGCCACCGACAGACCATTGTTCTAAGTCCATTTCTTTACCTTTTTTTGACCATATACCAATCACGATTGAAACTACGAAAAATAAGAAAATAAATAGTGTGCCAGTGTTCATTTTATTTCCTCCTCTTTATTAGCAGGATCAAATAAATAGATTAAACCTAAAATCGCAGTAGTAAGAAAAGACCACAGTACAATTGAGAAATGGAAAAAAGGCATTCCAAGTACATAAGGAGTAACTTTATTTGAAAACAAAGCACCTATTACAAAACCAATAATCGGTAAAAAACCAAATAAATAGATTTTTTTCATACTCTACTCTCCTTAATTTTAGTTATTTAATATGGTAAAAGCTCCTTTAACAAAGATCTTTACTCCATCCTTTAAAGCCCTCTCATCAATATTAAATTTCGGATGGTGGTGTGGATACACTATTCCCTCTGTCTCATTTCTTGAACCAACAAAAAAATAAGCTCCCGGAACTTCATTAAGAAATGCTGAAAAATCTTCACTTCCCATTATTGGATTAATGAATACACGATTTTCTTCTCCAAATATCTCACAAACAGTTTTATCAATTAAATTAGTTGTTTCATCGTCATTAATGACTGGTGAGTATCCGTAATGGTATTCAAACTCATATTTTGCACCATGAGCATCGGTAATACCTTTTACAATTTGTTCTATCAACTTAGGTATATTATTTCGAACTTCAGGTTTAAAGCTCCGAACTGAACCACCGATTGTAACATAATTTGGAATGACGTTTACTGCTGTACCTCCATTAAATTGTGTAACTGATATGACGGCAGTATCGATTGGATCAATTTTTCTTGAGACTATATGCTGTAAGTTCGTTACAACTTGAGTACCGATTAGAATTGGATCAATTGTTTGATTCGGCTGAGAAGCGTGACCACCTTCACCAATGATCGTAATTTTAAACATATCTGCACCAGCCATAATAGGTCCATAATTTAAACCAATTTTTCCGGTTTCCAAATTACTCGTTAAATGTGCTCCGATAATCAGATCAACTCCATCAAGCACTCCTGCATTCACCATCTCAATTGCGCCACCAGGAGGCAATTCTTCTGCATGTTGGAAAATAAATCGGATCTCACCTTCAATTTGATTTTTAAAACTACAAAGAAGTTTCGCTGCTCCTAAAAGCATTGCAGTGTGCCCATCGTGACCACATGCATGCATTATGCCATCCTTTTTAGAACTAAATTCAATTTTAGTTTCTTCCTGAATTGGAAGTGCATCCATATCTGCTCGAATTGCAAGGACTTTTCCTGGATGATTTCCTATTAATCTAGCAACAATACTAGTCTTAGTTGGTCTAGAGATTTCTAAGCCTCCAAATGTTTGTAGTTTGTCATACACAAATTGAGCAGTATTGTCTTCTTGGAAGGACAATTCCGGATTTTCATGTAAATACCTTCTCCATCCAATTACTTCATTGTTAATCGAACAAACTAATGCATCTAAGTTTAATTCAGATAAAATATCATACTTCATTGACGCACCTCCACGAATCATCAAAATATATTTAAGGAATATTTACGGTCATTTTCCTTATATGTTGATTTTATTACTTGAAAGCGGTTTCTACAATACTTTTTTATTAAAAATTCAAAATATTTATAATATTTAATTCACAAAAAAATAAACACTTCAATTTGAAATGTTTATTTGAAACGATATATTTTACTAGGTCTCCCACGATACGACAAAGATTCCTCACCAATGCATTCTAATAATTCTACTTCACATAAATCTGCTACAATACGTCTAGCATTTCGTTCTGTCATATTAAGCTGCTCAGCTAAATTCTTTGTTGTAAAATCATTCCAATCCATTCTCTTAATAAGGTTTTCAATTTTATGAAATGTCTTTACGCTAATATTTCCTAATTTTAGCTTTTGCAACAGTTCTTGGTCATCTGTTCTATAGGCATATGTGATTTCTTCTTTACTTCCAACCGATTCGATAATTTCGCCATTCTCTTGGACAATTATTATTTTACGATTATTCGTCTCTTTTGACTGTTGAATTGATTCAATCGCATTTTTCTCTGCAGAAAAAACAGTCTCACCATATCCAATACCAACAGAAACCTTAGAATCTGCTTCTAGCGATAACTGCTCCATCGTATTCTCTAACATATTAATCTCTCGTTCAATTGCACCTCTAGAACTATAAATTAAATATTTCCCATATCCCTTTTCAATTAAAGAACCATTTAATTGTTCACAAAGTGTTAGGAGTACATCCTTAATACGTAGTTCGATATGCTGTAAATGATAAGGCGATTTAGCTTTCTTTATAATACCCTCGAAATTTTCTATTTCAACCAACTCTACTCCTATTTGAGAATCTTTAAAATAAAGGCCTTTTACTTTCTCCGTTAATAGCTTTAATGTTTGCTGAATTTCAACTCGACTAGTTGATATCCATTCGACTGGAACTTCACGTTTTTTTAATTCCAGAAAAATAGATGGAAAATTAGTCAAAACACCTTCAGTTTTATTTGCGTCCCATAATTCAAGGTGATATTGTAATATTTCCTCTAAATTAATATCTTCTTCATCAAACTTTTTTAGATAAATATTATCAAATGGCTTATTCAACTGCACTAAAGCATCCTCTAATAGATTAGAATAACTGGGCATATCAACGCTGAATTGCGTAATTAATTTATCAGTAAGATACATAATATTTAGCAGACTTTTATAAACTGTAGATTCTGTATGAGGAATATACAATAATTTTTCACTAGATTGTAGAATATTTTTTGCAATATTATATGGTAATTGCCCTGAAAAAAGCCAGACATCAACATCTCGTTCATGTTTCTTTACAATCTCTTTTGTTTCCACAGGCTCATCATATGCAAATGGGAAAAATTCAAATTCCTTTTCATATTCTTTAGAAAAACTTAAAATTCGTTCTAAAGACCACTCTGGGCCGACCAGTCCAATACGATACATCAATACACCTCCAAATACTCGCGCGGATTATGTTTTATTTACTATTTCATTATGTACTTTATATAATTAATCTTAACAGTACTTCACCTTAATTTACCACGTTTATTAAAATTTGATTGAACAAAAAAAGACTTTTTCATCAAGATCTTTTTCTTGAATCAAAGCCTTTTTAAATCTTTTGTATTCTCTATATCTAATTTACTGTCATTAAAACGAACTTAAAAAACCCTTCATTTCATTAATTAACTCTTCAGGTGACTCATACATGCTCATATGTCCTGCACTGTTTAAAGTAGCAGTTTTAATATTTTCTTTTTCAACTGAAAAAGTCTTTTCAGGCGGTATAATCTGATCGTCTTTACCTGCCAGTAAAAGTACAGGTAAGTTTGTATCGTTAAGTACATAATTTCGGTCGGGTCTATTTTTCATGCTAATTAAAGCATTAACCGTGCCATCTACTGAAGTTTTATACCCAATTTGCTTTGCTTGATCTATTTCTGCACTATTAGTTTGGATATTTTTTGGAGAGAAAAGTTTAGGAATTAACCCATCGACTACGTTTTTCACTCCTTCATTTTTCACTTTATCACTAGTTGCTACTCTACCTTTTTTTGCTTCTTCACTATCCGGATATGCAGTAGAGTGGATTAATGAAAATCCATTTAAGTAATTAGAATATCTTTCCGCGAATGCAAGTGTAATATAGCCTCCTAACGAGTGGCCAAACAATGTTACTTGCTTAATGTTTAATTGATCTAGTAAATCTTTCATCATATCTGCATAATCTTCAATTGAATGCTCTTCTTTTATAGCTGAAGAGTCTCCATGTCCAGGTAAATCAATTGCGATCACACGATAATCCTCAGATAGCTTTGGAACTACTTTTTCCCAATATTCATGACTTCCCATAAAGCCATGAATTAAAACGATTGGCTTCCCTTTTCCTTGATCCATATAAGCAATTGATAAATTTTCAAGTTCTACTTTACTATTAATAATCATTCAACTCCATTCGAGAATATTAATATCGGATTATTTTCGTTTACTAAATAGAAAATACCTTTATTAAAAAACTAACATAAAAGAATCTTATGAACAAAATTCTGCACTTAACTATTTTCTCCTCTCTTTTCACTAAATAATCTTTAAATAGAAAAGGAGTGTCTCAAAAATGAGAGACACCCTTATTTACCAAATGGACATTAAAATTTATCTACTTTCTGTTTATAAACCGCATCAATTTTCTGATTCTTATTTTTATTTATAAATAAGTATGCCACAGATAATACAATTAACCACGGTATTCCGAATTGAAGCATAATTTTAAAACCAGTAAACCATGAAGTAATTGTTAATCCTAACAATAAAATTGCTCCTAGTATTGTGAAGTAAGGGAAACCAATCATTTTTACTGGTAATTTTCGCCCGCCTGACTGTTCCCATTTCCTTCTAAAAAACAGATGTGAAATAAAGATTGTCATCCAAGTAAACATCGCACCAAACATTGAGATTCCCATCATAAATGCATATGAGGAATCTGGTAGTACTGCATTTACGATTCCGGCAACTACAATACCAATGGTTGAAACTGCAAGAGCATTTACCGGAACACCTTTTTTTCCTACTTTTCCTAAAATTTTTGGCGCATGATTAGTTTTTGAGAGTGAATAAACCATACGAGTTGAAGCATATAATTGGCTATTCATCGCTGACAAGGCTGCCGTTAAAATAATAAAATTCATAAGGCCTGATGCAAAAGGTATATTTAATATTTCCATTACCTTTACGAAAGGACTTTCATCAACCCCTGCTGATTTCCACGGTACGATGATGAGCATGATTGCAATTGTTAATACATAAAAAATTGATAAACGAAAAACTGTTGCTTTAAGAGCTTTTGGAACAGCAATATCAGGCTCTTTTGCTTCTCCTGCTGTAACCGCTATCATTTCTGTTCCTAGAAAACTAAATAATGATATAAAGACGGCTACCCACATGCCCCACCAGCCAAATGGCATAAATCCTCCATCATTTGTTAAGTTCTCTACACCAATATTTGCGTGGTGAGATGAGCCAAACAAGACATATGAGCCAAGTAGGATAAACCCAACAATTGCACTTACTTTAATCATTGAAAACCAATACTCAAATGTTGCAAATGTATTAACACTAGTAGCATTTATATAGATTAATACAGCTGCAAAAAAGGTGATCCAAACGATTCCAGGTACAGTTGGAAACCAATATTTCATATAGACTGCAATTGCACTTACCTCTACTCCAACAGCTAGAACTTGTGCTACCCAATATGAATAACGAACTAGATATCCCGCCATAGGATGAATATATTTTTCGGCAATTGTTCCAAACGAACCACTAGTAGGATGTGCCACCGTCATCTCAGCTAAACACCCCATTAGCAGTAAAACGATAAATGCACCAACTGCATAACTGAGTAATACGCTTGGACCAGCAGTTTTAATTGCTAATCCGCTTCCTAGGAATAACCCCGTTCCAATCGCACAACCCATTGCAATCATCGTTAGTTGACTAGTTTTCAACTCTCTTTTTAAGCCTTTTTCTTGCTCGTTTTCACTTTTATAATTAGTGGTGGATTTCTTCATGATCTTGTCCCCTTAGATAGCCAACTAAACTTACGCCACAACTTCACGTTCATTTTTAAATTTTTCATATTGCTTTTCAGTCATTATTTTCTTAAGTGTTTGGACAACTACCCAAACTTCATCGTAAGAAGTGTAAAGTGCCACTGGTGCCAGACGAATAATATTTGGTGCCCTAAAGTCAGGAATAATACCGTTTTCTTTCAAAGACTTACAAATACGTGCTGCTTCTTCATGCTCTAGACTTACATGTCCTCCTCGTCGTGCATCCTCTCTAGGAGATCCAATGAAAAATCCCATGTCTGCTAATTCTTGTTCAATACAATCCATTAAAAATTGATTTATTCGAAGTGATTTTTCTCGAATCGCATCAATTCCAGCTTCGGTAAAAATCTCCAAAGACCCAATTAATGGTGCACAGCTTAATACATGTGGTGTACCGATTTGAAAAGCTCCAGCAGTTTCAGCAGGAGTTAGTGTGTGCTCCATATCAAATTGCTTATCTTTTCTAGAACTAAACCAACCTGCAAGTCCTGGCATTGCACCAAAATGTTTGCGATTAACAAATAATCCACCTACACTACCTGGTCCACCATTTAAGTGCTTATAATTACACCAATAAGCAAAATCAACATCCCACTCACTAAAAGAATGTGGAATTGATCCAACTGAATGGCAACCATCAAAACCGATTAAAATTCCTCGTTTATGAGCTTCTTCAGTTAAACGCTTCATATCTAAAATTTGACCACTACGGTATAAAATTGTCGGTAAAATAATCAAAGCAATTTCTTCCGTCATTGCATTAATAATGTCGTCCTCATCTAAATAACGTCCATCTTTACTTTTTACGCAAATTAGATCTAGCTCAGGATCTAATCCGTGAATACGTAGTTGACTTTGAAGGGCATAAATATCTGATGGGAATGTAAGTTCATCAGCTAATATCTTTTTTCTATTCCCATTCGGTAGGAAAAAAGTAGCTACTAATTGATGTAAATTAACTGTCGTGGAACCGGTTACAATTACTTCCTCAGGTGAAGCACCAACTAAAGGAGCTAATTTTTCTCCTAATTTTTCAGCCATGAAAAACCATGGATGATTTCCATTTGTCCAACCATCTATTCCGTAGTTCTTCCAATCTTCCAATGATTCTAGTAAAGTACGTTCTGCTCTTTTAGAAAGTAGACCTAATGAATTACCATCCATATAAATTGATTCAGGATTTAAGTAAAACTCATCTCTATACTGTCTAAGTGAATCAAGACTGTCCATTTTTTTGGCGTATTCTAATGTTGTTTCTGTAACTTTCGTATTCATAATGTTCCTCCTCTATCAATCTACTATTTAAATCTATTGTGAAAAAATCATATCAAAATAACTGACATTGTGTCAATGACATCATGTCAAATATTCTGATAATAAAAAAATTTACTTATAAAGAGCTGGTTTTATGTTAATCGTACATAGTTTTTCTGTCATTTCTTCCATTTTTATAAATTTACCTATATGCTAGAAGTAACATATGTTGGAGGATCGTAGTATGAGTAATGACAAAGTAGAATCTAAGCGTCAATTACGTTCATTAATGACAAGACAAAAACTACTAGAAGCTGCTAAAGAAGTATTTCTTGAAGAAGGATTTCAAAAGGCGACTATCACACAAATGATAAAAAAAGCTGATATTGGCTATGGAACAGCTTATGTCCACTTTAAAGGTAAAGAAGAGCTTTTAATTGTGTTAATGGAAAATGTAATGGAAAGGTTTTATGAAATTGCCGAAACTTCCTTTTTTCCTGTAACGAAAGAATCCGCTGAATCAATTATTTATAAACAAGCTACTTCTTTTCTAAAAATGGCAGAAGATGAGCGAAATATGATGCAAATTTTTGAACAGGCTATTGGAGTATCTGACATCATCTCAGACAAATGGAAAACGATACGTGAAAAGTTTATTGATCGCATATCACTCGATGTTTCTTATGCACAAGAAACAGGATTAGCAAAAAAAGAGCTAAATCATGAACTAGTCGCGCGTGCGTGGTTTTTTACAAATGAGATGTATTTATGGGAAATCGTTCGAAATGAACAGCATTATACGATTGAAGAAATTGCAAAAACGATCACATCACTTTATACAACTGGTCTTTATTAAGAACCAAATTTAAAAGCTCAAACTTTCACTTCTAAAGTTTGAGCTCTTTTTCTATTTTGAATTAGCACTACAATACATTTCTCTTAAAATAAACTTCTGAACTTTCCCAGATGCATTTCGAGGAAGCTGCTCAATAAATTCAACAACTCTAGGAATCTTATAACCCGCCATTCTTTCACGGCAAAAAGATCCAATCTCCTCAAAAGATAGAAGATGCCCTGGTTTTAATACGACAATTCCCGTTACAACCTCTCCCCATTTAGCATCAGGCGTACCGATCACTGCTGCTTCCAAAATAGAAGGATGCTCATATAAAACATTTTCAATTTCAACAGAATAAATATTTTCTCCACCAGAAATTAACATATCCTTACTACGATCAACTAATGTGATATATCCTTCCTCATCTACTACAGCTAAATCTCCTGTATATAACCAACCATCTTTTATCGTATCTGCAGTTTCTTTTGGCTTTTTATAGTATTCCTTCATGATTGTTTCACCTTTTAAGATTAATTCACCAACTTCACCTGGTAAAACTTCTTCATCTTGCTTATTAACTACTTTAATAATTGTATAGAGTAAAGGTGTTTTCCCTGTTTTTCCTAAATGGTGCTCATGATCTTCTGGAGACAGATAAACCCCTGTGGGTCCCCCTTCTGTTAATCCACATAAACTGAAAAATTGATTTGTATTAAATAATTTCATACTTTTCATTAAGATTTCAGGAGGCATAGGAGCTGCACCGTATGCACATCTTTTTATAGAAGAAAGATCAAATTGGTCAGCATTTGGAACTTGCTGTAAATAGTTATACATTGTAGGAACACCAAAAAATAAAGTAATTTTATATTTTTCTATATCCTTTAAAACATTTACCGGATTAAAATCTCGGTGAATAATATTGGTCATTCCTAAATATAAACCTGGTAATAGAAAGATTACTAGCTGAGCACAATGGAATAATGGAGCAACATGTAAAAGCCGATCCTGACAGCTTTGTCCCATTACCGCACTCAATCCATTTATGAGCTTTTCAATTCGTTTATAATCGAAAAGCGCACCTTTTGGTTGACCCGTCGTCCCAGAAGTATAAAGTAAATGAAAATCATCATCTCCGGAAATCTCTACTTGGGGATCTTCTTCAATTGATGACAACACATCAAAGAAGCTTAAACAATTCGGCGATGAAGCATTAGGAGCAGTAATGATATTTCTTACCTTCGATGAGGACTTTGAAGCATCTAACACGACTTTCTCTAGTTCTGAATCACAAACAACCATCACACTATCCGACTGCTCTAAAATATATTCAACTTCTCGAGAAACAAGGCGGAAGTTAATTGGAACGACGACAGCACCTATTTTTACAGCAGCGCAATAACCAATCACAAACAAGTCAGAGTTTGCCATCATAAGAGCTAGTTTTTCACCTTTTTTTAAACCAAGTTTCTGTAATCCCCATACAAAACGATTAACCACTTTATTGAATTCCAAATATGTGTATGTACGGTCTTGATAGACTAAAGCTAATTTATCTGGGTGCCTTTGTGCGTTTAACGATAATACATTTCCAAAACTCATTTGCTTCCCCCCGTATTTTATAATTAGATTTAATTAGCAGACCTAATAACCCCTTTTTCAATGAATTGATTAATTGTTTGATCATCATATCCTAAATTTAGTAAAACCTCTTTTGTATTCGTCCCAGGTTTTACTCCAACATGTTGATAAGTAGGTTTAAACACAGATGATTTAAAAGGTGAACCAATTTGCAATTGATTTGTACCGTCATTCCTTTGGACGTTTACTAATAGCCCCCTCTCTTTTACTTGCGGATGCGCACATGCTTCTTCAAAAGTTAATACTGGCTCAACACAGGCATCAAATTTACTAAAAGTTTCTTTTAACTCATTAAACGTTTTCTTACTAAATGCACGCTTTACCTCATTTTTAAATAAATCGATTTCATCCTTCTCCTCACTAAAAGAATAAGGAAGAAATGGCATGATTTCTAATGCCACACATAGCTGTTTTCGAAATGAAGGTTCAAGACTGCCAACTGAAAACAATCGCCCATCTGCTGTTTCGTAGTAGTCATAAAACACGCCACCATTTAAAAGGTGTTCCTCAGGCTTTGGATTAATTTTTTGAGTTAACCAACCAGATCCCATTAAAGATTGTAACGCAAAAGTACAATCTGTCATGCTAATATCAACCCATTGTCCTTCGCCAGTTTGCTCACGATGAATAACAGCCGATAAAATGCCAATAATCGCGTGTAGTGAGCCACCTACTTGGTCTGCAACTTGGATTCCCATCGGAACTGGACGTTCATTCTTTCTTGTTGAGTAACTCAAAACACCAGTTAATGCAAGATAGTTATTATCATGCCCTGCTCGATTTCGATACGGACCTGATTGACCATAACCAGTAATTGAACAGTAAATTAGTTTCGAATTTATTTTCTTTAATTGCTCATAACTTAAGCCAAGCTTTTCCAACACTCCGGGTCGAAATTGTTCAATGACAATATCATACTCCTTCACTAGCTTATAGATAATCTCAATAGCTTCTTCTCTTTTTAAATCAAGGGTAATAGATTTCTTAGAACGATTAATCGTTTGATGTGCGGCAGATTGGTCCCCATCGAATGGAGGTGAAGTTTGTAATAAGTCGGGATGATATGGAGATTCGATTCGTAATACTTCTGCACCTAAATCCGCTAGGATCATAGTTGCATAAGGACCCGGTAAAAGACGTGTAAAATCCAGAATTTTCAATTTATTTAACATATACTAAACCTACTTTTGAATATAATTTCCTCACTCCATCTCTATAATTTGTCATTGTACATTAATTATTCTAGATTACTTTGTATCTTTCCTTTTTTAGATTAATTTCTTTTCTCCCCTTGTTTTTAATCATTTTAAGTTTCATTTTTCTAAGTAAAAAGGCATTCATTTTAAGAATATTTTTTCATTTTTACTTACTCATGAACCTATGAATTTAGATCTTCTGTAAAGGAAGTCAATGGACCTTGAATGACATTTGGTAGTCTTATTGCACGATTAGTTTTAGTTGTGGTTGATTTCCCCTTAATAGTATTAGGCGAAAATTTGCAACATGTATTGGAGAAAATTACACTATTTGAATATTTATATAAAGCTTATAATAAATATACATAATTAAATTTTCATAAAAATTAATATAATCTGCACTTATAAATTTCGTTCTACTGAAGGAGACACAACATGTACCCCACACAAGAATGGTTTAACAAACGATTTAACGATATGATCTACACAAACACATATCCGAACGATATTTTGGATACGAAACCTCCAAAAAAACGATGATGAACAGAATACAGTAATTAGTTTAATCATTAAAAGATAATGCGATTACTATTTCATATTGAAGGTAAAAAAATGCACCGACCACTAAATGGTCGGTGCATTTTTTTTACTAGTTTTCTTTATTCAATTTTGAAATACATCGCCTAAAAAACCACTAAAAAATGGTTTTTTAATCACGCATTGCCCCTGCCTCACGAGAAGTCATTGCTCCTTGTCCATGGCTAACATCACTTTGAATTTGTTGTTTTACTTTTTGAGGATTAGTTCCTGATTTCATATTAGATCCCATATTCCCTTTTCCTTGCTGATTCTGTGGCATAAAATCCCTCCTAAGATTATTGTTAAACAATCATATTATTTACAAAAACCTTTCTCATATCCCACGGAAATGACTAATTTCAAATAATGAAGCGCGCATTTGTTAATGGCTCAAAAAAGCTGTCTAAACAGCCAATCACTTTTTTTGTTTCAAAAATAAGCATCTTTTTCCAAATTAATAGTTTGACTATTCAGATTTAACAAACTATAATCATATTAAACTAACTACCGGTAGTTAATAACCGGAATAACAAAATTGGAGATGATTTTTATGAAATATCCACTTTCACCTGATGTAAAACCTGAGTTTTGTACAACTGGAACATTTATGAGACTTCCTTCAGCAAAAGAAAATGCGCAATTAGCAATCGTTGGCATGCCATTTGATACTGCAGCTTCATTTCGTGTTGGTGCACGATTTGCTCCACAAGCAATCCGACAAGCTTCTATGACTTTATTCCCCTATCATCCGATTCATAAGGTTTATCCATTTGACGATAGTAATGCCATTGATATTGGAGATGTATCGGTTATTCCTCATAATATCCATCGAAGCTATAAACTGATCGAAGACGCAATGTTTGATTTAATGGAAAGCAATATTATCCCTATTGCCTTAGGTGGCGACCATTCCATTACATTAGCAAACCTACGTGCAGCAGCTAAAAAACATGGCCCAGTTGCGATGATTCATTTTGATTCACATACAGACACTTGGGATACATATTACGATGAAAAATACTGGCATGGTTCACCATTTATTCGCGCTCACGAAGAAGGACTTCTAAATCCAAACAAGGTATTCCAACTGGGTATTCGAGGTACGCTGAATCATCCAGGAGATATAGATGCTAGCCATGAACTTGGTTACAATGTTATTACTACTCCTGAAATGTATGAACGTGGTTTTGAAGTTATTTTAAAAGAAATGAAAGAAGTAATTGGTGATACACCATGTTTCCTAACTTTTGATATTGATTTTGTCGATCCATCTTGTGCACCAGGAACTGGGACTCTTGAAGTAGGCGGATACAATAGTATGGAAACATTAAAAATGATTCGCTCATTAACTGGCTTCAATTTTATTGGCTTTGATATCGTAGAAGTACTACCATCCTATGACCCAACTCAAATCACATCACTATTAGCTGCAACCCTAGTTCATGAATTTGCTAGTTTAGCTACATTGCAAATTAAAAAAGAAAACTCTAAGTAATTATAAAAGCTCTGTTGCTTTTAGACAGAGCTTTTTTCGGGTATTTATCTTTAACATTACAAAATATTTAATAAAACTAACGCTGATTGCAGATTGACCATTTCTTATTCATGAACCCTTTATGAGGTAGTATTGATCAGCTTTTTGACTTTTTCCTTCCGCATGAACCTTTTATGAGGAAGTATAGATCAGCTTTTTACCTTTTTACTTCCTCATGAACCCTTTATGAGGAAGTATAAATCAGCTTTTTGTCTTTTTA
>NZ_NUUX01000030.1 GCF_002564465.1 Bacillus sp. AFS088145 | reverse complement strand
TTATATTTTCAGGATAGTTAAACAAAAAAGAGTCACCAAAGTAACTCTTGAACTTCAACTAAAGCATGCGATAGTTAAACAACACTTAACATTGGCGATAAGAAGGTAATTGCTTTAGTAAATGCCATTTATTTTCATAAGTTTAGATAATAAATCATAAAAATGAATAGTCCATATTTATGCAAACCCAGTAACGGAAGGAATGATACAGTGTCGAACGATAATACTTTTGACTTTATTGTGATAGGTGCAGGTACAGCAGGTGGTGTAATTGCAAAAAAATTATCAGATGACAAAATTACATCTGTATTGGTCCTGGAACCAGGCACAAATATGGTTCAAGAGCTAAGCAGCCCTTCAGGTGCAGTGTCAGGTGTTTTGTCTGCTGATAATAGGCATTCCTTTAATATATTTACAAATGTACAGCCCGGAATTGGGAACCAACAACTTAGAGTATCAGGCGGTAGAGCAATTGGTGGAAGCTCTGAGCATAATGCCATGTATGCTGTACGGGGAAGCAAGGAACTTTATGATGAATGGGCACGCCTAGTTGGACCTCAATGGAGTTATAACAGTGTAAGGCCGCTATTCAAAAAAAATGAAACCTATACTGGTAAGACTCAACAACCAGAAGAACGAGGTAAAAAAGGGCCTATTTTTGTCAGACAACAAATCATTCCTAAGGATGGGATTACCGTTACATTAGCAAAGGCAACATCAGAAATATTAGATATTCCTATAGTCGAAGATTACAATACTGGTATAAGGGATTGTACTTTTTTTAAATCACAGTTTTTAAACAAGGAAGTAAATGGAAAGTTTGTTCGCTCATCTACTGCAACAGGATATTTAAACAGTAAAATAGTAACACAAGGTAATGAAATCCATCCAGATGAAGTTGGAGTTGGCGACAGAGAATTAGTGATTTTAGTTAAAACAACAGTGAATAAAATCCTATTTAAGCAAGAAGGAAAAATTCAAGTTGCAGTTGGCGTTGACTTTGTCAGAAACGGTAAATCAAATAAAGCATTCGCGAAAAAGGGAATAATTCTTTGTGCAGGCAATTTATCTTCTGTTATATTACAACGTTCGGGAATTGGGGACCCGGATGATCTGAAAAGAGCGGGTATCGAAACTTTAATTTACAGTCCAAATGTAGGACATAACTTTCAAACTCAATTTACAACCGGAATGGGAGTTGAAGTTAAAACCAATCGGGTTTTAGACCTCATATCTGCAGACCCAGATAATCCAATTACATTAGGTGCTTTTAATGCAGAGCGCGGTAAGGGAGGGCGTCGCCTTCAAATAATTGGTGTCCCTGCACCAACGTTTCTGCCTGCCTCAGAGGTATTGGAAAATAATTGGGAATTCCATCCAAAAAAGCAGAGCAATATCATAAGTTTTGGACTTTTTGACGATAACCCAAAAAGCAGAGGTACTATTATGGTCTCACACAGCGATCCTGAGGCATATCCTTCCATAGACCTTAATCCGCTTGGAGATGCAGATGACCTGAATTTCATGGTTGATCAGTTTATTGAGACCTACAACATTATGAAGAAAGCACGTGAAATCGATCCTGAAGGAATATTCAAAGTCGTATTCCCTCCTGAAAATATCTTTGAGATAAAAAATATTGAAGAAAAGCGTAAAAAATTAGAAGGTTTTGTAAGAGCTTCATATCGTAATGTTTTCCACTTTGGAGGTCAATGCAAAATGGCAAGGAGTGTTCGAGAAGGTGTCGTAGATGGCGAATTGAATGTTTTTGGAACAAAGAACCTTAAGGTGGCTGATCTATCAGTCGCACCTATTTTACCTGATGGGAATACTTCACTCCCTTCTCAAATTATCGGTTTGAATGCTGTACGATTCATTCAAGATTAACCTCCCATATATCAATTATTTGGTGCCGATTTTTAGCACCCTTTTTTATTTAACTTATACTACTGTATCCTTTTTCATTAACGTCTAAGATAAACATTCTTATACATAGATGAACTATAACCGGTATGAGACCATCAAAGGATATATTGATTCTCAATATGAAGAAGCATCATTCATCATGCATAAATAGAATTGTGAAGCATTGTACCTAAACTAACGCATGTGATTCTTCCATAACGAAGGATCGGCAGTTTAGTTGAACAAGGTATTATAGCAATAAACGTAGAAATTTATATTATCTAAATGTAAAGGATTATTAAATGAAAAAAAGTGAAGTGAATAAAGTATATATAATCTCTGGACCAGCAGGTGTCGGTAAATCTACTACTTCAAAAGAACTTGTTAATACATTCAGTAATAGTGCATACATCTCTGGGGACTATGTAAGTCATATGCACATTAATGGAAGAGAAAAGCCGTGGGAAAGCGAGAAAGAGAACTTATTAATCTGGAATAATATTTTAAGTTTAACAAGAAATTTTCTTAGTTATGGTAATGATGTTGTAATAGATTTTGTAACCTTTCCGAACGAAGCAAAATGGTTAGATGAAAATCTTAAGGACTTAAATGTCGAGCTAAAATATGTAATTTTATGGGCTGATAATCAAACTTTGATTAATAGAGATAATATGAGAATACCCGAAAATAGAATGGGTGAACGCTGTCTTATATTAGTTAATGAATTTAGAGAATCAATGATAGAAGAAAGACATTTTTTAGATACAAGTAGAGATTCTACACATGATTTTACAAATGTGTTAAACGAAATAAGAAACAATCAAAAATTTATAATAATATAATTTCTTATGTAACTAACTCATACGATAGTTGAAGTAGAATATCAAATATCGTGGGATCTTTAAAGAAAATATAAAAATATATAAGCGAGTGGTGAGTTTGAACGCTAAAACATTAATGGAATGGGAACAAAAGCACGATGCAAAAAATAGAACTATTAATGGATTTTGGGAAAGTTTTAGGAAATGGCGTGAGGAAGAAAAATACGACTACTTGGACACATTTAAAGGAAAGTTGTACGATGAATTCATTCTAGCTAAAGAACGGTCTGTTGAATTAAAGCATAGGTTTTCAAGGATTGAAGCGTTTGTGTTTTTTACTGTAGATATTTATTATTTTGATAAAGAGATTGGTACATATTCTCTTGAATTCGATCTAGATGGGGAAGTCACAGATGATTACTTAGTTTTTGACCATATCCTTTTAGATCATAGAATTTCAGAAATAAGACACAACCTAACAACAGTACGAAAAGCACTAAAAGAGGGAATTGATATAAAATTAATATCAAATATTACGGGAATTGACCAGCCTTCAATTGAGATAATAAAGAAAAAATATTGTTAAACGAACGCTTGCATTAGTTATTTAAACAGCAAAAAAGGATCAATAACTTAGATCCTTTTTTTAGTACCAATAAACCCTTTTATATAAACAAACGTGAAGCAGCTCTTACATACAATCTAACATAAAACTGGTCTCTATATAACTCATCATATATACAGTTTGAACTACTCCCACTCACAATTTAATAAGCACAAATAAAAAAGAGAGTGTCCCAAGAAATTCACCCCTTTAAGACACCCTATGCTTTATCAAAAATCCTTAACCGAGTCCACGAACCGATAATCCACCATCACTAGAAATGACCTCACCAGTGATCGCACGTGACTGGTCAGATGCTAAAAGTACATATGCTGCAACATGATCTTCAGGCATTTGTGCAAGTTGAAGTGGATTTCTTCTTTTTATATTGCTTGCTTTTGTATCATTATCCACGGACTTAGTATAAGTACGTAAAGGTGGGATGACAGTTAGTGCTGTTAAAGTCCCTCCTGGCGCTACTGCATTTACTCGTATATTTGGTGCTAGTTCAAAAGCAAGCTGACGCATTAATCCGATTTGAGCATGCTTACTAGCCGTGTACCAAACTCCACCACCGTCTGGGTAGAAGCTTGCACCAGATACAGTAAAGATAATATTACCATTTGTTTTTTGTAATTCCTCTAATGCTGCTTTTGCACCAAAAAATGATCCTTTTACGTTTATATTTAAAAGGTAATCATATGCATCTGATAAGGCATCGGGTGTCACCTCAGCGAATTTTGCAAATCCATCAAAAACGCCTGCATTTGCAATAAATACATCTAGTTTACCAAACTGTTTAATTGTCGTTTTTACAGCTCGTTCATTGTCTTCATATTTGCTTACGTCACCTTGAATGACAAGGAGATTGTCATTAAATTCTTCTTTCATTTGCTTTAGTGTTTCAAGTGAGCGACCAATAATACTTACCTTTGCTCCCTCTTGAATGAATCGTCTTGTAACGGCTGCTCCTATTCCAGAAGCGCCTCCTGTAATTAACACTACTTTATCTTTTAATAACATTACTTGACCTCCTTTTTCTTCTATTAAACAAAGATTGCAAGATTTCTAGTATTAATGGTTGTTTGATCTACAATAAATATCCTCTTGGAAAGCTTCCACTGCCCATCTTCATATGTAAACTCGTCATGACGTTCTCCAGAAATTAGATCATGGTGAATATCTGTGCTACGGCTACGATAGATCAATAAATAACTATTAACTACTGCCTTCTCTTCTTTAACTAGCTCTTTTACGCTAACATTACTTACAAAACGTCTGGTTCTTGAAGGAGGAATCTCAGCCCATGCATAGTCAGTTTTCAATCGATCTACTCGAAGCTTTAATAATTCTATATCATCATTAAAAGTAAACATCTCAGTAGAATAGTCTGGGCGCTCAGTTCCTTCTTTATTTACGCGTACAGGCATTTGATAGATTAAATTCGAATGCATTAAATTAAACCAATCATCAAATTCAATATCATCAAGTAATTTTGCTTCATCAATTAACCACTGTTCAAATTCTAATTTTGCTAATAATTTTTCAACATTCATTTTTCTTCCTCCCCCTTTGTTACTTTGTCATTAATTCAAGCCAGTACTGATAAAAATTACGTTGACTCGCTTCTGTAAATTTATCATCATAGGCTACCCCAGGTCCGATAAAATCAACAGGTTCACGATGTAATCCCATTGTATAGTTATAAGTTAAATTCTTTTGAAATGGCATTGGACCTTGAGCTGCTTCGGTTATGTCTGTGAATACTTCAGTATCATCTTGTTCAAAAATACCAGATGGACTAAACGTTAAGATAAAGGAATCTCTTGATCGATTCTTCCATTCCTGAGAAGCATTTTTTTCTACTAGCATCCATGCAATTACTTCCATTTTATTGTGACTAATCGGTCTCCACATTCTAATTGAAGTATTCGAAATTAATTCGCCTTTAACTTTTGTGTGAGATATTAAAAATGACATATTTGGAAAAGCGTTTCCAATCATATTTTTTAAGTTTGATAGAACGTCATATTGTTCTTCTGACAAGTTACTTTTATACTCATCCTTCAATTCTTCAGGAAAAGCAAAGTCAGGATTTGGTGTTCCAAGGTTTAATCCGTGTCCGTTTTCAGTATGAATTTGAAAACCGCGCTTCGAATATGTTGCATTTGGAACCATGCCTAATTTTGCAATTGAACCGTGAGTAACCATCGTATGGTATGAATCACCTACAAAGTTATCAGAACCGACCTTCCAGTTTGATTTAACAATAAAACGTTGCGGAGCTCCAATTACTTCCATCTCAGCACGCCCTACTACGATATCTAAATACCACTTAAAATCGCCGAGAAACTCTTCAAGAGGCTCTGCATTTTCGTCCCAATTGCCAAATAAAAGTCCTTTATATAATTCTAGCTTCACTTGGTGAAGACCCATTTTTGATCGGTCAAGTCTCTCGCCATAAATATCTTTTTGAAGCGGTACTCCAACAAGTTCTCCTGTATTTTTAAAGTTAAATCCGTGATATGGACATGTAAATAAAGTCTTGTTTCCTTTATCAGCACGGCATAGCTTCATGCCACGATGTGTACACATATTGTAAAATGCATTGATTTCTCCCATACTTTCGCGTGAGATAATGATTGAATATCCTGCAAGCTCACGAGTCATAAAGTCCCCTGGATTTGGAATTTCGGATTCATGTCCAAGAAAAACCCATGTTTTTAAAAATACTTTTTCATGTTCTAATTCGTAAACGGCTTTATCACCTAGAAGATATGCAGGAATGACTCCTTCATCTGGTTTGACGGTTTCATTTAAGTAATTTACTAGTTGCTCTTTTGATAATTCATCTAAAGTTTTTTCTGTTTTAATCATGCACAGCACTCTCCCTTCATGTTTTTTACTCTCTACCCAACTTGTACATATTTATCTTTGTTTTGTAACTTTGCCAAAACACTTAACGCTGCTAAATAACTTGTTTTAGGATTATTTGGCATTGGATCATTTTCAATCTCGAGTTTTAGTTTCCCGAACGCACCAGATGCTTCAATTAAATGACTATTTTTTATCGCAATTGGATCAGCAATAATTTTCACTTTCGTATTGTTAGCACCAAGTCCAGCTAAGGATAAGACAATTGCCACATTAATATTTCTTGGGTATAGCTTAATTGCTTCAGCCGCAGAGCCTTCAAACAAAATCGTTTCTTTATTTAATGCTTCTTTCGATAATGCTCCAGGTGGTTTTCTAGTTGTAATTGAAACATTCTCTAGACCACCCACAGCTTTTGCTGACTTTAAAATATCCAACCCACCGATCGCTCCTGAAGGTAAGAAAACATTTATACCTTTTCTTGTACAAACCTCTCGAATTTCTTCTTCAAAAGTGGAATCAGCCATGACCCCGATGCTGCTTAACAATAAGTCTTTCCCACCTTCAAGAACTTTTATAGCGTACTCCTTTGCAGCTTCAACTGTTGCAGCTTCAATGACTAAATCTACATCTGAAAGAAGTAGCGCATCTACACTTTGATAATTTTCCGTTTCAAATTCTTTAGCAAGTTGAACGCCTGATTCTTCACAACGCGTATAAATTGAAACAATCTTTCCGCCTGGTAACATCCCATCTTTATTAATTGCTTGAAGAAGGAATTGGCCAATATTCCCACAGCCGATTAGTCCTAGTTTCATGCTTATTCACCATCCTTAATTTGCAAATCCGTATGAATCTGCAAAAAATTCCAATCCACAGTGTCTTGTTTCTCTTGAAACACCACTCTCTTTTAACCCTGGAAAATCCAATGCTAAATCACTAAAGATGGTATGATTATTATGAAAAACTGCGCCTGCTTCTAATCGATCTGCCATTTCAACTGCTAATTCTTCATTTTCCGTCCAAACAGAAGCCCTTAAGCCAAATTCACTATCATTTGCTAGTTTGATAACTTCGTCAATAGTTGAAAAAGGTAGAATAGGAATTACTGGTCCAAATTGTTCTGCACGAACAATCTCACTTTGTTGGTCAACTCCTGTTACGATTGTTGGTAAGATGTAGTATCCTTGATCCCACATTTCAGGATTCAGTTGAATTCCGGCTGTTATTACATTTGCACCTGCTTTTTCAGTACGCTCGATTAATCCGTTAACATAGTCATACTGAGCTTTATTATTTAATGGACCCATCGTTACATCTGGTTGAATACCATCACCTACAACAATACGCTCAAATTCTTTCTTTAATTTTTTTACTAATTCAACATATCTAGATTCTTGTACATATACGCGTTTAATAGCCGAACATACTTGGCCAGCCGCTTTTAAAATACTCATTCTTAATCGTTTAATAGCTTCTTCATCTAAATTTGCATCTTCTAAAATGATTGCAGGATCATTCCCACCTAGCTCCATATATACTTTTTGAAGATTTCCTGAAGACTTTTTCATAATCTCTTTACCTGTTTGTGTACTTCCGACAAAAGCAATCGTACGAACACGTGAGTCAGAACAAAGCTTGTCACCAATCATTTTTCCAGAACCTGTTACAATATTAATTACACTAGGCGGAAAATGTGCAGCCACTACTTTTAAACAAGCCATAATGGTAAGTGGACAATTGGTCGCAGGTTTCACAACAACTGTATTACCTGCTAAAACAGCAGGAATCACTCGCTTAAATGTTAAAATCATTGGAGAATTCCATGGAGTAATTACTGCAGTAACCCCTCTAGCTCTTCTTCTTACTTGAACTTTTTGATTTCCTGGAAGTAATTCTGGGTTCCACCATTTTAGCAGTTCATCCGCTCCACCACTCATTACTTCAACGCAGCGTAATAAGTCTTTTTTAGCTTCTACTAGTGTTTTTCCATTTTCACGCACAAATAATGAAACATGTTCTTCAATGATTTTAGAAAGTTCCTGCGCTGCTGCCTTCATTCTTTCTACACGTTCCTGGATCTCACTCTGTGACCAAAGTTTAAATGCAATCGATGCAGCATTAATTGCTTCGTTTACGATTTCCTCAGTACATAATGCAACTTTGCCGATTACTTCAGACTTATTTGCAGGATTAATAATATTTGATGTTTCATTACTTTCTTTCCATTCACCATTTATGAGATATCTCCCTGATACAACTGGATATGTCGAAATCATATTGAATCTCCTTTATAATTTTTTTGGCTTAAAACTTTCAGCTGCTCCTGGAGGTCCACCAAAAGGTATTGCCATAGGTCCAACTGCTTCCATATCTACAACGATCATCGTTGGCTTTCTACTTTTAGTTGCCTTCTTTAGTTCATTAACGAATTCGTCCCCTGATCCAATACGTGCTGCTTCAAAATGCATTGACTCAGCTAGTTTTACAAAATCGGGACTTAATAAATTCACTGCTACTTGACGACCGTATGCCGCTTCTTGAATATTACGAAGAACCCCATAGCCAGAATCATCAAATAACACAACAATAATAGGAAGATTTTCTTCAGCTGCAGTCACCATTTCACCTACATTAACCATAAACCCACCATCTCCAGCCATTAATACGACCGTTTGATGAGGGCAACCCAGTTGAGCTCCAATAGCTGTAGGAAGACCCTGACCGATTCCTCCCCCGGATGCGTGAATAGATGTTCTCGGTTCATAAATGTCGAATATTCTACTACCCCAGACATTTGCTTGTACTGTCACATCTCGAACCAAAATCGTATCTCTCGGTAAAATCTCTCTCATTCCATCTACAAATTGTTCAAACGGGCCAAGTGTTTTACGAAGTTGTCCCCTCACTTCATTTCTTAATGAACGTACTTCTTCTATATAAGAAGGTAAAACCGAAATAGACTTTTCATCGATTTTATTAATTAGAGCCGATAAAATATCTTTTGCATCTCCGACTAACCCAACTGTTGCTTTATAATTTCGATTAATTGCATTAAAATCTGCATCAATCGAAATATGTTCTTCCGGGACAGGGACTTTCCAGTTAGAAGTTTCATTTCCTCTGAAGCGTACACCTACACTAATCAATAAATCTGCATTTCTCAAAAACTCTTTTGTCGACTCATTGGCTGCAAAATGACCTATACATTGCTCATGATCTTCTGGTATCGAACCTTTTCCAGATTGACTTGTAATGACAGCAGCTCCAAGAATTTCTGCTAAATTTGTTAACTCTTTTGAAGCATTAGCAGAAATAACACCGCCACCAGCCCAAATAACTGGACGACGTGCTTCTGAAATTTTTGAAATTGCGATTTCTGGTATAACTGTAGTTAGTTGCGGTTTAAAAACATCTACCTGTACCTTATCGATTGAAACGTCCTCGATAATTGCTGATTGAAAGTCGATTGGAATTTCTAAGCTAACTGGTCCTGTTGGAGCAGTTAATGCTTCTTCAATTGCTTTTCTTACTACACCAGCTGTTTGTTCTGGTCTTCTAAGTCTTACAGCATTTTTACAGGCACCGCTCATCAATGACAGCTGATCCTTGCATTCATGTATGTAACCTTTACCTGTACCTAGATAAGGTGATGCTACTTCTCCAGTCAAATGAAGTAGTGGAACTCCAGCTGCCCATGCTTCTACTAATGATCCAGCAGCGTTTCCAGCTCCTGTTCCTGTACTAGTAATAACAACACCTAATTTGCCTGTCGCACGTGCATAGCCATCTGCCATATTTACTGCTCCACTTTCGCCACGTGAACAGATTAGTTTGATACTTCCATCTCTTAGAATCGCGTCATAGATGGGCATATTGTGAATACTTACGATTCCAAAAGCGACTTCTACACCTGCTTGAACTAACTCTTTTACGACGGCATCCGCAGTAGTAAATACGATCTCTTCTTGATTTTTCATCTTAGTATCCTACCTTTGTCTAATAATTTATTTAAAGTGCTTTACCGATTGCACCTGCAGTTTCAATTGTAGAACCAGCTACATAACTCGCTTTGTCTGAAGCAAGAAAAACAATTACACTAGCAACTTCTTCCGCTTCACCTACACGACCTAGTGGAATATTTCTTTTTATCGCAAGATCTTTATAATATTCTTCGGGATCCATATCAGGAGCATTTTTCAGCCTTCTACGTTCCCATTGATCTGTTCGAATTAATCCAAGACTTACTGAATTTACTAAAATATTGTCTGATGCTAATTCTTGAGATAATGTTTTGCTTAAATTTAAAAGTCCTGCACGTGTCGCTGCTGTTGCTACCATATAACGCTCAGGCTCTTTTGCTAGAGTTGCATTTATATTAATAATTCGGCCCCCTCCTCTTTTCACTAAATAAGGATGAGTTGCACGAACTGCATATATAATTGCGAAATACTTTAATTGAATTTGTTCCTGCCACTGTTCATCTGTAATATCGAAAAAGTGCCCCATAACACTTTGACCAGCTGCATTCACTAACGTATCAATTCCACCGAACTTTTCTGCAGTTTGTTGAATAAACGAGTTAACTTCCTCTTTTGATGTAACATCACAGGTCGCAGCAAATAGATCTTCGCTTTTGCCATATGAGAGTAAATGCTTTAATGCTTTATCTGCACGCTCCTTGCTTCTTCCGCAAATTGCTACTTTAGCACCTTCACCTAAAAATAATTCAGCTGTCTTCAGTCCAACACCAGAGGTGCCACCCATAATTACTGCAACTTTTCCTTTTAACCCAAGATCCATCCCGTCACCCCTTATTAATGCTTTCATGGTTCGTATTCCTTAAAGCATTTTTATTTAAACTTTTTATCGTACTTTAACTGTTGTATCTACCCAGCCAGTATCTGGCTCTCCGCCCATCGCTTTACGAGCTTCTGGTTTTGGTGGGCCAGCAATTCCCCATTGATCCATTAGATGTGGCACGCGCTTCCAAACTCGCGCTCTCCATTCAGCCTCATCTTCAATTGTTTCAAGATAACATGTATATTCCATGACAAATCCACCGAGATCTTGAAAATAACAAAAGATATTATTACCAGGACCATGTCGCCCTGGACCCCATAACTCATTTAGTCCGGCTTTCCTAACATTACTAATGCCTCGCATCAGTTCATCCACCGAATCAACCTCGTAAGCAATATGATTAACTGAAGCGTGTGCATCTTGGTTAAATGCAATCGAGTGATGTTTTCGATTACACCTTAAGAAGGACATTTGGTGCTCACTCCAATCCGTCACTTTGAATCCGAGCACATCCGTATAAAACTCCACGATCATATCTAAATCTTTTGTGTTCATAACTACATGGTTTAATTTCACAGGATCAACGTTTTTATTAGTCCAAATCGATGTTTGAACCTCTACCCAAGCAGAAAGTTCAATTACACGGTTTTCTGGATCAACAAATCGAAGTCCATATCCTCCACCAGCTTCATCCAAATAACCGGGCTCTTCAACAATATGTACACCTTTTGAATGTAAGATTTCCACTGCACGATCAACTGCATTTTTATCGACCATTCCGAATGCGATATGATGCAAACCGCATTTATCACCCTTACGAAGGCTTAGTATATGATGCTCAGGTCCTGCCCCTCGAAAATATGCAATCTTGTCATCCGAATCATTTACACGATCTAAACCCCAAACTTTTTCGTAAAAGTTCACTTGTTCGTCAAAGTTTGGTGTGATTAAACTTATATGTCTTAAATGAGTAATTCCTAGCAACAACAATCCCTCCCATTTATCTATATAAAGCGCTTTCTTTTATTTACTCTATTGAAAAAGGCAGCTGCAATTTATTCAAAATGCAGCTGACCCTTTTTCAATTTTTTTAATTAACCTTTGATGATTGCTTCTCTTTCTTTAGCACGTTGTTTACGTAGTTCTTCAAGCGCGCTACCTTCTGGATAGGTTGGTAGGTTTGGTTTCACTGCGCCAAGCATAACTAACATACGTGCTTCAGTATCTCCATCATTTCTAATGCCTCGATGAACACCAGGAGGAGAACTGATACAATCTCTAGCTTTTAATTTAATTTCATGTACTTCATCTTTGCCAACTTCTTGAATTAAAGCAGTAACTTCTCCCTCAAGAATAAAAAATACTTCTTCTACATCATCGTGGAGATGTAAAGGTCCAATACAGCCAGGAGGTAGAATCATTGTACTTAATGTAAAATGTTCTGCTGTAATTACATTTGAATCATTATTCGCTGTCGCACCGCGTCCAATATAACGCATTTGAGCACGCTTATATCTCGGATCAATTTCCTCTTGAAACTTTAATACATTCCAATCTAGCGTACGATCTTCTAAGCGAGCCACGTATTTTTTTTCAAATTCTTTAACTGAAAATGTTTCATTTGTCATTTTAAAAATCCTCCCTGTATTGTTGTTCTTTTTTTAAACAAAATGTTTTGCCTTGAACATTTAATGTGTTTCATATACAAAACAGTGTTTTATCTATAAAATAATTCTAGGACGGATTACTCTTTGTGTCAACATAGTTTTTAGAAAATTTTGATATGTCGTAAAAGTTAAATATAAAAAATCACTGTCTATTCAAGGTTTATAACTAGTTTTTTTTGCAAAAAAAATATGGATTCCCTTAATTTGGGAACCCATATTTTTTAACTTGAACTATTTTACCTGATTTGAAACTCTGCCATTGTAACCCATATAGTTTGATAGTAAAACAGAAACATCTAGAAGTTTAGGCAATGCAACTTTATTCATGAAATCTTCCTGATAAGATAATTCAGTCGCTACGATATTCAGTGCTGCCAATACCTTTCCTGTTCTACCGTAAATAGGTGCAGCGATTGAATGAATACCTTGATGAAACTCTCCACTAGTCATTGAATAGCCATTTTGACGTATTTTTTCTAATTGATCCATGAACTCTCCAGGCGTCGTTAACGTTTTATCTGTATAAGGTGTTAAATTTGTAACTTGGAACAGTTGCATAAGACTTTCCTTTGGCTCGTATGCAAGAAGTAGCTTTCCATTTGCAGTTGCATGAGCTGGTAGTCTTAAACCAATATTGACATTGACTGCCGACACCCCTCTAACTGGTGCACTCCCAACATAAACTACTTCATGTCCATCTAAAATTGACAAATGACAAGAAGCACCTATTTCATCACGTAATGATTCCATATAAGGTTGTGCAATTTCAGGTATTTTCAAGCTATTTATATAACTAAAACCTAATTCAAGAACTTTAGGAGTTAACGCATATTGTTTCGTATTTTCATCCTGTGTTAAGTATCCAATTGACTGCAATGTATAAAGTAATCGATAAGGTACTGTTCTGCTTACCCCTAACTTTTTTGCAATCTCTGAGAGTGACAAACTAGGATGTTCCTCATTAAAAAGCTTAATAATTTCTAACCCTCTAACTAAAGAATTGGCGCTATATTTTTCTTTTTCTACATTATCCATCGAGCAAACCTCTCCTAATACATAGATTTAATTCTACTTTTGACTTATCGGTTGTTTCTTTAAAAAGTTTAACACGGATTGATTAAATATTTTAGGATCTTCTTGATAGCATAAATGCCCTGTATTTGGAACAATAACAAATTCCGAATTTGGAATCAACTCGTGAAATATTTGTGACTCACTTACTGGAGTTACTTGATCTAACTCCCCACACATAACAAGTGTTGGAACAGATATTGAAGACAGAATCTCCATTTGGTTTAAGTTCGATAATGAGTAGGAAACAGAACGGTAACCAGATAAACGTACTTGTGACATTATACGTTCGGCCTCTTTTATAACCTCAGCCGATGCATTTGGCGCAAGTAATGCTATTACTCTTTTTCTGGCTAGTGCAGTTGGATGTAGATTTTCAATGGAGTTTAATCTATTTTGAAGTTTTTTCTCGTTTTCTTCTCTACTTAACCCAGCTGCTCCACGTGTTGCATCTGAAATAATTAACGCATCGACCATATGTGGAAAACGATTCGTAAAATCAATTGCAATTGCCGATCCCATTGAATGACCTAGTAAATAGATAGAATCTAGCCCTAGACTATCCAAAAACTCTTTAAGAACATTAGCAAACTCGGAAAATTCACGAAACTCCGTTTGTAAATCGGAACTCCCACCATAACCCGGTGCGTCCCAAACAATTACTCTATACTGTTCCTTCAATTCACTTAATTGATGCTTCCATGACTGAGAATTGTTTCCTAAACCATGTAAAATTACAAGTGCTTGTCCTTCACCTGATTCTTGATAATGAATCGATAACTCTTTTAAATGACTAATTGGCATCCGCATTACCTCCACGCTATTTTCTAAATTCAAAATCTACTAACCTGCATTTCAAAAAACATAATGTTTCATATAAAAAACATATTTTTTCAACTTGAATTATAGATTTGTCAGAATTTAATGTCAATAACTCAATTTTTCAATGAATAGATAAATGATTGATTATTCCATCGAAACATAAAAATTGGAAAATTTTTCAGTAAAATCATAATTGACAAACTTTTCTAATTATTTTATCTTTAAAAGAGTTTCATCGGTAAATTTTGAAACAGTGTTTTATATTTAAAACCTTTGCAAATATCGAAAGGAGTGAATCATTCAAGTTGAGCCAAAATTAATACGTGAAGTATCAAAACAGATTATTTGAACTTCAATATCTATTAGGTAAACGTAGTTTCTGCTTTTTCCTTCCAAATTTTAAACGCAATTACATGATTTTAAAAGGAGAGAGAATTTTAATGCTACATAGACAAAAAAGATGGATTTTAATTGCTTTACCAATCTTTTTCTTTTGGTTCTTTGGTCAAATTGATAAAGTTGGAATTTCTGTCATACAAACAGATCCAGAGTTTTTGAAGGCACTCGGAATGACCGGTGTTGACAAAAATGCAAAAATTGGTCTTCTTTCATTTGTTTTTACGGTTGCATATGGAATATCGAATCTATTTTGGGGATTCATTATTGATAAATTTGGTGCGAGAAAAACGGCTATAGCTGGATTATTTGTTTGGTCTCTTACTATGTTTTCATCTGGGCTCTCCACTACATATGAAGCATTTATTATAAGTCGAATTATTCTTGGATTCGGAGAAGGGATGATGATTCCTGTTTCGGGGAAATTTATTTCTGCTTGGTTCAACAAACGAGAGTTAGGTCGAGCTCAAGCTTCATGGCTTACAGGTAACTATTTAGGACCAGCAATTGGGGCAGTCATATTAGTCCTTGTTATTTCATCACTCCATTGGCAATCAGCTTTCTTCCTGCTCGCTGGATTTAACTTTTTAATTAATATTCCTATGTTTATTTTTCTTACAAGAAATACACCTGCTGAACACCCGTGGGTTAGTAAAGAAGAGTTGGATCTAATTCACCGTCCAGTAGAACCATTAGAACATCAAGTAAGTAGCTCCAATGGGAATAAAAATTTTATTCAAGATTATCGTTTTTGGATTGTATGGTTTGGTATGTTAGTTTGTTCTTTCCTTTTCTTTGGAATAAGCATTTGGCTCCCAACATACTTGATCGAGGCAAAAGGTTTTGAGCGTGAAGGTATGACAAGCATTACTTCTTTATCTTGGTTATTTGCACTTGGATTTGTTCTCGTATGTGGCTTTCTTGCCGATAAAACAAGACGTCCAAGCTTAATGGCAACAATCTTATTTTCATTGACTGCTATATTTTTAACAATAGCAGTATTTGTTCCAAATCCAGTATTAGCAGGGATTTGCATGGGCCTAGCTATGGGATGTCAAGGTGGTGTCTTCCATCTAAGTAATATGTTTTTAGTAAAATATTCAACACAAGAGACGGCAGGCCGTGCAGCAGGCTTAATCGGATTTACCAACCTAATGGGTGGCTTTTCTAGCTATATTATGGGCTGGCTACGTGATTCATCAGGAGGAAATTTCACTACCTCAATTATTATGTTAATCATTACGGCTCTATTAGGATTGATCGCTTATCTATTTTCTATTAAAGAAGAAGCAACCGAGCTACGTGCTGTTTCCCTACCTCCACAAAAAATTAATGCTTAATCAATCTAAGTTTTGAAAACGCTTTAATAAAAGAGGAGCGTCCCAAAAGTATAACTTTAATGGGTAGCCCGTTTTTTATAACGGCAAATATCAATTAAGAAGTCCAATTATCCAAATAAATACTGAAGAGTTGCAAAAAAAAGTGAACTGCAATTAAAATTGGAATACCGCAAATAAAATTGCCAAAGCTGCAATTAAATCAAAGAAAATCGCAATTAAAATTAATAATTACCTATACGAGTTGGGGTATTATGACATAAAAATTGTTCAATAGTAGATACCTTGAATTGGAAAACTAGCAAATATATTCTAACTCTTACTAAATCGAATAAAACTCTTCTAATATGATTTAAAAAACAGCCATTTTCTCAACTAAAATGAAAAGTTCTTGAGATACCCCTACTAGTTTAATTTTCATATAAAAAAGGCGTCTCGTGTCAGTTAATCTGACTTTTTGAGACGCCCTCTTTTATAAATAGATGATCACTATCAAAAATCAAATTTTCTACAGTAATCATCTCTTCTATTACTTATCTAAATCAATTTTAGTTCCAGGGCGGACAGTCCAGGAAGGATTTTTCCCTACTTTATCCTCTTCCTTTACTCCTTTAAGAATGGCAATATATTTCCCTTGTTTTTGGCCAGTTTTTACATTCTGCTTATAAATAGTTCCTTTTTTAAGTACATACACATATTTTGATTTTCCTGATCCTTTTACGCTTGTCGCAGGTATTGCTAATAAATCCTTTGATTGTACGACTACTTCAAGATTTGTTTCATAGCCAGGATATAGATTCTCTTGTGAATCTAGCGTTGCTCTAAAAGTGTAATATGGTATAGCTTCTTTTTTGGAATTCTTATCTTGGTTGGTGGATTGATCATTCATAGGATAGTTACTTACCTCTGAAATGCTTCCTTTCCAGCTCTTATCGGTAACAACCTTTGAAGTGACTTTAACTACTTGGCCTGGCTCAACTTTTGCTTTCTCTTCTTCTGTTAGCTTTCCTTCAATTTGAAATGGTTCGTTTGAAGCAATTTGCATAATTGAGATTTGCTGTTTATCTGTTGCTTTATAACCTTGACCGATACTTTTGTTCAAATTAAGTACTACTCCATCATTATTACTGTTAACAGTTAATGATTCTTTTTGTGCTTTCAGCTTTTCAGCTTCAAGTGTATATTGTTCTACTTTTAGCTGTGCAGCATTAAGCTCTTCCTTTGCAGTATTAAGTTGAGCTTGCAGCGATTGAATCTCTGGTGTATTTGTTGTATTTGTTGCATTTTTATCTGTATTATTGGCATCAGTTGTATCAGATGTTGATGTTGACGCTGAAATAGCATTTTGAATGTCTTTCTCTAATGATGCAATTTGGCCGTTTTTCTGCGTAACAGTTGTTTCTGCTAGCTTTTTATTTACTTCTGCTTGTCCCATTTCAGCTGCTATAGTAGTATCTTCATAAGAAAAAAGTTTTTGTCCTTTAGTGACAGTATCTCCTTCTTTAACAAAAATCTCATTTATAGAACCTTTAGTTGGATTTACGTAAATTGTTTCAGTATGACTTTGTACTACACGACCAGACACAGTTTCAGTTTTCGTAAAACTTTTTACCGTTGGACTGATAAACTGTAATGTTTTAGATTTACTTTTTTTAATTTCTACCACCGCTACGCTAAGAACCACAGAAACGATTAAAAGAACAATGATCCCCATTAAAATAAATTTCTTATTACGTGGTGTAATTACTTTTACTTGTTCTTTTTCTTCGTCAATTCTTTTCGCCGTTTCCATAACTATACCTATACCCCTTCCTTATCTTGCCAAAAACTTAATACGACTTCTCCTATATCTATTGTCTATTGTTTTAAAAAGCGTTTCAAGGAGATTTTTTAGAAAATCATAAATATTTAATATGTTTTTTTTAATAAACCATTTATTTGTCATTTCGAGTGGATTATTAGGTTGATTTGGGCAAATTTATATTATTTCAGAATATTCAAATTTTAATTTTCAAAAAATAATTTTATCGTTTATTGAATAAAATTTTACCAAAAATATCGAATAAATAGGGTCTACTAAAAAAGTCACAGAACCCTTTGATAAATCTATGTATTTTCGCACATACTTTCATTAATTTAATTAAAATTTAGACTCTATAAGATCAAAATCTAATATTTAAAACATTCATACTATTATTGCGTAGTATTATTGAACTATGTTACAATACAAAAAATATCTTTGTAGGAAAGGATTTTTTCCATTCCATAAGTCTATAAAAGTGTATTTCGTATACCCAATAGAAAACGCTTACGAACATTTCGAGGAATTAACAGTCTTTCCTCTAGCAATTTTGGGAATTAATACAACTCTCCCGTTGCAAATTGATTAGTTACTACGCACTCTTTTAAGCGGTGTGTATTTATTTACTAAAAATACAGATAATTCACAAAAAGGGGGAGTCTTTGGATGAATGCTTTTTTCAGGAAAAAGTCGATTGAACAGCTCCAACAGGATGGGGCTAAAAATACCGGACTTAACCGCGTTCTAGGTTTATGGCAACTGACTGCCATTGGTTTAGGCGGAATCATAGGTGTAGGTATTTTCGTATTAACCGGTGTAGCTGCAGCTGAACACGCTGGTCCGGCAGTTCTCTTATCGTTTATTATTGCTGGTTTAGCTAGCGCAGCAGCAGCTTTGTGTTATGCAGAATTTGCTGGGCTAATACCGGTAGCCGGAAGTGCTTATACTTACAGTTATGCTGTTTTAGGTGAAGGTACAGCTTGGTTAATCGGGTGGGATTTGTTACTCGAGTATGCCTTAGTTGTTGCAGTAGTAGCCATTGGATGGTCTGGCTACATGCAAGAGTTTTTATTACAAATGGGCGTTCACATTCCTGTATGGGCACAAGGCGCGCCTGGTACTGGAGCAGGTCACAAAGTTGACTTAATTGCCGTTTTAGTTAGTCTTGGAATTGCCGGCTTACTTACATTAGGAACTGAAATGGGTTCTAAATTTAATTCATTAATGGTTATCATCAAATTAGGCATTATTCTTTTAGTTATTGGTGTTGGTAGTTTTCATATTAATACAGCTAACTGGCACCCATTCATGCCTTTTGGTTTTCATGGCGTAATGAGTGGAGCAGCTCTAGTATTCTTTGCTGTATTCGGATATGACACATTAACTACAGCAGCTGAAGAAGCAAAAAGACCGCAACGTGATTTACCACTTGCAGTTATCATATCATTAGCTGTCGCTTTATGTTTGTATGTTGCAATGTCACTTATTATTACAGGGATGGCTCCGTATGAAACACTTAATAACGCAGCACCTGTAGCAAAAGCTTTTAGTAATATTGGTATGAAGTGGATTACGTTAATCATTTCTGCCGCTGCAATTGCAGGGATTCTATCAGTATTGTTCTCATTTATGCTTGCTGGATCACGTATATGGTTCTCAATGAGTAGAGATGGTCTATTACCAAAATGGTTTACAAAATTACATCCTAAATATAAAACACCTTATCGTCCAACTTTATTAATTGGTTTAATTACGGCATTTGTAGCAGGTGTTACGCCAATTAACGAAGTTGCAGAATTAGTTAATATCGGAACGTTAACAGCATTTATCTTAATTTGTTCTTCTATTATTGTATTACGTGTAAAACGTCCTGATTTAAAAAGAGGATTCAAAACACCATTGGTTCCAATTATTCCATTAATCGGGATCGGATTTTCTGCTTATCTAATCGCTAGTCTTCCAGGCATTACATTTATTCGTTTTATTGTCTGGATGGCTATTGGACTTGTTGTGTATGGTTTTTATGGTAAGAAAAGAAGTGTACTGGGGACCGCGAACAACAACAATAATAAAACTAAAATAAGCTAAAGCAGACCACAAGGAAATTAATTTTCCTTGTGGTTTTTTTCGTTAATACAAGTATCCCTTTCTTTCCTCTTTTCCAATAAATCCTGTTCAAAACAAAAAGCATGTATCCGATTTAAAATCGAATACATGCCCAAAATTTCCTGAATTCTAGTAAGCTATTAAATCAAAAGCTTACTTTCTTGCTCCGTCTTTACCTACTTTATATTTACCAATTGTAGTATTTACAGCCATTACGCCAGACTTGTTGAAGTAATAATATTTACCATTTATTTTCTTCCAGCCATTACTAAACATTACTCCGTTTGGATCGAAGTAGTAGTGTTTAGAGCCTAATACTAACCAACCAGTTTTCATTACTCCGTATTTATCAAAGTAATAGTGTTTAGTTCCTAATACTAACCAGCTAGTTTTTCATTACTCCGTATTTATCGAAGTAATAGTGTTTAGTTCCTAATACTAACCAGCTAGTTTTCATTACTCCATATTTATCGAAGTAATACTTCTTACCATTTAGGTCTAACCAGCTAGTTTTCATTACTCCGTATTTATCAAAGTAATAACGTTTTCCATTTATAACTACCCAACTAGTTTTCATTACTCCGTCTTTATCGAAGTAATATTTTTTACCACCGATTGTAGTCAAGCCAACTACTTTAACACCTTTGCTATTGTAGTTCTCTATAAAATTCAAAATATTTTAAAATTTTTAATTTTTTTGCGTTTTTAATAAAAATATGTAATTTTATGTATTAATTTATCGTTTTGGCGCAGTTTTTTATAGATTTAAAGTTCTAGATTTGTATATTTATCTAGATAAATATTCACACTTTTTAAATATATGTAACAGTAGATCGTAGGACTTCTGTGTTAAATTTCAGAGAAAAAAATTCAAAATTTGAGTTTGATCAACAATATCTTACAAAGCAAAAAAAAAGACAGCACACCCATCAGGTTTGCTATCTTACTATTTCTATTTAAAAAACCTTGGTAAATATTCTTTATGAGCTTCTAGCATCTCGTCAACGATCGCTACAGCTACCTTATCATTTGCTACAAGCGGATTTATTGTCAATGCAAGAATTGCTTTTTCGCGACTTCCTTCTACAGCAGCTTCAATTGCTGTTTGTTCGAAAGATTTAATCGTTTGAATTAATCCTCGAACTGGAACTGGTAATTCCCCGATTGTCAGTGGAATTGGACCATCTTTTGTGATGACACAGCTAACTTCTACTGCTCCGTCATATGGTAAGCCTGAAATAGCTCCCTTGTTCATCGTATTTAATGGTTGAATATCTCTCGTATCATTATAAATAGATGAAATTAAACGACAAGCCGCATCCGAATAGTAAGCTCCACCACGTTTTTCTAACTCAGGTGGTTTTATATCTAGTGCTTCATCTTTATATTTTTCAAAAAGAGAAGCTTCAATTTTTTGCACGACTTCTGCACGCGTTTCATTCGATTCAAAATCTTTTAATGCTCTTTCAAGCATTTCAGATGTTTTGTAATAGTAATGGTGATAAGAACACGGTATGACATTGACTGCTTTTAGGAATTCAGGTGCCCATTCTTCCGCATCTATATTTTTTACAAAACTAGCATTAGCAGGGTCCATAATCATTTCAAGTACTTGCTCTTTTACACTAACTCCGTCTAAATAAACCTCTGTACCATATACCATATGATTTAGACCTGCAAAATCAATACGTACACGTGAATGATCTACGTTTAATAATTTTGCAACACCCATTTCCATTCCGATCGGTATATTGCAAAGACCAATGAATCTCTTAATATTTGAATATCTTAATGCTGCTTCTGTAACCATACCTGCAGGGTTTGTAAAGTTAAGGATCCAAGCATTTGGACATAGCTCTTCAACTTCTTTACAAATATCCAATATAACAGGAATTGTACGTAATGCTTTAAATAATCCACCTGCACCGTTTGTTTCTTGACCGATTACCCTATGTTTAAGTGGAATTCTTTCATCAAGTGCACGTGCAGCTAGTTGTCCAACGCGAAGCTGTGTTGTAACAAAATCAGCATCTTTTAAGGCCTCACGACGATCATACGAAAGATGAATCTCCATAGGTACTCCAGCTTTTTTGACCATACGCTTTGCTAGTGCACCGACTGTTTCTAACTTTTCACGGCCAGCTTCTACATCAACAAGCCACAGCTCATTTACTGGGATTTGTTCATAGCGCTTAATAATTCCTTCAACCAATTCTGGCGTATAACTTGAGCCCCCACCTATTGTCACGATTTTAAATTTTGACATTACTTTAGGCCCCTTTCATACATGTCAACGAACTCTTTTGCCAAGTCTTTTACAGTCATTGCATTCATTAAATGATCTTGAGCATGAATCATTAAAAGTGAAATCTCCGTTGGAGTACCACCAATCTCTGATTGAATAAGCGTTGTTTGAATATGGTGTGCCTCATTTAAAGCATCACCTGATTCTTTCAATTTCTTGCGAGCTAAATCGAAGTCTTGTTTTTTTGCTGCTTGAATCGCTTCCATTGCAGCACTTCGACCATTTCCACCATGAAGAATCAGTGTGAAAATTTCCGTTTCATTTTTTACCATAAAACTGACCTCCTCTCTTTATTAACAAAATTTTTTTATCGTCATAACCCCGCGGTTTTTAATTTCAAAGTTATAAACCTAAAAGGTATTCATCGTATTTTTCTTCTAGTAAAGATCAGAAAAGTCATTTCTCAACAATTACTACTTATTTTCAATTAAATTGATAGCTTGCTCTAAGATCGCTTCACCATCACACATGCCGTAATTCATCATATTAATTACTTCAACTGGAATGTTTTTCTCTTCACAGATTTCTTCCATTTCTCCTAAAAGGAAACGTACTTGTGGACCTAACAATAACACATCAGCTTCATCGATTTCTGAGCGAACAACTGATTCAGAAACTGCCCAAATGCGTGCTGAAATCCCTTTTGATTCAGCAACTTTTTCCATTTTAGAAACGATTAGACTTGTTGACATGCCTGCAGCACAGCAAAGTAAGATATTCATGATAATTTCCTCTTTCTTTAGTAAGTTTTTTTATATTTCATTCTTATTTATAACGACAAATCGACCGATACGATCGTGAACAGCTAATGATTTTTTATTAGCAAACATACTAATAACTGATAAAAAGAACGGAAGACCTTGAAAAATAAACATCGTCAAAAATTTAAAGAAACTTCTAACAATCACTAGTAATACATAAGGAAGTATTCCCTTTTTATTATTAATGCGTGTCAACTTCAATCGAAAGATCTTCTTTCCAATAGTCGATCCTCTTAACAATAAGGTTGTTAAGACGTCATAACAAAAATAGATGATAAGCGATTGGAGAAATGCTTCATTAAAAAGAGCCATCACCTTTACAGCTGCATCTTGAGTAGCAGTTGATTTTTGAAGCTCAATCATATTTGCTAGAACTCCTGGAAAGTTTGGAAGTCCCGTGATTCGATACACAATTGACAAGATGATTGAAACAATTATTGCATCAATGGCAAAGGCACCGATTCTTTTTAATCGAAACGAAGTTATAATTTTTTGTCGATTTTCCATAAGTTTTAGTCCCTTCTTCTAATCAATTATCCATCTATTTGCTTGGGAGAATTATTTACTAGCTTTCTCCATCTCTAAATTTTTCTTATCCCAAATTCGAATGAATGGGAACCAAATGATCGAAGCCACTGCAAAAGCTACCAATTGCATGACTACACCCATAATCTTACCACCCGTCATTAGATAACCACTTATGAAATAAGGAGTTGTCCACGGGATGATTGTTCCAGTTGTATGTGGGAAAATTCCCATTGCCGTACCAAAGTACGTTATTGTTAATACTGCTACTGGAGCTAGAATATAAGGAATCATTAAAAATGGATTTAAAACAATTGGAACACCAAACATAATTGGCTCATTAACGTTAAAGATAGATGGCCCAATTGCTAGACGTCCTACCTTCTTAAGAAGTTTTGACTTCGCTAAAAATGTCATATAGATTGCAACTGGTAAAGTAGCACCAGATCCACCCATCCAAATTCCATTCTCATAGAATGTATACGTAATGATATGTGGTAACGTTTTACCTGCTTTAAGTGCTTCTAAGTTTGCATCTGCATTTGTAATCCAAATTGGTTCCATAACAGACGTGATGATTGATGAACCGTGGATACCAAAACTCCATAAAAGGTGTTCCATTAAACATGCGACAAGTGTACCAACATAAGTTGAACCTAAAATCGTAAATGGCTGTGTCACAACTTTATGAACAAACGTTGCAAAATCTCCCCAGCCTGTATGACTAAATCCGTAACGAACTAGTAAGAAGAAAAGGATAATCACAAAGCCAGGAATAAGAGCCGTAAATGAACGTGACACTGTTGGCGGCACTGTATCTGGTAAAGTGATGATAATCTTCTTTTGTAAGAAGTAACGATAAATTTCAGCAGTAATAATTGCAATGATTAATCCAACAAACAAGTATTGTGCACCAAAAAGATCAGGTGACCATGCAGATACAGTTTCCTTACCATCTTTGAAAGTGCTCATAATATTAACAATTAAATAACTCGCTAATGCTAATACCCCAGCAGGAACTCCATCAATATTCTTTTTATCTACCTTATAACTACTTGCTAAGGAATACGCTACTCCAAATACTGCAACTAATGCGATAATCCCCATTGAACCGTTATAAACGATATCTCCAAAAGCATTCCAATTTTCGCCAAATACTTTTGACATGAAGTTTTGATACCAATCTGCTTCTAACCAAGCTACGATAATGAAAAATGAACCAATGATCATTAGTGGCATAGCAAACATAATACCGTCACGCAAAGCAAGTAAGTGTCTTTGATTACCTATTTTCGAAGCGATTGGTAAGAATTTTTTTTCAAAAAAGCTGCTGTTCATTTCGTTATCCCCTCTCTAAGGAATTAGGATCTTGGTAAATCAAGATTTTCCCCATATACCAAGATCCCTTTTAGAATTTATTTCTTTTTTAAATTTAAGTTTTAAAGTTTAAATTTAATAACAGTTGTGTAACTACCGTAAACTTTAACTTTTCCATCTAGGGTGAAAGCACGAACTTTAAAGTAGTACGTTTTACCTTTAACTAATCCTGTTGCATTAAATGTTCCAGTTGTAGTTGTTTTTGTTATTTGGTCAGAGAAATCGCTTTTTGTAGCACGAACGATTTCATAACCAGATACACCACTTACTCCAGTCCAATTTACTTTAATTGAAGTAGTACTTGCTTTTGTTGCTTTTAGTCCTGTTGCTTTAGCAACATCCCATTTTGCATAAAGCGTTGTATTTGCTGTTACTTTATCAGTTGCAAAGTTCCATGCAGTTTTAAGTCCTGCATCTTTGTACCATCCAGCAAAGACAAATCCTTTTTTCGTTGGATTAACTGGTTTCGTAATGATAGAATCATAGTTTCCTGTTATAGTAGCTACATTAGATCCACCTTTACTGTTAAATGTAACTGTGTATTTGTTAATACCCCATTTAGCGTAAAGTGTAGTAGATGCTGTTACTTTATCAGTTGCAAAGTTCCATGCTTGAGTACATGAAGCATCTTTATACCAACCAAGGAATGTATAACCTGTTTTTGTTGGTGTTGGAGATGTAATCGCTTCATTGTAAGTTGCAGTTATTGGATCTACTGCAGATCCACCTTGTGAATTAAATGAAACTGTTTGTTTTGCATCTCTAGAGACTGTGCGTACAAAAGTCATCACATGGCTATCATTTGCAAATTGTGCTTCTCCGTTCAATGTCATTCCAGAGTATACAACCGTCGCAGTGATGTTAGCTGGTTTATCAGTGTTGTACGTTACTTTTCCATCCGCATCAACAGCAACATCGTCTGGTGAAGATGATTCGTAACTAATTTCTACATATTTATTTCCATCTGTATTAAGTCCTTTTTCAACCATTGCATCTTTTAACCAAGTTGGGTATGCAAATGCGTTCTTGTCAAGCTCAGTAGGAGCAATTTTTTCAGCTGATTTCATCGGATCAACAACTTTGATAGTGTAAGTGATTTTTTTCGGTGTTCTAAAGAATCCGTCGATCACATAGCCCGTAACTGTACTAGTTCCTGGTTTTAAAGCAGTTGCGTATGAACCATAGTGCACACCATCTTCACTAATTCCAGCTGCACTTACATTTCCAACTTCACCGTAAGCTGCTAAAGTTCTTAAATCAAGAACTTGAGATACATTTGAATCAGCATTGATTTGCGTTGGTAATCCATTGCTATATCCAGCTAAATCCCAAGAATTCGTTAACCAAGCTACATTGTTCGTATATCCTGTTGTTTTAGCATCCAATTTAACAGAGTCACCAACATTAATCGTAAATGAATGTGTGTCTTCGTTATATTTAGCCTTTGGATTCATAGCTGCTACATTCGTTGGATAATAAATACTTTCTGTTCCGTTATTTACTGGCGCAGTAACTTTTGATCCTAAATCTTCTACATATGCAGCATCCTCAGGGTTTTGAGTTAACCAATAAGGCATAGATGTTACAGTTGAAGATTCCATTGATAAACTGTTACCAGAATCAATTGTTCTTCGGTCCATCGTTCCGAAAATATTTGTATTGTATTTAGACATCATCACTTCATCACGTGGAATTAATTGATCAACCATTAAATCAGGTGTCACATGTGTTACGTCATTTCTGTTTGCAGAAAGAACATCCCAGTTCATGAAGTTATTTGGTATACGTGTCATTTGCCATGTTGAACCTGCAAGGTCAACCGTTGAACTTCCGATACTAAATCCTTTTTCTTTCAATGCACCTAGAGAAGCTGCATAGAAAGTTGACATAAATGGATTTTTCTCTCTTTTTTCATTGAACCACCATTGGTTCATACCATCTAAGATCCCTTTAGCGTTCATTTTCTCTGCATGGTGAGATAATGTGTAGTATGATAATGCAGCTTCTTCTTCATCAGAATAGTTCATGTATGACTCGTAAGATACACCACTTACGCCAATATCGTCTCCGTTATGAGCAGATATACCAAAGTATCTTGAGTGGTACTGTAATGACATATCAAGTAATGAAGTTGAGTTATAAGACTTAGGGTATCTTGTTTCATAATCATTGTGTTCTGAAGCCTTTGTAGACGCTTTCACACCATTCATTACTTTGTATTCATTTGCAAAATCAAGTGGAGAAATTACTGCAACACCTTGTGCTTCAAGTGCAGCTTTTTCTGCTGGTGTATAACCTCCCATATCTCTTGCAGCTACAAGCATTTGTAATGCCAGTGTTGCATTTAATGGACCATCTTCGTAGTCATTTCTACCCCATGCATTTGATACACCGTCAAGGAATTCTGGATTTAAATTTGCCCATTTAGTTGGAGCTGAAGGAGCATTTAATCCATCTCCAGGTGCTGTTCCATTGAAACGAGATTCAATTGGGTTCTCCCCAGTAACACTTACTTGATAATAGTTGTTTAATACCATTGCATTTGTATGGTTAATTAAATCATTTTTCACAAGAGCCGCTAACTCAGGATCACTATCTTTAAACGTGTTATAAGCTAGGTCTAATGTAAAGTAATGACCTACTAATTCGTCTGTAGATGTTGTCGCTTTATAATAGACTTTGTTTGAGTCTAAAGCTTTTGTTGCATCATCTAAATTAGGATTTTGTTCATTTACAATATTCGTTAAACGCGGCGGTACTGCAACAGTGTCATATGCCTTGATTCCAGCAGTTCCTCCACTGATTTTACCTGGAACAGAATATTTAACTGTATTTCCGTTTACATCAGTCGTAGTTCCTGCACTTTTTTGAAGCCAAGCTTGATCCCATGATTTGCTTTCTGCAGTCGTAGAACCATTGTTGCTGCCTTCTACTTTATATGATCTAGCAAAGAAGCCAGCAGAAGCAGGTTTTCCTGTTGTGTCCAACGTATAATTTCCTTCATTATCAACGAATACCGGTTTACCTTCGTTATCTGCAAGCCACTTCTTACCTTCATCAATCGTCGTAACTTTGCCACCTAGTGAGTTAACAACATAAACAACATCGTTAACATTGTCTTTTGAAGGTACCTTTAACTGCGTTCCAGATACATAGCCAAGCGTTACAATGGCTTCAACAGCGCGAACAGCAGAAGCTTTAGCATCTATTGTCCTAGCATCTTTTTCACCAAAGTTTTCTTTCATATAGTTGTATCTCCAAATTTCACCTGAAGCGTACATTGTTGTCCATAATCCATCATTATCCGTATCAGAAATTGAGCTTATAGCATCTTTATCTGCAGTCATAAGAGCTTTAATCATATTATCCTTATTAGTAAAACTCATAGAACCAGATTGGAATCCAAATCGATCTGCGTAGTTTCTAGAAATTTCTTCTTGAACTAATGATTTGCCCATTAGAGACATTTGTTTTCTTACAATATGAGTAGCATTTCCTTTTTCGCCTAGAATCCAAAGACCATTATTTCCATCAGACATAATGTTTGTAATTACTTCTTTGGCGTTAAATTGAGTCGGGTTTCCGTTTTTATCGACCCCTGAACCCGAATTTTCACCAGTTTGAGGAATATATCTTCCACCTTGTAAATATTGAATTTGATCAGCTGGAGCTAAGTTTGGATCATATAGAGTAATTGCATCAGATACGATACCAGTAGTAACAGGATGATCTTTTTCATCACCAAAATTAACGTTACCATTTGACTTAATTAAAGTATCCTTTGAAACTAACCATTTTACGCCATTTTCTCCATTAACATAGCCAACAATGTTTTTAGAAGGAAACTTAGTTCCTGATGGAGCAGTTGGAATATTTGTTGTTTGCAAATTAGATGATGAAAGTGCAGAAGGAATTTTTGAATCTCCTGCATTGTAATAGTAAACTACCTTTTCAAGATTAGTAGATGCCTGCGTTTCAATTACAGAAACCGTAATATTCACTGTAGCTGCATTACCATTTAAATCTACTCCAGTACCTGTGATGATTGCAGATCCACCAGATACACCTAAAATCTTTCCACTGTAATCACCTTTTGCATTACCAATTGTGTCAACATATGCAACGTATGGATCAGAAGTTGTCCATTTTACTGGCTTTGTTGTATCTAATCCACTTGGTTTTGCATGAGTGATTTGTGTAGTATTCATAAAAATCTTAGTGCCAGTTGAGATTGGCGCTACTGATTGAGTTGTAATAGTTGGTGCAGCTTTTGCAACAACGCCACTAAATGGCGTTGCAAACATTGATGCCGCTAGTACAGAAGCTGGAAGTGCTCTACCTAAAAACCATTTATTTCTTTTCATTTATCTTCCTCCAAAATAATTTATTTAATTAATTTTCTAATCGAAGAACACCTTTTTTAATAAGTAACCGTTTTCAATATTATTTAAAAAGGACAAATGATAGCATGAAGTTGATTCGTTTCTATTAGCGATCACCCTTCTAATTTTTTTGTTAGAATGATCGCTAAACTGTTACGAACCATATTTAAACAAGATTTTTGAAATTTCATATTGAAAATCGTTAAAATTATTTGATTTTAATACTTTCTGCTTCGTTTCAGGATGGTCCATTAAATGTAAAAATAATCGACTTAACTCTTTGTGTAAAAACAAGTCTCCGGCACGAAGATTAATTAAAAATAAGATTTGTACAACTTTCCCATCGATTGTTGGCGGATTTTTAAAAATCACCACACTGATTGAATCCTGAATCGCAACCATTTTTAATGCATGTGGCGCAGCGATTCCATTTTGCAGTATCGTCGATATTTTTTCTTCACGGTCGACAACTAAAGCTGGATAGTTAGGTGCTGCAAATCCTAGTTCAACAACGCTTTTTGCCTTTTCTTTAATAAAGGCTTTGTAGTCAAACGACTCTTTGCTTTCTTCTATATAAAACAAATCTGTATGAAATAAAGATAAAAGTGTTGGTACATCTTCTTTAACTTTATTAGCTGGGTATCTTGTAAGCGTACGACGAATTCTTTGGACATCCGTTTCAGTTAGTATTGGTGCTACTTGAATATATGGAATCGAAATATTGTCAAATGGAATCGAAGTCGATGAAACTAATAAGTCATAATCTTCTAAATTTAACAATTGAAGCTCACTATACAAAACGACGTCAATGATTGCCCCTTGGAAAAGTGTCTCAAGTTTCATTTTCATTAAATCAGCCGATCCTGCTCCTAATCCGTAAGATAGTAGAATTTTTTTGTAGGAACTTAATTGTTTTTGCTTCTCCCTTTCCACGTGAGCTGCTAAATGCATTGTAATATAACCCATTTCGTCACTAGAAAGTTCGAACCCCCATATTTCCTTTATCATTTCAGAAAAATTTAAAGCAATCATAAACACATCCGAATACCTACTATAAACATCATCTATTAATGGATTCGTAAGCTTTAAATTAAAATATAATCTTCTTAACAATGGATACATATGCATGATCATCGTATTTAAAAGCTGCTGGTCACCTGAAAACTGTGTTAAGAATGTTTGATCTAATCTTTCTAAACAATTCTTTAGTTTTTGTTTTAAGTCATTTTTTTCATGTTCCTCAATATCGTCTACACTCGATTTACCACTTATATGAGCAGCTAAATAGATGATTTCACTCTCTGGTAATACGACATGATATAGTTCAGAAAGAATTTCACAAATTCTCTTTGCTATATTCATAAACGATGGTTTGATTAGAGAAACATCTAACTTTTTTTCTTGATTAGGCAAGATAAAGTTGTGTTGAGTTACTCGAAACGAGAGTACTTGGATATGCACTAAAATGTTCTCTAATGCAAAATAACTTAACTTCAGTTGATTATTCTGTACTTCTTCACTCAAAACAGCTCGGATTTCCGCAAACGGAAACGCTTTCTCAAAAGTTTGATAAATTGACTTTTTTAACAATCCAGTTTCTTTTTGACTTAGGAAGTAGGAAAACGCTCTTCTAAAATTCATTTCATCCCCAAGTAAACGAACTCCGTAACGTGATTTTGTTTCTACTTTTAAATCAAAAATCCTAACTTGCTTTTCAACTTCAATCATGTCGGTAAAAACTGTCGATCTGCTAATCATTAGACTATCAGCAAACATATCGATCGTTTGAAACTCAGTTGTTTGAAGCAAAAGCATAATAATATTGTTCACTCGAACACGAGGTAAATCTGGTGCTAACGCTCCATCTATTTCATTCAAATATGTTTGAACCAGTTCTTGGTTTTCTACATGAAGTAAATAGCCTTCACCACGTTTTTTCTGAATCACAAATCCGGACTTTTCTCCAATCGCGTTTAATTCTTTCAATTCATTTCGCAATGTACGATTTGAAATAGCGAATTCTGATTCAAGTTCCTGTGAAGTTAGTGATTTTCCTTTTTGATACAAATATTGCAAAATTAAATCTCTTCGCATATATCACCTCACCACCCTAGATGCCTAATCTAGTATTTTAAGTTTACTTTCCAGTAAATCTATTTAACAGTTTGAATTTTTCCAATATAGTTCGCAATTTAAAACAAACACTTCTAGTTCATATGTCATATATACTTACAATGCTATACCTAAGTCCTACTACAAAATACAGGAACATTTTACTAGCACCGATCGTTTCTAATTCTTTTGTATACAAAAAAAATCCTTATCTTAGCATAAAAGCACTAAGAACAAGGATTTTGTCCTTTTATTGTTTTAAGCATTTCTTAACGTTGTATTAGAAATTCTGTAAGACGATGTTAACACTATAATCCGTTCAAACGTGAAAAAGCGCTCCCATAAACTGGGAACGCAAAGCAAGTCAATAAGTTAAAGTTAAATCTTTTTAAGTTATATTCGATATTTTTTAAACACCATAATACTTAGCAAACAACTCTTTATTCCATTCATCTCCACCATCTACATTAGAGCTTTTAAACACAGGTGGTTTTAATCCGGCTTGATGATATTTTTTTGCTAATAATATAGAAATTGATTGAGCAACAAAGGCTCCAGCCATTGTGGAAGTTGCCCCCATACCTGTATTTGCTTCTTCTACAAAAAAGGCAGCATCTCCAGGTCCTGTGCAATTATCTATAACTACATCACTAAAATCGCAAAGATATTTTCCACTACTATGTCTTGATTTTGAGCCTTCTGTATGATTTGGATTTGTAAAAGCGATTACCTTTGCACCGCATTCCTGTGTCATTTTTGCAAGTTCAACAGTCATTCCATTTCTTCCCGAATTGGAAGCAATCACAAGAATATCTTTTGAGCTTATTTTATATAAATCAAAAATTACTTTTGCATAAGCTTCAATTCGTTCGATCACAGTACTTTTTAATGGATGATCATGTAAAAAAAACTCATTCGGCAAAATTGGAGAGACCCCCGCAAATCCACCCGCTCTTACATAAAATTCTTCTGCAAACATATGTGAATGACCTGAACCAGTAACAAGGAAGCGACCACCATTTTGAATGGCTTCAAAAATAGAAGTTGCTGCATGGTCAATGTTTTGATTCTGTGTCGTATATAGTTTTTCGAGATTTGCCATCACATAATTAAAATAATTCTCCATAAATGAATACCTTCTTTTATCGATTTAATAGAATTACCAACCGTACTTCTTTTCACTCCATTTTTTAATAACTAGATCTTGTTTTACGAAAACAAGACTATTTTGTTCAATATCTTTATCGATGATTGCACCTGCTCCGAGCACACTATAAGGCCCTATTTTACATCCAGGCATAATAATCGTATTCACACCAGTTCTACAATAATCACCAAGATAAGCTGCATTTGAAAAATGTAAAGGTATTTCCTTTCGTCCATTTATAACGTGCTCAGTTTCACCGTCATCAAAGCGTAATGTTCCACAAACTGTTGCAGCACCGATATCCGTATGACTACCTATTGCGCCATAAAACTCGCCATAGTGGTAAAGATATACCTTATCCATTACCATTCCACCAAGGAACTCTGCACAATGATCGAATATACAATGCGATCCAATTGAAACTCCATCATAAATCATACAATAATTACGTATGGCAGTATGATCGCCAATAATTGCATTGCCATTGAAAATCGCACCATTATCTATGATTGTATTATCACCTACAATTAGGTTACCGTGAATGACAACTCGATCTCCAATTGAGGAATTCTTACCAAGCTTTACGTGACCATGAATGGTTGCATTTTCAGAAATCGTCGCACCTTCTGCTAGTTCGTTCTCTTTTATTGCATCACAAAAATGATTCACCATATATTCATTCGCTTCTAACATATGCCAAGGCTTATCGATATCAAAGAAATAGCCATTACACTCAATCGCTTGTAATTTTGTTTTCTCAAGTGATATTAGAAGTGCAGCTTCGATGTATCTTTCTTTCGGAACACCCACTCCGACTTTTACATTCGGAAAATAATCGGGCGTTCTTCTCACTTCATCTAGTAATGTCTCTTCAAAAAGAAATCCTGCGAATTGATGGGTAATACTATCACCACGGTAGTGGGCACCGATTGACTGAACAAAACCATCCTTTATACTCGCACCGATCCAATTCCTTGATGACTCTTCTAATTTTTTCAACAAAACAGTAGGTTTGTTCGAATTAGCTAATTGCTCAAGATCCTTTTCTTCGATGATCGTATCACCGTAAAGAACTAGAAACTCTTTAGTACTTGAAAGTCTCTCAACTCCCTTTACTAAACTTTCTGCACTTCCTAAATTAGATTGATCAATTACAAATTTAACATTTTCTATGTCGAATAGAAGATTCTCTATCTCCCTTTGATGTTCCTCATTAACGACAACAATAATCTCTTCTATTCCCATTGCTACAATGGATTCAATATTATAACGTATTAATGGCTTACCAGCGATTTTTATTGATGTTTTGGAGCGAACTGCGTTGAAAGGATTCATTTTACTCCCTTTGCCTGCCGCAAGAATTACTGCACTTTTTACCATTCTAATACCTCGACTATAAATTTTTTTTACTTATATTCAACTAATCGAAATTTATTTTTGCCTGCTAAAAGATAAGGCATTAAATCGTAAGCAAAAGGATGAATAAATCCAATGACATTATGTTCAACGGATTGTCCTAAATCTTTTAATGAAATTTGTACCTCTCCCTCATATTGTGCACTTCGATTATTTAAAATAGAAACTGTATATTTCTCTCTTGGAGCACAATAGCAATGAGGTACTTCCATTCCCCTTGTATCAGTTGCACGAATGAGATTTGCTGGTTGATCTACTCTTGAAATAAGAACCTGCTCGCTAATTTTCACCTTTGTCTGCTCGGGAACAAACTGATTAAAAACAACTGGAATTTCTATATACTCTTGTTTGTAACATTTAGCCATTTCTGTGAGCTCTGAAAAATCTGCAAATGAGTCACCAATTAACACATCATTAAAACCATTTGCAAATAACTCTAGCATGGCAATATGGCTAGGCAAAAAGCGGTGTTTTTCAATTGTACAAACGCCATGCCCTAAATGGTGTAAATCTTTAGGAGAAAGCTGCGAAGCAACAAACCCTCCGACTGGCACACCGAATAAAGCAAACATATTGTTAATTGAGCGTATGTCTTCTAAAGACAAAGCTGTATCTGGTAGAGGAAAAAAATTATGACAAGCTGTAAGTTGTCCGATATTTCCTTCTCGTTCTATTGTTTCTAAAAACTCACGACATTCGCGTAAAGCGTTTCCATTTTGATTATTAGAAGAAGACATTGAAGCATTTACTTCTATTTGAATTCCCTGTTTATTTTTTGAAAGGAGCGCAACTTCTTCACTCGTAAACCCACCATCGATGCGGAGCCTTGTGATACCCATATTCTGCAATGCTGTAAGGTCGGTTAATGTACAACCCAACTCACTGAAAACTTCATCATTCATATCAGCTGACACTGTCATATTAAGTTCCTTACAATAACCAAATAATTCATTCCAAGTGTCCGCATTTACATTTATCGCACCTTCAAAGCCATGATTATTTAAAATAAGTGAAACAAATATCTTTTTAAAGCCTAATGATTTAGCCTTCTCTAAATAATCTTTGATTTGATCTAAAGGATAAAAGTTGGGATACACACTAATTCCTATTTCACGCATATTCGATCCCCATTCCTTACTATTTTTATTTTGAATTACAAGAATTTCTCGCCAATAATGATGGCACCGAAAACTGGATCATAAAGAGGTGCAGAAAGTTCAACTTGGGGTAAAGCAACACTTAACTTCTCCTTTAGCGTATCGAAATACTCAGCTGATTTCGTCAACAAACTTCCTGCCACAGATAGGCGGAATTTAATTGAACCCATTTGTCGGCTGATTCCAATGACTAAACGAACCAACTTGTCTAGTTCTCCTTCAACAATTGTACGAGCAGCTTCGTCACCTTTTACCCATGCTTCTAAAACGATTGGCGTACATGAAGCTACCTTATCTACGGGAATTGTATCTTCCAAGTAAAATAAATCCATAAAATCTTCCGGGGAATTCAACTTAAAATGAGCGAGCAATTTTTCGGTAAATGAAGTTGGAGCAATTACTTTGTCGTACTCATTCATAACTGCCGCGATTGCATGTAAACCAATTTGGAAACCGCCACCCTCATCACTTATTAATCCACCCCATCCGCCTGACCGTATTGTATTTCCTTTTGAGTCTACTCCCATAACAATGGAGCCTGTTCCAGCAATCATTAAAGCATCTTTTCGATCTCCGTTTCCACCTACAAGAGCAATTTCTGCATCATTCACTACTTCTAGCTGGCAAGTAAAACCACTTTCTTTTAAAGCATTCAAATAAATATCAATATCTTTCGGTCGATCTACTCCTGCAGAGCCTAGTACAAGAATCGCATTTTGTAAACGCTCTCCAAAATAAGAAACAAGCGATTCATATATTTCACTAAATACTGGTCTAAGCCCTTCTACACCGATATTGTTATAATTTGACATTCCAAAATTTTGATCAAATAACGTTTCCCCTTCTAGGCATTCTTTGACCATAACTCTCGTTTTCGTTCCTCCGCCATCCATTCCAATTATCAATCTATTCATTATGTGTTGATCCATCCTTTCGTTAAGCTAATAAGTTATCGTATCAATCTACTTATACATAAAGATTTAATTTCATTCTCTTTCGATTCTTATTTCATCTTAATTTTCAAATTTATTATGAATGTATAGTTGCATTAATTGTAAAGTAAACATTTCTCATTTACTAGGTGGATATTTTCTTCAAGTAAAGGAAAAAAACCACTTATTCAATGTGAACAACTCGTCAAAGTGCAGACTTGGAGATTGTTTAATAAAAACAAAAAAAGTACCCTATAGTTAGACTTTTAAAGTGTCTACTCTAGAGAGTACTTTTTAACTGTATTTACATGTGCAGACTGTAATTGACAGCACAAGGGCTGAAACTTTTACAGTTCCAATATTCCATCAAGATACTTTGATTCAAAGTTATCAAGCATTGCACGTACTTCATCTGTTGATTTCGTATTCATCAATTGATTTCTTAGTTCACCAGCTCCGCGGAATCCTTTGACATAAATTTTGAAAAAGCGATGAAGCCCTGTGATTGAACGTGGTAATACATCCGCATATTGATCTTGAAGATCAAGCTGCAGTCTTAAAAGATCAAGATGTTCTTTACTACTATGCTCTTTTGGCTCTTTTTCAAAAGCAAAAGGATTTTTAAAAATGCCTCGGCCAATCATAACCCCATCAATACCATATTTTTCGGCAAGCTGTAGTCCAATTTGACGGTCAGGAATGTCTCCATTGATTGTTAAAAGCGTATTTGGTGCGATGCGGTCACGTAATTTTTTAATTTCTGGAATAAGCTCCCAATGCGCATCTACTTGGCTCATTTCGTCTCTTGTACGTAAATGAATAGAAAGGTTGGCGATATCTTGTTTTAAAATATGCGTTAACCACTCCTCCCACTCATTTACCTCCTTAAAACCGAGTCGCGTTTTCACACTGACAGGAAGTCCGCCTGCTTTTGCTGCTTGAATAAGTTCTGCAGCAACGTCTGGGCGCAGAATAAGGCCGCTCCCCTTCCCTCTTGATGCCACATTCGGTACTGGGCAACCCATATTAATATCGATTCCTTTAAATCCTAGTTCTGCCATACCAATACTCATTTGACGGAAATATTCAGGATTATCTCCCCAGATATGTGCCACCATTGGCTGTTCATCTTCTGTAAAAATCAAACGGCCACGCACGCTTTTCATACCCTCAGGGTGACAATAGCTATCCGAATTTGTAAACTCTGTGAAAAATACATCCGGTCTACCCGCTTTACTCACCACATGACGAAAAACAACGTCTGTCACATCTTCCATCGGTGCAAGCACAAAAAATGGTCGTGGTAAATCACGCCAAAAATTATCTTTCATATTAATTTTCAAATCCTCTCATGATGGGATTCTTAGTTCAATTTCCTATCCCAAAATTATAAATCAAGATGTCCTTGCTTACACTTGTACCATTATTCACTTATTATCTTCACGCCATCAACCAGCAATCCAGTAATCTTAGTTAATAAAAGTTTTGCTAAAAAACTGTAGTACTGTTGAAGAGCACCAGGTTCAAAAACTTAGTGTTAGTTCCCTTCATTAAGTACTAATTTCGCGACAGCTTCTACGTGACTAGTATGTGGAAACATATCCACTGGCTGTATTTCTACTGTTTTATAACCACCGTCTTCAAGTACGCGTAAATCTCTTGCTAATGTAGCAGGATTACATGATACATAAACTACTTTGCTTGGCTTCATATCAATGATTGTATTTAATAAAGCCTCGTCACAACCTTTTCTTGGCGGGTCTACAACTAATACTTCCGCTGTAATTCCTTGCTTGTACCAATTAGGTATAACTTCTTCAGCTTTCCCAACTTCAAATTCAACATTTGTCATCTCGTTAATCCTAGCATTTCGTTTCGCATCTTCAATCGCTTCTGGTACAATTTCTACACCATAAACCTTTTTAGCCTTTTGAGCTAAAAATAAAGATATTGAACCGATTCCACAGTATGCATCAATAACTGTTTCACTACCGTTTAAGTTTGTATACTCGAGTGCTTTATCATATAAAACCTTAGTTTGTGTAGGGTTTACTTGATAAAATGATCGAGCTGATATTTCAAAAGTAATGTCACCAATTTTATCTTTGATTGTTTCACTTCCGTATAATACAATTGTTTGATTTCCAAGAATCACATTTGTTTTTTCATTATTTACGTTTTGAATAATGCTTGTAATTGTTGGATATTTCTCAACAATTCTAGCTATTAATTCTTCTTTTTGAGCAAAGTTCACTTTATTAGTAACAAGAACTAGCATTGATTCATTTGTATAGTAACCATAGCGTGCCATAATATGACGCAATAGTCCTTTGTGGCCAACTTCATCGTATGGCTCGATTTTTAATTCTTCACAAAGATCTTTCACAGCTTGTATCATTTCATCATTTTCTTTTCCTTGAATGTAGCATTCATTCATTGGAATAATTTCATGGCTTCTCTTTTGATAGAAACCAACAACTAATCCACCTTCTAGTTCCCCTACTGGAACTTGTGCTTTGTTACGGTAACTCCATGGATTTTCCATTCCTAACACTGGATGGATTACTACGTCATCAAGTTTCCCAATTCGTTTTACAACTTCTACTACTTGTTTATGTTTCGCCTCAAGTTGGCCTTCATAGCTCATATGTTGAGTTTGACAACCACCACATTGATTGTAAATTGAACAAATCGGTTCAACTCGTACATCACTTTCTTTTTGGAATTCTATAATTTTACCGAACCCAAAGCCTTTGCTTGTTTTTAGCACCTTAATTTGTGCTTTTTCACCTGGAAGTGCATTTGGTACAAAGATCGGATATCCTTCTATCTTTGCAACTCCATGTCCCTCATGAGTTAAATCGATAAATTCAACATCTATAAATTGATTCTTTTCTACAGGTAACACTCTTTTCGACAAGTCCCTTACCTACCTTTCAACCTTTTATTAAACCATTTCATTATACAAAATAAATAACCACGTTAACTACCGTGGTTACTTTTTCTAGTATTTACTACTATTTCACTTATTATGGTACATAGATTTCTAGGTGGTTGTAAAGCATATCGACAGTACATGGTGTTTCTCCACCATACTCACCATCAATATTTAATAGTAGTTTATCATCAGACATAATTTTCAAATGGCTTGCTCTAGTATAAAGAACATATTCATTTTGTACATGCTGACCACTTAATAGCTGGGCACATACTCTGATGATTTCGGCTATATTTGATTTCTTTAAGACTAATAAATCAAATTGCCCATCATTAATACTTGCCTCTGGTGCAATTTTTTCAAATCCGCCAACTGAATTTGTATTCGATAATAAGAACAAATACGCTTCTTCGTCAAAGACTTTTCCATCGTACTCAATTTTTAATCGAGTAGGCTTAACCCTTGGTAACATTTCAATACCTTTTAAATAATATGCTAGTTGTCCTAACATTGTTTTTAGTTTGCTAGGTACTTCATATGTTAATTCTGTAATTTTACCGGCAGCTAAAATATTTACAAAATATTTATCATCAACTCTTCCAATATCAAGAGGTACAGTTTGCCCATTTGTTATGACTTCAGCCGCTTCCATAATTGAAACATTCACACCAATTGCTCTAGCAAAATCATTTGTTGTCCCAACCGGGATTAATCCTAACTTTGGTCGATATTCTTGTTCTGCCATACCACTAATGACTTCATTAAGTGTTCCATCTCCACCGCAAGCTACAACTAAATCAAATTTTCGTTCACATGCTTCTCTTGCTGCGATTGTCGCATCTCCTGCACCGGTTGTTGCATGACAAGAGGTTTCATAACCCGCTTGCTCGAACAATTGCAACACGTCGGGAAGCTTTTTCTTAAAAATTTCACGACCAGAAGTAGGGTTGTAGATAATTCTTGCACGTTTCATCATTAACCATCCTACTTATTTATTTAAGTTCTCTAACTTATATCCTAACCTAAAAAGTTTTTGTAGTAAACTTTTTCCATTTACTTATCTATTTTTACCTTTCTAAAGCATGTTCAAACCCATATTGAAAAGCAATATTATATTATATTAAATTTATATTACATTCGTTTTTCTTTGCTATATTTTTCTATCGTTTTGAACAACTTAATCATTATAGTACATATTGATGATAAATACATTAAAGTAGAATTAGGGATTGATAATGAGATGGATAACAAACCGTTCGTGAATGTAGAGTATTTTGCTCTAAAAAAGTTAAAAATTTACCGAGATAGTGTTTTGCGTTTTTTATTAAGAGCAATAATGGCTAGTATGTTTATAGGCTTCGGGGTTATAGTGGCATTTAAATCAGGTAATTTCTTTCATGCTACGTATACACCTTTTGCCTACCTAATGGCTGCTATAACAATTACGGTCGCCATTCTTCTAATTGCATATGGTGGTGCTGATCTATTTATAGGAAACATATTTTATTTTGCCTATACTGCCATTAGAGGAAAGATGAATTGGCCAGAGGTGTTGCATTTATGGCTTATAACTTACATAGGAAATATACTAGGTGCTGGTTGTTTTTCTTTATTAATTCATATAACAGGATTATATAACGACCCAACAGTTAAGTGGATATCCTTTTGTATGCACCAACAAGCCAACCATATTATTGAGTCATTTTGACCTTAAACACAGTACAAAAAAACTACGGAGCTCATTGCCCGTAGTTTTTTCATGCTGTTGAAAAACAACCTTGTCAATTAAATTACCAAATTTTCGCAAAAGGAGTAGAGTGATGTTGATTTCCACTACGAGATGCTCGCTTTCCATGGGGCGAGATTCTTTAGCCTCCTCGGCAAGACTGCGGGGTCTCAACCTTCCCGCTTATCCCATAGGAGNNGAGTCGAGCACCCCTTCGTTACAATCAACTTATTCATCAAGAAAAGTCTGCGATAAATTCTAATCAAATAACCTTTACTTAGAGTAATCTAATAGTTGTTTATTAATCAGTTTGTATGTTAATTAATATCGAACAATGATTAATAAACTAATCAATCGAATTTGTTATCTAAAAATAAGCTCATAATATTTTTAACTTCTGAAAAAAAAATCAAAACTAGGTTATAGAATCATAAAATTGCTCAAACATATTTACATTTAAAACAATTAATAAATATCCAAAAAAATGATCATTTCATCATTAATAAATGTTCATTAATATCCGGCTATTGATCATTTTATATTTCAACAACTTAAAAAACTACGAGCTTATAGCCCGTAGTTTTTTGTATTGAAAACCTTATCTTTTTTGAATTTCTTCCATTAAGATCTTATTTAATAGTGGTGGATTCGCTTGGCCTTTAGTCGCTTTCATCATTTGACCAACAAGGAAACCAATAGCACGGTCCTTACCATTTTTAAAGTCTTCAATAGATTGTGGGTTAGCATCAAGAGTTTCAATAACGATTTTACGAAGAGCGCCTTCATCAGATAATTGTACTAAACCTTTCGCTTTTACAATTTCATTTGCGTCTCCGCCGTTTTCGATTAACTCAGTGAATACTTTTTTCGCAATCTTAGAAGAGATTGTACCGTCTGTAATTAACTTAAGCATACTAGATAAGTTTTCAGGCGTTAAAGCAACTTCATGCAGTTCTTTTTGTGATTTATTTAAATATGCCGAAACTTCACCCATTAACCAGTTAGATGCTAATTTTGCATCTGCACCATTGTTTACAGTGTCATCGAAGAAATCAGACATTTCTTTTGTTAAAGTTAATACCATTGCATCGTATGCTGGTAAACCTAATTGCTCTACATAGCGTTTTTGACGAGCATCTGGAAGCTCCGGAATACTTTGGCGAACACGTTCTTTCCACTCATCATCAATGTATAGTTCAACTAAGTCTGGTTCTGGGAAGTAACGGTAATCATCTGATCCTTCTTTTACACGCATTAAGATTGTAGTCTTTGTAGCTTCATCGTAACGACGTGTTTCTTGTTGGATTACTCCGCCAGATAATAATACTTTTTCTTGGCGAACTTGCTCATGCTCTAGTCCTTTTTGAACGAAAGCAAATGAGTTTAAGTTCTTTAGTTCTGCTTTTGTACCGAATTCTTCTTGTCCAAATGGACGTAAAGAAATATTAGCATCACAACGAAGTGAGCCTTCTTCCATTTTTACATCTGATACCCCACTGAATTGAATAATTGACTTAAGTTTTTCTAAATATGCATAAGCCTCTTCAGGAGTTCTCATATCCGGCTCAGAAACGATTTCAATTAATGGAGTTCCTTGACGGTTAAAGTCTACTAATGAATATCCTTCATCTGTATGATTTAACTTTCCAGCATCCTCTTCTAAATGAACACGAGTAATACCAATACGTTTCTTTTTGCCACCGACTTCAATTTCAATCCATCCATTTTCACCAATCGGCTTATCAAATTGAGAGATTTGGTAAGCTTTTGGATTGTCAGGGTAGAAGTAGTTTTTACGGTCAAACTTTGTTTCAGTAGCAATATCACAATTTAATGCCATTGCTGCTCTCATACCAAAGTTTACAGCTTCTTCATTTAATACTGGTAACACACCTGGATAACCTAAATCGATTACACCAGTGTTTGTATTTGGTTCTGCACCAAACGCATTAGGGCTTGGTGAGAAGATTTTTGATTTTGTTTTTAATTCTACGTGCACTTCTAAACCGATTATCGTTTCAAAATTCATCTTTCCCGCGCCTCCTTATAGTTGTGGTCTTTGTTTTGTAAAGTCAGTTGCTTGCTCGTATGCATGGGCAACTCTGTAAATTGTAGACTCATCAAAATGTTTACCGATAATTTGTAATCCTAATGGAAGACCATTATGGAAACCACAAGGAACAGAAATCGCAGGTACACCCGCTAAGTTAATAGGAATCGTTAAAATATCATTTGCGTACATTGTCATTGGATCACTTACTTTTTCGCCTACTTTAAATGCAGGAGTTGGTGTAGTTGGGCCAATAATAACATCATAGTTTTCAAATACTTTCTCGAAATCTTCTTTTATTAATGTACGTACTTGTTGAGCTTTTTTATAGTAAGCATCATAGTAACCAGAACTTAATGCATAAGTACCTAACATGATACGACGTTTTACTTCATCTCCAAAGCCCTCAGCTCTAGTTTTCTTATAAAGATCAATTAAGTTTTCTACATCGTCTGCACGATGACCGTAGCGAATACCATCGAAACGAGCTAAGTTAGCAGATGCTTCAGATGAAGAAATTAAATAATATGTAGCTAATGCATATTTAGAGTGTGGTAATGAAACCTCTTCCCAAGTAGCACCTAAGCTTTCTAATAAATTTAAAGCAGCCATAACAGATGCACGAGCTTCTTCACCAACGCCTTCTCCTAAATATTCTTTAGGTACAGCGATACGAAGACCTTTTACATCACCTGTTAACGCCTTAACGAATGAAGGAACTTCTACATTTGCTGAAGTTGAGTCACTTGCATCTAAACCTGAAATTGCTTGTAATAACAATGCATTATCTTCTACATTTCTAGTAATTGGGCCAATTTGGTCTAGAGAAGAAGCAAATGCTACTAAACCAGAACGAGATACACGACCATATGTAGGTTTTAAACCAACAACTCCACAGAATGAAGCTGGTTGACGGATTGAACCACCTGTATCAGAACCTAAAGAGAATAATACTTCTCCAGCAGCAACTGAAGCTGCTGACCCACCGCTACTTCCGCCTGGTACGTATTCAGTATTCCAAGGGTTACGAGTACCACCGAACGCAGAATTTTCATTAGATGAACCCATTGCAAATTCATCCATATTTAATTTTCCGATCGTAATGCTTTCAGCTTGTGCTAATTTCGTTACAACTGTCGCATCATAAATTGGATTGAAGTTCTCAAGAATTTTACTCGCACAAGTAGTACGAAGACCCTTTGTAACGATATTATCTTTTACACCAATAGGCATACCTGAAAGAATACCACGAGACTCATCCCAAGGCTTTTCATCAAGTGCTTTTGCTTGTAAACGCGCTTGCTCTTCGTTTAAAGTTAAAAATGATTTTACTTCACCATCAACTGCAGAGATTCGCTCATAGGATTCATTTACTAATTCTTCTACTTTAATCTCTTTTGATTTTAATTTGCTATGTAATTCTGAAACTGTATATTCAAATAATGACATTCTAATTTCCCCCCTTAATCCAATATTGACGGTACTTTAACTTGTCCATCTTTGTGGTCTGGTGCATTTTTCAGTACCTCTTCAATTGGTAATCCTTTACCTGGCTCATCTTTACGTAATACATTACGCATTTTTAGAACATGTGTAGTTGGTTTCACATTTGTTGTATCAAGTTCACCTAACTGCTCAGCAAAATCTAAAATTGCTCCAAGTTGTTTTGAAAACTTCTCTGCTTCTTCCTCAGTCACCGCTAAACGTGCTAAATGAGCAACGTGCTTAACTTGCTCCATTGTAATTTTTGACATTTATATGCACCTCCATATTATTCGCACAACATACAATATACTGATAATACCAAATTTCCCATGTGTCGGGCAACATTCCACTTAAATACTAGTAAAATAATTACAGACTGTCCGCCAAACGCTCGCTTTCTTCGTCACTTCACCTAACTAAAAGCTCATTATCGTATAAGATAACACCGCTCCTCATCAGGCTTAACGAACCTCGAAAGACATTCGCTTGCAAACAGTCTGCACTAAAATTCTTACATATAAAATTAATCAAACGTTTGTTTAATTATGGACTAATGTTTATTCAGCAGGAATTCTTGTTAATTCAATTCCATATTTTTTAAAATACTCAATTGAATAATCATCCGGATAGCCTACATTATATACAACTCTAGTTATCCCGGCTCCATTTATCATTTTTGCACAAGCTCGACACGGTGCAGTTGTACAATAAATAGTCCAACTATCACCTTTCGTTTTTTGAATTCCTGATTGTACTAATTGATAAATTGCATTTTCTTCAGCATGGAAAGCATCACAAGGATACTGATCCGAGTATTTACCACTATCTAATAATCCTTCTTGACGAGCAGCAAAGCGTGGACATCCCCCATCAATACAATGCTTAGCTCCTTTCGGATATCCATTATACCCAGAAGCAATTATTCTATTGTCACTTACAATAACTGCTCCAACCCTTCTACTTCCGCAAGTTGAACGAAGAGAAGTTATAAATGCCTGTCCTAAAAAATAAGAGTCCCAATCATCACGAGTTCCTAAAGGAATTGAATCTACTAATTGAATAATTCTCTGTAAAATTTGCATGGTATTCCTTCTCTCTGTTCACTATCGTTTATTTAAAATTATAGCATAATAATATGGGGAAGGGTTTAGTTGGAAGTAAAGTATTGAGCATAACAAAAAGAGCCTAAATTTACTTACGCCCTTCAAAATACTCAATTCATTATAAAATGATGCTGATTCTAATCTGGTATATTTATTATTTAGCACCTTTTGTAAAGTGATTCACAATTTTTTTTTTAAAAACACCTAATTAAAAAAACTTTCTTTCTAAATTATTATAATGTATAACAATTTTAAAATGATAATCGAAAACAAACCAGTTGCTATGAATAGTAAAATTTCCATTCTCTTTCCGAATATTTCTTTATCCATACTTCTCTCCTTCTAAATTACAGAAAATGTATCCAATATATGAATTCCTGACTGATTGTGTTAATCCTATTAATATCATATTTGATAATAATGAACTTCCACCATAACTTAAAAATGGTAGTGTAATACCTGTTACGGGTAGCAAGCCTATTGTCATTCCTATATTCTGAAAGATTTGAAAAGCTAATACAGATATCGTACCAATACAGATCATTGTTCCAAACAAACTATTGGTATTCTTCAAAGCATCTAAAGAAATATTCATTATTCTACTTAGCAATAGAAAAAACAAAACGATGATTACAGCCCCTCCAATAAAACCAAACTCTTCACCGATATTTGCAAAAATAAAATCAGTATGTTCTTCTGGGATGTAGACAGCTCCTTTTAAGTATCCTTTTCCAGAAAATTGACCAGTTCCAATTGCAAGTAATCCCTGTTTTGTTTGAAATCCAGCATCACTATGCTCAAATGGATTTAACCAACCTTCAATTCTACTTCTCTGATAAGGCATTAGTAAAGATAATATTCTTACCTCAAAATAATTCGGAAATTTAGTTAAAATAACTAAAAGAGTAGTTATCATAAGTGTAGGAATTGATATTAGAAATAACGCAATTGATGTTTTAATCTTAGAGCACAATATGATGGAGAAAATAATAGCAAGAAAAATCATAGTCATTCCTGTATCGGGTTGTTTAAGAACAATTAAAGAAGGTGGCAACGAAATAAGTAGAATTTTACATAATAATATTAAATCAGTTTTTACATTATTTATTTTATATACCTTATTATGCTTATCTACCATCGCACTAATACTTATAAGCAAACTTATCTTCATAAATTCTGAAGGTTGTAATGAACCAATAAACGGTAACTGAAACCATGCTTTTGCCCCGTTAACTGGCCTCGCAATACTTTCAGGAGAATATATTAAAACGATTAAAAGTAAAATACAAATTCCATAAATAATCCAGTTTATCCTTTTGATTCGATTAAGATCAATTTTCGCGACTAATATTGATATTGTAAGTCCAATTAAATAAAAAACACTTTGCCTTGCTACGAAACCTCCCTGATACTGACCACTTTTACTGGCCGAATAGATCGCAACAATACTAGTAAACATCAGACAAAAAATTAAAATTAGCATAATAAAGTCATAGGATTTAATAAAATCTTTTTTAGGATTCATACGAAAGTCCTCTAACATTCTTTACTTTTAATAAATTTCTCTTAACCATTATACTAATTGCTTGATTGCATTTACTACGGAACTAGTTGAGGTTTCGAAAAACATTCGATTTTTAGACAAACTATAGACAAAAGTAACTTTAATCTATTAGTTTATAATGCTAGGAATTGTATAGTAATACAAAGAAACCCCACAAAGAAATTCATTTCTTAGTGGGGTTTCTTCTTTTAAAGGTTGTCAATAAAACAAGCCTTTACTCTATTTATTAAAGCATTTCTGAAGTTGTTTTACCTTGCATGTGAAGAACTAGGTAGTCTGGTCCGCCTGCTTTTGAGTCAGTACCTGACATGTTGAATCCACCAAATGGTTGGTAACCAACGATTGCACCAGTACATCCACGGTTGAAGTATAAGTTACCAGCGTGGAAATCTTCACGTGCTTTTTCGATGTTTGCACGGTTGTTAGAGATAACAGCACCTGTTAAACCGTATTCAGTGTTGTTAGCAATTTCTAAAGCGTGATCGAAGTCTTTAGCTTTACAGAATGCTACAACTGGTCCAAAGATTTCTTCTTTCATTAAACGAGCATCTTCTTTAACGTCAGCAACGATTGTTGGTTTGATGAACCAACCAGTAGAATCGTCTCCTTCTCCACCTGTTACTACACGGCCTTCTTCACGTCCGATTTGTACGTAGCTCATTACTTTATTGAAAGCAGCTTGGTCATTAACTGGACCCATGTAAGTTGAACGGTCTTCTGGGTTTCCAACAGTTAATTCGTTTGTTAATTCGATTGCACGAGCAAGAACTTGATCATACACATCTTGGTGAATTACTGCACGAGAACATGCTGAACATTTTTGACCAGAGAATCCGAATGCAGAAGAAACGATTGATTTAGCAGCTAATTCTAAATCAGCTTCTTTATCAATTACCATTGTGTCTTTACCGCCCATTTCAGCGATAACACGTTTTAACCAGATTTGACCTGGGTTTACTTTTGCAGCGCGCTCATAAATACGGATACCTACTTCTTTAGAACCAGTAAAGCTGATGAAACGAGTGCGTGGGTGATCAACTAAGTAATCTCCTACTTCAGCACCGCTACCTGGTACGAAGTTTACTACTCCTGCAGGTAATCCAGCTTCTTCTAATACTTCTAAGAATTTGTAAGCAACTACTGGAGTTGTACTTGCTGGTTTTAATAGAACAGTGTTACCTGTTACTACAGCAGCTACAGTTGTTCCAGCCATGATTGCAAATGGGAAGTTCCAAGGAGAGATTACAACACCAACTCCTAATGGAATGTAGTTGAAACGGTTATATTCACCAGGACGGCTTTCAACAGGAATTCCGTCTTTTAATTGTAACATTTGACGAGCATAGAACTCTAAGAAATCAATTGCTTCAGCTGTATCAGCATCTGCTTCATTCCAAGGTTTACCAGCTTCTTTAGTTAATAAAGCTGAGAATTCGTGTTTACGACGACGAATAATTGCAGCCGCACGGAATAAGATGTCAGCACGAACTTCAGGTTTAACTTTTTTCCATGTATTAAAAGTTGTATCAGCAATTTGCATAGCTTTTTCAGCTAAGTCACGGCTTGCTTTAGATACAGAACCAATAACTTCTTTATGATTTGAAGGATTTACAGATACGATCTGTTCTTCAGTAAAGATACGCTCTCCACCAATGATTAGTGGATATTTTTCACCTAAATAAGATGAAACTTTTGCTAATCCTTGTTTGTATTGTTCTTGATTTTCCTCTAAGCCAAAGTTTGTAAATGGCTCATGTTTGTAAGGTATAACCATTGAATAAATCCCCCTTTAGTTTGAAAATAGCAACAACTGTAACCGTTTTTCTATCAGTGTTTTCAGTCAATTGCTAGTAGAATAACTACTGTATAAAAAACTCACATTTACATAATACAATATTCCTATATATTCTTCAAATATGAAACGCTTACAGATTCTTCCCTTTCATAAAAAAAAGGAAGAGTAGTCCTCTTCCTTTTAGTTATAAATATGCACACTTGGTTCTTTAGCATCTACATCTTTTACGATGAGTGCTTCCTGTCCATTTGATGAGAAAATATTCGTCTCAACCTTTAAGTATGAAGGGAAATGGTCCATCATAAGTCCCGCTACATATTGAGTAAAAGCTATGACTTCTGCCTTACCATAAAATTGCATAGGTATATCAATTTTAAGTTGTATTAATTCATTATCCTTATAAAAACCAGTGCCTACAACACCCGTATAATTCGGAAAATAATTTTCTATATCTGATTTAAAATTAACCATTTTCATTGCATCATCTCGGTAATCTGCAGTTGCAGCAGCTGAAGGGAATAAATAGTACTTCTCATTTATTTTATCCCAATTACTAATCGAGAAGTCATTTCCAGAAACTGAAGCCATAGCAACATAGTTTCCAGGTACTACAGATGACTGACTTTGCTGACGGAAAATAGCAAATGTGATTGGTATATTTTTAAATTCGTCCATTTTTCGCACTCGCGTCAATATTTCTTGAGCGATCGCTTTACCTTGTTTAATCATTTCATCTTGAGGAATTTTAAGCTCTCTTGGGTAACCGTGCTCCTCTTGATAATAATAAACAGAGTTCATTGCTAAACCAATTGCTACGCCTTCAACTTTAACTTCTTTACCGTCCTTTTTTAGATAATCTTGCTCTAAAATAGAATTTAAAAAAATCGGTGCTTGTTTAGCTTTTTGATCTTCAGTAAGATTTTTTGTGTCCGTTTTAATTGGATTCAATCCATCATTTATAATCGAATTCGGTTTTAAATTTGCCGCTTTTAGTGCATCTTGTTTTTGTTTAAATTGTGAAGGAGTATACTTCCTTTTTAGCCAAGATTCCACCGTTTTTTTACTTAATAATTGTCCTTCTTGATACAGATAATCTTTTGTTGAATATTGCTCTTGTACAATTCGCATTAAACCTAATTCAAATTCACTAATATCAAGTCTATTATCGATATTTGCAACGACAGCACCTCTTGTTTTACTCGGTTTAAATGGAAGTATTGTCTTGTAGTAATCATTTGAAATTGAATAACGGGGTATTATTGCGTCTTCCCCTTTTTTGTTCTTGCTCTCTTGTACAACCTTATCTTCATTCTTTATTGATAATGAACAGCCAGATAAGATGAGCGAAAAACAACATAGGAGCATTCCTATACGTTTTTTCATCTAACTCACACCTTCTACTTATAAGTGAACGAACTACTATCATTAATCCGTCCTCTAGTTGATTGAAATTTTATTGTGGTTGAAGCTCTTTAACCATTCTCTCTTCGTCCCAAATCTCGATATTTAATTTACGTGCAGCATCTAATTTCGATCCAGCTGCCTCACCTGCAATGACTAGATCAGTACTTTTACTAACACTTCCTGCTACTTTTGCGCCAAGTGCTTCTAATTGCTTCTTAGCCTCACTTCTAGTCATCTGTTCTAGCTTACCAGTTAATACTACTGTTTTACCAGCAAAAAGAGAATCCAAATTAATATTTTCTACTTGAATCCCTTTATATTCCATATTCACTCCAACAGTTTTAAACGTTGAAATAAGTTCTTTTACTTCATCTTGTGAAAAATAATCATTAATTGACTGGGCCATTTTAGATCCAATTTCATTAATTCCGGTTATTTCCTCAACTGACGCTTCCATCAATCGATCAATTATTTGGAAATGCTGTGCTAATGTTTTTGCAGCTTTAGCTCCAACATGACGAATACCTAAACCAAATAATAATTTTTCAAGTGAATTTTCTTTAGAAGTTTGAATTGCAGAAATTAATTTATCTGCTGACTTTTCTCCAAATCGTTCAAGTGATAATAATTGTTCTTTCGTTAGAAGATAAAGGTCTGTAAATGTCTTAATCAAATTAGCATCAAATAATTGCGATACTACTCTTTCGCCTAGACCATCGATATTCATTGCATCACGAGACGCAAAATGAATTAATCCTTCACGAATTTGAGATGGACAGAAAGGATTTACACAACGTAGTGCTACTTCACCTGCCACTCTTATTAACTCATGTTCACATGAAGGGCAGTGAGTTGGCATTGCAAAAGGTTGTTCATCACCAATACGACGATCTAATAGTACATTTACTACTTCAGGAATAATATCTCCAGCCTTGCGAATAACGACCGAGTCTCCAATTCGAATGTCTTTTTCTTTAATTAAATCTTCATTATGAAGCGATGCACGTTTTACTACTGTACCTGCAACACGAACAGGTTCTAAAATTGCAGTTGGCGTTACCACACCTGTACGTCCAACACTTAATTCGATATCTACTAATTTGGTTACTACCTCTTCAGCTGGGAACTTAAATGCAATAGCCCATCTTGGTACTTTTGCTGTTGATCCTAACTTTTTCTGAATACTGTATTCATCCACTTTTATGACAATTCCATCAATCTCATAAGGCAATGATGGGCGTTTTTCTTTCCATTCTTCAACGTATTCAATTACTTCTTCAATGGTATGGCATGTTTTGCGGAAAGTATTTGTTTTAAATCCAAGTTTGTGAAGATAATCTAATGCTTCACTATGCTTTTGAATTGAAAATTCCTCAGCTGTAGGGAATCCATAAACGAAGAACGATAAATCTCTCTTTGCCACAATTTTTGGATCAAGTTGGCGTAATGAACCAGCCGCTGCATTTCTTGGATTTGCAAATAATTCTTCTCCATTCTTTTCACGTGATTCATTTACCTTTTCGAAGCTAGCTTTTGGCATAAATGCTTCACCACGAGCTTCTATCGTAATTGGCTCAGAAAGTCTTAATGGAATTGCTTTAATCGTCTTTAAATTATGCGTAATATCTTCCCCAACTGTACCATCACCACGAGTTGCACCTTTGACAAACAATCCATTTTCATATTGAAGTGAAACGGCTAAGCCGTCTATTTTAAGTTCACAAACATAAGGTACCCCCGCAGAATCCTGCCTAATTCTTTGGTCGAAATCTCTTAAATCTCCTTCATTAAACGCATTTCCTAGACTTAACATTGGATGACTGTGAACGACTTTTTCGAACAAATCAATTGCCTGTCCACCTATACGTTGTGATGGAGAATCTGGTGTTAAAATAGAAGGATATTGTTCTTCTAATCCAATTAATTCATGTAATAGTGAGTCATACTCGGCATCTGGCACTGATGGCTGATCTAATACGTAATACTCATAGTTGTATTGATTTAATTTTGTTCGTAGTTCTTCAATTTTATCAATGATTTTTTGATCCAAGAGCTCTCCATCCCTTCTATGCTTTCGTAATTGGAGCAAATTTTGCTAATAAACGCTTAATACCAACAGGACTTGGGAATGCAATATCTAACTCCATTGCTTCGCCTTCTCCTTTTACACTTACAACTGTACCAATTCCCCATTTACCATGAGAAGCTTTATCTCCAACTCTCCAACCGAGTGACTCTCCACCTGTTGTTTTCATTGCCACTGCTGGTCTAGATACAGCACGGCGCTCTGTTACTACTTTCTTATTAGCACGATCTAATAGTTCCTCAGGAATTTCATTAATAAAGCGAGATTCTTGGTTTACACTAGTGCGACCATAAAGTGTACGTGTTTGAGCATTTGTAATATATAAATCTTTTTCCGCTCGTGTTATACCTACATATGCAAGTCTTCTTTCTTCTTCCATTTCTTCTTCATCCATTAAAGAACGACTATGTGGGAAAATACCTTCTTCCAAACCGATTAAAAAGACTACCGGGAACTCTAGCCCTTTAGCAGAGTGAAGCGTCATAAGTATAACCTCATCTGCTTGTGATTCGTCTTTATCCGCTTGATCGATATCAGAAACTAATGCTAAATCAGTTAAAAATGATACTAAACTTTTATCCTCACTGCTTTCTTCAAAAGCATTTGTAACTGTTAAAAACTCTTCAATATTTTCGATTCTAGAAGCAGATTCAATTGTATTTTCATCTTTTAACATTTGGATATAGCCTGTTTTATCAAGTACTTCTTCAACTAGTTCAGTTACTGATAAATAATCTAGCATCTGTTGCCAGTTTTTCGTCATAGCATGGAAATCTCCAACTGCTTTCGTGATTTTCCCACTTAATCCTACGAAATCAATTTGCTCTAAAGTATCAGATAAAGATAAGTCATTCATTATGCTATAGTTAATAATTTTATCTACAGACGCCGCGCCTACACCACGTTTTGGCACATTAATAACTCTTGAAAAACTGATCTCGTCATCTGGATTGGCAATAAATCTTAAGTAAGCAAGTACATCTTTAATCTCTTTACGATCATAGAACTTTACTCCGCCGACCATTTTATAAGGAATATTAGACTTAACTAAAACTTCCTCCATTGCACGTGATTGTGCATTCGTACGATATAGAATTGCAACATCACCATATTGACGAACGCCTTCTTTTTTCCACTCGGCTAGCTTTCCAGCTACGAAATATCCTTCATCTTGTTCTGACGCAGCTCTGAAATAATGAATCGGAGTACCTTGTCCATTTTCTGTCCATAGCTTTTTCGCTTTACGATTTGAATTATTCGTAATAACTGCGTTAGCTGCATCAAGGATCGTTTGAGTCGAACGATAGTTTTGTTCTAACAGAATAACTTGTGCTTTTTCATAATCTTTTTCGAATGAAAGAATATTAGAAATATCTGCTCCACGCCAGCGATAAATTGATTGGTCTGAATCACCTACAACGCAAATATTTTTGAATTGCTCGGCAAGTAATTTTACAATTTTATATTGGGCATGGTTTGTATCTTGATACTCATCCACGTGAATATATTGAAATTTTCGTTGATAATATTGTAGTACTTCTGGAACGCGTTCAAACAAATTAATTGTCATCATAATCAAATCATCGAAATCTAAAGAATGATTTTTACGTAGACGATCTTGATAAGATGCATAAATTTCTCCAACAACTTTTTCATATGGAGTAAAAGCATCTCTTGAATAATCTGCAGCAGTTTGCAGTTCATTTTTTGCACTACTAATAGAACCTAGAATACTACGAGGATCAAATTTCTTTGAATCTAAGTTTTTCTCTTTCAGAATATTTTTTATGACTGTTAATTGGTCAGTTGTATCTAATATAGAAAAGCTTCTGTTAAAGCCAATTCGATCAATATCTCTACGAAGGATACGTACACACATTGAGTGAAATGTTGAAACCCAAATATCTTCTGCATCTTTTCCAACTAGATTAAAAATCCGCTCTTGCATCTCTCTAGCTGCTTTATTTGTGAATGTGATCGCAAGTATATTCCAAGGAGCGACACCTTTTTCACCTAATAAATACGCAATTCGATGTGTTAGTACTCGAGTCTTACCTGAACCTGCTCCAGCCATAATTAATAAAGGACCATCAACCGTTTTAACGGCTTCTTTTTGCATTGGATTTAAACCTTGCAATAATTCTTCTGCTGTTTTCATTACTTAGTCGCTCCTTTTTTCACAGCTTTCACAGTTTGTAAAGCCTCTTGTAAGTTATCATATATAATATTCCCAACAACAATCGTATCAGCAAATTGCTTCATCTCAATTGCTTGTTGAGCTGTTGAAATTCCACCACCATAGAATAATTTCGTATTGTTTAATACGTTCGATACTTCTTCTACCACCTCGGGTGAACCATATGTGCCGCTATATTCTAAATAAAAAATCGGTAATTTTAATAATTGCTCAGAAACTTCCGCATAAGCTACAATATCTTCTATTGAAAGATCTGTCACTGCACTTGTTAGCTTTGCAGCCTTACAATCTTCATTTAATATACAATAACCTTCCATTACCAATTCTTCAGCATGAATTAAATGAGCAAATTCTTTCATTGCTTGTTGATGCATTCCAATAATCCACTTTGGATCATTACTATTTAAAACTGTCGGGATAAAATAGAAATCATAACCTGGAGTTACGGCTTCAAGGTTTGATACCTCTAAAATACATGGTACTGCATAGCGTCTTATTCTAACTAGTAGAGATATCGTAGCATCTAACGTTACATCGTCCGTTCCACCAACTAAAATTGCGTCCGTTCCTGACTCACAAATTTTTTCTAATTCGTCATCAGAGATTTCTTTGTTTGGATCTAATTTAAATATGTGATTCCATTGTGAATAATCGTACATTTTGTCCTCCGGAATTGTTTTTTAACATTAATTTATCTATTTTTATTAAGTACTTTTTATCAAAAATATAAAAATATTGTATCTTATTAGAAAGGAAAAGTAACCCTACGTCCCCATTTTAAGTAATTAATACTAATTGTTTCCTATGATATTGTAACAATTATAGGGAAAAATGGTAAAGAGTGATGTAGTCACTGATACTTATTATAAGGGGAGTTACTGTTGAGACCAAATATTAGCATTATAAATGCACTCATACGTATAACTGCTGGCTTAACAATTTTAGCTTACGGCACAGCAAAGCTTACACGCAGAAGATGTAGTAATTCTGTAATCATTTTGATCATAATCGGTGCCATGAAAGTTGCAGAGGGAATATTACGTTTTTGCCCAATGACTGCTCTAGGTAAGAAATGTAAGATTATGGCAGATAAACACGACGAGGGAGATACATTCGAAGATTATATTCAACCTTCATAAAAGTAGTTTATCAAAAATGGAGTAGATTGTATAGATAAATATAGAACACTAGTTCTTATTTTAACAAGAAATAAGGTCGTCATTGATCATAAATGACGACCCTTTCTTACTAATTATTTACTTTAATTGCTTTATGCGCTATATCGTGGCGATAGAATAAGCCAGTTGATTGAACCGTATCAATTTGTTTATATACATTTTCGCAAGCTTCATTAATGGAACTTCCTTTATGTGCAATAATTAATACTCTTCCACCATTTGTAACATATTCATTATTTTCAAGTTTTGTACCTGCGTGGAAAACCATCGTTTCATTACTAACATTATTTAATCCAGAAATTACAGCACCTTTTTCAGGAACTTCAGGATATCCATTTGCAGCAAGTACAACTCCAACAACAGCTTCCTCTGACCATTCTAAACGGATTTCTTCTTCATTCAATATTGCTAATAATACTTCCGCTAACTCACTCTCTAAACGAGGTAATACAACTTCAGTCTCTGGATCACCAAATCTTGCATTAAACTCGATTACTTTAGGTCCCTGGCTTGTTAACATTAAACCAGCATAAAGTATTCCAGTAAAATGTCTTCCTTCAGAAATCATTGCTTCTGCGACTGGTACTACTATTTCTTTTAAAGATTGTTCAACAACTGACTCTGAGATTTGTGGTACTGGCGAATAAGCACCCATACCACCCGTATTAGGTCCTTTATCTCCATCATATGCACGTTTATGGTCTTGAGCGATTACCATAGGATAAACCTTATTCCCATTAACAAACGACATTAGCGAGAATTCTTCGCCCTCTAAATATTCTTCAATTACTACAGATGCACTTGCATCGCCGTACTTTTCATCAAGTAGCATGTCATGAAGGCTTATGATTGCTTCTTCAATTGTCATCGCTACAACTACACCTTTACCAGCTGCTAATCCATCAGCTTTAATAACAATCGGTGCACCAACTTTTTCAACATATGCTTTTGCTTCTTCAAAACTAGTAAACGTTTCATAAGCTGCAGTCGGTATCGCGTATTTTTTCATTAAATCCTTTGTAAAGCTTTTACTTCCTTCAATAATTGCCGCTTCTTTAGTTGGACCAAATATCTTTAAATTAGCAGCTCGAAAATCATTTACAATTCCGTTCATTAAAGGTACTTCAGGACCAACGATTGTTAAATCAATTTCTTCATTTTTGGCAAATGCAATAAGTGCTTCATGGTCACTTTCATCAATATTGACAAGTGTTGCAACATCAATCATTCCATCGTTTCCTGGAGCAACAAATACGTCTGTTACATTCTCCGATTGATTTACCTTCCAAGCAATTGTATGCTCACGGCCTCCGCTACCAATGACTAATACTTTCATCTTGTCATCTCCTTATTTCTTAATGTTTAAAGTGACGAACCCCTGTAAAGACCATTGCAATTCCATATTCATCAGCTTTTTTAATTGAATCTTCATCTTTGATTGATCCGCCCGGTTGAATAATTGCTGTAATACCTGCTTTAGCCGCTGCTTCTACTGTATCATTCATAGGGAAAAATGCATCTGAAGCTAACGCCGCGCCAACTGATTTTTCGCCAGCTTGTTCAATCGCAATTTTTGCGGCTCCAACGCGATTCATTTGACCTGCACCAACACCGATTGTCATATGATCCTTCGCTAAAACAATTGCATTTGATTTAACATGTTTTACAACTTTCCAACCTAATTTTAAATTCTCCCACTCTTCTTCAGTTGGTTGACGTTTTGTAGGGACTGTAATTGTTGCTTCATCTAATCCAAATGTATCCATGTCTTGACGTAATAAGCCACCATGAACTGTCGTTAATTTAGGTGCAAACGTAGGCTTAGTTTCTAAGTCTACTGTTAATAAACGTAAGTTCTTTTTACTAGTTAAGATTTCTAAAGCCTCTTCACTGAATGAAGGAGCGATAATAATTTCTAAGAATAATTCATGCATTTTCTTAGCTGTTGCAGCATCAACTTCACGGTTTGTCGCAATAATTCCTCCAAAAATTGAAACTGGATCAGCAGTATAAGCACGATCATATGCTTCTTCAATTGTAGTGCCTTCGCCTACTCCACAAGGATTCATGTGTTTTACAGCGACAACAGCTGGATTTGAGAATTCGCGTACAATATTTAATGCTTCATTAGCGTCATTAATATTGTTATAAGAAAGCTCTTTACCATGTAATTGCTCTGCATAAGCAATTGACGAAACTGTTGGCATTGGAGCACGATAGAATGTCGCTTTTTGATGAGGATTTTCACCATAACGTAAAGATTGTTTTAATTCGTAAGTAACAGTATAGCTTTCAGGATTTTCTTCTCCTACTTGCTCTGTTAAATAATTAGAAATTAATGAATCATAAGCTGCAGTATGACGGAAAACTTTAGCAGCTAATCGACGATTCGTATCAATAGAAACCGAGTTATTTTCAGCTAACTCAGCTAAAATTACTTCATAATCTGTTGGGTCCACTACTACAGATACAAATTCATGATTTTTAGCTGCTGAACGAAGCATTGTAGGGCCACCGATATCGATATTTTCAATTGCATCTTCAAATGTAACATCCGGCTTCATAATCGTTTCTTTAAACGGATATAAATTTACACAAACTAAATCAATTGGCTGAATTCCTAACTCGTTCATTTGACGCATATGTTCTTCATTTGAACGAACACCTAGTAAACCTCCGTGAATTGAAGGATGTAATGTTTTTACACGACCATCCATAATTTCTGGAAAGTTAGTTACTTCTGAAATACCAATTACATTTAATCCAGCATCTTTTAATAAATTATAAGTTCCACCTGTTGAAATAACTTCAAAATCATGTTTAATTAATCCACTTACAAATTCAATAATCCCTTGTTTATCTGAAACGCTAACTAAAGCTCGTTTTTTCATGATATACATTCCCCTATCTAATCGATTTCACGCTCTATATCTAATCTAATTAACTAAACAATTTTTTTAGTGTTTGCACATATAAAACATGCTCGACACTATGAACCTTCTGCTCAAGAGACTCCTTAGAATCTCCCTTTTCAATCAGAATTTCTTCTTGCGCAATAATTGGACCAGTATCCATTCCTTCATCGACAAAATGAACCGTTACACCAGTCGATTCGACACCTGCTAGGAGAGCTTGACCAATTGCGTCTTTTCCAGGAAATAATGGTAGAAATGAAGGATGAATATTTACTATTTTCCCAGGAAATGAGTCTAAAATTGTCGGACCAATCAATCTCATATAGCCTGCTAATACGATAAATTCGACATTTAACTCTTTAAGATGGGTAATAATTTCACCTTCATATTGCTCTTTTGATTCATAGTTTTTCGCTGAAAATATAAATGATGGTATATTTGCTTGCTTTGCACGTTCTATACAAAATGCATTTGGACGATCACAAACAAGTAATTTCACTTCAGCATTCACTTCTCCGCTTAGAGTTGCATCAAGAATGGCTTGAAAGTTGCTGCCATTTCCTGAAGCAAATACGGCAATCTTCTTCATTACAGAGAACCTCCGCCAAAGGTTACACCTTCACCTGCTTTTGTTCTTCCGATAATAAATACTTTTTCTCCGTCTTCTTCTAATAGTTTAATAGTGTCATGTAAGTTCTCTTCACTAACCGCAAGAACCATACCAATACCCATATTAAAAATATTAAACATTTCTTCACGCTTTAATTCACCAATCTCTTCTAATAAATCAAAGATTGGTTGGATTGGCCATGAACCGTAATCAATTTCTGCACCGATTCCTTCTGGAAGCATTCTTGGGATATTTTCAATAAACCCACCACCAGTAATATGTGCCATACCTTTTACTTCAAACTTTTTAAGGACATTTAAGATTGGTTTTACATAAATTTTAGTTGGGCGTAGTAGTTCTTCGCCTAAAGTATGACCTAATTTATCAATGTGTTGATCAAGCGTTAAGCCACCTTTTTCTAATAAAACCTTACGAACTAGAGAATATCCATTACTATGGATCCCGTTTGATGAGATTCCTAATAAGATTTCTCCTTCTTTAATGCTTTGTCCTGTTACAAGCTTCGGCTTGTCAACAATCCCTACTGCAAAACCAGCAATATCATATTCATCTTCTGGATACATACCAGGCATCTCTGCAGTTTCTCCACCCACTAATGAGCAGCCTGCTTGAACGCAGCCATCAGATACACCTTTTACAATTTGCTCAATTCGTTCAGGTACAGCCTTGCCAACTGCTAAGTAATCTAGGAAAAATAAAGGCTCCGCTCCTTGAACCACAATATCATTCACACACATCGCGACTGCATCAATGCCAATCGTATCGTGACGGTCCATTTGGAAAGCTAATTTTAATTTTGTTCCTACTCCATCTGTCCCTGATACAAGAACTGGTTCTTTAAGATTGAATTTGGAAAGATCAAACATTCCTCCAAATCCGCCTAATCCACCAAGAACTTCTTGACGCATTGTTTTTTGAACGTGTTTCTTCATTCTGTTCACTGCTTCGTAGCCAGCTTCGATATCTACTCCAGCTTGTTTATATGCATTCGCCATGTGATGATTTCCCCTTTCAGTTCCTTATGAATAGATTCAATTGAAAAGAGGCGGCGACTTTGCTCACCGCCTCTGTTTTTTAATATTAATTATGAGAATGTACTAATTCATTTTCATCATAGATTACTGTTGGATACTTCCCTGTAAAGCAAGCAGTACATTGCCCTCTATTTGGTCCCTCATGATTTCTACCAATAGCATTTAATAATCCTTCTAAACTAATAAATTCTAATGAATCTGCACCAATTTCTTCGCAAATTTCTTCAATTGTATTAGTTGCAGCAATTAACTCTTCTCTTGTAGAAGTGTCAATACCATAATAGCAAGGATTTTTCAATGGTGGTGCACCAATACGAACATGAACTTCACTTGCACCTGCGTCACGTAACATTTGTACGATTCGGCGGCTTGTAGTTCCACGAACAATTGAATCATCTACCATTACTACACGTTTCCCTTCAACGATCGAACGAACTGGAGAAAGTTTCATCTTAACCCCTTGCTCTCTAAGTTCTTGAGAAGGCTGAATAAACGTACGACCTACGTAGCGATTTTTAATCAAACCAAGTTCATATGGAATACCAGATTCTTCTGCGTAACCAACTGCTGCTGAAATACTTGAATCTGGTACACCGATTACTACGTCTGCTTCAACAGGAGCTTCTTTAGCTAATACACGCCCCATATTTTTACGTGCTGCATGAACATTGATATTATCAATATTGCTATCAGGACGAGAGAAATAAATATATTCCATACTACAAATTGTGTGATTAACTGATGAAGTAAACTGATCAGTTTCCACTCCATTGTCTGAAATAATTAGTAATTCTCCCGGATTAATATCTCGAATATATTTTGCTCCGACTACATCAAATGCACACGTCTCTGAAGCTACAACATAAGCGTCACCTAGTTTAGCTAACGCCAATGGTCTAAAGCCATTTGGATCTAGTGCGACATACATTGCATCTTTAGTTAGAACTAAGTAAGCGAAAGCTCCTTTGATCATATTTAAAGAGGCTTTAATGCTATCTTTTAATGGAGCAGAGCCATTACGTTTAATTAAATGAGCAAGCACTTCAGTATCAGAAGTAGTTTGAAAAATACTACCTTGCATTTCTAAGTCTTTACGTAATCTTGAAGCATTTACTAAATTACCATTATGAGCAAGAGCAATGCTTCCAGTATGCGATTGGAATAATAGAGGCTGAACATTTTCATATCCGCCTCCGCCTGCAGTTGCATAACGAACATGTCCAATAGCAGCTTTTCCGTGTAAATCATTTAATTGACCTTTACTGAAAACTTCTGTTATTAAACCAAGTCCTTTTGCACCTTCAAGTTCATTCCCATCCGTTACAACAATTCCAGCTCCTTCTTGGCCTCTATGTTGTAAGCTATGAAGACCATAGTAGGAGATTTGGGCAGCATCAGTATGCCCCCAAATTCCAAAAATTCCACACTCTTCGTTTAGTCCTTTTATTTCAGCAAGCATGGGATCGCCTCTTTCCAAGCTTGTTTCAGTTCCTCAACTGAAGCATGAAGAACTGTTTCATTGTTTTCATTACGAACTGTTACTGATGTTTCTTCTGTAACTGTACCGATTAACTTTGCATCTACTAATGCTTCGAATTGTTCTTTATGTTCAGGTTTAACTGAAAGTAAGAAACGTGATTGAGTTTCGCTAAATAATGAAACAACCTCATTTCCTTCGATCGTAATAGTTGCACCAACTTCTGACGGACCAAATGTGCTTTCTGCAATCGCTACAGCTAAACCACCCTCAGAAATATCGTGTGCTGAAGCAACTACACCTGCTTGAATAGCAGCAAGAATTTGCTCTTGGCGACTAGATTCAACAGCTAAATCAATACTTGGTGCTTTACCAAAGATTTTGCCATTTAATAATTTTTGAAGCTCACTTCCACCGAATTCAGCTTCTGCACCACCGATTACATAAATTAAATCGCCAGCAGTTTTAAAGTTTTGAGTCGTGATATGCTCGACATCTTCAATTAGACCTACCATACCAACTACAGGAGTTGGGTAAACTGCTTCACCATTTGTTTCGTTATATAATGATACGTTACCACCGATTACTGGAGTACTTAATACATTACAAGCTTCACTCATACCATCTGTTGCTTTTTCTAACTGCCAGAAAATCTCAGGTTTTTCAGGATTTCCGAAGTTTAAGCAATCAGTAATTGCAAGTGGACGAGCACCTGAACAAACTACATTACGAGCTGCTTCTGCTACTGCAATTTTCCCACCAACTTCAGGATCTAAATATAAGTAGCGTGCATTACAGTCAGTTGTCATTGCTAGAGCTTTTTTTGTATCACGAATTCTGATTACTGCAGCATCTGAACCTGGAGCAACTACTGTATTTGTACGAACCATATAATCATACTGACCGTAAACCCATTCTTTACTTGCGATTGTAGGTTGAGAAAGTAATTGTTTTAACGTTTCTTTTGAATCACTAATTTCAGGAATATAGTTTTCCATCGCTTGGAACTCACCATAATATGCAGGTTCACTTGATGGCTTATGATATACTGGAGCTTCTTCAGCAAGAGCATCTACAGGTAATTCAGCTACAACCTCACCATTATGAAGTAAGCGAAGCATCTTATCATCTGTAACACGTCCTACAGATACAGCATGTAAATCATACTTTTCAAATAAGTCTACGATTTCTTGTTCTCTACCTTTTTCTACAACAAGTAACATACGTTCTTGAGATTCAGATAGCATCATTTCGTAAGCTGTCATACCAGCTTCACGTTGAGGAACTAAATCAAGATTCATCTCAATTCCCATTCCTGCTTTTGAAGCCATCTCAGCAGATGAAGATGTTAATCCAGCTGCGCCCATATCTTGAATACCAACAAGAGCATCATTTTGAACAACTTCTAAACATGCTTCAAGTAATAACTTCTCCATAAATGGATCGCCTACTTGCACCGCTGGGCGTTTCTCATCAGATGCATCAGATAACTCTTCAGAAGCAAAAGTTGCACCATGAATTCCATCACGACCAGTTGAAGCTCCAACGTACATTACTGTATTTCCAGCACCATGCGCTTGACCTTTTTTAATATCTTTATGATTGATTAATCCAACACACATTGCATTTACTAAAGGGTTGCCTTCGTAACATGGATCGAAGTTTACTTCTCCACCAACTGTTGGAATACCAATACAGTTTCCATATCCAGCAATACCTGCAACAACTTCTTCAAATAAATACTTAACTCTTGGAGTTTCTAATTCACCAAATCGTAAAGAATTTAGAAGTGCAACAGGACGTGCTCCCATTGAAAATACATCACGAATAATTCCACCTACACCAGTTGCAGCACCTTGGTACGGTTCAATTGCAGAAGGATGATTATGGCTTTCGATTTTAAATACTACAGCTTGCTCATCGCCAATATCAACAATACCTGCTCCTTCACCTGGTCCTTGTAAAACATGCTCACCGCTTATTGGGAATTTACGTAATAAAGGTTTTGAGTTTTTATAACTACAATGTTCAGACCACATTACTGAGAATAATCCAAGCTCTGTATAGTTCGGATTGCGACCAATAATTGATTTGACTAATTGAAACTCTTCATCAGTTAAGCCCATAGTGGCATAAATTCTATCATTTTCAATTTGAATTGGATTTGGCTCAAGAAGTAACGACATGGTTTTCCCTCCAGTTTCTTACAATCGAACGAAATAGTTGAAGTCCGTCTGCACTACCTAATAATGCATCAACTGCACGCTCAGGGTGTGGCATCATTCCTAATACATTTCCTTTTTCATTAACAATTCCTGCGATATCATCTAAGCTACCATTCGGATTATTTTGATAACGGAAAATTATCTGATTATTACTTTTAAGTGATTCGTATGTTTCTTGATCGCAATAGTAATTTCCTTCACCATGTGCGATTGGAACTGTAATTACTTGACCTTTTTCATAACCAGTTGTAAACATTGATTCATTGTTTTCAACAATTAACTCAACAGGCTTACACATAAATTTTAATTTCTCATTACGTCTAAGAGTACCTGGTAGTAGACCTGCTTCAGTTAGGATTTGGAATCCATTACAAACGCCAAATACTGGTTTACCTTCAGCAGCAGCTTTCTTCACGGCATCCATCACGTTTGCAAAACCTGCAATTGCGCCAGAGCGTAAGTAATCTCCATATGAGAAGCCACCTGGTAATAAGATACCATCAAATTCATCTAAATTCGTTGAATCATGCCATACGTATTCTACTTCTTCGCCTAACTCATCTTTGATTGCATGATACATATCAACATCACAATTTGAGCCCGGGAACACAATTACTGCAAACTTCACTGTGCGACTACCTCCTCTACCTCATAACGGTAATCTTCAATTACGATGTTTGCTAATAACTTTTCACACATTTCTTTTACTGTAGTATCTAAATCTGCAACATTTTTATCAATTAATAATTCCATATATTTACCGATACGAACATCTTGAACTTCGTTAAAATTCATGCTATGAAGTGCGTTTTTAACTGCATTTCCTTGTGGATCTAAAACACTTTCTCTTAATGTAACGAATACTCTTACTTTGAACATGATAATCCCCCTAAGCGTTTTAAAATTTCTTCGTATCCATCTGTTAAGTTACCTAAATCTCTACGGAATACATCTTTATCAAATTTCGCGTTTGTATCTTTATCCCATAATCGGCAAGTATCTGGTGAAATCTCATCTGCTAATAAAATTGTTCCATCATTTAATTTGCCAAACTCTAATTTAAAATCGACTAATCGAACATTACATGCATTAAACTGTTCTACTAGCACATCATTAACACGGAGAGCAATTTCTTTAATTGTTTCAAGATCTTCAGTTGTTGCTAGTTTAAGTGCAGCGATATGATCTTCATTAATAATTGGATCACCTAGATCATCACGTTTGTAATAAAACTCAATGATTGGCTTTTCTAACTTAACACCCTCATCTAATCCCATGCGTTTCGATAAGCTACCAGCAACGATATTTCTAACAACTACTTCAATTGGTACAATTGTTACTCGTTTTACAAGTTGTTCAAGTTCTGATGTTTTTTCTACGAAATGTGATGCAATACCTGATTCCATTAACTTTGAAAATAGTAAACTAGTAATTGCATTATTTAAGCGACCTTTACCGGCAATTTCTGCTTTCTTTTCACCGTTAAATGCAGTTGCTGAATCTTTGTACACAACTCTTACAATTTCAGGATTCTCAGTTGAGAAAATTCTTTTTGCTTTTCCCTCATACAACATTACTTGCTCTGCCATGTTAACAATGCCTCCCATATCCTCATTTAGACACCCAATAGAATTTATGCTTTATCTGTTATTTGAATTGTTTGGCTAAGAATTTTTTTCTCTAATCTTAGCCAAACAATATTTATTAATTTAATCCTAAGCGTTCAAAAATTGTATCGACTTGACTTAAGTGGTAGCTGTAGTCAAAGCAATCATTAATTTCTTCTTGAGATAATAAAGAAGTAATTTTCTCTTCTGCTTCTACAAGCTCTTTAAACTGTACTTGAGTTTCCCAAGCTTCCATTGCTTTTGGTTGAACAGTATCATAAGCCTCTTCACGTGACATTCCTTTTTCAATTAAAGCAAGAAGTACACGTTGAGAATAAATTAGTCCGTAAGTACGGTCCATGTTACGTTTCATATTCTCAGGGAATACTGTAAGGTTTTTAACAATATTTCCAAATCGATTTAACATGTAATTTAAAAGTATTGTTGCATCTGGTAAGATGATTCTTTCTGCAGATGAATGTGAGATATCTCTTTCATGCCAAAGTGATACATTTTCATAAGCCGTAACCATATGACCCCTAATTACACGAGCTAATCCTGTCATGTTTTCAGATCCGATTGGATTACGTTTATGTGGCATTGCAGAAGAGCCTTTTTGACCTTTTGCAAAGAATTCTTCAACTTCGCGTGTTTCACTTTTTTGTAATCCACGTACTTCAGTTGCAAACTTCTCAATTGAAGTTGCAATTAAAGATAATGTTGCCATGTAGTGAGCATGACGATCACGCTGTAAAGTTTGAGTTGAAATTGGAGCTGCTTGAATTCCTAACTTTTCACAAACATATTCTTCAACAAACGGAGGAATATTTGCGTAAGTTCCAACTGCGCCTGAGATTTTGCCTACTCGAACTGTTTCAATCGCATTCTTAAATCGCTCTAAGTTACGCTTCATTTCTTCAGTCCATAATGCCAGTTTCAAACCAAAAGTAGTTGGTTCTGCATGTACACCGTGAGTACGTCCCATCATTACTGTGTACTTATGTTCTTTAGCTTTCGTTTCAAGAATTCCAATGAAATTCTCTAAATCTTTTAATAAGATATCATTTGCCTGACGTAGTAAGTATGAAAGTGCCGTGTCTACTACATCAGTTGAAGTTAAACCATAATGTACCCATTTACGTTCGTCGCCTAATGTTTCAGACACTGCACGTGTAAATGCAACTACGTCATGACGTGTTTCTTTTTCAATTTCATAAATTCGGTTTATATCGAAAGAAGCTTTTTCACGTAACACTTTTACGTCTTCTTTAGGAATATCTCCTAATTCAGCCCATGCTTCACATGCTAAGATTTCAACTTCTAACCAAGCTTTAAATTTGTTTTCTTCTGTCCAAATTGCTGCCATTTCTGGGCGTGAATAACGTTCAATCATATTATTACCTCCACCGGGTTTTGTTCCCAAATCCCTAACTCTTGTACTTTTTGCATCGCTAGTTCTGTTGATGCTGCCATTATATTAATATGTCCCATTTTACGGCCTTTTTTGCTTTCTTCTTTTCCATAAAGATGGACATTTAATGTACTATCATTTTGCATTACATTCAATACTTCTTCAACATGTTCACCTAATATATTTACCATTACAACTGGTTTAAGTAATTCCGTATTCCCTAATGGTAAATTACAAACCGCTCGAATATGCTGCTTAAACTGTGAAGTTTCAACTGCCTCCATCGTATAGTGTCCTGTATTATGTGGACGCGGAGCTAATTCATTAATATAAACCTGCTCATCTTCTGTTACAAATAACTCAATTGCTAAAACACCTACAAGATGAAATGAGCTAGCTACTTTTTTTGCATAGTTCTCTGCTGTTTCTATTACTGATTTTGATGTATTTGCCGGTACAGATGAAGTATGCAGAATTTGATTTATATGAACATTCTCTGCTATTGGAAACGTATTTACCTCTCCATTACTATTTCTTGCGACAATTATTGACAATTCTTTTTCAAAAGGAACCCAGCCCTCAAGAATACATTGCTGTTTTTTTACAAGTTCTAACGCTTCAACAAAGTCTTCCTCAGCTCTTAAAACAACTTGCCCTTTTCCGTCATAACCACCTGTTGTCGTTTTCAAAACAGCTGGTAAACCTATTTTCGTAACTGCCTCAGAAAATTGCTCTTCATTTTCTACTAGTTGAAATGGAGCAACCTTTATACCTAAATTTTGAATAGCTGTTTTTTCAGTTAATCTATTTCTTGTAAGCTTTAATAACTCACTGCCTTGAGGTAAATAAGAATGTTGATCCAAATACTCAAGAGCGTTTACATCAATATTTTCAAATTCATATGTTATAACATCACTTACTTTCGCAAGCTGTTTAATTGCTTCTATATTAGAATATTCAGCCGTAATCTCTATATCAGATACTTGCCCACAAGGCGAGTTTGGAGTAGGATCTAAAACAGCTATTTTATAGCCCATTTCTTTCGCCGAAAGCGCCATCATTCTTCCAAGTTGGCCTCCCCCGATGATCCCTATTGTTTGTCCTGGTAGAATTACTTTGCTATTCATATTGATTCACTACTTTCTAGTACTTGTTTAGTAGTGTTTTCACGACGAGTTTCTAATGCTAAATAAACTTCTTGATCTTGGATACTTAATACTTGAGCTGCAAGTAAGCCTGCATTCGTCGCACCTGCTTTACCAATTGCAACAGTTGCAACAGGTACTCCGCCTGGCATTTGCACAATTGATAATAATGAATCTAATCCATTTAAAGCTTTTGATTGTACTGGTACACCAATTACTGGAAGTGTCGTTTTTGCTGCTACCATTCCTGGTAAGTGAGCAGCTCCGCCTGCACCTGCAATGATTACTTTAATACCGCGTTCTCTAGCTGATTCTGCATACTCAAACATTAAATCTGGTGTACGATGTGCTGAAACAACTCGTTTCTCATAGCTTATATTAAGCTCTTCTAACACATCACAAGCGTGTTTCATTGTTTCCCAATCACTTGTACTCCCCATAATGACCCCAACTACCGGTTTCATCTGCTTTTCCCCCAAGTTTATTCGCTATTTTTTTATTTTTACAAAAAATTTCCAACAAAAAACGCCTAAATAGAATTATTTCTCTATGGCGAGAAAGATAATCTACTTAGGCGTATACTAATTTACGTACACGTGTGATTAACTTCCCCTCATAGTCCAGTAATTTAAGGTTACTAGGTAGAAACTTTTGGGCCATATTCCCAAACTTATATGAGGTTTGCTAAATTTCCTATCTCTATAGTATCAATTTATAACTCTTTTTTCAACAAAATATGAATGTTTTTCTTAAAAAATATTTTAATGTTCGTGTTTTACTAGGTTTTTTACATTCTATGATGTCTATTTTAGTTAAATTACTCATAGCTACTGTAATGTTTTTAATTCATATTCGGATTTCATAGTATCGAATAATTAAGAAGAACAAAAAAGCTATCTATCCCTATAATAAATAGGAAAGATAGCTTTTTCAATTCTTGACTTTTATTGAAGAACCGTTACTTTAGTCGGAGTTGATGTTACTTTAAATCCATCTTTTGTTGTAACATTAGCAGAGATATAATATGTGCCGTTTGGCAGATCTGCTTTTGGAACCCATTTTGTGTGCACTTCTTTTTGATTTTTATATTCAAATGTATCAACTATATTTCCATTTACATCTTTCACATTGAACTTCCAATCTACCCTGTTTTGAGCAAAGAAGTCGACTGAGGCTACTCTGTTTTTACTAATATTTGTAGTCGGATATACGCTGCCGTTCGAAAGTACCATCCATTCACTCATATACTTAGCACTTTGATCTCCCCAAGTAGTATACGAGTGATTAAATGCATTGTCAGCTCCACCAATTACAATACTCTTTGGTTCAATATTTACTAGTAAAGTTTGAGCTGTTCCTGGTGAATAATAATTTCCGTTGACCCTGAAAACAGATGCTGCATATCCACTGTCATCATCGCTACCTTTTCATGAAATTTCGTATTTTCTCCTTCACGAATGTAGCATAAAAAAATGACTAAAAAGTACTAATACTTCCCATCTTTAAAAATAAACAACAGGTGTACCTATATAGGTACACCTGTTTCAAATTAGAAAATACTAATATTTTATAATACTTTCAATTTCCTCTATTAATTCAGACTGAATTTTATCAACTTTTGAAAAGTCCATAGCTCCAATATAAATAGCTTCTAATTCGTCTCTAAGAACTTTAGCCTCTGCCAAATAAGATATTGCCTCTTTCATTTTATCTTTGTATGAATTTGTTGTTCTTTCGATTTCAGTTGCGTATTTCTCATCTGTTCCTGGCGTAATACATCTTTCATACATATCAATAATCTCATCGTTTTCACGATCAGGAAAGTATTCATGTGGTGCCGTGCTGTCAAAGATTGCAATGCCCTTTTCAGGAATAATGACCATATCAAGGCTGTTTGGATCAAATCCACAATGATAAATCTCTACATCAAATCCTCTTTCTTCTCCTGCAGCTGCTATTTTCTTTAACATTGTTGATTTACCGGAACCAGCTCTACCTTTAATAAAATATCGCTTTTCGATTTCTTCTGTTAAATTTTGAATATAATCTACCGCACCACTCGGAGTTGCTGCACCTAAAAATCTATGTTTTACTTTGGAGTCTTTTTCAGTATTACTGTCATTACCATAAAATAGCACTATCAATTCGTCGGTCAGTTTATTAGCTTCTAAAAAGTTCATATTGGAAATATATATTTCTTCGATCTCATCATGAGCCCTTAATGAAGCCGCAAATGTGTTATATGCTGTTTGAAACTTCTTGGAAATTTCATCATTTAGTGTTAGTATTGCTTCCTTGTGCATGGATAATTTCTTAGAATCCCAAGCAACACCTAAATTCACATATTCTTCAATAACCCCTGGAGCTTTTGGTTCAATTACATGTGGTGCTGTTCCGTCTACTATACCAATTTGAAATTTCGGGATAATTAAGCCATCAACTGAATTGGTATCTGAAGAACAATGTAAATATTCAATATCGATCCCCTTATTTACAATCAATTCTCCAATTGTTTTCATTAAAGTTGATTTCCCAGTACCTGGACCACCTTTTAGAATGAATAGTTTTTCTAAATCCTCTAAAGCTGAGTCATAGAGATTATAAAACCCTTTTGCAGTATTACCACCTGCATAATAATTGAGTATTTTTCCTCTCATCTTTTTCCCTCCATTCAATCTAGGTTATGTAGATTTATAATTAAGGGTGTTTGCCCAGCATTTATATTATTGTGTACTTTATTAACTTTTGGCAGAAGTAAAGTAACCTGTTAATTATTTGCTGAACTATTTGGGGATATTCTTAAACTTGTCGTTTAGACTTTTGATAGTCTCTCTATCTATATGTAAGGTCATGTTAAGGTCTGATATATCAAAATTGAATACAAAAAAACATCAGCGTATTAGCTGATGTTTTTGTTTACCAGGCGACGTTCTACT
>NZ_NUUX01000029.1 GCF_002564465.1 Bacillus sp. AFS088145 | reverse complement strand
TCATTTAATTGCAGTTCGTCGTTTATCACACCAATTCTTCGTTTAATTGGAGTTCGTCGTTTATTGCACCAATTCATCGATTAATTGCACAGTTAGTTCCCTTATTTACGGTCAACTAACACTTATTTGTAGTGCTTTCTTAAAGTCAGTTTTTACATTTTATCAAGTTCCTCACTTTAGTGATAAAGTCCCACCCCCCTTTTAATTTCTCTCCTTAGTCCTGCTATTCCATAATCATCCACATATAATGAGGTCTTTAGTTTCCCTTTTTTTCAATATTTTGTGTATAGTAAGGATAGACGCAAAAAAGGGAGATAGGAAAATGGACTCACTATTATTACTTTTTATTTTAGGAATCGGTGCAGCAGTAGTTGGAACATTAGCAGGTGGTGGAGGATTAATTACACTCCCGATGATGATTTTTCTTGGCATTCCTATTCAAACGGGTATTGCCACAAATAAGTTTGCTTCAGGTTTGGGGTCGTTTAGTAGTATCCTTTACACAATTAAAAAGAAAGATTTTAAGGCCTCAGTCATTTTTCAATTTATATTCGTTTCGTTTATTGGTGGGGGAATTGGTGCATTTGTAACGAGTATGTTAGATGAACATGTAATGAATATTGTGGCATTAGTTTTATTAACTGGTTCATTATGGCTAACATTTGCAAGTAAAAAGTGGAACTATGAAACTACGAATAAAGGTGGTGTTGAAAAGCAAACATTGCTAGATAGGAGCATCTTAACAGGGATTGGTGTTTATGACGGGGGCTTCGGTCCAGGTTCTTCTACATTTGCAATCTTGTATTTTATTAAAAAAGGTTTTACTTATGTTAATGCAGTTCAGTTGGCTAGAGTATTAAATTTTGGGAGTTGTTTATCAGCATTTATCATATTTTATATGACAGGGCACTTCCAATGGAAAATTGCTGTGACGATGGCTGCTGCTTCAATTGTTGGTAATCAAGTAGGGTTAAGATTTGCAGAATTTGTTCCAATGAAGCTAGCTAGAATTCTATTAATTTCAGTTTCTGTTTTATTAATTGTTCAAGTAAGTTTAAAGTTATTTATATAAAAAAACTAGGTCTGTAGGTATATACAGGCCTTTTATTATTTTACTTAGAGGTAATTTTTACCACTTGGTAGAATAGCTTAATTAATCAAAATTGTAAGGGGTGAGTGTAGTGAATTTGAAGGAATATAAATGGGTAAAAGAAAATCGGGAAGCCTTGTTAAATTTTTGTGGTGAATTAAAGCCAGAGGATTTTACTCGTAAATTAGACGGGTTTGGTTTCCAAAGTGTTAGAGAAACGCTACTACATATGGCTGAATGTTATATTGCATGGATTGGATCTTTTATATTATTGAAAACGAAAAAGCCAATTACGCCAAAGGAAAACGTTGTAAATCTTAGTCTTGATGATATTAAATCAAGATTTGAACAAGCTGATTTTTTCGTGAGTGAATTATTGGATATGACAGTTGACCGTTTGAATATACCAATTGTTAGAAAGATTCCATGGAGAGATCATAATGAAGAAATATCTTTCACACCGATGAAATTGCTAGTACATACGATCACGCATGAATATCATCATAAAGGACAAATTGTCGCGATGGCTCGACAGATGGGCTATATTCCACCTAATACTGATGTTTTAGGTACCGAGGATTAAGGGGGGGGAAATGAATTTGAGATTGGCAGAAATAAAAGATATTGAGCAGTTAATTAAGATGAGATGGGATTTTACTTTGGAAGATTACGAGACTGGGAGAATTAAAGAGAATGAATACAATAACTTTTACAGTGAATGTCGTGATTTTTTACTAAATGCAATGAACAGTAAACAGTGGTATATATGGGTTGCTGAAATAGAAGGTACAATTGTTTCCCATATTTATATTGAACTTATTCAAAAAGTACCCCGACCTGGTAGAGTGACTAATCCTTTTGCTTTCATGACGAATGTATATACATTAAAGGAATATCGAGGGAAGGGGATTGGAGGAAAATTAATCTCCAAAGTTAATAAATGGGTAAGCGAAATGAAGTTCGAATTTGTTATTGTTTGGCCGAGCGAGCAAGGTGTTAATTTTTATAAGCGAAACGGTTATAATCAATGTATTGAAGCAATGGAGTATTTTCCAAATTTAGATAAATAATCTAGGAGAATGATTTATGAATCAATTAGATACAGCTTATATAGACACTCCGTTAGGTACTTTAAGGATTGTTGGAAATGAAAAAGGGGTAGCATATATTGATTTTGTCAAAGAAGAGAATGACGAAATTCAAAAATTAGTGCCACCTTCTTTGAAGGATGCAGGAAATGAATTGATTGAATATTTCAGTGGATCTAGGAAGGAATTTAGTATTCAATCAATTGCAAAGGGAACTCCTTTTCAAGAAAGTGTTTGGCGGGAACTAGTCAAAATTAAATATGGAGAAACTGCTTCATATGCAGATATTGCTAACCGAATAGGGAACCCGAAGGCAGTAAGGGCAGTTGCAAATGCAAATGCAAGAAATCCATTAAGTATCATCGTTCCATGCCATCGCATTATTGGGTCAAATGGTAAGCTAACAGGCTATGCTGGTGGACTGTGGAGGAAAGAATGGCTCTTAAATAGAGAGCAGGGAAGAGAAACATTTAAATTGTAAAAAAAAGAGCAGGAATAACGGAAGTATAAAGAGTGAATATCACTCCAACTTCATTATTCTTGCTCTTATTTATTCTTTTTGGTCGTTATCGTTGTTAATGTTAATTTCGATATTTGTTTCAATGTCGTCATCAATAATCTTATCTGCGAATTTTGCTTTTTTCCTTAAATTGATGATCCTAGATATATTAACAATCACTACTTTACAAATTGCATATGTTGGCACAGCTAAAACCATACCAAGTACACCAGCAAAGTTACCAGCGAATAATAATAATAGAATAATCGTTAAAGGGTGAATATTTAACTTTTTACCCATGATATACGGTGAGATTAAGTTTGAATCAATTTGTTGAACAATTAAAATGATTAGTACAACGAATAACGCTAATTTTGGAGAAATTAGAGCCGCAACGATCACTGCAGGAGCTCCACCAATAAACGGGCCAAAGTAAGGGATAATATTTGTAATAGCAGCTACTAACGCTAAAATTAAGGCATTAGGTATTCCGATAATACTATATCCAATAAATGTTCCAATTCCAACAAAAATACAAACAATCGTTTGGCCTTGAATGTATGAAGCCAATGTTTCGCTTGTTTCATTTGCAATATGAATTGCTTCATTCCTTAAGCTTTGTGGTAAAAAACGAGACATCGCAGCTGGAAATTTATGACCATCTTTAAACATATAAAACAGTATAAATGGAACTGTTAATATGATTAACGTTACATTACTTAAAATATTGAAAAACGCACCAATTCCACCAGTTATGCCACCGATAAATACTAGGGCATAGTCTGCAACTTTCTTTTCTAAATCTTTAATTTCAACGTAATTTTGACTTCCTAACCACTTCTCTAATAGGCCAATCTTATCTGTTGCTTCATTTACAATTGTTGGCATATTATTTACTAAATCTTTAAATTGTTCAGTTAAGGTTGGGAATACATTAATGATAGATACTACAGCAATTAGGATTAATCCGAGATAGAGAAGAAGAATGCCTATTGAACGGGGCACTTTTTTTCGCTCTAAAAAATCCACTATTGGTGCAAATAGGAAATAAAGAAAGATTGAGACAAGTATTGGTGCGAATAAAGTACTAATTAAAATAGCAATTGGTTGAAATAAGAATGATATTTTTGTTCCAACGAATAAGACTAAGAATAATAATAGTAGTTCGATCGTCCAAAATAATAACTTAGAGTTTTTATACAATTAATATCCTCCCACTATATTTTAATTAAAAAACTATGTATAAATACCATATTATAACAAAAAGAGATGCTTGTAAAAGCATCTCTCGGTGTATAAAACTAAAAATTTAATTACTAGACTGTGAGGTTGTTTTGAAGTATCTTTTACTGATTTGGTTCAGTTATTGTTTGCATTGTACCTGTTTTATGCTTGTTTCCACTGTAGAAACGGAATAAATCACCGTAAACAATATTATCTGATAGTGTGAGCTCTTTTTTGGCTTTATCAATTAATAGTTTCGCTTCTTGATCAGGAACTTCTACTTTTTCAGCAGTTAATCGATTATAAAATTCATTAGATCCAGCTACATAATAATATTTACTTGTAACGAAGCTTCCATCACGGAAAACAATGAATTCCGAATAATCTGGGCTAAATAAATCTTTACCAAATTCAATATCTGTTTTTGTATCAACGCCTAACAGATGAAGAATCGTAGGTTTTACATCAATTTGACCAGCAACCTTTGAGATTGTTTGACCTTGTTTTTGCTTAGGTAAATGAATAATAAATGGCGTACGTTGTAAATCCATATGGTCATATGGAGTAATTTCGTCTTTACCTAAGAACTGAGCCATTGCACGATTATGGTTTTCAGAAATACCATAATGATCACCATACATAACAAGAATTGTATTATCATATAAACCTGATTTTTTTAGACCTTCAATAAAGTGTTTAATTGATTCATCCATATATCGTACTGTCGTTACATAACGATCAAGTGTCTCGTCACCAGAATTATATTGATCAATGTATTGATCTTGTGGATCAAGTACGAAAGGATAGTGGTTTGATAAAGTTAAGAATCTAGTATAAAACGGTTGTTTCACTTGTGATAAAAGAGGAAGTGATTGTTTAAAAAAATCTTCATCCTTTAATCCCCAGTTTACTGAATTTTCATCGGTAATATTATAATCTACTTCATTAAAGTAGCGATCGTAGCCTAAAGAAGGGTACATTACATTTCGATTCCAAAAGCTTTTATTATTTGCATGGAAAACAGCTGAATAATATCCTTGATCTTTTAAAATTTCAGGAGTAGCCATATATTCGTTATTTGCATGGGTAAAATAGACAGCACCGCGATCTAATGGATATAAAGAGTTATCAATAATGAACTCAGCATCAGATGTTTTTCCTTGACCAGTTTGGTGATAGAAGTGGTCAAAATAATAACTTTCTTTAATGTATTTATTTAAAAATGGAGTTATTTCTTTACCATTAACCTTTGCGCCAATTGTGAAATTTTGCATTGATTCTAAAGAAATAACAATAACATTTTTACCTTTATATTTACCGAAAAGCTTTGCATTTGCTTTGACACCGTTACTATTTACATAGTTTTCAATTTCAGTTAATTTACTGCTATCCGCAAAGGCCTTTTGTGTTGAAGTCTTTGTTTGAAGTGATAAATCATAACCTTGGTAAACATATAATCCAAGATTTTTTACAAGCATTTCACGATCAAACGAACGAGTAAGCAATTCAGGTCTTTCCATTTCAGCTAAACCTAAGTTTAAAACTGCAATTGCAATCGTTATTAAATAATAAGTTGACTTCATAAATGAAGGTACTCGACCAGTGTTTGAAAATTTAGGAAATTTCTTTGAGATTAAATATAGGATAACAATATCAATAAACATAAAAAGAATTTTAAAGCTTGCTAGTTCTTTTACACTTGATCCTAAATCACCCATATTACTAGTTTGGAACAGCACTGGTAATGTTATGAAGTCGTTAAAGAATCCGTAAAATAAAACGTTTCCACATAATAGCAAGGTTAAAATGAAATTAATCAAAAGCGCGATCGTATTACGTTTTTTCCCTTTGAAAAAAAGTGCGATCCCTACAAGGAATAATGAGGATGCCAAAGGGCTAATAAATAATATTACATTTTGAAAGACTGTATCAATTTTTAAATCGAATCCAAACAGAGTAACAATATACGTTTTTAGCCAAACTACTAACGCAACCAGTAATACGAATCGTACACGTGAAAATGTTGCTTTAATTGAAGTAGGCATAGTCCTAATCCCCCTTAAATACAAAACAAACTAGCGGTCATTCACTAGCTTTTCTTTAAATATGCATCTCTCTAAGTCGTCAAAATTTATCGTACTCCGTTTAATTTTAAAAATCAATAGGAAATACGATTTCGTTATGTAAATCTGTTCGACAAAATATTCTAACTACCTATTAAATAAAAAAGAAATAGGCTACTAGTAAGCCTATTTCTTTTCATTTTATGGACAACTATCTTAATCTATGCTTCTTAATAGTAATTTTTTTAGCATTGGTTTTAATTGAAGTCTTAAATCTTCTGCATTTGAGGCGATTAAGTAATGGTGCTGATAAATATTTTTCATTAATTGTGAAGTTTCTTCTTGGTGTTCTTCTTCCTCAATGAAAGTACCGATTACCTCAATTCCAAGTTTTCTAGCTTGTTTAACTGCTTCATGCGTATCGATAATCCCATCCTGGAAATAATCTAATGCTGAAGGTTCGCCATCTGTAAATACGAGCAAAAATTTATGCTTTTCCGAACGTTTAGCGAGCTCTTCTGAAACAATTCGAATCATTAAGCCGTCACGATTATCCTCTTCTTCTTGAAGCTGCATGATATTTGGACCTACTGAAGGTGATAAAGAGCTTGAAAATGGAATGACTTGATGTAAAATATTTGGTTTGTTTTCTTTTGTAGCATTTGAAGCATCCTCCCAAAAGCCACTAATGCTATGAGAGATTTTTAATTGTTTTAAAGTTTCATGGAATAGAATGACGCTTTTTTTCACTTCATCCATTTTATTAAACATCGATCCCGAGCAATCAACTAATAAGTAAAAAACAGCATCTAATTCTTTCGATTCAGTTTGTTTTTTATAAAACATTTTAGGGTTTTCTTCTGTGAAAAGTCGAATCCATTTTTTATTTAACCTACCATAGTATTTATCAGTAGGTGCGTTTTGTTTATTCTCTAACGATTTTTCTATCGTTTTTCTTAGTTCTTTAACATCTTTAGACACCATTGAAGACAATGTAGAATACTGTTTCTTTTCAGTAACTGTTTGCCCAATTGCTTCTTTATATTTAATAGAAACATTACTATTGTATTTACCAAAAGGATTTTGCTGTGAAGAGGATGAATTCGTAGCCTCATAAGAATCAGTTTGTTTTGACTTTTTATTCTCTCCTTGTTTGGAGGAACCAAATGCATTTGCAATTGCCTGATCGCCGGCCTCTTCTTCTCGTGCAAAATTAGCTTTAATAGAAGTTTTTGTACCACTTTCAACTTCAAATCGTAAAAAATTATCATCTGTTTCATTATTTTTACTTTCTCTATGCCAGGTTGATAATCTTTCATCTTCGCTATTTCTTTCATCAAGACCCTCTTGCTGGTCGTCATTTTGAAGCTCTTTTACCTTACTATTACATGAAGCTAATTCGTTAATTTTATTTAATGGTAAATAGCCAAAATATGTGTGAATCATATCTTCCTTATACAGCGAAAGTAGTCTCTGCTGCACTCTAAATACAATGGAAGAAATATCACTTGTTTTCTTAGCTTCAAACGCTTGGAAAAGGATGGGTAAAATATCCTCGAGTTGTTCATTCGTCTGATAAGTTAATTGAGTAGAAGTAAGTGAAAGATAAATTAAACAAAATAATTGATCTAATTGGAAATTACGCATTTCATTTGCTTTGAATTGTGATTGAAAATAATGTCTATATATTTTTCTTCTAGTAGAAAATAATTGTCTTGTACCTGGTCTTTGATGAATAATTAACTCTTCAAGTCGGATATCCTCAAGAAGGACAAATAATTGTGTGAAAAAACTTTTTAAATGAGTTTCTTGTAATTCCTTTAGTGTCTCTTTGAATTCACTAAAATCTGAGTAATGTTTATTACCTAAAGCTTTTAAGTACACATCTGATTTCAAACCTTGTAACTGTGTACTATGCTCTTGTGTATCCCAAAAATGACTTACAGTAAATTTTTGTTCTTCATCGTCGTAATACGCCTGAAAATCAAATTCTAAAAATGAACTACGATCTTTCGAAAGAGAAATCGATAAATTTTCCATTTGAAGAAAAGTGGAAGCGTCGATTTTTTTATTGTTAAAAATGATTTGTTTCATATGTTAATCATCACTCATTTCAAGAAAGAAAATAACTTTCTGCTAGTTCTCTAACAGTCTCGCGCTCAATGTCATCACTTAATTTAGCGATAATTGTACGTTCAATTGCTCGAAGTACTGGTATATGAACAGATAAATCACATGCGTCAAGAACACCTCGAATACTTGCTGCATCTTCACTAATTCTGCCTTCACTTGCTAATGGAATTAAATCACTTGAAAAGCTTGTGAATTTCTTTAGTAGGTCTTCATCTTTAAGCTCAGATTCATCTTTTAATAACTGAAGTAATGATTCCCCGTTAATATATGGAACATCTATGATAATGAAGCGATTTTTTAAAGCTTCATTTAATTCGCTTGTTCCTACATATCCTTCATTTATTGCGGCGATTACTCTAAAGTTTTCGTCACCTTTTACTACTTCTTGAGTAAATGGATTTGTTATCATTTTTCGATAATCAAGTGCACCATGTAGTAATGGTAATGTTTCTGGTTTAGCCATGTTAATTTCATCAATATATAAAATATGACCTTTTTTCATTGCTTTCATTAAAGGTCCATCGATGAATACTACTTCAGATCCGTTCGTATTAGAGGCAATTGTGTTGTATCCAACAATACCTTCTATATCTAAATCGACTGAACAGTTTATGCTATGCATCGGTTGATAAAGCAATTTTGAAAGAGTCTCAGCTAAAACCGTTTTACCACTTCCTGTTGGACCTTTTAATAATATATTTTTACCAAGAAGAAGGGCAGTAATAGCATCTTCTAAAATCGTTTTGTCTTGAGAAACATATTGTTTTGCTCCGATTAATAATTGCTCTTCTTTTAGAACTTTTTGAATTTGTTCATTGTATATTAAATTTAATTTTTCATTAATCGAACTAGAAAGATTTAGTTTTGTATTCATAAATTACTCCTTTATATAAACAGTGTTCATTTGGATTAATCATTTGTGTATTAACCATAGTATTATCGCATATTTGGATTGTGAATGTCTTGTCCACAAATTTACATGAATATGCTAATACAGTTACTATCTTTTGAGTATAACAGTTTGTCGTTTAACAGGAAAGTTTTCGGAGTGAATTACTATATATATGAAGCAACTGTAATTTAGTGGAAAGAATTAAGTGTTTATATGAGTTAACTTTTTAACTACTTTGTTCAATGTTTCACAATATGTTCATAATACAAACGGATGTTTCAGTTCATCGTATGTTAAATTAGATACGTAATCTGTTATATACTTAATTAACTTTCTGTATTATATGCAAAAAGAGGAGGAGTAATACGATGGAACAATGGAGACAATTTGAAACTGGACGATGGGAACAAACGATTGATGTAAGGGACTTTATTCAAAAAAATGTTAAATCTTATGTTGGGGATGACTCATTTCTTTTAGGCCCAACAGATGCAACTAACAAACTATGGGATATAGTACTTAAACTATCTAAAGAAGAACGCGAAAATGGCGGAGTTTTAGATATGGATACGAAAATTGTATCTACGATTACTTCACACGAACCAGGATACTTAGAGAAAGAATTAGAGCAAATTGTTGGATTCCAAACAGATAAACCGTTTAAAAGATCATTACAACCATTCGGTGGAATTCGAATGGCTGAAGCATCATGTGAGTCTTATGGATATAAAGTTGATGATGAAATAAGCAAAATATTTACAGAATATCGAAAAACACATAATCAAGGCGTATTTGATGCCTATACATCAGAAATGAAAGAAGCAAGACGTTCTGGTGTTATTACAGGTCTACCTGATGCTTACGGGCGTGGAAGAATTATAGGTGACTATAGAAGGGTAGCTTTATATGGGGTAGATCGACTGATTAAAGATAAAATTGATACTTTAAATAAAACAACAAGTGTTATGTCAGAAGAAGTAATAAGAGATCGTGAAGAAATAAATGAACAAATCCGTGCATTAAATGAATTAAAACAAATGGCAACAAAACATGGGTTTGATATTGCTAGACCTGCAACAAACGCAAAAGAAGCTTTCCAATGGTTATATTTTGGCTATTTAGCAGCAATAAAAGAGCAAAATGGAGCAGCTATGAGCTTAGGGCGAGTTTCAACATTTTTGGATATTTATATAGAAAGAGATATTGAAGAAAGTACTTTAACTGAACAAGACGCACAAGAATTAGTCGATCATTTTGTAATGAAACTGAGATTAGTCAAGTTTGCTCGTACGCCTGATTATAATGAATTATTTTCCGGCGATCCTACTTGGGTAACAGAGTCAATCGGTGGAATAGGAATAGATGGTCGTCCACTTGTAACAAAGAACTCATTCCGCTTTTTAAATACTTTAGATAATCTAGGACCAGCTCCAGAACCTAACTTAACTGTCCTATGGTCATCAAAACTACCAGATGGATTCAAACAATATTGTGCTAAAATGTCAATTAAAACTAGCTCAATTCAATATGAAAATGATGATATCATGCGTCCGGATTATGGTGATGATTATGGTATTGCATGTTGCGTTTCCGCTATGACAATCGGTAAACAAATGCAGTTCTTTGGCGCACGTGCAAATCTTGCTAAAGCATTGTTATACGCGATTAATGGTGGTAAAGACGAAAAGTCAAAAGCTCAAGTAGCACCTATGTATGCTCCGATTACATCTGAGTATCTGGACTATGAGGAAGTAAAGGTTAAGTTCGACGTTTTATTAGATTGGTTAGCAGGCTTATATGTTAATACATTAAATTGTATCCACTTTATGCATGATAAATATAGCTATGAACGAATTGAAATGGCCTTACATGATGCAAATATAAAACGTACTATGGCAACAGGTATTGCAGGATTGTCAGTATGTGCTGATTCATTATCAGCTATTAAGCATGCAAATGTTAAAACAATTCGAGATGAGAATGGAATCGTTGTTGATTTTGAAATTGAGGGAGAGTATCCAAAATACGGGAACAACAATGATCTCGTAGATGATATTGCAGTAGAACTTGTTGAAAGCTTTATGGCAAAAGTAAGAAAGCATAAAACATATCGTAATTCAATTCATACAACATCAGTGCTAACGATTACGTCTAATGTTGTTTATGGTAAAAAGACAGGTAATACACCAGACGGAAGAAAAGCAGGAGAACCATTTGCTCCTGGTGCCAACCCGTTACATGGTCGCGATACAAATGGAGCTCTAGCATCATTAAATTCAGTAGCGAAATTACCTTACGAAGATGCACAAGATGGAATTTCAAATACTTTTTCAATCGTTCCAAAAGCTTTAGGTAAGGACGAGAGTACACAAATAGTAAACTTAGTAGCAATGTTAGATGGATATACAGAAAAAGGTGGTCATCACTTAAACGTAAATGTATTCAATCGAGAAACATTAATGGATGCAATGGAACATCCTGAAGAATATCCGCAATTAACAATTAGAGTTTCGGGTTATGCAGTTAACTTCATAAAACTAACTAGGGAACAACAAATAGATGTAATAAATAGAACTTTCCACGGTTCTATGTAATAATCTCTGTTTTTCAAGCCTAGTGGGGGACATGCTTCACTAGGCTTTAATGTTTTTACTAAATGAGGAGGAGAATGACAATGATTTCAGGAAATATACATTCAATTGAAACTTGTGGAACTGTCGATGGGCCAGGTCTTAGATATGTAATTTTTACGCAAGGATGTTTATTAAGATGTCAATATTGTCATAACGCAGATACGTGGAAAATTGGAGCAGGAAAAGAAATGTCAGTTGATCAATTAATGAAGGATATCAAGACGTATATTCCATTTATGAGATCATCTGGAGGTGGTGTTACGGTTAGTGGAGGAGAACCATTATTACAATTAGACTTTCTATTAGAACTGTTCAAATCTTGTAGAAAAAATGGGATTCATACAACGATTGATACCTCTGGTGGATGTTTCAGCACTGATCCAAACTTTCTTTTAAAATTAGACGAAGTATTAGAATACACTGATTTAGTATTATTAGATTTAAAGCATTTTGACGAAAAAAGACATATAAAACTTACGGGAAAATCAAATGTGCAGATTAAAAATTTTGCAAAATACTTGAGCAAGAAAAATATCCCGGTTTGGATTAGACATGTCTTAGTTCCTGGAATCACCGACTCAGAAGATGATCTAATAAAACTAGGTAGTTTTATAAACACTTTAGGTAACGTGGAAAAAGTAGAAATTTTACCATATCATCAATTAGGAGTCTATAAATGGGACGTATTAGGATTAAAATATCCTTTAAAAGATATTCAACCACCATCAAATGAAAGTGTTAATCATGCTTATCAACTATTAACTCAAAAGAAAGAATTACAAACTTGTTAATAAAACTAATTACGTTGAACTGTCCTTTAAATGTTAGGCGTCTAACATTTAAAGGACAGTTTATTTAATAAGCTTTTTATTATTATTTAGACGATTGACTAAAATAAATTTGAGGTTAGTGAATATAATGAAAAATAGTTATTTATAGTTTCTTATTTTAAAGGGTGAATTTTTATGAAGGAGTTTCGTTTTTCTTGGTATGTTTTACTAGATGATCAGAATGGAATCGAAGGGGGATCTTTTGTTCGAGGAGAAAAAATTGAAGATGAAATGCATCGAATAAAAGAAAAACTTAGTAAGGAATATTATGTTAGACCGTCATCTGTTTATATTATTGAATCAAGTGAAAATTAAATAAGATATTGTAAATTTTGAAAGTTGTTTATACGGAGTATTACTGTTTATAAAGTTATTCTAGAAAAACAAAAAAGGCTTCCTAAGAAAGCCTTTTTGAATAAAATTATTTGCCTACTCCATTAAAATTAGTATAACCTGCAGCACGATCAGCTTTCTTAAATTCCTTTGCATATAATACTTCTTGAGTAGAACTTAAATTACGTCTCGTTTTATCTTTTCGTTTATCCACAAAAAACACCTCGCTAAGTTATAAAATCCTTAGTAAGTCTCTCCATTTTTTGTGGCTGATATACTAAATTATGCTTCTTTTAAATGCGTAACTTCATGTTGTTGGTAATCTTCACGCATTGTATGCAATAAATAATTGTCTTTGGTAATTTCAAATAAATCGTAAATTTCTTCATTTTGATTAATTTCATCATATAAACATTTACGTGATTCATTTGCTAATGATGCGTATGGTAGTTTACTTGCAGCATAAAAAGAGCGTTTATTAACTTTACGAATACGCATAAAAATAGAGTTGATTCCTAAATCGTGAAATAACTCATGGAAGAAAGCGTCTTTTGCTGGTTTGTTATAACCCATTCCGTGAAAAGGTTTGCCTAACCACGTTCCTAAAAAGCCATATCCATCTTCAATATCATGTAAAGAAATGTTACCAATAGGGTTACCCCACTCATCTAAGATTGTTCTTGATATCATTTTTCCTTGTTCTTCTAGTTCGATTGCCTGCTTTGTGATAAATAGAAATTCTTCGTACGAATTTGCTTTATGACGCACAAAGGGAAAGACATCATGATGCACCATAAGTTCAAAAAGTACAGAACAATCTTGTAAATCTCGCTGTTTCAGCATCTCTACTCCTCCTCATAATAAGGGTAGCGAAAGAAGGTTACGCCACCCGCGAAATTTTTGTGAGGACTAAACAATAAAATTTAAAGTCCTGTGAAGTGCATTAAATATGAATAAATTAAGAATAATTTTTTAATGCACCCTAAAATTTCGGGGTGGGAATCGAACCCACTAGGACCAGCGATTTACTGGTGGCTCACCATTTGCCTTTCCCGTTAAAATACTATATAAGAAAAGTGTTTTCACACTTTCTATTTAATTTACCGCAAACGTTCTTACTATACTATAATAAACGATTTTGTTCAAATTGCAAACTAAAATTATTCGATATTTTTATACACAATTCTACCATCTATGACAGTGAGTAATGGTTTAGCCATATAATGAAACGGATGATGGGACCATAATACTACATCACCATCTTTACCAATTTCTAAGCTACCAATTCTATGAGATAAATTAAGATTTTTTGCTGGATTAATCGTAATTGCTTTTAGTGCTTCGAGCTCAGGTAAACCTTCGCGAACTGCGATAGCTGCACATACATTTAAATACTGAATTGGCGTATAAGGATGGTCAGTTGTAATTGAAACACTTACCCCAATATCAGCAAGAGCTTTGTATGTAGTCCAGGATTTATTTTTTAATTCGATTTTTGAACGTCTAGTTAATGTAGGACCAACAGATACTTGAAGGTTTCGATCCTTTAGATGGTCAATAATTAAATGACCTTCTGTACAATGTTCAATTCGTATATCTAAGTTAAATTCTTCGCCAAAACGTAAAGCTGATAAAATATCATCTGCACGATGAGCATGAATTCGTACTGGAATTTCTCTATTTAAAGCTTTAATAATTGGTAAAATTCGAAAGTCATCTGGGTTATGCGAGTTTTTAGCTTCATAGAATGCTTCACGAAGCATTCCCATAATACCCATTCTAGTAATTGATTCTTTATTCCCGTTACTGTGAGTTCTTTTTGGATTTTCACCAAAAGCGATTTTCAATCCAGACGGTTCTTGAATAATCATTTTATCGACACTTTTACCATATGTTTTAATTGTACAAGTTGTTCCACCAATTACATTTCCACTACCAGGCATAATATGAGCTGTTGTAATTCCATGTTGGATTGCATCAGTAAATGCAACATCAAGTGGCAATATTCCATCCATTGATCGAATATGTGGAGTCAATACTTCAATTGTTTCATTCGCGTCATTTCCAGCCCAACCAGTTCCTTCGTCATATAGTCCTAGGTGAGTGTGTACATCAATAAAACCCGGAAAAAGCGGTTTTCCTGCACATTCTATGACAATTGTTTGATCTTCAATCGAAAAAATCTCAGGTGCAATTTCTTTAATTTTCCCATTTTCAATTAACAGGTCATGGTTATATAAAACTTGAGATGTAATAGGGAAAATGGTTGCATTTTTAAATAATAGATTCATGATAAATCCTTTCAAATACTAATTTAAAGTTAACAGTAAAGCTTCTTTTAAAGATGGGAATTGAAAGTTATAATTAGTTTGAATGGCTTTAGAAGGCATAACTTTTTGACCTTCTAAAACTAGCATACTCATTTCACCTAGTAATAATTGAAGGGCAAAATTTGGAACTTTCAATATATTTGGTCGATGTAAAGCTGCTGAAAGGGATTTGCTAAACTCATTCATTGTTACTGGATTTGGTGACACTAAATTGATTGGCCCTCTAATTTCGGTATTTTTTATTGAATGAAGTATTAGTCCAACAACATCCTTCTCATGAATCCAAGATATCCACTGGTTACCTTTTCCGATTGGACCACCAATAAATAGTTTATAAGGCAAAATCATTTTTGGAAGTGCTCCACCATTTAACCCTAAAACAAGACCAAATCTAGCGAGTATAGTCCGAATTCCTAGTTCTTCAGCTTTTCTGGCAACAGTTTCCCATTCTCTTACAGTTGATGCTAAAAAATCATTTGAAATAGGCTTGTCATGTTCATTAAAAGTTATTGACCCGGAGGTTCCATAAAACCCTATTGCGCTAGCATTAATAAAAAGGTTTGGACGATGGGCTTGTCTTTCAAACCAAGTAATTAGAATATTTGTTGATTTTATACGACTTTGTAGAATTTTGTCTTTTAATTGTTTAGTCCACCTACCGCTGTTTATTGATTCACCAGCTAAATTAATGACTACATCAATTGACTCCCCAAAAGAATTCGAGGTTAATTGATCCCAATTAATATAAGTAATAAATGGATTAGATGATGTTCTTATATTTCTTGTGACAATGTAACATTGAAATTCATGTCGGATAAATTCATTTATTAATTGAGATCCAATAAACCCTGTACCGCCTGTAAGAAGAATCTTCATCCACGCATCTCCTTAATTCATAATATGATATTATTATTTTTATGTGTACATAAAAACAAAATTTCTTTTGAGGTAAATTATGTCTATAATTACGAAAATTCAAGTTCAAAAATTAAATAAAGAACGATTTAATATTTATACAGATAGTGGTAATGGTGAAGAGTATTCGTTTAGTATAGACGCTGATACTCTTGTTAAATTTAACATAAAAAAAGGTCAATCATTTGAGCCATTTGAACTAGAAGAGATATTAAATGCCGATCAACTTAGAAAGGCATATCTTTCTAGCATTGTTTACTTATCTCGAATGATGAGAACAAAAAAAGAAATAGAACAATATTTAACAAAGCAAGAGTTCTTAATTGATACAATACAAACTACAATTATCCGACTTGTAGAAGAAGGGTATATTAATGAGGAAAAATACGCTGAAAGTTATGTCCGTACGTCTATTAATACGACATTGAAAGGTCCAACAATCATTAAGAATGAATTACTAGCAAAAGGGATTCACAATTCTGTAATAGAGAAAAGCTTAATTTTATTTTCAAAAGATAAACAAATTCAACATGCTATTTCACTCTGCCAAAAAAAAGTTTCTGCACTTTCGAAGTACTCAACAAATCAAAAAAAGGCAAAGCTTGAAGAACTTTTGAGAAGAAAAGGATATTCTGCAAACATCACTTCGATTGCAATTGAAGAAACACAATATGAAAGTGAAGAAGATGAAGAATTACAAGCTCTATTAATACATGCTAGAAAAGCGAAAAAGAAATATGAAAAATTAAGTGGTTGGGAATATAATCAAAAAATGAAAACAGTATTATTTCGAAAAGGTTTCCCAATTGATTTAATTGAAAAAGCAATTTTAATTTTAGAAGAGGAAGAATACTAAATTAATTGAGTATATAGACAATGTTCAAAAAAATTGATTTGAAAGACTGATTGCAAGCGCTTGTCTGTCGAGGCGCGAAGTTACCCTAGACAGAAAATGAGCACTGCAGAAAGGCGAGCGTTTGTCGACAGTCTGAAACTAAATTAATTGGTTGTCTGTTATTAGCTTGATATAATAAAAATATCTAAATGATTTAGAGGAGACTTAAAATGGAAATTCCAAAACGATATAGTGACTTAACGAAAGATGAATTAGTTCAAGAAATCAGCAATTTGAATCATCAAGCTAGAAAAGCTGAACAAATGGATATGATCAATGAACTTGAAGTTATACTTCGTAAAAAAACGATGGCTCAATCATATTTATTAGACGCAAGTCAATTTATTCCTGGCGAGCAATATGAATTAATTGAAGAACCTGGTGTATTATTTATGATCACATATATGAATGGTATCTTTGCTTGGGGCCATAAAAGCACTAGTGAAGAAGAAATAGGAATCCCAATCGCATTATTAAAGAAACCAGGGATGTAAAACCCCTGGTTAAATTTCTATTCATCACGATTACTTTTTGCCATACGATCTTGTGGATTTGTATTAATGCTCCCATTTGGACGGATAGAAGCATTTTGTGATTTGTAATCTATATTACCATCAATAGCCATATCATGCTTTTGTTTTGAAAAACGTTCGCTTTTTGTTGTCATTAAAAAAACCCCCTAGTGATTAAAAACTTATTGATGAAATGAACCATCATCAATATGATGACCATTTTGAATTTAGATATGATGATAATAAATGTTTAAAAATTGGAAGGTGTAATTATATGGAGAAATATTTAGAGCAATTAACTGAGCTATTACTAAAAGAAAATAGTCATTTAACATACTCACAAGCAAAAATTTGGGTTGAATGGCTATGGGAAGATTTTGAAGCAACTTATGCTAAAGCTGGAGAATATCATGGAGAACAAATGTCTAAAAAAGTTGTTCAACAATTTATTTTCCAATATGGAAAATATTTGCATGAAACAGATATAAAAATTGCAAAGCCACCAGGTTTAGAAATTATAGAAACGAAAGAAAAGGATAATCTTCTTCACTAATTAAATAACCCTTAGCAAAAAATTGCTAAGGGTTATTTTTGGGTTTTTCAAGATTCCGCTTTTAGTTTTTTCTGTAATTTTTTCTCACTAAAGATCCAGCCTGTGAATGAACTGATAATATTATGTTCGTAGTCAAATTTGACTACTGCAACAAATGGGTAGTAGGTTTCGGTCCTGTACCTTAGATCGATTAGTCTTAATTCTTTGTGGTCGTCATGTCCAATCAATTCCCAAATATAAACCGGAGAAAATGCAAGGAATGATTTAACGTTTTCATCCTTAAAGGCTGCTTTTACGTCTTCAATTACTGGTAACGGGATTCTTTTAAATACGTCGTGGATTTTAAAGATTCTTTTCTTTATTTTGCCAACGTAATGATGAGAATCTGTACTTGCTACAATATGATAATGAGTGTATTTTATAGAAGGTGAAACATAGACACGTTTTACATCCGGTAATTTTTTTGTGACTGTTTGAATCACGATTTGTTTTTGTCGATATCTAAACGCATAGTAAAAAATCATAATGAAATAGAGCATGACACAGATCGGACCGGCTCTAAAATGAAAAATAACAAATGGAACTCCAACTAAATGGATTGCAAAAATAATTGGATCGAAAGTGTTTATGATGCCAAAAGCAATCCAGCGTTTTGAAAAAGGCCTTAGTGCTTGGGTTCCGTAGGCATTAAATAAATCAACAAATACGTGTACACTTACTGCTAGGAAGGACCAGAATAAATAGAGTCCAAAGTGTTCTCTATTGTTAAATAATGTCATAAGTGCAGAAAGTGATAATGTCCATAAAATGACTGCTGGAATTGAATGCGTAATTCCACGATGATGTTTTAAATATTTTGCGTTATTTCTTAATTTTAATATCGTGTCACTGTCTGGTAATTGTGATCCGATGATTGTTGTTAATAAGATTGAGTTTGTCAAATGTGGGTCATTTAGGACAATTGGACTCAGGGTTGCTAATCCGCCAAGTGTAAATCCCATTACAAGATGAGTACCAGTATCCATTTAGTTCCTCCCTTTACTTACCCTTTTAAATTTTATAGTATTGACTATTAACAAAAACATATAGATGTTAGAGAAAGGTATAAGTTATGAATAATGATTTAAATACGACATTAGAAGTTTTCCCCAAAAATGACTTTAAAAATAATTTAGTTAATTGGTTTTTAGCAGAACAGAGAGATTTACCTTGGAGAAAGAATAAAGACCCATATCGAGTATGGGTTTCAGAAATAATGCTTCAACAAACACGTGTAGATACAGTAATCCCTTTTTATAATAAGTTTATGCAAAATTTCCCTACTATTGCTGACTTGGCTAATGCCGAAGAAGAAAAAGTACTAAAAGCATGGGAAGGACTTGGTTATTATTCTAGAGCTAGAAATTTGCAATCGGCTGTACGTGAAGTCCATGAAGAGTATTCAGGGAAAGTACCAGATACGCCAGAATTAATAAGCAAATTAAAAGGTGTAGGACCATATACTGCTGGAGCGATCCTTAGTATTGCATACGGTAAACCAGAGCCAGCGGTTGATGGAAATGTAATGAGGGTATTATCTAGAATATTAACAATTTGGGAAGACATTGGTGTACCTAAAAATCGAAAAATTTTTGAACAAGCTGTAAGAGCTTTAATTAGTCATGAAGATCCGTCTGCATTTAATCAAGGTTTAATGGAGCTTGGTGCATTAATTTGTACACCAACAAATCCTGCATGTTTACTATGTCCTGTGAGAGAACAATGTTTAGCTTTTGAAACTGGAGTTGTGACTGATTTACCTATAAAAAGTAAAAAGAAGGCACCAAAACCAATTAATTTAGCAGTTGGTGTCATTAAGAATATAAATAATCAATATTTAATTCAGCAAAGACCTTCTAGTGGATTACTTGCTAATATGTGGGAGTTTCCAACTGCTGAATTACAATCAACGATGTTATCTAAAAGTGATACACTTAGCTTTTTCTTAAATCAAGAATCTCAATTAGTTGTTGAAGGGTTATCTTATCAATTTAATATTGAGCATGTTTTTTCACATCTTGTATGGAAAATGGAAGTATATGTTGGAAAAGCAATAAATGAAGGTAGTTTATCAAGTAATCAGAAATGGGTAACATTAGATGAGTGTAAAGAGCTCCCGTTTCCGGTAGTTCATCAAAAAATTTATCAACAAATCGAAAAGCTTCAGTAATGAAACAAAGAACCCCAACAAAGAGTTGGGGTTTTTGTGATTTAGGAGTCACTTCAGTCAAAAGTAGGGCGAGTACCACTAGTCCAGTCTGCTTCATTTCTATGAAGACCACCACGTGATTCAATTTCTTTTATTATTTCTTTTTGCATTGTGCTACCTTCAATATTTAAATAACCAGTAATTTGCTGAAATGAATGATGATAGTATTCCAATTCACTATCTTTCCACTGAGTTTTTGGAGTCATTGATAATTCTGAAAGATCTCTGCCAACGTACATAAAAAACCTCCTCATAATTTCTTCTCATAGTTTTCCACTCGAACAGTTCATTAAACAAAAAAATAAAGTAAAGTTTTTTACATATTACTCCGACTAATGGACATCATATTATTCGTGGAGGTGATAAATCATGAACAACAACAACAATCAATTCAATGCTGGAAAAACAGCATCTGGAACTAACATTGGAAAAGTTAAACAACAAAACCAAAGTTTTGGGCAAGAGTTTTCAAGTGAAACTGATGTTCAAGCAGTTAGAGGAGCTAATGCACAATCTACTCAAAAAGCTGCTTCTAAAAACTTTGGACAACAAAACCAAAGTTTTGGACAAGAGTTTGCAAGTGAAACTGATGTTCAAGCTGTAAGAGAAGCTAATGCAAAATCTGCACAAAGATCTTCTTCTGGCAACTTTGGACAACAAAACCAACAATAATTAACTAAAGAGAACATTACTAGAAGTGCGCTGTTGATGAGAGTTAGTGAGTAAAGTAATTTACTTTCTATATTCATCTTCCTGTCTGATGAGAGATCATGCAGTCTAGTTGTTATAAAGAACGTTCAAAAAGAGCACCCTTATATTAAGGGTGCTCTTTTACCTACGTGAAATTTAAGTCCAACATTTTAAATCCACATAGAATTATTAATTTCTTCTCAATAGTCAAATATCGTCAAATGTAGTCAAAGGGATTATGTTAGTTTTCAAGAAATAGTGTAATAATGAAATAAGGATGGTGAATGGTATGCAATTATTCGATGAATTGGTAAGTCGTCAGCTTGAAACAATGGATCAGTTAATAAAGATTCAAGAAGAAATTGAACGATGTCAAGAAATTGAAAACCAACTATTTGAATTAGAGGATTTGTCAAAATTGTCTTCTATCCAAGATGAAATACATATAATGAGATCTGAATTAAAAGCTATCCAAGACACCTTTTTAATACAAACACAGCAAATTATTAAATCTTTCTCAGATGAGAGGAAAATTGCATTAAAATAAAAAAACAATGGGGCATTTTACCAAATTAAACTCCCTTTTGTTTAAAAATGGATAAGAACTAGTTATAATAGAAGTGTAAAGTATAAATAAAGTGTTGAAATGCGTCCACACTAGAAAGAAGGGAGAAAAAATGAACGTTCCCAAACCAGGAGAAAAAATACAGATACATAGTTACAAACATAATGGACATATTCATCGTATATGGGAAGAGACAACCATTTTAAAAGGGACGCAGCAGTTAGTAATTGGCGCAAATGATCGCACGCTTGTAACTGAATCGGACGGTAGAACATGGGTTACACGAGAGCCAGCAATTTGTTACTTTGATATGGATTATTGGTTTAATGTCATTGGAATGATTAGAGAAGATGGAGTTTATTATTACTGTAATATTAGCTCACCATTCGTCTTTGAAGATGGTGCCATTAAGTATATTGACTATGATCTAGATATTAAAGTTTTTCCAGACATGACTTACGTGCTGTTAGATGAAGATGAATATGAGAATCATCGACAAATAATGAATTATCCTCCTATTATTGACCCAATCTTAAAAAAGAACTTAGGTTATTTAAAGGAATTAATTCATCAACGAAAAGGGCCGTTTGCTACCGATTTTATTGATAATTGGTATGAACGATTCTTAATGTATCGTGATTAATCGAAACTGTTGAGCGGACTTAGTCTTTTTGAGAATCAATCATCTCAAAAAGATTGCTCAACAGTTTCTTTTTGAATGATATGAAAGGATGAAAATATGGGAAGTATTAAACGTTATTTAAAATTTGTTAAACCATATCGATTTCATATTTTTTTAACGATTGCGATCGGTATCGTTAAATTTGGAATCCCATTGATATTACCGTTTTTATTAAAATATGTAGTGGATAATATCATTAATTCATCAATACCAATTGCAACTAAAAGCTCACAACTTATTTACATCATGCTAATTGCATTTGGCATTTTTGTTATTGTAAGACCACCTATTGAGTATTTCAGACAGTATTATGCTCAATATATCGGTAGTCGAATTTTATTTGATATTAGAGATCATTTATTTAAACATTTACAAAAACTCAGCTTAAGATATTATGCTAATGCAAAAACAGGTGAAGTCATTTCACGAGTAATAAATGATGTTGAATCTACTAAAGACTTTGTTATTACCGGGTTAATGAATGTTTGGTTAGATTTAATTACAATCTTAATCACAGTTACAATCATGTTAACAATGGATGTAAAGTTAACGCTTGTATCATTAATCGTTTTGCCATTTTATACATTAGCAGTAAAGTACTTTTTCGGTCGACTTCGATTTTTGACTCGTCAAAGATCTCAAGCTTTAGCTGTTTTACAAGGGTTCTTAACAGAAAGAATTCAGGGGATGCAAGTAACACGTAGTTTTGCCTTGGAAGATTATGAAAGCGGACTATTTAAAGCAAAAAATGGGGAGTTTTTAGATCGGGCTCTAAAACATACAGGCTGGAATGCGAGAACGTTTACAATTATTAATACATTAACTGATATTGGCCCATTATTAATAATCGGTTTTTCTGCATATCAAGTCATACATGGTCATTTAACACTTGGTGAGATGGTAGCATTCGTTGGCTATATTGATCGTTTATATGATCCACTTAGAAGATTAGCTAATTCTTCAACAGCATTGACACAATCGTTTGCGTCGATGGATCGTGTCTTTGAATTAATGGATGAAAAGTATGACATCGTTAATCGGGATAATCCAATTTATGCAAAGAAGTTAGATGGTCAAATACACTTTAATCACGTATCTTTTCAATATAATGCTGTTGATGATGAGGTCATTCAAGATGTAACTTTTCAAATTGAACCAGGTCAAAAGATTGCATTGGTTGGATCGAGCGGTGGTGGAAAGTCTTCGTTAGTTAGTTTAATACCACGTTTTTATGACGTAACAAAAGGGTCTATAAAAATTGACGGTGTCGACATAAGGGATTTTGATTTAAAAAGTATGCGTGAAAAAATCGGTATCGTTTTGCAAGACAATTTTCTATTTAGTGATACGGTAAAATCGAACATTCGTTATGGAAATCCGAGTGCTAGTGAAGAAGAAATTATTGCAGCTGCTAAAGCAGCAAATGCACATGATTTTATCATGAGTTTACCAGATGGATATGACACGCTTGTTGGGGAAAGAGGAGTAAAGCTTTCTGGTGGTCAAAAACAACGTGTAGCAATTGCCCGTGTATTTTTAAGAAATCCTTCTATTCTAATATTTGATGAAGCTACTTCAGCTCTTGATTTAGAAAATGAAAGGTATATCCAAGACGCGATTCATGAACTAGCAATGAACCGTACAACAATATTTATTGCACATAGATTATCTACTATTACACATGTAGATAAAATCGTTTATATTGATCAGGGTCATATTGTCGAAATTGGTTCTCATGAGGAATTAATGGCTAAAAAAGAAGCTTACTATCATTTGTTTGAAATTCAAAATTTAGAAACTAGCTCGAGTTCGGTATAGAGGATTAGCACAAAGAAATTCTTTGTGCTTTTTTATTTGAAGAAGTAAGTGTAAATACGGTTTGTAAGGAGAAGAGTACCGACTAATTAATCTGCTGCAAATAAGTTTGAGAAGACCACAAATGAGGAGAACGCAAATAAGTGAATTAAGTGTGCAAATAAATAGCAAACTGCAAATAAAATTCGAAAATCGCAAATAAAATTGGCAGAAGTGCAATTAATATTCGAGAACCGCAAATAAAATCAGCAAAACTACAATTAAAATCCAAGAATCGCAAATAAGATAAAGTATTACCCATACCGGTTAACGTATTTTAACGGAATGATCGCTCGAAAATAGATACTCTCTGTAGGGAAAATAGCAATATTGCCCTAATTTCTTTCCAATCGATCAAAAATCGGCTAATTATCTATGGCAAGGATTGAAAATTTCTGCATCAAATAAAGAACGCTGTCGAGATACCCTACTTACATCTTTCCAAAACAAAAAGCCTCCACAATTCGGAGGCTTTTACATTGTTTCAACCTGTTCAACTTGAACTTGGTATTCTTTGTGATAAGTTTGATGGCTATCAACGAGTGTATTTAAATGTTGAACATTTTCGCTATATTCTAAAATGGCAGATACTACTTGGAATAAATGTAACCATGTTTTTTGTTTTTCTTCGTCATTAAGATCATGGTGGTCCAAGAATGCCTTTGTTAATTTATCTTTTAAGATATTTTCTTCTTTATGAAGTGGAGCAGTTTGATCAAAGTTTACTTTTCCGATTAATTTCATTAAAGCATGTTCGTGAAATTGCATTAAGCATGTAAGTTCATTTTTTACTAAATCTTGGAACTCTTTCGGAGATGCGTTAATTTCATATTCTAATCGGTTTAAAGCTTTTAACGTATCAAATGCGTTATCGGCTGTGACAAGCATTTGTCTAAACAATACGATTTTACGAGCTTTTTCATGCTCTTTTTTCTTACGACCAACAAGAATGATTCGGTCTTCTTTGTATAAGCGATATATTTTCGTAACATTTCTCATGATTTCTTTTAATGAATAAATTTCATCTTTTAAACCATTATGGCTAACAGTTTTGTGTAGAGCCATCATCATTAATTTATTTGTTTGTTCAGTAATCGAAATCATGCCACGAGATAATTTTTTTTCATAATTTGGTGGCATTAAGAAAATATTTACAAATGATGCAGCTAAAACACCAATTGTTACTGCCAAAATACGATCGAAAGTAAAAATGGCAAAGTGTTCGGTACTTGTACTTACTTCCATAATAACGACTACAGTAACTAATGTTGTAGCAATTGTATTTTCGAGTTTTAGTTTTAATGTAATGAGAATCACGAGAATACATGTAAATCCTATAATTACCGGATTATTCCCTAGCGTAATCACTGCAATAATTGCCAGTATCGCACCAATCAAGTTAGCTTGAAGTTGTTCAATTAACGTTTTATATGATTGGTTTACTGATGATTTTAATGCCGAAATAGCAGAGATACCTGCAATCGAAGCTGTTGATAAATCAAAAAACATCGCGCTATAAATGGCGAGCGTAATAGCTATACCAGTTTTTAGAACACGCGCTCCTAATCTCATTGTATTACTCCTTTTTGTTTGTCTAGCTTAAAGCTTGTAATGAAATATGAACGTTTAACTATATTACTACTAAACTACTATTTATTACATCGAGTGTTTTTCAAAATTTCTTCAATTTAAAGTAACTTTTATTATTTTCTCATGTAACATCCTGTAACTATACAATGAACTACACGCATTATCAATACAATTTTTTAAGAAATTTTGTTAATTATATGAATGAGGAAAAAGATTAAATTATTAGTTAAATTAAAAGATTTCGAACTTAAAAATGAAAGGGCTTTACTGTTAAATAAGGTGGTAGAACTATGAAAAAAGAAGCGAAATATTTCGCTTCTTTTTTATAAAATCATTCAGTTGAAACAGACGGATCCGCTTGTTCTTTTTTAGGTTTAATTTGTAAGAAGTTTTGTTCAATGTCGTCTAATAAACTTTGAACAAATACAGCTTCGTCATGTTGATTATGCTGAGTTAAAAGTGATATATATTTCTCTAACAATTCATTTAGATCGTTTTTACCAGTTTGATCGACGGGTACAATACTTACACTTGCACCTTTTGCGATTCGATTTTTGTAAGCTTCCTTAGTAAGGCCTAATTCAGATGAATTTCGAACATAAATTACTCCGCCAGTCATACCAGCACACATCCATGGACCTGGATCTCCTAGAACAACTGCACGACCACCAGTCATATATTCAAAAGCAAAACCGTTTATATTTGCTTTTGCACCAAGGCGAGTTTTCTGTGAAATAGGTTGGCTAGGTTGATTACGGCCACCAATTACAACATCTGCTCCTGATAAACGAATGCCTGCTCGCGAGTCAGCGTTACCTTGGATAAAGAATTGTCCTTTTTGTGCTCCATACGCAAAGCATTTTCCGACAGAACCACCAAAGTATTGTCCGTTAGCACCTAAAGCTTTACTAATAAAAATCGTTCCACCAAAAGCAGTTTTTGCTACACCATCTTGAGCTCCGCCTTGAACGAATACAGAATAATCTTCTACTGTATAGGTTCCTAAGCCATTTCCAGGAATGGATTGATCCTCGAAGCTAATCTCGACAGGGGAAGCTCCACCTTGCGTTTGTTTTTTTACTACTAGGTCATGGATTAGTAAACTGCCGGCATGGCGATATTCATTGTCAACCTTTGCATAAACTCCAACGTCATTACTTTGAAGTACTTTAGCAGATTCTCCATTCGAAAGTACATATTCTTTATCCTCAATTTTATTAGTAGATAATAAATTAGTTAAACTTAGCGTATCTAAAAATCTTGTTTGTTTTAAGAATTCAGTTTTACCAACAAGCTCTTGAGCATTTTTTACTCCTAATGAACCAACAATCACTTGCAATTCATCTTTGAATGCAGTGAAGAATTGTACTAAATTTGTTACTGCTGTTTCTAGTTGTCTAGGTGTGAATTTTCGTAAACCGTGACGCATTGCTTCAATTTCTGATTCGATTTGTGTTGCAATACCAACGTGGCATGTATCTAAATGACAACCACGACATGTCGTACAACCGATTGCAATCATTGATAAAGTTCCAAATCCTATACGGTTTGCACCTAAAATCATCATTTTTACTACATCATTTACGCTTTTCATTCCGCCATCAGCCCAAATCTCGACAGAATTACGTAAACCAGATTCTAGTAGTGCATTGTGAGCTGCACGAACACCAATTTCAACTGGTAAACCTACATTTTGAAGTGCATGAACACGGGCAGCACCAGTACCTCCATCAAAACCGCTAATATTGATAAAGTTTGCACCCGCTTTTGCAATACCAACAGCAATTGTGCCGATATTAGGAACAACAGGGACTTTTACAGCAACTTTTGCTTTTGGATTAACAGCTTTAATTTCACTAATCATTTGAGCTAAATCTTCAATTGAATAAATATCATGATTATTTGAAGGTGAAATTAAATCAGAACCAAGTGTTGCATTTCTCGTTTCCGCAATTTTTTGGGTTACCTTTGAAGCAGGTAAATGACCACCTTCACCAGGTTTTGCACCTTGACCGATTTTAATTTCAATTAAGTTAGATGAGTGAAGTAAATTAGCATTAACTCCGAATCGACCTGAAGCAATCTGCTGTCCACGAGTGTTAGGATATTTTCCAATCATATCTTGGATTTCTCCACCTTCACCATTTAAGCTAATCATATTCAGTCGATTTGCACCTTCAGCATATGCTCTAAAAGCAACTTCATTTTGAGATCCGAATGACATTGAACTGATAATAAATGGTAGTGAGTGAGTACCTATTTCTAATGAAACCTGACTTGAATCAACTGGTTTACTACTTTCCACTAAAGAAAGCGCATGACGTACTGTAGTTGGTCGTTCTTCTTCAATTTGATTTAATTTTTGACGGTATGTTTCATAACTACCTGTTTGTGCCGTTTCTCCAATAGCTTTCCAAATTCGAGGGAATACGTGGAAAGATTTTGGCATAGCTGCGTTATTTGCGTTGTAATCTTCAGAACGTTTTTTAGAATCAGCCTCTAATAATTTGAATCCAGAAACGGTTTGATCACCGAAGAAATTTATAACGCCTAAAGACGAAGCGATATCTTCTTGTAATCCAATACTACTGAACATTTTTGCATAGCCTCGTAGCTCATGCATACCTATTGTTGAAATAACTTTTTCGATACCTTTATTTAAAACATCATAAAGTTTTACTATTTTTTCAGGAGCATCCAATTCTGAAATTGTTCCAAAAAGGAAATGAGGATTAATTGCATCCGCTCCTAAACCTTTCATTACCATTAAATCGTGAAGATTACGGACTGCAGCTGTCTTTAAGACAATCGAACAGTTTCTTCTTAATTTAGCATTCACAAGTCCATTATGGATTATTGCTGTAATAAGAGCCGGGTCAATCCAGTATTGATTATTTTTATGAGCTTCATCATCGGTAATAACAATACATTCTGCACCATTTTTTACAGCTTCTACTGCTTCGTATTTATATTGGGACAACGTTTCTTCTAAAGGTAAATTAGAAAATGTACTTTGAATTGTATGAAGTTTATTTTCTAATTGATATAGATTTAGAATTTCTTCATACGAAATTTGTTGACGACTAGCTTTTAACGTATTTCCTACAAAACCATCACCTAATATCGGAGAAGGGAGTTGTAGAACAATGCCTGAATCTTTCTTTGTAATGGATGGCCTTTTTCCTAATATGACAGAAATAGAGAAATGCTCTGTTTCACGATCACGATCGATCGCAGGGTTCGTTACTACTGCAACTGTTTCTTTCATAAAGTCAGAAAGATTTTTTCTAGCTTCATCTAAACATGCTAGTGGTGCGTCATGCCCTAATGAACGAATAGGTTCTGCACCTTTTTCTGCCATTTGTTCAACTAATTGGATTTGTTCCTTTTGCCATCCAAAAGCTCCATATTCAAACGGATGAATTGAAGGGGGTGAATGTTCAACGTAATCAGCTGAACTTGCTTCTTTATTTGCTAGATTCATTGTTAATTTTTCGTTTAATTTCGTTGTAACGAAATGCGTTAATTCACGGTGTGTTAATAGTTGAGCACGGTCTTTTAATAAATTAATACCGACTTTTTCTCCAGGCGAAAGAGCATGTGGCTCAGATATAAATACTTCTGGAGAAAGGATGCCTTGCTCGGATGAAAATACATAATAATCATTTGTTTCAAGTAACCAAACAGGACGTAAACCTAAAGCGTCCACACTAGCAACAAATTCATTTCCTTCTCTTGTAAGTACACCAGCGGGACCTTGACAATATGGACCGAATGTACTTCGAATCGTATTGTAAATGGAGTTTACTTCTGGATCTGCTTCATATTCTGCAGGTACAGGTGGGAATAACAGTTCCATTGCTTCTTTCAAAGAGTAGTTATATTTATGAATAAGCGTCTCAAGTGTAATATTTACATCTTGTGAATCACTATTTCCATGCTTAATATTTGCGCCAATTTGTTTTGCTTCAATTCTTAATTGTTCGATTGTATTAATTTCGCCATTATGTGCTAGCATGCTAAATGGTTGAACTCTTGAAAACGAAGAAGATGTGTTTGTTGAGTAGCGATTATGACCGACAACAACAGATGATTGAAAATTAGGCTGCTGTAAATCTGAATAGTATGACAATAAAGTATCGATTGTTCCCATTACTTTATAAACACAAGTTGATTGACTGAGAGAGACAACAGTTACATTTGTTTTTTTGCTAATAATATTTGTTAAATCAAACAGAGTGGTACTTTGGTGATTTTTAATTGGGAGTAAAGCTACTTGTAAGAACTCAGGTTCTACTGCTTGAGCGATCGGACCAAGTGCTGATGTAAAGGTTTGATTACAACTATGATATAAAGTTTCATAACCATTTTCTTCAAAAATTTGGAGCAATGTTTGTATTTCTGATTTTTCATCTAAGAAGAAATGTCCCACTGTAAATGAAGGGTGTGAAACAACTTCTGGACTAATTCCTACAGATGTAAGTTTTTCTTGCCAAAGCAGAGTAGGGATGTCAGTCTGAATTCCTACACCATCACCTTCACCGTTCGTAAATCCCGCTCGATGATTCATCTTTCGTAAACTTTTTGCAGCAATATCGATCGTATCTCTTGTTTGAGTTATCGAACGATTGATAAAGGCAACGATTCCACATGCATCATGTTCGTTATTGTAATAATCTCTAAATAAACCTGGTGACCATTCTGTTTTCGTTTGAAATTTCATTTAACTACCTCCTATTTTATGGTAAAAAAATTGATTATTCAGAATTAACTATGTATGAATAGAGGTCACTTCAAGTTGTAGTGACCTCAGATATATCATAGTTTAATCGTAGATAATTTTAGGAACGCGTTCCCAACAGCGTTAATAGTTTGATGAACATCTTGTTCAGTATGAGCTGTAGTTAAGAACCAAGCTTCATATTTTGATGGTGCTAGATTAATACCTTCTTCTAAAAGAAGTTTAAAAAATCTACCGAAAACTTCTCCATCTGATTCTTTTGCTTCTTCATAATTCGTTACTTCGTCAACGTTGAAATAGACAGTTAAAGCACCTTTTAAGCGGTTAATTTTTATATGGATGTTGTGCTCATCTGCTTTTTCTTGAATACCTTTTTCAAGAATAGCACCTAGACGATCTAATTCTTCATAGACACCTTCTTGTTGTAATACTTCAAGACATGCAATACCAGCTGCGATTGATGCTGGATTACCTGCCATCGTACCAGCTTGATATGCAGGACCAAGTGGGGCAACTGTTTCCATAATTTCTTTTTTACCACCATAAGCTCCGATCGGTAATCCACCGCCTATAATCTTACCAAGAGCTGTTAAGTCTGGTTCAATTCCTAATAAGTTTTGTGCTCCTCCATACATAAATCTGAAGGCAGTAATTACTTCATCATAAATGACTAATGCACCATGATTGTGCGTAATTTCATTTACAGCTTCTAGGAATCCTTCTTGCGGTTCAACGATTCCGAAGTTACCGACGATTGGCTCAACAAGTACACCAGCTACTTCATGACCCCATTTTTCCATTGTTTCTGCATATGCTGTGGGGTCATTAAATGGGACTGTAATCACTTCATTAGCTATGCTTTGTGGTACACCAGCGGAATCAGGAGTACCAAGAGTAGATGGGCCAGAACCTGCAGCAACAAGTACTAAATCTGAATGACCATGATAGCACCCAGCAAATTTAACGATTTTAGTACGACCAGTGTATGCTCTCGCTACACGAATAGTTGTCATTACGGACTCAGTACCTGAATTTGTAAATCTGACTTTATCCATACTAGGAATCGCTTCTTTTAGCATTTTGGCAAATTGTACTTCAAGTTCATGAGGAGTACCGTAAAGGACACCATTTTCTGCTGCTTTTGTGATTGCAGCTGTAATATGTGGGTGAGCGTGGCCAGTGATTATAGGACCGTATGCTGCTAAATAATCTATATATTGATTGCCATCAACATCCCAAAAATATGCGCCTTTTGCACGCTTCATTGTGACAGGAGCTCCGCCACCAACTGCTTTAAACGATCTTGAAGGACTGTTTACTCCTCCAACGATGTGTTCTAAAGCTTCATTATGTATTTCAATTGAATTTTGATTATTCATGGAGTACCTCCCATTATTGATAAAAAAATGAAAGAATTTAACCGGCATCTTTACATTATTTATGTGGTTAAATTACATTTTAGCACGAAATTTTAGCGCGTGGTAAATGTAAGCCTTTACAAGTTGAAAAGAAATTTGAACATTTTGTAGAATCTATATTTTTCACAAAAATAGTCCGAAAAAAATTGGAAACTACTTTTTAGTACTTTTTTATTGTACTTAGTTCGTATTTCAAATACACTAAGCGACGGAATAAAAAATGGAGGCAGTCTTATGGAAAACATAATTGAAGTTCAAAGCTTACACAAAGAATTTAAAACTTTCTTGAGTCGCTCAGGTGTAAAAGGTGCATTTAGAGATTTGTTTACAAGAAACTATAGAACAAAAACAGCCGTTAATAATATAAGCTTTTCTGTAAAAAAAGGTGAAATGATGGCTTATATCGGGGAGAATGGTGCAGGCAAGTCGACTACAATTAAAATGTTGACGGGAATACTAACGCCTACTTCTGGAGATGTGACAGTTAATGGTTTCCACCCTCAAAAGGATCGAGAGCGTTTTGTAAAATCAATAGGTGTCGTATTTGGACAAAGATCTCAATTATGGTGGGATATTGCAGTACAAGAATCATTTCGATTACTAAAAAAGGTTTATCAAATACCAGATAAGCAATATGAAGAACATATGGGTTATATCATAAAGACTTTGGATATTGAGCCTTTATTAGATCAACCTGTAAGAAAGTTATCTTTAGGTCAAAGAATGAGATGTGAATTAGCAGCTGCGTTAATTCATAATCCACCTTTATTATTTTTAGATGAGCCAACAATCGGATTAGATGTATTAGTAAAATTAAAAATTCGCGAGTTTTTAAAAGAGTTAAACCAAAAATATGGCACAACAATTCTTTTAACAACCCATGATATTTCTGATATAGAGGCATTATGTGATCGTGTAGTTATGTTAGATGAAGGAAAAATCATTTATGATGGAAAACTTGAACAGTTAAAAGGGCAATGGGGCGAAGAGAAAGAAATTCAATTCCAGTTTATTAAGCCAGTAAATCATACTACATTAAATGAATTAATCGGACGAACTGATGTAAAATGGAAAGAAGAAGAAGGTGAAAATATTTGGAGTGTTACATTACCGAATGATGAAACACTTATCTCTATGATTATTGCAAAAGTAGTTCAATCAAATCCCGTAAAAGATATGAAGATGTTAGAAATTTCTACAGAAGAAATTATACGAAATATCTACCAAGAAGGTATTAGTAATGAGTAAGTATATTGAAATCATTCGAATCCGTTTTTTAATGATGTTAGCATATCGTACAAATTATTACACCGGGATTGTTATTTATACAATTAATATAGGTGCTTATTTCTTTTTATGGAAAGCGATCTATGGTCACCAAGGATCAATTCAAGGTGTTTCAGTTAACCAGATGACTACTTATGTAGCAATTGCTTGGATGGCAAGGGCGTTTTATTTTAATAATCTTGACCGTGAAATTGCTGAAGAAATTGTAGAAGGTAAAGTAGCAATAGAACTTATTAGACCTTATAACTATTTACTTACTAAAGTGATGCAAGGGTTAGGTGAGGGGATTTTCAGATTCTTTTTCTTTTCAATTCCAGGCTTTATTATAGTTACTTTAATTTTTCGTTTAGATGTTTCATTTAATTTAAAAACTTTAGGTTTATTTTTAATTGCTTCGATTTTCAGTTTTGCAATTAATACACAATTGAATTTATTAACAGGTTTAATGGCATTCTTCCTTCAAAATAATATGGGATTTATTCAAGCTAAACGTGTCATCATTGATTTATTTTCAGGCTTAACGATTCCAATCACATTCTTTCCGGTTTGGGCACAAGATGTAATGAAGTACTTACCATTTCAAGGAATCAGCTATATTCCTAGTATGATTTTTGCTCAAGGCATAAAAGGTGAATTGATTTTAAGAGGCCTTTTATTTCAAGTAATTTGGATCATTATTTTATGCATCCCTATTACTCTTATATGGTATAAAGCTAAAAAGCATCTTGTTATACAAGGAGGTTAAAGAATGTTTTATTTAAATATATTTCTTCAATATTCAGGTCAATATTTAAAAACGAAATTACAATATAGAGCAAACTTCTTTTTATCATTTTTATCAGATTTGATGGCTCAGGCTGTAAATTTAATTTTTATATTATTAGTTTTCAATCATACTTCACTTATTGAAGGATGGAACCGAGACGAAATTGTATTCATATATGGTTTCTTTTTAGTTCCGTTTGCTCTTTTTGGTTCTTTTTTTAATATATGGGATTTTAATGATCGTTACATTGTAAAGGGAGAGTTTGATCGTATTTTAACTCGACCAATTCATAGTCTTTTTCAAGTAGTATTAGAGAAAATGGAGTTAGAATCGTTACTAGGTGCTATTACTGGATTGATTATTATGATCTATGCAGGTTTTAAATTAGGACTTTCAATCACTTGGTATGATCCATTTTTATTTCTATTAATGGCTTTTGGTGGAATGTTTGTTTATGCTGGAATCTTTATCGCATTAGCAAGTATCGGTTTTTGGTCAGATGCAAGGACGTCTATTATGCCGTTAATGTATAATATAGGAAACTATGGTCGTTATCCGATTAATATTTATCATCCAATCATTCGCTTTGTATTAACATGGATTTTACCATTTGCATTTGTTGGTGTTTATCCGGCTGCGTATTTTCTACGTAGAAGCGAATGGTATGTCTATTCATTCTTAACGCCTGTTATGGGATTAGTTGTTTTTGTTATATCTGTTCTAATTTGGAATCAAGGTGTAAAAAAATATAAAGGTGCGGGTAACTAAGCAGTATTCTATTTCAATAGCTTGTTTCATAAATTGAAATGAGGTGATTGGAATGGGAACTGCTTTTTTCTTTTTTATTTCTATCTTTGCGATTTTGTATAGTCTAGTGTATTTATGGAATACTTCAACTACAAAAGTCAATAAAAGTCTTATTTCAATTAATAATTACATTCTTTTATTTTTAATATATGGAACGGTACTTATAGGCTTTAGCGCAGTGTATTTTATATTAGAGCGAGGGCCACATCCAATTTTAATTGAGCATTCTATTCCTATTGAAGGGACTAATTACAATATAATGGGGTTATGCTTATATTTTAGCGCAATCACCCTTTTGTCTGTAGGCTACGGGGATATTGTACCAGTGGGGATCGGAAGATGGGTTGCTATGGTTGAAGCGCTCATCGGTTATACGATGCCAGCGGCTTTTGTTTTACAAGTATTTAAAGAAGAACGTTAATATTTATGATTAAGGAGATTATTATGACTGTTGAAATTGGAATCAAAGCACCGGAATTTACTTTACCAGCAAGTAATGGAGAAGATGTAACTTTATCAGACTTTAGAGGTAAGAAAGTAGTTCTTTATTTTTACCCAAAGGATATGACACCAGGTTGTACTACGGAAGCTTGTGACTTTAGAGATTCATATGAAAGGTTTATGAATAGTGGAACTGTCATTTTAGGAATAAGTCCTGATCCTATAAAAAGACATGAAAAATTTATAGAAAAACATCAGCTACCATTTTTATTACTTTCAGACGAAACAACTGAAGTTGCAAAGTTATATGATGTATGGAAATTAAAGAATAATTTTGGTAAGGAATATATGGGGATAGAACGTACAACATTTTTAATTGATGAAGAAGGTTGTATCGAAAATGTATGGCAAAAGGTTAGAGTTAAGAATCACGTTGAAGATGTTTATAGTGTAATTAGTCGATCTTAAAATTGTACAAACTATTTGGGTTAATTAACTTGATTTATGTTAAGTTTTTTTGAGAAAGAATCGTTTTATCTAAAATAATCGAGCTTTTCGTCTATACCTATATTGCTTTAGAGAATATATTGAAGTATAGGGCATACCTCCTCAGATGATAGCATATTGAAGTGCGAGAGAATTCTCGCACATTTTTTTTGTTTTGGTAGATGGAATATAAGCAGTGGCTAATTTTTTTAAGAAATTCTCAAAAAGTTGACAAATATTCTTGCAGTTGAATAAACTAATAATAAGTAATTAATTTTGGAACTATTTTATAGAAACGGGGAGAGCGGCGTTGCATAAGGAAAATATTCAAGATGCAATTTTACATTTAAAGAATAGCGGCGTACGTATTACACCTCAGAGGCATGCAATTATAGAATATTTAATAGGAAGTGGAACACATCCAACTGCTGATGAAATCTATAAAGCACTTGAGGGAAAATTTCCAAATATGAGTGTGGCAACAGTTTACAATAATCTCAGAGTATTACGTGAAGTAGGAATGGTTAAAGAATTAAACTTTGGTGATTCTTCTAGTCGTTTTGATTATATAACAACTGATCATTATCATATTATTTGTGAAAAATGTGGTGAAATGAATGACTTTCATTACGACGGATTAGAAGGAATCAATCTTTATGTTGAAAAGGAAACGGGATTTGAAGTAACCAATCATAGAATGGAAGTATACGGTATTTGTCCTAAATGTAAAGAAAAAACATTATCATAATAAAGCACATTACATAATTGTAATGTGCTTTATTTATTATGCTATTGTTTAACATCTCGTTTGCTATTATATTTTTCATTAAATTCTTTTCCTTCTAATGAAGGATCTAATGTAAGTGGCTCATTACAATACATACAGATGTCAACTTTACCAAGCATTTTAGTCGTTTTGTTACAATTCGGACAGATGACTTGAATTGTTTTTGTAGACAGCATTCCGATCCAAAAATAAACAACTGTACTACCAATAATAGCTAAAAATCCTACAAGCATAAATATAGTCATGACAATCTTATGCTCTCTGAAAAATACACCACCATACATAATGATGAAGCCAATAAATAATAATGAAAGTGCAAACGTTCTTATATTATTAATTTTACTACTTTTCTTTTTTGCCACTTTGTCCACCCCATTCATTGTAAATATAGCATAAATGAGATAGGAAATGTTAGTGCTAACATGGAAAACAATTCGAACTTATTTAATGAAATTAATGAATTTTGAATTTAAGGTAAATACATGACATTCTCACATTAATTAATTGATAGTATGATCGGATGGTACCTGGTTTATCTGATGCTTTTTGTTAGAAAAATGAATTGGGAGATATAAAATCAAAAAATAGGGGATAAGAATTAAGCCTAATACAATTAAGTAATATGGCCATTGCCCAAAAAAGTCTAGCAAGTTTGCTCCAGCTGGTTTAGCTCTTAAAAATAGGTAGTTTCCTTTTATGACATAATCCAGTAAGTAAATAGGTATAGCCAATAAAATTATATAGAGGAAGGACTTTAATAATGAACGGAGAGTTGGAGTATATCCAAAGATAAATGTCATATAACAAATAGAAATAATGATTCCTCCGTGAGTAGTGAAAAATTGTATATATTTAAAATGAGGAAAGCTATATTTAATATCTGGAGTAAGTACGGCTTGGATAGCCCCAGCTAATCCCCAAAAATAGATAATCTCATAAACTTTATAATTTCTTGTAATGAGTGTATAACAGCATAGATACATACTTATATCGCATAGTTGGAGAGGTAATGAATCGCCCCAATCCCACTGGTTCGTTTTAATAAGCCATCCATATAATAGAAATTCAACTGTAAGCATTGGGACGATTAATAGAGTGCGGAGGAATAAATCTACTTTTTTCTTATTGTTTATTAAATTTCTGAAGTAAAACAAACAGATAAGAAGGAGGAGAATGATTAATAATGTAATATTATGTTGCTTTGAAAACAATACGAAACCATTCATTATTTACACCTCTCTCAAATCGGTTGGATGCTATTGTAAAATATGCTAATGATAGGATCCTTTCATTTTACTTTTTTAAGTGTATTCAGTTTGTTTGTATTAAAGTATTATGACTTAATATTTATATATCCAAATACATGTGTATTCTTTTTAGAAAAGAGTTTCATCTTTTTTGAAAAAAACTTTTAAAAAGTATTGACGCTGTGATTTATCGATGTTATATTATTCTATGTCGCCAAGAGATAACGGCGTCGAAAGAAAAAAGAATTAAAAAAATGTTGACAAGCTCTTCTGAGAATGTTAACATGAAAAAGTCGCTAATGACGCGACGAAGTGAAC
>NZ_NUUX01000028.1 GCF_002564465.1 Bacillus sp. AFS088145 | reverse complement strand
TTACAAAGGGTACATTTTAATATAGCTACTCTCTTTACTTAAATAAGAAACCAAAGATGTAATTATAATTACAAATTAAAAAGAGTCTCCAAAAATTTGGAGACTCTCGCTTTTTAATATTGATCACTAAAAATTCGTTGGTCCAAAATGGAATGAAAAAACGTTTCAATTTCTTTGATGTCTTCAGCTGCAATACCAAGCTTTTGGTCCCAATGTTCTGGATGGTCAATGTCTTCTCTGCAAAGTAATACCATTCTTCCACTTTGAATAGAGACAACCATTGCTTTCCCTAGAAATTTTTCCGAAAAGATAACAGCAAAGTCGTAGCGATGGCTACCTGCAGCGATACAGTAATAATGAATGTTTTGGTTTTCTTGCTCTTCCGATATAATGTAGAAATTCATCCCTACCACTCCTTTTTTTTCACCATAGTTTTTACTTTGAGCATCTTACACTTTAATCGAATTGATGCATCGATTATTAAATTGAAAAGAGAGTATGAACTCCCTTTCTTATTAATTAGCTAAAATATGCCAATTTTCCTTTATTTTTATTGTTAAAATTTTATGACAAACTAAAAATTATGTCGTAATACCTCTAAATTATTTTCAATTAATGTAAAAATGAACTTTTTACTTAGGTATTGGAATTATTTTCCATTAAAATAGATAAACAGTAACCTGTCTATCTTAAATGAATCAAACTATTTATTTTACTAAATTAGCTTTGTGCCAACCTTCTCTGCAAATTCTTCTTCTAAGATTGCTAAACAAACATGATCATACCACTGATCTCTAATTTTCAAGTTTTTTCGATAATATCCTTCCTTCACAAATCCAACCTTTTCAAGGACACGTAAAGACCCTAAGTTTTCTGGATTAACTTCTGATGTCACTCGGTGGAACTTTAAATCTTCAAATGCAATTTTCAGAGCAAGTTTCAAAGCTTTCGTCATATATCCATGACCATTAAATTTTTCCCCAATATGGTAACCAACCATACTACTTTGTTTAGGTCCTCGTGTAACAAAAATGAACTGTACTTCTCCTATTAAAGTTAAATCGTTGTCTTCTTTAACAAAGATTGCAAAATCATATCTACTATCTTCTGCACTTTTTTCCATAAACTCTTTAATACTATTCATTTGTCCTTCAACTGTATAAAAGTCTTCTTTCCTTAACGTAGGAGACCATTTTTCAAAATGTTCTTTATTTTCTACATGTAATTGTAACTTAGCCTCTGCATCCTCAAATGTATATGGGCGTACTATAATTTCTTTCAAAATAACCCCTCCAATAAACTTTTCTATATCTACTATTTGATATCCATCAACTCATTTATAACAGTTGATTTAATTATGCGGAAAATTGTTAATAATAAAATTTTACCATAAAAATTTACAAAAATGCTATTTCTTAACCATTTATGGACAAATTAAAAAGGGGTGATTCGATGGAAGTAAAACCGCTTTTAGAAGTAGAAAAGTTAGCCTTAAAGAAACAAAAAATATTTGACCAAAGCCATCTCCGCTACGTATTAAGAAGTATGCTTGCAAGTATGTTTATTGGTTTCGGTGTAATGGTAGCTTTCAAAACAGGGAACGGCTTTTTCTTAGTTAATTCTCCTGTTGCTTACCCAATTGCCGCATTAACATTTGGAGCTGCTATTGTGTTGATTTGGTATGGTGGGGGAGATCTCTTTACTGGGAATACATTTTATTACACTTATGCTGCATTGCGAGATAAGATGAAATGGCCTAAAGTTTTTGAGCTTTTAGTATATAGTTATGTAGGAAATGTATTAGGGGCATGTCTTTTTGCTTTTATCATTTATACTACTGGACTTTTTGATACTCCTGACTCAAGTGCATTTCTATTATCAGTTGTCGAACATAAAATAGACAATTCTATTTTTCATTTGTTCGCAAGGGGCATCTTGTGTAATTGGCTCGTGTGCCTTGCCTTTTTCATACCAATGTCTTTTGGTGAAACTGAAAATCTAACAAAAATTACTGCGATGATGTTATTTGTTTTTTGTTTCTTTATGTCCGGATACGAGCATAGTATTGCCAATATGTGCTCCTTTGCAATTGCACTTGTAATTGATCATCCTACCACTATTTCTATATCAGGTATGATTCGTAATCTAATTCCTGTAACAATTGGAAATCTTATTGGTGGAGAATTTATGATGGCAGTTATGTATTATTTTGCTAACAAACCATTTTTTGATGAAGAAAATTCGAAATAAGGTCTTGGAACAAACCAAGATCTTTTTTTCGTTTTTAAATAAAAAAAGTACGCTCTTCATTCAGCGTACTTTTCACACATTTTAACTTAATATGCTCTCTCATAAGGTTTTGGAGTCAAAGGTTTCCCATCAAGATGGATAGAAGCTTCATTCGCCCAATAGGGATTACTTAGCATCCCACGACCTACAGCGATTAAATCTGCTTCCTGATTGCCTAGTACAGATTCTGCAAGATTTGCATCATCTAATTTCCCTACTGCAATGACAGGGATTTCAACTTCTTTTTTAATCTGTTCAGCCAATTTGACTTGATATCCAGGATGAGATCCAGGTCTACCTCCTGAACCGATTGGACCTTCACCACCGGATGAAATGTGAAAGATATCAACACCTGCATCACGGAATGCTTTAGCCATTTCGACAGAATAATCTAGTCCATAGCCTCCATCCACGTATTCTAACGCAGAAATTCGCATAATAAGTGGCATGTCAGCTGGCATTACACTTTTTGCTGCTTTAATAACTTCTTTTCCAAATAAAAATTTATCCTGTCCATATTCATCTGTTCTTTGATTCGTATAAGCAGATGCAAATTGGTGGATGAGATAGCCATGTGCACCATGAAGCTCAATCGTATCTACCCCAGCAAGAACAGCTCGCTCAACACCTTTTTTGAACTTTTCAACCATTTCTTTAACTTCTAAAGTTGTTAACACATGTGGAGTTTTTGATTTCTCATTAAAAGCGTTCGGTGAAGACGACACTGGAATTGGAGCATCTTCAGCTTTACGTCCTGCATGAGCAATTTGAATCGCAACTTTTGCACCATATTTATGACATTCATCGATAATACGCTTAAATGCAGGGATATGGTCATCACTCCAAATTCCTAGGCAATAATCTGAAATGCGGCCTCGATCTTCAACATTTGTCATTTCAATAATGATTAAACCCGTACCTCCGATTGCCCGACTAGTATAGTGAACGAAATGCCAATCTGTTGGAATCCCATCTTTTAAATGGACCGAATATTGACACATAGGTGGCATTACAACACGATTTTTTAATTCTAATCCTTTATATTTGAATGGTTTGAATAAATTAGACATACTCAACGTCCTCTCACAAACTTTTTATTTAAGCTACAATCCCATATTATCCCAATCAATTAAAAAGTTCTATTTAATTGCTCAACTCACTCATTTATCTTACCCAAGAAATAAAATATAAAAAGTAGAAAACGAAGTGCCTTCTACTATTTAGTATTGGTTGAATACCAATACTAAACTTAGACAAAAAAAAAGGATTAAGTCCTATATACTATAGGATTAATCCTCAAATTTTACTTTTATAAACATTTAACTTTTTTTCACTTTAAATAGAGTTTATATACTTCAATTAATCTTAAAAGAAAGTGGCTTTGATTTGTTTCCAGCGAGATCTTTCGCTATTATGGTGACGATTTGCCCCTTCTTTTGTGGAGGAATGTATAAGTTAAACCCTGCATCTCTAACGCTTGACCAATTGTGTGCAATTAATTTTGAACCTTTTCTAACTTCAATTTCCACTTGGTGCTGCGTTTTTCCAGAAAGCATATACCATTTTTTTGTTTTCACAATCTTTTTACTCATTGTAAATGTTGGAGGTGTTTTATCAATCACAATGAGATATGCTGGAGCCGAATAATTTCCGCCTTTATCTTTAAATCTCAAATACAGTTCCGTACCTGCTTTTTGCTTCGGAATCTTAACCACATAATTGCCGTTAGATAAGACAGTGCCTGAACCAATTAGTTTTTCTGGATGCCTCGAGTAAACAAGAACTGTAACCCCAGGTTCTCCTTTTCCAGTTACTTTGCCTTCAAAATCACTTGCATAAGGTTTTACTGGAGTCGCAGGAGGTGTCTTATCTTTGACTGTTACTCTAATTGGTGTCGAAACATTCCCGCTATGATCCTTCGCTTGAATTGACACTATTGTTCCTGCTTTTTGTATTGGATAATTGATAAAATATGTTCCATCTTCTTTAACGGTTGTTGTGGCGATGATTTTACCATTTGCCGTAAATGTAATGGTTGAATATGGTTCTCCTTTTCCAAGCATCCCATTTGTTCGGTCTGAAATTTCTTCAACCTCTTTGATCGTCGGAATAGTCATGTCGATAATGGGGGTAAATTGCTCGTTTTCACCTGTATTACCATTTAGTACTTGTAATTCATCGATTCGCATCCTAAGATAGGTGCTGTACTCATGCCCCTGTATTGGGACAGTGAAATGCCCGTTTTCGTCACTTTCACCAACTCCAGCAAGTTTCTCATGGGCTTCGAGAGGATTAAACGTATAAAAATGAATATGAACGTTTGGTAGAGTCTGTCCACTTACCGTTTTTCCATTATTGTATATCTGATCAACCGTTGCATAAGGCTGAAAGGTCGCTTTTAAATTATAGTCTTTATCACGACCATACTCGCCGTTTGGCGATTGAACGGTCAACTTATACGGATAAATATTTTCTTTAATAAAATAGGTATAAACAGTCTCGTCCCCTTCTTCTCTCACAAACGTTGGTTGTAAATAATAAGTCATTCGAAGATCAAGTTGTTCCTTAAAATTTGAACGAAATCGTAGTTGAAGAATCCCTTTTCGATCAACCTTAGGAATCGAATAAAAATCAAGATCATGTAAATAATCCATTTTCCCGTCATAGACTTGATCAAAATTGATAAATGAAGGATTTTTTCCATTTGTCCATTCGTCTGACTCTGGGACATCAGTTCGTCGAATCGTATACATCCCGTTTTTCATTGCATCGTTTTTTCGATTGACTTTCACATAATACGTTCCCGGTAATAAATATCCATCATACTTATAGTTTTCATTCGTCGATACACTAGAGTAAAAATTCGAATTGACGATTTCGACATCCGCGCTCTGAGTGTCTAAAACCACTCGAGTACGTTCAGGTACACTCACTTTGTACCAGTCAACATCAAATGAATTGGTAAAGGCTGCATGATACTCATTATCCGGTAATAATTCGGTTGCTTGCTGTCGTGTATTATTTGGTTCACCCTCGGCATCAGGTGAAACTTCATCATTTGTCGGAAACGAGACTTCTAGCTTGTAGTCACCGTCGTTTGAATGATTGGAATTCACTGGAACAACGGTTATATAATACGTACCTGGTTCAACGAGTTCATCGATTGCATGACCATAAGTCTTTGAATCATCTAAATACCGCGTACTTCCATCTTCATTTTGCATCCAGATTCTATAATCGAGTGTCTGTGGAATACCGTATATTGCAGCGAATAATTCACCTGATTTTTCTACCGTTATTTTATACACATCACGATCGTAAGCGTCTTCGATATAGCCAGAAATAGTTTTTCCGCTTTGAAGCGGATAGGCAAGGCCCTTTACATCATTTGGTTCGTAGACTTGATTCCAGGTCGGATGCTCTGAAGGTAGTATGATTTTGTACTGATACGAAATCGGATAATCGATATTGATAGGACCACGGATTTCTAATGCATACGTTTTTCCCTTTGTTACCGTAAAAACGGATGGATTTCGAACTACATCAACAAGTTTGTCATTTTCATCGTAAAAATACGCACTTGACTTCGCTATCGGCGAAATAGAATAAATTGCTATTTCACCAGAGGCATCGGGTGTTATTTCATACCTATGAATCTCATTGAAAGAATTGAGTTGTCCATCTATCTCATTTGTGTCATTGCCTGTGTAAGAGTAAACTTTTTTGTCCACTGTTTCAGCTACAGCATTGTTCGGTATTTGTGCTAAAAGTAATATAATCAGGACGAAAAAGTAAAATCTAGTTTTCATGTTTGCTCAGCTCCCCATTTCATAGTATAGCAATAAATTTGACTGAATTATATAACTTCTAGAATCCAATGGTAAAAAGTAATTATTTATTTAAAACGTGAAATCACCTTTTTTTCTATAGAAGTAAACTCGTTAAATATCGATTTTCAGTGACGTTTTACTCACTCTTCTTATTAGGCTCACTTTAATTAAAGTTCACAATCTGAATAAAAAGGACTGTCAATTTTTTGACAGTCCTTCTTAGTAATATTAGATTGCTTGATAAATATTTTTTAAATAGTTCTATATTAATTAAGTGCTGCACATAAAAAAAGAATTACTATTTCAATACATTTTTACTGTTCAAATAACTCTCATTTAATTAAACAAGAAGATCCAAATTAGCAATTATGTTAACTATTAATTTATAATTCTTCGTTTCAAAAATTCCAAATCGTCTTATAAGCACGTTTCCATGAAAAGAAAGTTACAAATATTAGCAAGACTAAATAAATCAATACACCAAATGGAATAAAAGTGATCCCCCAATGAATTAATGCTAATATCCCCCCTAAAACTAAGGCAATCATTATTTTAATACCAGAATTTTGTTGAGCATCCTCAAACGACTCTGAAAATGGCAGTGATCCTTTAAGATAATTTGAGCAAATAACTGTATATAAAATTGAGCTTACAAAAACAACTAATAGATCAGGAATTATTTTAATACCAAAGATTCCGATAAAAATTATACTTAATATAAAATAGACAGGAAAATAGAGGTTTGCAATAAATACTTTTAAAGTTGCACTATATAATGGTGCAAGGTTTGATACTGGCGCTGTTTTATAGATCCAAGCACCTTTATATTTCCCGGAATATTTTAGCATTGCGATCGCATTCGGAATGATTAAGCAAGACGAATAAATCGTTAAATAACTCTTACTTGAAACGATATGATGATAGGAAGAAATTTGTAATTGATTGAATAAAAAAACGAATGGAAGAACGAGTGATAATCCCAATGATGGATAAACCTTTAAACGGAATTCCCTCTCATTTCGCATCATATTATCTGCAAATCTAAAAAATACCTTTTCTTCATTATTACTGCAAAATATTTTAGACAGCCAATTCTTCCACTTACTGTCTTTTTTTTTGTTTATGCCACTATTATTTGATAATTTTTGAAGATTTTTCTCAAAGGATGGGCTCAATAAACTATATAACATGATTGCAATAATAGGAATTATTACTGCTAAAAAAGAAAATCCAATAAGATATGTACTTGTGTTACGATTTAAAATTAACTCAAATGGAGCTCCAAACCAGATAGGGGGAATAAGAAAATGATACCAAGTTGGCGAAAATGACATATCTAAATTTACAAAGCTAAACGCTCTACCAACTAGTTGATAACCTACAGCGATCGAAATTGATAGTCCGATTTGAACATAATTGATAATATCTTTTAACTTTTCACCATCAAAAAATCTTAAAATGAAATAATAGATAATCGCTGTAAAGACAACTATAAATAAATTGACGAGAAGAAGCTCTACAATTGCCAAAATTAAGAATAAAAATCCGTGTCTAAATGTCCCAACTATCACTGGCAAAGCTGTAATTGATGTAGTTATTAATAAAAGATAGATTGATATATGTACCATTTTTGCAGCAGTAATTGTCTTTTTTCCAATTGGTTTTGTATGTAGAATTCCCTTGTCTTTCACATCAAGTAAGACATTTGAAAAATCAGAAATCATTGATGTCATGATGAGGAACATAATAATGCCAAAAAAAACGCTCATTTCATATACATAACTTTTTCCAAAAAGCACTAAAGGAATGAGTGTCAAACTGAGTAAAGCATACACTCCTAATGATTTTGTGATTCCATTTTCTTCGTCTTTCTTTGTTCTCTTGTTGTTTTGATTAAAAATGGTCGGTGTCCTACGACTATCCATTGTTAATTTTACTGCTAAAATTTTACGCATGATTGGATATTCAACACCAAACAATTCAAATAGCGGTCGAAAAAAGTCTAAGATTTTTAACATAGGGAAATCCTTCATAGTTATCCCCCTTTAACAATGGATACGAATTCCTCAGCTAAAGCTTGATGTTCATTAAATCCTGTAAGCTGATTAAAAATCTGTTCCAATGATCCTTCTTCATTTTGCTCCTTTAATTCTTTAAAACTACCATCTGCTACTATTTTTCCATCATTGATTAAAATAATTCGATTACTAATTTTCTCTACTACATCCATAATATGTGATGAATAAAAAATCGTTTTTCCATTAGCAGCTAGAATGTCTAGAATTTCTTTAAATACCATTACACTATTTGCATCAAGCCCACTAAGTGGCTCATCCAAAAACAATAGGTCAGGATTATGTATTAAACTTGAAATGATAAGGACTTTTTGCCTCATCCCCTTTGAAAAAGAAGCTACTCGTGATAAGTAAACTTCCTCCAAACCAAATACCTTCATTAACTTCAGAGCCTTCTCATCTGCTTCGTCAAAATCCATCCCGTATAACTCGCCAACGAATGTTAAATATTCTCTAGCTGTAAGATTATCGTATAGTTCAGCAATTTCAGGAACATAACCAATTCTCTTCTTGTATTCAACATTCTGATCCGAAATTTCCTCCCCAAAAATCTCAACCTTCCCAGAGTAATTCCCTTCTAGTCCTAATAAAATTTTGATAGTTGTACTTTTACCAGCTCCATTTGGTCCAATATAGCCTATAATTTGTCCTCGATGAACAGTTAAATCAATTCCTTTTAAAACCGATTTTGGACCATAATCCTTTCTTAGATCCTTCATGCACAATACGACTTCGTGTTTTTTCTCGATGATGGTCACCTACTTTTTATTTAATACTTCAATATTAATAGACTACTAATCTTGTTGAAATGAGTAAGATTTACCATATTTTAGGATTTTTTTACAATAACAGAAGAATTTTCTGTATTTTTTAATTAAAAAATAGTCTAGAGTTTTAAAAAAATCTTTCGAGTCAATATAAAAAAGCATCGTTCTGTAAAAACGATGCCCTTTTAAAATTGTATTAAATAATTGAAAATGCTGTTTAATTTTGCCCTTAGCTAAAATAATGAGTATTGTAATTAAAAAGTCTGAATTGGTGATTTTTCAATTAGTGGAGATTTGTTTCCAGAATATAATACAGTCAAATTGTGAAGTGCTCGAGTACAGCCAACATAAAGTAACTTAGCGTCTTGTTTCGTTTCTTCATAATGCACGGCATCTACATCGACAAGTAGTACAGCATCAAATTCAAGACCTTTAGAAAGATATACCGGTACTACTGAAATTCCACCTTCGTATTTTCTCTGTTTTGAATGAATAAAAGTTACTTCTTCACCAGCTGCAGATAATTCACTATATAAAATTGCACACTCATCCTCAGTACGGCCAATAATTGCAATTGTATCCATTTTATCCTTTTTTAATTGATGGATGGAATTAATGATTACTTGAACCCGATTTGTATAATCTACTTCTTGTATTTTAACTTGTTCTCCACTTCGAAATACTGGATTTGCTAAGCTAACAGGTATATTTGCTTTTTTTATAATCTCATTCGCAAAATGAATGATTTCCATTGTTGAACGATAGCTTCTATTTAACTCGTAATAGGTTACTTCTTTTTCATTAAATATCTCTAAAAATTCATCCCAAGTATTAATCCCTTGATACTCGTGAATAGCTTGGGATAAATCGCCGAGAATGGTGAACGAATTTCCTAGCGTCATTTGCTTTAATAATGCAATTTGAAAAGGTGAAAAATCCTGTGCTTCGTCTACTATTACATGATTGAACTTTTGCTTTGACTCAATTCCAAAAAGACGATTGTGAATATAAACTAGCGGAGCCAAATCCTCCTGATCCATTTCTTTCTTTTTACAATTTAAAGATGTAGATTTAATAATATCTGCAGGTATTTCGTCTACAATAGAAGCATCCTTTGTTGTATTGAAGAGAGATTTATAGAAAGAAAGCGCAGTATGCTTTGGCCATTGTTTCATATAAGAATTTAAATATTGAGTTGCTTTTTTCTTTTTCTCTTTTCTTATATTTGTTTCTTCTATAATATTTAGTTCATTATCAATCCATTTCTTGAGCCTTGCAACAATACGTTCTCTCCGTTTTGCAAGTGGATAATGTTTATATTCAATACTAAACCAATGTTTAAGTGTTTCTTTATCAATCATTCTTTTTTTCCATGGCTTGAAATCCTTCTCAGGAACAGCTGAGGCTTCATACATATCCATACATCGATCAATATATGACATAAAATGAGTTGAACCTTTCCATTTACCTGGACTAGTATGATTGATTTCATGGCGGTTAGCACCTGTTGCGAACCATTTGTTTAGGTTTTCAGATGAATCCTTTAGTTTTACTTCATGGTCGAGGGTATTTAATGCCCAATCAGAAAATGTAGTTTGTTGAATGCCACCTACACCTAATTCTGGAAGAACGTTTGAAATATAATCTAGAAACATATTATTAGGTGCAAAAATAATCATTTTATCTGCCCTTAATGTTTCACGGTATTGGTAAATCAGAAATGCAAGTCGATGAAGAGCAACAGTTGTTTTTCCGCTTCCTGCTACTCCTTGAATGACTAAAGGTGTATTTTTGGATGAACGAATAATATCATTTTGTTCAGATTGAATAGTAGATACAATATCTTTCAAGCGATTATCTTTGTTTTCACTTAATCGATATAGAAGAAAATCATCAGTAGTAGATACATCTTGATCACCTTTTACATATGTATCTACAACGCGTTGGAGATTTTTTTTGCGGATTACTATATTTCGTTTTAAATAGATTATACCTTCGATAATCCCTTCAGGAGATTCGTAATAAGCAGGATCGTCCCCACCTGTAAACGAATAAAACATACTAGCAATCGGAGCACGCCAATCAATTATCAATGGATTTTCTGTAGCTTGTTCTGATATACCTACTTTTCCTATGTAAACCGGTACCGAGTCTTTATTCTCCTCTTGAAAATCCATTCGACCAAAATAAGGTTCGTTTTTAGCTAAGCGAAGATTTCTTCGATTTGTTTCTCGAATTCCTTCAAGTACTTGTTCGGTTACATCACTTCCAGTGTAAACGGGAATCCCTTCAAGTTTCGTTAGCTGCTTTTCCATTTCGCTTAAAATTGAATTCAAATATTGGAGTTCTTCTTCGAATTGTTGTGTAGACATTTTTCTACCCCCTTTATATAAATAAATAGCCGAATTTTCAGACGGAAAGCTATTGTATCAAGAAGTTTATTAAAAAGTAAAGAGATTTAAAAATAAAATAAGCTAAACAAAAGTTCAAAAGGCCTATTTGGAAACAGTGTAAAATAAAAAAGATGAACCTGTAGAATACAGAAATCATCTTCTTTCTGAGACTTAACGTAATCTTAAATTCTTCTTTTAAGGGCACATTCTACAATCGAGACTTTTTAATTGTCAAATTATCCTGTTTTACTTAACTTATTCAAAAGAATGGCTCATTTTTTCATATTACATTGTGTAATTACTTACATGATATTCCTTTATCAACCAAAATAACCTTAACCTTAATTTTTGATTGTTGAAATGCACCAATCCAATTATCTTCTATCTTTTTCCACTCTGAGTATTTAAATGATCTAGCATAAAGTCCGTGGCCAATTGGATCCAACTTGTCATTTTGGAGGGATTTAAAAAAGGACTTAGTTCTTTTTGCAAGTCATTTTCAATTTCTTTTATTAACTTTCCTTCAGAACTGTCATTTAATTTTATTGGAGATTCTGTAACAGATATCGGTAGTTTAAGATTTATATTAAATTGGTACTTACCATCATGGTATTTCTTTTTTACACTCCTTTTTATATCATTAATATAAAAACTGATTTTGCTATTCGGGATTGTGTTTTTATTTTTTTTGTTGATTTCCATTTAACCACATAGTTAATTGACCTACAATTTTATCCTGTAAAATTCAAGTTTTCATTAATATTACCTTTGGCATTTATTGTGAAATTATGGATATTATTTTTCTTATTTTTTTTCATTTCTTCCATTTAAATGATCCACTTTATATTTCATCCCTTCTCTAAAAACCAGAACTATTTTAGATAAATCATCCTACCATCTTCTACTCTAAAATTATCTTGAATAGTATACGCTTCTTTGTTTCTTTTCATTATTGTTAGTCTAAATAAAGCGTAAAAAAGAAATTTATATTAAATTGTTAATGTAATAATTACTAGATAGCATATGGCAAACATTGTAAATTTCTTCTACATTTATATTATGTCTATACTAATTTATCTGGATAATTCAATTGTTTAATCTGATCGATTTGAATAAAATAATCAACCTCAAACAAATAAAAAAGCATGAATCAGATTAATTTTCCGATTCATGCCTAAGATAGACTTTATCATTTATGTTTTTTGTTAAGATTTTACATAACTTTTCAATCTAATTCTCATAATGTGCAGGTTCCCTATTTGTTGGAGAAACTAGAATTTCTTTATTTTTCACGTTATATAATCCACTTGGAGTTAATCGAATAAATGGCAAATGGGTTGCAGAAAAGAATAATAGCGTAAAAGCAGGATCGTCGTATTTATATCCTTTTTCTTTTAACAATTCGATCATTTTTTTCTCAATTTGGATTAAACTGTCCAAATCTAATTCAGACATGCTACCTTTTAAAGCTAAAGATATTTCGTGAACAATTTTGTTCTCTTCAACTAGTACCATTCCACCACCTATTTCTTTCATTCTTTCAAAAGCTTTCAACATATCGGATTTTCTTTTCCCTAAAATTATAATGTCGCCAGTACCCGAATAAGAACTTGCAAATCCACCCATATGTTGAGCAAATCCTTTCACTAGCGAGTTTAATCTCCAAGAACCATCTCTTCCAACCATTAAAAGAAAACATTCATCATGTTCGTATGATAATTCATCACTTTCTACATCAATTATACTTTCATATGGTTTTGTAATTACATTATTTATTAAGTTTATACCAAATGAGTTTGAAAGACTTAGATCCTCTTTATGTAAAGTCCACTTTAAATCTAGTTTAGAAAATTGATACTTCTCCCAATCGATTGGTAAATATTGATTAATAAGGTTCCCGTCTTTTTTGATCCATTTACCTTTTGCTAAAACACTTAGCGGTGTTGGGTTTTCTTTACTTTCTAGTAGATTAATATTAGCAATTCTTCCTGTGGCGATTGAACCATGTAAATGTTCCATATTATAATAGCAAGCTACATTATAACTTGCCATATTATATGCTTCAATTAACGGTATTTCGTGACGGATTGCTATTTTAATTAATTCATCAGTCATTCCTTTTTCATAAAAATAAGGATGTGAACCGTCAGTCGTAAAGAAAAAGCGATCAAATTTTTGAATGCCAAGCTCTTTAATTTCCTTTAAAAGCACTTCTAAATCAGGTCGTATTGAAGAATGTCTTAATGAAACCATATAGCCCTGCATTAAACGCGAAAGTACTTCTTTCCCTGTCATTGCTTCATGATCACAATCTGCACCTAATAACATTAACTTAGCTAAAGTGCGTTCTGAAGCTCCAGGAAAATGCCCTTCCACTTTCTTATTTAATTTCTTTGTCTCCTGTATCCAGGTAAGCATTTGGTTGTCACCATTTAGTAGCTTTGGCCACGCAGTTAGTTCTCCACCTTGTAATACTAATTCATTTTCAAGCCAAGACATAACATCTTTCGAATTAAATAGCACTTCATTATTCGGAAATTCAGTTTGTGCGTCAAAACGACACCACCAATACATGCTTGATGGAATATTTTTAAAATCATTCAATAATTCAAAAGCAGCATGACTAGGCAATTCTAAGAATAATTTTAGATTATCATTTATTAATGTTGTTGTACCGAATTGTCCGGCATGCTTTGCTAAAGTAAGAGGATTATAGAGCTGATATGGATGAGCATGAGGTTCAATATAACCTGGCACTATGTATTGCCCTTCACAATCTACTACTTCAATTTCATTCAAGTTTTCCGGAAGAGCTTCACCAACATAAACAATCCGATCTTGGTAAATCCAAATATTTGCATGGATCCATTGGTTCAAATATGAATTTAAATACGTTGCATTTTTTAAGATAATATGTGGATTAATTACTCCATCAAGAACTTTTACTTGGTTTCTAATTTGTTCATTACTCCATCTATAATTTTTCATCATTTCACTCCTATTTGTTAAAAAACTAATTGAACAAGAATCATATAAACAATCGTACCTCCTGCGATCGAAAGAAGCATCATTCTCTTCCATAAATGGAGAATCGCAACAACAAATACTGAAATAAACTCTGGAATACCGTGAGTACCAGAAAGTATATTTACATTTTTAAAACAATAGATGACCAATAGTCCAATTACTGCAGACGGTAGGACTTTACCTAAATACTGTACATACTTCGGTGTAGCTTTCCCCGGTGGAAAAATGATAAAAGGAAGAAATCTTGTAAGCATTGTACCTAAAACAACCATTGATACTGTGATAATTTGCTGTGTTATATTCATCGTCATACTGATACCTCGACTTTCTTAGATGGCTTTCTAATTGCACTAAGAGTAACAAGAATTGAAAGCATAGCAGGAATAATGAAATGTTCTCCCCCAAAAATAATAAGACAAATGGTTGAAAGACCAACCCCTGTTATTGCACTAATGTGTTTTCTCTCTTTTTTCCACTGCTCAATGAATATAACAACAAAAAGGGCAGTCATTACAAATTCAAGTCCCTTAGTATTGAATTTTACAAGGGATCCAAAAATCCCTCCAATTGCTGCACCAATTACCCAATACAAATGATTAAGGAATGTAACAAAAAACATGTACAAACTCTTATCTACGCTATCTGGTATATCAGCTGTATAATTTATCGAAAAAGTCTCATCACATAGACCGAAAATTAGATAGATCTTTTTCTTACCAGTGCCTTTATATTTATCTAACATTGAGACCCCATAAAACAAATGTCGCGCATTCACCATTAAAGTTAGTAATAGTGCGTTAATTGGATTAAATCCCATCAGTAATAAGTTTGCTGCAATAAATTCCATCGATCCAGCAAAAATTGTTAGCCCCATCAAAATCGGATAAATGGCACTGAATCCTAAAGAATTCATAAAAATACCATATGCTATCCCTAAAAATAAAAATCCTGCAAAAATGGGTATTGTGTGTGGAAAAGCAAAGCGAAATGCCATCCATAGCTTGTTTCCTTTTTTCATAACTTCACATCCTGTATCGTTAAATTTATTATAATTTAACATACAGAATCCATACAAAAAACGAAATAATTGTATGGATTACAATTTTCTAAAAATTAAATCAAGTACGGTTTAAAGAATGTTTACTAACTCCCTACTCTATTAAGTATAGATTTGAATTTTTTGATTTCCATACAAAAATGATATAATTGTATGGAATTAAATAGTAGAGGTGTTATATGCCAGTAAATTCATTTGATAATTACCCAATGTCTTGGAAACCCGACAAAAAGACTTTAAAACGTCCTTTTTATAATTCCATTGCGTTACAACTTGAACTAGATATTATAAATGGCTTTCTAGCACCTGGTACAAAATTACCACCGCAGCGAGAATTAGCCGATTTTCTTGACTTAAACTTTACGACAATTACTCGTGCCTACAAAATATGTGAAGTAAAAGGTTTAATCTATGCGATTACAGGAAGTGGAACTTTTGTTGCTCCAAATGCAGCCCATTCAATCACGATTTCAACCGATAAAACAGCCAATAGGATTGATCTTGGCTTTGTGGCATCTTTTGAACAAACGAATAGTATTGTGACCGAAGCAATTCAGAAAGTAGTCAGTAAAAGCTATTTAGATCAATTATTAAATTATAATGATCCTACCGGAATCCCACATCACAAGGCAGCTGCACTAAATTGGATGGAAGCTTTCGGTATTAAAGCCACTCAAGATAATTTAGCGATTGTATCTGGTACTCAAAACGCTTTGGTCATTGCTTTAGCAAGTTTATTTGAGCCAGGTAATCGTATTGCAACAGACTTTTACACTTTTTCGAATTTTATAGAGTTAGCAAAAACGCTTCACATTCAATTAATTCCTATTCATTCCGACCAGTACGGGATGCTGCCAGATGAACTTGAAAAGCAATGTAGCCAATTAAATATACATGGCATTTTCCTAATGCCTTCTTGTAGTAACCCAACTACTATTATGATTTCTGACGTTCGAAAACTTCAATTAGCTTCTGTAATAAGGAAACATCGTTTAATATTAATCGAGGATGATATCCATGCATTTATTACTGCAGGAGTAATTTCTGATTACAAACAACCGATGTATAATCTTCTTCCAGAACAAAGTGTATATATTTGTGGTACATCAAAGTCCATCTGTTCTGGGTTGAGAGTTGCTTTCATGGTTTTTGGGGATGCACTACGCGAAAAAATTTTGAAAGCTATTTTTAATCTTAACGTAAAAACATCATCACTTGATGTAGAAGTAATTACTGAACTGATCTTATCAGGAAAAGCGCATGAAATCGTTCAACAAAAGAAACAATTAGCTGAAAAAGTAAACGATATTTATTCATCCTATTTCCCTGTAAATAAGATTGATCATCCGCTTAGTTTTTACCGTTGGCTTCCTATTCATAGTCATAGTAATGGGGTAAACTTAGAAGCAGATTTGAAAAAACTAGGTGTACGTGTGTTTCATTCTGATCGTTTTCTAAGTGGACAAGCTTCTTCTGAAAAGTATTTACGTATTGCATTGTCTTCTACCCAATCTTTAGAGGAATTAGATTCTGGTTTGAAAATTCTATCTCAATATCTCGACAAACAGATTCAATAAATATAGGCCCATTTGCTTTTCATGAAAAAGGAGATGAATGACGACCAGCTCCTTTTTTATGAAACTCAAGTTTTTTGGATTATTAATTTATTTTTATAAATTTATATAAAACGAGAAGAACTAACCTTTAAGTTATAATCAGTAATCTCAAATCCAAGTTGATGATATAGATTTAATGCACCCTGATTATGACCAAAAACATGTAGACATACATCATCTACTCCTAATTCATTCATTTCTTTTATACACATCCTCATCGCTTCTTTACCATATCCTTGACCTCTCCGCTCTGGATAAATAAGAATTTCATATAAATAAGCATAATTTGGCTCTTGTTTTTTATTAATGGAATACCAAATATAACCAATTCTTTCTTCGTTTAAAACAATGTTTTTCAAATAGTTATTTTCAGTATTTTCACCTTCTGGCAATAAAGATTGAAAAGCTGCCTTTGATTGTTCTAAAGCTGTTTCTTCTTTCCAACTCCCATTTTTCACTTTATCATTCGCAAAATTCACAGTTGCTATTTCTAGGAACCTCCGAAAATCTTGATTATTCATAAGTGTTAAATTTAAAGTCAATTAGATCATCCTTTTCATTTAAATAATTTTTTAAGCATAAAGTCCCATTTAAGTATTCAATTTTATATCAGAAATATCCTTTTTTGATCGTCAGACTATGAAAAAAGGACGACATTTTTCGCTAACAGATACTAATTTTCTTGAAATTATCCTAAAGTTGGGTGGAATTGAGTAAAAGAGTACTATTCAAATGTTTATTTTCAAATCCATCTGTTGAAAGTAAAAAAGACCCTCAATCTATTAAATTCAGAGTCGAGTCTTATACAGTAATTATGAATATTTTAGTTCAATTAAGTCCATTAAACCAAGCGGTCGCTGTAATAAATTTTTCACACTACGTTCCATTCTTTTATCAAGGTTCTGTTAAAGTAAAATCTTGAAATTTAATATTTGAAAAAGGACTGTCTAAATTTTGACAGTCCTTTTTCGATCTTATTGAAATAATGCTAGCGTTAGCTCGATAAGAAAAGCTTTGTTTGAACACTGAGAAGTACCTATTCTAATGTAAGTTAATTAAGAAATGATGGTAATAAAATCACCTCATTAAACAAGTACGAATACAAATTAATTGTAAAAAACAGGGGGAACTCGATCACTAGTTTCATTATTTAATAGATTGTTACTGGTATACGATCTCTTGCTACACATTCACCATTTTTTACAATATAGCACTCTACATAATGTTCACAATGATAATCATGCAAGTTTGTTGTTGTTGTGAATTCAGCCAACTTCGCTTTAAATTATGAACGCCTTATTTTTTTATTATTTCTGTTTTTTCTTGTTTACTTTAGATAATCTACCTAATGTAAAGGCACCGACCGCTAAGCCAATCATGGTGTTGTTTTTTTTATTAAAGACCTGTTTTGCTACAAGGTTTAAGTTTTGTGGTCTTTCCGCAAGCCGACGCATAAAGTAACCGTACCAGTCCTTTCCAAATGGCACATAAGTGCAGAAATTGCAGCCTTCACTTGCTAGTTTCAATTGAAGGTCTTTTCTGAAGCCGTACAGCATTTGGATTTCAAATTTATCGTTCGGAATATTATTTCTTTTCACAAAATCTTTAACATGTTGGATGATTTTGTGGTCATGTGTTGCAATAGAAGTGAATTTTCCATTTAACAAGTGCCATTCTATCAACTTAATAAAGTTTTTATCAATATCTTTCTTGTCTTGGTACGCATATTCCTCAGGCTCTTTATATGCACCTTTTACAATACGAAGGCGAAAATCTTTATACTTTTCGAGATTTTCTTGTGATTGATAGAAGTATGCCTGGATAACGGTTCCTACATTATCATACTCCAAAGAAAGCTCATCTAAAAGATCAAACGAAGGCTTTAAGTGTCCATAATCTTCCATATCAATATTAACAAAAATCCCATATTGATGTGCCTGGTGAACAATTTCCTTTAAATTACTCAAACAAAAAGAGTACTCAATGTCCAAGCCCAATTGAGTCGGTTTTAACGAGATATGTGCATCTACTTTATTCTTATGAATGGCTTCGATGACTTTCAGAATTTGTTCTCTAGCCTGGATTGCTTCTTCCTTTTTAAAGACAAATTCCCCTAAGTTATCGACCGTACATGAGATCTCATGTTTATTTAGCTCTTTAATGCTTTTAATTACTTCTTCAATATTTGTACCAGCTACAACACTTTGCGCCCCCATTTTTAAACCATACTTTTTAGCGGCACTGTTAAGTAATTGGTTTTGTGATAAGGCCATAAAAAAATCTTTTAATATCATATTGATTCCTCCCATATTTTCCTGCTACCTAAATCTAGTTAAAACATTTCTGATGTCGTTTTTGCTTGCATATGAAGAATGAGGTAATCTGGTCCCCCGGCTTTAGAATCTGTACCGGACATATTGAATCCACCAAACGGCTGATAACCAACAATGGCACCCGTACATCCCCTGTTAAAATACAAGTTTCCTACATGGAATTCTTTTCTAGCCCGCTCAATATGTTCGCGATTATTTGAAATCAATGCACCGGTTAAGCCATAGTCGGTATTGTTGGCAATTTCCATCATATGATCAAAATCACGTGCTTTACAAAAAGCCACAACTGGTCCAAATATCTCCTCCTGCATTAAGCGCGCCTTTTCATTAACATCAGCAATAATAGTAGGTTGGATGAAATAACCTCGAGAATCATCACCTTCTCCGCCAGCCATTATTTTACCTTCACTTTTTCCAATTTCAATATAATTCATGATTCTGTCAAATGCCGCCTGATCAATGACAGGTCCCAAATATGTTCTAGCCTCTTCAGGGCTACCGACGGTTAAGGTTTTGGTTAATTCCACTGCTTTAGCTAATACTTGATCATAAACATCCTGATGAATTACGGCTCTCGATCCCGCAGAGCATTTTTGGCCAGAAAAACCGAAAGCAGAATATACTATGGATGCTGATGCAAAATCCAAATCTGCATCTTTATCAATGACCATTGTATCTTTTCCGCCCATCTCTGCTATCACTCGCTTTAGCCAAATTTGCCCAGGATGCACTTTTGCTGCTCGCTCATAAATACGGCAGCCAACCTCACGTGATCCAGTAAATGAGACAAAACGCGTTTTTGGATGGTCTACAAGATAATCGCCAATTTCCGCACCACTTCCAGGAACGAAATTCAGTACTCCTTTCGGAAGCCCCGCTTCCTCCATCACTTCCAAAAATTTCGTAGCCACAACCGGTGTGTTATTTGAAGGCTTAAGAAGAACGGTGTTCCCAGCCACAATGGCAGCTACAGTTGTTCCAGCCATAATAGCGAGCGGGAAATTAAAAGGAGAAATAATCACCCCAACTCCCAGTGGAATGTAATGAAATTGATTTAGTTCACCTTCTCGGCTTTGCACTGGTACACCATTTTGAAGCTTGATCATTTGGCGTGCATAAAATTCAAGGAAATCGATTGCTTCAGCTGTATCGGCATCAGCTTCTTTCCACGGCTTTCCTGCTTCCTTTACAAGATAGGCAGAAAATTCATGTTTACGGTGGCGTAAGATCGCAGCCGCACGGAATAGGATATCAGCCCGTCCTTCCGGCTGGAAATTCTTCCATGACTCAAATGCTTCCAATGCGGATTGCATTGCTTTTTCCGCCAAATCTTTGCTTGCTTTTGAAACAACCCCAACCACTTCATTTTTATTAGCAGGGTTAAATGATGTGATTTTGTGATCCGTTATAATTTTTTCCCCGCCTATGGTTAGGGGATATTCTTTCCCAAGCTGTGAGTTTACAAGATCTAATGCTTGATTAAAAGCGTTTATATTCTCCTCTTTTGAAAAGTCTGTAAAAGGTTCGTGTTTATAAGATAGCATGTTTTTACCCCCTCAAATTCTTTGTTGCTTTATTTATATGCAATTTTTGTGCCAACTTAAAAAACTACTTTATACTTGATTTTTCGAAAATTGTGTAAACTATATATTTACAAAAGTGTAAACGGAGTGTAAAATATAAACACTTTTGTAAACCATTAAACAGTGATAGGGTGATTGGTTATGTTAAAAGAAAAAGTTTCACTTCTGTCCATTTCCCTTCCTTTAGATGAGGAGATTCATACAGAAAAAATAAAACAATTCTCTGTCGACACCTTGCTCTCAGAGGTTGAAGAAATAGTTCTAGACCAAGATATTGTTCTTGTTGATGAAGCTGGAAGGCAAGTGCGAAGGGTCCCCTTTACTACATTAATAAATGCTATTTTTCAAGAGTGGCAAAAGCTTTCAGGTGTTTATCAGACCCTTCTGCGTGCCGTAGATAATGCCATTACAATAGTAGACAGCGATGGAAAAGTTGTTGCGTGGAATCCTAAGGCAGAAGATTTGTACAAAACTTCTGCTGAAGAAATGATCGGCTCTAAAATTACGAATCGCTTTAAAGAGGATTCTGTAGTTTTAATGTCCACAATGAAGGAAGGAAAAGGGGTTATTCGGCATTATAACCAACCGCAGGAAGATGTCCATGTATTAATTAACACCTTACCAATATTCATCAGGGATAAGGTGGTAGGGGGAATTTCCGTTGAAAGTGATATTACAGAAATTGTAAAACTAAATAATGAACTTACAACTACTTCTGCGTATATTCAAGATTTGGAAAATCAGATTGGGAACAAGGATATTATCGATCCCTTCCACAAAATTAAGGGAAGAAGCCAGGTGATAAAAACTTCCATTTCTTTGTCCAAGAAGGTCGCCCATACAGATGCAACCGTCGTGATTACTGGTGAGAGCGGTGTTGGTAAAGAGTTGTTTGCACAGGCTATTCACAAAGCAAGTCCCCGTTCAAAAGGGCCATTTGTTGATCTTAACTGCGGGGCCATTCCTTCGGCGCTTTTTGAAAGTGAATTATTTGGTTATGAAAAAGGTGCATTTACAGGGGCAATAAAAGAAGGGAAGCTAGGAAAAATCGGGACAGCAAAGGGTGGAACATTATTTCTCGATGAAATTGGGGAAATGCCATTAGAGCTTCAAGTAAAATTGCTGCGTGTCTTGCAGGAGAAACAATACTATCGAGTTGGCGGAAACCAACCTATTCCAATAGATGTGCGAATTCTTTCAGCAACTAACCGGGATTTGGAGAAAATGGTGGAAGAAGGTTTATTTCGTGAAGATTTATATTATCGGTTAAATGTGGTTACGATCCCTATCCCTCCTCTCAGAGACAGAAAGGAAGACCTTCCCGAACTTGTCCAATTATTTTTAAAAGAGTTTTCCATCAAATACCGGAAGCCTGTTCCAGTCATTTCTCCGGAAGTGATGGTAACATTCATGCATTTTCCTTGGAACGGCAATATCAGGCAGCTAAGAAATATAATTGAGCGAGTAATGATATTTACAGATGATAATATAATCAAATCTGAACAATTGCCAAATGAATTTTTTAAAAGACACACAAATTCTCAATCGCCTATTCTCGGAGAAGCAGAATTACACGAAGTGGATGAAAAGTCACTAATAATACATGCCCTAAAAGTAACATATGGAAATAAATCAGCTGCTGCAAAAATGCTAGGTGTTTCCAGGGTGACACTTTATAACAAAATGAAGAAATATGGGCAGTTATAATGAAATGTAATTTTTAACAAAAAAAGTGATCGCCCGATAGAAATTTAGCGATCACTTTTTTCAAATAACATTTATTTTGTAGGAAAGGTATTTAGCTCCTTAATTGGGGGAGTACCAGTGGTTGTCACCACCCCCAGTAAGGAATAGCCCGTTTTTGTCTATTGTTTAGCAATTTTCGTTTTAAGTAAAAGGTAACCGATAATAAATTGTGTGAATTACAGTAAAACCATATATAATGAAATGTAATTTTTAACAAAAAAAGTGATCGCCCGATAGAAATTTAGCGATCACTTTTTTCAAATAACATTTATTTTGTAGGAAAGGTATTTAGCTCCTTAATTGGGGGAGTACCAGTGGTTGTCACCACCCCCAGTAAGGAATAGCCCGTTTTTGTCTATTGTTTAGCAATTTTCGTTTTAAGTAAAAGGTAACCGATAATAAATTGTGTGAATTACAGTAAAACCATAAGGCTTATCAATTACCATCAATGGGCACTTTTTTATTTTCCAAACTATAAAATTTTAAACATTTTACAAGATTATGGATAACAAGTTCGTTATGAAAATAATAACTCCAAATGGCATTGCCGAAAATACACCTGCAACTCCCACCAGTGGGGCGGTAACTGCACTGAATAAAGTCGGCATAACACCCAAGAGTGACGCGGCACTTCCACCTCTACCCTATTAAATTGAGGATCCTTTAAACCATTATGCTATCTTTTTGTAAAAATTTTTGTTGTGATAACAAATATTGAGCGTCTCTAAGTAAATATTCTGCAGCCTCAGTTGTGATGTGTTTACCACTTTGAGCCCTAACTTCATTCAAGAAGCCTTTCAAATCATTATTTCCTAATTTTTCCTGAAGGCTTTTTACGATTCCTGCATTGTCAATCCAATCGGAATGAGCAAAGCGCTTTACTAGTCCATTTAAAGATCCATATGTTGCAATTGTTTGAAATTGAATAGTTTTGGTACCAATATTTCCTGCATTGTCAACTGAATAGATTACAATTGAATGTAAACCAAGTGGCAATGTATATAATGCGATTGGGGAACCAATTTTGTATGCAAACGTATCAAGTTTTGCCTTTGTTTTATCGTTATCAACACCTGAAAAATGGTCTACTAATGTAAACTTAGGTGTGATTTCACCATCATTTTCATAAATACTACCATCGACCGGGACAGATTCTTTAACAATTGGTCCCGTCATGTCAATACTAATAATAGTTTCATCATTTTTATTTGCACTTCGAAATTTTATGTGTACTTCACCAACAATAAATCAACTACACAGACTGACTATGTCCTGTCGATATTTCCATTTCCACATTGTTTTTAGATTTCCATAATATAAAGAGTGAACAAATTACAAACAATATACAAAGTAAATAAACATTACGATACCCTGCTAATTGTGCAAACAGACCTCCGCCTAAATTTCCTACTAAACTTCCGATCGTCGAGCAATTCGCATAAATTGATGCAGAAAATCCTGGTGAATTTGGTAGTAGGTCGTTAAAATAGCTTATACCATTACCCATAACGATTGCGATGTATGTTGCCTGTAGTAACTGTGCAACAATTAACTCCCATGTATGAGTTGAAATGCTTAAGGTTAAGTAATAGAGTAAACCAATAAAGCAGCCGTAGATCATCAATGCATGATTCGAGATTTTTTTAGAAAGTACTCCCAACACAAGCATGATTGGAATTTCTAAGCCTGCACATATACTTACGACTAATCCAACATCTGTATTTGTACCATGTAATTCATTTACGATAAAAAGTGGTGTGTTGATCCAATTAATCGAACTAACTGCAAATAATAAGATGAAAGCAATAAATGGTAGTCTTAGCTGTTTTCGTTTAGCGGCTGTGACTTTTGTCTTGTTTTTCTTTTTTAAATTATTCTGAACTGGCTTTCTCTTTTCTAAAAAGAAGAATACTAGTAGAGTAATTATTACATAAATACTAGATGTTCCCCAAAAAAGTCCATGATAACCTTTTGCTCTTAAAATTAGAGTACCTACTAATGGTCCGATTAAAAATCCTAAAGAAACAAGCGAGCGTAAAGTTGATAATGCTAAAGTCTTGTCTTTAGATAAACTTGCATTTGCCGATTCCTGTGCGGATGCAAAAATTTGTGGCATAGCCGCTGCACCCAATCCATTAAATAAAGCAACAAAAACTAATAATAAATAGTAGTTATGAAATATTAAATAGGATGCATAACCTATTGCTGATGAAATCATTGCAATCATAATAATCCATTTTCTGTCAATCCCTCGATCAGAACGTTCAGCAATAAATGTATTTACTAAAACACCACTTAATGAAATCACTGCCATGAAAATACCAAATGCTCCAGAGCTCATTCCTATATATTTTGTAGAATACAGTGATAAATAAGGAGTTGTGATTGAAAGTCCGATCCCTACAAATAACAAACAGATGACAAATAAACTATACCCCTTAATGGCAAATAGATCTTTTATCCGTCTAACCAAATTTTACTCCCCCTTACCTTTCTATAGTTTAATCGATTGGTTTAAATAGACAAATAAAAACAACCTTGGATAAAGAAACATACTCGTACCTTTAACCAAGGAAAACGTTGCTTATTTGGATGTATTTAGATTTCTAGATTATTATAGTACATTTGACTCTTTAAAAATATATTTTTCGAATGCATATGCAACACCATTTTCATCATTACTTAATGTAACAACATCACATGAGAGCTTTACTTCTTCTTCAGCATTCCCCATGGCTATTGATAATCCGGCTAGATTAAACATCGGTAGATCATTTTTTTCATCTCCAATAGCTACTGTATTTTCTAATGGAATATTAAAATAGGATGCCATGGCTTTTAACCCATACCCTTTATTTCCATTTATATGTGTAACTTCAAGATTAAAAGGTGAGGCACTCGTAACAAAAATCTCATCTATGAATCTTAATTTTTTTTCAAGTCTCTCCATTTGTTTTGGATCAAGGGTTAAAATAAGAAACTTTTGGATCGTAAAATCCTCATTTTCAATTATTTCATGAACTTTGTTAAAAAACGAATGTCCATATACATTTGGTGGTGTAGTAAACATTTTGAAGTGTCTGTTTGAGAAGTATTCTTTTGGAACACGTCCAGATGAAACAACATGTTCAAATCGTTTATCCCAATTACTTGGGGCAAATATTCCCTTATTGGTAGAAATATTGTACGGTAAGTCTTCACTCTCAACATCTAAGGCGATTTTTTGTATTTGAGGTCTCCCTATTGAATTTAGTTCAATTAACTTTCCATTCACATATAATGCAGTTCCGTTATGGCCTCCAACTGGACAATTTAAACCATACTTTGAAAGTTCATCATTTACTGAACTTGGTGAACGACCGGATAAAATCATCACGATATGTCCTGCTGCCTGAGCTTTTTTAATCGAGTTTAACGTTTCTTCACTTATTATTTTATTAGTGTTGAGTGTAGTACCATCCAAGTCTAATGCAATTAATTTCATATGAATCTCTCCTTTAAGGGTTTTAAATTTAATTCCTCATAGGTAAAATGATAATATTATAGTTTTGAAGATATGTTTGATATACTTAATTATGCATTTAAATAAGCAGAGTTCGTTAACTCATTCCTCCTAAATGATTGCCTAATCCTCTCGTTTTTACAAATTCTATGAAAAATTTTTTATGTTTCTATTAATATAAAGTAAGCAAGGAGGACTATATGTCTGAAATTAACGCTTCTTATTTAAGCGAACTAATTCAAATTATTGATCGCAATACTAGTCATGAAGGTGTTAACGAGACCTCAATTAACTCGTTATTTTTCATTCGAGAGTCAAATATTACTGATCCTAAATACCGAGTCTATAAGCCGTCCCTATGTATTGTTGTTTCTGGTGTAAAGGAATTATTACTAGGAAATGAACAGTTTAAGTATGGTCCTGGAAATTATTTAGTAGCATCCGTTGATTTACCAGTTACAGGCCAAGTTATTGAAGCTACACCAAGCGCTCCATACCTAGCTTTAAAACTTGAATTTAATCCAAGTCAAATCTTAGAAATTTTAACTGATACTGAAATTCCCACTAATTCAAAGGAAAATGCAAAACGAGCGATTTTTATCAACGGATTAGAGGGTTCAATTTTAGATGCAGTGATTAGATTGGCCCGTTTAATGGATTCACCTGAAGATATCCCAATTCTTGCACCTATTTTTACAAAAGAAATTCTCTACAGAGTATTGCGTGGACAAAATGGGAGTATATTACAACAAATTGCCATCGAAGGTAGCACTACTAATCGAATAAGTGAAGTTATTGAACAAATTAAAGCTAATTTTTACAAGTCTTTACGAATTGAAGAGCTTGCAGAAATAGCAAATATGAGTGTTTCTTCCCTACATAGACATTTTAAAGACGTAACTGCAATGAGCCCGCTACAATTTCAGAAGCACTTAAGATTGCAGGAAGCGCGACTTTTATTACTGTCCGAATCTTCAGATGCAGCAGAAGTAGCATTTCGAGTAGGGTATGAGAGTCCTTCCCAGTTCAGTAGAGAATACTCTCGGTTATTTGGTTTTCCACCTAAAGAGGATCTTAAACGAATGAGAGCCAAATAATAGCGTAATTCATATTTTTACACTTTAATAAAACATAGTTCATTTGAAGGTATATACCATTCTCTTTGAATAGATGCCTTAAGTGGCCATACGTTTTGAATAAAAAAGTAAATTATTAAATTAATTGATTATCAAAATTAATCCAATTAAAGATGTACTCTCATCGTGCCCATTCATTAATCCTAAATTTGTATATATTAGGTATACATACGAAAGTTTGAATTTAGGAGTGATAATATGGCATATAATAAGTTTGATGATTTTTTATTTGGTCGGAATGATGAGAGAAACATTCATAAAAATGAATTGAATAGTGAACATATAAGTCTTAAAAGTTCTCGTCATAAGAATCATAAAAGAGTTATTTCCAATCTGCCTCCTGTACCAGTCGTTTTGAACCCTATTCTATACCAGATTACGCCAATTGGAACGATTCCAATCTATTTCAAAAAATGTTAATTACCTAAAGAACACCTAATTCTCTTTTTTTAACTGTAATTCTAAAAAATGTAAAAGCCTGCGTTTTTATTAACGTAGGCTTTTTAAATTCATATTATGAAACTTAGTTGATTAAACTTTAAATTCCAAATATAGGATATATTTTATCAAGCAATTATTTTAAGAGAAATGTATTTTGCTAGCGTCTATTTCTTGGTCTACCTCGTTGTTCATTTAAAACTGATAGTACAGCTTCTTTTATTTCCTGGTAACTAGTGCAACGACATATATTTGAACTAAGCCATTCTTCTATAACCTCTTCAGTTGCGTCGGGATGCTCGTTCACGAGTGCATGAGCGTTTAGGATAAAATCCGAAGTACAATACCCGCATTGAAAAGCCCATTTTTCCACAAAAGCACGCTGCATTGGATCATCATGTAAGCCTTCAATTGTGGTAAGTTTCTTTCCAACAGCATCAACCGCTAACATCATACATGTTTTTACTGGTAAACCGTCCGCTATAACCGTACAAGCCCCGCAATCACCGTTTTCACAGCCACGTTTTGCTCCTGTTAGGTCGAGTTTTTCCCTTAAAACATCTAATAGCGTATCAGCCATTCTAATAGTCGCCGTTCGCTGTTCTCCGTTTATATCAAGATTCAATTTCTGTATCATGCTCTCACTCCTCCCAAATAAACTAATCCATCTAGAAGTAAGTTCCTTAAGACAAAAATACGATAATCCCTAGAACCACGTATATCACTTTTGACCGGAGCTGGGATTGCAAGAATGGCCTGATTAATCCGCTCCAGGGCTGATAAATTAGTGTTATTTAGAGCTTGCTCCATCTCATAAGAACGAAATGGATACCCACATAATCCACTAATTGCTAACCTATAGCGGGGAGAATTTTTAGTTCAAAGCCTAACTCTTCTTCCACCAACTGACTTAGAGGCTACATATGCTAGCGGTTCTAATTGCACACTTGTTTTAGCACCAAACGAACCCCCAACTAACGGGATATTTACAAGTACTTTCCCTTCTTCAATATTAAATGTTTTACTAATTAATTCTTTCATTTCAAATGGTTCTTGTGAGGCAGAATGAATAATAACATCTCCGGTCTTTTTAATTTCTACATCCGCACATCTTGTCTCGATAGCTGTATGATCAGATTGATTAAATGAAAATACTTCTTTTACAATAACGTCAAAGTTAGCAAAGCCCCGATCAATATTCCCTTTTCGGATTCCTTGTATGTTTGCTATATTTGTACCAGGTATAGGCCGAATCCCACCAGACGTACCTGTTAATCCAGATGACACATCAAATAAGTATTGTTCAGCATTTTCATGTACGAGGGGAGCATCTTTTTGATATATGGCTTCAGGTGAATTAACGACAGGAAGGGGTTCGTATTGAACACAGATTAAAGTAGATGCTTTTATTGCAATAGCTTCCGTATCTGCTATGACCATAGCAATTGGCTCTCCATAGTAACGTACTTTTTCAAATGCAAGCAATGGTCGATCTTTTATCGTTGAATCTATAAGCAGTGGATAGTCCTTTCCAGGAATAATCATACGTACACCTTTGACCTTCCATGCTGCCTTTGTATCGATCTCACCTAGTATTGCAGAGCATGGGTACTCGTTACGAGTTTGGCATGTAGTGTACCAACCTCTTGGACATCAACAATATACTTAACTCTCCCGGTTACCTTATCCCAGCTTTCTTTTTTAGGAACACTTTTCCCAATAACTCTATACTGTTTCACACTTTCCCCCTCCTTTTTACCACTATAAAATCCTATTAATCGTTGTACATAAATAGAACTAATTACATGTAGTCTGAATGCTAGAGAAAGGCTAATTGAAAAAAGATATGTCACTTACTTCATATCTTTTTCCAGTAACTTCTATAATCCAATTCGATCCCCTTTTTCAAGTCTTTGAATCTGCCTAGAACCGACTTCAGCTAATTCTTGAAATTGTAGGATTGTTTGGCGCATTTTTGGCAAAGCTTCTTGTTTAAATGTACTAATCGATTCAAACGCTGATATGACGTTTGTGAATGAGGTTTTTAGTGTTTCAACAGAGACCGCTGACTCCATCGCTTGCTTTTGGATTGCAACCCCTTGCTCCTTTAATAATCTAGAAGTACCTTCAATAATCGTATTTGTTGTTTGATTTAAAGCAGTGATTTTTTGTAAAACGATTTTTTGATTATATAGAGCACTTGCTACCGTTACAGCTGTATTCAATGCAGAAATCGTTACCGTTTTTGCACGTTCAACACCTCGAATTAATTCACGATTATTCCGAATCACAACCTCATATGACATATCTCCTTGGTGATTAACAACTAACATTTGCTGAAGGTCCATGACTCGTTGTCGTAACGGATAAAGTACTTCTTCTGAGATGAATTTAATTTTTTCTTGATCTTCCCCTTCGATTTTTGCTTTTTCTATCTGGTTTTCAATTGACTCATCCATTAATGTTCCAAGTTGGATTTCCTTTTCTAGCGTTTTTGAAAGCATACGAAGTGATAGTTGTTCATGCTCTAATGTCGTGTTATCATTTTCAAGAATTTTTTTCCCCTTATCAAGTGACTTTACGATATCTGCGATTGCGACATCTGCTTTTTCAAATCTTTGAAAATATGAACGAATAGGATTAAATAACTTACCTAAAAAACCCGATTTTGCAAAATTAATGACACTTGGATCTAAGTCCTTTAATTGAACTTGGAGCTCTGATAATCCTTTTGCAACTTGCCCTCCTTCGTCTCCACTTTTAGCAAGTTGACCAAGTGAAACCTTTAGAAGAGAATTTTTATTCGAAGAAGATTTCATCGTCTGTAATCCAAATGATTCGATTGATTGAAGAATTTCTTTTCGTTTTTCGTACGTTTCCTTTGAAACAATGTCTAATTCCATAATCATCGCTACATTTGCATCCGCTGTTGCCTTTAATTTCATTAATTCTTCTGGAACAGGCTTTACTTGTTCTTCTATTACTGCCTTGATTTCCTCTTCATTTACAACTTGCATAGAAAATGACATTCTTAAATCCTCCTACTAATTAAAGTTGAACATTAAAGAGATTACGAATTTTATAGATTACGTCATCTGAATCAGCATTAATATTTGCAGCTTCGTTAATATTCGAAATACTTTCAAGCGCTTTAATATTAGCGTTATAACCAATCGTATAAATTGGAATTTTATATGCTTTTATGATTCCCTTTACATTCTTCAATGAATTCCCATGATTAGTCTCCCCATCGGTTAGGACAAAAATGAGCGGTCTTACATTTGGATTTTTTTTCATTTCATCTTTTAACATATTAATTGCTACAAGTATTCCATCGTTTGTTGCTGTATCTCCACTTGCATCGAGGCCAGATACTGCACCAACAAATTTTGACTGTTGATTTGCATCATATTTTGCAATTGGAAGATTGATCGTAACATCTGCAGAGTATGAGATTAAACCTATACTATTATCTCTTCCTAAATATTTTTGACCTTTAAGTAGTGATTCTTTTAGCTCATTTAATGGTTTACCATCCATACTACCTGAAACATCTGCTACAAAAACCGCAGCTATTGGATTTGAAGTATTTTTCTTTCCTTTCCAAAGTTTCTGTGCAGCACTTAAAGTATCCCCATCGATCGTTTTAAACTCTGATTTGTAATTGTTCAACCCATTAAACCCATCTTGTTTCGCAAGTGATTGAAGATTACTTTGACCAGTAAACTCAGCAAATTTTTTCAAAATATCCATTTTCTCTTTTGGTAAATTCCCTAAAGCATAAAGTGGACTGTCATGGCGCACTCCAAATGGAATAAATTCGTAACTATTTTTTAAATCAGGTGAATTAACAAATGTTTGATATTCTAAGACAAATGCATCTAGAACGCCCGATTCTGCTGCATCACTCATTTGTAGTGTCGTAGAAGCAGTGAATGGTACATTTGCTTGAAAGCTTTCAAACCCTCTCACAGCTGTATCACTAAGAACATCATTTGAATCAAAGGAATTTAAAGTCGTAACTAAAAAATTTAATCCAGTTGAACTAGTAAATGGGTCGGTATATCCCATTGATAGTTCATTTTTTGTCATTGCCTCGATGACGGTTTTCGGATCGACTTTACTGTACTTTTTCATTAACTCATTATATTTTGTCTTTGAAATGACAATACCAGGAACATTCCCAACTAATCGCGAGGATACAGTTTCTGTTTTAACACCACTTGCTGTGATCATTTGACCCCAAAGTTCATTTGAAGGTGTAAAACCATCAGGAACATATTTTCCAGATTTAATAAAATCTGTTGCAGTACCAGAAGCAATGTTTCTAATTTTTATAGATACCTGCTTACCATTTAGATTGAATTTTGCATCATTAAACTTATTTGCGACTTCGTTTAACCAACCATTTTTCCCATCACTTGATTTTTCAGTAGATGAAAAAATTTCAACAAAACGATCAGTCGTATTGTCTACGGATACAGGAAATTTAGATATATCAGGGAGTTCACTTGCGACATCAGCTGTACTTAAGTCAATTTGACCTTTAATTGGTTTTGCTTTCGAAATATTTATTTTAGAGATCATTTTAGCTAATTGCTGATTTTTATTTTTATCAGTAATTTTCACAACTTTATCTCCTGAAGTCATATTAACTCCAATATAGACAAGAAGAAAAACTACAACGATTACTGCAATAGATGCAAAAAGAAACTTCCTCATTTTTATCATCCTTTCATTCATTGCCTATAATATTTTGTTTGTTGAATTAATGTATCGATTTCTTTCATACATTCCATTTTTTCAATATCATCGATTCCTATTTCATCTAGTCTTGAAATTTCTAAAATTAATTTATCAATATTAACAAGAATCTCTTCATTCATTTCAATTGCCCTTTTAACGAATTTGATATATTCATTAAAAAGATTTGTTTTCTCTTGAATTAATGACTTTGAGTATCGTAATCCGTCTTTCCCCTTTATTTTTTTATATTCAAGTTCATCAAAAGTACTGATCTTGTTTATGATGTTTCTAATTCTTAAATAAAATAATGACTCAACCTCGTCCACAACAGATGCAAACTTGTTGTATGTAATTTCTGTAGGAGAAAATCGATCCGTTAATAAGTTATAAAATACGCCTTTTTTCTTTTTCATTCGTTCGATTTGCTCAACTGAAGTAATAATATCTTCTTTTAGTACTTTACTATTTTTATATCGACTTAAAGCTAGAACGAAATCTTCATTTGTTTTTAGCTGCTTAATTGGCTTATCTTTAACAGGCTTGAAATATAGCTGAAACATACTAAATAGAAGTACTAACAAATTCGCTATTATGAACGATACCCCAAATGCAGTTTGAAATGCACTAGCATTAATTAATTGGATTCCGATTAAACCTGGAGAGAATACAATCACATTCAAAATCGCAATGAAAGCGATTAGCCCCACTAATTTTAATCCCTTTATCATCCTTCACTCCTCCGCTATACTCTATTTATGCTCTATTACTCATTTATATTTATCATTCTGATATTTTAGTTTAATAAAATTACAGAAATAATGACTAAGCTTAAAATTTTTACATATGATCTTTTTCAACAAACAAAAAAAGACTGCTAAGCAGCCTTAAACTTTGTAGAGAAAGTACTAAATGCTTGATTTTCAGACTGATTGCAAGCGTTTGTCAACAGTCTGAAAGTTAAACACCCTTTCTCTTCATTTCTCCCCAACCCTTTTTTTGCCCTAAGAATATGCTAATTGTTGCTACTACACGCCAATATGTCAAAATTGGACGATACCAAAGCGCTTCTGTCAATGAATAGAAAAATAATCGGTTTAACTCACTAATTTTTTTATATTTTTCTAAACGCCATTCTTCTAAAAGCACTGCGCTAACAGAGAAAAATGAGCCATATATAATCATTAAAATTAAAAGTGCAATGGAATACATGATATTTATATTGTGTAAAGTAATATTTATAATTAAAGACGCATATCCAAAAAACTCAATGATAGGTCCTAAAAATTCAACGAAGAAAAAATATGGCATTGCAATAAATCCGATTGAACGGTAATTTTTATTAAAAATCATTTTACGATGAGCCCATAAACTTTCAAATAATCCACGGTGCCATCTTACTCTTTGTGTTTTTAAATATTTGAATGAATCTGGTGCTTCAGTATAACAAACTGGATCGGCTACATACTCGATTTTTGCTCCCCAATTTTCTTCTATGTTTTTACGATGAAGACGAACTACGAGTTCCATATCCTCACCGATCGTATTTGTTAAATATCCCCCTACTTGAATGACTCTTGACTTTTTAAAAACACCAAATGCTCCAGATATAATTAATAATAAATTCTTATTACTAAGTCCAATTCGACCAATCAAAAAAGCTCTCATATATTCGATCACTTGCATTACTACAAGTGGATTTTTCGATAGAAGCATTTCATTTACTTTACCAAGCGATGTTTTACTCCCATTTGCAATTAATACGTTTCCACCAGTAGCAAGTATTTCGTCATCTGTATTTTCAATAATCGGTTTCATAATTTTAATGAATGAATCAGAATCAAGGATTGTATCGCCATCAATCGAAGCAAAATAAGGATACTTACTAAAATTAATTCCAGCATTCAATGCATCAGCTTTTCCACCATTATCTTTATCAATTAGAAATACGAAGGGATAAATTGCTGATTGATATACATTTTTAATTGGTTTCGTTTCAATCCCTTTATGTTTATGGAATACCTTGTTTTTTACTACTTTCATCTCGAAACGATCGATCGTTTTTTGTAGAGTCGAATCTTTTGATCCATCATTAATGACGATTACTTCAAATTCTGGGTAATCTAACCTTCCACTTCCAGTCACTAAGGATAAAATCGTATTAATTACCCCTACTTCTTCATTATAAGCAGGGACTAGTATTGAAATTGGGGCAGTAAAGGCAGACTCTTTTAATCTCTTATATTGTTCAATTTGATGTAGACCTTTTTCTCTCTTTAATCGCATAAATGCTAATATAAATAAAATTAAATATGTTGAACAAAGGAGCAACACGTAAATGATAATTACTTTATTAACTATTAAAAAGAATATATTAATCAAATTCCGCAGTCCTCTCCAACCATTCTTTTGATATATTTCTTGCAAATGCATCAGGATGTTCTTCGATAATTTTAATAAGAACTAACTCTCCATTCTTATATTTTTTTATCGATTTAGCAGCTTCATATCTTACCATGTAAGCATTGTCTGAAATTAACTCAGTTAAATAAGACAAAAATAATTCATTGCGAATACTTCCCATTAATCGTACAATCATTAACTTTTCTTCAGTCCTTATTTGAATCACTTTCTCATTTGATTCCAAGAGTTGAATAATTAAATTTGGTGAAGAAATATATCCTAAAGATGCGATTGTTTTAAGGGAACGTATTCTTAGTTCATTAGTTTCTGATGTTAATAATTTCTCAAGAAATAAATGGATTTGCTCAGATCGCATATTTTTAATTCGGATCAAATCCAAAATAGGGTTTTTAAAATTCTCTGGTAAATTATCAAAGTCTTTAAGCAGTTCATAGATATTGTCTTCATTCACATGTAGATACAAGATTTCCGTGAGTAAAAAAGAAGGTATTTTTTTCTGGTCAACTAACAATTGCATTAATTTCTCATATTTAAAACTCGCCAAAATAAGAAAAATATTAAATTTTTCTTCAAGCGAGCAATTTTTACATGATAAATGTTGAATTAAATCATCTTGCATCATTTTTATTTTAAATTGTTTGATAAATAACAATGAATTCATCCGTTCACTCCAATTACCATGTTTAAGTTTATCTTTATATCTAGAGATAAAATATAAATTGACGATTGGCCTAATTGGATCAAATCCTTCTTCAAATTTGATAATACTCATAAAACTGCAAAATATATTTTCTAAGGCTTCAAACTCAATTTCTTTTCTAGGAATAAAAGAAGCAGAAATTTCTCCTTTGATTAAATAATTTTCAACAAATAAGATATTTCCATTTAACCATTCTTCTTTTTGCTTATTTTTTTGTTGATTAATCATTTTCTTATACACTAAATAAATATAGATTGAAAATAGTAATAGAAGAAATATTCCAGTTAGATAAAGGATAATGACTATATTCATTTATCTGTTATACCTAACATTCTATTTAAACGAAGACGTAATTCTTTCAGACTAAAAGGTTTTTCCAAGTAATCATTTGCACCGCTTTTTAATGCAATTGCTATATCATTATCAGAGCTTTTATTTCCAATCATTAAGCATAAATATTTTCTACGATCATAGCTAGTACGCATTTTTCGTATTATTTCAAAGCCGCCCATTTTAGGTAAGATACGGTCGATTATTAAAAGATATCGTTCATTTTGCTTGTGCCAAGGATCATTTAAAAATTCTTCCCCGTCCATAAACACTTTTATTTCAACATCATATAATTTTCCGCCTAAATCTGACAATTGATGTTTTAGCATTTCACGAATGAGGCGATCTTCATTTATTACCGCTACTTTTAGCTTACGAATCATATTTTCAATTTTACTAGCTGTAGAATCAAATCGATTCATAGCATCCATTTCATTTGAAGTGAGTAGTGTTAAACAATCATCAGCTCTTATACTTGGATCTGGAATTTCAAGCACATTAAAATTAAATGACGTATAGTGAATTCGATTATCAAAAGAGATCGGTACTTCTGAAAATGATTGTGATAAACGATTCATTAATTTAATGCCATCTTCTTTTACCGTTTTTGGTAGCAATAAAACAAATCCTTTTTTCTTGTAATGTGCTAGCAAATCGGACGATCTTAAACTTCTTTTTAAAAATTGAATAAAACTTTTTTCGGTTAAATTATTCAAAAAATAGTCTTGATTTTGTTCTTTTATTACGTATACCAACGAAAAAGATTCGTAGCTACGTTTTAAATCCTCTAATTGTTTTTTTACCTCATTCTTTAAATATCTAAAATTGTAAACACCAGTCATTGGATCAATTAAAACTTGTTCCTGTATTTGATTTCTACGCTGAGCGAATTTGTTTATATACTTCTGAAGTTCGATTTCAGCAACTGATTCACTAAAAACGGTATCAGGCATAAGTGCACTCATTGTCATTTGATCAGTCGTATTACATATACAAATTGTTGAAATATATCTTCTTTCACAAAAATCCCTCATTTGATTAAATCTCTCTATATTAAATGTGTTTCGTATTTCTTCAATAAAAATAATTAGTACATCTGGATTAAATAAATCTATTTTTTCAAACAGAGCTAAATTATTCTGATTGGGGTTAACTAATTTATAATGATAGTTATTTACATCACAAAAGTTTTGATAATTAAATTTCTCTTCACTTCCTATAAACATTACAATTGGAGATTCAGTTTGAATATCAATCACGTTATCACCCGCTCAATTTGATCTAGTTGGTATTAATCGGCGTACATTAAAATACTATTTTTAAAATAATCGTTCTATTGTCATCTATGACTTAACTTGGAACACTTCAAACTAAACGTTAAAACTAAAATGAACTTCAAAATCAAGTTTACTTTATCTAATATTAACGTTAATTCTTTATCCAATCAACGTTATATTTGTTGGTAATTTAAGACAACATCACTATTTCCTAAAAACTACCAAATATAAAACAAAAACCACAATTCGGCTATTTTCGAATTGCGGTTTTATTATTTTTAAGATTCTTTTTTTATTTTACAGTTAACTCTAAACAAACTATTCTTAACTCCAAATAATGATTCTAAATAAATCAAAAAATCGTTATCCTTAGGCTTATCATTACATCTTTTCAATCAATTTATCTACGATTGTGTTTATTCTCTTATTTTGTTCCTCAATCATTTTTTGTTGTGTCTTTAAAGTCTCTCTATTCTCGTCGATTTTCTTTCTATTTTCATCAATTTTTTCTAGTGCATGGTTCAAAAGTTCAGTTCTTATATCTAAAATTTCAAATAAACGGTCCAAGCTAGTTTTGATATCATGTAGTAATTGTACTTCTACTGGATGTGATAAAGGGTTATTTTCATTCATACCCCTGTTTTTTTGAAATTTATAAATCGAAGCAGACACATTTACTTCTTTGTTTTCTTCAATTACATTACTTTCTAACCATTGAAGCTTAATCATTATTACACCATCTTTTAAATAGCGATCTAATACCTTAAATTTCCCGCTAGCAGTCTCATGTACAGTTCCATTAGCATATTTCCTTGAAGGTTTGATTCCATCTGTATTATTCATCTTTTTTCCTCTCATTATAAAAAATATAACAATCTCCACTTTTTTTAACGTTAATTTAACCAAATTTTACTTTTTTTAACCGACATTTGCAATAAATACAAAGTTTATTTTTAAGTATAATGTTCTTAATTTTAACTTTTTTTATTTTTTATCAAATCATTCTAACAAGAGTTAACTTATACACTCCTAACGAATATAGGAAATTACCTTATAGCATACTAAACGAATACGTTTCAAATGTTTTGGAGGATTTAATGATGAAGGAAAATAAAAAAAAATGGATCATTTTACTGATGCTTTTTCTAATGATGGGTGTGGCTTTTATACTATTCCATCAGACAAAAACTAGTAAAATAAGTAGGAAAGTTAACACATACACCTATAAAAAAAATAACATTACATTTCCCGCTCAGATGGGTGAAATTTATTTTCAACTTTTCGATAAAACAAAAACCCCACACGATCTCCTTCTGAAAGGTGTAAATCTTGGGATTGCTAAACCAGGACACTTTCCAGGTGAAACAGCAATAACAAAAGCTGAATATTTAAGGTGGCTCAAAGAGATTGGAAAGATGCACGCAAATGTTATTCGAGTATATACCCTTCATCCTCCTGCTTTTTATGATGCACTTTATGAATACAATCAAAAAACTAATCACCCTCTCTATTTAATTCACGGTGTTTGGCTTAATGAGGAGAAGATGAATTCATCAGTAGATATTTATAATGAGGGTCTTACAAAAGATTTTCAACATGATATTCGTCAAACAGTTGATGTTATACATGGGAGAGCACAAATCCCTCAAAAACTAGGTCAAGCTTCGGGTAAATACCATTCCAATATTTCAAAATACGTAATTGGTTGGATATTGGGCATCGAGTGGGATCCAAATATGATGAAAACAACAAATGATAAACATAAAGGTACTGTTGACTTTAATGGTCAGTACTTTCAAACAAACAATGCAACTCCATTTGAAGTTTGGCTTGCAGGTATATTAGACAATACAGTGAAATATGAAACAGAAAAATATGCTTGGCAGCGTCCAATTAGCTTTGCAAATTGGGTAACTACCGATCCGATTCATCATCCAAATGAACCGATGGAAAAAGAAGATATGGTTTCATTAGATCCGAATCATGTCAAACCAAAGTCAACATTATATCCTGGATATTTTGCTTCCTATCATGTATACCCATATTACCCAGAATTTTTAAATTATGAACTAAGCTATACGAATTATATTGATTCCCGGGGTAAGAAGAATAGTTATGCTGGATATTTACATGAACTAAGAAAAGTACATACTATGCCAGTTTTAGTTTCAGAATTTGGTATTCCATCCTCAAGAGGTATGACTCATCGCAATCGTTATGGATGGAATCAAGGGTTTCATAGTGAAACTGAGCAGGGAGAAATTAATGCTCACCTTTTTGAAGACATTCAAACGGAGCAAATGGCTGGCGGAATTGTATTTTCATGGCAAGATGAATGGTTTAAACGAACATGGAATACTATGCAATTAGATGATCCTGAGCGCCGACCATTTTGGTTAAATGTACAAACGAGCGAACAGCAATTTGGTTTACTATCTTTTGATCCTAACAGTTCAAAACATGTCATTTCTGTAGATGGTGATCCAAGTGATTGGAAAAAAAATAAAATCAAATCAGCAAATATGAAAAATGCTAATTTTATTAATTCTCTTGATCAAAATGATAACGAACGGAAATTAAAGAATTGGTCAATGTCTAGCGACGAGCGATCAATTAATTTCCTTTTAAATTTTGAAAAAACGAAAAAACCTTTTGATTGGTCTAAAACAGGAGTTATGCTTTTACTTGATACGATCCCAGGTCAAGGACAACATCAACTTCCAAATGACAAAACGATAAAAACTGAAAATGGCATTGATTTTTTAATTGACTTAAATGGACCTAATAATTCTCATGTTTTTGTGGATAGCTATTATGATCCATTTTATTATGAATACGCCAATCTTTTACATTACGCGCCAATTGAGCCGAATGTAAATATGAAAGATAACGGTATTTATCATAAAATCATGCTTGGATTAAATCGACCGCTTGTCATTCCAAATTTAAACGGGAAATCACTAAATTTACCTTTAGAGTCTTACGAAACAGGTAAATTAATGTTCGGAGATGGAAACCCACTTCATAAAGATTTTAATTCTTTAACTGATGTTTCGCTCAACGAAAAAAATCATGTGATAGAAATCCGTGTCCCATGGCAATTATTAAATGTGAAAGATCCAAGTACCCGCAAAATAATGGGCGATCTATGGAAAAGTGGATTAGAAGGCCACAAAAAAATAAAGACAATTCAAGTAGCTGTTGTTACTTATCGTTCTACTGAATCAAATAAGGAATTATCCTATTCAACTGTTAGACAAAAAAATGGAAACCTTTTAATGGATGATTTTTATTCTTATACTTGGAAAAAATGGGATAAGCCTATATATCATGAACGACTAAAAAAATCTTACTATATTTTGAGAGATATATTTCAAAAAGCTCACCCTATAAAATAACACAGCCAAATTAATGCCTCCGACCTTTTCGGGGGCATTAGCATTCTCATTTTTTGTAAATATTTGCATTAAGAATGTTCTTACATTTTTTAATCTTTTGTTTGATCTGCATATTTTCAAAGAAATATACTTCTGTACCTGACCAAATAAATACCCAACATACTATGCTTAATATGCCTCCGATATAGGCGTGACTTTTTTGAAGCTTTAAGTAAAACAAGCCAATGATAATACCAAAAACAAATAAAATAATTGTCTTTTTAATATTTCTAGCATAAATCCGTTCATCAGTTTTCATAAGATTAGAAAAAGAGTTTAACGTCGCAGTTTTTAATGAATTTTCATCAAATTTATTTTGACCAACAAATAATAACTCTATCTTTTTTCTTTTAGCACTAAGTAGTTTAGATAATATAAAATCTTCTAAATCAGAGCTTAAGTGTAAAAAGTCATCGCTATAATAACTTGCAAATGGATTATCTGACTCTTTTAAAAAAATATGAATACTTAATTTATCTTCCATTTAAAAACTCCTTTAACATTATTCACTTGAAAAAACGCATTGATATTTTCTCAATGCGTTTTAAATTTAGATTTAATGTGGATTATTAGGATTAGGGACGATTGGATTTATAATATTATCTCCATTCTTTCCCCCTGTACCCGGCGTTTGATCACCTGGCTTTGTACCTTCTCCTGTCCCGTTTCCATTCCCTTGTCCATTTCCAGTTCCTTGTCCATTTCCAGTACCCTGTCCATTTCCAGTTCCTTGTCCACCTTCATTTGCAGGTGGAGTAGTTGGTTGTTCAGTTGAAGATAAATCAACGGTAATTATAACAGGTCCACTATTACCTTCATCACTAGTAGCAATAATCGTTATTTTTACAATATCTCCAGGTACAATTCCATTAATACTTGTTGCTGTACCCTGAATTTTTTGAGTTTGTCCCGCTGCACCATTTACAGTATAACTAACTACGAAAGACGTCTTTTGAAGTAGATTTGCAGGATACGTCCAATTTAATGAAATATTACTTGTAACAGGGTCATAATTTGCCTTAACATTTTTTGCAGACTCAATCACTATATCTTTAGGAATATCATCTACTTTTTCTCCTCGAATGTATAATTCGTTTCGAATTTCTTCAACTGATGAAGGTTTTCTAAATATTGCGTTTCGATCTCCATTTGCCGCTAACATATCTCTTGCAATGAATTTTGCAATATTTGTTGAACCTTTACCAAGAAAATTATTTTTTTTATTTTTTTCATACCCTGTCCAAACAGCCATTGTAACATCAGAAGAATATCCAATAAACCAACTATCACGAGTTGCGTTATCCGGAAATCCGTATTTTTGTTTAACTTCATCAGAGTAGTTTGTTGTACCTGTTTTCCCTGCCATATCTAGACCTGGTACATTTGCTCTTTTACCAGTACCAAGTGGTGTTTTAACTACATCACGAAGCATATCTGTTACCATATATGCAGTATAATCACTCATTACTTGTTTAGGCTCAGTTGCAAATACTTTTTCAGTTTTATCGGGATAAATAATTTTTTTAACGGAGTGAGGCTTATTATAAATTCCACCATTTCCAAATGCAGCATAAGCTCCTGCCATCTCCATTGCAGATACACCTGTGAATCCTCCGATCGAATAAGATTCATAATATGTATTCTTCGAAAAATTAAACCCTAAACCATTCCCAAATTCTCTAGAACGATCACTTCCTACAGCCTGGAAAGTCTTTAATGCAGGAATATTTCGGGAATCGACTAATGCTAATCGAATTGAAATATCACCTTTATATTTTCGATCCCAGTTTCTAATAGGTGTACCATTAGAATATGAATAAGGTTCGTCAAGTATTTGATGATAAGTTGACCATTTTAAATACTGAATAGCTGGACCGTAATCAAGTATAGGTTTAATTGATGATCCCGGCTGTCTTTTAATATCAGTTGCAAAGTTTAAACCACCAGTACTTGTATTTCTACCAGCACCTACTGCTCGAATTTCACCAGTTTTCGTATCTAATAATACAAATCCAGTTTGAAATTCATCACTAGGATAGAAGCTTTTTCCTCTACTTAATATTTCATCTGCTTTATCTTGTGCTTTAGGATCTAAAGTTGTTTCAATCGTTAGTCCATCAGTATAAACATTTGCATCACTGTTTTTTTCCACTTCATTTACGACTACATCGATAAATGAATTGTATTTTGTACCACCAGATTCATGAACCTTTACTAAGGATTTCATTGATATTGCTTTTGCATTTGTATATTGTTCATCTGTAATATATCCATATTTTTTCATTTGACTTAAAACTGTATTTCTACGATTTTGTGACTCAACAGGGTGCTTTGCAGGATTATAGCTATTTGGAGCCTTCACCATACCTGCTAAAGTTGCTGCTTCTGGTAAGGTAATTTTAGATAAATCTTTACTAAAATAAGTTTCACAAGCTTTGGCTACACCATATACTCCTCGCCCTTTAAGACCATTCGAAAAGTAAACTTTATTTAAATACATTTCTAATATTTGATGTTTAGAGTATCTTTGTTCTAATTTAAATGCTAAGTACCATTCCTGAACTTTACGCTTAATTGTTTTTTGAGAAGATAAAAATGAGTTTTTTACTACTTGCTGGGTAATTGTACTTCCACCTTGCGATCCGAAACCTCCAGTAATATTCGCTAAAACTGCACCGAATACCCGTCGAATGTCTACGCCTTTATGTTTATAAAACCGCACATCTTCAGTAGCAATAAATGCGTCTTCTACTACCTTTGGAATTTCATTGTAGGACACTTTTGTACGTTGTTCTCTACCTAACTCTGCGACAACTTTGCCATCCTTATCAACAATAGTCGAAGAAAGTGGTACTTTGAGTTTTGATTCATCTAAAGCGGGTGCTCCGCTAACTAAATATGAAAATATTCCTACACCAATCAGTATGAAAACAATTACGATTGATAATAATGTTACAGTAATTTTTTTCCATAAGCCTTCCGACTTATTGGAAATTTTAGAAGGCTTTTCCAGCCTTTTACGTTCCTCTCGCGAACGATATTCATTTGCCATCTTAGTTCACCTGCCTTTTTAGTAAAATAGAGCTTTTTGGGGCAAAAATTATACTTTTTATTTAAACCAATTTATAAATGATAGTATTTTCTACACGCTCTACTTTCATGTACTGAAGTATATCTTTCTCAAATAAAAAAACAGATAAACCACTCTTTAAGGTTCATCTGTTTCACAAAATCTAATTAGTTATTTAATTTGCATTAGAAGAAAATGTTTTTACAATAAAATCAATTACTTTCTTCGTATATGGTTCCGGTTCTTCAATAAATGTTGTAATATGTCCATGTTCTGTTAACCATAATGATTTTTCGTTTTCATTAGGGATTTGATCATAAATCATTTCACTACTACTGAAAGGTACTTTCAAATCATTCTTTCCATGAATTAATAAATAATTTGTAGAATTTCCTTTTTGAACTGATATGACTGGAGACACTTCTTTTGGGTCAATTTTTAATAAATGTTTCATCGAACGTAAAATGATTGAAGTAAAAGGTTTTTTAGGTAATTTTGACCAAACACTTAAATTATCTTCCAAATAAGTTTGTAAATCATGAAATGGACTATCTGCAATAACTCCTTTAATTTGCGGATGAAGACTACCAACCAGTAAACATGTCGCCCCACCCATACTCCATCCAAGCAAGACAATTTCTTGTTGATTTCGTTGGTTAATCACATATTCCACTGCCGACGATAAATCATGCTGTTCATAATATCCAATTCCTGTCGTTCGTCCACCTGATTTTCCACTATTACGGAAGTCAAACATCAATACATTATACCCTTGATCATGGATTGATTGCACAATTCGAAGACCATTAATCTTTTTTTGACTTCGTTCATCTGTGTACCCGTGTGCAGTTATGACAGTTTTAGTTGTTGAATTTTTTGCTGGTATCCACCATCCCCTTAGCACAACTTGATCAAGATTACTCTTAAATTCAACCTCTTCAAATTGCAAATTGTAATCGGCAGGGGTTTGTTCGGTTTTTCGTCTAAATGGATGCGTTAAAACTAAACCGACTAATATCGGTATTAGGAAGAATAAAACCGGAGACAAAATTAACATCCAAATTATAAGCTTATTTATTTTTTTCCGTTCCATCTTGCACACTCCTTTTGTCTGTTAGCCAAATAGAAGTTCTTCTATTTAAATTATGATATATGTTAGACTTTGTTAGTCTTAATGAACTTTTATTTATGAATTAATTGTATCTTTTTAAGTTCCTGCTAATCAATAGATAAGGGGTGCCAAAATTTCAGTTTTACCGAATTTTTAGGCACCCCATTTAATGGATTTATAATTAAAATATAGTTCACAATTTTATATTTGAAATATGAAGGAAAATGAAACAATATGCTAGAAAGGATAATGGCAACGATTGCGCCTATCAGCTTAATCGTTGCCATCATCAATATTACTTCTAATAAGAAGTAACCGTCCTTCCCCAAGGACATATTTGTCAGCCGTATCACTACGGATGTTGTACTTAAGTTTGGTATTACCAACACCAAACTCTTATTTATTATACCCCTATTATAGTAGAATTTATAATTGCTTCTAACAACTTATAAGCGAATATTAGCTATTAATTTATATTTAGACAAAGCTTTAACTAAATTATTTCTAACGAAAAGGAATTATTTATTAAATCTTATATTAAAATTCGTACCATTTTCACTAGTTGTAAAATCAATCGTTGCGTTATTTCTTTTAGCAATTGCATCAGGTATCACCTTAATCTCATACGGTATAAGTGAGTACTTGGTTATTGTTTCAAACGATTGGATTTTTTGTTCATTATAGGCCTTATTATAATAATGATATACATCTGTATCTACATAATTAGGTAATGCCTCCCACATGGAACCGTTATATATATTATTTATCACCAGATTGCTTATTATTTTCAAAGTACAAAAACCAGCAAATTCCCCATAAAGAAAATTAAAAAATATCCCAAAACACAAAAAACCCCTCATATTTTCCCTATGTACCAAAGTGGAAATATAAGAAGGATAAAGTTTTATCGTTTGTCATTTAGTCTTTCATCTGATACCTAGAGTACAATATTTTGAAATATCTCATTAAAAGTCTGCATTCACTAATATTTTTTGAACGGCAAATGCTTTACAACTTATTTCGTAAAAATTGCAACTCCTTTTCTAATTTCCTTTATGTTCATATCTCTTCGCTACTTCATACGCTTCTTTTGTATCGATATCGAAAAAATCCCACTGATTCTCAAATTCAACCAACAAACCTTCGAAATTAGTATGATTCCGAATAATGGCTCTTGCTCCTTCATCTCCATTTAACATGAATAAGTCAGGTATCGTATTTGGCGATAGGATGATTGGGGGTCTGGGGACACCTTGAAAGCTTGCTGCTAAAAAAGGAATTGTTGAATTCTGACTAACACGTTTTAAATAAATTTGATGTATTTCATTTATAGTTTGGATCGATAAAAAAGGTTGGTCTGCGAGGAGGATCATGATCCCTAAAGGCTTTGTTTTTAGGGCTTGAGTTAAACCACATTTTAAAGAATATGATTGTCCCTTATTAGCACTTGTACATGGAACATGTGTCCATGAATCTTTATAAGGTTTTTGAAAAAGATCTTTGCTAATCCAATTTAGTGAATCATCTTCTTTTGTTACGACAAAAACATGGTCAATCTTAGAATTGATAAATTTACGTAAACCGAAACTTCCAATTGTAGAATTACCTAATGGAAGTGTAATTTTTTTCTGTCCCATTCTTTTACTACTACCTGCAGCAAGTAATATTGCAATGATTCTACTATTCTTCATGCTTGGATATCTTCTTTATTCTTTGTCTTTGAATTAATTCACCAACAATACTGATTGCAATCTCTTCTGGGCCCTCAGCCCCAATTTGTAGGCCAGCTGGACTATTTATTTTTGTATCTACTTTTTTGCCTTCCAAAAGTCGTTGGATTCGTTTTTTTCCACCAAGAACTCCTAAGTACTTAAGATTACTATTTAATATATGATTTAATATTTCCTTGTCTTTTTGGAATTGATGGGTAATGATGATAGCTGAATCAGAAGCAGTCAATTGAAGTCTTGGTATGATTTCGCTCGGAAATCCCACAAAGATTTGTTCTGCGTCCGGAAAGTATTCTTTAGAACATAGATCCGCGCGCCAATCGGTTATAGTTACAAAGAATCCCGCTAAAGATGCAAGTTTTACTAAAGGAATCGCATCCTTACCTGCTCCAAACACGAATAATCGAGGCTTTGGATGAAAAGTATGTAAATACGTATTAATTTCAAGCGGTTCAATCGTACGTAGCCCACTTTTTTGATTAGTATAGAGTAATTCATTAAAAGCAATTTTAATCTGATTTAATTTTCGCTCATTACAGTTTCCAAAAAAGGTCTTTTCATCGACTATGAATAAAGTTTCAACCTCATTACTATCATCAGATAAAATTTTCATCATCGATACACTTGTACGATTTAATAGGTATGTTTTTAATTTAGTTAGTAAATTAAACATAGTATCATCAATTGGTTCTAAAAGCACAGTAACAATTCCGTTACACCCTGCTCCATTGCCCCATGTTAAATCATCCTCTGCACTCATGTCATAAGTAACAGTTTGGGGTGTTTTTCTTATTCTTGTTTCTTGAACTCGATATGACAAATCTGCTTCAAGGCAACCGGCACTGAGTAAGCCAACCTCTTTCCCATTTCCCTTAAATAACATGGAAGTTCCTTCTTTCCGGTAGGCTGAGCCTTCTACATGAATAATTGTCGCTAATACATCACCCTCATTAGATGATGTAATCTCATTTAGTATCTCATGGATACTTTCCATTAGATCACTCCTAAATATAAAATCATTTATTCAAAATCCAAAAAGCATTTTTTAGTAAATATTAATATATAGTTCTATGATGAATGTGATATGTCTCCATTCAAAATTAATTAACATAAGAAATAGCTACAATAAAAAAAGATTAACCACAATCTATGGTTAATCGATAATTTTAAATAAGCTAATTTGAAAAATAAAAACTTAATAAAAAATTTTTATTTTTTTATTCCGAGCGCGTTCCTTCCGATGTTAGCTAGTACAGTTTGTCCATCTATAGTTGGATGTATATCTCCCTGTCTAACATACGTTGCTTGTTTTTCATCAAACGCAGAAAATGCATCAGCTATTTTTACATTTTTGTATTTACCTGCAATGCTAGCTATTTTAGGATTAATGATGAACGATAATAATTGATTTGATAGTTTATGCATCGGTTGATTATTTACTTGAAATGGATTATAGAAATTGTACAAAACAATCGGAGCATCGCTAAGTTCACGAATTTCCTTAATTATTTCATTTAAATTTCCTGTCAGTTTCGGCATCATTGAAGCAATTTTTCCTGGAAGTTGTTCTAAATGATTACTTTTTTTCAAAGTATGTAACAAATCATTATTTCCTATATCTAAAGTAATATAGTCTGCATGTTTTATTGATTGTCTGAAATTGGTATCATATTTTATTGCTTGCAAAAGATTAGCTGTCGTCCAACCTGGAACGCCTAAATCACGAACTTCAAGGTTTGCGTTTTCACCAATTAGAAAAGGGAACGCATAATTTGATGGTATGCTATTAGTAGTACCTAAGTTGAAACCAAATGTTATGGAGTCTCCAAGACCTACAAGATCAATTTTTTCATAAGTATTAACTTTATCCTCTTTTGCAAGTGCAGTATTTGAAAATAAAGAACCTGCTAAAGCAAAAGTAAGAATCGTTATAACAATTTTTCTTCTTCTCAACAAATACGCCCCCTTAAATAAGTGTATTAAGATACTAAACTTCTTTTTATGATTAGTAAAAAGTAGTAATACATGACTTAAGTTACTAATTTTCAGGATTATACTTTAATTACCTTTTTATAGGTATTGTGTTTTATTAAATTATTTGTCTAAAAAAATAAAAACATGTAACCATTTACTTAGATTTGATCATAATGGCGAGATTCTTTAGCCTTCCCACTTATCCCATAGGAGTCGAGCATCCCTCCATTCCAATCAACTTACTCATCAAAAAAGTTTACTATACAAACCTAACCAAATTGCATTTACTGAGAGTACCATTAATAAATCAATCAAAATTGATAATTTAATCATCAATAATGATTACTTAATGTACGTTTTCCCTATTAAACGTTTTATATTTCAACACTGAAAAAAGCTAACTGTATTTGTTAGCTTTTTATGAATTCGCTTAATTTAAATATAAATTAATTTGAAACTTTTTTACTTGCTTTAAATTTAAATCTCAGCAACCTTTGAAGGGTTATTTAGTTTATATTTAACTTCTTTGTTTAGTTTCTTATCAACTACTTTTCCATCAAATTGATAAGATTTACCTACCTCTAATTCAGCTGCTTTTAAAGTTTTGCTCAATGAACACCAAGCATTACCAATTACTAAATCCTGATCTCCTTTGACAGCTACGTTTTCCCAAATTATGATTTCTTCTTCGCTATCATTGAAATGATTATATTTTGTACTGAATTCTTTAACGGCACCGTTAAAATGTGATTTATCAATTGGTAATGTAATTGAAACTTCTTCTTTCTTTTCTACTTTTTTCTTTGTAGTAGCTTTAGAAGAACTTTCTTTCGACGTTTTTACTGTTTCTGATTCTGTTTTCTTCTCTTCACTGTTCTTCGGATCACTTTCACCAACTGTGTATACTTTCTTAAAGCTTGGTGATTGCATTTCTTTTAAATAAGCAGGATGAATACATGTTAAATTGCCATCTTCAAATTCAATAATAATTGTATGATACTCATCCGTAACCCCATATGTTTCATAGCCAACAAGCTTTACATTTACTTGAAAGTCTTGACCTTTGAATAAAAAATCATGTTTTGGATTTTTATTAAATAATCCCCAAGATCGTCCTTTTTCTAAATAATCCTCATCAGACAAAAATTTTGTAAATTCTCCTTTTGGCGGTATGAATTTTATTAACTCAGTTTTCTCATTTTGAACTATATTTTCTGCCATTTTTTTTACTCCTTTGGTGAATCTTTATTATTTCCAGATTTTAGTAGTAGTTTTATTCGTTATATGTAGAAATTATAGTTTAGTTTGGAACTTTTTGTCCATCTTATCGTTAAAAGAAATAATTTTAGGAATATATTACGGTAAGTGAAATTCTCAAGGTTGGATAGTTAATAAGTTTTATTAATAATCTTGAATTTTAAGATCTAAAATTGTTTTGTATATAAATTACGGTAAGTGAAATTTCATTCGCTTTTTTTTAACAATAATACAAAAAACGCCGATTTTTTAACCGACGTTTTTAAAAACTAAAATTCCACCTTATCAAAATGATAACAATTTGTTAAATATGACGTATTAGTTTTTATGACTAATTTTTGGCAATAGTCTTCTAATACTTTTGGTCCTGTAACAAATTTACTCATCGCAAATGTACCTTTTCGATATCGGTCTGTTCGATCCCTTGAACTATCAAATCGATAGTATATTAATTTTCCATTATATTGATATTCGGTAATCACTGGATCACCTTTTGAAGTAAATTCAACAAATCGAATAAAGTCAGGCTTCTTATTTTTTACATTATTAATAAATTTTTGAATCCGTTCATTATGGTTAGTAGTTCTTCCTATTATTAATATATCTCCATTTTTTAGCGCATCTTCTTTACTATAGGATGCCGGGATTTTGTTAGTTGCTTTTTCTCCGTAATTCTCGATTTCTTTTTTTAACATTTCTTTTGTAAATACACTAGCCTCTGCCACCATGAAATGATCGAAGGAAAAACCAAGAAATATTAAAAGCATAAACGCTACGATTGATTTATACATTTTGCCCTCCAATATTACAATTAATAATATTGGTTAGTTTTTCCATTCTATTATAACTTATGCAGTTGAGAAAAAAATCCACCTTTGATGAGAAAGGTGGATTTTTATTTAGGAAGAGTAAGAGCTATATGAACTTGAATGTCTACGATGGTGGCGTCTTGAGGATGAAGAGTGTTTGTAATGATGCCTTGAGGATGAGTGATCATGACGTTTTTTATGTTTTCGGTTACGTCGATTTGAACTTCCAAATAAAGATTTAAAAAAGCCTAGCTGGAGAGTTTCTTCTTCAAGAGAAAATCGTCCGACGTCAACAATTCGAACTTCGCCATCTTTTGATAAAATTAAATTATGATTATGTAAGTCGAATGCATTTAAACCTGCATTTTGAGCATCAAAGATCGCTTGATTAATTTCTGTTTCAAATTGTTTACGTAAATTTTTACTGTGTCCATCTAATTGATAAAAAGTTTCACCAAATATCCGATCACTTACCATAAAATCATTCGTAAATACATGTACTTTTGGATAGTATATACTTCGTTCGAGAAGGTGAAGTTTCATCCCGTCATCTCGACTTTTTCCATCTTCCTTAAATACTTTTATAACATAATTGTCTCTAGTGTAAACATCTCCATCTTTTCCACTTGCTAAGTATTCAAAATGATCTGCATGTTCACCAAATAAAGTAAAATCATGAATTTCTTGCAATAGCGATTGTTTCATTCATAAGCCCCTTTCAACTTGAAAATATTCTAGGTGATCAAGATTAGAATTTTCTTTACAAATATATTCTTTAAAAACATTCTTTTTACCTACCATCCATTTGATTTACAAAAAAAGTTTTCTTTAGTGTAGTAATTTGTATTAGCTATGATTTTTGGGGATAATACCCTAACAGAGAAGATTGGCGATCAGTATCAATCGTAATACAAAAAAGTGTTGAAACAAAAAGGAGTTAGTAAATATGCATGAAATAATTATGAGCTTAATCGCAGGTTTAATTGTTGGAGTTGTATTTACTCTCATTAAATTACCAATTCCGGCACCACCTGTATTTTCAGCAATTTGTGGGATTATAGGTGTTTGGGGTGGCATGAAATTAGTTCAGCTATTTATTTAAATAAAGCTTACTTTATTTAATGATATTTTTATATTGATTGGAAACAATAAGATTGCAAATTAGAAATTATTCTACGATTTTGTAGTTTGGAGGAAAATAAATGTCATATATTATCGCAATCATTGGCATTATCTTGATACTTATTATTTGTTGGCTAATGTCTAATGATAAAAAACACATTAACTATAAAGCTGTTGCAATTATGTTAGTGGTTCAATTGATTTTAGCTTGGTTTATGCTAAAAACCTCAATTGGTAGAACAGTTTTACAAAAGATCGTCTCTTTCTTTAATAAGGTATTATCCTTTGGTAACGAAGGTATTTCATTTGTATTCGGTGATTTATCGACAAAGGGTTATTTTTGGATAAACGTTTTAATGATGATCATATTCGTATCTTCATTATTATCAATTTTGACTTACACAAGAATACTACCGTTAGCAATTAAATATATCGGTGGAGCAGTTGCTAAAGTTACAGGATTACCAAAGATTGAGTCATTCGTTGCTGTAAATAGTATGGTATTCGGTGATACAACAGCAATTCTTTCTGTTAAAACCGAATTACATAAACTTACACCTAACCGATTATTTGTTGTCGTTACATCTTCGTTAGTAGCGGTATCATGTTCGATCTTAGGTGCATATATGCAAATGATTCCCCCTGAATATGTACTAGTTGCACTGCCGATCAACGTGTTCTCTGGTTTAATTCTTTCTTCAATGGCATGTCCTGTTACATCAGAACAAGATGAAGAAATTAATGTCAAAGAAATGATTAAAGAAAAGTCGTTATTTGAAGCCATCGGTAACGGTGCACTTGATGGTGGTAAAGTTGCCTTAATTGTTGGAGCAATGTTAATAACCTACATTGGTTTACTTGCTATGATTAATTTCGTATTCAATGCGATTATCGGAATGACATTTACTGAAATTTTAGGATATGTTTTTGCACCTGTTGCTTTCATTATGGGTATCCCAACAGATGAATTAGTACGTTCAGGATCAATAATGGGTACAAAAGTTGCTGCAAATGAGTTTGTTGCAATGCTTGATTTCCAAAAAATCATTCCTAATTTATCAACAAAAACTGTAGCAATCGTGTCATCATTCTTAGTATCTTTTGCTAACTTTTCATCAATTGGAATTATATATGGTGCAATTGCTGCGATTGATAAAAAACAATCAGAGCTTTTTGCTAAAATTGGTTTAAGAGTATTATTAGTTGCTACGCTAGGTTCAGTTTTAACAGGAACGATTGTAGGTTTATTTGTTAGATAGTACTTTAAGCATTAAAAATTAATGTAAAACAAAACAGCTGAATCTTATTAAGTTTCGGCTGTTTTTAATTATCCTTATCAATTTCGCGAATTAGTTCTAATAACTAAAGCTACTATAATAAATAATTCATAACAATTCTATTTTATAAAACAAATTCTTATATCCACTTCCAATAAGATTCATCATACTAATTATCGATGTTCACAATTGGCAACATAATTCCTACAGAGGTTAAAACGGTACTGTGCAAATTTGATGAGCATTCATATAGTGACTTCAATATCCAAGCTTAATCATTGCCTCTTCACTTCAACTAAATCACATTTTAGATACTCCGCCAGCTGCAAGTATAATTATGTCCCCTCTTTAAGAATAGTGCATTTTTGGGCCATTTCAAAAATAGAGACATTGCCTTTCTGTTTCTTACTAATCAAAACTATTTAGATAAAATTAAATACGGTACGTGAAATTACCATGAATTTAGAAAACATTTTAATATTTGTATTGTTAGTATTCATTTTGAAATAAATTGTTCAAATAATAACATATTAAAAAAGCCAAAATCTCGTTAAAATAATCAAAGTAGAAATCTAATATTGTTATGACTGAGTGATTATTTTTCTTTCATATTCAGATATTGAAAATACGTAACAATACAAGTTTTAAGGAGATTTAATTATGCAATTTGTTACAATACTCACCCTATTCTTATGTACCTTTTTCCCAATCTTACATATGATCAATGCTCTTCCAATCTTTTATAATCGTAAGAAACGAAAACAAAACATAATACAAACTAATAAAAGCATCAGCATACTTATACCATGCTTTAACGAAGAAAGCATTATCGAAACAGCTATTAAAGGGATTAATAGATTAGATTATTCAACAAAAGAAGTTATTTATATTAACGATGGATCTCAAGATGGAACCATGAAAATTTTACATAAACTGCTTCGTCTAACACCGGAAGATCGAAAAATATCAAATCAGTTAAAGAGTACTAAAATCAAAAACTTTTATAAATCGACTATATACCCAAATGTATACGTAATAGATAAAGTAAATGGTGGAAAACATGACGCCTTAAACGCTGGAATCGAATACTCTAAAAATGAATTAGTCGTAACTTTAGATGCAGATAGTATTCTTGCAAACGATGCATTGCATATTCTGAATGAAGTTTTCCAAGATCCTGATGTATTAGCCGCAGGAGGAATGGTGCACCCCCTTCAAGGTGTTCAATTTAATCAAAAAAATATCGAGCGTACTTTATCAGTTAATCATGTCATTCGATTTCAAATTTTTGAATTCATAAAAGGATTCTATATTAATAGAGTTTCTCTTGCGAAATTCGATGCACTCTCCGTTATTTCTGGGGCATTCGGGGTTTTTAATAGAGATATTTTATTTAAAGTTGGTGGATATAGAAAGACTTTAGGAGAAGATATCGACATTACATTAAAATTCCAACAATACATTTTAAAAAATCCTGGCAAGAAAATGGTTTTTGTCCCTAATGCTGTATGTTATACAGAGTGTCCAGAAACCTGGAAGGATTTATTTAAACAAAGAATTCGTTGGCAAAAGGCATTTATTGACTGTGTCATTTATTATTTTCCGATGCTTATAAAGACCTTTTTATTTCGCACAGTTTCTTTCTTTATGCTAATCGATTCTTTTATTTTAGGTACAGTTGCTATCTATTTTACGCTTTTTAATTTTGGCTATTTGTTATTTACAAATATAGGACATGCTCAAAATCTACTATTATTCTATCTGCTCGGAGTTGTATCTTTAAATTTTATTTATAGTATATTTGCTATGTATTTGGCTAATTATTATGGCGTTAAATTTAAAGGCAAAGAAAAGATCAGATTGACAGTTACAATTATTTTAGACTTATTTGTCTATCGTTTTGTAACATTATTTTTTGTACTATTTGGTACTATTTCCTATTTTATAAACCGTAATGATTGGAACAAAGTTTCACGATCTGGGAGAATTTATGAGTTAGAAAAGGATAAAGGAATGAAGAACGTTGGATAAAAAACTAATTATCGTATATGCTGTTCTAATTTCATCATTTTTGATAGCATATCCGTTTATGAAAAGTAGTGCATCTTATTTGTCAGAACCTAAACAACAAAATAATTTGCCGCAAACTACTAATTGTAAAAATTTGCAAAGTAAAGTACAAACACCACAAGAAATTGAAAAAAACAAAAATAAAGCTAACATTATTTTTACAATGGATGATGGATGGGAAACGCAATTTACGAAAGGTTTTAAAATCTTAAAGGATAATGATCTAAAAGGAAGTATTGCTGTCATTCCTTCGAAAATAGGAACTAAAGGATATATGTCATTACGTCAATTAAATACTTTATATCGTTCTGGTTGGGATTTGATGAATCATACAAATACACATCGACATTTAGCAAGTTTAAAAAAACAAGAGCAAAAAAGTGAATTAAACGTTGCACGTGAATGGCTTGATCAACACTGTTTTACAAGAGCAAGTAATATCGCTGTTTATCCATATGGTTCTTTTAATCAAGATACTTTAAAAACCTTACAGGAAGAACATTATCGAAGTGCTCGTACCATTAAGGATGGAATACAAACAAACAATATCAAAAAATATGAAGTTCGTACGATTAATTTACTTCCTAGTACAGACATTTCATGGGTTAAAGAACAAATTGACTTGGCAATTAAGACGCAACAATCAATTGTATTTACTAATCATCGATTTGAAAAAAAAGCTGATAAAGCTCAAATGAATTTTGATCCAGAAAAGTTTAAAACGATTGTTAATTATGTCGTAAGTAAAAAAGATGAACTAAACATTTTGACATATTCTGAATGGCTAGATTTAAAAGAGATTAAATAACTTATATATTTTAATTTAAGCTGCTTTGGCAGCTTTTTTTCTTCTAAAATAATAATAAAGAGAGTGAGAGGTTAGTTATATTACTTACCTCCCACTCTCCTATTATATAAACCTTAAATGAAATTAACTTACTTGAATATCAGATTCATTCATTTTCAATTTATTTAGTTTTGATTTATCTGTTACAAACTGGATGATTATACAGACGATAAGAACACCTAATAAAATTGCAGATGCGATTTGTGTACCATTCTCTAATCCTAATCCGCCTTTTTCTTGTGGTTTAATTAGGAAATCTCCAAATGTTGCTCCAAACGGCCGTGTCAGTACGAACGCTACCCAAAATAAAAATACTCTATTTAAATTTGTAAACCTGTATGCTAAAAGTATTAATAATATTAAACCACCTGTTAGCATTGCCCCTTGTGCAATAGTTAGTCCTAATCCTTGTTCTAGGTAACTCCTTCCACCTGCTAACGTACCTACTCCTTCAGATTTATGAGATAAAAAATCACCTGCTGCAGTCCCTAATGTATTAGAAACAAGAATAGCAACCCAATATAAAACCTCTACCCTTTTCGTCGAAATATTTTTTACGTTTAACGTTGGCTCTGTAAAATACCAAAAAATAAAAATGATAGCAAGTAAACTTATTAGAATTAGTGAGCCTTTCATATAGCCTAACCCTAATGAACGATCCATATAATCTGAAAACGCTGTACCTGCAAGACTAGTAGATAGAATAACAGTCCAATAGACAGTTGATACATATCTCTTTACAAACAATTGAATCGTTAAAAAGACAGCAAATACACCAACGAAAAACAGAAAAGGTGTTAAATAATTATCTTCTGTTCCAGGTACAGTCACTAAATCACTACCCGTTTCTCCTAGTGTTGTTGCAGCAATCTTCATGATCCAAAATAACAGTGTCAATTGTGGTATTTTACTAACTGACGACTTTAAAACTTTTTTGGCAGTTGACATTAAAATATCATTCCCTTTCATATGTAATTTAAATACAATTTATAATCCCATACAATTATGAAAGGAAAATGAAAATGGTAATTTTTTGAAAAATTCCTCCCAATTTTTTTAAAAATTATCAACTTAACGCAACTTAAAATTATGAATAGATTTTTAACGATTTTTCAAAAGAAAATAATTCAAAGCCCATCCAGCAATTCCACCAACAAATCCCATTACTTTAGGCCAATCTATTAGACATTATAATATCTTAGCCATATAATACTCATCAAATCTTTTACCATCTATTATTAAGGAATTTATTTTTGTTCCTTCGATTTGATAACCCATCTTTTTATATAAACCTACTGCTACTTCATTCTGTTTTACAACAGTTAATTCTAATCTGAATATACTATGATTAATTGCCCATTCTTCTAATGCTTGAAATAATTTTGTCCCAAGTCCCTTCCCTGTAAATTCCTCTAAAATACCAATTGCAAGATACACCGAATGTTTTTTCCTTTTTGCGGTACTCCCAATTGCAAACGCATAACCGACTAACCTGCCAGTAGTTTCTTCCGCAACAAATATGGTCGAATTTGGGGATTTTTCAATCACTTCTAACTGTTTTCGTTGTTTTTCAGTTGTGGTCTTCCTTTCCCCTGCTCCATACAGCATGAAATCTGCCTGGTTTTCAACTTCTATAATTAGTTTTGCAAAATTTTCTGCATCCTCTAGTTTGATTTCTCTAATGTTCACTGTTTACACACCCTATTTTATGATTTTTAGATTCTAATCATTTTTGACAGACGAATAGCTTTGTTTGTTTAATGATTCGCGTAAAGATTTGTTCGAACGAATAGCTCTTTTATATTCGATGTGTGTGGTGGTATTGAATCCCTTTATTTCATTGAACTGAAACCATACTAAAAAAATGTTCGATATTTTGGTCGCAACCCATGTAAAAAAGGAGCCGATAATCCGACTCCTTTGAAATTCCATAATAATTTTTTTAAAAAAATCTATTATTTATATAGATTAAAATTAAATCGTTTTATTTAGGAATTTTGCTAATGCCTCCACAATCAAATTATGATCTTCCTCTTGTGCTAAGCCTGAAACAGTAATGACGCCAATTACGCCCGATCCTTCAATTTTAATAGGAAATGCCCCACCATGTGCTGCAAACTCATAAGGACTAGCTGAGTAAAATTCATTATATGATCTATTTTTCATCTCATTGTAAATCCTCATATAATAAGAGCTGCAATGATGACGGAGAACAATATTAGATTTTCGCTTGATCCATAAATCTTGGTCTGGTGATGTATGATCCATTGCAAAATGGAAAATACTTTGACCGTTTTTTAAAATATTTATAGCAACTGGTTTATCAAACTCTTTAGCAGCTTCAATAATTAATAAACCAATTTCTAAAGCATCTTTATTTGAAAAACTATTAAAGACTAGATTTTCTTCTTGTTTTACTACCTCTTCAAGTTTTTGTTGAATAGTTTTCTCTTCCATACAACCTCCAATTATAGATAAATCACTTTCTTTTCATCACTACTTTTAAATGCTGCTTCAATGATCTTAATAACAGACCAGCCTTCTATACCTGTAACGGGAACATTGGAACCATTGATAATACTCTCAGCAATTTTCTTGTAATATGTTGTATACGAACCTGGTATTGTTTCAATGGTTTCTTCCATTTCTTTTTCGCCGTCAAGAGTATAGAGCTTTCCATAGAATTGCGGTTCATCTATACCCCATGCTTGTTCAGTAGGTTTTTTACCTTCTTTTAGTGCGGCTTCTTGTTCATCTATTCCATACTTAATAAAGCTCCCTTTGTTTCCATGTACTTGAAAACGTGGTCCGTTACTTGGGATGATGGAGCCAGAATGTAAAATTACACGTAGTTTGTCAAATCCCAAAATGATATGAAAATAATCATCTGTTTCTGCATTTTCTCTTTGTGCAAATACATCCGCTGAGATGAATTGAGGCTGCCCAAAAAGGCTTAAAGCTTGATCAATTAAATGTGAACCTAAATCATATAACATGCCAGAACCAGGACCTTGTTTTTCTCTCCATCGATTCCTTACTTCTGGTCTATATCGGTCAAAATGAACTTGATATGTATTGATTTCTCCTAGTACACCTTCATTTATTAACTTTTTAACTGTTAAAAAGTCATTATCCCATCTTCTATTATGATATACACTTAGTACTCGATTCTTTTCTTCAGCAATCTTAATTAGCTCTTCCGCTTCCCATGTTTCCACGACCATCGGTTTTTCTAAAATGACATGTTTACCTGCTTCTAAACTTTGTTTTGCCATTTCATAATGCATACCACTTGGCGTAGTAATGACCACTAAGTCAATCAATTCATCTTTTAGAACTTCATCTAAACTACTTACTACGTCTATATCTCCTAAATCTCTTTGGATATCTTCCTTTTTTGAACTAACAACTTTTGTTAATTCAAATTCTTCTAGAACACTTATAAAAGGTGCATGGAACGTAGCTCCTGAAAAACCATATCCAATTAAACCAACCTTAATTTTTTTCACCCGAAATCCTCTCACTTTCTTCATCTTCTAAACTAATTAAATGAATATTAAATTCGATGATTTTTCTTTTAAATTCTTCATCTGGATCTTTGTCTGTAATAATGATGTCTATTCCCTTAATATCACATACTTTGTGCAGAAAAACTTTTTCAAACTTTGTATGATCTGCCAATAAAACTACTTGTTTTGCACAACTGATCATTTTTTTCTTTAAAAACGCTTCCTCTTCATCAGGTGAAGTTATTCCTTCTGCGCTAATTCCACAAGCACCTAGAAATAGCTGATCAACTTTGTAATCATTAAGTGTTTCAATTGTCCTAGGTCCAACTAAATTTCTATTTTTCCGATTAAATTTTCCTGGTAGCATAAAGGTTTGAATTTCTTCATACTCACCTAATAAATCAACTATATCAATTGAATTTGTAATCACATTAACTTGTTTACCTGACATAAATTTTGACATGAGTGCACAAGTTGAAGATGTATCCATTAATATGTCACTAGTTTCACGAATAAGTAATGATGCTCTTTGCGCAATTTTCTCCTTGCCTTCAGTTGCATTTCGTTCTTTATAATCGGTTAAATTTCGATTAGATGTTGGAAGTGTTGCTCCACCCTTTATTCGGATAATTTCCCCGCGTTCTTCAAGTTTGACGAGATCTCTTCTTGCTGTATCCTTTGAAACGCTTAGCATTGTACATATTTCTTCTAAAGTAATCTCATTATTTGAAGCCAAATAATTTATGATCAAAGATAATCTATGTTCTTGATACATCGTTTAGAGCCCCTTTATCTATTCCCTTAAGATTGAATTCTAAAGCTATTATATATAATTAATTTAAGTATTTCTACAAAAAAACTTAAAAAACTTAATTTAATTACGTTTTTTAAGCAAACTAAAGGATTATATGTAACAAAAAATAAAAAAAGACGGTATTAAACTTTACCGTCTTTAAAAACAGTTTATAAAAATTTAATTTGGTGGAAAAGATGATTTTTCCCATTCCATTCGATAATAAATTCTTCAATCCCTAAAACTGCAGTTTCTGGTTTTGACACTTGATGATCAATCCATTTCTTAAGTTTAGGTAATACATCATTATGAAATTGAGATTTCGCCTTCTCTGGATAAATAGTTTGGGAGACTGGATAGAAATAAATTCTAATATCCTTGTCTCTATTACAAGTAACAGAAGCTACAACAGTACCGCTGATTTGGGGTGGTCTTGCACAACGATTATCAAATTCAAACTTTCTTGTTAGGCCAAATATAACACTAGCCTCTTCTTTACTAGGAAGATTCAACTTTATTTGTTTTCTATTTGCAGCATATGTTTCAACTTTATTGAGATTTCTAAAAAAAACGATCTTCAATTTTGCACCTCCTAATAATAGCCACAACAAATAACATTTCTACTTCATTTAATTTATGCCCTTACTAATAATCATATTGACCTACTTTGAAATAATCACAATAAAAAAAATCGACAAAAATGTAGATTGTGTTCAAAGCTATTAAACTATTTGAGTTATGCTTGAATTTAGATAGTAAAAAATTATCTAATATAGTAAACTAGTCCTCCAATACAAATAAAAAAAATGCCTATAACTCCTGACCAGATGGAGAATTGATCTTTATTTAAATGCCCTAACTTAAAAAAATCATCCTTCACTACTCTTTGTTGTTCTGGTGCTTGAAACGCACCTATGAGTATTCCAGAAATAAGTATAAATACTGCACCAATAATAAAACAAATTTTCACCAAATTTAATCCACTCTCCTTTATGAATTATATTCAAAGGAGGAGTACCAAAACCCTTTATTATTTTATCCACTTATCTAATCGAATCAACTACTAATCTCCAAAGAAAATTTCCTATTAACAACGACAATCCAAGATATAGAACAAAAATGAGAAGTACTACTAAGAACCTTTTAATCTTATTCAGCATAGTAATCCCCCATTATGTAAATTTAGTGTCAAAATAAGTAAATTTATATAATTTTATACTGTTAATAGGGAGAAAGAACTTATTTGGAGAATATTTTCATTTTAAAATTGGATTAAATTATGACGATTAATTAAAAATACTTATTATAACCAATTTTAAATCCATTTTTCATTTTTAATTACTAAAATATAAGTTATATAGATTGGAATAATAAAAATTAAAATAACCTCTTAAATAGAGAGGTTATTTATCAGCTTTAAGATTATACACCGGTTTCATGAAGAAATCGATTTCAATCTGTTCAGTAATATTTTCTAATATTAATTTAGGCTTTTTATATACCATTGGTGATTCATCGACTGTATGTTTGTTAACAGAGGTTGTATATACGCCCTTCATTGCTTTTTGATAAACATCTAAGTCGACTTTATAGACTGCGTCTGTTCGGCTCATTATTCGACCTGCTCCGTGTGGTGCTGAATAATTGTAGTCACTTGAGCTTTTGCCTTTTCCTACAACACATCCATATGCCATATTAAATGGGATGATTATTTCTTCACCCTCACTGGCTGAAATTGCGCCTTTTCTTAGAATATTGTTTTGAAGGTCGATATAATTATGTACCGATTCTATTTTTTTAATCGAATCATAATCGAGTTTAAAATATTTTTCAATGATGATTTTAGCAATCGTTTCTCTATTTAACGAGGCGAAATGTTGTGCAATTGATAGATCTCTTAAATATGCATCTTTGTCTTCCTGTTTAGATAAATATTCGAATCCTTTATAATTTTCTCCGAATAATTGTTTCATATTTTCTTTAGCGACATTCATATGATGTTTTGCAATTTCAAATCCAAAATTTCTTGAACCTGTGTGGATTACAAGCCAAAAATGATTATTTTCATCTTTATCAATTTCTATAAAATGATTTCCGGAACCTAGCGTTGCAATACTGTTCATTACATACATATAGTTCAGATTAAGTCTCTCAATCGCTTCTGCAATCTCTACCGGTTCAATTACTGGTTCCTCATGAATATTTGAACCAATCGGGATATTTTTTCGGATGAACTTATCAAGCTTTTCACTCTTAATTGATTTCATACGCCCTAGATGGTATGCACTAACTCCACATCCAATATCTACACCGACGATCGAAGGAATAATAAAATCATTCAACGTCATCGTAAAACCTACCATGACGCCTCCACTAGATATATGGCAGTCTGGCATGACAACAATGTTTGAATTTGCAAAGCATTCAGTATCCAAGATTGTTTTTAATCGAGTAATAACATTTGTATCAACATAATCAAGTAGTATTTTTCCATTATTGTGTTTTCCATTAAATTCTAACATGCGTGATCCTCACTTGTGTTTTTCTTTCATAAATTCCCATCCACTTAACAATGGAACAAACTTAGAAATATTATATCATCTCTTATTATACGATTCGTTAATTTCCTGAAAAATAAAGAATCGTCAACTTCATTCACCTTATTCAAATAATGCATTTTTTAGTAGAATACCAAATAGAAATATCGATTATTAAACTCTTTCTCACCTTATTTACATTCAGTATCACTAATAAAAATATTAGAAGTGTACTAAAATTAATTCCATATTCTTTTCACTTCAACTAATGATTCACCTTCAAAGGATAATTTATAAATATCCGGCATAGCAAGTTCATCCCAAAAATTGAAATCATATTTTTGATCAAAATAATTCATAATTAGGACCATTAAATTGCCATGTGTACCAATAACAATGTTTTTACCAGAATAATTTACTAATAATTTGTTTATTGCTTCTATTCCTCTTTTTTGGGCGATATAATTTGACTCTCCCCCATTTAGCGAACGCTTAAAGTCCATCCAAACTTCTCTTATTACTTTTTCAAAATCCTCAACAGGCTCAATTGATAGGAGTCGCTCTTTAAAATTCCCTTCTATAATAATGTCTAATTTTAATGATTTGGCTATCTCTTCAACTGTTTGAATTGCACGTTTATATGGACTTGAAATTACGTAGTCAATCTTTTCTTTTAATAGTAGTTTAGTAACCATATTTGCATCAGAAAATCCTTTTTTGGATAATGGTCGGCCCAATTCATCAGGAGTATAAGTTGAATGCGCATGTCTTACTAAGTATAAGTTCGTTATCATTTGGCACCACTCCTTATATATCAACTTCATAGTTATATAACTTCGATTTATTAAAAGTATACTTTTAAATATTTTAACTTAAACTAAACAGTAAAAATTAACACAAGGTGTGAATAGATGAAAAAAATATGTATTACTACTATTTTGAGCACATTCATTTTTTTATGTTCTTCGCAGTTAACACTGGCAGAAAAGTTTGATGAAGTTTCTGCAACACTTACAGTTCAAGTAGGCCCAACAGCCGACCAATCAGGAGAAGCTGGTCAACCTATTAAAGGCGCAAGAATTATTGTCATCAATTCATTAGGTAAAGTTTTAGGTACTGTATTAACAGATTCAAATGGCATTGCAAAAATAAATGTAACAGTGGAAAAGGATCCTCTTTTTCCGAAGAAGCAAATGGGAGAGGTTACTGTAATCACTGTAGCAAACGGATATAATGAACAGATCGACTTTAGTGTACCAATAAATGAATTCAATGATCATATGGCTAAAGACTCGGTGTCACTATCGATTGTGGATCCAAAAAGAAGAAATGAACCACGTTTTACCAATGGTTCTTTTCATCGGTTAACCGTTTATGAAATGTTAGATGATTATGCTAAGAAAGTCGGATTAACGAAACAAAATATTATGATGGATGCAGGAGCAGCACCGCCTTGGGGAGCAAATATAAAAAAACAGTAAGTCTGAACAATTTCAATGTTATTTTTAGTTCGTTATTAAAACCCCAAAAATAGACTGTTTCAAAAAAACAGGCTATTTTAAAACTTATATTTTATCAACATTCTCGATGTTAAAACAAACTTAAACAAGAACTAAATCTGTATAACAAAATCTAGTTTCTCCTGTATAAAAATCAGCAGTAAGCTTCTTTTCTCCGATGCCAAACCGAATAGGATGATTAAAAATAGGACCATCAAATACAAATGAGTGGTATTCTCCATTCTCACCACAAGGATCAACCTCTTTTGGAAGTTCTTTGATTAAATGATAATCTATTTCTTTACCAGAAAATTCTTCTGCTAATCTAGTTAAATCAACACATGTAATAATTGTTTTATACCCTAAGGAAATAAAGCGTTCAATCACATTTGTCGTACCTTCACCCCATAAAGGAAAAATTGGATTAATACCTAATGGTTTAAGCATTTCCTCTCGATACTTTCGTATGTCTTCAAGAAATAAATCTCCAAATGCAATATTTTCAATCCCTTGTTCCTTTAGCTCTAAATTAACCTTCGTCATAATTTCTTGATATTTTTGATTAGAACAATTTTCCGGAATCCAAATTTTCTTTAATGGTAGACCGATTGAATTTGCTTGTGCCTCCAATAATTCAACTCTAACTCCATGAATGCTCGTACGATTGTATCCTTCAGTAACTGATGCAATAAGTACGACTACTTCAAATTCATCAGAATGCAAAAGATCATGCAGTGCCAAAGTTGAATCTTTCCCACTAAAAGATACGGCTATTTTTTTCTTATTAATTGCGATTACCACCTTTTTTTATAAACTTTTCTATAATTTTAAAAGACTCCTATTTGACATAGGTTCCATCATCTTCCATAAAAATTATAGCATTTTTCAATTAATTAATATTCTTTTAAATAACATAAAGCCCTTAATAGGATTAATCTTCAAAAATAGATAATAAATTTTTATAAAATGGCTAATAAATAACGAAGAATGATTCACTGAAAAATAAAATTGACATACAACCATAAGGTGTTATAATTTAAATAACACCTTATGGTTGTATAAATTATTTATAGGAGGCAACAAGAATGGACAAGCAAGGTCAAGAAATGTTTTTAAATTTCATTTTACAAAGAGTTCAAGAAGGTAAAGAAGATGAAGCAAGGGAAATTCTTTTAGAAAACTTCAGAAAACAAGATGAAGGTACTTTTTCATTAGAAGAAGTTCAACAATTTGTTCCTAAGATGATTACTTTATTAAAGCCTGATAAACTTGAAGAAGTTAAAGCAGTTGTAATGCAATTCGCTGGAAATTTTGGTAAATAAAAAGAAAAAACTCTGTCTATCAGAGTTTTTTCCTTTATTTCACTATTTATTGTTTAAAACTTCCCACCAAATAGCTCCCTTAGCCTTTTCACCTTCAATCGATCCTTCTACTTCTCTAAATGTCTTTCAATAATAAAAATTGAATATAGTCTATACAATTTTGCGATCAGCGCTAAAATTGATAAATAGATTATCGAATTGTCATCATTGAACTACTCACAACTAAACACCCTTACCGGATGTTTAGTATAACGGATAAAGTTAGTTATTACTGGAAAAAATTTGAACAAAATGATTTCGGCCTTTTTACTAAAAAACCTCCAAAGCTAAAATTAGCTTCAGAGGTTATGAATTTATTTTTTCTTTTTTAATTTTTCTTCAGCTTTTTTAATATCCTCAAGTTCCCTATACTTTACAATCTTTTTTATCAATTCAAATGGAAGTGGGTCGTTTATTGGAAATTGTACAGATCCTTTAGCGCCTTTATAAACGGATAATTCTTCTTTAAATGCTGCAATCCCACTTGCCCCAGGGTAAAATCCAATATGATTTTTAAATGCAGCAAAATGTACTAAATTTTTATTTAGTGCAAATGTAGGCATCTGGTAACTAATTCTTTCAACCGCATTTGGTACAACTTCTTTTACACTCTTCCTCAAAGCTTGTAATTTTTCCTGAACATCTGGCTGAAATTGTGAAATATATTCATCAATCGTTTCAAATGATTTTTTAGTATTTTCCATAAATCCTCCTTTAACAAATTATCCTGCTTTTTCTGTTTTATCTCCAGAAAGAGAATTAATTCTTCTAAGTGAAGGGAATAAATACATCCAAAGTCCTGCAACTAGTATCGTTCCAAGTCCTCCTACAAATACAGCTGGTACGGCACCAATTAATCCAGCCATTGTTCCAGATTCAAATTCTCCAAGCTGATTCGAAGTTCCAATAAATAACGAATTTACAGCATTTACTCTGCCTCTCATATCATCCGGTGTCTGAAGCTGAACAAGCGAAGAACGTATTACTACGCTGACCACATCTGAAGCTCCGATTATAAATAATGCAATTAACGAGATGACTAAGTTTGTTGAAATTGCAAATAGCATTGTTGCCAATCCAAAAATACCTAACGCTGCAAATAGTATCGGACCAAAAGATCTTTTAAGTGGGAAATAAGCTAAAATTAGAGACATTATTAATGCTCCAACAGCTGGTGCAGTACGCATCAGACCTAAGCCCCAAGCTTCTGTATGTAAAATATCTTGCGCATAAATTGGTAAAAGTGCTGTAGCTCCTCCAAGTAAAACGGCAAATAGATCAAGTGATATAGTTCCTAAAATGATTGGGTGTTTATAGACAAATTCTAACCCCATAAGCATTGTACGTAAAGATACTGGCTCTTGATTACGGATAAATTCACTATCTAATTTTATAAAAATTGTTAAGATTGATGAAAGTAATAAAGCAATTGCTGACGTTGCATACACGTATGCTGGTCCTACTGAAAATAATACACCACCAAGAGACGGCCCAAGTATTTGTGCTGTTTGACCTGCCGATGTACTCCAAGAAATAGCTTGTTGTAAAATAGACTTTGGCACAACTTGAGGTAATAACGCCGAAGAAGCAGGTCCTTCAAATGATCGGCATGCACCGAGTATAAAAGCAGCAATTAATATTTCCTCTCTACTAAGCCAATTTGCAAAATTACCATATAAAAGTAGACCTGCTATTAAAGCTTCTACCATTTGGCATATGAAAACAATTTTCCGACGATCCACTCTGTCAGCAACTTGACCAACTACTAAAGTAAGTAAGACCATTGGAATAAATTGTGCTAAACCTACTAGACCTAGACTAAACGCGTCATGTGTCAAATCATACATTTGCCATCCAATTGCTACCGATAGCATCTGAAATGAAGTCGAAGTAAACATTCGAGAGACCCAAAAATTTGTAAATGAGGTCCCTTTAAAGATCGATTTTTTTGATGCAGACAAATTCAAACTCTCCCCTTTTTTAACTCTAACAAATAGCAAATTGAATATTTATACTATTAATGAAATTTAAATACATATCATTATACTATTTTTACTCTGAATTTGTGGATTAATTCAACTTACATTAAATGATTTTCAATAATTGGAGGGCTCTATTATATTTCCACTCTAACCATTTATTTGTAAGCTATTTACATCTTTTTGCGTTTCTACTTTCTCATGAGTAAGCATTTCTCATCTTTTTCCTTTCTTACTTCCTCATGAACACCTCATGAGGAATCATATTTCTTCTTTTTCCTCTCTTACTTCCTCATGAACACCTCATGAGGAAGTTGGTTATATTTGTTCAACTGAATTTAAAGAAAATCTGAAAATAGATGATACACTACTCTCTTCATTTACATACTATGGTAAATTAATTTGTAAATTTTTAGAAAATACAACTGGAGAGTATGATTTAATCATTTTAAGCAAAGAGAATTAGAGGTAATGAAACGAATAATTGCTTGGGGTGAAAGCACAAATGAAATGGCAGATTCCATGAATATTAGTGAACTTACAGTAAAGCAATATATATATTCTGCAATAAAAAAACTCGGTGCCAATAATCGCTCTTATGCTGTTGGTGAATTAATTCGAAAAGGAATTATTTCCTAAAGACATTATTGAAGCACTTTAAACTAAAAAAACACTAATCCTTTTATGTAAAAGATTAGTGTCAGAGTTTTGAATAATTAAACAGTCTATAGGGAAAACAAAATTTAATGGAATAGAATTGATGTTAAAATTCATTTTTTTATATTTATTAACGATTTAAAGGTTAAAGTGTTTCAATAATTTTAATTTTACCTACAAACGATCGTAATTGTTTTTTAAATTTTAGAGCGAGCATATTGTAATGGAAATCAACATCACTCTACTCCTTTTACAAAAATTTGATAATTATAATTGACTAGAGTGTTTTTCAACAGCGTGACACTGATCTTTTAATGTATAAGATTATTGTAATTTTTTTTAATCAAACGAAATCCAATTATTTTTTAATGCAAAAATCACAGCATTTAATCGATCAGATACCTGTAATTTTTGGATTATATTTGAAACATGATTTTTAACAGTTTTACTCGAAATAAATAATTCAGCTCCGATTTGAATATTGGAATATCCTTGAGCTAAAAGTTGTAAAATTTCAATTTCTCTTTTTGTTAAAAGATTATTCATAGCTTCATAATCTAGTTCTTTCTTTTTCTTTCCATTCTCAAGCAATCGTGTATTTTCTTTGATGATTAAATTTGTTAATCGGGAATCTAAGAAGAATTGACCATTTTGAATTTGTCTTACAATATGAAGTAAATATTGTTCATCAATGTCAGTTAAGCAAATTCCATTTACCCCAATTTTCATCAAACTCGCAATTTCATTATAATCTATATTATTTTTAATGATGACTATATTAATGTTCTGATTAATTAACTTTAAAAGCTGAGATTTTGCTTCCATCTCTTCATTTTTCACATGAGAAATAAAAAATGATTCATTTAAATTGCTTGAATTTATTTCATGGAAATCTATTTTTCTAGCATCTAGATTATGATGTATTAAAATAGTACATATTCCAGATACGAAAAGAGTATTTTCAACAAAAATAAATGTTTTATTTTCGTGGTGATTAAACTCATTGTTAGTATACATTTTTATTCCCAACTTTCAACAATAACTAGATTCAGTTACTGATATTTCATTTCCTAATCCTTATTAATCCTATAAAATTATATGGAATTAAGTAGTATTTTACATCGTTTAAGGAAGAAATTATATTTCAGATATGTTAAGCTATTGTTAAGTAATACTTAACAATGTAAAGCACTTAAATATATTAAACTATTGGTATGATAAGTTAGTTTTTATATTAGGAGGTTAATATGAACTTTGAACAACTAGAGTATGTTGTAAGTATCGCAAATGAGAAGTCGATTTCAAGGGCAGCGAAAAAATTGCATATTTCTCCTTCTGGGGTTAGTCAAGCCATTAGTCAACTTGAAAGAGAATTAGAAATAAATATATTTAATCGTTCTAGAGGCGGAATTACCTTAACATTTGAGGGAGAGTTAGTATTAACTAGGTCAATTGAAATTTTAAATAATTTAAAAGAATTGAAAGAACAGCTTTCGGATTTTAAGGAATCTAGAGTCAAACATATGAAAATTGCATGTGCACCTACTTTTACTTATACAATTCACGAAGTGTTAAAAAAATACTCTGAAAATAACAATGTCGCTACGATTGAATTAATTGAGCAAGGTACACCTCAGATTCTTAATAATTTAGCAAAAGAGGACTATGACTTAGCGTTAGTAGTATCTTCAAAAGCCGAATTAGAAAAAGAAAATAATATTAATTTCGAATTCTTAAGTAAAGGAAATGTGTGCATTATAGTAGGCAAAAATTCTCCTTTATATGAATTAGATTATGTTACAGCTGAAGATTTACTTTATCAAAAAGTTGTCATGTATACATTTTCTAATAAAAATTTTCTACAATTAGCTAAGAAATTTAAAAATGAGGTCGTTCTTAAATCAAATCGTACGATGACACTTATTGAAATTATTAAGGAAGGACGTGTATTTACTTTTGTCCATAATACAACTTTAAGATATTTACCTGAAATATTAAGTGGCGAATTAAAAATAATCCCAATTAAAGAAACAGATTATATTTATCAAGACTTTTGGGTAATATCTCCCATTTCGAAAGAAAATACAAGTGACAAAAATGAATTCATAAAGTGTGTAAAAGATCATTTAAATGGTATTTCTTAATAAAAAACGCTAAATGATACAAAACGAATTTGTATAATTAGCGTTTTTTTATTTTTATTTAAGCATTAGGAAATATCTTTTTTAACGATTCCTTCATATCAGGATTCGATTTAATTGTTGGACGTATTGATCTAGCTATTTCTTCAGCTTCTTCAATTGTTTCAGCTTTGTTTAGTGCAATTAATGCTCCAATTGCCACTATACCTGCGCGAGTATTACCACCACCACAATGGAAATACACTTTTTGATCATTTTGATAAGCTTCTACTACATGGTCAATCGCACTTTTAAGTGTTTCTGCTTGTTCTTTTTTATCATCAACAATCGGACTATGTACACGGTTAATTTGAGGGTCAACCTCATAATTTTTTACTCTTAGATCAAAAACAATATCGGCATTTTCGTTTTCCATCATGTCTTTAACGTCATCTGCCCCACCGAAAAATACACGATCTTTTATTAATTCTTGATAATTCTTGTTGCTCATTTTTTTGCCTCCAAAAACGATTTTTTACTATTTTTATCGAATGATTTCACTTAATCTTTCTTTTACATTCCCCTCAAATAATCCACCATGATAACAAATCACTTTTTCAATATCAAATGACAATAAAGCCTCAAGTGATTTGATCGATTGTTCAATATCATATGTGTATTGTGGATTTGAAGGGTTTAATTGGCCGTTTTCAATCATTAATGCATCTCCTGCAACTAATGTTTTTGACTCCTGATGATAAAAACTTATATGACCTGGTGTATGTCCAGCAGTGTCAATAACAGTTATACCACCACAAATTGCCAAATCATTTCCAGGGGTAACAATATGGTTAACTTTACCTTTTGGTGGGTTTTCTAATCTGTTTTTAAATGCTTTTCGAAATTCATCTGTTGCATCCGCTGGTAAGGACGCTACAGCTTTTGCAATTTTTTCTGAGGTGATTTTAATCAGTAACTTCTCGCCTTGAATATAAGGTTTTTCTATTACACTCGCATAGACTTCAATTTTGTTAGTAGACTCTTCTACGATCACAGAAAGACTTCCAATATGATCAATATCTTGATGAGTAATCAGTATTTTATTCAGTTTTTCAAAAGGTACTCCAAGAGTTTCAAAGCAATTTTGAAATTCGTTTAATTGTCCTGGATAACCTGTATCAATTAATACCACTTCTTCTTCATCCCAAATTAGTGTTGGATGAATTGTATTCGTCATACCATTTGTATTCATCGTAACGCTTAACATTTGGATCTTACTTTTACCAATCATAAAATCACTCCCGAACTATATTGTATAATCATTTCCAAGTACTATCGTACTGATTACAGCTCACCGAGTCAACACTAAAATATATTATTATAACATAAATATTTTTATTTGTCAATAGACTGGTTAATTTGTTAAATTGTAATTTTTAACATTTTCTCACAAAAAAACTAGATATACTAATCTTAAAGTATATCTAGTCATTCTGTTGAAAAACACCTTGCCAATTACATTACCAAATTTTCGTAAAGGAAATAGAGTGATGTTGATTTCCACTACGGTGTGCTCGCTTTCCATGGGGCGAGATCTGAGCCTCCTCGGCAAGCCTGCGGGGTCTCAGCCTTCCCGCTTATCCCATAGGAGTCGAGCACCCCTCCATTCCAATCAACTTATACAACCAAAAAATGGTTACACTAAAAACCTAATTTAATATCCTTTACTTAGAGTAGCATAACAGTTGTTAATCAGTTTATATTTAAATTAAGTCAAACATCAATTTAGTATAATGATCGTTTGAACTTGTTTTTCTAAAAATTAGCTCTTAAATATTTTTAACTTCTTAAGAATAAGCAATTACTAGAGTTTGTTGATTTTATAAAACCGCTCCAATATATTACCATTTAAAATTATTATTAGATTATAAAAACCGAATTATATTATCAATAAGATTCACCTAATATACGATTGACATTATAACCTGATTAGATATACTAATCTTTTAATTTATCTAGCCATTCTCAAGTTTAGTGAGGTTGATTTCCATTACTAAACTATTCCTCAATTACTTAATTTTTAAAGCGGGATATTTCCATGTTTTTTCTTAGGTCGTGTTTCACTTTTTGTTCTTAACATTTCTAAGGATTGTTTTAAGACTTTACGTGTTTCTCTTGGATCAATAACATCATCGACCATGCCGTGAGAAGCTGCAACATATGGGTTTGCAAACATTTCTCTGTATTCTGAAATTTTTTCAGCTCTAGTTGCTATTGGATCGATACTTTGATTAATTTCTTTTGCGAAGATAATATTTGCTGCTCCTTCTGGTCCCATTACGGCGATTTCTGCATTTGGCCAAGCGTATACTACATCTGCACCAATTGCTTTCGAATTCATTGCTACGTATGCCCCGCCATATGCTTTTCTTAAGATTACTGTAATTTTTGGAACTGTCGCTTCTGAATATGCATATAAAATTTTAGCTCCGTGACGAATAATTCCACCATGCTCCTGGTTTACACCTGGGAAGAAACCGGTAACATCTTCAAATGTAATTAAAGGAATATTAAATGAATCACAGAAACGGATAAATCTTGAAAGTTTATCAGAAGAATTAATGTCAAGACCACCAGCCATTACTTTTGGTTGATTTGCTATGATTCCTACACTTTGTCCATCAATGCGACCAAACCCTATAACGATGTTCTTTGCAAAGTTTGGTTGTACTTCCATGAAATCTCCATTATCAAGAATTTGCTCAATCACTTTTCTTACATCATAAACTTTCGTAGATTCGATCGGAACTAAGTCAATTAGATCTTCTCTCCAATCATCTTTTTCAAAGAAAGGAACACCTTCTGGTTTTTCGTTATTATTTTGAGGTAAGAAGCTGATTAATCTGCGTACCTGTTCTAATATTTCTGGTTCTGATTCTTCAGTGAAATGTGCTACACCGCTAATCGAAGAATGAACTTTTGCTCCTCCTAGATTTTCAGATGTAATTTTTTCCCCAGTTATAGTCTCGATTACTTTTGGACCAGTAATAAACATTTGGCTCGTCTTTTCAACCATAAATACAAAATCAGTAATTGCTGGTGAATAGACTGCCCCTCCTGCACACGGTCCCATTATGACAGAAATTTGTGGTATAACACCAGAATAAATCGAATTGCGATAAAATACATGACCGTAACCGTCTAAAGAAACTACTCCTTCTTGTATTCTTGCACCACCAGAATCATTTAACCCTATAATCGGAGCACCCACTTTTGCTGCTAAGTCCATAACTTTCGCAATTTTTAAAGCGTGCATTTCACCTAATGCTCCACCAAATACTGTAAAATCTTGTGCAAAAACATAAATTAAACGTCCATGTACTTTACCGTAACCTGTGACAACACCTTCACCTGGACTATCCATTTTATCCATTCCAAAATTCGTAGCACGATGTTTAATAAAGGGATTTAATTCGACAAAAGTATCTTCATCTAATAATAGATTAACACGTTCTCTAGCAGTTAATTTCCCTCTATTATGCTGTGAATCTATTCGTTCGTCTCCACCGCCTAGTTCAATGACTCTCTTTCGATCCATTAATTCATTAATTTTCTCATACGCTGTCGTCATAACTTTATTCAACTTCCTTTCTTAGTAACACTAGATGATGGTTGGCATAGCTCAAACAATACTTTATTCGTTGAATTTGGATGAAGGAATGCAACTAGGCTATCGTGCGCACCCTTTTTTGGAACTTCATTTATTAGTTTAATTCCGTGTTCTTTCACAATCTCAAGCTGTTTCTCACAGTTTTCTGTTTCTAATGCAATATGGTGAATTCCTTCGCCTTTTTTCTCAATAAACTTTGCAATTGCGCTCTCTGGACTAGTTGCTTCTAAAAGCTCTATTTTCACTTCTCCGATTTCGATAAATGCTACTCGTACTTTTTCACTTTCAACTGTTTCAATTCCTTTAAGTTTTAAGCCAAGTACATTCGTATACAATTGAATAGAAGTTTCTAAATCTCTTACTGCAATTCCAATATGATTAATTTTTTTAGGACTAGTCTCATGCATTACAATGTCTCCTTCCGATTGCCTTCAAAAATGGATAATAAATAGTTTGCAGCTGAAGTTGCTGTTAATTCTCCATTTACAATTGAGCTTTCAATCGTTTTTAAATTTAGTTTTACACTTTCATGATTCATAAAACTTAGTTTTAACTGTTCAAAAACCATGTTGTACATCCAATCAATCATTTGATTTTGACGTCGCAAAGAAAAATAGCCAGACTCAGTTGTTAAATCTTTAAAAGCATTAATTTCATTCCATATTTCTTCAATACCTTCACCAAGTAACGCTGAAGCTGTGTATGCTTTACTAGACCAACCTGGAGTTGAAGGCTGTAATAAGTGAAGTATTCGGTTAAATTCAGCCTTAGCCGCTTTGGCCTTTAATTTATTTTGTCCATCGGCTTTATTGATGACAATTGAATCTGCAAGTTCCATGATGCCTTTTTTAATTCCTTGTAGCTCATCTCCTGCTCCAGTTAGCATGACTAAAAGAAAAAAATCTACCATTGAACGAACCTGCACTTCACTTTGACCAACACCGACAGTTTCGATTAAAATCACGTCATATCCTGCTGCTTCGCAAACTAGCATTGATTCTCTTGTTTTACGTGCAATCCCACCAAGAGAACCACCTGATGCAGAAGGTCTAATAAATGCATTAGGATTCTTTGAAAGTGAATCCATTCTTGTTTTGTCTCCTAAAATACTACCTTTTGTAATTGTGCTACTTGGATCGATTGTTAAAACGGCTACTTTATGTCCTTGTTCACACAAATATGTTCCAAAGCTTTCTATTAAACTACTTTTACCGGCTCCTGGAACCCCAGTTATTCCAATCCGGATCGAACGACCTGAATGAGGAAGTAACCTCGTCAACACATTTTGTGCAGAATTCATATGTGCTGACGAATTACTTTCTATAAGGGTAATTGTTTGGGCTAAAATAGTTCGATTGCCTTCAAGTACTCCATTTACATAGTCGTCTTCTGATAGCTTTTTCTTTCTTTTGTTTTCGTGATCCATTTAAATCGTATCCTCAAGTCGGCGATTAATTTCTTCAATAACCTTTTGTGCCGCAACTGGGATAACAGTACCTGGTCCGAAGATTGCTGCCGCTCCGTTCTTCAATAAAAACTCATAATCCCCTGCTGGTATTACTCCTCCAGCAACAAGAACTATGTCCTGTCGACCTAGTTTTTTTAACTCTTCCATCAATTGTGGAAGTAGCGTTTTATGGCCTCCTGCTAAAGAGCTCATTCCGATCACATGAACATCATTTTCAACTGCTTGAAGCGCCGTTTCCGCTGGTGTTTGGAATAAAGGACCGATATCTACATCAAAGCCTAAATCAGCAAATGCTGTTGCGATTACTTTCGCTCCACGGTCATGACCGTCTTGTCCAAGTTTAGCAATCATAATACGAGGACGACGACCTTCCTTCTCTTCAAAATCATCAGCCATTTTACGCACAATTTCTATTTCATCTTTTTCACCGTATTCCGCACTATAAACTCCCATAATTGAACGAATAACGGCTTTATGTCTACCTACTACTTTTTCATAAGCATCCGAAATTTCACCTAATGTTGCACGAGCTCTAGCAGCCTCAATTGCAAGCGCTAACAAATTACCTTCCCCAGACTCCGTAGCCTCAGTAATTGCAGCTAATGCTGCCTGAACTTTTCCTTCATCTCTAGTTGCTCGAAGCTCTTGTAATCGCATAATTTGCGCTTCACGAACTGCAGTATTGTCAACTTCTAAAACATCTAATGGATCTTCTTTTTCAAGGCGATATTTATTAACGCCAATAATTGTCTCTTTACCTGAATCGATGTGAGCTTGACGTCTTGCTGCGGCTTCTTCGATTCTCATCTTTGGTAAACCAGTTTCAATCGCTTTTGCCATTCCACCTAATGATTCAACCTCTTGAATATGTGCCCAAGCTTTTTGAACTAATTCATTTGTTAACGATTCAACGTAATATGAGCCTCCCCAAGGGTCCACTACATTACAAATTCCAGTTTCTTCTTGTAGATAAAGCTGCGTATTACGGGCTATACGAGCAGAGAAATCAGTTGGTAATGCAATTGCTTCATCTAAAGCATTCGTATGAAGTGATTGAGTATGTCCTAAAACAGCAGCCATCGCTTCAATACAAGTACGAGTCACATTATTAAATGGATCTTGTTCAGTTAAACTCCAACCAGATGTTTGTGAATGCGTTCTTAGCGCCATAGATTTTTCTTTCTTTGGATCAAATGATTTGATCAATTTAGCCCAAAGCATGCGCCCTGCTCTCATTTTTGCGATTTCCATGAAATAGTTCATCCCAATTCCCCAGAAAAATGATAAACGAGGAGCAAACGAATCAATATCGATACCCGCTTTTAAACCTGTTCGAACATATTCCAATCCATTTGCCAAAGTATAGCCTAATTCGATATCTGCAGTTGCTCCTGCTTCTTGCATATGGTAACCAGATATACTGATGCTGTTGAATTTTGGCATATGTTGTGAAGTATAAGAAAAAATATCAGCGATAATACGCATTGATGCTTCTGGTGGGTAAATATAAGTATTTCTCACCATATATTCTTTCAAAATATCGTTTTGAATCGTTCCTGTAAGTTGTGATTGATGTACCCCTTGTTCTTCTGCAGCAACAATATAAAATGCTAAAACAGGAAGTACTGCACCATTCATTGTCATTGAAACTGACATTTTATCTAAAGGAATACCATCAAATAAAATTTTCATATCAAGGATTGAATCAATTGCAACCCCTGCTTTTCCAACATCCCCTTCAACACGAGGATGATCTGAATCATATCCACGGTGAGTAGCTAAATCAAACGCAATCGATAAACCTTTTTGACCAGCAGCTAAATTTCTTCGATAAAATGCATTACTTTCTTCTGCAGTTGAAAAACCAGCGTATTGACGTATTGTCCAAGGCTTGTTTATATACATCGCAGGGTAAGGTCCACGTAAAAATGGAGCAATTCCAGAAACGTAACCTAAATGTTCAATCTGATTAAGATCATTTGAATCATATAATGGTTTTACATCTATTTGTTCTAAAGTTTTCCAATCATCATAATTAACTTGCATCTGTTTAGGAGGTACTATATTCGGTGCTGAAAATGTTGTATTAAATGGCATCTTTGTAAAGTCTGTTAGTTTGTTCATTTCATAATCCCTCCATCCTTTTGAAGATTTTGCAACTTCTCGAAATTATTTACATTGATATGAATGAAATCATCAATTCCAACTTCTTTATATAAATTCATATCATCTATTGACGGCTTTCCTGCTAAAAGTACTTTTGCATTCGGATTAATTGTTTTAATCTGATTTGTTAAAGAAGGTACAACTTCTGAATATTGATCATCAGTTGAACAAACAACAGCAATTGTCGATTCTGATTTTTTAAATTCATCAATTATTTCATCAATTGATGCAAAGCCTTTATTTTGAAGCACCTTAAATCCTCCAACTTCAAAGAAATCAGTAACAAAGTCGGTGCGAGGTTTATATGCTGCAACTTGCCCAAAATTTGCTACAAATACAGTTGGAAATTCACCTGTACTATTTTTATAGCTTTGAGAATTTTGGCGTAATGATTCATAAGGTTGAGCACCACGATGTATGTTTAATGGATTAACGCTAGGTAGATCTGAATCTACTAAATTCATTGCAGTTAAAATGTTCGATATTGTTGCTCCATTAGTTGCTGCATCAATAATATCTTCAATTGAACTACCACTTTGTAATACGAAATGTTCGGAACTGCCCTCGAAGTTTTCTTTATTCCCCTCAACTTCTTTACGATCCAATTCTTTTTTCTCTAACCCTGTTTCATTCAGATTTGGATAAATATTAGTCCCAATAAATTTATCTTTTCTATTTTTTATGTTGCCCGATTTCTTTTCTGCAACCTGTCTTACTAATGCTTGAGGGAAGCCTTCTTGTATTGCCTTAACCATTCCACCTTTTTCTTCAATCTTTTGGAATAGTTCCCAAGCCTTTTCAGCCAAAGAGTAAGTAAGTGATTCAATATACCAAGAACCACCAGCTGGATCAGCTACTTTTGATAAATTTGATTCTTTTTCAAGAATTAAATGTGTATTTCTCGCAATACGTCTAGAAAACTCATCAGATGATTTAATCGATTCATCGAATGGTGAAACATGAAGTGAGTCAGATCCTCCAATTACTCCTGCAAAAGCTTCAACAGTTCCTCTAAGTATATTTACATAAGGATCATAAATCGTTTTCGTCCATGCAGATGTACGAGAATGAATATTCATTTTTTGTGAAGCCTCATTACCACCTAATTCTTTCAACATTCTTGCCCAAATCATTCTAGCTGCTCTTAATTTTGCGATTTCCATAAAGAAGTTCGACCCGACAGAAAACGAGAAAAGTATCTTCGTCGCTGCATCATCAAGCGGAATTTCTTGGTTATCCATTTCACGTAGATACTCTAATCCAGTTGAAATCGCAAATGCTAATTCTTGCACTGCATTTCCTCCAGCATCGTGATAAGGATGTGACTGCACTAAAATATTTCTTAAATTTGCTGTATGTCTAACAGACCATTTTGTGATCTCAGCCATCATTTTGTAAGCATTTTCAAGAGAATACGGAATTGTCCCTTCCTTCACTAAATTACTGATCGGATCCATTCCAATAAAGCCATTTATTTTATTAAAATCGTAATTTTGTTGTTGTAAATAGGCGATAAATGAACCAAAAAATGCTTGCCCGCTGTTAACTGTTTCAATATATAAAGGAACGTCCTCTAAATTTATATTTTGAAAGGCTATTCTAAAATCATTAATAGATGTTAAGATTAACCCTTTATTTGAATTATTATTTTTACTATTTGTTTCGAAAGATTCGTTCAGTTGAATCTTTAACATCGTTTGACCTTTGTCTAAATCATGTTTTGCAACACGGTTGAACTCTACTGGCGATGAACAATCTAATTCCTGACTAATTTCCCATGGTTTTTCTAGAAAGCCTTGTTCACTTGTTCCTCTAACAAAAGGAAATTCTCCTGGTTGTGCGTTCAAATAAGGATAGTTAGCGATATCTTCTTCCCCATACATCGGCTTCAAGCTTATTTCTTCATACGTTTTTGTTACAAGCTTTTCCTCAATAGTGGCTCCTTTTAAGGATTTTTCAACAACATCTCTCCACTCTTGTACAGTAGGCTTTGGAAATTCAGCAAATAAATTCTCTTCCAAGTTATGGTTCGAAGTTTTCGTATTTTCTGACATGTATAAAGCCACTCCTTTCTTTAACACTTAATTTAATAAGATGTAAAAATAAATTAGATCATCGAATTTATCGATGTAATAAAGTCGATTTTTCTTTTCATTAAGAATATAAATGCAAAGAATAATTAAAATTTCGACAAACGCTTTCAAAAATCCTCTAAAATTATGAAAATTAGGTATTTTTTAAATCATCTCATTTATAAATATATTTCGACATTAGTTTTTTTCTAAAAAAACATAAAAATAAAACAGCAAGTCTACCAAATAAATGGGTAGTCTTGCTGTTTTACTAAAATTGAACTCTAAATTTCAAGGATTATTTGACTGGATTTCGCCCTAGAAACACAGGTTAAAATCATCTTATTACTTTTTCTTTGATCCTCATCTAATAAAAAATCGTGATGCTCAATTTGACCATCGATTACATTTACTTCGCATGTCCCACATCTACCAACTCTACAGGAATAGGGTACTTTTATGCCCTCATCCAGTAAAACATCTAATAAAGTTTTATCAACGGGAACTAGTTTTGTCGTTCCATTCGCCAGTCTTACCTCAAAGGGTCTTGAGTTAGCCAATAATTGTGGTGTAAAAACCTCAATATGGACACTTGATTTCGGGTAGCCAAATGCATAAGCTGACTCATTAAATTGAGAAATAAACCGATTAGGACCACAAAAATATACATGAGTACCGATTGAATGGTCTAAAAGCGTTTCAACTTTAATTCGACTAGAATTAAGCTCTTTCGTAAAGTAAAAAGTAGTCTCTTCTTTATAATATTCATTTAAAAAGTTATAAAATGCACTACTTGATTTTGTTGCCGAAGTATAGTGAAGTTCAAAAGATTTATTTTTACTTTTTAATTCCTTCATCATCGATAAAAATGGCGTTATGCCAATACCCGCTGCATAAAACACATGATGTTTCGCTCTTAAACTTATTGGAAAATGATTTTTTGGGTAGCTAATGCGTAGTCGATCACCTACTTTAATTCGTTCATGCCAATATTTTGAACCACCCTTTGATTCCGAACTTAAATAAATGGCAATTTTATAAGTGTTATCAATAAGTGAATGATGAACTAAGGAATAGGGTCTGCAAATAATCTCATTTTCTGCAGCTACATATGTATTAATATGAGAACCTCCACTAAAAGTTGGAAGATTAAATTCATCAATTGGAATAAAACTAAACTCTTTAACCTGTTGTGTTATTTGCTTTATTTCATTAACACGAACTAGTATCGTATTCTCAATCAATCCATTCACTCCCATCTACAATTTAGCGATATTTCCTAAATATGCGTCATAATGGACCGAATAATGGTCAGAAACTGAAAGTAATAAATGACAGTTTTGACACTGAACTTCTTTTCCAATTTCTAAATTTTTTAATTCAGTTAAACTATGACAACGACAACAAAAAACCTTCGAGTTCAATTCACCATAACCAACATATTGTACTTCATCTTCAAAAAATCCAACATCTTCTATAATTGGTCGTAAATTTTTAAGCTCTTCTTTACTTAGTGCTAAATATAAATAGCTACCCATTTTCTGACTTTGCAACCAAGTTTTAAGATTAGTTTGCATTTGTTCTGGACTTGAATCAAATCCGATGAAGACAAAATCAAAAGAATAATTTTTCTCAAGTAACTTTTCTAAAATTGGCTGGATTAACGACCTTCCTCTATGATTCGAACAGATTAAATATTTTCTTTTTCCATCTATAAAACTAGCTTCTTCAACTATTAAATTATTCATCGCATTCTACCCAACTTCATCAAGTTTATTTTTTAAATATGTTATTACTTCTTTTTTATATGAAGAGATTCCTTTATAATCTAAAATGAAATCCGGCAATTCACATAGAATTTTATAAAATTGTTCTAACCATTCCTTATTTAAGGTTAATTGCTCTAGTGGTAATAAGTGAGTATGAATCGTAAATAGGAGTCCATTACTAGCAGCCAACCTAAATAACTTTTGAGCTTCAACACGTAAGTGAACAAAATTCCCAACATTATCAACTGTAACTTTTTTTCTATCTTTACCCCATTGGTCGAATGTTTCTAATGAAGTATCTATTTTTTTTCCTGCCATTAGTGACCAATTTTTACGAGCCCAAGGTGCTCCTTGTTCAATATTTTTTAAGAAACGAAGAATTCGTTCATCCAATGATTTTTCACTAAACATAGGGATTGGCTGATGAATCTCTTTAAATCTCATTCCTAGTTTAAAAGTAAGTGACCAATTAGAAGGAAAGCAGAGATGTCCAGCATCTAAAAATAGATCTCCATCTCGTTGACTCATATAAATTAAATCCTCTTGAACATGTCTACCAATGAAATTCAATGGCTTTCCTAATACTGAAGATAGGTCCCCAAATCTAAATTGTTCCTCCTCCATCAGAAGCTTATTATAAATAGTCCAATATTCATGACCCTTATGAACTTCAAAATAGTTTGGATAATACCTTTTTAAATGATCTAAAACTAATTCTACAATTTCCCATTGCCCTTCAAAACTAGTAGGAAGTGCCTGATAACAATGGCTAGGTGAATTGTGTAACAAGCTTCTTTTTAATTTTATTTCCTTCTCATATTTAGGAGTAATCTCGATGCTTACTGGTGGATCTAATAAAATAGAATTATTAGAGTAACGATAAATCTCCTCTTTAAACGGATACGGAAAGCTTTCTAATTCATTAACTTGATTCATCTGAACACCCTTTTTAGTAGATTAAAAGTAAATCGTTCAAATAAGTTAAACTAGACAAAGATAAACATTCTATTAATTTCTGTTTTTTATTAGATTAGATTTTAATTAAGTATAAGAATATTCTGTTTTTTATGTCAATAGCTAGTCCGATTAATTGTTCATTTTAATAGAAAGTTTACGAAAGAATCGTTTATGAGGTACTATATCTCGGCTTTTTGTCTTTTTACTTCCTCATGAATCGTTTATGAGGTACTATTTCTCAGCTTTTAGTCTTTATGTTTACTCATGAACCCTTTATGAGGTACTATATCTCGGCTTATTGTCTTTATACTTACTCATGAACCCTTTATGAGGTACTATATTTCAGCTTTTTGCCTTTTTGCTTACTCATAAACCCTTTATGTGGTTCTATATCTCGACTCTTACTTACTCATGAACTATTTATGCATATGTATTTACACCATTTTTCATTTTCATCTACTAATAAACCTGAGTATGTTCTAAACTTTCAATACAAATAAAAAAAATTGCCTATATTCTTCTATAAGCAATTTTGATCAAATCGTTTATTCAATTTCTCCTGTCCAAGCAAGCATACCGCCAGTCATATTTACAACATTAAATCCATGACTTTCTAAAAACTGTACTGCTCGACTACTTCTGCCACCAGCATGACATACAACGATGTATTCATTAGTTTTATCTAAATCAGCCATTCGAAATTCGATTAAACCAAGTGGAATATGCGTCGCACCAGGGATCATTCCGTTTGCTACTTCATCCGCCTCGCGAACATCAATTATATTAAGTGAATTTTCACTCTTTAATAGATCTTCAAGTTTTTCTGCTGTAATTTCTCTCATTCATTATTCTCCTTTATTAAGACCAGGTACTCATTCCGCCTTTAACATTTGTAATATTGGTATAACCCATTTTTTTAAGCACTTTACATGCTTTTTTACTTCTCATTCCACTCTGGCAAATAATAATTGTTTCTTGATCTTTTGAAAGATGATTTAAATTTTGCTTTAACAAATGCAATGGAATATTTTTGAATTCTTTAATATGTCTTCCTTTATATTCTGCAGGTGTTCGAACATCAATGAATTGTTTTTCCTTCCTTTTCAATTCATTTTTTAATTCATTTGTTGAAATTTGCTTAACCCCTCTGATTGGAAGAAAAGTTTGTACTAAAAAATAAGCAATTAATAAGATGATTAGAATATTTAACATTTCCATTTAAGTCCTACTTTCAAGAGGTGATGTTCAGAAATATTTTGGCCAGTAATATGTTTTAAATGTTTTTTATCTACTTTTTACTAATAAGTTAACTGCTTCTTTTACAAGTTCTTCTGCACTTTCTCCATTTTCATCAGCTAGTCTTACACATTCAATTAGATTTGTACTTACAATCACTCCAATTGTACGATCCATTGCCGCTCTTACTGCTGATAATTGAGTGATAACATCTTTACATCCTTTATCCTCATCCATCATTTTTAAAATGCCTCTAAGCTGCCCTTCAATTCGTTTTACTCTATTTTTTATTTGATCATCATAAGACATAGAAATCTTTCCTTTCTAAGTAAAATTTTTACATTAGTTAAATTGAACTATATACCCAGATAGGTATGAAGTCAATTAAATTGCGTCCATTTTAGATTACTAGAAAAAGAAGATTAGTGGCATAACCAACACGAAATTACTTATTTAATAGTCAATTTCTTTTTGAACAGCATAAAAGCCTGGTATCTAACTAGTCCAGGCTTTACTTCATTACATATTTATTACTAAAAAAGGTATCGTGATGATCGCTATGATCATTAATAACCAATGATTCTTCTTAATTTGAGTAATTTCTTCCTCCAATATAAGCTCTTCACTTTTTTTCATTATATATTCCTACTTTCAGTTTTGATTAATTTATTCTTATATTTAAGATTTATTTCCTTAAATAAAGCTTAAAATACCTGTAAGTATCAATTTTGTTACTTTTTTACTTTATATAATGAAAATGAAATTTTAATGAAAAACCTTTTTCTAATTTCTATTATCCCTATTTAATCCATTTTACTTTTCCTTTTAGTGTATTATTCTTACTCGATCAAAAGGGAAAAAAACTCCTTCAACTTTGCCTACTATATCAGACTGCTTAATATACCCTAAACCATTTCTGCTATCTTTACTATTTAGTCGATTATCACCCATTACTAAATATGACCCGTTAGGTACTTTAACTTGATTATATTGAAGATATTCTTTATAGACATTTTTTAACTGATCATTTAAATAGTTTTCAGTTATATGTTTTCCATTAATATATAGGAGCCCATTCGTTAAATTAACGTTGTCACCAGGCAAACCAATGATTCTTTTGACATAATACTTGGGGTCATTTTGTTTTTTTATAATGACTACTTCACCTCTATTTATTGATGAAATATGAAATGAGGCTTTGTTAACAAACAAATAATCATGATTATGTAGGGTTGGTTGCATCGAAGCACCTTGAACAATAAAGGGTGAAAAAATAAAAATCTTAACAATTAATGCGATTGTAAAAGAATAGACTATTATTTTAAAAGTTTGCCTTGTAGATTCCTTTTTTCGTATTTTCAACTTTTTATCCCCTTTAAGTTTTTTGTGTCCACATTTTACCATAATACGATTAAATGTTTGGATATTCCTTTCAAATATTTAATGAAAAAATAGCAAAGCTTTCTATTTCACTTTGCTATTTCATCAATGATTAAATCAGATGAATTAAACTTGTTTTGAAGCAGTTTCTACTGCTTGCTCTCTAAGTCGGAATTTCTGTATTTTTCCCGAGGCAGTCATTGGGTACGCTTCTACAAATTCTATATATCGAGGAATTTTATGTTTTGAGATTTTTCCTTTACAGTACAATCGAATATCCGCTGGTGTAATATTTATTCCTTCTTTAAGAATAATGCAAGCCATTACTTCTTCCCCAAAAACATCATCAGGTACTCCAACAACTTGAACATCTAATACATCTGGGTGAGTATATAAAAATTCTTCAATTTCACGAGGGTAAATATTTTCCCCACCACGGATAATCATGTCTTTCAGCCTACCTGTAACTTTGCAATAGCCATTCTCATCCATGATTGCTAAATCTCCAGTATGTAACCATCCATCTTCATCAATTGCAGTATGAGTAGCTTCTTCATTTTTGTAGTAACCTTTCATTACATGATAGCCTCTAGTACAAAGTTCACCTTGTACTCCACGTGGTACTTCATTAGAAGTGCCTGGTTCAACTATTTTCACTTCAACATTTGGTAATGCCTTACCAACCGTTTCAACTCGTACCTCAACTGGATCATTCGTTCTAGTTTGTGTGATAACTGGAGAAGACTCCGTTTGGCCATATGCAATTGTAATCTCTGTTATTCCCATTTTTTCGATAACTGCCTTCATAACTTCAATTGGACAGTTTGAACCCGCCATAATTCCAGTTCGTAATGTTGATAAATCATATTTAGAAAAATCAGGTTCATTTAATTCTGCGATAAACATTGTAGGAACTCCATGTAATCCAGTACATTTTTCATCTTGTACAGTTTGAAGTACTCTTTTTGGACTGAAGTCTTGTACAGGTACCATCGTTGCTCCAACAGTAACACAAGCCATGGTGCCTAAAACACATCCAAAGCAATGGAAAAATGGAACGGGTATGCATAAACGATCTGCCTTTGTTAATTCCATACAATTCGCAATATTAAACCCATTATTGACGATATTTGAGTGTGTAAGCATTACACCTTTTGGGAAACCAGTCGTTCCAGATGTATATTGCATGTTTATAACATCATATGGACTCATTGTTGCAATTCGCTTATCCAACTCTATGTCTGATGTATTTTTAGCCATGGAAATAAGCTCATTCCAGGAGAATGTTCCAGGGTATTTCTTCTCACCAAGAACGATTACATTCCGTAAAAACGGCAGTCGACTGCTATGAAGTTCTCCAGGAACAGCATCCTTTAATTCAGGTATAATTTCATAAAGCATTTCAATATATGAAGAATCTTTATACTGATCCATTAAAATAATAGTTGTTGAATCAGATTGCTTTAACAAATATTCTAGCTCTGCTGTACGATAATTTGTGTTTACTGTAACAAGAACTCCACCCATTTTGCCAGTTGCAAATTGTGAAGTAAGCCATTCAGGTGTATTTGAAGACCATATTGCAATATGATCACCTTTTTGAATTCTAAGACTCATCAAACCTTTTGCTACTTCTCTACAGTGGTTTTCAAATTGTTCGTAATTCATCCTTAAACCTCTATCCGCATAGACAACAGCCTCATGAGTAGGATGTAATTTCGCTTTTTCTTCTAATAGTTTCCCTATCGTAATATCTAGTAAATTTGTCATCTTATCCCCCTTAATTGGTTCCCTTCCAAAAGGACGCGTTATTAGAACTTAAATTAAACACAATTAAGAATATTCTATGTTTTTAGACTTTTTCCTTTAAAAAAACTACTGTAAAAATAGAAAAGCCACAAGGAATTTCTTTTTCCTTGTGGCTACTGTTTTTAGTTAATTCATTTGAGAGTTAAAATTAAAATATCTTTCCTATATTATACGTTACATAGCAACGTTATTATCATTCTCCACCACTTCTGGTTTAAATGCGCGTTCCCACTTAGCAATTACAACTGCTGCTAAAGAGTTACCTACTACGTTTACTGCAGTTCTAGCCATATCTAGAATACGGTCAATCCCTGCAATAAATGCTAAACCTTCAACTGGAATTCCTGCTGTACCTAATGTTGCTAATAATACAACAAACGATACGCCTGGTACACCTGCAATACCTTTTGATGTGACCATTAGAACTAACATTAGTGAAATTTGATCAGTGATTGATAAATGAATACCATACATTTGAGCGATAAAAATTGCTGCTAATGCTTGATATAAAGTTGATCCATCAAGATTGAATGAATAACCAGTCGGAATAACGAATGAAGAAATTGATTTTGGTACTCCGAATTTTTCTACTTTTTCCATAATTTTAGGTAAAACTGTTTCAGAACTCGCAGTAGAAAATGCTAAGATCAGTTCATCTTTAATTAATTTAATGAACTTAAATATATTAACTCCTACCATTTTAGCTACTAAGCCTAATACTACAACGATAAAGAATGCCATCGTTAGATAAACAGTTATGACTAATTTTCCTAATGGAATTAAAGATTCTAATCCAAACTTTGAAACTGTTACACCGATTAATGCGAAAACACCAAATGGAGCAAATTTCATAATTTGATTTGTAATGTAAAACATTGTATCAGCTGTTCCTTGGAAAAATGCTAATACAGGCTTTCCTCTTTCTCCTACCGCTGTAATCCCAAGACCAAACAGTACTGAGAAAAAGATAATTGCTAACATATTTCCTTCAACAAAAGCTGAAAAAATATTTGGCGGTACGATATTTACAAATGTATCTGCAAACCCATGACTCTTTACTTCTTTTGCTGTTTCAACATAAGTATTGATATCAGTTTTGTGAAGAATACTCATATCTACACCAGCGCCTGGTTTAACGATATTCGCTACTAGTAATCCGATTAAAATGGCAACTGTTGTAATAATCTCAAAGTACAGAATCGTTTTTCCGCCTAAACGGCCAAGTTTTTTTGTGTCACCAACACTAGCAACACCTACAATGATACTTGAAACAACGATTGGTATTACAATCATTTTAATCAGACGTAAAAAGATGTCTCCAATTGGTTGTAAATAGTCAGCAACCTTTGGATTTCCATAAAAAATTGCGCCTACAATAATCCCGATAACAAGACCAATTAATATTTGCCAAGCTAAGCCAATTTTTTTCATAATAAAAGTCCCCCTTGTAGTAGAATTTTGCCAAGTTTTTTAATTTACTAAAAATAACAAAACCATTTAAATTTTTTTAAATGGTTTAAGCACTACTTGGCTTATTAAGATATCGATGGAACTCTCATAAATTACCCATCATTTCCATAATTTACTTTTTGATTATATTCAGAATTTACAATCAAAAAAAGTTATAAAAACAGTATAACAGAAATCATTACGATTTCAATTCTACTATATTTTCCAAATTCCGATTAAGGTACATTACAATTCTACTAAAAAACTGAGATTTTGACAAATTCCCTTTACTTTTTTTTAATTGTTTTTTAATTTTTAACCAAATAATAACATGTTTCTATTTTTAATAAGAAAAAAGTTGCAAAATCCATTTCATTTAAAACCCCTTTGTTTACAAGGAATAAGAAGAAAAAAGTTAAATATTATCAAGACTCTTATTTACGAATCTGTTCGTTTTGTTTATGATATAAGATGAATAATTTGGAAATTTAATTTATTTTTTAATAATTAATTAAAATGCTTTCAAAATATTTTTTTTGAAAGGGATTTTACATATTTTGTATAATCAGCCTTGATTATTACTAAAATAAGTTAGTAATTTATGTTTAAGAAGTGAGGTAAATTAATTGAAAACTAAAGTAAACCCAAAAGCAGTTATAGTCATTTTTGGAGCAACAGGAGACCTAGCAAAAAGAAAGCTTTTTATTTCAATATATAGATTATTTTTAAGTCAAAAAATTGATGAAGGCTTTGCGGTTGTAGGTGTAGGTAGAAGACCTTGGTCAAATGATGAGTTTCGTGAAACTGTAAAAAAATCAATTCAATCTATTGCTTCATCTGAGACTGAGATTGAAAGCTTTTTATCTCATTTTTATTACCATCAATTTGAAGTATTAGAACCGTCTTCATATATAGAATTAGGAAATTTATTAACAAACTTGGATAATCATTATGTCATTCCTGGTAACCGTGTATTCTTCCTAGCAATGGCACCAGAATTTTTTGGAACAATTGCTAAACAATTAAAACAAAATGGATTGGCTGATACAGAAGGTTGGAGTCGCATTGTAATCGAAAAACCATTTGGACATGATTTACCGAGTGCAATTGAATTGAATGATGAAATTCGTGAAGCATTTTCTGAAGATCAAATCTACCGTATCGATCATTACTTAGGTAAAGAAATGGTTCAAAATATTGAAGTAATCCGTTTTGCGAATGCTATGTTTGAACCACTTTGGAATAATCGATTTATTTCAAATATCCAAATTACTTCTAGTGAAATTCTTGGTGTTGAAGACCGTGGAAAATACTATGAGAATTCGGGAGCTTTAAAAGATATGGTTCAGAATCATATGCTTCAAATGGCGGCACTACTTGCTATGGAGCCTCCGATTAAATTAACAACTGAAGAAATTCGTAGTGAAAAAGTAAAAGTATTTAAAGCTCTTCGTAAAATAGATGAAAACGAAGTAAAAGATTACTTTGTTCGCGGACAATATGATGCTGGTGTAATTAATGGTGAAGAAGTTCCAGCGTATAGAAATGAGAACAATGTAGCACCTGAGTCTCAAACTGAAACATTTGTAGCGGGCAAACTTTTTATCGATAATTTTAGATGGGCTGGTGTACCATTCTATATTCGAACTGGAAAAAGAATGGCGACGAAATCTACTAAAATTATTGTTCAGTTCTCAGATATACCAATGAATCTTTATTACAATACAAAAGAGACAATGTCTCCAAATTTATTAATTATACATATTCAACCAGATGAAGGAATTACATTGCAATTAAATGCAAAAAGATCTGGCTCAGATGAAGGCTACACAAAGCCAATTCAATTAACATTTAATAATAATTGTGTTGATTGTATTAATACACCAGAAGCATACGAGCGATTAATTTATGATTGTATGTTAGGTGATGGAACAAACTTTACACATTGGGATGAAGTAAAATATTCTTGGAGCTTTGTTGATGTCATCTCAAAAGCTTGGGGCAATAATTTAGCACCACTTACAAATTATAGTTCTGGTTCAATGGGTCCAAACGAAGCTGATACTTTATTGACAGTTGATGGTCATAAATGGTGGCCTGTTACTGATCGATTAAATGAAAATTAAAAACGATTTATCTAATTAAAAAGTTACCCCCTCATCATTTCGAGGGGGTAACTTTTTTATGTTTCAAAAACAAATTTAAAATTATGTCCACTGAGTATGGAACTTACCTTCTTTATCAATTCGTTCATAAGTATGTGCACCAAAATAATCTCTTTGTGCTTGAATTAAATTTGCAGGCAGTGTTTCAGTACGATAGCTATCAAAATAAGCTAATGCAGCAGAGAAACATGGAATTGGTACACCAGCTTCAATTGCTACTACGCTAATTTTTCGTAAAGCACCTTGATAACTTTCAACGATTTCTTTGAAATATGGATCAAGTAATAAGTTAGAAAGATTAGCATCTAGGTCGTAAGCTTCTTTAATTTTTTGTAAGAAAGCCGCTCGAATAATACATCCACCTCTAAAAATCATTGCAATATCACCATATTGTAAATCCCAGTTATACTCATCAGATGCAGCTCTTAATTGAGCAAAACCTTGAGCATATGAACAAATTTTACTCATATAAAGAGCTTTACGCACATCTTCAATAAGTTGCTCTTTATCACCATGATATGTACTAGTTGATGGACCAGATAATAATTTACTTGCTTTTACTCTTTCATCCTTCATTGCAGAAATAAAACGTGCAAATACAGACTCAGTAATAATAGAAGTAGGTACACCTAAATCTAGCGTGCTTTGACTAGTCCATTTTCCTGTACCTTTTTGTCCTGCTTTATCTAAAATAACATCTACAAGTGGTTTACCTGTTTCTTCGTCTGTTTTAGTAAAGATATCGGCTGTAATTTCAATTAAATAGCTATCAAGCTCACCCTTATTCCAATCACTAAATACATGGTGTAATTCGTCAGCAGTTAAGCCAAGTACATTTTTTAATAAAAAGTAAGCTTCTGAGATTAATTGCATATCCCCATATTCTATTCCATTATGAACCATTTTTACGTAATGACCAGCACCATTTGGGCCAATATATGTTGTACAAGGCTCATTATTTACTTTTGCAGCAATCGCTTCAAAAATAGGTTTTACTAGTTCAAATGCTTCTTTTTGTCCACCAGGCATAATTGAAGGTCCTTTTAAAGCTCCCTCTTCTCCACCTGAAACACCTGTTCCAATAAAATGGATTCCGCTATCAGATAGCATTTTGTTTCGTCTTTGAGTGTCTTTATAGTATGTATTTCCACCATCAATTAAAATATCACCCTGATCAAGATGAGGTAATAACATTTCAATTGTTGAATCAGTTGGGGCACCTGCTTTTACCATTATTAAAATTTTTCTAGGTGTTTCAAGAGAATTTACAAATTCTTCAATTGAAAATGTTCCAACTACATTTTTACCTTCTGCTTCTTTTAAAAATTCTTCTGTTTTTTCAACTGATCGGTTATATACAGAAATTGAGAAACCTCTACTTTCAATATTTAAAGCTAGGTTTTTTCCCATTACTGCTAAACCAATTACGCCTATTTGTTGTTTAGCCAATTCAATTAGTCCTTTCTAATTAAAATTTGCAAGGGTTTTCAAATTAAAAATTGTAAAATATTACTATCCTTAATATATCCTCCGATTAGTTTTGCTATCCTGTTAAATATTCTAACGACTAACCGAGCAAAATCCTTGCATACCATAAACTTAAGGTCAATAATGATATTAACATAACAAGCGCGACGAATAAATGTAAACATGATCTAAACATTAAAATTTTATAATTTGAAAAGAAGTGACACGATGGTAATAAATTACAACGATAATAAATGGACTCAGCTTTTATTTACTTTAATTATTGCAATTATTGGTGGATTTATATTTCAAATGATTAAACTGCCAATACCATGGCTCCTTGGACCAATGTTTTTTGTACTTATATTTTCTAAAATTAAAGGGATAAAATTGTATTGGCCAAGTAAAATTCGAGATACAGCCATGATCATAATCGGCTACACAATTGGACTATCATTTACATCTTCTACGTTTATTCAAATCGGACATCAATTAACTTCTATGATTTTGATGACCTTTCTACTCATCCTTTTTACAATTACAATTTCAATCATCATTTCTAAAGTATTTAAAATACATTATCCAACTGTTTTATTAGGTAGTATTCCAGGTGGACTATGAACGTCAACTACACGCTCCTACGAAAGAAATACAACGATGCCTTGATACAACTGCAGTTTCATTTGCAATAGTGTTAAATATATTTGAAAGGATACTACCAATTATACTACCTTATCCATCCAATAAGAATGCTGATCCTAAAGTTAAAACAAATAATAAGAATCCCATTTTTCTCTACCCCCTACTACTTCATCCCCACAATCGTCATAAAATAATTCCTCTATATCTTCAAGTTTTGTAAACACGAATATAATATTCATTAACCAACTTTTCAATCTCCATAACAGTATCCATATGCAATCCCCCTACTATTTATATTTCGATGCGTCTAACAGGCTATCTCAAACAACTACAAAAAAGATGGACAAATTAATGCCCACCCCTATTGATTAACGTATATGTTTATAGTTTAAATCCATAATTTTACGATTAATATCACCCTGTCCAAAGCCTGTAATACTATCATAGTAAGGTAATCCTGTAGCAGATGAAATCGCAATAGCATATTGAGATACTTCACTACGTTTATCGTACAAGTCATTTTGTAGCTTATCTACTAACTTATCAACCTCATCAAGTAACTTTAATAATTTATCTGCATCCTTACGTAAATACTTTGTAAATTCTTTATTCATATCATTAATATCTTGATGGTCTTGTGCAGTTAATTCATACTTTGAATCACGATTACGAATAGATAATTGACGTTTTAATGGTAATGTTTCTGCTAATGTGATTTCTTCTGCTTTCAATTTATTAATCTTGACTAATACTGCATCATCCATTGATTTCAAATAGTCTTCTTTCAAATGTGAAACTTCTGCATTGATTTCTACAATACGTTGATTAGTTACTTCTACTGCATTTTGTACTTTTTGCTTTTGTACTGAATATTCCTTACAATTTTCTACTACTTGATAATTTTTCATTTTTGATCCCCTTTTGTTTGTTTTAAAGGCTTATAACCTTTAGTGAGTACCCAATAAGGACTCTCGCCTCTTGAAAGCCTAATCCAATATCGGTTACCCATTAAAAACTACAATCCCAATTCCTTCAATTGCATATAACGTTCTAACTCGTAATGATTCATTTGAAAAGGTTGTTTTGCTTTAAGTTTTTCAGCATGAATTTTATTTAACAAATTAATGTTACATCCATTCCAAGCATTCTCTTTAGTGCCTACTTCACCTTCATAAATACGTGTTTCAATTTCTACCGTTTTACCATTTACAATTCGATATTCTTTCATGTGTTTCACCTCGCTTTCATGTTTCTATAGAACTCTACTAGCCGAAAGTGGAATCAAACTGCTAATAGATTTCTAACAAACGCAAAAGGAGAGTATTGAATATTTGAGATATGAGCATTTTCCGTTATGCTTTTCACATCTCTATCAAACCTACAACCAATAAAGGTCATAGGCTTTAAGAAAGTGGAAAGAGGAAAAATGTTATGGACTTCGCAATATCCATAGAAAAATTTGAACCAAGTAGAAAGGTCATAAATAGCATTGTAACAACTCAATTACATCACTTGAAAAAAACTTAAAAAGGTGTTTCCGCACCATAGACATTTCACAACGTCCATAATAAGTACCAACATGATTTTAATGTATTGATACTTACTAGCAGATCGAATTATCCCTCTTTAGTTCTTTAAGCATCGATTGATACATTCTAATGAGGGTACGTAAAGTGTTTACATCTTCATTTACAAACGAATATTGATTACTGTATTCGATCCTATCTTGTAATAAGCGTTCATAATATTCTAACTTTAATTTAATATTGTCTACTTTTCTTTGATGCTGATCCATAACTATGAACTCCTTTCTACTTACCTCTTAATTTATTACATCCAGTTTTGAGCCAAATTTATAAAAAATAATAATAATATTTTCCCTTTCCGCCTGGATTGGGATTTTTTGTTGTGCAAATTACCTTTTTTTTCCTTACATAAGTGAACGTTGTGCATTTGGTGAAATTCTTTCGATACTCATTGTGAATTTCGATACAGATTTGTTTTTAAAGCACAGGGATTGTGAATTTCAATGAAAATTTACGACTTACTGAGTGAAGGAGATGGGGGAAAGTGGAAAAATCGTTAAAGCATAATCGAAACAAAAGTGGAAAGCAAAAATTAAAAGAACTAAACAATTATTGTGATGCGTTTGATAGGCTACATGTTCCGTTACAAGGATCTATGTTTGAAACTGAGGATGCGGATGTCATTAGTGGCTTTGAAACCGCATTAGATAAGATCCAATTTAAACAATGGAATAATGCACAACACAACTATCAAGATACGTTATATGGTCAAGAAATTCATACGTTATACACTGATCAACAACGTTCAATTCAAACTATCAATCCATTAATTATGGCAAAAGTAGAGAAGCTATTTAATAAGTTTCCTACCCAATGGAAAGTATTACAAATGTACTATTTCGATAAGTTAGTTGAATCAGAGATTGCTAAACGTATGGACATGAAACAACAAAATGTAAATAAGTCTATTAATCGTGGATTGGCTCGTATTCAGAAGTATTTGACAAGTAGAGAATGGACTTCTATACAGTGGTTATTCAATCACGCATCATTCATTTCTCCAACTACTGCAAATAGCGATGAAAAACTTGCACGATGGAAACGTCATAATAAGTTAAAACGTAAGCCTGGAAATGTACAACTAGGTATTAGTTTTATTAAAAACGGTGAGCGTAAATATCTTTCAATGTGTTCCTGGGACTTTGCATTTGGGGATGGTACGGAATCGTATGAATGGTTAAATGAGATCCACCCAACTTATGAAGCGACATTGTTACCATTGAAATCATTTAATGAATTACCCACACCACAAAACTTTAAACAAACGGATATTTCATATCGTGGGATCAACCCTAATGGTAAAACATTCTACGAACCATTAGAAAAAGTTGAAATTATTAAAAATATTATTCGTATTGATGCTTAAAAGTGGATGTAAAAAAGTTAATGGTAGATAAACTTTTTTTATAGCAGCGTTAACAAAACATAACAAAGGGGAAATGGGAAAATGAAAAACGAAGATACAACCCATGTTCGTATTAGTAAAAATGCTAAGGAAAAACTGAAAGAAATGTCAAAGGGTGGTTATCGTTCAATGACAGGACAATTAGAAAAGATGGTCAATGAAGCATATGAAGAAATGAAAAAGGCAAAAGGAGAATAAAACATGGCATACATTGAATTTCAACCAGGTGAAAAACACGCAATTAAAGGAGCAGATATTTCTCCAATGCATGAAACATTTACAGATTGTGGCTACTTATTAGAAGATAATGAAATCGTAATTGATATTGACAATCTACCAAAATCAATTATTGAAAAGCTGATCCAAAACTTTATTATCTCTACTCAAATCGTATGGACTACAAAGGGATGTCATATGTACTTTGAAAAGCCAAAACATTATAAAAATAAGTCACGCTTTGTATGTCCTTTAGGGTTTGAAATTGAATCATTTACAGTTAAGCAACGTCCAAACGGTGTAACAATTAAACGTGATGGAAAGTTACGTGATATTAATAATATTGGTAAACGTGAACCATTACCGGGATTTTTCAAGCATATACCGGGTATTGAAGATATGAATGGTTTGGATGAAGGTGATGGTAGGAATAACAAATTACACGCATTGAAATTTAAAATTATGTCCGTAGATAACTATAAGAAGATTCTAGCGTTCGTCAATAATCATGTATTCGCAGAACCTTTGGAAATTGATGAGTTCAATACAGTTATTCGTGATGAACAAATTCGTGCAGAAAAAGATGGTGAATACGAGGTTGCCCTGTCGTTAATCAAAAAGTTAAAAATCGTCAAATATGGTGATTTATTGTATTCATATGATGGTACACAATTTAAAGCAGATTCAGAGTTTAAAAATATTGTAGCATCACATTTAAAGGGTCAAAAGGTTCGCTATATTGAGGAAGTAATCGCACAAATGAAATTAATTTTATTCAATGTGGCAGAACCTAAAGATGGTTTCGATGTAAAGTTTAAAAATGGTATCTTACGTAACGGACAATTTTGGAATATCGATTCGCAAGAGTTCACACCACATTACGTTGATTGGGAATATGCCCCTTATGCAGAAGTTGTTCCAATCGTTGAAGAATTTTTAAATACTTTAACGGGTGGGGATCAGGATTATCGTCAAATGATTCTTGAAAGTATTGGTCATTCATTAATCACTAATATGAACGTTAAACGTGGTAGGGAATTTCAAAAAGTTATCCTTTATGTAGGTGATGGGGGCAACGGTAAAGGTCAATTATTCTCTATTGGACGTAAGTTTTTAGGTGGTAATAACTATTCAACTGTTAAATTAGAACAAATCCATGATGAAAAATATCAATATTCCACAAAAGGTAAATTAGCTAATTTCGGTGATGATATTGAGAAAAAACCTATCAAGGGTGCAACAATGTCTGCTCTGAAAAATGCAACAGGATATGATGAAATTGAAATGCGTAGATTGTATGAGCAACCTATTAAAGTAACGCTTACTGCATCCCATATCTATACTTCAAACCATATTCTTAAAACAAACGAAAAAGGCGAATCATGGAAACGTAGGGTATTATGGTGCCCAATGTATAACAAACCTAAAAAGTATGATCCTAATTTTGCAGAAAATGTTACATCTGATGAGGCAATGCAGTATTGGACTAAATTAATCGTAGAGGCATACTTTACACTCTACAAAAATCGTAAATTTACAATCTCAAAAGTCGTACAAGATTTTACAGATAAATACCATTTTGACAATAACTCATGTATAGAGTTTATTGGTGACTACGATTCAGAGGATTTTATTGGTAAACGTCCTCCTGTTATTTTTGATGAATACAAGGTTTGGGCGGAGGAAAATGGTGTCGATGTTCAATCCAAAAAGCTACTACAAGAAACTATTCAAAATGAACTATCACTTGAAGTCGGTGTAAAACGTGTAAATGGCAAAACAGCTAAGGTATATATGCAAAAAGCAGTATAACAAAAAATGTTACTTTTTCTGCTACCTTTTCAAATTGGGTTCATCCTTAGAGCCTCAAGGGATTGAGTGATTGTTACTTTTTACTTTTTATTTTTTTCTAAAAAATTATTTATTTACTTATGTATATAGTATTAAACGTAGAAGATTTGAAAAGTATTTTGTAACAATTGGCTCTTCCCTACTGCTATAAGGGATTGAGGGTATTTTAAAAAGTAACGAAAAAAGTAACATATTGATTAATGGATGTTGATCATGTAATTGCTAATTGAACGCTAATAATTAGCTTTGATTTTACTTGTAAAATAAAAAGCAAAAGTAAAAGGAGAAATGATATATGTATGAACGTCAAAAACGCTTTTCTAAAGGTATGAGTTTAAAGCATTTTGTATATGTAAATGTAGTTTATATTAATAATTGTAATGCAAAGGAATATGATAGTTTGTCTAAATTCGCTAAGGTATTCGTAGATAACTATGATACATTGCCTCACGATTTTGAAGATATTATGGAACATTGCAGGATATATAAATTAGTATTAATTTCTCGTAGTATGAAGAAATATTTCTATCCAATGTACTTGAAAGAAAAACAAAAATATCTACAAAATACAGAGGTATTTGATAATGAAGGAAACATCCCAATTCAATAAATATATAAATGACCAAAAGGAAATTGAGTTACGTCAAAAGTTAGCTATACAAGGTTTCTCTGCTCAATGGATTGATAGTTATATACTAAAGGGTAGTCCTATATGGATTTACCCTCTTTTTATGCCCATTTGATAATTTGCAGTAGGTACTAAGAGTAGGTAAAAATAGTGAGTAAAGGGAAAAAATTTTGTCTTGATATGGATGCGTGGTGTCCGGGATTTGGAAAAAAATTAGTTAAAGACCCCGGGGGGAATTGTAAATGTTCAAACTGAAGAAAAATCTTTATAATGAATGCGTATACAATTAATCATAAGGCAATATCAATAATGACAGATGTTATGAACTAACACATAGTTAAATAGACCTATTTATTATTTTTATTCAACCAATCAATTAATCTCCCAAATATATCACATGGACTAATTTGTTTACTCAAAATATTCTATTTTAATTATATCTATACCTCTTTGTTGTATCTAACAAAAAAAATGAATCTTAAAATAAACATTCAATTTAATTCAATTTAACATTATGTTATCGCTTAAACACCTCTAATTCCTTCATTAAACGATCACGTTCAACTTGAATATAATCTGTTTCAATTGGCTTTTCGTATTCTATGTTTAACCAATTTGGACATATTTCCTTTCTTATTGGTTTTTTATTATAAGGTTTAGTATTGTTATAATATGATTTACTTGACGCAAGATTTTTCGATGCATTAGAAACGTTCTGTGAAACATGCTTTACTACTTCTTTTACTGCATTCACGACTTTTCTTACTTCTTCTACTACTTCCCTCACCACTTCTACTGCCTTGTATGTTAATAATTGAATCTTGTTTGTAGTTTGACGCATTTTACCGTTAAATGTACTTTCTTTTCGTGATGATACAATGAATATTTCAAGCTGTTCACAACGTTTGATAGTATTTTGAACTGTACGAATAGAACAACCTACATTTTCGGCAATTGTTGAATTTGATTCAAAAAATATACCTCTATACTTACGTAACTTTGACATGATGTATTTAACTACTTGTTGCCCTTGTCCACCGAAATGACGTAATTTGAATTGCATATGTAAATTACCCTGTTCAAAAATATCAGATATATTTGTTACAACTGATCTATCCATTGTTTCACCACCTTTCTATAATACCGATTATTCTGATCCACACCGTTCAAATTTTGTCCAAGTCGGAACGCTTTACTAGTTGTTTATCTTGCTATATCCATATACTACATTAAACTTCATGAAGTTGCAAGAAGTTTCTTGACGTTTTATAATTGCATTATATTTAATTGATAATTCCATTTAGAATGAGGTGAAATCAATGACCACTCTAAATAACAGAGGGCTAAAAAGTAGAAAGAACTTTGCTAGTACACTTGAAAATAATCTGTTTGAACAATTTGATAAACTTGCTACTGAAACAAGAATTCCAAAATCAAAATTGTTAGATGAGGCAATAGAAGATTTAATAAATAAACACTCAAAGAAGAATGATCAGTAATTGATTGTTCTTTTTTAGTAAGGATTTTAAAAATTTCTTATTCAACTAAATAGCAGATTAGTTGTACAAGGATTTCGTACATTTCTGACGAATTTTAATATAAATTGGGATAAAAAAAATGCATAAAGGGGAATCTTCAAGATGGATTTAAGTAAATATATTTTAATAAGTAGTATAAGTTGTTTTATTTTTTTCTTTTTATATTCTTGGGTTTTTATGCCAAATTCGGGTGTTAATGGCTTTGGATTAATAAGTATTTTTATGGGAGTAATTATTGGAATCCTGCTTTCAATTAATAGAACTTTAAACGAGAAGAAAAAATAGTAAAAAAACCTTTTTATACAACTAACTGATGCGTTAGTTGTACAATTTATCAATAAAGCTTATAAATTTAGGAGAATCAAATGAAAGTTAGAAAAGATATGCTTCAAGAATGTCCAAAATGTGGGTACAAAAAGTGCACTACGAAGTTAGTTATAGATAATCCCAAATATCCTTCTGGTGTAATTCTTAGATGCAAACAATGTAAATCTATTTTTGCTTCAACTGATGAAGGATGGCAATATTTTAAAGAATGGAAATGGTAAAAATCTTATTCAACTAACGCATGCGATAGTTACATAACATTGTAGAAAGGTTGTCTAATTAGACAGTCTTTTTTTTATTCCAAATATCGATCTGACACTTTATGAAAAAGTATAAAATCAGATTCATTTAGTGATCCATATTATAAACAATTAATTTTAATAACTCTTTTTAAATCAATAACTTTTAAATATTCTTTTTTAGTGTGCAATATCGAATGTAACTGAATGTGAAAAAGAATATGTAAACCCCCATGCAATTTGAAAGATAATTAAATTAGACAATTAAAAAAGAACCTCATAAGAGATTCAATAAATCTAATTTAAATTCTTCCTTCAAGTTAATAGTAGACAATTAATAAAACAATTCCCCATATACTTCATCTAAATCAAGTTGAATATCACCAATATTACTGTTAATTTCTTCTACTTGATTTGATAAATCTTCAACTTCACTTTGTACTTCCTCGTAATTTGATTCTAATTCAATAAGTGCATCAGAATCGGTTGTATCTAAATCATCAATATTTGTTTCTAAAGTCTTTATTCTTTCTTGAGTCTTTATATTTGAGTATAAAATATAACCAACTAAACATAAATTCAATGATAATAAAGAAATTATTATTTTATTTTTCATCTTAATGATCTCCTAAATCCTTCTGCCTCAGCTTCTTCTTCCGAACAGAACCATGCTTCTCCATTACTTTCATCAATTTCTGTTACATCATAAAATTGATCTTCCGGTAGATGATATATCTTTTCCCCTGTGTTGTAACTGATGTTTCCTTTTATATCACAGTCACTTCGACTTTCTGAATTCACATCTGTACTACCTTCCTCACTACTACATGCTGATACTCCGATAGATAAAAATATTGAAAATGATAATAAGTACCTCTTCATTAAATAACTCTTCCCCCTTTCATATCTAACTCTATTTCTCGATTTTTCTTACATAAAACAACCTTCAATTTTCCAACATTGCATACTAATTGTAATTTTCTTAACATTCATTCTCCTACACATTTTTTATTTTATATCAAAATTCCTATTTATATTATTAATTTTTTCGGAAATTTCTGAAAACAAGTACAATAACCAATTTAATTCCAAAACAATTAAATTTAAATGTTGATTTTTGAACTAAAAAAAGGCTATCTAATTAGACAACCTTTAGGAAGTTTTATTGAACTAAAGCATGCGTTAGTTGGATAAGGAAGAATGTTTAAATTCCAACTTTCTAAAAAAACATCTCAAAAATAAAGTAAGAATACTTCGATTAATATTACTAAAATGTACACTAAAATAACTAAGAATATTTCTTTTTTAGCTATTTCTTTGGCTTGTTTATATCTTCTTAAAAAATATACGCCTAAAAAAGTTGTTATCAATCCAATACTAGAAGATTGATGTCTAAAGTAATAAGAAACAATGCATGTTAGGATTATCCCACATACAATTAAGAACACACCTAAAATTTTCATAGTTTTAATGCTTTTCATCATTTGTTCCCTCTTATCCTTAAATCTTTCATTTTGGGTCTATACAACAAAAGCATGCGTTAGTTGTATAAGAATCTATACCAGAAGTGATAAAATCAATTTGCAAAAAAATAGAAATAAAATGCTAATAGATATATACAAATATAAATCAAAGAACATATTAAAAAGAATTTAGTAAAAAACCCCTTTTCTTTTCTATTATATATAAAGTAAAAAAGAGCAAATGAAACTACTATTATAAACGTAGGTGAAACAGCAAGTTGTGCAAATTCAAAAGTCATAAGTATCTCCTTGTTCTTGTTCAATTAATGCATGCATTAGTTGTAGATTGAGGATGTTATTTTATTTCATTCTTTTTTTGTTTATTTAATTCCCTCCAACTCTTAATTGAAAAACCACAACACAAAATAAAAAATAATAATCCCCCGAACCAAACTTTAAACACTTCAGGAATTCGTTCGACAAAAGGTATAGAAAAGTGGACATGTTTGTGTAAATAATTCCCAACAAAACGGACTAAAAAATAAAGTACAGAATAGATAACAACATTTTTGATAAATTCTTTTAGCTTAAATTTTCTTTCATTTAAAAATGAAAAAAGCAATGCTAGGATAATTACAGTAATAAAGATTTCCAATTTGATTCCTCCGTAATGAAGTGGTTTATAAATTAAATTATATCAAAAGAAAATTTATTTTGATTTGGAGATTATCACTTTTTTTTGCAAAAATTAAATTAATCTTATTCAACTAAACTGCCATTTAGCTCAATAAAAAAAATCGACTTTTCAGCCGATCGTGTTGTTCAACATACGCATGCGTTAGTTGAATAAGGAAATTATAATTAAAACATCTTGACTTCAATTTTTATGTAACAAATGCTGATATATGTTTTAACCAACGGTATCACCTTCTTCATTGGTCAAAAACATTTTTTGAAATTCAAATTTGAACTCAATCGGAGCTTTTTCACTTGAACGATAAACCTCCGCTCTTAAACCTTTTCTCCCCTTTATTGTGACTTGCTTCTTTGTAAGAGTAATATTTCCCAAAATATACGGAACATTGAATGTTTCGAATATCCCAAGATGATTCACACTTTCTTTTCCAGTTGCCTTTTGGAAAATATGTATATTATATATAGCTTTTACATAGTTTCTTATGATCGTTTCTCTTGTCACCTTATAATGAATAGTTACCTTGTATTCATCATTTTCTTTAATGCTATACGTCAAAGGAGTTTTAAGTTTATGCTTTTGGATATATTCAATTGCACCTTCAATTTTGTTTACTTCTAGGTGGTCAAAATCAGTAATGTATCTTAATCCCTCAATTAAACTTTTTAACAACAATTGTTCCTTTATTTCTTGGGAAGCTTGCTTAAAAGTAGTGTAATCTAAAATTGCATGAGTATATTGAAACCAATCATCCTTACTTGTACTAATATCAATAGCTTCTTCTACAGATTCTACTAATTCAATGTAAATTTCTTTATAGCCTGGTAATCGGATATCGTACCAATAGAGAACATCAGAAAAAATGATTGAATACATATTTTGATAGAAATATACGTCATCATCACCATCATCAAATTGAATGTTACTAAAGATACGTACTCCTATAATTCTTGTATCTAAAGGTCTGGGATTCTCTCTAAAATTTTGAATGATTCTTAATTTATGATTTAAACGATTTTGCAATGTAAATTGTTTCTTATTATCATCCAAAAATTTGAGTTCTTGTTTAGAATTAGGTGCATCTTTAATAGAAATAATAATATCTTTCAAAAGTTCTTCAACATCAAAATCAAATTCTTTTTTAGTAGGTGCATATGGTATACGAGGAATTGCCTCTTTTAATAATCCTAGTGCAAGATGAAATACCTCTACAGATAATTTTCGATTATCTTCAAAATGTGATAGAATCTCTACCTCGGGATGAACACCATAGGGCATTAGTACTTTAGCTTCCCTTTTCTTTGGTGGGTTATTCAAAAATTTGAATGATATGCTATTATAAACACTACTATAGTTTTTCATAATTGTGTGTTTGTTAAGGTATAACTGAAGAACTTCCAAAGTTCTGTTTGATTCACTTTTATCTTTATAATCATGAAAATAAATATCAATTCTCAAATTTATACCTCATTCCACAGTTTATCTACTATAATTCTTGATTTCATAATACAATTAGAGAAGTCTTACTGCAAGGTAACATCCTTATTACGTGCCGTGTGAATAAGGCTACTCAATTCAACTTGTGAATCTTTTCACTTAAACTAAACTGCCAATTAGTTGAATAAGAAAATTAACAATCTATTTTAACAGAGCCTAAATTTAAAATCTCTTTTGGAAAAAAAAGAGGACTATCAAAATCCTCCAATCCTTCTATAATAAATTTTCTTTGTAAAACTTTCTTAAGCAAAAACTTGTAAGTTCCATTATATTTGTAAGTGGAACTCCAACAGGATGAATACAACCCCGACTATCATTTTTATCTAACAACGGAATAGAGTTTTTAGTCGGAATATGATTTGTTAACATTTTACCTTTATGTAAATAAAAAGATCTTTCATCATAGAAATCACTCATTTGTTTAGCAATATTTTCATTTATATACTTGGTTACAATTTCTTTTACTCTTTGTTTTATTTTAAATTTGGGTTGTCCACAAGATTTACATCTATCATCCTCAAATCCTATTAAAGTAATTACTTCTAATGCAGATAAATATAAAGTTGTTGAGATTTCTTTATGTGAGCCACCCAAATTCGCAGCTAGTTTTAAATCATCATGAGTTTTCAATTCTACGGTAGCACCGTTTTCATCATTCTGTACATTTCCAAAGTATACATTTTCAATTTGTGCTTGAAACTTTCTTGCTGTGTGAAAATGATTACACGCTTTAATAAATAAATCTATAGATTCATCTTCTTCGTTACATAAATTAACTATTTTTTGAATAAAGTTCTTTCCTTCTCTAGAAATAACCAAAAACCCGTTTTCGGATGAGAAACCATCTATGAAACCTTCATCCTCTTGATAAATTTCTGAATATGCTAGTTCTAACTTTTCCTCAAAACCATCACACTCCCAAAATGGTGCATTAGTTTCTACTGCTAAAAAATCCAAAATCTGATTTATTTTTCTGTGAGCTATTCCCTCACCTTGATTACCGTCATACGCTTCAACTATTACACTAATATGTGAATAATTACTTGTAGCATCAATTCTATTATAATATTTTTCTCCTTCATATGGTGCTAAAGGCATCAGTGTAGATTTTATACTAGTAGTAAACTGGAAAAATTTATATTTCCCTATGTTATCTCTTGTAGAATTTATTGTTTTTTTCAATCTCCTATTAACTTCTTTAAGATTAGTAACTTTAGTATCTTCTTTTATTTCAAAATATATATTTTCAATAGATCCTCTAACCTTATATGTGATACTTACTTCAAACTCACCAACTCCAATACTCATGAAACCAAAGAAAATTCTATTTTTTTTATACTGTTTAGACGGTATATATATCCATGAACATTTTCCAAATTCCTTAGCAATTTCTGACCATAAGCATTTTAAAAATTCATTTGAATCAGCTTCATTTGTTGTTCCGATATAAAAATTAATAATTACCACCCCATTAATTAAATATTCACCATTATTTAGTTTATCTTGTATTTTTTTTGAAATTCTAGAACTTCATTTCAAAAGATCGTAGAAAAAGTAACTCTCATCTTCTTCAAATAAGATGTCTAGCTTTTGTATTGCCTTCTGATCCTTGTCTACTACTTTTCTAGATGCTTTATTTCAATTTGAAAACTCTCCATTATCGATTTTCTGTAAGGTTCATAGTATTGTTTCCTTATATATTAGAATTTTAGTTCGAGTTTATGTTCTTTTTAAAGAATATTTGAATAAATAAGATTGTAATGATGGTTGTTCATAATAAAATGTGCCTATATAATTAAAAAGATGTGAAATTTAATAATTGTCTAATACTGGAGGTCATTATGCACAAACAGAAATGGTATTTATCCACTATTTTTATCTGTCTTTTATTTTCGCTTTGGTTTTTAATTATTCCTTTAATTGCAGGTATAGTTTTACTAGTTCTAAAATGGCAAGATAATAAGTCATTAAGAGAGAAACTAAAGAAAATTCAGGACTATGAAACACATATAAAAGAAGCTCAACAAGATTTAGATGACTTTAGAGATACAATTTCTGATGAAAGAGACAGATATCGTGATCAGCTACGTGAATTAAAAGATAAAAGTGAATCTAATATAAGAAAATTGGAAGAAACTATTTCATCTCTAAAGAAAGATAAAGAAGATCTTATTTTAGAAATTGAAGGTGCGAAAGTAGAAGCGATTTTAAAATCATATGATTACTCTGATTACGATAGTATTACTTCTGAAGAATGTAAGAATAAATTAAGTGTTTTAAAGGCAAAAGAACAAAATTTAATAAAAGAAAATAATGCTTATTCAGTTTCTTCTACTTCTTCACAAAAGGAAATTAACAATAACATTAAACAGGCTCTTAGATGTTTCAACTCTGAGTGTGATAATATTACACTTTCAACAACTGTTAAAAACATTGATACTCTTCGAGGAAAAATTCAACGTTCCTTTGATTCAATAAATAAGATTTTTTCCACAGATGGTGTTCAACTTTCAATGGAACTCCTAGAGATAAAATTAGAGCAATTAAATTTAATTTATACATTTGAATTAAAACGTGAAGAAGAAAAAGAGATTCAAAAAGCGATTAAAGAGCAAATGTTAGAAGAAGAAAAAGTTCGAAAAGAAATTGAAATTAAAAAACGTAAAATCGAAAAAGATGAAATACAATTTAAAAATGAAATAAAAAAATTGATGACTTATATGCAAAATACTTCTATTGAAGTTGAGAAAATGCTTTATATAGATAAGATTCGTGAATATGAAGATAAATTGGAAATACTAAACAAAGATAAAGAAGATGTTCTAAACCGTGAACAAAATACAAGAGCTGGTTTTGTTTATATTATCTCAAACATAGGATCATTTGGAGAAAATGTCTATAAAATTGGTATGACAAGACGATTAGAACCTATGGATCGTGTAAAAGAACTTGGAAGTGCATCTGTTCCGTTTCTGTTTGATGTCCACGCTATGATATTTAGTGATAATGCCCCAACGCTTGAAAGTGAACTTCACAAATCGCTAAATTCGAATAGAGTAAATAAAATCAATGAAAGAAAAGAATTTTTTAAAGTTACACTTGATGAAATTGAGGAAATAGTAAAGAACAATCACAACAATACTGTTGAGTTTACAAGAATACCTGTTGCATCTGAGTACAGGAAAACTCTTGAAATTAATCAAAAGGTTACTCAAGAAGTTTAAACTGAGTACGCTACTTTTTAGATTAAAATGGTAAAGAATTTGTGTTTTCCAACACGCAAGTAATTTCAATGGACTGTTTCGGCAGTCTTTTTTTGTTTTAACAGAAACTTTTAGTCTAACAGGACAACTTTCATCTCCCTAAGCTATTGGAATAATAAAAAAGAGTATCCAAAAGGACACCCTTAAATGTTATTTAATGGACTGTTTAATCCTTTTGCAAGTATCTTTTCATCTACCGTACTGTTTAGGTATATTTGTGTAGTTTCTATTGAGTCATGACCAACAAGTTTCATGATTGTAAATAAATCAGTATGTTCGTTCATTTTCTGTATGTAATACCTTCTCAAGCTATGAACCAATAAATCTACCTCAATATCCTCCCCGCATTTCTGCAAAACTCTTAAAGGTATTTTTGATCCTAACTTATTGCCCAATTTATTAACAAACAAATACGGATTATTTTGTACCTTGTAGGATGTTGCTTTTGTTGTACGTGCATGGGCATATTTTTCACGAACTCTAAGATATTTAAATAGTTGCTTTTTCAAATGGTTTGAGATTGGGACTACTCTATCCTTGTTCCCTTTACCATGAATTTTAATAGCATTGGACATAATATCATCTAGTTTTATATTAATCAATTCATTACTTCTAATTCCTGTTTCTACCAACAATACAATCATTGTTTTATTTCTAGTAGGATAGTACCCACCACCACTATAAAAACCTACCATACGTTTAATGTCCTTATCTGTGAACGTTTTAATCATGGTCTTAGGTTCATGAAGTTTTGAAATTTTGTCCATTGGATTTATCTTATATATTTCCATCTCAATACACCACTTAAAAAACACTTTCAGAACCTTTATAATATTGTTAATTGTGACGTTCTTTAAACCTTCATTACGCTTGAATAGGATATACTTTTGCATGGTCAATACATTTACCCTCTCTACATTGTTCCCATTCAATTTGAGCCAATCTGAAAAGGATTGTAGTATCATACGTTTTGTTCTAATCGTTGTTGTAGCAAATCCTTTTACCTCACAATCGGATAAATAAACGTCAATGATTTCAAATGACATAGAATACCTCCATATAAAATTGATAGTATCCTTCAAATAATTTTAACTACTACTGCAAATCCTTACGTAGACTGCTCTTAAGACCCCTCATAGGTCAAATTTATTGACTTTTAAAGGGTTCGTCATTAGGTAGTATTCCAGGTGGGTTAAGTCAAATGATTGCTCTTGCAGAAGAGATTAAAGATATTGACTTTACTATTGTCACGTTCTTACAAATTTCCAGGCTTATGATGATTATTTTTATGGTCCCATTATTAATTTTCAGTCCATTTTTTAATGTACATAAAAGTTCGATCTCAGAAGCCATACACCACTCTTCAGCTAGCTGGCATGACTTATTTCCAAACATCATTATTTTTGCTATTTCCTGTACACTACTTGGAATTTTAGGGAAGAAAATAAATTTTCCAACAGCATTACTTTTAGGTCCAATGATCGCTACCATTATCCTTAATTTATCTGGACTACATGGACCTGCATTACCATCTGTAATTTTAGATTGCTCTCAGCTAATGATGGGAAGTTATATTGGCTTATTATTGAAACCAGAAAACTTAAATAACAAATTAAAAATAGTTTTAGTTTCAGTCTTAAGTGGAGTCGTTTTATTAACTTTTTCACTTTTATCAAGTATATTTCTAACACATACTCACACCATTGATCATATCAGTGCCTTACTAAGTTTAGCCCCTGGTGGAATGGATCAAATGGCTTTAATTGCTAAAGAAGTAGACGCAGATATAACTGTCATTATGTGTTATCAACTATTTAGAACACTATTTATATTTATTGTTGTACCATATTTACTAAGATATATTTTTAGGGCAAGGATACAAGAAAGTAAAGTAAAACGAATAAGTAACGAATAAAAAAAAGCAAGGAAAATTAACTTTCCTTGCTTTTCTACTCTTCATAAATCATTTTTCTAGTCATGCCACCATCAATTATGATATTTTGACCATTTATAAAGTTATTTTCTGGATCAGCTAAATAAATACAAGCTTTAGCGATATCTTCGGGCTTACCTACTCGATTCGACCAATGTTGAAGATGATCAGTTTCTTTTAATTCTTCATTCTGATCAACATGAATCCATCCCGGGCTAATACAGTTTACTGTTATACCATTTGGCTGAAGCGAAGCAGCTAATGAATGGGTAATTGATACAATTCCACCCTTTGATGCAGCATAAGCTTCCGAATTTGGCTCCGACATGATCGCTCTAGTTGATGCCATATTTATAATTCTTCCACCATTATTCATCACTTTAGCAGCTTCTCTTGATGAAATAAAAACGCTTCTCAAATTAGTATTAATTACTTGATCCCATTCATCTGTTGATAAACTTAAAAATGGCTTAAAAGCTGAAATTCCTGCATTATTAATTAAAATATCAAGTTTACCAATTTTTATCAATGACGGTGCGAATAAGATTTATGATGTCTTCTTCTTTACTAACATCAGTCTTAAAGAATATTGCTCTCCCACCATTATCCTCAATTCTCTTGACAACTCTATTACCCTTTTGTTCATTGACATCAGCTATGAAAACAATTGAACCTAATTTTCCAAATGCAAGTGCAATACCCTCTCCAATTCCATTCGCACCACCTGTAATAATAATTGATTTCCCTTTAAACTTTTCTTCCATCTTTTTAACCTCTTCTTACAATTAGTCTATTATTATTATTTCCAGCCTTAACAAAAAAAGCCGCCAATTGACAGCTTTTAATTCGTTTTAGTTCGAATTAAGTTATCTCAACATTGAGGTTCATTTTTGCTTAATCCAATCTTTTTTAATAAATAGATCAACATATCTTTTTCAGCTGAATTTAGTTCAGAAAATAAGTTATGAATCATTTCGCTATGACCTGGAAAAATGCAGCTAATTACTCTTCTACCCTCTTCAGTCAAAACTGCATAAATAACTCGTCGATCTTTTGGACAATGAATGCGTTTAATATATCGCCTAGCCTCTAATTTATCTAATACATACGTCATATTTCCGCTTGAGATTAATATCCTTTTTCCAATTTGTTGAATTGGCTGATCTCCTTTATGATAAAGCAATTCTAAGACTGCAAACTCAGTCAAATTTAAACCAAAACATTTAATATTATTAATAGAAGCATCAGTCAAAACTCGATTTGCTTTACAAATTTCAGAATATAATTGGAGCGAATTAGTTGAAATTTCATTTTGTTTCAATTCATATCAACCCCTTTCAACTATCTTGAATTAAAGATAATTTTAATGTATTTTTTGAAAGTAGTCAATGTCCGAGTATGGATTCATTTATTATATGATGTACTTTAAATCTATTTAGTTTACATAATAATATTATGAAGCTCTTTTAGACATACGATGCTACAAGTTTAATAACATGCACTAAGTACCATACTGTTCAAAAATAGTATTTAAAGGATATGAAGAAGCAAATAAAAATTTTTCTAGCTTTTTTACTTACTCTTGAGCCTCTTATGAGAAACTATATTCCAGATTCTCG
>NZ_NUUX01000044.1 GCF_002564465.1 Bacillus sp. AFS088145 | reverse complement strand
GGATTAAATCGTATTTATTACGATTTTGAATATTTTAAAAAAATATGTACTAAATTGTTTGATAAAAATTATCTTACATTTTTTTTAAAATTTAAAAAGGAATGATTACGAATTAATTAAAATTTTTTAACTTTATTCGTTTATTAACAACCTCATTATAAAATACTAAAATGATTAACTTTTTTAGGGAGAGAAAAAAATGAAATTTAAAAAATTAGCAATCACGACATTGCTATTAACAAGTGCAGTTCTGTCAGCTTGCAATAAAGACACGCATCAGCAAAGTACTAAAAATAAAAATAAATTAACGATTTATACAACCATTTATCCTTTACAAGATTTTGCTGAAAAAATTGGTGGTAAATACGTTGATGTACATTCCATATACCCAACTGGTGTTGATACTCATGATTTTGAACCAACTTCTAAGCAAATTGTACAAATCGCAAACTCAGATTTATTTGTTTACAATGGTGCAGGTATGGAACCTTTTGCAGATAAAATCAAAGAAACACTTAAAAATAATCATGTTGCAATCTTAGAGGCTACTAAAAATATTGAATTAATAAAGTCAAACGAAGAAGAAATTGAGGAAGATGAAGATCATCATGACGTTGATCCACACGTTTGGTTAGATCCATCTCGTGCAAAAATTGAAGCACAAAATATTAGAGATGAATTAGTTAAATTAATGCCAAAAAACAAACAATACTTTGAAGCAAATTATGATAAAATTGAAAATCAATTTGATGAACTTGATAACGAATTAAGAAATTTAGTTTTACATTCTGCACGTAAGGATATTGTCGTTTCACATGCAGCATATGGATATTTGGAACAACATTACGGAATTGAACAAATCCCGATCACAGGACTTTCCCCTTCTCAAGAGCCATCACAGAAGGATTTAAAGAAAGTTGTTGATTTTGTTAAAGAACATCATGTCAAATATATTTTGTTCGAAACGTTTGCTACACCAAAAGTAGCAACAGTTGTAAAAAATGAAACACATGCTGAGATCTTAAGACTTAACCACCTAGCAACTATCTCAGAAGATGATTTAAAGAATCACAAAGATTATTTCGACTTAATGCAAGAAAATATCGACACGCTAGATAAGACATTAAATAACCGTTAAAAAGAGGACCCAGTTTGTTGGGTCCTCTTTTACTACTTATCCTACCTTCATATTATCAGAAAACGGTTCAGGTTTTTTCTTGATCTCTTTAAACATCAATTCAAATAAATATGCTCCAATCAAGGCTAGGATCGATATTATGCTAAATGTCCATTTATATCCGATTAGCCCGGCTAGTGGAATCGTTAATGGTGCAATCGTTCGTCCGAGTGACCATCTTAAACCTGCTGCAGCGAAATACTGTCCACGTTGATTTTCGGGAGCAATTTTTGCAATAAATGAGTTCTGATTTCCTACAACTAATATCTCACCCAAAGTGAAGAGCGCCATTGCAATAAAAATAACATAGGCTGATAGGGTGAATCCAAACAATAACATAGATAAAGCATAACAAACAGATGATGCAAAAAATAAAAATCTTTCATTAAACTTATTGGCAAATTTCGTTATTAAAACTGTAAATAATGCTACGATTAAACCGTTTTCGGCAATGACCCAGCTAAATAATGTTCCACTATTTGTCTTTAAAGTAAAATCACCAAAGCTAAATAATGTTTGAACAGGAATACTTTCTTTTATATAAACCGCTAGTAATAAATCTAATTGAGTAAAAGTTTGAGAGATTAATATACCAGCTGCAACAAATAAGAAAAAAACTTTATCAGTAAAAATTACACGATAATTCTTTACTTGTTTAATTAAAACTTTTGAAATAGACGCTTCTTTTTCTTGTCTAACAGAGTCTGGTAATGACTCTTTTATTAAAAGTAGAATCATAAAAGCGACAATTAAAAAGATCAATGAAGATGTAGTAAATAATAAAAATCTTGCTTTGAAAAATAAAATTCCACCAATAATTGGTCCGATCACTACATTAATATTTATCATCGTATAAAAAACAGCGAAGACTAAGTTTCTTTCATCTTTATCCTCAACTGTATCTGCTACCATAGCCGAACTTGCTGGATTATATAGCATTCCTGTGACACTAATAATTGCAAATCCTAAAAAAGTTAGCCATGGTGAATTTAAAATTGGTGAATTTGCAATTGTTAGCAAAATCATTCCTCCAGCTTGAATGAAAGCTGAAATTACCATCATTCGCTTTCGGCCATACGTATCAGCTAAATATCCTCCGATTAAATTTGCAAATACCCCAACAGCTTGAGAGCACATAAGTAAGATCCCTGCTGTCACTTTACCTAGTTCTTCAGAAAAATAAATTGCTAAAAATGGTAAATACATCCAGAAGAATAATCCAAAGAAAAACTCAGCAACAAGCCTGATCTTCATATTAAAATTCCATTTAAGTATATTCATGATGTCCGTCCCCCTAACCTTCTCACTTTAACATAATTAAAAAATTGCGTAAATTGAACAATAAAAGCATTTAGTAGATTTGTTTATAAACTTTTACTAAGGGAGCATGTCTATTTTCCTAATATGTATCATACAATTTAGTACTACATTTAGGAGGACTTCCTATGAAATTCAACTTTAGTAAAGAAGCTCGAAATATAGCCTTTACGTATGTCGGAACAGTGATTGGAGCAGGGTTTGCCACGGGTAAAGAAATTGTAGAGTTCTTTTCAATTAACGGGATATTTGGTGCAATGGGGATCCTTTTTGCCACTATATTATTTTGTTGGTTTGGAACTAAAATTATGACAATTGCTCATACATATAAATTAAATTCTGCTCAGCAATTTAATGTACTTTTGTTTGGAGAACTCGGAGGAAATATTATTAATGGGCTATTATTCTTTGTTTTAATTGGCGTTACAAGCGTCATGTTGTCTGGTGCTGGAGCTGTATTTAAAACTTACTTACATTTTGATTCATTTATCGGATCATTTCTTTTTATCATTTTGACTTTTATGGTTTTAAGAAAAGGGACAAGTGGTTTATTCAGTCTAAATAATACGGTAGTCCCAATTATGTGTGCTTTTATTCTCGCAGTTTTCATCAACTCACATTTACCATTTACGATGCATGAAATAACACTAGACCATATTTTACCTTCTATTAATAAGCTTAACTATACAGTGTTTACAAAGCCAATAACCTATGTTTGTTTAAATATGGCATTAGCCCAGGCAGTTTTAGTACCCATTGGTTTTGAATGCAAAGAAAAATCTTCTATTGTTCAAGGCGGTGTATTAGGCGGTCTAATATTAGGGACTATTTTATTACTAATTCACCTGAACGTATCAGGTGTAGCCAATTTTCAACAATATGAAATTCCAATGGTAGAAGTAATCAAAAAAATCCATCCAATTTTCTATTACTTTTTCCTAATGGTTATTCTAGCTGAAATTTTCACCACACTAGTTGGGAATATATATGGGATGTCTAGACAAATTAATTCATATATCCGATTAAATACAAATTTAGTCGTTATCTTATTATTAATTTGCTGCCTGTTTATTAGCATTATCGGCTATGGACCATTATTAACATTCCTTTATCCACTTATCGGCTGGATTAGTTTTCTTGTAATCCTAACCTTACTAAAACCTAAAAAATCATCTTAATCGCAATCATCGCAAACTTCATAATATAAACCAAATTCAATGTGTAACTTTGGCTTCCATTGAATCTTAAACATCCTACTTTGCCAACGTTCTAATACAAATTGAATTGAATTTTCATCATGATCGTTTATTAAGATCATTTGATGAACTTGTAGGCTTTTTACAGAGAAGCGATTTTCATTTTCGATATACCAATCAATCGTTAACTCATCATATTCATTTATAATAAACTTAACATAAGTGCTCGGTTTATCTTTCAGGCTCATCTCGCTAAATATACCTTCGTCAGTCACAATAATCGGATAATCACCTTTATCATTTTTTTCTAATTTTATTTGAAAGGTATTTTCTAAAAAACAAATCATTTTGTCACCTTCTAATTTATGATATGTTGATAGTTTAACAAATAAAGACAGGAAAAGACAGGAATATGCCGGTGCATGAGATTTTGATTCTTAAATTGAAAAAGGATTACTTCTTATTTAAAAGAGTAATCCTTCTTTTTATTTTCGATTGTATAAAGCTTTATATTTAGACCATGTATTTCTTCTTTCTTTCATTAAACTAATGAATTCCGGTTTACATTCATCTAAATTAGTTAACGCTACAAGTTCATTATTTTTCCATTTTGTTACAATACCTTCTGTCGTATAAATTAAGTATTGGTATTCTAAGTAACTTCCTAACGTTGATAAGCTTATTTGTTCAAAAATATTTTCTGCAAAACTGTTAGAAAATGATACACATACCGGCCTTGTGCCCACTCGATCCAAGTCAAGGACATGTACAATTTTCCGATTACAGTCTATACATAATGAATAGACGGAAGGAACAATTCCACCAGTTAGAAAAACTTGTTCATTGCTATAGAATTCCTTCACTCTAATCCTCCTATTATCATTGTATATAAGTATATGCAATAAAAAATAGAATTGACTAGTTAAATTACATTATGCCCCACTTTATTTAATGGAATTTTGGATAAACATAATCTTCCCTGATTCATTAAATTTTAAAGAAGCCTCAAATTCTTTACCATCCTTTGAAAATCCTTTAATAACTTCTGTAGTCTCACCGTTTAATAACTGCTTCATTAATGTCTTTGTAATTGTTTTTCCTAATATTTTTTTTGAAATTGTAACTCCACATTTTGTTTTTTGGAATTGATCACAACCATAAAATGAACCTTTATCGATCATTTTACCATCGCATTTAATACATTTTCCAACACTAGTTGATTTTTTCTTCGGCCCAAACTTCGAATTTTGCATCTCTTCAATTTTAAACTCTGAAAAATTCCATATCTTCTCGTTTTCATATGCATCAAGAATTATTTTTTCAGTTAATTTTTTTGTTTGTTCCATAAACTCAAGACTACTTGCTTTTCCTTCACCAATTTCACTTAATCTCTGTTCCCATTTTGCAGTCATTTCAGGTGAAGTTAAAATATTTTCCCCAAGAGCATAAATTATAAGCTTCCCCTTATCCGTAGCGAAAACTTGATTTTTTTTAACTTCAATATATTTTCTATTTTTTAAAGTACCAATAATACCAGCCCTAGTTGCCTCAGTACCTAGTCCTTCAGTTTTATTTAGTATTTTCGTTAATTCCGGATTATCAATATGTTTTCCGGCAGACTTCATTAATGTGATTAATTGTCCCTCTGTATATCTTTTAGGTGCTTGAGTTTTCTTTTCTTTTACCTCTACCTTTTTAACAATTCCTTCTTGTCCAGTTTCAACAACGGGTAAATTTTGTTCTTCTGTATTTTTTTCTTTTGATTTTTCGAATATGACTTTACGCCAACCTTCTTGAACCATTATTTTCCCTTTTGAAATAAAAGTCGCTCGCCCGTCTACTAACGTATGAATTGTTGTATAATCAAAAATTGAATTAGGATAATGTGCACTAATTAAACGATTTACAATTAATTCATATATTTTCAATTCTTCATCATTCATTTTATGGATATTTGGTACTTGCTCAGTAGGAATAATTGCATAGTGATCAGTGACCTTTTTCTCATTAACGTAGCGACTATTATTTAATATAGATTGATTTGGCAGAGGGAAGAATTTTGAAAATTGCTCAATATTTTCAAGTTTCTTCAATATATCTGGGAGCATCATTGCTTCTTCTTTCGTAATAAAACTTGAGTCTGAACGTGGGTATGAAATATTCCCTTTGACATAAAGTTTTTGTGCAATCTCGAGAGTTTTTTGTGGTGAAAATTTATATTTACTGTTTGCATCAGCTTGGAGCGCCGATAAATTATAAAGAAAAGGTGGTTGAAACTCTTTTCTTTCTTGCTCAATATCAGTAATTTTTACATTTTTATTTTCACAAAAGCCAGCAATTTTTTCTGCTAATTCCTTTGACATAATTTTAGATTCTGATTCATTATGCCATTTCCCAAAAAACTTTTGCTTATCAAATTGAAATGTAGCAAAAACTTCCCAATAAGGTTCGGAATTAAACCTTTCAATCTCAAGTTCTCTTTTGACAATAAGAGCGAGTGTTGGGGTTTGAACTCTTCCTAACGAAAATACATCCTGGATACCTTTTTTTTGTAAATGTAATGAATATACTCTTGATGCATTCATCCCAACTAACCAATCAGCACATGCACGGCTATACGCCTCAAAGAATAAGCTTTTTGTTTCGCTTTCATCCAATAGTTGACTAAATCCTTTTTTAACAGCATTTTCTGTTAATGACGAAATCCAAAGTCTTCTCATTGGCTTTTTATTTCCAGCTAAATTTAAAATAAGGCGAACGATATGTTCTCCTTCACGCTCACAGTCACCTGCAAGAATTATTTCATTAACTTCATCTAAGTGGACTAAATTCTTTATGACTGAAAATTGATCCCATTTTCCTTTTGATACTTTATGTCCAAAGCGGTTAGGTATAATTGGTAATGTATTTAATGACCACTTTTTCCATTTTTCATCATATTCTTCAGGTGATAATAACTCACATAAATGCCCAATAGCCCAAGTTAAATAAGCACCTTTTGGAAAAAACTCGTTAGGTTGAATGACTAAGAACCCTTTTTTCTTTTGGAACTTAAAAGGGGCTGCAAGCTTTAAACCTTGATCGGGTTTTTCGGCAATAATTAATTTCATTTTATTCCTCACAATTTAAACTAATTTTTGTATCACTATTTGTTAGATATAGTTATTATATAACTTATGTAATGGTAGGGAAAGCAGGAAGAAACGAAAAAAAGGCAGTGCCAAAAGAATTCATTCTCTTGAGCTGCCTTTTTTTCTTCTTGGTTAGATGCTTTTAACTACACGCTGGATTACGTGGTATTTGTATAAATTCTACTTCTTCTAATATTTTAATTCGTTTTGTTACAATGACAACATAGTTAGCTGTCCATATATATTGAGGAAAGTTATTTTCGTCAACCATCATTGCTTGAAATGTATCATTCATCATTTCTTCAAATATTTCCTCTGTTATTAAATCATTTTCAATTTTAAATTCAATCCATTCACAATGAATCATGTTCATCTCTCCGTCTCTATATAAAGTGAAATCAAGATTGATTCTTAGTAGTAATTTAAATTACTTACTATGGTTGTAGTATATCATGTACTTTTCTATTTGTGAATATTTTCACAAACTAATATTAACTTTTTATTTTATTTATGAAATTTTTAAGTCAATTGAATGTATATTTTGATATTAAGCGCTTACTTGACTTATATTCTTAATAGTTGTATATTAATTTCAACATTTATTATTAAAATTATTAATAAATGGAAATTCTTTCGCGCTTCATGTGCAATGTTTTAGGAGGAAAAGAAAAATGCAAGGAAAAGTAAAATGGTTCAACAATGAAAAAGGTTTCGGATTCATCGAAGTTGAAGGTGGAGACGATGTATTCGTACATTTCTCAGCAATCCAAACTGACGGATTCAAATCTTTAGAAGAAGGTGCTGAAGTTTCTTTTGACATTGTTGAAGGTAACCGTGGACCTCAAGCTGCTAACGTAGTAAAGCTATAAAATAAACTTGACTACATAAAGGACTGATTTTATCAGTCCTTTTTTATTTTTTATTAAGAGAAAAATTATTCAGTACACTTAATCAAAAAAAATCCTCTCGCTTTTCATGATTCCTATTTTATTTGGGAATAATACGAAGTGAAATAAGGAGGGTGTTTATGTCAAATTTTAATAATTTTGAGGACGTAGAAATGAAAGTTAAAGCTGCTCAAAAGCTTGTAGGCTATGCAACAATGAGCATGGATGAGCAACAATTAACCGATGCAACAACTGCAGTTAATCAAGCAAGAGAACAGCTTGAAAAAATGAAGGGCCTTGCTACTGATTTAGATGATGAGTTTTTAAAGAAACAAGAAGAAGACTTAATGCAAGTTGAGCAACAAATAAGAGAAGCTCAGATATAATGAAAAAGAGGTTGTCTCAAAAGTCAGGTTATCGGACTCAGAGACACCTCTTTTTTTAAACGTTAAAATATTGTGTTTTAAATACAAAATACGAACGTTTGGGAACAAAATATTATTACCTTAACTATGTTAATCTAAGTAGTGGGGGTATCCCAATAGTACTTTTCATAAAAAAACATTCCTAATTTAAGATTATTAGAATATTTATACGGTTTAGTATTTGTTGGAGCATATTTGGTAGTTTTCCATTTCAAAGATTCGGCTATTGTACAATTATTAGCTCTTAATACCCTTACTGGTATAGGTAATAATTAAATTTATTTGCTACAATCTTGGATTTAATTGCAGATTTGTAAATTTTAATTGCGGTTCTCAATTTTCAATTGCAGATTTGCTAATTTTATTTGCGATTTCTGGATTTTATTTGCAGTCCAAGCTTCTTTTCTAACATTTCATCCTTAATTGCCGTTAAAAAGAGGGTTCCCCTAATGTAATACTATTTGGCCACCCTCTCCCTCTTTTTTTATTTTGAATTACGACTCAGTCAATAATAGTAAATTTACGTAAACATTAGTTATCAAAGTTTGCTATATTCCATTTAATGTTTGAGTTAACAATCAGAAGTTAATTGCTTACCGATCGCTTTTATTTTTTCACCAACTGTACATTTATTAATACAAAATGATTGTGCGAATTTTTGACTATGGTCTTTTCTAAAATGTTTATAGACAAAACAGCCATCGCAATAAGTCTTTATTAAAGAATCTATTTCCTCCAAGATTTCTTTACGTTCCATAATTCAATTCACCTCTTCATGTAACTTCAATTGTACTTATTATCTTATTCCCTTTAAGTGCTTGCGTTGCTAAATTATGAGCTTCTTTATTATCATTACGTTTAATAAGTTCTAATTGTAAGGTTAATTTTAAGTTTTTACATTTTCTTTCAATTCGATTTATGAATCGTTCATGTTGTTCTTCATAACAAGGCCAATCTCCATTTAATTGATTAATGACTACTTGTGAATCCCCTTTAATAACAATCGTTTGTCCTGTTATATTCATTTCCTCTAATAATAGGATTGCATTTTCAATTGCAGCAAACTCCGCTTCATTATTTGTCATTAACCCATCTAATTTTTCATTAAACCTCTTTCGATAGTTTTTACCATTTTGACTAAAGTATAAGCATACACCTATTCCAGATATAGAGGTTGATAGATCAAATCCGCCGTCAAAAAAAATTGAAATATTATGAGGTTCTTCTTCGAGTTCTTTTAAGTATTTTATTACTTGTTTTTTAGTCCACTCTGTGTCGAATTGATCTAAAAAGATGATTTCTCTTGTTCTACCTGTACTTTCAAAATCTTCCGCTAAAAGTAGTGCTTCTTTTATTTCTAACCATTCAGTTTCAAGTGTAATTTGATATTTCTTTTTGGTTTGATACTTCCAACTGATCTTTAGCTTCATCCGACACACCTCTTCTATCGTTTATTTAGACTTGCTATGGTTGAATATAAATTACTTCATTTCATATTTTAAGTTTTCATTTTTTTGAATATATACTAAAATGGTACATATATAAGTGTTGGAGGTTTACTATGATTGAAGTTTATATTGACGGAGCTTCCAAAGGAAATCCCGGGCCTTCAGGTGCAGGTATTTTCATAAAAGGAATTAAAGAACCTGTTTTTTTAAGTATTCCATTAGATTCGATGTCTAATCATGAAGCTGAGTTTCATGCATTGCTACTTGCACTAGATTATTGTGTCAAAAATAATTTAACAATTGTTTCATTCCGTACAGATTCAAAAATCGTTGAAGAAAGTATTGATAAGAAATATTCGAAAAACGATTTGTTTATTCCTTTATTAGAGAAATCATTAAAGTTGATTAATCAACTTGAACTTTTCTTTATTAAATGGATTCCATCAAGCGCAAATAAGGTTGCTGATGAACTTGCTCGAAAAGCTATCAAATAAAAAAGGAATGGACGATATGAAAAATAAATTAATCGCTTTTTCTTCTTTACTCTTTGTGTCCTTCATTTGGGGTTCTTCGCTTTTCATTGTTAAAGAAACACTTAAGTTTGTCCAACCATTTACATTTAATGCATTACGATTTATTGTAGCAGCAATTGTACTATTTACAGTTCAAACTTTATTAAATCGAAAAAATAATAAAAGATATCGCGGGAAAGCTGGTTTTATTTTCCCCGGGATCGTAATAGGATTATTTTTATTTCTAGGTTTTGTATTTCAAACATTTGGATTACTTTACACATCTATATCCAAATCAGGTTTTATAATAGGTATTAGTGTTGCGATTGTTCCATTTCTTTTATTCTTTAAATATAAGAAAAAACCTACTTTACGAGAAAATGTATGTGCAATTATTGCTTTCATCGGATTATTTTTATTAACACTATCAACAAATTCCAAGTTTAATTCTGGTGATATTATTTCCTTTTTCAGTGCGATTGCGTTTGCTCTTCATATTATTTATTCAACGATCTACTCACCTAGTTATAATTCACTACAACTGGCAACTGTACAAATAACTTTTGTAGGTTTAGCCTCATGGACATTTGCTTTAATCTTTGAGGATTGGCAAGTCATTTTCAACCATGCATTATGGACAAATAAATATTTTGTTTTTTCAATTCTATTTACTGCCATTTTTTGTACCGCTGCAGCTTTCTTTATCCAAATGTTTGCCCAACGTACAATAAGTGCAACTGAGGTAGGGATTATACTCGCTACTGAGCCAGTTTTTGCTGCGATTACTGGGTATTATTATGGTGGAGAAAGATTACAAGAAATTGGTTTATTCGGTTGTAGCTTGATTTTAGTTTCTACTATCGTAACTCAAATTAGAAAGAACAAAAGTAAAAAGCAATTATATAAAGAAGAAAAAACCATTCACAAAATGTGAATGGTTTTTTTTCCCGCAAATGCCGTTGTTCTTTTTATGCCTAAAGTAAACCGAACTCCAAGGTGGATGTCCTCACAAGTAACTTTCATCCTCCTATAAATAGGCACGATGTTGTTACTTAAATATCGGTCTTCCTATACAAAATCATTGGTTTAAGGCATAAAATGACAACGCACACAGCAGGTTTTGTTAATTTGTATTCTCATTCTATACCAATTAAAACTATTTTGCAACTAATTATTTTTTCTTTTTCACAACATTTTCTTCATAAGAAATCCAGTCACTAAAACTTCCCGGATAAAGTTTTACATTCGTATATCCAGCTTCAACTAATCCTAAATAATTAACACAGCCAGTGACACCTGAACCACAATAAACAACAGTTTCATTGTTATTGTTAAATGGTTTAAAAAGAGTTTGTAATTCTTCTTTTGTTTTAAATTCTCCCGCTTCATTTAAAACATCTTTCCAAAATGAATTTTTTGCTCCAGGTATATGGCCAGCAATTCGGTCAATTGGTTCAAATTCGCCAATATATCGAATAGATTCTCTAGAATCAATTAAATTGAAATCCTCTTTTTTCCCATTCTTCTTAACTTCATTCATCGAAGTAATCATATACTCTTGAACATTAATCTCGAATTTTTTAGGTAATACTTCTTCAATTTTAGTAGTTACTTCAAAATCGTTTTCCAACCATTTTTTATAACCACCATTTAAAACAAATGTAAACTGATGCCCTACTAAATTACATAAAAACCAACATCTTGCGGCATTATCATTCGTACCATCGTCATAACAAATAACAATCGTATCATGATCGATCCCTAGATCTCCTAAAAGTTTTCCAAAATCATGTAAATTAGGAAACGGATGTCTGCCTCCATGCTTTTGTACAGGACTAGATAAGTCATTATTTAAATCCACATAACGAGATAGCGGAATATGATTTTTCTGATACTCAGTTAAACCATATCCAGGATTTGACAATTGAAATCGACAATCTAAGAATACAACATTTTTATTTAAGCGCAATTTATTTGCAATGTTTACATCAATAATATTTTTCAATTTTAATTGTCCACCCTCATTTAAATTAATTTTTTGAATAAGTTTAATACTTTTTCATCTACTACTACTTCATTTAAGTTTTCAGTTGCTTTAATTGTTTGTTGAACATCATTTTCAATTTGATTGCTACAGTTATGCAATACAGAATTTAATGCATCAACATATTGATTGTGATAATGCTCTGCGAATAAACTATTCATATTTGCTAAATAGTCTTTTAATGGTGTTCTCAACTCATTAATGCATTCATCAATCATAGTTTCTTTCATGTTATCAACAAAAAAGCTTTTTGGATTTTTGAAGTAATTCTTTAAACTTTCAAAACGATCTACATTAATAAATTGATCAGGATTTTTTATCGAAACAGGTAAGATCTCATTAATACCACTTTTTTGAACGATAAATTCAGATTGAATAGAATGTATTTCATCAATTACTCGATCTTGCGACATTGAAATTTCATTCGTTAAAAATTTCTCTAATCTAAATCCAGTTACTCTTAATTCCTTTAAAATCTCTTCCAATACTTCATAAATAAATTCACGAATTTTAGTTACAAATAATTGTTTAATATTTTTCGTTGTATTATTGAAAATACTTGGATTAAAGAAATAAGGGAATAAATCTCGCATTCTTAATTCGATGCGCTTTTCGATAAAGAAAATCAATTGTTCGTTTTCTTTCATAAATGCTCTTGGTAAATTAGTTGGTTCTGCATTTTTAATCGCTTCATTAACTTTTTTCTGAATTTGCTCAAGTTCGTTGAAGAATTGATCTTTTTCACGTTTTATTCTTTCAAAACGATTAATTGTATCACGTAAGATTTTTTCAATTGTTAATAGGTCATTAATAAATGTTTTAAAGACTTCATTCGCAATCTCAAATTGGAAGAAATTTTGGATTTTCGTATTTAATTTCTTATAATTATTCTGGATTTCTAAATTTAACTCTGAATCACCATATCCCTTCATCTGAAGCATACTTGAAATAGCAAACACAGATGGGAAACGAACTCCTAGTTTCGTTAATTGGTTTACAAAGAAATTTTGCACGATTTCGATTTCGTTTTGATCCTTTGCTAAATCCGATGCATTTAACACAAAGTAAACTTTATCACTATCAAAGCTTTCTCTCATTCGTCCGATTTGCATTAAGAAAGACTCATCTTGACGTGTAAAGGCATGTTGATAATGTGCAACATAAAGAATTAAATCAGCTTTTTTCAAATAGTCGAATGCTAGTTCAGTATGTCTTGAATGGATACTATTTCCCCCTGGCGTATCCACTAATACGATTCCACTTAACGTGATCTCACAATCGAAATAAACTGTACTTTCTTTTACAAAACATGCTCTATTTTCTTCACTTATAACAGTTACATACTCACTTAAGTCATATCGCTTAATTGTACCTAGTAAGCTTCTCATTTCTTCATAATTTTGACATACGCTTTCTGCATAAACGAAAGCATCAGTAGGAATTTTATCCTTTTGTTTCTTAATTAAATTTTGAAGGGTGTTAAACCACTCTTTTTCATTTGCTTCCACACCCCATTTTTTGAAGAAATCAAGAAACTCTTCTTTTAAAGATTCTTCTGATTTATAACTCACATCAGCTTTCTTATTTCCAGATTCAGCTGTTGAGCGTTTAATCTTACAAATTGCCGCTGTTGTTGGGTGTGGAGAAACAGGTAGTACACGATCGCCAAGTAAAGTATTTATATACGATGTTTTTCCAGAACTAAACGCTCCGAATAGTGCAATTGTGTATTCGTTTGATTTTATTTGTTCTCTTTTTTCTTTTAGAATACCGATTTTACTCTGAATAAATTTATTTGAAGTTAATTCGTCTATTATAAAATCAGCGACTTCATATTTAACTTGAATTTCTTCGTTTGAATATTTTTTTGAATTCGTTTTTTCAATGTCAGTAATAAGTTCTTCTTTTATTTCCGGTGCTTGAACAGATAATATTTTGTGATTAATTAATTCACTTACTGATATTAAAGTAGGCTTAATTTCTGGCAGGTCTTGATTCATTTCTTGATGATTATTTAAAATCGTCTTTATTTCTGAAACCATATGTGAAATTTTTTGATTAGTAAACTCTAATTCATCAAATCCATCTATTTTTGATTGTAAATCATTCTTTTGATTTTTTAATTTTAAAATAGTTGATTCATTTTGTACCTTAAGTTCCTTTGAAAGTGTGTAAATAAATTCAGCAATACTTTTACGATATACTGCCTTAATTCCTTCACTTACTTCCTTCGTATACTGTAATAAATAGTTACCGCCTGTATCAATCAAATGGGATGGCTTTGGACAAATTACATCTTCACTCAAATTAGGCTCTAAGATTTTATCAAAGTCACTGCTATCAATTTTATTATTTTCAATTTGTTTTACAGTTCGAATTGCTGCTTCTTTTACAAAATACTCAATTTGTTTACTTGTTAATTCTTGTACCTTGTGAATAAATTGACTTTTAGATTCATGTAATGCATTTTCAAGTTTTTTTCTTGATTGAAATAATCCTTTATTTTGTAATGCTTTTTCTGATTCTAAATAGTTTGATGCTAATTCTCTCATCTCAAATGGTGTGATGTTTGAATTAGTAAGAACTTGTTGTGTAGAATACAAACAATTTTCCTCAAATGAAGAAACTGATGTTTCAATAACGTCAATTTCATTATTTAAATCATTATAAACGGATCTAATCTCATCAGCATTTTGATCGAGATCAATGTAATCGTTCTCAAGTTGTTGTACTTGTTCGTTCATAATTGTTAAAAAGCTTGCATTGTCATTTTCAATTTGCACTACATCTTGATGACTGTATAAGTCATTTAAATAATTAATAAACTGGTTATATTCATTATTCTCTACAGATTTATCTCTTGTAGAAATATAAAAAACTTGTAAGTTGCCTAATCCTTGTTTTTTCAAATTTCCAATTACACCATGCTTAAATTGTTCAAACGTCAATTCTGTTTCATCGTGTTTATCAATACATGTAATGACTAAACAAACTTTATTATTTTTTTCAACTAAATTATGAATAAAATCAATATTTGTTTTCGAATGAACATGTTGATAATCCATTAAATAAAAAATACTATCCGCTAGATGAATGACTGAGTTTGTCGCCTCTAAATGATCCATATCAGTTGAATCAATTCCTGGAGTATCAATTAAAACAGATCCAGTTGGAATTTTAAATATTTCTTGTGCCCACTCGAGCTCAATAATTGAACCACTATCAGAAGCTAATTTTTTTAGTTCATCTACTTGAATATCCTCTTGAATCTGATACATTTCACCATCTTTAAGAGTAATTAACATTTTACTTTCGCCATTTTTTAATTTAACAACGTTTGCACTTGTAGGAATTGGGCTTGTAGGTAATTTTTCTACTTGTAAAAGATCATTTAATAAAGATGACTTACCAGCAGAAAAATGCCCACAAAATACGTAATAACTTTCCTTATTCTGTATTTTGTACGCTAATTTTTTTAATTGAAATAATTCCTTCGAATTTCCTTGTTCAGAAAGTAAATTGATTCCTGAAGAAACCTTATTCAGTAATTCCCCTCTGTTAATCTTAGTGTTTTGCAACGTGATTTCCCCATTTCATTTCATACTCAAATAATTTCCCTAGCATTATTTTATCCCCATATATATTAATTTGGAAGAAGAATGTATAGGCATATGCATATAAAATAAAAAAAACTAGGTTACATCACCTAGTTTTGAACTTGTTTAAGTACATATTTAGTTAATAAAAAGTATAAAAGAATTGTAGCTGACACAAATCCAAGAACCATTTGACGCACAACCTTTCGAAGTTGATAATGATTTTCATTCTATATTAATCATAATCAGTTATTTTCCATTTGTCAATAGCTATTCGATTGATTGTAAAAGCGCTTTATTTTCTTCTCGGATTCTTACTTTTAATAAAATTAAATTACAAACAGAAAAGATTACAGTTGTTATATACGCATGAAACATAATAGGTATGACTAATAATTCAATTGTAACGATTATGTAATTTGGATGCTTGATATATTTATAAAGCCCACGTTTTACTAATTTTTCATCAGGTAAAATAATGATTTTTGTATTCCATCTTTCCCCTAACGTTGAAATAACCCATACCCTTGCTAATTGTAATATGATAAAAACGATTAGGAGAAAGGTAAAAAATCTAATTTTTATATAATGAATGAAATAATTCTCAATTAGAATTGAAATAAAAAACATGCTATGTAAGATGATAAAAAATTTATAATGCTCTTGGCCAAATTCAAGTGCGCCCCGCATTTTTAATTTCTTTTCATTATTCTTTGCTATACCTAGCTCAATCACTCTTTGTATGATGATGAATAAAAAAATAATCTTTAACATTAGCATTCTACCCACTTTAACAAAGATAACTCTGAACTAAATCCTGGTCCTAACGCACAAAGAAGACCGTACTCATTCGTTTTTCCTAACTTCATATACTCACTTAACACAAATAACACAGTACAAGATGACATATTTCCATATGATTTTAAAATATTTAAGGAAATTCCGACATCCGCTTCTGAAAGCTCTAATGAATCGATATATGCGTCCAATACTTTTTTTCCACCAGGATGAGCAATGAAATGAGTTAGATCCCTTATTGTTAGTTCATTTCCCGTTAAAAAATTTGAAACAACTGGTTGTAACCAATTTTTAACGATTGATGGTATATCCCTTGAAAAAATGACAAATAAACCATCATTCCGAACATCCCATCCCATTACGTCTAATGAATTTGGCATAAGAGTTGAATTAGTTTGTTCGATTGACGGTAAAGATTTATGTATCGTTCGATTTTTCAAATCACTCTCATCGCCAATAACTAGAACCGCTGCTGCTCCATCAGCAAATAACGAAGTTCCTATTATATTACTTTTGGAAAGATCTTCTTTTTGAAATGTTAAACTACATAATTCAACTGCAACTAGTAAAATATTTGACTTTGGATGGGCTTTACAATAATCAAATGCTCTAGAAACACCACTCGCACCACCAGCACACCCTAAGCCCCAAATGGGAATTCTTTTAATCGAAGAATTAAATGGCAGAATATTTGCGATATGAGCATCAATTGTAGGGGTTGAAATACCAGTTGAAGAGACAAAAATAATTCCATCAATTTTTTCATATTGAATTTCCGAAGATAGAAATTCATTACTTGTCAAACAATTTTTAATCGCTTCTATTGATAATTCAATTGAGATTTCAGTGTAAGCCTGATTTTTTTGCTCAAAGCTATGCTCTTCGCTATACCAAGAAAGCTCCTTAGAAATATATCGACTTTGAATCTCACCATTTTGAAATACAGATAATAAGCGATCGATTGAAGGGTATCTTTTCAAAAAAAGCTCTCGAATAAAAGGTACTATATTTTCCTGATCGATTTTATATTTAGGTACAGCTTTCCCAACAGATAAAATTAAAGGCATAATTTCCCACTCCTTATAGTCATTACCTTTTGTATTAAATTGGAAAATTATTCTTTGAAAAATCCTAGAGTGGAAAAAAGATGACATTTAGCCTCAAAATTTGCAAGATTAAATTTCTGCCAAAATTTAAATAAAAAAAAGACAATTCACTATTCATTCATTGACCATGAACAAATAATAAGAATTGTCTAAGCGTTTCAAAGGAGTTTTCTTTCTGTTGTGCAGTTTTAGTATATCTCATTTTACTCGAATCTACATTCGCAATAATTTCCATTTAAATGCTTCTAACATACCCCCCACAACATTTCTAATTCACAAATTATGATTTATTTACTTCCTCCAACTCATACAATTTTGTATATTTTGATTCTAAATAATCAACAAAATATCTCACATTCAATTCTTCACCAGTAACATCCTTCAAAATTTGTTGTGGTTCCTTCATTGCACCAAATTGATGAATATTCACTTTTAACCAATCAAGAATTGTTTGAAAATCATTCGTTTCAACTAATTCACTAAAATTTGGTAATTCTTTTTCCATTGTTGCTTTAATTTGAGCAGCATACATTGCACCTAATGCATAAGTTGGAAAGTATCCAAAATGCCCCATTGACCAATGTACGTCCTGTAAAACACCTTCTCGATCAGTTTCAGGTATTATTCCTAGATACTCCCCCATTTTTTGATTCCAAATTGAAGGAAGCTCTGAAACTTGAATTTTTCCATCTAATAAATCCTTTTCAATTTCATAACGAATCATGACATGTAAAGGATAAGTTAATTCATCAGCTTCAATACGAATAAATGAAGGCTTACTATTATTTATCAATTTATAAAATTCATCTAGAGAAACATTATCTAACACTCCATTAAGTTGCTCTTTTAACTTTGGATAATTTGATTTCCAGAATTCATAGCTTTGTCCAATTATCTTTTCATATAAAAGTGACTGAGATTCATGAATACCTAACGACGCTCCTTGAGCGATCGGTAAACCTTCCAAATCTTTGGAAATGTTTTGCTCATATAGTGCATGACCACATTCATGAATTGTACTAAAAATGGCTTTTTCAAAATTATTTTCATGATATTTCGTTGTTACTCTAACATCACCTAAATTTAGAGAAGTAGCAAAAGGATGTGGAGTTGGATCTAATCTTCCGGCTTCAAAATTATAACCAAGCGAAGCTAATAGTTGTTCACATATATCTTTTTGTTTTTGCGTCGAAACGAATGCTTTCATCTCTTCTTTTTCAAAGTTTTTCCCGCTAGTCGATACAGCTTTAACAATCGGTACTAGTTTATTTCTTACTTCTGAAAACACTTCGTCCAGTTTATTTACAGTCATTCCAGGTTCATATTGTTCTAAATATGTATCATATTTACAGTCTTTATATCCTAAATATTCAACGAACTTACGTTTATATTCAATTATTTCAGTTAAATAAGGTTCAAATTTAGCAAAATTATTTTCTTCCTTCGCTTCTGCCCAAACACTCTCAGAAAGTGCTTGGCATTTAATAAAGGCTTCAAACTCATCAACTGGTATTTTCGTATTTCGATCGTACTGCTTTCTTAAGTATTTTACAGTTTTTTCAACTTCTAATGAACATTTACCTGCACTAATGGCTTCTTCCATTGTTATTAAATAATGAGCCATATCTTTAGAAGTACTCATTTTAAAAACATCGGCTGATAATTGACTAATTACATTTGAACGCTGACTTACAGCATTTTTAGGTGCACCTGTTCGAAGATCCCAATATAAAACACTAATTGCTTCTTCAATGTTTAACATTTTTCTCACATAATCTAAAAACGAAGCCTCATAATCTTTTAGGCTCATCAAAACACCCACCTTTTAAAATCAAATTTTTGAGTCAGCTAAATAGTAACACAAAAAATAAATGGGTAAATAAGAATTGTCTCATTTTTCAAATAATATTTCTCGACAAAATGAATATTGTTTAATCACTTCGTAAATACTACATAAGTCTTTTTCAGATCAACACAAATTTATATTCCGAATATTCCTTGACAGGAATATTCCCATTGAGGTATATTCAATTTATGAATTCGACTTTAATTGCTCTTGCAGAGCCGAACCGGTTACAGATTGTCGAACTCTTACGTGACGGTCCTCTATCAGTCGGTGAAATAGCTGAAAGCTTAGGACTTAAACAACCACAGGTTTCAAAGCATCTTCGCGTTTTAAGTGAAGCTGGGCTTGTCGAAGTTCAACCAATCGCCAATAAAAGAATTTATAAACTAAGACCCCAGCCGCTAAAAGAAATAGATTCGTGGATTAAGTCATTCCGACACGTCTGGGAACAGAGATTCGATCAATTGGACGATTATTTAAAAAAATTACAAGGCAAATAATCTTAGCTTATTCGGTGCACACAATTTAATTAGTAAAAGGAGAAGTACCTAGTTTTCTTTTTTTTAGAAGGAAATAATGTCTAATTTATCAATATTAAATAAATGGAGGGATTAATAATGAGTAAAAATACGTTTAATGTAGATGAACAAGGATTAGTTTTAACAAGGGTTGTTGATGCGCCTCGTGAATTAGTATTCAAGGTTTGGTCAGAAGCAGACCATCTTAAAAACTGGTGGGGTCCAACAGGCTTTGAAATGGATGTAACAACGTTAGAATTTAGACCAGGAGGTAAATTCCACTATAAAATGGAATCACCAGACGGATTCGTAATGTGGGGTTTATTTGTTTTTGGTGAAATTATTGAACCTGAGAAAATTGTATTTGTTAATTCATTCTCTGATCAAGAAGGTAATATGGTTCGCGCTCCATTCTTTGAAGTTTGGCCATTGGAAATTCAAAACACTTTAACTTTAGAAGAAAATGATGATAAAACAACAATTACATTAAAAGGTTTTCCGATCAATGCTACTGATGAAGAAGTTGCTGCATTTATTGCAAATAAAGATTCTATGCAACAAGGTTTCACTGGTACTTTTGATCAGCTTGATGAATATTTAGCTAAAACATCATTATAAAATAAATAGATAAATACCCTTTAAAGCTTGAAAATAGCTTTAAAGGGTATTTTTTAGTGCTATTAATAATAAACAACCTTCGTTTTAGCGATTAAATCATGCAATGTTTTCCGATCTTTTCGGAAGATAAAAAATAGATCTATTAGATACAAAATTCCGATTGCTTCTATAAATATTGGCAAATTTAGCTGACAACCAAAAGCGAATATCGAACGTAATGTCATTGTTTTGAAATCAACTAAGTCATCTGTATCCCTCACAACCATAATACTTAATAATCTTTTTCCTATTGTTTGTCCGTTCCAAATATAGGTTGGTACTATGACATAAAATAGGAAAATAAATAGTAGCGACCAAATTGAATATAGAAACAGCTGCTTACTACTAAACATAAATAAATCCAAAATGTCTTTACTTTCTAACCCAAGTATTAGTAACCCCAGTTTAGAAAATAAAAGATTTATAGAGCCATCGATCCAAGCTGCAAACAATCTTCTAATACGACTTGCCAGTTCAAAATCCATCTAGAACCTCATTCCACATTTTTATAAAAAAATGGATATTAATCGATATACTCTATTATACTTATGGAATTTTGATTTTGATTAGTGATTTTTAACTATTTGTCTTAATTTTTTTATACAAGCTACATAATTAGCATTTTTGAATAAATGAGGTGATTTTTTTCCACTACGAAAAAAATAAGACCACAAAAAATATTTTGTGGTCTATGTACTATTTTTCATATTGGTTTAATATTAATTTTTGATTGTTTAACTGCAACCGTTTTCAATAATTTCTGTAGTTCTCTTAAATCAGTGTCCAACTGATGACGAATCTTTACTACTTCTTGATGATTGTCATTATTTTGATTTTGAGCTTCTTGCAACTTGATTCGTTTTTCTTCAATATTTCGTTCTAAAGATCTGGCTGTCCTAAAAAACATTCAAATTACCTCCTTTTCAAAAAAGTATGAACACGCTTTCATTTTTATCTATAATACTATAAAAAAATATCTTAAGACTTTCTAAATGTGAATATTTTTTGAACTTAATTTCAGTTACTTTAGATCTTCAATATTTCACCTAATTAAATTCAACTCTTCTTAATAAGCAATTGTGAACACGCTTTCATTTTTATCTATAATACTATAAAAAAGTAATTAATTAAATATCTAATTATGTCTATTCTTTGAACTTATTAAAAAAACATATAAAAATAATAACTTGGAATTAATCATTTATTTATGATTTCTTTAATAATGAATATGGGGAGGTTCTTAACAACCTCCATCCATACGAATTAGATTATACTAAATTATACAATTTAGAGTATTTATCTTCTAAGTAATCAATAAAGTATTTTACATTTAAATCTTCACCTGTAACATCTACTAATAATTCTTTCGGTTCTTTTAGTTTTCCATATTGGTGAATATTAAGGGTTAGCCAATTAACAATTTGATGAATCTCGCCGCTTTTTAAGATTGTTTCATAATCGCTTAAATCCTGTTTCATTTTATGCTTAAACTGTGCTGCATACATCGCACCTAATGCATACGAAGGAAAATAACCAAAATCTCCACCTGCCCAGTGAACATCTTGAAGAACTCCTTCTCGATCGTTTGATGGAATGATACCTAAGTATTCTTCCATTTTATCATTCCATACTTTTGGCAAATCCTTTACTTGTAAATCACCATCAAACAGTTCTTTTTCAATTTCATATCGAACCATTATATGCAATTGGTATGTACATTCGTCCGCTTCAATTCGAATTAACGATGGTTCACTATGATTTATTGCTTTATAAAATTCTTCTACCGATAAATTTTTAAAATACTCACCAGTTTTTGCAATTAAGCTTTCATACTGAGCTTCCCAAAACTCTTTACTTCTTCCAATCATATTTTCAAAGAATAATGATTGAGACTCATGAATCCCCATCGATGCACCTTCACATAATGGTGTCCCAATTAAATTCGCTGATAAATTTTGCTCATAGAGTGCATGGCCACATTCGTGAATGGTTCCAAAAAGCGCGCTCATAAAGTTATCTTCTATATATTTCGTTGTTACACGAACATCACCAGGATTTAAAGTAATCTGAAATGGATGAACTGTTTCATCTAAACGACCAGAATCGAAATTATAACCTAATTTTACAAGTATCTCTTCACTAACTTCTTTTTGAAGAGCAATTGAAATCGGTTGTGACAATTCTTCGCGAATTAGTTTAGTTTGCGAATTTGAAATTTTCGCAACTAATGGTACAAGACTTTCTCTTACTTTACCAAAAACTTCATCAAGCTTCCCAGTTGTCATACCAGGTTCATAAAAACTTAATAATGTATCATATTTCTTATCCTTGTAGCCCCAATATTCAATGAATTGCTTTTTCATTGCTACAATTTTCTCTAAATATGGTTGGAACTTACTAAAGTCACCTTCAGTTTTAGCGTCTTCCCAAGCATTTTCACTTAATGAACAAAGCTTTACATATTCTGCATATTCATTTTTAGGGATTTTACAGTTTAAATCATAATTTTTTCTACATTCCTTAACAGATTTTTCAATGATTTCACTTAAGTTTCCTGTGCCTATCTCTTTTTCCAATAAATTTAAATAGTTTTCCATCGTACTTGATGTTGTCATTTCAAATACTTCTGCTGAAAGCTCACTGATGACATTTGATCTTTGTTCAGCTCCATTTTTAGGCGCTCCCGTTCTTAGGTCCCAGTACATAACATTAATTGCTTCATTATAATTTTCGATCTTCTTTAAATAGTCAGTAAATTCTTCTTGGATTTTATTAATTGCCATATTTACCCCTCATTTCTAAATTTTAGGATGTTAATATCATTCTATCATAACTTTTAAATTGAATTAATATTAAGCTTTAAAAGCACTTTCATTTTCAGAAATCATGTGATTAAGTTTATATAAAAGACATAATCAATAAAAATATTGTACAATACAGCAAGGTGATGTTATGAAAATATTATTATTAGGAGCAACTGGAAGAGTTGGTTCTTTTTTAGTGGATTTATTATTAGAGGCTAAATGTGAAGTAATTGCTTTAGTAAGAGATGAACAAAAAATAACGATTCATCATGAAGCTCTTACAGTTTTAAAAGGAAATACGCTAAATGAAAAAGATTTAAATTTAGCTTTAGAAAACGTTGATGGAGTAATTTCTGCCTTAAATACTGGAGGTGAGAATATTTTATCTAAAACAATGGGACTACTAATCCCTCTTCTTGAAATGAAAAAAATAGATAGGATCATTACAATTGGAACTGCTGGTATTTTACAATCAAGAGTAGATTCAACCATTCTACGTTATAAAAGCTCTGAATCAAAACGCAAATCAACAACTGCAGCAACCGATCATGAAAAAGCTTATAACTTATTAAATGAAAGTCAGTTAAATTGGACGATTATTTGCCCAACTTACTTACCAGATGGTCCAATAACTAAAAATATTCGTGTTGAAAAGAATTATTTACCAATTAATGGCCATCGTATAACAACTGGAGATACAGCTTTTTTCGCATTTAAGGAATTTTTCGAATGCAATTTTAGTAAATCTAGAGTTGGAATTTGTAATTAAAAAAAGCTAGCGAATGCTAGCTTTTTAAGATGGATTAATTGGTAAACAGTTTAAGATTTTATCTTTCGTTTCATTGTTTAGATCATTCTCAATAAATAAAACGATTTTTCCTTTATCTTCATGACTACGGATTAGTCGTCCAATACCTTGGCGTAATCTTAATAACATATACGGCTCATCAATCTCGAAGTAAGGGTTTTGTGAATTTTGACGTTTTGATTGGAATACAGGATCATTTGGCGGGAATGGTAGCGCATGAATAATCACTTGACTTAGTGACATTCCTTGAATATCTAATCCTTCCCATAAATGAACAGCACATAAAGACGCGTTAATATCTTCTTGGAATTTTTGTACAATCGAACTAATTTCTTCTTCACCTTCAAAGTATAAATTGAAGTCTAATTTTTCTTTTTCAACTTGCAGTTTAAATTTTTTCATTTCTTGAGTTGAATTGAAGAGAATTAATGTACTTCCGTTATTATCCTTTAACCTCTCAATAATCTTTTCATTTTTTTCCTCAATTTTGGTTGGATCAACTTGATTTAACTCTATTTTCATTTGTTCATCATAATCAAACGGAGAATTAACTGAAAATGATAAGTAATCTTTTATCCCTAAACTACCTGCGATATAATCAAAAGAACTATTTTGAGAAAGAGTTGCAGATGAAAATACAATCGGCATTTTTTGATTAAATACTTTTTCTTGTAAAAGCTCATTTACAGCCTTTGGCATAATGACTAATGTTAATTCATTTTGATTATACTCAATCCATTGAATCGCTGTAATTTCATTAATAAATAAATTTAAGCAACGTTCAACATCATCTAAATGCTCATCAACAATATTTAACTGATATTCATCAATCGTATACATTTCACTTTCAAAGACTAACTCATCACCGATGCTACTAATTTGAGACTTTAATCTCCTTGCTAACTTAATTAATCTTTCATTCATATTCAGTTTATAACGTCTAGATCCTTCAACTTCTTCGGTATTGTTATCTAACTCAAAAAAGAATTGATCGTACGTTTCTAATGTATCTTCTAGTAATTGTTGGAAGCTTTCACGCGTACCTGATTGCATTAAAAATGATAAAAATGTATTTAATGTCTCTTGTTGCAGACGGTAAGTTAACGATTTTTGACTTGCAAATTCAAGTAAATGTCCTTCATCAAATACGACACAGCTTGGATTAGGAAGTAATGGCAATTGACCTTCACGTTTTCTAGATTCTACCGTCCAAATATGCTCCATATAAAATTCTTGTGAGCATACAATTAGGTCAGTTGCTTTACGATAATGTTCTCTTGATAGAGTTTGTCCACATCTATGTCTTTGTTCACAAGTAGAGCAATCCTGGAAATAATCATATGAAATTGTATCCCACTCTTCATCTGTTAAGTCCTTATATTCTGTACGGTCTCCATATGGAGTAAATTTTTGGAGTGTACCATAATCATTTACAAAGCTTGGTAAATTTTCATAAACACCTAAAACAGCATCCGAAACATCAATTTCTGAACGTTGTAAATCTAATTTTTTCAAACATAGATAATTTGTAGTTGATTTTGCTAATCTAACGTCAATTGACAAATTTAAAGCATTCGATAATTTTTCAATATCCCCATTTTTCTTTACTAACTGTTCAATTAAAGATTCATCAGCACATGCGATAATAGCTGGCTTACCTGTATATCTTGCATAGCATAAACAATATAGTAAATAGACAAACGTTTTACCTGTACCAACGCCTGCTTCAGCAAAAATAACTTTCTTTTCTTTAAACGCTCTTTCAACCTGATAAGCCATAAAAATTTGCTCATCTCTTAATTCATAGCCTGCATCTGGTAATAAATCGTAAAAAACGTCCCCAATCCATTCCCCTAGCTTTTCAATGAATTGGTCTTGCTTTCCTACCTCAAAAGGTAATTTAGTTGAATGACTCATTGCTACCCCCAAAATGTAAATTAAAAAGAAAAAGTCCTCGTTTGAGAACTTTAATTTTGCAAATTTATTCGATCCATTATATTATTTAAAAATTGTCTCTACCCGCTATCATACAAAAAAAGTGAGGGAAAGGCAAGGGAAATAAGGCATGATTACCTAAAGACTAAGTGAATTGTATATTTTGAACGAAATAAATTCGCTTTTAAATTCTTATAACTTTCTAGTTAACTTTACCAGCCTTTTGCCTGCTTTATCATTTCTTCAACAATCATTTGAGATTTTAATGCTTCTTCTCCATTAATCGATGGATTTTCATCAGAGTTTAAGCAATTGATAAAATGGTTAATGCAATCCTCAAAACCTCTTTGTTTTAATGTTGTGTCCCATGATGATGAAAACGAATTATTTATTGAGTTATTTTGTTCTACTTCGAAGTTGTTCATATTTTTTACCCTTATAATCGACCCTTCAGTAATTAATTCTAAGCGTTCAAGATTTGTTCCTGCCATTCGGTGCATAACTGAATTAATAGTAGTTCCTTTTAACGATTCAAATTGGTGAGTAGCATACTCTAATTGATTAGTATGAGTAAGTTTGACTCTACCATTAATCAAGTTAACTTCTCCATCTGCAAACCATCTAATGGTATCAACTAAATGTAAATAATCATCCAGCATCGTAAACTCGAATGAATTAGACCCAATTTTATTCTCTCGATGTTTTTCAAATCTGATTACCGCTATATTCTTTGCCTGTTCTTTTGCCTGCACATACATTGGACAGAATCGGCGGTTGAATCCAACCATAAGTTTTCGATTTAGTTTAATACTTAATTCAGTTAATTTCTCTGATTCTGGTAATGTAGCTGCTAGAGGTTTATCAACATAAACATCTTTACCTTTATTTAGTAAATACGATACAACCTCAAAATGTGAACTAGTTGCACTATGTACAAAAACTGCGTCACTTTGTTCTGCCAGTAATTCCAAACTTTCAAAATCTTGAATTCGGTATTGTGAGCATATTTTCTTGCGCTTTTCTTTATTTGGTGAAAATGCACCGATAAAATCCCAGTTTTCTTCTTTTGTAAGAATTGGTAGATATGCTTTTTGTGCAATATTGCCTAATCCTACCATTCCAATACGTGGTTTTTTCATTTTAGATCAGTCCTTTAAATTGGCTTATTTTCTAGATTAATTGTAACAAATTATCTTTTTTCATTTAAAAGAAAAATGATTATATTTCAAAATTAACTAATGGCTATAACATTCGAATTATCGGGAAATCTATAAAATAATTAAAAATGGTAGTTTGGAGGTGTTTATTTGTACTTATATTCTTTAATACAGACTAATTTTGATACAAATGATGATATAAGTGTTGTAAGAGACCTTTATTTACTTCAGCATGAAAAGAGTTTCTCTAATGATGAATTCCATGATCTAGTCACTCAATATAAAAGTACTGCAGAAACGAATTGGCATGTTGCACATTTACTCGAAAAAAATCATGGTTTTAGAATTGTACCTGCAATAAATTTATAGTGCTAACAAAACGAATTCAATTTTTGTTCAAGTTTTGTTCGTAAAAACTTTAACGAAATACGTTATTATAAATAAAAAGGTGCCTCAATCGTCTGAAAAGACATTGCGAACACCTTTTTAACCTTTTTACTCTTCGATTCTTCTTGGAGGTCTTTTTCCAAAGTATTGATAATAGTCAGTTTTAATGAAACCATTAAATAATTTACGTTTCTTTGTTGCTGGTTTACCGTAAAATTGTTCAAATCCCTCATGACTAGTAAGTAAATACACTGACCATGTATCTAATTTTGTAAAAACATTCCCCATATCTGAATATAACTTTTCAACGTAAGGTCGATCGTTTAATCGTTCACCATATGGTGGGTTGGTAACAACATATCCATACTCAGATTTAGTAGTAAAGTCTTTTACTTGCATTTGTTTAAATGCAATTGAATCTGATAATCCAACTTCATCAGCATTCGCTTTTGAAACATTAATCATTCGATGATCAATATCTGAACCGATTATTTCTAGTTTTTGATCATAATTTGCTAAGTCTTCTGCTTCTTGTCTTGCTTCATTCCATCTTTTTTTACCGATCCAATGCCAATCTTCAGACGCAAAGCTTCTAAACGATCCTGGAGCGATATTATGTCCAATTAATGCAGCCTCAATTGGAATTGTACCAGATCCACAAAATGGATCAACAAAAGGTAAATCAGCATTCCAATTCGTTAGTAATACTAATGAAGCCGCAAGTGTTTCTTTTAATGGTGCTTCACCTTGATCTACACGATATCCTCTTTTATGTAAGCCTTCACGACCAGTAGTATCAATCGTTAATGTTACGATATCTTTTAAAATAGAGACCTCCACTCGAAATAATGGACCATCTTCAATTAACATACCTTGTATATTTTGGATTGTTTTTAATTTATCAACAATTGCTTTTTTGACGATTGCTTGGCAATCTGATACTGAAAATAATTTTGATTTATGCGATTTTCCTGACACAGGAAATTGACCGTTTCTTGGTATAAACATATGCCAAGGTAAGGCTTTTGTTTTTTCAAATAATTCATCAAATGAGGTTGCCTTAAATTCACCAACACGTAGTTTCACTCGGTCAGCTGTTCTAAGCCACAAATTTGCTTTCACAATTCCAGCTTCGTCCGCTTTAAATAATACTCGACCATTTTCAACTACTACATCTTCAAACCCTAGGCTTTTTATTTCTCTAGCGACTAGTGCTTCGATCCCCATTGCAGCAGTAGCAATTAATGTATATTTCGCCAATTTAACCACCTATCTCATTCAAACTAAGAATGAACTTTTCTTTTCATATTTTCATTTTAATTCCTATTTTCATTATGAACAATTTACGTCGAAATTACAAAAAACTCTCCATAGAATGAAGAGTTTTTAAACAGTTTCATCATTTCATATGTTCTGTAAGCCATGTTCTGTACCATTCGTACTTCAAACGGCTCTCGCCTCGTACTACTAGGTGGTAATCATCTATCTACAGAATAATCTGTCCCTTTCTCTGTTCAATTCCTTTGAAAGGATTCCCCTACCATAATTTGGGTTTCTCACTCGTGGGGTTTACCGCGTTCCACTCCTCTCATTTCTTCGAGGACTACGTCACTGTGGCACTTTAAAGGTAGTAGAACCATATCCTAAAAGGACTTAGGTCCGTTCCCTGCCGTTAGCTGATACACAGCTACCCTATCTTATGACTTCGATAGGCACGAACACTACAGCCATCGCAGGACTGTGCGAGCATGGACTTTCCTCAACAACGTCAAGCGTTGCAGCGATTACCCGAACATATTGAAACGAACATTTATTAGTATAGTAAATTATACTTAAGTTTGCAATGCTTTCTTAAAATATAAATTAAGTTAAAATTATTCGAATAGTTTACTACCAAAAACATGCTTCTCTAAATTTGATAATCTTTTTAGAACATCAGTATTCGTATTATTAAAAGGTGATGGTGGAGGTGTAGCTGTGTTCTTTTGGTCCTCCAACAATTTTTTATACTTTGCATTTTCTTGTTGTAGGGCTACGATTTGATTTTGAAACGATTCATAATCTTTAATGATTGAATCTAAGTATTGATCCACTTCCTCTTGATTATATCCTCGCATTGAAACTTTAAACTCTTTATTTAGGATATCTTTTATACTTAGTTTTACTTTTGTTGATTCCATGTGTGTCACCCCAAAACATTTAGAAATATTTACCTTCTATTTTTTCAAACTCTTCATAAATTGTCAATTATCTATTCTATAATTCCCTATATTTATTGTCATCATTCTCAAATGACTCTTCTGCAATCACTTGTAAATCGTCAAATGTGATGATTTCTACAGGATAATTAAATAGTTCATTTTTCTTGTATGCTAAATCATATAAATATTTAGGACTACCTTCTTTTTCATTATCGTAAAATAAAATACATCCATCACTTTTACTAACTAAAAATTCATTTTTTGCTTTTAACTGTATTGGAGATTCGTATGGTTTTCTTGAAATTGAGTCGACGTGATCCGCCCCAATTAAGATTTCATTATAATATTCTTTATTTGCTTCATTCCAATTTTTCTCTTGATCTTCGTAGGGTGTAAAAATACCCAACTTTAATTCGGGATAATCAAGCTGAAGTTCGAATACTACTTCTGCGGCCCATAATTCAGTACCCATTTGCCCTGAAATAATAATCCATTCTAATTCATCTATAAATAAAAGTATTTTATTTTTTATTGCTTTTTTTATGTACTTAACTGCATCGTGTTTATTCGAAAAAATTCCTAATTCAAATGATTTATAACCAGATATAAGTAGTATCTTCATATTACCTCACAATAATAAATTAGGAAGAACTAAAAGTTCTTCCACAAATTATATTTTATTTTATTAAATACTCTGCTTTATTTCAAATATTTAATAACAAATAAATATTGTAAGTATATTTATCTCGCAAAAATCATTTATTTAAATAATATTCAAATGTAGAAATTTATATTGAGGGAATCTAATATTTAACTTTACATAGTAGTCATAAGCTTAGTGGAAATCAACTATTAAGACCAATTTAAGATCAATATTTCAATATTTGATTGCTGCTAATAGAGGATATTTTATTCCCTTTAGATTAGTTATTGTGATAGGAATATTATTGTTAAAATTTTTCCGTCGATATTTTATGATAAAATTACATATAAAGCTTGTTTAAAACTCGTAAAAATAATTAATGTTAATGTAATTGTGAAAAAAAATAAAAAAAGTATTTTGTTCAAAATTTTCCTCTCCAATATCCTAAATATACTTTTATGTCAACTTTTTTATTTTATTAGGTTTGAACATATTTCACAACAATAAAATGAATAAAGATTAAAAGTTTAAATTTTCTGATTTTTGTGAGTATACACAATGATTGCCGAAAGCATTTTATTCCTTTAAAATGAGTTATGAAATCGTTTAAATATAGATAATTAATGCAATTCAAGGAGTAAAAAATGATTAACAAAAATTCCCCAATACCAATTTATCATCAATTATTAGAATACATAAAATGTAAAATCGCTTCAGGTGAATACCCTGCTGATGAATTGATTCCATCAGAAAGAGAGTTTTCAGAGAAATTCCAAATATCTCGTATGACCGTTCGACAAGCATTAAATAATTTAGTTCAAGAAGGAATTGTTTACAGACAAAAAGGTAAAGGTACATTTGTTAGTCGTCAAAAAGTTGAAAAAAAAATTAGTAGATTAAATAGTTACACTGAAGAAATGATTGAGAGAGGTTTAAAACCGAGTAGTAGATTAGTTCAATTTGATATTTTAAATTCTGATAAAGCATTATCCAATATACTAAAGATAAAAGAAAACGATCCTATTTATTTTATAAAACGGGTCCGTTTAGCAGACTCAATTCCTATGTCGATTGAAAGTATCCACGTGTCATGCGATATTGCTCCAAACCTTAATCAAAGTGTTTTAGAAAAATCATTCTTTGATTATGTAAATGCCAATATTCCAGATCCTATTCAATATGCTGATCAATCGATTCAAGCTAGAATGCCTTCTGAAGAAGAAGCGCAATTATTAGAAATTCCGCCGAATTGTCCCGTATTAGCAATTTATCGTACAACTTATTTAAGAAGTGGCAAAGTTTTAGAGTACGAATTAACTGTTTACAGAGCAGACCGCTACAAGCTTGTACATTCTTTATCTAGAAATGATTAATAGTATAGAAAGTAAATTCTTTTTACGATTTAAAAAAGCCAGGAGATCCTGGCTTTTTTTATTTGAATAAAACCCCTATTTGTTTAAATAATCCACCTACTTGATTCATGGTATTCATCATTTGACCCGCAGTAGACATCATTTTTGGGACATCGTATGAACCTGAACCATTTTTAAATTGATTTAATATTGATGAAAACTGAAAAGATTGACCATTATTATTTTGTTGGTTTAATTTTTTGGGTTGAGTTGGATAAGGTGTACTAGGCGCAAACATTGGTGGAGTTGTAAATGGACCTTGTTGTAACATTTGAGCATGTTGAGGTTGCATTGAATACTGGTGATTTTGAGGACTGCTTAAATAGTTCGTTTGATTACCGAATTGTGAAGGATACATTGGCATATATGGATATTGGTTTTGCATCATTCCATAATAATTAGGATCGTATTGATACCCTTGGTTATATGAAACAGTAGGATGCTGCATTGGAAAGTGTTGTGGTGCTGCATACTGCATTTGACTTTGATCATAACTACCTGTTTGTATTGATGTTCCCCCATAAGGAGATGGCTCAATCATCTGTGATTGTTGGATTGATTGAGGTGATTGGGTTGATTGAGGTGATTGAGTTGGTTGGATTAGTTGAGTCGATTGTGCATGTTGTGTCTGTTGCGATTGAACTGGCGGTTGTAGTGTATTCATAGTAGGGTTTTGTGAAAAAGGTTGGATTGTATTTCCATAGTAACGCTGATTTTCATTAGATATTTGATTCATTTCTGGAAAATTAAAATTCTCATCAATCATTTGATTTTGCTTTCTAAACCATTCAAAGCTGTTATCTGAATGATTTGGAGGAAACATTTGAGATTTCATATTCTCACATCCATTATAAGTTTTCTCATTTATAAATATGTTACAAATGCCTATTCTGTTACTTCTATTATCTTATGCGCTATTTGTCATAATATGTCGGAAGTTTAAATTTTTAAAAAAATTTAAATTTTAAATATTTATGGTACATTTTATTTAGTTATACAAGTTGTTAATTATATTTTAATGTTGGAGGGGTAATAATGACTTTACAAGAATTAAAGAGCAAGTTTATTTCATCAAAAAGTTTCGAACCAACTGACTTTAATCAATTAATGGACTTTTTACAACAAAATTACCTAAATGGTGAGGTTACTATTCAACATTACAGAGAATTAGTTAAAGAACTTGAACTATTTGGCGCTTGTAAGCCCATTTAGTAATCGGGAATATAATATTATAAGAAATAAAGCGATACACATTTACTAAATAGTAAAAGTGTTTCGCTTTATTTAATTCCATTATTCTTTTACCCCTTCATTAAAAACAAATATGGTTTACTTTTATATATATTTATTAAATATTAAATGCTAATTGTCTTCCTAAAAATGGTGTTGAGATCCAACTACCACCCTCTTTTGCTTGACTTACTTTCTTTTCAAAATGATGAAGATGCACTGTTGTTGACTGGATCTTATTTAAAAGTAAATTCTTTTCTTCATCACATTTTTGATCAATTCTTAAAGCTAAGGAGTGCTCAATAAATTCAACCTCATTTAAAAATTCATCAATTGCTCGAAAAAAATCATCTCTTTGAATTAACTCCATACAGTTCAACTCCTCTTCCTAATTTTCTAAATTTTCTTTACAGAATAAATTCAACAACAATTCATCTACCTCCTTCCCTAGTGACAAAACTAGAACTATTTCGCTAAACAAAGTGAATAAAGGTATTTTCATCTATAATTTCGACAAAAAAACTTGTAACGTTGAACAGAATTGGGAAAGGTATATTACATGGAGGTGTTTCAAATGGCAAAAAACAAAAATGAAAAAAAGAAAAAACAAGAAAAAAGTAAAAGTCAACAAACTGGTAATCCAAAATTAGATGGTCCTAATAACCCTGCTACATAAACATTAGGGAACACTCGATTTTAATCGACATTCTTTCTATTGAAAAATCGATTAAAAAGAAAAAAGCTAGCATATTAGTGCTAGCTTTTTTCAGAATGTTGAAATATAAAATGGTCAATAGAGAAAACTGACATAACCAGAACATTTATTAATGATGAAATTATCATTTTTTTTGATGATCTATTAAATGGTTTTAAATGAGCAATTTTATGATTCCAATAACACTAGTAATGGTTTATTTTAGAATTTAAAAATATTATGGTAATTTTTAGAAAATCAAATTCAATTGACTAGTTTATTAATTAATGTTCAATCTTAATTGACCTACAAACTGATTAATAAACTACTGTTAATTGACAAGGATTGTTTTTCAACAGTGTGAAAAAAAGCTAGCATTTTTATTGAAAAATCGATTTCAATTTTAACAATGAACCAAGCAGCTCTTGCTTTATTAAAAAAGATTGCTTAAAACTATCTCCATTAATAACTTCCTCATATTCATACCATTCATTTAAAATTTTACTATTTGTATACCAATCATCTAGAGCAGTTCGTGTGTGAGGAATTATTGGATAAACATCTCTTAATTCCGGATTAGTTGAACTTGTAATTCCAACTAACTCCTCATAATCACTTCTACTGCCTGTGTGATTAGTTTGCATAGCAAAAACGATAAATTCATTGTGTAAATCCTCGTGAAATAAAATTGAATATAATTGTTTACCAATTTGAATCCTTTTCGTTAAATCTTCAAATTGGTAAACACCAAGTCCATATAGTTCACCATTACTTGATGGAAATATAACATAACTAAGTTTTAATTGTTCCTGTAGTTTAAATGCTAAAGAATTAAAAACTTCACTTTTAAAAAATTTATTTTGAATGACTGGTCTTTCAATCATATTTTGTTCGTTAATAATCAATGAATAAACTAGTCTTTTCTTATCACGATCCGTCCAATATTTCTCCCATTCAATTTCCATAAAACTAGATATTGAAAAATATTTCAATAAATAAAATAATGGCCTATTTTTAACTTTTGAATATTCAAAAAGAAGTAACTGTGGAAATGCATCTAAAAAAATAATCCAATTTGCCCGTTCATACGTCATAAAAAGCTGTTTTCTTTGTTTAAGACTTAGTCCATTAACGAATAATTGGTTTTCTAAATCAGTCATGTTATAGCCTGCATTACGTGACACCATACTTGCAAGAAAAGACCACTCTATTTCACTTTGTCTTAAAAAATATTCTTGGTATGCAATCGTTCTGGAAATATTATCTGCATTATATTTAACTGTTTCTTTCTTTATTAAATCAATAAGTTTTGCTTCTTCATGTGATAAAATGTGATCTTCTCTTCTTTTTTTTATAAAACCTTTCCAGCTTTCATGGTTTGTATTCATTGACTCACCCCAAGCAATCTGGTATTTTTTTACACGAACATCTGTTTTAGTGCTATAATACAAGTTGTATGTAAATTAAGGTGGAGTTGGTTTTATGACAATAAGTTACCCAAATCGAAGAAATAATGTAGTTCAAAAAAATCAAAAAAATAACGAAATACAAGTAAAATCAAATAATACTTATAGTAATCGCGGAATGTCCCTTGAAGATGATTTAAATGCTACTAATACGTATTATTTATCAAATAACATCGCAAACATACATAAAAAACCAACACCTGTACAAATCGTAAAAGTAGACTATCCAAAAAGAAGTGCTGCAGTTATTAGAGAAGCCTATTTTAAGCAACCATCAACTACCGACTATAATGGCATCTATAAAGGGAAGTATATTGATTTTGAAGCTAAGGAAACCAATAATAAAACTAGTTTTCCTTTACAAAATTTCCATTTACACCAAATAGAGCATATGGAAAATGTACTGAATCATGGTGGAATTTCGTTTGTCATATTAAAATTTTCATTATATAATGAAATTTATTTTATGAAAGCAACTGATATTCTTACCTTTTGGAAAAGGCAAACAGATGGTGGAAGAAAATCAATTTCTAGAGAAGAATGCAAAGAGTATGGAACGTTACTTAAACCAAGTTATCCAATCATTGTTCCTTACTTAAAATGTATCGATGAACTTTTTGTAATTTAATATTTTAATAATTTCATTAAGTTCATTTGAAAGGCAGGAGAAACAAAAAAATGGCAAAAGAGTATAGTTCACGACAGGAACGAAAACAAATGGAAATGGAAAAGCCTTCAGATGTGAAACCCAAAAAACGTGAAGGTTTATGGAAAAAGATTACTTTATCAATATTAACTTTAGCGGTACTTTGTATTCTCGGGGGAGTTGGAACTTTCTATTATTTAGTAAGTGATGCACCTAAACTTGATGAATCAAAGCTTAAAGTACCTTTATCGTCTACGATTCTAGATAAAAATGGGAATGTTATTGCTGAGCTAGGAACTGAACAAAGAACGAAAGTTTCATATAACGAGATTCCTAAAGTAGTAGAAGATGCTTTTATTGCTACTGAGGACGTACGTTTTTATAAACATAAAGGTGTTGATATCCGCCGTGTGCTTGGCGCAGTTTTAGCTAATATTACAGGTGGATTTGGATCACAAGGTGGTAGTACAATTACTCAACAAGTTGTCAAAAACTCATTCTTGTCTCCACAAAAAACAATTAAACGTAAAGTACAAGAATGGTATTTATCATTCCAGCTTGAACAAAAATATTCTAAACAACAAATTTTAGAAATGTATTTAAATAAAGTTTACTTCTCTAATGGTCTAAAAGGCCGAGGAGTATATGGTGTAGCAAAAGCAAGTGAAACATATTTTAGTACAGATTTATCGAAAATTACGTTACCTGAAGCAGCTACACTTGCTGGTATGGTACAAAGTCCAAATAACTACAATCCAGCAAAACATCCGGCTGAATCAGAAGCTAGAAGAAATGTTGTATTAAGCCAGATGAAAAAATATGGTTATATAACGAATGATCAATATGCTAAAGCAAAAGCAATCCCAGAGAAATCATTAGTTAAAGTTCATGAAAGTGGCCAAACAAAATATCAAGCATTCATTGATGTCGTTATGGATGAGGTTAAAAAATACGGTGATGCAGATATAAATACAGATGGATTAACAATTGAAACAACTTTAGATCCAAAAGCACAAGATAAAGCAGATGAAATTATTAATCGTGGATCTGATTTTTATCCAAGTGATGATTTCCAAACTGGTTTTGTATTAACTGACACTAAAACAGGTGAAATTAAAGCTGTAGGTGCTGGAAGAAATACAACTACTGGCGGTTTAAATTTTGCAACAGATATTAAAAGACAACCTGGTTCAACTATTAAACCAATCTTAGACTATGGTCCTGCGATACAATATTTAAAATGGTCAACTAATCATCAACTTGTTGATGAGCCATATCAATATTCTGATGGAACACCTATTCGAAACGCTGATAAATCATATAAAGGTAAATTATCAATTCGTAAGGCGTTAATCGGTTCAAGAAATATTCCTGCTTTAAAAACAATGCAGCAAGTTGGATTAGATAAATCACGTGAATTTGGTAACGGACTTGGATTTAACTTCCAAAAGAACAGTTTTTATGAGTCTCATGCAATCGGTGGTTTTACAGGTGTATCTGCAATGGATATGGCAGGCGCATATGCAGCCTTTGGTAATGGCGGTGTTTATATAAAACCACATGCTGTTACAAAAATTATTTATCAAGATAAAACTGAAAAAGTATTAGCTCCTGAACCAAAACAAGCAATGAGCGATTACACTGCATATATGATTACAGATATGCTACGTGACGTTGTTAAGGCTCCAGGCGGTACGGGTGGTAGAGCTAATGTACCTGGACTAGATATGGCAGGTAAAACTGGTACTACAAACTACCCACAAGAAGTAAAAGACAAATATGGCTTCCCTTCAAACGCAACTCGAGATAGTTGGTTTGTTGGTTATACTCCAGATGTTACTATTTCGGTATGGACTGGATATGAGAAAAATAAAGAAGGTCATTATTTAAGTAAGACATCAACAAATCTAGCTAAATATATTGCTAGAGATATGTTAGCAGCAACAGCTGATCGTTCATCTGAGTTTCATAAACCAAGCTCAGTTGTAAAGATACAAGACGAATTATATATTAAAGGTGAAAAAATGGATGATCTACCTACACCTGATACATTAGATCCAGCTAAAAGTGTTACAGCGAAATATGATGAAAAAACGAGCAGTGTTTCGTTAAATTGGCAGTATCCTTCTGATTTACTTGGTTCTACTACTTTTGAAGTTAACTATGATATTAACGGTGTTAAAGGCCAAACTCAAAAAGTAAATGGAACATCAGCAAAAATTAATGGCATCGTAGCTGGAAACAAAGTAAAAATTACAATCGTGGCAACTAATGGCGAAACTAAGAGTGCTGCGGTTACTGTTACAGTTGATTTAACTACTACCAAAGAGCCTACTACCCCACCAGCTGATAATAATGGTAATGGTAACGGTACTGGCAACGGTACTGGCAACGGTACTGGTAACGGTAACGGTAACGGTAATGGCAACGGTAACGGTAACGGTAACGGTAATGGCAACGGTAACGGTAATGGTAACGGTAACGGTAACGGTAATGGTAATGGTAACGGTAATGGTAATGGTAACGGCACTGGTACTGGAAATGGTGACGGCACGGGCACTGGTGACGGTACTGGTACTGGAAACGGTGATGGCACTGGTACAGGTGATGGCACTGGTACAGGTGATGGTGGCGGTACTGGAGATGGTAATACAAATCCAACTACACCTCCTACTACACCAGATCCAACTAAACCATCAAAACCAACTAATACGAATCCAACTTCGTATAACTCAGATTCATACACTAATAATCGATTTAATAAGTTGGAACGTAATATTATTGCATAAATTAAAAACCTCCTCGTTTTTTGAGGAGGTTTTTCTATGTAATTAATCTAAACATTGAGCCTAAGAATAACCAATTTACTCAAAAAAAGCCTCCTCATCTTGAGGAGGTAATTTTTTGCTTATAATAAAGCTTTTCTAACTCTGTATATAAGCCAGAAAGTTGAATGAAAGAGTGATAGTGATCTGGTTGATTTAATACAAAACTAATACGCTCGTCTAAATTGATTGGCTTAATCTTTAATTTATCTAACTCAAGTAATAAATTATTTAAATTAAGAAGCATTTGGCCATTTATCCATGTAAGAATTGATATAAAATTAGCTAAGCCTCTTATCATCGGCTCACACGCAAGTTTTCGATTCCGTTGCTTAAAGTAGTTAGAAATGTGTTCAGATTCCTCTTTCCATTCATTAATCATCTCTTTAATAATTTCATCGCTTTCATTCGGGATGTTAAAGCTCTTATTAACTAGAATTTGATTGCTTTCATAAAAAAACGGTTTATTTTTAATTTTGATTTCTTCATTGATTATTTGTTCATTAGCATTGTCTTTATAAAATGGCGTAACAATAAAATCCTTATAAATACTATTTGTCATTTACTTTCTTCACTTTCATTCGTTTTTTTCCTTCTCTACACATATCAAGTAAAGGACATACTTCACAACTCGGCCTTTGAGCTTTGCAATGGTATCTACCAAAAAATATGAGTCGATGATGAGTTACTCCCCAGTCTTCGATCGGAACTTTTTTCATTAATGTCTCTTCTACTTCTAAAACAGAATCTTTCCAACGGCATATAGCTAATCTTTTTGAAACTCTCTCAACATGAGTATCTACTGCGATTGCTGGAATATTAAATGCGACTGACATTACTACATTAGCTGTCTTTCTACCAACTCCAGGCAATTTTACAAGCTCTTCTCTAGTCCGTGGAACTTCCCCATTAAATTCATTAATAATCATTTCACTTAATTTTTGGATATTTTTTGCTTTGTTTCTGAAAAGTCCGATTGAGCGAATATCATTTTGTAATTCCTCTAAAGAAACATTTAAATAATCCTGAGGTTCTTTATATTTTTCAAATAGATTTTTTGTTACTTTATTTACTAAGACATCAGTACATTGAGCGGATAAAGCGACCGCTACTACTAATTCAAACGGATTCTTATGGTTTAATTCACAATGTGCATCGGGGAACATGTCACCAATTATATTAAGAACCTCATTTATTTGCTGTTTATTTAACATCTCAAAACACTCCTTACTAAACAAAAGCGAGGAGTATGTCCTCGCTTCAGTCTGCCCGCCAAACGCTCGCTTTCTTCGTTGTTTCGCATGTCTGTGGTACTCATTACCGTTTAAAGGTAACTCCCTCCTCACCAGGCTTCACGCCTCGAAAGACAAACGCTTTCAGACAGTCTGATCAAATTTTTTGTACATTGTTTACACAATAAAGCGAGGAGCATGTCCTCGCTTTATTTTTCAAGCCAATTATAAAAAGGAATTGATCCTGTATACTTTGTTTCGTTTTGTGGTTCTCTTGTTTCTTTCTTTCTAAAATGCTTACTATAATTCATTGCTTGGTCTACTTGCTTTATTCCATTTTTCTTCCACTCAAAAAGAATACGATCTATATAACGAAAATTTAATTTCCCACTTATGACTGCTTCTTTAAGTGCAGTTTTTATTAGTTTTTCATTATGATCATCTTGGTCCATCCACATTGTTAAAGTTTCAATTTCAAAAGGAGACAATAATCTACCAAATTCTTTTTCAAATACTAAGTAAATTGATTCCTCTTCTTGTTCAATAATTGAAGGAATAGTATGTTTTTCATTTGATTGTTGACCATTCTGGGTCAAATCAATTAATTTTAACCATAACGGAGAAAGTGAATATGCCTCACATCGTAAATTATGATGGTCAATTTCTTCCGTAATTTCTAATAAACCCTTTTTAAGAAGTTCTCGAATAACTTCCATACATTTTTGTTCATTTATTGACATAATCTTTGCTAATTGAGTAGGTGTTGGAAACGTATGACCTTGTTGTTGAAAAGAGTAAAGCTGTAGAATCATGACTAGTTCTTCTTCATTTATGTTTAAAGAAGAATAATGACTGAGAAGTAGATTTGGAATACTAATATTCCCAAATTGAATCCAGTTTAGAATGCTATTATTATTCACTTCGAACACCTCTAGCATAGTATAGCATGATTACATAAAATATACAGTAAAAGAAACTCGTGAAATAAAAATAAATAGAGGCATGTAAATCACACTTCTATTTTAGTATATCTATTTAGTATTTAAAAAACCAACTAATAAATTATTTAATTAAGGATATGTCTGTTTAATAAAGTGGGAATGGTTTTTGCTTAGTTGTGCTTAAAATTCAAACAAAAAATGTATAAAAAAAAGCTAAGCATATGCTTAGCTTTAGTGTTTAAAAATATGTGTTTCCACTGATTGAAATTAACTTAAGATACTTGCTTTCATAAATTGCTCAATGCGATCTAACGCTTTATCTAACTGTACTTGAGATGTTGCATATGATAGGCGGATATTATCAGGTGAACCAAATCCTGAACCAGGGATTACCGCTACATTAGCTTTTTCAAGTAATTCAGTAGAGAATTCATCTACATTTTGATATCCAGCCATTTTAGCTGCCTCAGTCACATTTGGGAATAAATAAAATGCACCATTCGGTTTAACACAGCTAAATCCTGGAATTGAAATTAAACGCTCATAAGTTTTATTTAAACGATCTTCAAACGCTACTCTCATTTCTTCAACAGGAGCATCGCCTAACTCGTAAGCTTTAATCGTAGCGATTTGAGCCATTGTAGTAGGATTTGAAGTAGAGTGACTAGCAAGATTTGTCATGGCATTAATTATTTCTTTATTACCAACAGCATAACCAATTCTCCATCCTGTCATTGAATGAGATTTTGATACACCGTTGATAATAATCGTTTGCTCTTTAAGCTCTTGGCTTAATGAAGCAATTGAAACATGTTTTGCACCATCATATACTAATTTCTCATAGATTTCGTCAGAAACGATTAATATATCATGTTTTAAACAAATTTCACCGATTGCTTTTAATTCTTGCTCATCATAAATCATACCAGTTGGATTACTTGGTGAATTAATAATGATCGCTTTTGTATTCTCTGTAATTGCTGCTTCGATTTGTTCAGGTGTTACTTTAAATTGTTGATGTTCATAACCTTCAATAAATACTGGTACACCTTCTGCTAATATAACTTGCTCAGGATAGCTTACCCAGTAAGGTGTCGGAATAATTACTTCGTGACCAGGATCTAAAATCGCTTGGAAAAGTGTGTAAAGTGCATGTTTTGCACCATTTGTTACAACAACCTCTCCTGGAGAATAAGTTAATCCTTGATCATTCAATAACTTATCACAAATAGTTTTTCTTAACGCTGGTAAACCGTTTGAAGGAGTATATTTAGTTTGGCCTTTAAGCATTGCTGAATAAGCTTCTTCAATAATTTCAACTGGTGTATTGAAATCAGGTTCACCTGCTCCTAATCCAATTACATCAATACCTTGATCTTTCATCTCTTTTGCTTTTGCTGTAATAGCTAGTGTTGTAGATGGTGTTAGTGCACTTACTCTTTTTGCTAGTTTCATCTTGTTAATTTCCCCCTAAATACTATAGCGTTTTAAAAGCTCTCCATTTTCGAAAGCAGCGTAGTAAAAATTATATCGGCCGTTTTGGTCTATATATACTACTTCCCAAAGTGGTATTTTGTTCTCTATTCCTAACTTTACTTTATGTATTTTTTTTGGGTTTCTCTCACTGACTACTTTATCAATGATTTGTTTTTGGGTCAATCCTTCACTTTTCTTTCGTGTAATAACTTCTCCATCCTGTACCCACGCGATCATTTCATTATTTGCATCATCTTTACCACTTACAACGATCGCTTGTTCTTTTCCATGGAAATAATCAGAAGTTTCCACAGATTTTAAATACCCTTGATGTAAAACAAGCTCTTCTGCGTGTTTTTTATCATCATTTAGCTTTGAAATTGATGATTGATAAGTGGCGATTAAAAATAATGAAAGAAAAATGATGCTTAATCCAAGGATGACTAACCATTTTTTCATATATACCTCATTTATGTTCGATAAATTGTAAATACCGCATATTCTTGATCTTCTTTATCAAGTGCTAGTCCAAACATTAAATCTTTTTCTTTTAAAGTACGATTTAAACTATCAACAATTTTGTATAAATCTCTAGTATATTCAATTTTTGTTGTTGATAATACTTCAATATTTGAATTCATGTTGCTCCTCCTAAAAATGTATTATAAATACATTACAATTTATGTCATTATACCATACGTCTAACCTTAAATCCCCTACAATTCTCATGCTAAATTTTGAAAAACTACTAAAAATCTTTTAATAATTCATCAATTGTATTAATATTTATTTTGTTTTTCGGGATTAACTTTAAAAATTCTGATCCATAACTAGTATTTATTATGCGATTATCTAAAACAAATAATGAACCTTGATCTTTTTCATTTCGAATTAGACGACCATAACCTTGTCTAAACTTAAATACAGCTAATGGTAAAGCCAAACTTGAGAAAGAATTTTCTCCAGCTTTTTTTAATAAATTTGATTTAGCAATAAACATAGGCTTTTCAGGGTTTGTAAACGGTAAGCGTACAATGATTAAACAATCTAATTCTTCATTAGGTAGGTCAATTCCTTCCCAAAAAGTGTTCGTACCTAATAAAATTGTTTGTTTAGATTGTAAAAACTGTTTTATTAACTTTTGTTTTCCTCCAGGAGAAACACCTTGAGCTAATACAGATGAATTCAGTGAGTCTAAATCTTGTATTAATTGATCATAAGTCTGTTTTAATAAATCAAAAGCTGTAAATAAAACTAATGTTCTACCTTTTATTTTAGTAACAATTTTGCGAATCGTATTTGAAGTTTGTAATGCATACTCTTCTTGCGTGATCTCTTTTATTCCCATTAAATCTGAAGGAATATAGACTCTCATCCCTTGGGCAAAATCTTTTGGGACGGGGTATATTTTTTCAATAACATTGATATTTTCACTAATTCCTAATGATGACTTTATAAATGAGAATGATGAATCAATCGACATCGTAGCGGATGTTAGTACAATAGAATTCCTTTCACTAATTAAATAATTTTGTATTAAATCTGCATTTTCAACTTTCTCACAATAAAGCATCGTTGTATGAAATGAGCCTTTTGCTTCTGTTTCCATCCAGCAAATATAATGATCATTTTTATCGAATAATATTTCATAAAGACCATTTTTCATGCTTTTTAATTGTTCAATAATCATTTTAAACTCCGAAACGATTGAACGATGAAACGCTGATCCCTTTTTATCTTCAATTAAATTCAAATATTGCTCGCAACCCGAGAATAAAGTATTATTCACATGAATTAATCGATTTGCACATTCTTGAATAGCCTTCCAATTTTGGCTAGAAGTATTTTTATCATTTAGTGTAATTGACTGTCTAATGTTTTCTTTATCAAGTTCATTTTGTTTACTTAAAATAAAATCACGTAATAACCTAAATAACTCTTCTGATTCATACTTTATTTCTTTTATTAAATGATCAACTTTTTTCCACCATTTTTCACGATTTGGTATTCCCTCATCAAATTTATATAATCGGTGAACTAGTTCATTACTATCAGTAGTACTTAATCTACTTAAATATTGATAATATTTTAAGCAAGAAAAAGTGATTCCAAAAGTTTTTGATGCTGTCTCCTCAAGAGCATGTGCCTCATCGATTACAATCGTTTTGACAGAATTAATTAAGTGATCTTTATTTTTTAAAGTAGACATTAAATATGCATGGTTTGTAATAATTATATCGGCTAACATTAATTTATTTTTAGCCTTTTGATAAAAACATTTATGAAACCAAGGATTTGTTCTTTTATTTTCACTTTCTTCGTTACAACAAACACGATCCCATAAATGTAAGCCACCTGAAGGAAGTGATAATTCATCTAATTCTCCATTTTCAGTTTCAGTTAACCAAACAGTTATCATAGCCTTCGATAAAATACTATCGTAATTATCATCAAATTGTTCGCCAACAATATATTCAAATTTTTGCAGACATAGATAATTTCTTTTACTTTGTATAGAAGCTATTTTCAACTGAAATGGAACTATTTTTTCAATCGTTTTTATATGTTTTTTAAGTAATTGTTTTTGTAACGAAATGGTACTTGTACTAATGACCACTTGTTTGCCAAATTGTTTTGAGAAAAATGCTGATGGAATTAAATAACCAAATGTCTTGCCAACACCTGTTCCAGCCTCAGCTAAGAGAATATTATTCTGGCTAAATGCATCGAACACATCGTGCATATATGCAAACTGTTCATCTCTTTTTATAAAATTTGGAATTTCTACAGCCATCTGATCTACAAGTTCACGTTTAAGATGCTCGTCGAATTCTACGAAATCTTCTTCCTCTTGAGGTAAACTAAAGCTTCTTTTTTTAAGAGCTATTCGTCTAAATTCCTCATAATCAACAGATTCATTTGAAAATGATTCAGATTGCTTTTGAAGTAGATCCGAAATATAGTATGTAATGTCACTTTTAAAACTATTGCTAAGTTTTTCTAATATTTTTAATGATGCATATGGCAAGCTCTCAAGTTTTTTTAATAAAATTGTTAATAGTTCGGCAGTTACTTCAGCATCACTATCAGCTTGATGAGGGTTTTCATGTTGTATATTGAATACTTTTGCTAAATCAGATAATTTATAACTAGTTAAAGTTGGATATAAAATTCTAGTTAACTCCACTGTATCAATAGCTAACGGTGAAATTTTTGGTAAACCAATCCGCTCAAATTCTTTTTGCAAAAATGTTAAGTCAAAATGCACATTGTGTGCAACAAAATAGGCGTCATTAAACATCGGGTATAATTCTTCAACTATTTGTTCAAATTGAGGAGCATATTGAACCATTTCATCTGAAATTCCTGTTAGTTCGGAAATAAAGGTTGGAATATTCATGTTAGGATTAATAAAACTTGAAAACTGTTCAATAACTTCTCCATTTTCCAATAAAAAGGCTGCAATTTGAATAATTCGATCTTGACCTCTATTATTATTTCCGGTTGTTTCTAAGTCAACGACCACAAATTTATTCATATTTTGCCACCTCCAAATTCTCTATATAGATATTATTTTGCATAAACAGATTAAACAATACAACCAACAAAAAAATCCCCTAAAGAAGGGGATTTCAAATTGCCCTCAAACGCTCGTTTTCTTTGCTGTTTCTCTTGTTTGTTAAATACTTTTGATCCTCATAAAGTAACTTCATGCTTCAAATTCAAAAGTTGATTATTACTTAACTGTACCTGCAATTTCTTTGCCAATCATTTCGACAATTTCATTTGCATCATTTAAAATAGCAATCTTTGGTTCATGTAGATCCAGTTTCTCTTCCTCTACCTGACCATATGCAATAATAATTACTTTGTCGCCTTCTTGCACCAATCTAGCCGCTGCACCATTAAGACAAATTACACCACTTCCACGTTTTCCTGGAATAACATATGTCTCAAGTCGTGCACCATTATTATTATTTACAATTTGAACTTTTTCGTTTTCAAGTACATCAACAGCATCCATTAAATCTTGATCAATTGTAATACTTCCAACATAATTTAAATTAGCTTCTGTAACTGTAGCTCTATGAAGTTTTGCTCTCATCATTGTGCGAATCATGTCATTTCCCCCTAGTTGTTCAATCCTTAAATAGTAATTAAAATATTATCGATTAAGCGAGCATTAGAAAATTTTACTGCTAACGCAATAATTACTTTTCCATTTATTTTATTTAAAGGCTCTAATTCTGGATAAGAATAAATACTTACGTAGTCTACTGTTCCAGATGTTTCGCTTTGTATTGTAGAAATAATGTTTTGTTGCAGTTGATCTGGATTTAAATTCCCATTATTTATATCTTCAACTGCTTTTTGTAAACTTTTATAAAGAACTGGTGCTTCTTGTCTTTCTTTGTCTGTTAAATAGACATTTCTAGAACTTTTAGCTAATCCATCTTCTTCTCTAATAGTTGGAACTGGATTAATTTTAACAGGAATGTTGAAGTCTTCAACTAAACCTTCAATTACAGCTACTTGCTGAGCATCCTTTAATCCAAAATAAGCCTGGTCTGGTTGAACAATATTAAATAACTTTGATACAACTAATGCAACACCATCAAAATGTCCAGGTCTTTTTTCACCACAAAGGACATCTACTCGTTTTGTTACTTTCATTGTTGATTTTAATTCATTTGGATACATTTCTTCAACTGTTGGATAAAAGAGGTAATCTACACCAGCATTTAGTGCAACTTTTTCATCTCTTTCATAGTCCCTTGGATATCGATCAAAATCTTCATTAGGGCCAAATTGAGTCGGATTAACAAAAATACTTAAAACGACGATCTCATTATTTTTTCTAGCTTCTTCTAATAATGATGCATGACCTTCATGTAAAAACCCCATCGTTGGAACAAATCCAATCGATTTTTCATTTTTTCTATGAATTTTTAATTCATTTCTTAAATCATTTATTGTGTGAAACACTTTCATTGCGAACTTCCCCCGTATAATGCCTTTAACTGTTCTTCTTTCATCGTAAACGAATGTTTAGTATCTGGAAATTGTCTAGTTTTAACTTCTTGAACATATGAAGCAATTGCATTTTCAATTGTTGTAGATACATTTGCATACTGTTTAACAAACTTAGCTACTCGACCAACACCGTATGTTATTAAATCATGGTAAACAAGTACTTGACCATCTGTATCAACACCAGCACCTATTCCTATTGTTGGAATAGAAAGATCCTTAGTAATATCCTTTGCAATTTGCTTTGGTACACATTCAAGTACGATTGCAAAAGCTCCTGCTTCTTCACATTTTTTTGCATCGTTAAACAATTTCATCGCACTTTCAGAGTCACGTGCTTGAACTTTATACCCACCTAATACACCTACTGATTGAGGAGTCAATCCTAGATGAGCTACAACTGGTACTCCCGCGATTGTTAATGCCTTAATTACATCTAAAACATTTTCATCCGCACCTTCAACCTTAACAGCGTGCGCATCACCTTCTTGCATAATGCGACATGCACTACGTAAAGCCTCTTCTTTTGAAAAGTGGTAAGACATGAATGGCATATCTGTCACAATAAACGTATTTTTTGCCCCGCGTTTAACAGCTTTTGAGTGATGAATCATGTCATCTACAGTAACCTTAATTGTAGAATCATATCCTAGGACAACATTCCCAAGAGAGTCACCGACTAAAATCATATCAACTTCACTAGCTTCTGCTAATAGTGCTGAAGGATAATCATAAGCAGTAATCATGACGATTGGGTCATTGTTTTGTTTCATGTTTAAAAAATCTTTTGTTGTTTTCATCTTTTTTCCTCCTTTTAAATGAGAGGAAATGGGGGCTACAATAAAAAAACTTTGCTCAAAAGAGAACAAAGGAAAATTGTAAACCGTCTCATTCCTCTGTCCCAGTCCCTATAGGATCAAGGCAGACACATTTTTAGAATTGATTTTTTAAAACCTGGTGTAGTTCTTCTTAGGATACTAAAGTTTGATTGACCCTATTCAGATACCACCCTTGAAGCATCAGCGAAAGTCGCGACCCTTCCACTACAGTTTATAGTAAGAATAGCAATTAAGTAAAGAAAAAACTTGGCATTATTTACAAATATACGTGACAATAATACTGCAAATGAAATAACTCCCTTTCAAATATAAAAAGAGAGTTGTTTTATTTCGTTTTACCTTATTTATTTATCGAAATGTCCGCTGAATAGATTGTATGAACATTACCTAAGTGATCTTCAATCAATAATTGCCCTTCATCAGTAATCCCAATGGCATTACCGACAATTTCTTCGGTTAAAGTCGTGGCTTTTATTTGTTTCCCTAACGAAATTGCATAGCTTTCCCATAAAATTTTTATCGGTTTAAATCCTTTTTCTAAAAAAATTTCATAGAACTTTTCAAATTCAACTAAAATAGCTTGAATTAAATTAGCTCTCATAAAGGTTTGTCCTTTTTCAATACGTAATGATGTAGCGATATCTGACAGTTCTAATGGGTAATCTTCTTCTACTTGATTTACATTGATGCCAATACCTATGACAACGCTTTTAATGCAATCAGCGTCACCTTGCATTTCAGTTAAGATTCCACAAACTTTTTTATTATTGATTAAAATATCATTTGGCCATTTTATATTGGGATGTAACCCGGTCACTTTTTCAATGGCTGAAGCAATGACTACAGCTGTTAATAATGTTAGCTGAGGTGCTACTCTTGGCGAAATAGCTGGTCTAAGGATAACACTCATTGCTATTGCTTTTCCATCTGAAGTTAACCAGTTTCTTTGTAATCTGCCTCGACCTAATAATTGACGCTCTGCCAAAACGATTGTACCTTCAGGAGCATCATTTAGCACTAATTCATTAGCAATTGTTTGGGTTGAATTAGTTTCTTCTTGGTATACGACATTTCTGCCAAATTTTTTCGTTTCTAAACCAAGTTGAATATCCGTTTGAGTTAAACGATCAGATTTGCCTGTTATTTTATATCCAACCTTCCTAACTGCTTCAACTTCAATTCCCTCATCTTGCAATTCTTTCATGTATTTCCAAATTGCAGTACGTGAAATTCCTAATTGATTACTCAAAAATTGACCTGATAAATATTCATTACTATTTTCCGTAAACAATTGTATAATTTTTTCTTTTACTTTTGAAGCCAATTTATGAACCACTCCTTAATAGCAAGTTGGTTATTCTCAAGTTGGTTCTCTACTAATTGAAATTCTATTTCACTTAATACTTCTTTCAACCATGGACCACCTTTTAGTTGTGACCATTCTAATAAATCATTACCTGTAATACATAGATCTGACTTTGAATAAATCGGTAATTGATTATATAAAGTCTTTAATAAATCCTCATTAAATTCATTTATATCGATATTATCAATGACACATTGTAAACGCTCATATTTTATTGCATCCGGTAATCCAACTTGATATAACTTTGTATTGTTCCATTTAATTTTCGTTTCATTTAACAAATTATAAACCTTTAATATTTGTTTCATGCGATTATTCGACATCTTCCAATTTCTTAAAATCTGTTCTGGGTTGTCAAAATTACATTTATATAATATTAACGCCCAAATCTCTTCAATTGTTTTTAATGATTGAATAGGAAGTTCTAATAGATCATGAAACTGATTTGTATATTCTTTTAAGCTTGGAAGATGATTTATAAGATTTGTTTGTATTAATAGTCCGATGCCTTTTTTAGGTGACTTTCCTAATAACATTTTTTCTATTTCAACCGAAATGCGTTCGATTGCTATATTTTCAATTAAATGTTTATTTGATTTAATTGCGTTAAACGTCTCATCATGTAAACGAAAATCTAATTGGCTTACAAACCGTATACCTCTTAGCATTCTAAGAGCATCTTCTTGAAATCTTTCCTTAGCTTCACCGACACATCTAATTAACCCATCATAAAGATCAATTGTACCATTAAAAGGATCTATTAATTCATTGTTGGTCGTCATAGCAATGGCATTCATTGTAAAATCTCTTCGTTTTAAATCTTCTTCGATTGATTTTACGAATGTAACCTCCGATGGTCTACGGAAATCTTGATATGTTGATTCAGTTCGGAATGTTGTAATCTCATATGACTGACTATTTTGTATAACTAAAACCGTTCCATGCTGTAATCCGGTAGGAACGGTTTTTGGAAATATTGACATAACCTCTTCAGGTAAAGCTGAAGTTGCAATATCAATATCTCCAATTGTTCTATTTAATAATTTATCTCTTACACAACCGCCGACAAAATAGGCCTCGAAACCATTTTTTAATAATTTATCTAATATCGGCTTTGCTTTATCAAAAATTTCCATATTATTTCATTCCTAATAACTCATTATAAATGGATAAATATTGTGAAACGATTTTATTTGATTGGAATCTTTCTTTAACAATTTCGTTCGCGCGACTTGATATGCGTTTATATAATTCTTCATCTTGTAATAAGTTGAGTGTATAATAAGCGATTTGTTCAATATCTCCTAGTTCACAAATAAATCCGTTTTCCCCATGTTCGATTACTTCTGGAATTCCACCAACTCTAGTACCGATACATGGAACTCCACAAGCCATCGCCTCAAGTAATACTAAACCAAAGCTTTCTTTTGACGAAAGAAGTAATTTTATATCGCTCATTGAAAGTAACTCTTCAACATTCTCTTGCTTTCCTAAAAATAAAACATCATCCTCAATACCAAGCTCTCTTACTAATTTACATAAACTTGAGATTTCCGGACCATCACCAACTAATAGTAACTTGGATGGAATTTCTTTTCTTACTAAGTTAAATACATCTACTACATCTTTTGTTCGTTTAACTTGGCGGAAATTAGAAATATGTATAATGACTTTTTCATGCTCCCTAATCCCGTACTCTGCTTTTAATGTCCGGCAATTTCTTTTGTAATACACTCTTTCATCAATAAAATTATACACAGTTTGTATTTCTTTATCAGGGTTAACTAATTCCTCAGTTTGACGTATTAAATCATTTGAGACCGCAGTTACAACATCTGATTTTTCAATCCCGAACTTAATTAACTCTGTTAAAGATGAGTCAAAACCAAGAACAGTTATATCTGTACCATGTAATGTCGTTACAATTTTAATATCATGATGAATCATTTGTTTTGCTAGAACAGCACATATCGCATGCGGAATCGCATAATGTACATGTAAAATATCTAATTTTTCACGGTTTGCAATTTCAGCCATCTTACTCGCCAATGCTAAATCATATGGTGGATATTGGAAAACTGAATATTGATTTACTTCAACTGCATGATAATAAATATTAGGATATACTTTATTTAAACGAAACGGCATACTTGATGAAATAAAATGAATTTCATGTCCTAGTTCTGCTAATAACTTTCCTAGCTCAGTCGCAATCACACCAGAACCGCCTACTGAAGGATAACATGTAATCCCAATTTTTAATTTCATTTTATCTCTCCTAAACTTCTTCATTTCTTCTTAAACTAACCAATCTGCATTTAATAGGAGTGGTTTCTTTGTCATAAAACCTTCCCCATATGGCACTCCAGCTTCTTTCCCGAAAATTTTCTCTCTTGCAATTACGCTATTTACATAATCGTTTGTTAAAGGCGTAACTACACCATCTGGACCGGGAGTAAATTGACTTTCATATGCTTCTAAAGCTGCCCTTTTGACTTCAATTGTTTCTGAAACATCAACTATAAAATTAGGTCGATGAAACCCATTAATCATATATTGAAAAACGTGTTTTACCTTGTGAGCATCATGATTTGTATTTACGCTAAATTTTCTAATCCCTGATGAAAATACAGCTTCTTCTACTATTTTTGTACAATTACCATGATCAGGATGACGATCCACTTCATATGGCGAGAAAATAATACTAGGCTTCGTCATTCGAATTAAAGCAGCTACTTGTTTAATCGCTTCCTCAGATAAGTATAGCCCCCTATCTGGTAATGATAAATTAAAACGCTTTGAAACCCCTAAAATCTTATCTGCTTCTTCAGCTTCTTTTCTTCTAATAAAAGTATCCCCATTTGATGAGAGCTCCGCTTCTGTTAAATCACAAATAGCAACCTTATAGCCTAACTTAGTAAACTTAGCAATCGTGCCTGCCATTCCAATCTCAACATCATCTGGATGCGCTCCAAATGCTAGTACATCAAAATATTCCACTTATCTCACTCTCTTTCAAACTAACTAAAAAATTTCACAACTGCCTTAGCGGTTTGAATGTTCGTTGCCACCGGGACATGAAAAACATCGCATAGCCTTAATAAAGCATTTACATCTGGTTCATGTGGTTGAGCAGTTAATGGATCCCTAAAAAAGAAAATCGCGTCCATTTTCCCTTTAGCAATTAATGCACCAATTTCTTGATCTCCTCCGAGTGGACCAGATTGAAAACGAAAAACTTTTAAAGTTGTATTTTCCATTACACGAAGTCCTGTAGTACCTGTTGAAAATAGTTCATGCTGCTGAAAAAAAGATTCATTTTCTTGAACGAAAGTTACTAATGCGTCTTTTCTCTTATCGTGAGCAATCAGAGCTATTTTCACTACCTAACACCACCTTTAGTCCATTATATTTTCTAAACCGTAGACTAGCTCAGTAAGCTTCATTACTTCCTCAACGGCTACTTTAACTCCAGACATAAAAGAAGCTCGATTCATTGAATCATGTCGAATTGTTAATAGTTGACCATCTCCACCGAATAAAACTTGTTGATGTGCAACTAAACCAGGTAATCTCACGCTATGAACTCTCATTCCATTTAGTTCAGCACCTCTAGCTCCAGCTTCTGTTTCAACTTCATTTGGATGTCCTTGTACTTTAGCTTCACGAACTTCCTCAATCATTTGAACTGTTTTAAGAGCTGTACCTGAAGGCGCATCTAATTTTTGGTCATGATGTAGCTCAATGATTTCGATATCTTTAAAATATTTCGCTGCCATTGCAGAGAACTTCATCATTAATATAGCACCAATTGCAAAATTTGGCGCAATAATACAACCTAGCTCATTATTTGAAGCTAACTCTTTTAAATCATCAAGCTCCTCTTTTGTAAAACCAGTTGTACCAATTACAGGTCGAATACCATTTTTTAATGCTAAAAATGCATGTTTTTTTCCAACTTCAGGTGTTGTTAAATCAACTAGTACATCAAAACTTTCATTTTCAATACATTGCTCTAATGTTTCATATATTTTTGCTTCACCTTTGAAGCCGGGACTAACCTTTTGGATTTGTTCTCCACCTAATTTATAATCTACGGCAGCTACCAGGTGAAAATGCTCAGTTCGATCAATTAATTGTAAAGCTTCAATTCCCATTTTACCTCTTGGTCCTGCTAATACGACTCTAATTACTTTTACCATTTTAAACTTCCTTCCTTGTCCAACGATCTTTATCTCGAGTATTAAACTTCTTCATTACCATATCATGAGCTTCTTGTAGGTCTATATTTAGGCTATTTGCTAAACAAATCATAACAAATAATACATCACCTAATTCTTCTTCAATTAGCTTTTCTTCTTCAGTGCTTTTCTTAGGCTTTTCACCATAGGTATGATTAATTTCTCTAGCTAACTCACCCATTTCTTCAGTTAACCTAGCCATCATTGCTAAAGGACTAAAATACCCTTCTTTAAATTGACCTATATATGTATCGACTTCTTTTTGCATTTCATTCATCGTTTTTTCGTGCATACTAATATCAACTCCTCAATTAAATCTTATCGAATTGACTACTTTTTGACAAATTATATATTATTTTACTTGAAAAAAATACAAGATAAGATAAAAATAAGAGTTTAGGGTAATTTTTAAAGTATGGAGGAAGTATATGATTTTTAAATTGAAGTTACGCAATATCTTATTTATTATTTTAGGTTCTGCAATTTTTTCTTTTGGAATTATGAATATAAATATTCCAAACAATCTAGCTGAAGGTGGCTTTACGGGAATTAACTTAATTCTTTTAGCTGAACTAAATATTCCCGTTTGGATCTCAAACTTAGTCTTAAACGTCCCTTTATTTTTTATTGGTTGGAGATTACTTGGTACAGTGACAATGCTTTATACAATCATTGGTACTGTTGCAGTCTCATTTTTCTTAAAATTATTTGAGAAATTTACTTTCAATATAGATGTTCATGGCGATTTAATGTTAGCTTCATTATTTGCGGGTGTATTTATTGGTGTAGGTTTAGGAATTATTTTTAGATTTGGTGGAACTACTGGTGGTGTCGATATCATTGCTCGTTTAGCATATAAATACAAAGGTATTAATATGGGTAAAACGATGTTTATTTTTGACTTTGTTGTCATTACACTTTCACTTTTAACTTACTTAAAAGCATATGAAGCAATGTATACGCTAGTTGCAGTTTTCGTCGGAGCAAGAATTATTGATTTTATGCAAGAAGGTGCATACGCTGCTCGTGGAGCAAATATTATTTCTGAGAAAAATGATTTAATTGCCGCTCGAATTATGAAAGAAATGGAACGAGGCGCAACTTATTTAAAAGCAACAGGAACATTTACTGGAGAAAGCAAAGACGTATTATTTTGTGTCGTTCCTAAAAACGAATTAGTTCATTTAAAAAACATTATTCAGGATATCGATCCACACGCTTTTGTTGCCGTTACAGAGGTGCATGATGTACTAGGTGAAGGCTTTACATTAGATGAAAATAAAGTCCCTCTTCACCCTTAATTTTAACTGAAACAAAAAGAGGTTCTTGGCATTGATTGCCAGAACCTCTTTTTGTTTTATATTGATATTAATCATCACTACGTGTCATACCAGTATAAATTAAAATTAATCTTAATAATTCTGCTACGGCTACCGCTGCCGCTGCAACATAGGTCAATGCAGCTGCATTTAAAACACGTTTTGCATAAACATGCTCATTCGAATTGATAATACCTAAAGTTGTAATCTGTTTTAAAGCTCTACTTGAGGCATTAAATTCAACAGGAAGTGTAACAACTTGGAACAATACACCTAGTGCTAATAAAACAATCCCTATTAATAATGCACCTGATAGGCGAGAAAACATGCCAATTAAAATAAATATATAAGAAAAATTGGAACTGAAATTGGCAACAGGTACTAATGAATGACGGAATCTTAAAAAGCTATAGTCATTCGCATCTTGAATTGCATGTCCTACTTCATGGGCAGCAACTGCAGTACCCGCTACTGAATATCCATGATAATTTTCAGTTGATAATCTTACAACTTTTGCACGTGGATCATAATGGTCGGATAAATATCCTCGAGTTTCCTCTACTGCTACATTGTATAATCCATTTTCATTTAAAATTTTTCTCGCTACTTCTGCACCCGTTAAATGTGATGTAGAACCAACTTGAGAATACTTTTTAAAAGTTGATTTAACCTTCATTTGAGCATATAAAGGTACAAGCAACAAAATTAAAAAGTAAATTAGATAACTCATTGTAATTCCTCCAAGGAGTGTGATTTTACGATATTGTAATAACTTTTAGAGAAATTTGTCAATCATTATGTTCTCTTCTTTTTTTGTTCTTATTTCGATCACCTATATATTTTCTCCAACCAACATAACTTAATGTACCGACAATAATGATCCCTGTTGTAAATATTGTCCAAATAGAAACAGGCGGAATAATAGAATTACCTTGATCAAAAATGAATAATATTTCACTTTTTGTCTCATCCAACTTTTGTTGAAAAGCAGGTATAGATTCTTGGTTAATACGATAATCATCTAAAAACGAAACAAGTGAATTTATTTTTTTTACTTCATCATATGGAAGGTCCATGATAAGACTTGGATAAATAATCTCAAATTGATGTAAGAATTGATTTAATTGCGTTTCATATGCTTCAGAATTACCTCGTTTATATGCTGACTCCATATTCTCTAGTGGGGTCATAACAGACTTTTTCATTTCCTTCCACATCGGCTGCATAGTCGTTTCTCCAGCATCAATCAATAATCTCAATCCAAGTACATCGGCAACTTTTTCTTGTGGATCAATTGCATCATTTGTTAAAGATACAAGCGCATTTTGAAAAGTAACTGAAATGGTTTCTAACTCCTTTGGTGTGAAATCCTTATTCTTTTTTGCTAACGCCATATACTTAGATTCTAATTGTTCTAATAAATTTGCGCCATGAACATAATCGCCGTCTTGTACTAAAGAGAGCGATTGTTCAATTAGTGAAGTTTCTTGATCTATTTTAGCGTACCCTTTAACGGTATTAAATGAAAAGAAAATAAAAAAAACGCTTATCCCCGCAATTAATTTTTTCATCAAACCCCTCCCTCATAACTACTAATAATTATGAGAGAAAGGACAAGATTAGAACTTGTTCAAGTACGAGCTCTATTTTTTAAAATTAACTGGTAATAAGCGATTAAAATAACAAATATTGTTAACCAAAATGTAATTAAAGCAATCCAAATTCTGTAATCAGAAAGCATATAGTATTCTGGCATTGTTCCAAAAACATAGTCTAAAATTAGATCTTGTAAGATCCAAATACTTGCAACAGTCAAGTGCCATTTTTTAACTTTAAATGTCGGTGCATACAAAACAGCCTGGATTGCCATAGCCCCATGCGAAAAAATTAATAAGTATGCAACCGCATCAAGTCCACCTGATAAATAAAGAACCATTCCATTCATTAAAACTGCCCATATTCCATATTTCATCAAGCTTACATATGCTAGTGCCTCTATTAATCCATTCCGTTTATTTAGGATGAACAGTAGCAATACAATACAAAAAAATAATGATGCAGTTGGACTATCAGGTACAAATATTTTTAACCAACCAGGAGTAAAATCAAGTTGGGATTTATACCAATAGTATCCGTAGATTGTTCCAAGTACATTTATTATAAATAAAGCAATTAAGTTAGGTTTAAGCCGTAGCATACTGTAGAGTATGTTCACTATTTCACTTCATCTCACTTTCACTGAGGAGATTTTATAAATTTATAACACAAAGTTCACAATTTATATGTATCATCACATTTTTTACATGTTATTATTTCAGTATACAATACAACATGAAAAAAAGAGTCGAAAATTCGACTCTCTTTTAATTACTCTGTTTTACCTGCTTTTGAAACGAATTCAGCTAGCACTTTAAGTTCTGCGTCAGTACCTTTAAATACGCCAGATGGCATCGCTTTTCGACCGTTTCTTGCGATATGAGCGATTTCTTCAGGTTTTAAACCATTATTTTGAAGACTTGGAGCTGCTGCGCCACCTTCAAGATTATCGCCATGACAAGATACACAAGTATTTTTTTGCAATAGTTTATATGCTGGATCTTCTTTATTTAATTCAACAAAAGTACGGATTTTACCTTGTTCTTTTTGTTTTTTCCAGTCATGGTGAGCCGCAGCTTCCCATGTTAAATAAATTACACCAGATAAAGCTAATAACATAAATCCAGTAGCTAATGGACGTTTAATTGGTTTTCTATGTGGACTACGATCTAAGAATGGCGCTAATAATAAGCCACCAAATGCTAATCCAGGAATTACGAAAGCACCAATTACGTTATAGTCACCTGAAGCATAGCTATATTTTAAGAATTGATATAAGAATAAGAAATACCAGTCTGGTAATGGCGTATAGCCAGTATCAGTTGGGTCTGCAACCCTCTCAAGTGGAGATGGGTGTGCAATTGTTAATGTTAAGTATCCAATTAAGAAAACTGCTCCTACCATCCATTCTTTTAATAAGAAGTTTGGCCAGAATGCTTCAGTTTTACCAGGATATTCTGAATAATCCTTTGGTACATTAGGTTTACGACCTGCCATTGCAGGTACACGTGAGTCACCTACAAATTTCATTCCTTTACCGCGATGCATGTTCTCCCTCCTTTATTTCGACACACTTTAGTCATTTTTTACTAAAGCCCCATGCACTAAATCTTATAGTGGACCTGAAATACCTTGCTTACGAATAATTAAGAAATGGGCACCCATAAGAGCAAGTAAAGCACCAGGTAAGAAGAATACATGGATTGCGAAGAAACGAGTTAATGTTTGTGCACCGATGATTTCCGGATTACCTGCAATTAACGTTTTCACTTGCTTACCAATAAATGGTGTTTGTTCAGCAATTTGCAGACCTACTTTAGTCGCAAATAACGCTTTCATATCCCAAGGTAATAAATATCCTGTAAAGCCTAATCCAAGCATTACGAAGAAAATTAAAACTCCTACAACCCAGTTAAGTTCACGAGGCTTTTTATATGCGCCTTGGAAGAATACACGTAAAGTATGTAAAAACATCATAACAATTACTAAACTTGCACCCCAGTGATGCATACCACGAACGATTTGTCCGTATGCAACGTTGTTTTGTAAGTAATAAACTGATTCCCATGCATTTTTGATATCTGGAACATAGTACATTGTTAAGAACATTCCAGATAAAATTTGAATTACTGTAACGAAAAATGTTAATCCACCGAAGCAATATACGAATGCTGAAAAATGGTGTGCTGGATTAACGTGTTCTGGTACTTCATGATCAGCGATATCTCTCCAAAGAGGCGTAATTTCTAATCGCTCATCTACCCAGTCGTAAATTTTGTTAAGCACGATTATTTACCTCCTGTATTTGGTTGTAGTTTACCAAGATAGAAAGAATCACCTTTCACTTTTACCGCATAGTTGTCTAGTGGACCAAGCGGTGGTGTACCTTTAATGTTTTTACCATCCTTATGGTAACGACCGCCATGACATGGACAGAAGAATTGATTTGGAAAATCTTTATTGTCGTTCCAACCAACTGTACAGCCTAAATGCTTACAAGTAGGTGATAACGCAACGATGTCTCCATTTGAATTCTTGTACACCCATGCAATGTGTGACGCATCAGATTTAACCCAACCATCTACCTGCTTAACTTTAAAGTCAAAGCGTTTTGGGTCAGTCGTTAGATCTTTAACTAGTCCAACTTGCACCATTGCTCCAGCTTCTTCTTTTTGTAAAACTGGGTCAATGGCAAAACGAGCCAATGGCATTAGCATTCCTGCCGCCATAAAGCCGCCTACACCTGTTAAAGTGTAGTTTAAAAACTGGCGTCTTGAAACCTTTTCACTCATGAAAATTCCCCCCTCTATCACAAGTACTCCTGTACGGACAACAGCTATAATAATAAAACTAGGACACTTTCATAATATAATAACAAATTTAGAAGGTCAATAATATCCTAATAATAATCATAGTAATAATGTTGTTTTTATTTTTATCCCCATATTTTAGAAAATAATGCATTTATGTGAGATAATTGTTTATCTACTATTACGCGTTGTGATGATTCATCTAAGCTATTGATGTTTAAATTAGGTAACCAAATTAATGATTCATCCATTTCAGCTTCTAACTGTCTCCAATCAAAATCACATGTTAAATAAAAAACATGCTTAATCCCACTAGCTTTAAACTCTTCATTCCAAGCTTTTAATCGGCTTATTTTATTTGATTCTTCAGGTAAATAAGTAAATTCCGGTGCGATTACAACTCTGCCTTTATATGTACGTTCAAGTTCCGAAGTAAGTATTATTAGGTCCTCTCTTTGCTCAGCTAAACCAATATTTTCTTTTTTCAAAGAAACAGGACACAGTGGAATAATGATTGTATCGATGTATTCCAAATACTCAATAACTTGATTTAATTCATTAGTTGTCCATTTCATCAAAATTACCTCTTTCTATTAAAATAATTTATTTATAATTGTGAAATTTTTGTGAACAAATTTCTATTTTCCATTTAACCATACATTACTATTTTAAGAAAGAAAAAAAGCCCACTAATAAAGGATTTTTCAGTCAGCTGAAAGTGATCTGTATTCAATTAAAAAATCCCATAAACAGTTTACTGGTTAATAATAAATAATTGTGAAATTAGTTGTACTCCAATCCATTAATTTCTATGAGATTAATCAATAAGAATCTTTCTATTTTAAGTGACTTTTTTACTATTTTTTTTATATAAGTATTTTTTTACGAGTAATTTGCTAATCTTAAGTTTATATACCGTAAATTTTTAACTTTTAAAACTTGATTGAAACGCTCGACACCTGTTGGATTCAACGGAAGTCTAAAAACCTACAAGGAATGCATTTGATAAATAAGTTCATGAAAATGACCATACTTAAAAGAGAGGGTACTAAAATGGAAATTAACCCCACATATCTTATTTAACAATAAAATTTAATTGTGTTCAATTAGCAAATACCTTTTCAACAGTAAAAAAGCCCCCAAAATGAGGACTTTTTTCAGTTTTACATTAAGTTAATGAATTCAGTTGCTTAGTTAATTCTTGGAAAAGCTTTTTGTCTTGTTTATCTAGAGCCTCGTCAATCATTTTCATCAATCTGTCTTTTTGGAAATTAATAATAGAATCTGATAATAGCTTTTCAGCAATTACGCGGTCTTTTTCGTTACTATTTAAGTTTTTTGGTATGTGTGGGTTCTCTTCTAAAACTGAAACAAACATCGGATATTGAAAAGAAGATTTAAAATTGAGCTGGATATAAATATCCTCATCCCTATTTAGTCGAATATCGTGAAAAGATTTCTCTGCATCAGTCGTCATAACATTTTGTTTATAAAAATGAAATGGGACTTCTTTAACACAGTTTGTCGACATCACTAACCCGCGTGGACAATATTTAGACTGTTCTACGAAATGAACCTTTTTCATTAAATAATCATGGCTCATTAGGTAATTTAAAATCCAAACACATTCTCTTTGCTTTAACTGAAAATTACTTAGAAACCACTTAACAAAATCTTTCTTCTCATTCACAGATACAGGGGTTGCCATTATTAAATCCCTCCTCTGTCCTTAAAATTTGTCCCCTTTTCTGAATAAAGAAAACTACAGAATTTCATTTATTCTTTCAAGACGCTCTCTTACCTCTTCCTGTAGATACTCATCGTCTACAAGTTTACTGTAAACCTCTTTTGCTTCTTGTACTAAGCCTTCTTCAAACAATAGGTCTCCGTATTCCTTTAAGAAGGAAATTTCCTGGTTAAAGTCATTATATGCTAGACGATATTGATTTAATGCCAATTCATAATTTTCATTTCCATAATATGCTTTGCCTAAGTCCCAATTAAAATGAGGATCTGAAGCTCCATGCTCAATTGCTAGTTCAATTATACTAATTATGTCATCGAAATCTTCCTCTTCGAAAAGAATTCCGACTAGTAACTGAACTGCCTCAATTAGCGAAGGATCATAAATTAATGCTTCCTGTAAATGTTTTTTACTTGCAGCTAAATTCTTCATTTTACGAGCTAATTTTGCTGCTGATAAAAGGCATTCTACATTTGTTTCATCAACAAGTAAAGCTTTTTGTAATATATCATAACCTTCTTCAAATTGGCCTTCAAGGTCATGTGCTTTACTTAGCCATAAATGTGCTACCAAATATTCAGGATCAAAGAAGATTGCTTCTTCGAATACTGGAATAGAGGCTGCATAACGTTCAGCTTGAAATAGCGTAATACCATATCCTAATAGTGTATGGAAGTCCTTTACTTTCTGAATTCCTTTTTCATAATAGGAAATTGCATCTTCCCATTCACCTTCAGCACTTAAACATTCAGCAAGTCTTAAATCTTTATTTACTCCACTCACTTCAATTTCTTGATTAGTAAGTTTTTCGTAAAATGGAATTGCTTTTTTATAATCATATTTACTAAAATAATACTCCCCTAATGCAAAATCTACTACAGGTTCATTCGGTAAAATTCTTTTTGCTTCAAATAATTTTTGTTCAGCTACTTCATCAAGACCCTGAACTTGATATAGATCAGCCATTAATAAAAGTGCTTGTACTCGACTTTCACTATCATCCTTTATGGCAAGTAAAATTTCTAAAGCGTCGTCTTCTAAATCAAGATCCAACAATATTTCTGCATACATTATTTTAAGATCATCGTCGTCATCATATAAGTAAACTAAATCTTCAATGATATTTTTCGCATCTTCCACAAATCCTAATGATTGAAAAAGAAGTGCTGCTTCGTATTTTTCTTCATCGTTAGCAGTTTTTAAATTCTTTCTTAATAAATCTAATCCCTTTTCAGTATGACCGTTCTCTATTAACTGAACAGCTTCGTATAAACTCATTCTTACACCTCATATGACTACTTAATTAATTCATTTAATTGCTCTTTAAAGTTCGGAAAAGATACAGCTATACATTCTGTATTTTCAATAATTGTATCACCTTTAGCAAGTAATGCAGCAATTGAAAGCATCATTCCCATTCGATGATCTCCATGTGAATTTACATTAGCACCTATTAAAGAACTATTCCCTTGTATAATCATACCATCTTTTGTTGCTTCAATGCTTACACCAAGATTTGTAAGTTCTGTTACAACAGTCTGGATACGATCCGTTTCCTTTACTCTTAACTCTTCAGCATCCTTAATAATGGTCTCTCCATCTGCTAAAGCTGCTGCTAAGGCCAAGATTGGTAACTCATCGATACATGTAGGAATTTCAGCCCCACCGATTACAGTTGATTTTAAATTGGATGATTTCACTCGAATATTCGCAATTGGTTCTCCGTTGACAACTTTTTCATCCTCTAATGTTATATTAGCGCCCATTCTTTCTAAAACAGTTAATATCCCTGTTCTAGTAGGGTTTACCCCTACATTTTTTAACAATATTTCGCTATTAGGAATAATCGAACCTGCTACTAAGAAAAATGCAGCTGATGAAATGTCGCCTGGTACAATAACATCTGTTGCAGTTAATTCTTGGTTTCCATGAATCGAGACTTTGTTTCCATCTACTACTAACTCACAACCAAAGGCCTTTAGCATTCTTTCAGTATGGTCACGAGATTTTTCTGGTTCAGTCACAGTCGTTGTACCTTTTGCGAATAAACCAGCTAATAAAATTGAAGATTTAACTTGTGCACTTGAAACAGGAGAAGCATAAGAAATACTATTCAGTGAACCTCCTCTAATAGAAATAGGTGTATATGTAGCGTCTTCACGTCCATCTATAGAAGTTCCCATCATTTTTAAAGGTTTTGTCACTCGTTTCATTGGTCTTTTACCAATAGATTCATCACCAATAATAACTGAATGGAAAGGTAAACCACTTAATATTCCCATCATTAATCTTGCTGTTGTTCCCGAATTTCCTACATCAAGTACTTCATGTGCCTCTTTTAGTCCTTCAATTCCTTTACCATAAACAACTACTTCATCTTCTGATACTTCGATTTGTACACCTAATTTTCTAAAACACGCAATCGTACTTAAACAATCTTCACCTAATAGAAAGTTAGTAATCCTTGTAGTCCCTTTCGCTAATGATCCAAACATAATTGCTCTATGAGATATTGATTTATCTCCTGGAATTGTCACATCACCAACTAATCGGATTTTTTCTAACTGGGAATTTCTCATCATAGTCACCTTATCTAACCTTTCTATATGTATTTACATTCCATTTTTTATTAAATCAAACCTTTTTTTTCTCCGAAATTCTATTCGACGAATTGTCCTATGTTTTTCATTTCCAATGATTAAGTTAGCCTAATTTAGAAAAAGAAAATGATATTTTGATTTAACATTTGATCAAAACACCATTTTCAGGTAAGTATTATGAAATTATTTGTTTTAAAAAACGATCTAAATTTTCTTTTATAAAGTCTTCCTCTAATTCACAAATCACTGGATTTCCAAAACTTTTTAAAATAATATATTTTATTTTCAAATCGATATTTTTCTTATCTTGTTTCATTAGATTGATAATTGGTTCTAATTCTAAGTTTAAATAAACAGGATAATTCAATCGATTATACCAATTTAATATCTCATTAAATTTTAAGTCAACCTGAAAGAATTGTTCACTTAAATAGATTGAAAATAGTGTTCCAAATGCAATTGCCTCACCATGAGTTGTCTTAGCATAACCTAAATAAGCTTCGATTGCATGCCCAAGTGTATGGCCTAAGTTTAAAAATGCTCTTTCGCCAGTTTCTCTTTCGTCCTTGGATACAATTTCATTTTTTACACTTATTCCCATTGTCACACATTTTTCAACTAACTCATCATCTAACTCTTCAAGTGAAAGAATATGATCCATTAACCAATTCAAATTGTCGTTAGAAGAAATCATAGCTTCCTTACTAATTTCAGCAAAACCTGATCTCCATTCCTCTATTGGCAAAGTAGTTAAAAAGCTTAATTCATACAATACTAATTCCGGTTGATAAAATGCACCAACTATATTTTTAGCTTTTGGTAGGTTTATAGCTACTTTACCACCTATTGAACTATCGTGGGCTAGTAAAGTAGTAGGTAATTGGATAAAACGAATACCACGCATATAAGTAGCAGCAACAAATCCTGCTAAATCACCAACTACTCCCCCACCTAAAGCAATTATTAAACTATTACGATCTAATTGGACATCAAAACAATAGGTTAAACAATTTTCGTATATTGCAAAACTCTTACTTTTTTCGCCATGTGGAATGATAAAGTGTTCAACTTTATTTGTTTTACTACAATTTAGTAGTACTTTTTCTAAATAAAGTGGAGCAACTTGATCATCTGTAATGATTAGTATTTTGGAAACTTTAGGCACTAAGCTGTCCAACTTTGACTGCAGTTCACTCAATACTCCAAACCCTATACAAACATCGTATTGTTTAGAGCTTGTATTTACAGTTATCAAATTCATTAGAAATTCCTCGCATACTCACGGAAATCTTCAATATTACGTTTTAAACGCTCAAGTTGATCGGATTCAAATTGTTCAATAATTGCTTTTGCAACTTCCCAAGCAACAATATGCTCTGCTACGACACTTGCTGCAGGAACAGCACAGCTATCAGAACGTTCGATACTTGCTTCATAAACTTCCTTTGTTTCAATATCAACGCTCTTTAACGGCTTGTAAAGCGTTGGGATAGGCTTCATTACTGCTCGAACAACAATTGGCATACCAGTTGTCATACCGCCCTCAAAACCGCCAGCACGGTTCGATAATCGGTAGTAGCCTTGTTCTTCTGAATAGGCAATCTCATCATGAACTTCACTCCCTGGTAAGGAGCCAGCTTCAAACCCGATGCCGAATTCTACACCTTTAAAGGCATTAATGCTTACGATTGCACCTGCAATTTTTGAATCTAGCTTTCTGTCATAATGAACGTAGCTACCAACACCAGCTGGCATACCTTCAACAACAACTTCTACAATCCCACCAACTGAATCTCCTTTTTGTTTTGCATCATCAATTAATGATTTCATATTTTCTGTAGCTTCAGCGTCTATACATCTTACTTCTGAGTTTTCAGCTCTATTATGTAAGTCTTCTACATTTTTAAAGTCTAGACTTTTTGCTTTAACTCCACCAATTTCAATAACATGGCTTGCAATTGTGATTCCTAGCTCACTCAACAATTTTTTTGCCACAGCTCCAGCTGCAACACGTACAGTCGTTTCACGAGCTGAAGATCGCTCTAAAACATTCCGTACATCTCTAAAACCATATTTTATAGCTCCATTTAAATCGGCATGCCCTGGTCGTGGCTTTGTAATGCTTCTTTTTCCTTCGTATTCTAGATTGTCCAAAGGTTCAGGCCCCATAATATTAGTCCAATGTTTAAAGTCGTTATTTTCAACAACTAATGCGATAGGAGAGCCTAATGTATAACCATGTCGAACACCGCTAGTAATTTGAGCAGTATCCTTTTCTATTTGCATTCTTCGCCCTCTTCCATATCCACCTTGACGTCTACGAAGTTCAACATTTATTTCTTCTGCTAAAATTGGTAAGCCTGCTGGAACGCCTTCAATAATTGTAGTTAATTGTGGACCATGTGATTCACCAGCTGTTAAATAACGCATGTCAACACCTTCTCTTTATGTAAGTTTAAAATTATTTAGTTACTACTATAGCACAACCTATTCTGAATTTAATATAAAAAGAGAGCCATATCCGGGCACTTTTTTGATTTTTTTGCAAAAAAATGAATTATTCAGTAGAAAAACTTAATTTTTTAGCATTTGATTGTGCAATCATTTTATCAATATTTCAAAACAAGAATAAATGATTAGATGAGCCTCCTCAGGACAGCTTTACTGCCCCGAGATTTCATCCAAAACTTGAATTCTTTTCTTATTTTAAGTTGTTATTAGTTTTTATCATTTCCAATTATTTTTCGTCATGAACTATTCTCACTGCTAAGGCATTTGAGTCTCCGATTAAACCTGTACCATTAATGATAATTTTACTTATGATTGAAGCTTTGCACGGAAGTCTTTTAACTCAAACATGAATTCTTCAAATTGTGGTATATTCATTTGTTGAGCTGAATCTGATAAAGCAACTGCTGGATCAGGGTGTACTTCTGCCATTACTGCATCTGCTCCAATTGCTAATGCTGCTTTTGCTGCCGGTAATAGTAAGTCTTTGCGACCTGTAGAATGTGTTACATCGACAACAACTGGTAAATGTGTTTCTTTCTTTAGAATCGGTACAGCTGAGATATCTAATGTATTTCGTGTAGCTTTCTCATACGTACGAATACCTCTTTCACATAAAATAATTTGGTCATTGCCTTGCGAAATAATGTATTCTGCTGCATTTATAAATTCTTCAATTGTTGCTGAAAGTCCACGTTTTAATAATACAGGTTTATTTATTTGACCAACTGTTCTAAGTAAATCAAAGTTTTGCATATTGCGTGCACCGACTTGAATAACATCAACATATTCTAAAGCTCTTTCAACATCATTCGGATTTAGTATTTCACTAATTACTGCTAAATCAAATTCATTTGCCACTTCTCTTAAAATTTGTAGTCCTTCGTATCCAAGTCCTTGGAAATCATATGGAGATGTTCTTGGTTTAAATGCACCGCCTCGCATCATAGTTAAACCTTGTTGCTTCATAGCTTGTGCTACTGCACGTACTTGTTCGTAGCTTTCGACCGCGCATGGGCCCATAATAAATGATTGAGAGCCGTCACCAAGTATTTCATTTTTTACTTTAACAATCGTGTTATCAGGTTTTTTCTTTCTTGAAACTAAAAGAGCTTTTCTGTGATCATCCTCTTGTAACTCTAAGCTTGCTTGGAAGATCGTTTTGAAAATATGTTGTAAAGTTGAAGTTTCAAATGGACCTTCATTTACATTTGCAATCATATCTAAAACTTCACGCTCACGAACTGGATCGAAACGCTTAATACCATGTTTAATCTTTTGTTGACCTATTTCTTGAACAACTTTTCCGCGCTCGTTTAATAATTCAACGATTTTTAAATTAATCTCATCAACCTTATCACGTAAATTTATTAACTCATTATTTGTACTCATTTCCTTTTCCTCCTTAAAATTTAAAAATTCAATTATCCAACACCTCTTCTTTTCATCAAGAAGTAGTCATGTAAAAAATAAAAACAAAAAGTCCCTACTGAATAAACAGTAGGGACGAATTATTTAATCGCGGTACCACCCTAGTTGTGAACAAAAACACTGTTCACCACCTTCAATTTGTTAACGATCAAAATGACCGTTTCTATTTCATTAAATGAAATAGAAATTGCTCCAAGAATGAAATTTCGGCATATTTTATGTACTGACTCGCAGCTTTCGTCAGCTCTCTTAAACAGGGAAGTTATGCTTACTGTGTCCTTATCAACGCAATCTATTTAATTTTCAAAAGATTCATTAAAAACTTATTATTGATGATTATAAAGCAGATTAAAAGAGGCTGTCAATGTATTATTTTTTTACAATTTGTAACTTTTTCACTATTTTACTTACTCATAACGATTCTACTTAAGTTTATAAACATTTATACACAGGTCTTGATTTTAAATAATTTCTAAAATAAAAAAAGCCAGCAATTATGCTGACTTCTTTGTGTAAAACTATTTTATTAGTATACCCACTCTTTAATAAGCTTAGAGTATTCAACTAATTCATTTTGATTGAAGAAAATTCCGATTTCACGTTCCGCACTAGCAGGTGAATCTGAACCATGAATAATGTTTTTACCTACAGTTGCAGCATACTCACCACGGATTGTTCCTGGTGCTGAATCTTTTGGGTTTGTTGCTCCCATCATTTGACGAGCGGTAGCGATTACATTTTCGCCTTCCCAAACCATAGCGAATACTGGGCTTGAAGTGATGAATTCTACTAATTCACCAAAGAAAGGACGTTCTTTGTGCTCAGCATAGTGAGTTTCAGCTTGTTCTTTACTCACTTGCATTAATTTAGCTCCAACTAATTGGAAACCTTTTTTTTCGAAACGTGAAACGATTTCACCAATTAAGTTACGTTGTACACCATCAGGTTTTACCATTAAATAAGTTCTTTCCATTATGCTCTACCTCACTTGATCTCAATTATGTATAAACAACACAGTAGAATAGTAACATCAATTTATAAAATTATCAATAGTTTAAAATCTTGTTATATTATAAAAATTGAAATCGCTTCCAGATAATTGATTAATTTTTATCAATATAACTGAATAACAGGAATTCTATACGTACCTAAAAGCCAAAAGAGGCAGTTGTAAATGCACTAGCATTTTCCCCGCCTCTAGTTTTTTCGATTTCCAATATTTTTAGCAATTAATATTAACATTTCCTTTGCTTCACTATTAGGAAGGCTATTAATACTGTTTATAGATTTTTGTAAATATGCTTCACTAACTTTTCTTGCTGCTTTAATATATGTACTTTTACGAATTTGATTTATAAGAGGTTTAACAGATTCCGGATCGACTCCTTCATAAACGGATTCAATTTTCTCCTTCAAAGCTAAATCATTCATCGCAAACAAAACAGGTAATGTAATATTCCCTTGAATTAAGTCGCTACCTGATGGTTTCCCTAATTCCTTTTCAGAAGCCGTAAAATCAAGAATATCGTCCATAATTTGAAAGGACATACCTAAATAGTATCCGTAATCTTTTAAACACTTTTGAAAAGCTGGAGAGGCTCCTGATGCAATTGCACCAATTTCACAACTCGCTGAAATTAAAAGTGCAGTTTTTCGTTTAATTCTTCTTAAATAACATTTTAAATTTTGGTCAAAATTATATTTATCTTTTATTTGTTCAATCTCACCTAAACAAATCTCTAAAATAGTCTCAGATAATTTTTGATGGGCCAATGGGATTTCGATTTCTGACATACATTCCAATGCTTTTGCAAATAAAAAATCCCCTGCATACATAGCAACACGATCATTGTAAGTTGAATTGATTGTCGGTTTACCTCTTCGTAAACTAGCTTCATCAATTACATCATCATGAACTAATGATGCCATATGTATGATTTCCAAAGTAGCTGCTACATTTTTAATCGATTGAAGGTTATATTGTCCAAATTTAGCACTAAGCAGTACAAAAACAGGTCTAATTCTTTTACCACCAGATTCAAGCAACTGTACAGATGCATTTTTCAAAATTGGCTGTGTAGAATTGACTACTTTATGAAGCGTGCTTTCAATCTCATTAATGTCCTTCTTTAAATAAGAATATTTCCATTTAACCTTCATTCCGTTCACCTTACTATTCATCCCATTTTCTCGCTTTTTTGTAACTAGTTTTTTGGTTTAACACCTAAATGCATTGCTGCTACACCAAAAGTATAAGGTTTAATTTTTATTTTTTCTAACCCTGCTTTTTTGAAAAGATTTGCAAGTTCATTCATTCCTGGAAACGTGCTTGCACTTTCTTGTAACCAAGAATATTCTTTAAAGCTTTTAGCAAATAATTTCCCAAATATCGGCATGATATATTTAAAATACGCTTTATACACATGTCTAATACCAAATGCAGTCGGTTGTGATGTTTCTAAACACACAACAATACCTCCAGGCTTTACGACTCTTGTCATTTCCTTCAACACTTGATAATAATCTGGAACATTTCTTAAACCAAATCCAATTGTAACAACATCAAAATAGTTGTCCTCAAATGGTAACTCCATTGCATTTCCATGAATTAATTTTACTTGGTCTAAATGCATATTTTTAACTTTTTCTTCACCGATTGATAGCATATTTTTACTAAAGTCTAATCCTACTACTTCTCCATCTTTTCCAACTGTATTTGCTAGTGCAATTGTCCATTCACCAGTACCACAGCATACATCAAGCGCTTTCATACCTTTTTGAACATTCATAATTTTCATAGTTTGTTTGCGCCAAGCAATATGTCGTCTAAAACTAATAATACCATTCATTGTATCATATTTATTGTAAATCTTTTCAAACACGTCATGTACGCGTTCTTCTTTTGATTGAGTCATATAAACCCCCACTAAACTAATTACGATTACTTCTATGTAGATTAATTTTGTAATTGTATTATTTTTGATAATTCTTCTTTTGTTTTAGCTAAATCAACACTCCCCATAATTCTTTGAAATTGCGAAATAAAATCAGAGCAGTTTTCAACTGATAATTGTTCGAATTCTTTTTTCAGTCTTGACATTAAACATTCTTGCTCAATATGCTTTATTGATTCTTCAGCTGTTATAAATTTTGCAAAATGTACTAGTATAGTTGATTCGATTACAGTTATACAGTTGAAAAGGTCTTCTAAAGAACTAAATTGTTCGTGAACTAGATTGATCTTCTCTTCATTCATTTCTTTAACAGCAAATGAAAGTTCTCGTATTAATCCAATTTCCCCAGTTTTAGATAGAGCATTGTAATATAGTCCACTATATAAGTCCCCTTCTAAAACGGTTAATTGTTTCTTTTCACGATCCATTGGTGTACTTTCAAACGTGGAAACCTTTTCGTGTGTATCTAATGCAATTTGATGAATCATCAAGGCTTTACAGTAATGTACAATTTTATCACTCGTAAAATTGTGTTCTTTTAATAAATTTATTAATAAAGTAACCTTTACATCATCAATGCTCGGTGCTTGAAGATGTTGATTTAAATATGGGTGTCTAATCGTATGTAAGATTTGAGTGATTACTTCATTTTTTAACTCGTGAATACTATTCATTATTTCCATCCATTCCATTTATAACTGATTTTTTCATTATACCATAAGTACTTTAGATGGTATAAGTTGATTGCTCAATCAACCTGCATTATTTATAAATGAATATTTTAAAAAAAGCAGGACTTCCGGCTTTTTAGACTGCCTATCAAACGCCCTGCTTTTTGATTATTTGATTCTATTTAGTTGAATGAATCATTGCAAGAATTTCATTTCTTCCTTGCACATCCTCTTTAAGTGAGCCACGCACAGCAGTCGTAACAGTTTTTGAGCCTGGTTTTCTTACTCCACGCATAGACATACACATATGTTCTGCTTCTACAACTACCATTGCTCCGTGTGGTTGTAGTACTTCCATGATTGCATCAACTACTGAGGCAGTAATACGCTCTTGCAACTGCGGTCTTTTAGCTACTGTTTCTACAGTACGTGCTAATTTACTTAAACCAGTTACCCTACCATTTCTAGGTATGTAGGCTACATGAGCAACTCCGTAAAAAGGTAATAGATGATGCTCGCACATTGAATGGAATGGAATATCTTTTACAAGTACTAATTCTTCATGATCTTCACCAAATACTTTATGTAAATGAGCTTTTTCATCTTGGCGCATACCAGAGAATACTTCAGCATACATTTTCGCAACTCGTTTTGGCGTTTCGTAAATTCCTTCTCTATTTGGATCATCACCGATAGCTTCAAGAATTAGACGAACCGCTTGTTCAATTTTTTCTAAATTAACTTCATTCATTAATTGATCCCCCATGCTAAAAAAAATTCTAATATTCACTATCAGATTCGTTTTATTTTAACATAATTCTTTTTTTATAGGCAAAAAAAAGAAGGATACTTTCTTTTTCCTTACTTTTAGACCACCTTAACTGAACGCTTTCATTGTCCAAAATTAATTATTGATCCCAAAAATATAAGACTTTTTGGACTTTTTTAGCAAAAAAAGAAGGATGCTTTTTTAGCATCCTTCTTTTTCGCTTAAATTATGTAATTATTTTACTGCATCCTTAAGCGCTTTACCAGGTTTGAAAGCTGGAACTTTACTAGCTGCGATTTCGATTTCCTCGCCAGTTTGTGGATTACGTCCTTTACGAGCTGCACGCTCACGAACTTCAAAGTTACCAAATCCGATTAATTGTACTTTATCCCCGTTTTGTAACGCACCAAGAATTGATTCGAATACAGCGTCTACTGCTAAAGTAGCTTGTTTTTTAGTTAATTCACCAGCTTCAGCAACTGCATTGATTAAATCTGTTTTGTTCATGTCTTTCACCTCCTCCCAAAATTTTAGAAATGTTTCTTAATTTCATTTGTGACCAAAATTTTAAATTTTATACAACAAATTCCAATTAATTTCTTTGTCATGCCTTATATTATACGATTCTACGGCTTTTTTCAATATGTTTTATAAGAAAATGTTGGAATTACTCGAAAACAGGTGGTGATTTTTCTGAAAAGTTCATTTTTCGACTTCAATTTTCTTATAAGTACTTCTAAAAGTACGATGATTACTGAATTAATCAGCATTTTTTTAATTTTTTTGATGATTTTTAATAAATTTATTTTTGTTGATTTTTGTCGAATGATATTTATTTTCTCTTACTAATTTTCTGTGATTTTTTTTAAAATTTCATTTCACCAGATAAAATATGACTTTTAGATTTTAAAAAATTAATCTTAACACAAAAAAAATCAGATGGTTTTTACCACCTGATTAATTATTGATTAAAGGATAATTGCAATTAAGCCGCCACTTCCTTCGTTAATAATTCTTTCTAAAGTTTCCTTTAGTTTATATCTTGCATTTTCAGGCATTAAAGAAAGTTTCGCTTGGATGCCTTCACGTACGATTGAACTTAATGAACGTCCAAATATATCTGAGTTCCAAATTGATAATGGATTATCTTCAAAATCTTGCATTAAGTATTTAACAAGTTCTTCACTTTGTTTTTCAGTTCCGATGATTGGTTCAAACGTTGACTCAACATCAACTTTAATCATATGGATAGAAGGTGCTACTGCTTTTAATTTGACACCAAATCTTGAACCATGGCGTATAATTTCTGGCTCATCTAAGCTCATATCTAAAAGTGAAGGTGCAGCAACCCCGTATCCTGTTTGTTTCACCATTTTTAAGGCATCTGCTACTTGATCATACTCTTGTTTTGCATGAGCGAAATCTTGCATTAATTCTAATAGATGATCTTTACCACGAATTTCTACTCCCACTACTTCTTTTAAGACTTGATCATATAACTCATCTGGTGCAGATAAATCAATTTCTGCAACCCCTTGCCCCATATCTATTCCAGCAAGTTGTGCATGTTCAATAAATTCATAATCACTAAATTGGCCAACTACATAATCTACATCTCTTAATCGCTTTATATCTTTAACTGTTTCTTGAATTGCTTCTTGGTAGCTTTGGCGTAGCCAGTGATTTTCTTTTAAAACTAATACCCAGCTAGGTAGGTTTACGTTCACTTCAAGGACTGGGAATTCGTATAAAGCTTCGCGAAGTACGTTCATTACATCTCCTTCGCGCATTGCTTCAACACTTAATGCGATGACAGGAATATCGTACTTTTCAGATAGTTCTTGTCTAAGTGCCTCTGTATTAGGATGATATGGCTGAGAAGAGTTGATCACCATAATGAAAGGCTTTCCAACTTCTTTTAATTCAGCAACTACTCGTTCCTCTGCTTCGATATAATCGTATCTAGCAATTTCTCCAATTGTACCATCAGTTGTTACAACAACTCCAATTGTTGAATGCTCTTGAATAACTTTTCTTGTACCGATTTCTGCTGCTTCATTAAATGGAATCGGTTCTTCATACCAAGGAGTGCTAATCATTCTAGGACCATTTTCATCCTCATATCCTTTAGCCCCTGGCACACTATAACCAACGCAATCTACTAATCGAATATTTACATCTAACCCATCCGCTACATGAATTTTTACTCCTTGATTCGGAACGAATTTTGGTTCAGTAGTCATTATTGTTTTACCTGCAGCGCTTTGAGGTAATTCATCATGTGCTCTAGCACGATCAGCTTCATTTTGAATATTAGGGATTACAACAGCTTCCATAAAGCGTTTAATAAATGTTGATTTACCAGTACGCACAGCACCTACAACACCTAAGTAGATATCTCCTCCTGTGCGCTCGGCAATGTCTTTAAAAATATCTATCTTTTCCATGTGTTCCCCTCCCGATTTATCAATACATGGGAATAATTGACTTGAAGTAGTATACCTATGACAATATCATTCTATGATGTTGTCCTAGTGAGTTATGACAAGATTTTTTATTTTTTCTTTTTATTCACTTGGGATCAAATAAAAGAATCCTTCGATAAAATGTATTCTTTTATCAAAGGATTATGATTTATATTATTTATTTTTGTTCTAAAAACACAGGTTGTCCATCTTTAATCGTATATGGAAGTGAGTATGCAGGCACGATTGGTGAGTCTTTTACTAAGATAGAACGAATATCTTCACCGAACTTATAATTTTTCGCTTCTTTGATTTTTGCATATAAATCAGTTGAATAGTCAACATAAAACTCCCCATCATTCCCCATGATGATTGGTAAGTTCTTATTGCTATAAGGACTGACTACAAAAGGTTCTTCCTTGAAACCCATCTTTTTATAGTTTAATAGAAAAACACCATTAGCCAATGTTTTCTTGATTGGTGGGTAAGTATGTTTATCTTTATAAACTTGTACTCTTAATGAAACATCTCTTAGTTTTTCTACAATTCTAAGATCGACTAATTTAACAGTCGGATTCTTCTCTGCATCTACTAATACGTACTGAAAGATACCACCATTTTCATAAGAATTACCAGGTGCATCACTTAAATAGCCAGGTGTTAGTTTTGTAAAATCAATTGGATATTTAATATAAATAGGTGTATTCATATCCTTGTTTTTTATAGGTAACATTCCTGAATTGTTTTCCTTAAATTTATTAACTGCAGTTTGAACAGATTGCAATTGATCATCATATGGTACTTGATTTTGTGCAAGTTTATCTTGTGGATATAAACAGCCACTTAATAGACTTATAACAAAGCACATTAGAATGGAAAGAAATAGCTTTTTCATGTTAGTCCCCTTTATTCTCATTAACTAGGCCAGCTTAATACGATATATGTAATTAAAATCCCCGAAATAATTAAAGACATATATGCAATGAAGGCTGTAATCATTTTTAAAAATTTTATTTTTATTTTGTTTCTACTCAAGAAAATTAAAAATAATGATAAAAGCATTAATCCGATTCCTACAAAAGAAATAATTTCATTAATATGTGCCGCGTTCATTATGTTCCCCCTATGTATTTTCTACCATTATTATAGTATCAAAATAATCACATGATTTGAATTAAAATCTTTTTAATCCTATTAAGACATTATCGACTTATTTAATGCCTACGTATACTTGTCTGCTATAAATTTATTTCCTACTTCATAAAAAAACATTAGAACATATTCACTAGTTACAACCTTAACAAACACCATCAAAATGCCTCCTTGATAAAATCCAACCAAGGAGGATTCGGGGCCATTCACATATTTAAAAGAACAAAATAAAAAGAAAGAAAAAGTAAAAATATACTCCTTCTTTCTTCGAAGCAAACTGGGGCAATTGCTTCGTAATCATCCTCGACTAACACCCACCAGAATACATCCGGTATAAGTCATTCTATAGTATGCGAAAATGTATGATTATGCACTAAATACATCGCTGAAGAATAAGCCCAATTATTTTTGTTTAAACATATTTGTTAATGATTGAAAATCTAATGGCATATTATTTGTAACAATTGCTTGAACGATTTTGTCTTCTTTTTCCTTAGAAACTTGACGACCTGTCATCAATGCAATTTGACGAACTAGTTTTCTAACAGTTGCTTCATCTTTAAAGTTTGCATCTTTTACTGAATCAGCGACTTTAAAAATATCTGATTTGCTTACATTAGCTTTCTTTTCAATTTTATCGAAGAAACCATTTGGATTATTATTAGTCACCATTCAAACCTCCTTCTTTTCTATACAACATATGCTATGCAAAAAAAGAGAAATGGTGAAACGCCTATTTTAGTCCAAAAAAGAAAAAGCACTAAAACTAAGTTTTAATGCTTTCAGTCTGAAAAATCAAGTTTTTATAATTTGTATCTATTTAAATAAAATTAATTACTCAGTAAGATCGCTTATATAATTTGAAGTACTTTCACCCTCATGTTTTTTTACACGAGACATAAGTGCATCAACTGCTAATTTTGGATTTTTATTTTCAAATAATACTGCGTGTAATTCATTAACAATCGGCATTTCTACATTTACTTGTTTTGCTAATTGATATGCAGCCTTTGTCGTGCGAACTCCTTCAACGACCATACCCATATTATCTAATACTTCGTCTAAAGATTTGCCTTCCCCTAATAAATTACCAGCTCTCCAGTTACGGCTATGAACACTCGTACAAGTTACGATTAAGTCGCCCATTCCAGTTAAACCAGCAAAAGTTTGAGTATTAGCTCCCATAGCCTTACCTAAACGAATTATTTCTGCAAGTCCTCGTGTCATTAACGCAGCCTTCGCGTTGTCGCCATATCCAAGTCCGTCAGTAATTCCAGCGGCAAGTGCGATAATATTCTTTAATGCTCCACCAATTTCTACACCAATTACATCTTCGTTTGTGTATACACGGAAATAACCATTTGAGAATAATTCTTGAACAATTTCCGCATCTTCCATATTTTTAGATGCCGATGTTACAGTCGTTGGGTGTCTTAAAGCAACTTCTTCAGCATGACTTGGACCTGATAATACAACTACTGATTTTAAGAATTTCGAATCAATTTCTTCAGAGATCATTTCTGAAACACGCTTAGATGTGTCTGGCTCAATCCCTTTACTTGCATGGATTATTGTAACCTCGTTCGTTAATTCATTATTTAATTGTTGGCAAACTTCTCTTATTGCTTTAGTTGGAACAACAAGCAAAATATAGTTAGCTCCATTAATAGCTTCCTTTAAATTGACTGATGCCTTTAAATTTTGGGGTAAATTAATTTCTGGCAAGTATCTTTTATTAGTATGCTGTTCATTTATTTCATTTATTTGTTCGGATTTGTTTCCCCATAAAGTAACCGCATGCCCATTATCTGATAAAACCATGGCTAAAGCAGTTCCCCAACTGCCTGCACCTAAAACAGCGATTTTTTCCAAATCAACACTCCCCTTCATAAAGAATCCATATTTTACTCGAATTACGCTCGTGCGCGACCGATGATCTTAATTGGAGATCCCTCAAAATCAAAAGCATCTCTAATACGATTTTCTAAGAAACGCTCATAACTAAAGTGAAGTAATTCAGGATCATTTACAAAAACAACAAATGTAGGTGGTTTAATTGCTACTTGAGTTGCATAATACACTCTTAATCTTTGTCCATTATGTGTTGGTGTTGGATTCACCGCAATTGCATCCATAATAACATCATTTAATACATTTGTTGGAACACGTAAACTATGGCTTTCACATGCTTTATTAATCATTGGTAATAAAGTTTGAGTTCTTTTCTTCGTTTTAGCTGATAGGAATACAATTGGCGCATAGTCTAAGAATTGGAAATGTGCTCGAATGTTTTCAATGAATTCATTCATCGTTTTTTCATCTTTTTCTACTGCATCCCATTTATTTACAACAATAACAACTGATCTACCTGCTTGATGTGCATATCCAGCTATTTTCTTATCTTGTTCGATAATACCTTCTTCACCATCTAATACGACTAAGACGACATCTGATCTCTCGATTGCACGTAAAGCACGTAATACGCTGTATTTTTCCGTACTTTCATATACTTTACCTTTTTTTCTCATACCAGCTGTATCGATAATGACATAGTCTTGGCCATCTTTTGAATAAGGTGTATCGACAGCATCACGTGTAGTTCCAGCAACATTACTTACAATTACACGTTCTTGACCTAATAATGCATTTACTAAAGAAGACTTACCTACGTTTGGTCGACCAATTAAACTAAATTTAATTGTCTCTTCATCATAATTATCATCTTCTTGTTCAGGGAAATGTTTTACTACTTCATCAAGTAAATCTCCTAGTCCTAAACCATGTGAACCTGAAATTGGAAATACTTCTCCGAATCCTAATGCATAAAAGTCGTAAATATCGCTTCTCATTTCAGGATTATCGACTTTATTAACGGCTAATACTACCGGTTTTTTTGTTTTATAAAGGATTTTAGCAACTTCCTCATCTGCTGCTGTAACACCCTCGCGGCCATTTGTTAGAAAAATAATAACATCCGCTTCATCAATTGCGATTTCAGCTTGTTGACGAATTTGCTCTAAAAATGGCTCATCACCAATGTCAATTCCACCTGTATCGATTAAACTAAATTCTTGATTTAACCACTCTCCTGAACTGTAAATACGATCACGAGTAACCCCTGGAATATCTTCTACAATTGAAATTCTTTCTCCCACTATCCTATTAAAAATAGTTGATTTCCCTACATTTGGTCGCCCAACTATTGCAACTGTCGGTTTAGACATTTAATTCATCCTTCCTAGCATAACTATGTACCATTTAAATCATCTAAATGAGTTTTAGTTTAGTTTTAAAAATTAATTTATTTAAATAACTTATCTATTTTAACAAAAAATATGAGAAAAGACCAATACACTTCAACTTTTTAGTAATTTTCTATTTTTGAGGCTTATTTTTGATACGTAAATTACGATGAATTGAATAGCTGACAATAATAAAATGGACATAAATAAAGTATCAAACCAATTTAAATCTCCAATTATATATTTAAAATTAATCGACTTAAACGTAATATAATTAAAAATGTCTCCCTGAACTAAACCAATTGTTATATAACGTATTTTGTCATAATAGGATTTACTTAAAAAGAAAGAAAGTAGTATTACTAAAAATGAACTAATTATCATCTCATTAATAAAAAAGCTTGCAGGATCATAAATCGAAAGCAGTGTAACTACACTATATGTCATGCCTATAATCAGGCCTTTAAAGAAATGAACGATTTGTTCAATTAATTTTAATAAGCTAATAAAGTAGCTTATGATAAAAATTATAATGATATATGAAAAATTTATTTCAATTGAAAATAGATCAATTGTGTAAGCTGAACAGCTGATTAATATAAGCACTCCCGCTAAATACAAGAAACTCTTCTTAGTTCGATCCCGATAAAGCAAAAGAAATAAAACAATAATCCAAGAAGTAATGATAAATAGACTACCCTGCACACGAATACCTCCTAATAGTACTAGTATGAACAATTCATATTTCAAAAATAATCAAATAGAAAAGAAAGTGTATAAGAAGTTGCATTTAACACGAATCTATAAAAGAGATTTTTTTGGAGGTGAAACGAGTGGGAAAAGATCGTCAAGAAAAGAAACTTAAGCAATCTAGAAGAGTTGAATCTGATCGAGATCAAAGCATTCATAACAAAGGTGCTACGCGTTTAGACACACCTGAAGAAGCAAGAGCAGAAAATCAACATAACTAAAGTGTGCCAATTAAAAATCCTTCAGCAAATGGCTGAAGGATTTTTTATTATTTTTTAAATTTATTTAATTTATCACCAAGTAGTTCGCTTAATTGGAAACCACTTTCACTTGGTTGTACGTATTTAGCAATATCCTCTTGAAGTTCAGCTTCACCAGCTTCTTTAATGCTTAATGATAAGCGTTTTTCAGTAGGGTTAATATCTAAAACTTTAACTTTTACTTCTTGACCAACTGTTAGGACTTCGTTTGGATTTTTAATATGTTTATCAGCAATTTGAGAAACATGAACTAATCCTTCAATTCCATTTTGAACTTCTACAAAAGCACCAAAGTTTGTAAGACGTTTTACGGTCCCTTCAACTACTGCTTCTGCTTTAATGCTTGGATTTAATTGATCCCATGGTCCTGGCTGAATTGCTTTCATTGATAAAGCAATACGGTTAGTATCTGTGTCAATTGAAAGAACTTGAACTTTTACAGTATCTCCTACCGCTACAATCTCTTCAGGCTTTGTAACTCGTTTATGAGACATTTGAGACACATGGACTAATCCATCGACTCCACCAATATTTACAAAAGCACCGAAATTTGTTAATCTTTCTACTTTACCTTCAACGATTTGCCCAACTTTAATAGAAGAGAATGCTTGACGGCGATTTTCAACTTCATTTAATTGCTCAACAGCTTTATGAGATAGGATTACTCGATTTTTTTCGCGATCTAGTTCTTCAATCACTACTTCAAGCGATTGACCAACATAGCTTCCTAAATCTTCAACGAATTTTTTTGAAACAAGTGAAGCCGGAATAAATCCACGAACGCCTACGTCTGCAATGAGTCCACCATTTACTTGCTCTGTTACGATCACTTCAAAAACTTCTTTACTAGCTAATTTTCCTTCTAATTGTTCCCAAGCTTTAACTGAATCTACGGCACGTTTAGAAAAAACAACTGTGTCTTCCTCAACTTTAATAACCTTTAATTCAATTTCTTGTCCAACAGTTAGCGCGTCACTTACATTTTCAATATGTACGTTTGAAATTTCTTTTATTGGAAGAATACCATCTGTTTTTCCACCGAAACCTACGATTGCTTGCTTATCTTCAATTTGTTCTACTACACATGAGATAATTTCCCCAACTTCTGGCATTACTTTTTCAACCATGTCATATTCCTCCTTATGATTTAAAAATGGATAGACCAATTATGTATTATCCTCTTTTACCTTCTAATAAATAAGCAGAAAAGTCAAGAAATCTGATGACTAATTCTTCTAAATATTTTTTATTTTACCTTCAACAATCGTTAATATTTCATTTACAACATCATCAATGTTTTTAGAAGTAGTATCTAATGAGATTGCATCATCAGCTTTTTTCAATGGTGAAACTTCTCTTTCCGAGTCAATTCGGTCTCTTGTTGCTATTTCTATTTTCAATTGCTCTAAATCACTTTCGAAACCGTTTTTGACATTTTCGATATGTCTTCTTTGAGCTCGTTCATCCACAGAAGCAATCATGAAGATCTTAACTTCTGCACCAACTAATACATGAGTCCCAATATCTCTTCCATCCATTACAACCCCACCATTTACGGCATATTCACGTTGTAAATCGACCATTTTTTCACGAACTAAACTATGTTTTGCAACAAATGATACATTTCTAGTTACTTCTGGTGTTCTTATTGGCTCTGAAACATCAACATCATCGATGAAAACTTTTTGAGTACCTTCTTCCGGTATTAACTTAATCGTTATATTTGAAAGTAAGTTACTTAAATCCATCTCGTTATTTACATCAAGATTGTTTTGGATCGCTTTAAAGGTTAGCGCACGGTACATCGCACCAGTGTCTATATATACATATCCTAATTTTTTTGCAACAATTTTTGCAACTGTACTTTTACCTGCAGCTGCAGGTCCATCTATCGCTATACTAATTTTTTTACTCATAAGTCCTCCTACATAAAAAAAGTGCTACTTTAATAGCAACCTTTAATCTTATCATGTCCTAAAAAAATAAAAACAAATAAAAATAAAGCAGGCAAGCCTGCTTTAATTTATATTACCATATGATTCCGACGAATTCATCTATTTACCAATATGATTATATACTTCTCTTGTTACGTCCTTTGCTTTTTGCGAAACACCTTCATATAATTCAATTTTCGTTAAATAGACAGAAAGACTAGGGAATGATAAGACGTATTGACTTATGACTAAACAAAATAATTGAATAATAATTAATTTAAATAGTATTCGTTCGATTCTTTTCATTTAAAATCATACCTTTTTTATTACCAGTATGATTAGTTTCAATTAATTTTATACACAATTTTGAATTTAATTTTTTATTCATAGTATTAAACTTAGCAAAAAAAACGTGCTAAGCACGTTTTTGACAAATGTATAAACAATTAAAAATTATTTAGAAAATCCTTCAAGAATATCATTCACTTCGGATGCTAACATAACAGTTAATTTAATTCTTGCCTTTTTACTATCGTAATCTTTCCCTAAGATAACACCTTTATTTACTAGATCATAGGCACTTCCGTAATAATCATAAGTAGGATAAACTTCGCCTTCTTCAGAACTTGTTGTAATGACTACTTTAATACCATCTTTAACTGCTTTTTCAATTTCTTCAGTCATATGTGGAGATACTTGTCCTCTTCCAACGCCTTCAAGGACAATTCCTTTAGCACCATTTTCAACGGCTGCTTTAATTAAATATCCTTTTGCTTCAATATAACATTTAATTATATCAACTTGAGGTAACTCACTTGTGATTTTGTATTTATCCTTTAATACCGGTTTTTGATAGATATGTACTTTATCGTTATCGATTATACCTAGGTATCCGAATCCAAATACGTTAAACCCTTGAAGATTAGATGCATGTTCTTTTTTAACATATTTTGCAGTAAAAATACGTTCATTAAAGACAACAACTGAACCAACATTTCGAGTAGATTCGTCAGATGCAGTATAAATTGCATGTCTTAAATTGATAAAAGCATCGGTACCTAATTCACCTGGTGATCTTTGAGAGCCAGTAATAACAACTGGACGATCATCATCAATTGTTAAATCTAAAAAATAAGCCGTTTCTTCTAACGTATCAGTTCCATGGGTAACGACAACCCCATCAATTGTTTCATCTTGGTAATATTCTTCAATTTTATTCTTTAACAACATCCAATGTTCGAAGCCTATGTGCATACTTGGAACTTGGAAAAAAGAATCAACTATAACATTTATATCTTTTGGTAAATTGAGCATTTCTGCAATTTCTTGACCTGACAATGCCCCAGAATCTAATTTACCTGATTCTGCATTTGGTTTACTAGCAATCGTTCCACCCGTTGTTATTAATACTACTTTTTTCATTTTCAGCACCTCATTTCACAAGAAATTATAACATTTTAAAATTCTTTAAGTAAACAGAAAACGGCTTGAAAATATTTAATAAAAAAAACGTAGCATAGCTACGTTTCACGCTGTTGAAAAACAACCTTGTCAATTAAATTACCAAATTTTCGTAAAAGGNNCAACTTATTCATCAAAAAAAGTCTACAATAAATCCTAATCAAATATCCTTTACTTAGAGTAACCTAACAGTTGTTTATTAATCAGTTTGTAGGTCAATTAATATCGAACATTAATTAAACTAATCAATTGAATTTGTTTTTCTAAAAATTAGCTCATAATATTTTTAACTTCTAAAAAAAATTACTAGTGTTATTAGAATCATAAAATAGTTCAAACATTTTAACATTTAAAACCATTAATAGATCTTCAAAAAACGATAAATTCATCATTAATAAATGTTCATTTAATGTCTGTTTTCCCTATTGACCATTTTATATTTCAACACAATGGAACGTAGTATAGCTACGTTCCATTGTGTAGACAAAATACTATAAACTTGATTTTCAGACTGATTGCAAACGCTTGTATTTCGAGGCGCGAAGGCTGGTGAGGAGCGGAGTTACCCTAGACGGTAATGAGCACCCTAGACAGGCGAAGCAACGAAGAAAGCGTGCGTTTGTCAACAGTCTGAAACGTAGCATAGCTACGTTTCAGTATTTTTATCATTATTATTTACTAGCTAAGTGAGAAACTATTAAGTCACCGTGAAAACGACCATTTTCTATGAATATTTCGTTTGCATTGTTTCCGGCAGCAATTACCCCTGCAATATAAATGCCTTCAATATTTGTTTCCATCGTTTCTGGATTGAATAATGGTCTTCCTGTTAGATCGTCTACTTTTACGCCCATACTTTTAATTAATGTATGATCAGGATGGTAACCTGTCATGGCATAGACAAAGTCGTTCTCAATCGCAACTATTTGTCCTTCTTTTTCGTATACTACTGATGATTCTTTTATTTCAAGTAGATTTGCGTTAAATTCCATTTTAATTGTTTCAGAACGGACAAGTGCCTCGAATTCTGGTAGAACCCATGGTTTAATACTAGGTGAATAAGAACTGCCTCTATAAAGTACAGTTACATCCGCTCCACACTTTTCTAGTTCTAGTGCTGCGTCAACACTTGAGTTTTTACCACCAATAACGACAACCTTCTGATTAAAATGTTTATGACCTTCAAAAAAGTAATGAGAAACTTTATTAAGCTGTTCTCCAGGTGTTGATAAGTAGTTTGGTTGGTCATAATATCCAGTTGCTACAATAACAGCTTTCGCTTCATAACGTTTTTCTTCACCGTTTATTGTAACTGACTCGATGATAAAATCACTTTTCTTACTAACTGTTTTTACCTCTTCATAGGCATTAATTTTTATTCTATTTCGTTTAACAACATCACGGTAATATGCTAGAGCTTGGTGTTTTTTTGGTTTTCTACCTTCAATAATAAATGGAATATTTCCCACTTCTAATTTTTCACTTGTACTAAAAAATGTTTGATGCGTTGGAAAACGACTGAGGGTATGAACGATATTTCCTTTTTCAATTATTAATGCAGATATCCCCTTATTTTTTAATGCAAGATAAGCTGCAATACCACAGGGTCCTCCACCAATGATTAGAACTTCAACTTTTTCCATTTGAAACATCTCCAATAAACTAGAGTCTTAGTTATATTTACTATTACTATTTTACGTAAAATATTCAATTTGTCTAATAATAGCTAATCAAAAAAAACAAGATGGATATTCTCCACCTTGTTTTTATCATCAAATATAATCTTATACCCAGCCTCTGAATCGGCTAGCTTCAGCCATTTTACGCGCGCCAACCATATAAGCAGCTAATCGCATATTTACTTTTCTATTTACACTTGTTTCATAAATATTATTAAATGAACGTACCATAACTTTTTCTAATCGATCTTCTACTTCTTCTTCAGTCCAGTAGTAACCTTGGTTATTCTGTACCCATTCAAAGTAAGAAACAGTTACTCCACCAGCACTAGCTAATACGTCTGGAACTAATAAAATACCGCGCTCTGTTAAAATCTTAGTAGCTTCAAGTGTTGTCGGTCCGTTAGCAGCTTCAACTACAATATTTGCTTTAATATTATGAGCATTTTCTTTTGTAATTTGATTTTCAATCGCTGCTGGAACTAAGATATCACAATCTAATTCTAATAATTCTTTATTTGAAATTGTATTATTAAATAGTTTAGTAATTGTACCAAAGCTATCTCTACGATCTAATAAATAATCAATGTCTAAGCCGTTTGGATCATGAAGTGCACCATAAGCATCAGAAATCCCAATAACTTTTGCGCCAGCATCATGCATAAATTTCGCTAAGAAGCTACCTGCATTACCAAATCCTTGGATAACAACTCGTGCACCTTCTAAGTTAATACCTCTACGCTTTGCTGCTTCACGAATTACAATCGTTACACCTTTAGCAGTAGCAGTTTCACGACCGTGAGATCCACCTAATACTAATGGTTTACCAGTAATAAAACCAGGTGAGTTAAATTCATCTATTCTAGAATATTCATCCATCATCCAAGCCATAATTTGTGAGTTTGTAAATACGTCTGGAGCTGGAATATCTTTAGTTGGCCCTACGATTTGGCTAATTGCACGAACATAACCGCGACTAAGTCTTTCTAGCTCACGGAATGACATATCACGTGGATCACAAACGATTCCACCTTTACCTCCACCATATGGTAAATCTACAATTCCACATTTTAAGCTCATCCAGATTGAAAGGGCTTTAACTTCATTTTCTGTTACATTTGGATGGAAACGGATACCACCTTTTGTTGGTCCTACCGCATCATTATGTTGAGCTCTGTAACCAGTGAAAATTTTCACTTGTCCATCATCCATGCGAACTGGAATTTTTACAGTCATCATACGAACTGGCTCTTTTAAAAGTTCATACATTTCATTTGAATATCCTAATTTTTCTAACGCTTCTTTAATAACTACTTGTGTAGGCGCTAGTACATCTAATTGTTCTTCAGTGTTGCTGTTTTTCTCTGTAGATTTCTCGGCAACCATTGTAAACCCCCTAGAAATTTGAACTATGAAAAGATTCATTCATTCATTCTGAAATTAGTATACAACTTTCCATCCCTTTTTGAAAGTTATAAACACATAGAAAACAAAATATAATATTCGTTTAATGTAAGCGTTTTCTAAGGTCATTATACTCCTATTTCCAAAATTTGAAAAGGAAAGAATATGAAGAAATACAATCTATTAATAAAAAATTTACAAAAGTAAAACCTCTCGTAATAAATTACTGAGAGGCTTTATTTTTAACGAAATAAAAATGCAGTTGTTCAATAGCATTTTCTGAGATAAGTTCTTTACCATATTCAATAATACGGTAAATTGTTCTTGTGGAAGGATTACCATATTCAGCTAAAATCGCATAAAATGTTTCACGATCTAGTCTTCCTATTTCATTCTCCTCGAACTTTAAGTAAAACGTATTTTCAAAAGAGAATAATCTACCACCTAAAGCATCACATGAAACCAATTTTTCAGAAAGTAGGATTAGATCATCTAAAGTAGAAAACTCGTACAATATATGTTCACTTTCATCTAGGATTACTTCCATCGAGATAAAATCGTCTTGAAATTCATCTTCCTCTTCCTCAATTTCATCGGATTTTGTTACAATTACAACCATTCCTTGAGCTTGAAGAGAGAAAACTTCAACGGATACTTTTCCATCTACTTCGAAACCTAGTTCTACGCTAGCTTCATGCATCATATCTTGAAAAAGCTGTTGAACTTTTGGTGCATTGTACCATAAGTCTTCTTTTGTCAGACCACGTTCAGATAAATCATCAGATGTAAGAAAAACTTTTATTTTATTGTAGTTCAACCGTTCCAACCTCATGAACTAGCCTCCTTGCTGCATTTACCATAGTACAGTTTATGTTTTTATATAATTTTGGTGATTCTAAAGTCAAAATTCATTTATAATTAAAATTCTGCTTTAACCATTCATCCCAGTTCGCTTGTTGGTTACCAATATAAAATTCCTGTATGGAATCCATAATTGGGCTCTCACAAGTTGAAACTGCGTGTCCACCAATTCCAATAATGATATCAGGTTTAATTTTTTTGATTATGATGGCTAGATCAATTGTTTTCTTTAAATTTTCTCTTAAAGTACAAGTCATAATAAATCCAGCTGGATTCACTTCATTTATTACTTGTTCAATATCATCTGAATCAATGGATGCTCCTAAATAAATAACTTGAAAACCGATTCTTCTTAAATAAATCGTAAAAATTAATAAACCTAATTCGTGCTTTTCTTCTGGTCCACAAACTGCGATTAGCTTTGGCAAATGTTTATTGTTAGGTAAATTTTGATAAATCATCCCTAATCTCGTTCTCAAAAAAGATGTTGCAAAATGTTCATGGGCACTTGTAATTTCACCATTACGACTTTTATCACCTATTAATATGAAAACCTTAGAAATAATTTTAAATAATACTTTATCTATAGAAAAAAGACTAAAAGCGTCATTCACATAATTGTGGGCTTCACTTTCTTCAAAAGATAATAATGAAGAAACAATTCGATTGACTAGCGCATCTGATTGAAGATTTTCAGTAAGAGAGCTGTCATTAGACGATTTATGCTCTTTTGCTTCGTATAAATTAATTGCTTGTCCAATTGTAAACCCTTCATTAACTTTTTGAACGAGCCATTTTAAAATATAAACATGTTCCTCTGTATATAGTCGATGGCCAGCATCATTTCGAACAGGACTTATGATATTATATCTTCTTTCCCAAGCTCTTAATGTGCCTGGTAAAATCCCAACAATGTTAGAAATTGCTTTAATATTGTACTTTCCTATTTGGGCCAATTTTCTTTCCTCCTGCATGTAAACAACAAACACTTATTTCATAACTTCAAAATTTAAAACTGTTATTGTTTTTTGTTTGCGAATTCCTTTATTGTTATGTAGCTCCAAATATACCGTTTTCTGATTTCGATTTACATTTAATTGACTTCTTTCAAACAGATAAACTTGAATACTTTCAAAATTACTACTATTACTATCCATGACTTCAGTATAGCTTGTTAAAATACTAAGATCATCTTCATACCGCTCTTCAAGTGCAAAGTCTAAATGATCTCTCTTTGTATTCACATCATCTAATCCAACAATCGAAAACTTAGTACCATTTTCAGTTTCAAATGAAGCACTTTTATTTTCTAAAATTGTAACTTTACAATCTAGTAATAATGCATTTAGATCCCTATAGTTGCCACTATAGTCAAAATCATTCCACAAAAAATAGACAGGAGCAATAGAAGATAAATAGTGGATGTTTTCATCTTTATATTTTTTTGACTTCTTTTTTGAGTAACCACTTAAAAGTATTAATGTATTATGATTGCAAATTTTTTCAATCTCACTCAATTTAAAAGGAATATCGCCTATATTTGGAATCCATATAAGCTGAATTGACTGTAATGAATCATCTAAATGTTTTATTTTAATTTTTTTATGTATAATTTCTAGCTTACTTTTTCGAATAATCAATAAAATAATTGCTACAATTACTACGAATCCGATCAATAATAATAATTTTATTTTAATTTCCCCCTTGTAACTTAACCCATTAACAAAGTAAATGTCAGCTTAATTCTCTGATTTTACTTCATTCTAAAAAACCAATTTATCTATTTCTTTTTTTCATTATACAAAAACTAGTAGAAATTGAAAAATTTTAAACAACAAAAAAACTTATATCCATTGATACAAAATGGGCATAAGTTTTTTAATTTGGGTGAAATTAGGTTTTAATCGTTCCAAAAAGTCTATTTTCGTATACACAAAATAATATCATTTATCAATATTTAGTAATAAGAAATAGCAAAAACGGATTAACAATATTAGTGTTTAACGATAGAATTTTCTACTTCATTCGTAACAGATACTATTCTTAGACCAAGCTCTTCAAATTTACGTAAAATTTTATCGATATTTTTATTATCATCTATTTTTAAGACAATTCTTCTTAATAAATGATCTTTTGAATCAAAAGTTACAAGCGAAATTATATTAACCCTAAAATGGTGAAGATAATCAAGTAATCTTGCTAATTGCCCTTCCTTCTCCATACTTGTCATTGAAATTCTTATTCCTCGACAGTCCTTTCTTAGTACTTCTTGAAAAATCTCAATTACATCATATCTTATAACTAGTCCAACAAAATTTCTCTCATCATCAACTACCGCAATTGATGGATATTTTTTTAACGAATTCATTGTATCTTCATATGGCTCATCCGTTTAACACAGATTGTTTGATGTGTTGCAATTTCACCTACTTTTAGATTCTTAACGTATTCTTCTTTTCGTAATTCACTAAAAAGCATCTTTTAAAAATCTCTGCTTGTGAAATCATTCCAACATATTTATTTCCCGATAATACAGGAACACTATCAATTTGCTTTTCCAATAAAAGATTAATTGCACACTCTACAGTTTCATTAGATTGGATCGTAATAACTTGGTGGTTTTGAAGCATTCGATGTTTTGCTAACATCCTTTAACACTCCTTTTCCCTCTATTTATAACATAGATAGGAAGGATTCGATCAAAGCGAATTTGTCTAGATTTCGAATTTCAATTCCCTACTTAACATTATTTATCCACATCAACATTTAATGGGATTTTTAATATCTGGCCGGGCGTTACTTCGATCCCATTTAAATGATTTGCATCTTGAATAATTTCTTCGCCATCACGATTACCATAATATTTCATTGAAATAGTAAATAATGTTTCTCCTTTTTGAACTTCGTGATTAATCTCTTCCACTCCGACAGTTTCACTTGAATCTGTTTGGGGTTTTACTACCTTTTTTATCTCATTATTGATTGGAGCTTTTTTCTGAGTTTCATTCTTTTTTTGTTTTTTCAAGTGATTGGTAGCAGTTAATTCAACTTTTTCAAATTTATTTGAAGGTATGATTAAACTTCCTTTTTCAGTAAAAATTTTATCGTATTTACTATGTACAAACTTCACTACTCCAAATGGTAGCATGATAAAGATTATGACCAAAGCAGTGATTAAAGGATATTTTATTTTCCACCAAGGTCTTCGTTGATCCTCTTTTATTTTCATTGTTTCACTTCTTGGTGGTAGATTTAACAAATCAACTGCTTTATTTTGATCATTTATTTTCTTATTTTTAAATTTCTTACTTTTTTTCTTTCGACTTAAGTCAGCTATACTATTAGTCTGAAGCTCATTTTTCATTCTTTGTCTTCACTTTCCAAACTTAATTTCATATACATCCCTAAAACATAATCTAAGATAAAATGTGCGATAAATACAATAACTATATTATTTGTTTTCAAATATAAGTAACCTAAGAAAAAACTTTCAATTAATACGATTGTAAGTAAAATCGGTTTTTTCACATATCGAAAATGAACTAAAGCGAATACAACTGATGCAATAATTAGTCCAAATTTAGCTTGAATAAAACCTCTGAAAAATAATTCTTCTGATAATGCGATTAAAATACAAAGTATTGTCATTTCAGGAACTGAAAGTGACGTAAAGAATCTTTTATTAAATCCACCATCATCCAAGAAACGCTCCGGAATCGTATAATTTAATAAAATATTAAATAGGACGAGTGAAAATCCAGCACCGAATCCATATAAATATGTTTTATAACTTTTAAATAAATGTAAATCATCTATAAATTTTTCTGTACCAATAAAAAAAGCAATACATAAAATAGCGATTACTAAAATGATTAACTGCGTACCATATACGCTTTTCTTCAAATAGTTAACTGGAATTTCTTGACGGTTTAATTCGCTTTCCATATAGATTCCTCACAGCCCCAATTTATTTCTTAATTCTTGTTCCCATGAAAGTACGTTAGAATTTTCATATTTCTCGTGATCATTTGAACAATACTCTTCAAACGATATACCACAAATGTTACAGCAATTTATTGGTCTCTGTCCTAACATTTCATCAAAAAGTAAAAGATATTTTTCTCGATAACAAGTGGATGAAGATAGAAAATCGATCATCTCTTTAAGTTTTAAATATTTTACTTTTTTCCGCTCCGAAATTAACACTTTAATCGATTTTAATAAGTCATTATTTATTTTTTCTATCTGCAAGTTTTCATCTACGATTACATTAAATTTAACCATTTCAGAATGAAGCGTTGTCCACTGTATTTCACTAAATTGAAAAACTGCTTTCCAATTAGACACGAGCGTTTCAGTCAATTTGATCGGATTTTCTTCTAATCTTTTTAAATAGGCTAGAAAAGACTCAACTTGATTTACAGAAAGGATTTCGTCATCAATTAACCTGAGTGGTAATTCATGATCTTCTTCACAAACTATTAGTATTGCTATACTTGGCTCACCATCTCGGCCGGCTCGTCCAATTTCTTGAAGATAATTCTCGATATTTGAAGGATACTGATAATGAACTACAAACCTTACATTTGGCTTATTTATCCCCATACCAAAAGCACTTGTACAAACTATGATATCTATTTGATTTTGAATAAATTGTTGTTGAATTAAAATTCTTTGTTCATGTTCCATTCCACCATGATAATAAGCGACTTTGCATTTTAATTTTTCACTTATGGTATGTGAAACTTTCTCGCAAGCAGCTCTTGTACCACAATAAACGATGCCTGGACCTGTTAATTTAGAAAGATGGTCGGTTAATGACCTGAGCTTTCCTGTTTCCGAATCTACTTTTTCGACTTGAATAGCTATGTTCTCTCTATTAACTGAATTGATATATTTTTGAACATGTTTTAACTGTAAAGTTTCGATTATTTCTTCCCGTACATTTTTGCTAGCTGTAGCGGTTAAAGCTAAAACCGTCGGATTATTTAACTTCCGCTTGATTTCCCCTAAAGTTTTATATTCTGGTCTAAAATCATGCCCCCACTGTGATATACAATGTGCTTCATCAACAACAAATAACGAGATCTTAGACGCAGAAAGCTTTTGAATCAAAAATTGATTTTGTAACATTTCAGGCGATACAAAAATAAACTTATAGCTGCTAATATTATTAAATAAATATTTTTTTTGCTCAAAACTTCTAAAGCTATTTAGTGCAATTACTCGTTTATCTCCAAATGCTTTAATCTGCTCTACTTGATCCTCCATAAGGGAAAGTAATGGTGAAACGATTACTACAACGCCTGGCAATAGTAGTCCTGTTAATTGATATAATAATGATTTCCCCCCACCTGTGGGGAGCATTGCTAAAACATCATTCGAGTTTAACAAGTCATTAATAATTTCTTTTTGGTTATTTCGAAAACTTGAATAACCGAATTTTTCGTATAGAACTTTATTTAGGTCCATGTAAATCACCCATTCTTGCTAGAGTAATACGAATTTGAAAATATGTTACCTCATTTAATAAAGCTTCTTTAATATTTTTTAATTTCCTTGTATTTAGTTCAATAATTTTATTTTTTATTAAAGTAAATTGCTTTGTTGTAATAAATTGATTAATTGGAAATAATTTATCACCTAATACACACTCAACTATATGATCCTCTATTGTACTAATCTTTAAATTACGAATCACCGCTATTTCTTGAATTGTTTTACCATCAGAAAATAATCGCTTTGTTTCAATAGAGGTATTCGTAATATTAGTACTTTTATCTCCATTAATAAATTTACTTAATAAAGGATAATTATTGTTAGGTTCAACTAAAATAGTGATAATATGATGCAAAGTATTAATCGAATTGAGATAAATTTTTTCAACACTCACTTTGTGTTCTAATGCAATTTGTTCAAAAGTCATGCCATAAGCATTTGCTCCAGACAATCGTTTCACAAATAGTAATGCGTCTTCGTCACTTATATTTTCTAAAATAGTATGCAATTCTTTGTAAAATTGATTAACTAGTTCGTTTTTATTCCCATTATAATGTAGAATCTCATTTTTTACCCATTCTTGTATTTCTTGGTCTTGAATAACTGCCCTAAAATATTTTAAATTCATATTCAGATTGGAAACCGTTTGAAAAAACAAAGAAAATCTTTTCCAAAATATCTTTTGAATACTAGAAAACCTTAGTCCGTTTATATATGTAAATTCCATAAACTGTAATTTTTGTTTTGCTAGATAAACTTGACCATTTTTATTTAACAAATAGATGTTCTTATTTTCAGACTGACCTATATACCCCTTAACCTCTAACCCATTTATAATTTCTTGCATATTCTGATGAGTAAGGAAATGAAAAAGTCCGAAAAATGATGTGACTTGATAAAAATGAGAATCTTGAATAATTTGAGCACTTTGTTTACCTTTTAATAAATACATTATACCTTGGATCGTTCGTTCACCATTATATCGATTAAGTAAAAAAAGGATGATTTCTTCCAATGTAGATAGCTTAAACATCATAAACCTCTCAAATAAAATTATTCCATTAATATATTTAAATATTTTTCCGAATAATAATTAGTAGTACAAAAATATTTGTGCATTTTTTCTAAATAGTTTTTATTTCTTCTAGCTTATCATATGTATCAATAACCAAACCATTTTAAACATATAAAAATCATTATTTATTTTATTTGGGATTTCATCATTTCTCGTTTTTTTCAAAACCTTGTACAATTATATTGAAAAGTTTTGGAAACCGTTTTAAAATGTTTACAGGTACATTACAAAAATAGTATCTGTAACAAAAACAGGGAATAATTTGGGAGGTCAATACAATGGCAAAATATACAATCGTTGATAAAGACACTTGTATCGCATGTGGCGCTTGTGGCGCAGCTGCACCTGATATCTATGACTATGATGATGAAGGGATCGCATACGTTACTCTAGATGATAACCAAGGAATCGTTGAAATTCCAGACGTTTTAGTTGATGACATGATGGATGCATTTGAAGGATGCCCAACAGACTCAATCAAAGTTGCTGACGAATCATTCGATGGCGACGCTTTAAAATTCGAATAGTAAAAACTGCGGCGAAGATATTTCGTCGCTTTTTTTATTTTTTCAAATAAAAAAACACGAGCTATCCTTAACGCTCGTGTTCTTTAATAGGCGCCTTGATTACTTCATTAAGAAAGAAAAATATGTCATAGAAACATCCTATTTTGTATTCTGCTTTGATCCTCAATATTTTTGAATTAGATCAAAATATACATAGGACAGTGTGCCAAGGTATTATGATGAAGCTAATTATTTCCTTAATTTACATATTCAGAATTATCTAATAACTTGCTATAATAAATAAAACATCAAGAGAGGATGAACAGCATGGAACAGATGACAGTTACCGAGAAAAAGACGTTTTTAAACAAATTCTTAGAAAAAAAACAGGTAAAAAAAGACATCGAATTGATTTTACAATTTCTCCTCGCTGTTGATGATGTACTAACAAACATCTCGTTTGTAGATGATGCAAAGAGTACACCAAATGGCATTGTAATAAATTTTCGAAAGGATGACTACTCACCCCCTCAGGTTTCGTATTACGAAAATAGTAAGAGGTTTGATCTGTCGTCGGAATCGATTTACCATAAACTTCGATTACATGGAAAGGAAACACCGTTTTATCTTGAGTTGATATTTGATGTGATGCCGATCGAGTACGCTTTGATCTTAGATACTAATCCGTTTTCGATAACTTCCAATGAACCAAGCGAAGAAGTGCAAGCAGAAATCGATGCGTTTCTTTCATCGCTTGTAGCACAAACATCACATAAACTTCTGCTTAGCCAAATCGACAAAGCACTTGATGAACGCAATGAACAACTGTTTCTTTTGCTAACTTCTCAGCTAAAAAATTAACAAATAAACCATCTATCATTCGATAGATGGTTCTCTTTTTTACGATATAGTTTTTTTCTCCTAAACAAAATAAATATGGTATACAAGATTCGAACCGATATCTTCTTTTACTGCTTTTCGTTCGAATAGAGGTACATAAAACAAAAAAGTGTCTACCAAAATTTAGTAGACACTTTCATTTATTTATATGTTATGGACATTTATTCTTTGAGTTAACCAAACCTTTAATTTAGGGTAGATCACTAAGAATAAGATCATGATTAATAAACCTTTAATTGCATTAAATGGCATAATTGATGCAACAATTACTTCATTTGGTAGCTTAAAATTCATGAAATGTGCATATGCAGGTAATAACACAAAATAATTTAAAAGACTTAATATTCCAGTCATCACTACTGTACCGACGATTAATCCAAGAGTTAACCCTTTTACTGAACGGTATTTTCTAAAGAAATACGACGCAGGTAAAATGTATAATACACCCGCACTAAAATTAGCAAATTCTCCAATTGGTACACCAGTCATACTACCATTAATAACATAATGTAGGATGTTTTTTATTAACTCTATTCCTATTCCTGCTACAGGACCAAAAACAATTGCTCCGATTAATGCTGGTACGTCACTAAAATCAATTGTAAGCCATACTGGAAATGCAGGAAGTGGAAAGTACAGCATCATGAGTACATAAGAAATACTGCTAAGCATTGCCACTATCACCATTTTATTTACTTTGTTGCGTTGTTGCATATTACCTCTCTCCTTTTTCCCGATCATATCAAGAAAAATGAAAGGTTCGCTTACGTTACGTTATTATTTGCACATATTATCATAAGACCGAAATAAAAAAGAAAAATAGTATAAAATTATGCAAATAAAATAAAATCCCCTATTTTAATTTTCAAAATAGGGGAGAATTTTCAGTACGCCAAATAAGCGTTCAAAAAGAAGAAATTTTTGAACTTGCGAACCTCCATCTTCTCCCATCCAGACTATACTGTCGGCTCTAGAATCACACTAGATCCTGCCCAAAAAATCAGGCTCGCGGGCTTATAAGCAATGCTTAATTACCGCCGGTGGGGAATTTCGCCCCGCCCCGAAGATAGATCGTTTATTAAATTACAGTTTAATGTTACTAAAATAAATACAGTTTGTAAATAAAAATCTCCTACTAATCATTTAAAGCATTAATTAGGTTTTCTTGACAAAAATTTACCAACGAATCATCATTTTGATCGTTCGCATATAACAACAGCACAACTGTTGTAAAGACAGCTCTAAACTGTGCTAGTTTTTTTGATGCTTCCGATACATTACCATAAATCTCAAAAAACTTCCCTCTCATATCGCTCGGAATTAGACTATAAATAATTGATAAATCTAATTCACGATGACCAATATGAGCATCACCCCAATCAATAATTCCTTTAAGTTGGTTTTGTTCATTAACAATCATATTCTTAAAATGTAAATCACCATGAACAAGAACTAATGGTGTCTCACTTTTAATTTCAACTAGGCTTTCAATATAATGATTAATTTTCTGTTCATCTTGAATTAGTTTCTTCTGTATTGCCTGTTGTATATATTTTTTAGCCTGAGGTTTCCGAAAGTTTATATCTAATCTCTTCAACTCATCATACGGTAAATCAATATCCGTTAACTCATCGAAATTAATTGAATGCAAATTTTTCAAGAATTTCGCGATTGGTTCAATCATAAAAATTCTTTCTGTTCTGTTTAAATTAATTGGAGGCTTTCCTGCAATAAAATTATATCCTAAAAATGGCCAAGGAAATAATTCAGATGGTTTTCCATCGAGTATCGGTACCGTTGTTTTCAATTCAAAATGATTAAATATAATTGGGAGTAATTGTCTTTCAACATTTAAAATTGCTACCGCTATTTCTCTTCGCGGAAATCTTAATAAAATTTCATCATTTAAACAAAAAACAGTATTATCAAATCCTTCGCCAATTTTTTTTATAGCGTTTATTTTTATTTCTGGGAATTGAATATTTACAATTTCTTTCGCTAATTCATCTCCCATTACAATTGCTGGATCCCATATATTAGTCATTTTTTTCTCCTTAAAATCAAAAATAGAACTTCACATATAAATGTACTTTACCAAATTTATTAGTAAATTACATTTATAATGAAGTTCTAAAACCCATCGGTGCTTTCAATACTAATTATTAAACTTTTAAGTCCAAAATAGCGGCTAAGGATTTGAAACAATTTTTAATTCATGAAAATTTTTATCTAATATTATATCCTTTAATTTCTCTCGATTTCCTCCGATAAATAAAAGGCCAATCGTTAAAACGAACACAACAATCAACAAACATCTTCTAAGAAAATCTAACATTATTTGCCTCCTACCTCTGATAAATGTGGAAAGTGTTTAGTCAGTCAAATGACTCGTGGACTGACACTACTAAAACAGAAAAAAATTGGACTAAGCGCATAATCATTTCAAATCTTTAACTCTTTTTTATGTATATTACTTAAGAAGTATTGAGCAAATCGAAAATGTAAACACCAAGAAGTACTTTTTACTAAAACATACACTCAAACATTCTATGATAGAAAAAACATATTTATACAAAAAAAATAGCGATTGATTAGAAAAATTTAACTATTCAATCGCTATTTCCTTATTTATTTTTTATCAGTTCTAAATACGATTGCTCCTCGTTCGTATTCAACATCCTTAATATTTAAACGTGTATTAATTAGCCTTGCAAGTGCAAAGAAATAATCAGATAATCGATTCAAATATAAAAATACTGGAAGATGAATATTTTCTTGCTTCATTAATGTTACGACCGTTCTTTCGGCACGTCTCGTTACCGCTCTTGCTTGATGAATGATTGCAGCAGGTTTTGACCCACCTGGTAAAATAAAACGCTGTAATGGAGGAGTTGCTTCCATATATTCATCAATTAATGTTTCAAGCTCTTCAACCATTTTCTCTGTCGTTTTAAAAGGAATACTATCCTTTACTACTGCCAAATCTCCACCGCAATCAAATAGTTCATGTTGGATCTTTTGAAGTGAATTGTAAATATCTCTCGTATCTTCATGATCTAAATATGTCATTGCGTACCCAACGATTGTATTTACTTCGTCAATTGTCCCGTAAGACTCTACCCTTAAATCATCTTTATCAACTCGTTTGCCTACTAAGCTAGTCTGACCTTTATCCCCAGTTTTTGTATAAATTTTCATGAAAAACCTCTCCTTTTTTCAATTTTAATTTACAATACATTACTTTTATAAATAATGACCTTTTTATTTGTTTCGGGATTATCTAAAATTTGAAAAGATGTGTCATATAAACCTTTTAATAAATTTTCACTTAATACTGAGTCTGTTTTTCCTTCGATATAAATTTTTCCGTCCTTTAATCCTAATAATCGATCACAGTAAAGACTTGCTAAATTTAAGTCATGAAAAACCGTTACAATCGTTTTATTCTCTTGTTTTTGTAATTCCTTTAAAACGTCTAAAATTTTAATTGTATGCATTAAATCTAAATGGTTACTTGGTTCGTCTAAAAAGATATATGGTGTTTCCTGAGCGAAGCATTGAGCAAGAAATACTCTTTGACGCTCACCACCACTAATTTCATTTAATAAGCTTTTTTCCATCTTCTTAGTACCAGTCATCATCATTGCATTATTGACAGCAGTCTCATCGATTGTGGACCAGCTAGGAAAAAAGGAAGACGAATGAGCAAGACGTCCAAGTTTAACTGTTTCTTTTACCTCATAAGAATATGTATAGGAATTTTGTTGTGATAAAACAGCAATCTTTTTTGCTATTTGTTTATTAGACATACTAGTAACAAATTCTCCATCCAACATTACATTTCCTTTAGACGGCTTAAAAAGTCCACAAAGAATATTTAAAAACGTTGACTTTCCACTCCCATTTGGACCAATAATTCCAAGCCATTCTCCTTGATTAATAGAATAAGACAGTTCATCCAAATTAGTATGAATTCCATCATATGAATATGAGATATCTTGACATTTGATCATACTTTTCCCCTATTTCTTTTCAAAGATAGTAATATAAAAGCAAATATTGGAGCACCAATTAAAGATGTAATTACCCCGATTGGTAACTCTCTTGGGGCTAATACAACTCTTGATAATATGTCAGACCCGATTAAAAATATTGCGCCATTGATCATCGATAATGGAAGTAATTTTTTGTGTAATGGCCCTACCATAGTTCTAGTAAAATGCGGAACAACTAATCCTACAAATCCAATTGTTCCCGATACTGCTACTGCTGCACCAGATAAAATACTTCCTGTTAACAAAATTAAATAAGTGGATTTTTTCACATCAATTCCGATATGTTTTGCATTTGTACTTCCAAATGTCATCGCATCTAACTGCCTATTTTGACTAAATAAAATTAAGAAAGAAATGATTAAAAACGGTAATAAACTAAGAGAGTACTGAATGCCCCTCCCACCAATATTACCCATTAACCATCCAATTACTGCACGTAATTCATTATTTGAAAAAGTTATAAATAATGATAATAATGCAGAACAAAATGAACTTATTATAATGCCACCTAATATAATTGTCTCTACACTAAGAGATCGATCTAGTTTTCTAACAAATAGTATTAATAAGATGAGTGTGCCAAACCCAAATAATATACTAACAACTGGCAGTGTGAAATATGTTACAAAAGGTAAGCTTATTTGGAAAAACAAAACTATAACAGCTCCTACAGAGGCGCCTGAAGAAACACCTAATGTAAAAGGATCAGCTAATGGATTTTTAAGTATTCCCTGAAATGCAACACCTGCCAACGAAAGGCACGCACCGACTAATCCAGCTAATATAACCCTTGGCACTCGTATATTCATGACAATTGTTTGAATATCAGCTGGAACATAATCTGTTTTAAATAGAGCATCTGAAAAGCTAGAAATAATAGAAGAAAAGGGAATCGATGTAGATCCGATCGAAACCCCTAAAATAAATAAAAAAATTAATAAGATAATTGGAATTAAATAGATTGAATATGTATTATTTATAAAGCTCTGGGTAAACCGCCTTTGCAATTGCTTCGACTCCCTCTGCAAGTCTTGGACCAGGTCTAGATGTTGTATCTGAATTTACATCATATACACGGTGATTTTTAATTGCGTTTACTGTTTGCCAGTTTTTTCTAGCCATTACAGTTTTTTCTAAATTTGGAACATAATATCCATAAGTTGTTAAAATCACATCAGGATTCGCTTTAATTGCTGATTCCTCACTATACTTAACCCAACCTTTTTCACTTTCAGCTACGTTTTTAGCATGAACAATCGAAAGCATTTCATCTAGGAACGTACCTTTACCTGCTGTATATATTTCTGGTGGTCCTGATATCTCAAGCCAAACCTTTGGATTTGTAGTTGCTTTAGCTGTTTTTTTGCTAATTTCATCTAATTTTGTTTTCATACCAGTAACTACTTTTTTCGATTGCTCAGTTTTTCCCGTGATTTCTCCAACTTGTTGAATTGTATCATACACATCATTAATAGTTGCAGCATTTTTCACGACAAAAACATTAATCCCCGCTTGTTTTATCTGTTCTAAACCGTCAGCAGAAATTCCTAAACTTGATTCATGTGCTAAAACTAAATCAGGTTTTAATGAAATAATTTTTTCAACATTATATGTCATATCGGCATTATTTCCGCCAACTTTATCAATTGACTTTACTTCTTTTGGGTAATTGTCAAAATCCGTTACCCCTACTACATCCTTGCCATCACCAATAGAAAACAAGATTTCAGTATTACTTGGAATTAGTGATACTATTCTTTTAGGTGCCTCTTTAAAACTAATTTCTTTGTTCGTTGCATCTTTTACAGTCATTGGAAAAGTTGCTTGTTCACTCTTACTTACATTCGATTTTTTTTGTGTCGTATCATTATTACAACCAAATAATCCTAAACACAATAACATAATGATCAAACTTGATAAAAACTTCTTCATTTAAATCCTCCTAATATATTTGGAAAGCATAAAAAAAACCCCATTCATTTTGAACGGGGCTGAAACAACATTTATATACAAGAAGTCTTGCAACTGCTGCTTCAAATTCTTACTCCCCGAAGAATTGAACAAGGATGAATTTAGCAGGTCTACTGACTTTGTTTCAACCTACTCCGACCTTCCCATTCTTTCGAACAGTGGCTATTCGTTTCGTCCACATTACAGTTGCGGGGACAGTTCTGGATTATACCAGATTCCCTTTTAAGCAAAAACTTGCACTAAACTCATCATTATTTCATTAATTCAATCGTAAGATAAATTTGGTAAGAATTCAATTATTTTATTTATATGTTTATTATTTTACTAGCCTTTTTTTATTTTTTTGTGTGTTTAGCAGAGATTTTGTCTCTAAATTTAATGGATAGATGTTTTATATGAAACAAGATTACTCTACATCTTTTTCGTTCATTCGTAAATTATGTGGTATTTTAACTTTAAATGTCGTTCCCTGTCCTACTTCACTATAGACCTGAATCGATCCACCATGTGCTGTTACAATATTTTTAACGATTGATAAACCTAAACCTGTGCCACTTCTACCTCTTGTACGAGCTTTATCCGCTTTATAAAAACGTTCAAATACAAATGGTAAATCTTCATGTGAAATGCCTGCACCTGAATCAATAAAATTAAATGTAGTTGATCGTTCATTTTGATTTACAGAAACAATTATTCTTCCATTTTCATTCGTATGTCTTATAGCATTATCAATTAAATTTGTAAAAACCTGTTCCATTCGATCCTCATCTATGTAGATATTTAAATGTGAGATGTTGTCGATTTCTCCAAAGAGCTTAATATTTTTTTCCTTTGCTAAACCTTTAAACTTGCGTAAAATTCGATCTACAAATTGTACTAGAGGAACGTACTCTCTATTTAATTCAGTAAAGCCGTTCTCCATTCTTGCTAAATCTAACAAATCATTTACTAATCGACCCATTCTAAGTGACTCATCATAAATGATTTGTGACAATTCTTGCATTTCTTCCTTGGATTCTGCTACACCATCAACAATCGCTTCACTATAACCTTGTAATAAAGAAATAGGCGTACGTAGTTCATGAGAAACATGAGCTATAAAATCTTTTCTCATCTTTTCTAAACGTCTTTGTTCTGTAACATCCCGTATCACCGCTACAACGCCTCTTATATTTGTTTGATTATAAAGGGGTGACATTAAAACTTGCCAATTGCCTTGATCGAAATTTAATTCTATAAATTGCTTTTTCTCACTTTCGACTACTAATACAAATAAATCTAATAGTTCCTTCGTTAAAACTAGAGAAGAGAGTTCTTCAAATTGATCATCATTAAGCATTTTCAAAAAGCGTTCAGCTGGTGGATTTGTTGTCACGATTTGACCTTCTTTATCAATCGAAATTACACCATCTACCATACTTGTAATAATATTAGAAACTTTCTCCTTCTCTTGTTTTAATGCATTCATATTAAAATTTAATTGTTTACTCATCTTATTAAATGAATACGCAAGTTCTCCAATTTCATCATTTGAATGGATTGGTACTTTTACATTAAAATTCCCTGAAGTCATACTACTTACAACTTCTTTCATCTTTCTAAGAGGTGCTGTAATTTTAGAAGAAAGAAAGAATGAGAAAAATGTTGTTAACACGATCCCAATCGATGCCGCGAGCAAGACAAAATTAGTCGTTTGATGAATCATTACTTTTACAGGTTGTAAAGTTTGGTATATAAATACAGCTCCATTTTTGGAGTTAGTATGTAACGGAACACCGACTACTAATTTTTCTCTCTCACTATTTTCGCCATAAACAAGTCTTTTACTGACCTCTTTATTATCAGTTAACGTTTTATTTAAGATTTCATCATTTTTTATTTCTTTAAAAGGTAGCTCCTGTATCCCATATGTATTATTTGAATACCATGGCTCTTGACCTTCAATAGAAATGATTACTCTTGAATATCTACTAACAATATTATTTGACAAATACTCAATATTGGAAAGTGGCTGACCATTTTCTATTAATTGTGCAATTTTCGTGGCATCATCTTTCATATTCTGTACTTGAAGGTCAATATAAAATTTTTCAAAAAACCCTATTAAGACAAAGGTCAAGAATGATAATACAAGAGAGACTAGTAAGATAATTGTCAGCCAAAGCTTCCCAACTAAACTTCTTACGATCATTACTCCTGACCTACTTCAAATTTATAACCGACTCCCCAAACAGTGACAATCATTTTCGCAGCATCCTCAGAGCTTTTACTTAATTTTTCTCGCAGTCGTTTTACATGTGTGTCTACGGTACGTAAATCACCGAAAAAATCATATTGCCAAACTGATTTTAATAATGTTTCACGATCAAATACTTTGTCAGGTGCCTTAGCTAAAAACAACAGTAGTTCGTATTCTTTTGGCGTTAAACTGATCTCTTCCCCTTCAACAATTACTTTATGCGCGTCATTATCAATCGTTAGATGCGGAAACACAACGATATCCTTCGCTGAAGAATTGTCTGAAGTAAATACTGGTACAGGTGAAGAACGTCTTAATAGAGCTTTAACTCGAAGAACGACTTCACGCGGACTAAATGGTTTAACGATATAATCATCTGTCCCTACTTCAAAACCTTGAACTCGGTTTGTTTCTTCACCTTTTGCCGTTAACATGATCACAGGAGTTGTTTTTGTTTTTCGTAATTCCCTACAAACTTCAATTCCATCAATTTTAGGCATCATCAAATCTAGTACGATTAAGGAATATTCATTCTTTAATGCTAAATTTAATGCATCCTCACCGTTTTCAGCTTCATCAATACTATAACCATCACGTTCCAAATACATTTTTAATAATCGTCTAATACGATCTTCATCATCTGCTATTAATATTTTTATATTTTGATCCATAATTTCGACCCCCTCTTCATAATTTTACATAATAAAAATCGTATATTCTAGTATAATTTGTGAACATTTTTACATAATTCTTAGAATTTATTATTTCCATAAAATAGTGAAAAAAAACTATGAAGTAAGAGTACCATTTCTAGGGAACCAAATTTATATTTGGATTACAAATATAAATTAGAAAAAAGCCCTGTAAAGGAAGGTTGATCCTTTACAGGGCTTTTAATTAATTACGCATAAGAGTGTAAGCCTGCAATGATTAAGTTAACAGCAATTAAGTTAAACATAATAATTGCAAATCCTAGTACGGCTAACCATGCAGATTTTTCACCTTGCCAATTTCGTTTGAAACGAAGATGTAAGAACACTGCATAGAATAACCAAGTTATTAATGCCCAATCTTCTTTTGGGTCCCAACTCCAGAACTTTGTCCAAGCAATTTGAGCCCAAATCATAGCAAAGATTAGTCCACCAAGTGTAAATACCGGAAAACCAATTGCTACAGCACGGTATCCAATTTCGTCTAATAATTCACTATCGACTTTTTGTACAAAAGGCTGTAAAAATGCGCCAATTCGTTTTCTTATAATTAAACGAATGATTGCATATAATGCTACTCCAGCAAAAATTGACCAAATTACAGTGTTCAATTTTTTAGCATTAACCATCGCTGGCGTTTCTGCAAGGGCTTCAAATCGATCTTTTGTTGTCAATTCACCTTTATGTGGACCAACAATTGATGGAAGATTATAGATCATTTCTTCTTGTACTTTATCTTTATTAATCCAATTATATTTTGCTTCGTATCCAGATGCATTAAATGCTGTTGAAATAATAACGAAACCAACAACAGTTACTAAGAAATATAAAACTGCTTCTAGCCAAAATGTTTTCTTTGTTGATACTTTTTGATCAATATTTTTAATTAAATAAATTAGTCCTGTAATAAAGCTAATTGCTAAAATAGCTTCCCCTAAAGCTGCTGTCGTTACATGGATATGTAACCAATAGCTTTTTAAAGATGGGACTAATGGTTTGATTTCATGTGGAAATACTGATGCATAAGCAATGATGATGATTGACAACGGTAATGCGAATAATCCAATTATATTTAAGCGATACATAAAATAAATCATGATAAACGCAAAAATTAACATCATGCCAAAGAATGTAATAAATTCAAATAGATTACTTACAGGTGCATGTCCAGCAGCAATCCATCTTAAAATAAAATAAGTAATTTGCGATAAGAATCCAATTAATGTAATCGTAATACCAATTGTACCCCATCTATTAGGACCATTATCATTTGTTTTCATCGAGCCGCCAAAAAAGAAAGTAGCTACAATATAACAAATAAACGCGATAAATAAAAAATTACTACTTAGCTCGTACATATTTTCCCCCTAGTTAAACACTATTCATTAGCTTGTTGATCAATCGGCAATTCTATTTTTGTGTCTCCAAACACTTTCTTTAATTCCATCTTTAAACCATAATAGTTTTTATTTGTAAATGCCGCAACCCAAACTTCCCCATCTTGATTTTGGATCCAAACGCGTCGGTGATACCAATACATACCTTGAATTACACCAATCATAAAGATTGCTCCTCCAAGTCCTAGTAACCAAAGAGTTAAATCTTTACGTACGGTTAAACCTGTTGAATCTTTTGTTTCAATACCTGCAAATGACATTTTATACTTGTTTTCACCATTTGGTTCAATATTTTGTTTGATTGCAACAAATGCTACTTCACCTTTTGGTGTTTTTGGAGTAGTCATTTTAAATACAAACGCTGGATTGTTCGGTTTTCTGGTTTTTGTATCAGGTTGACCATCAGAGTTAAAATAGAAATCTGGAAAATAGTTTTTAAGTTCTACTTTATATCCATTTTTCAAGTCATATACTTCTTTAGGATTTTGTAAATCTACTGTTATTGGCCCTAATTTTTCACCAGTTTGTTTATTTTGTAATGTAAATAAAAATGCACTAAATTCGCCAATTCGATAATCTACTTGATATAAAGCGAAGTTTTGGAACTTTAGAGGTTCATTAACTTTAATACTATAATCTTTTACTTTTTTAAGTTTTGGATCTTCTCCTGGTATTAAATTTCCTTCGCGTTTATACAACGTCACATCGGCTTGATAGTTTTTTGGAATTTTATCATTTCCAAAGCGCTCAATCGCTTTTTTATAAACTTTACCCTCTTTATCTTTATCATACGTTTCCATATGGAAATCATTTAATTTAATATAATAGTTTTGGTTTGTACCAACGACAGGTTTTAATTCGCCTTCTTGAACCCAAAGTGCCTTATCCATATACATTCCTGGTACATATCTCATCATTACCCCAATAAGGAAGATAATTAACCCTATATGGTTTACATATGGACCCCAACGAGAGAAACGACCTTTTTCTGCTAAGATATTGCCGTTTTCTTCACGAATTTTATAACCTCTTTTACGCAAATTAATTTTAGCTTTTTCTATTTCGTCTGGAATATGATCAACTCTACTAATTCCAAACATTTTTTGTCTTTTTAAAAAGTTTGGGTGTCTAGTAACAGTTTGTTTGTTTAAAGCTTTATAGAGTGGTAAAATTCGATCTAAACTACAAATTACTAGTGATATCCCAATCGAGGCAACAAGTAACATGAACCACCAAGAGTTAAACGTATTATCCAAACCAATAGCATCATATATTTTACCAAAGATTCCATATTCATCTTGATAATACGTTGCAGGATTCGCAGTCGGCGGTAGTAAATCTCTTTGCGGAAAAATAGTACCTAATGCTGATGCTACTAGCGTAATTAGTATAATTATAACAGCTACTTTTACAGATGAAAAAAACGTCCATATTTTATCTATATAAGTTTGATTATTAACGATTGATCTTCTAGCAGTCCCTTCATAGCGCATATCAAGTATTTCGGTTGCTTTTTCATCTTGCGGTTTACCACATGACTCACATATTACAGTACCTACATGATTAAGATGACCACATTCACATTTAAAAGTCTCCATTTTATTTCCCCTTACTAATGTACACTCATCATTTTGGTAATATTTCTTTAATATAACTTTCAAAAGAATTCGGTGTCATTTGACCAGTTACGATTCTCTTTATTGTCCCATCCGGACTTACAAAAAACGTAGTTGGTAAAGGGTTAACACCATATATATTTAAAACCTCTTGATCTTTATCTATTCCAACTGGAAAATTAAGTTTATAATCGCTTACAAATCTTTGTACTGAAAATTTCGATTCATCTGCGTTCATCGCAAGTAACTCGATTCCTTTTCCCTTATATTTCGAATAGATTTCATTCATAAAAGGCATTTCTCGCTTACATGGCTCACACCAAGTACCCCAAAAATTAACAATTACGCCTTTTCCTTTTTCATCTGAAAGAGTATATCTCTTACCAGTATTCAGCTCCGTCATAGCAAAGTTTGGTGCTTTACTTCCTTTAGTAATAACTTCATCTTTCTTAAAGAAATTTATGTAAAAAGTATAACCAATTGCACAAACCAAAACTAATAAGATAATTGTTCGTATTAACGTTCTATTTTTCATCATATATACAGTTCCTCCCATATGATAGAATATCATTATTTCCTATTCTTGAATAGAAATTTGATACGTTTCAAAAAAGACTAAATTTTCAATCTTTTATCCAAAAATAATACTTGTTTCAAGCAAAGAAAAAACTCGGTATTTACCGAGTCGTAGTGGAAAAAATAGTGTATCAGACTGAAATAAAACATAGTTTCTAAAAGTGTTAACCAGATTATAAATAAGTACTGTTAATTGGTAAGTAGCAAATAAGAATACAGTGCTCTATCGTCTGACTTATTATTAGCGTGGCTTTGCTGTAGCCATTGCTCTTAGTTTTTTCACTTCATGAGGTGATAGTTCTCTTGCATCACCAGGAGTTAATCCAGTCAAATCTAAAAACGCATATCGTTCACGTTTTAACTTCAAAACTGGTGTGCCAATCGCCTCAAGCATTCTCTTGACTTGACGGTTTCTTCCTTCATGAATGATCAGTCTTACAATTGCAGTATCTTTGCTTTTATCAAGTGAAATCATTTTAACTTGAGCTGGAGCCGTCTTCCCATCTTCAAGTACAATTCCTCTTTCTAATTTACGTAACTGCTCTTTAGTTGGAATCCCTTTTACTTTAGCGATATATTCTTTATCTATTTCATATTTTGGATGTTGAAGTATATTTGAAAATTCTCCATCATTTGTTAATAGAATAATACCTGATGTATCAAAATCCAATCTACCAATTGGATAAATACGTTGTTTAATCATTGGAAAAAAGTCTGTTACAACTTTTCTACCTTTATCATCTGAAACACTTGATATTACACCTGATGGTTTATATAAAAGGAAGTAAACTGGTTCTTCTTTATCAATCGGAATCTCTTCCACTTCAACACGATCGTTACCACTTACTTTTACACCTAACTCAGTAACAACCTGACCATTTACTTTCACTTTTCCTTCTTTAATTAACTCTTCTGCTTTGCGACGAGAAGCAATTCCCGCTCTAGCAATAACTTTCTGTAATCTTTCCATTCGATCATTTCACCTCTTCAACCATCATACAGATTTATACAATTGAAAACAAGTGGTAGCTTCAAGGTTTTTTGTGAATAAAGTGCGTTAAACACCAAATCTAAACCATAATTCCATTTTTCAAGTCGTGCCCCATCGTCATTCTTCCCCAGTTCCTTATTCCTTCTCTCAATATCATATTTTCTGGAAATCTATCATATAATTTACTAGATTTGCAGAAATGAGGTAATAGATATGAATTTAACTTTAAAACACTCCTCAGCCTTTGACCGTTCTAAAATTATTACGCCAGGTAGTGTGCTTATTACAAAAAAGAATGAAACAATCTATATGCTTGTTTATGAAGAAAATGAAGACGATTTTCCATATGTACTCGTCTCATTAACCGATGCAAGACTAGTCCAAAATTATGATATTATGCCAACCCTAGGAGATATTGAAGATTGGATTGGTGAAGTCACAATGGTAACTCAAAAAAACAAACTATCTATTACAATTCAAGCAAATTACTAGTTTGCTGTTTAATCTATTAGAATCCCGTCAATAATATAATAAGTAAAATGAAAAAGGAGCTTACTATCATGAATTATTCTTTTAATCCAGCAGTAAAATATAATTCAGTTGGTTCGTTTAAATTAGGCGATGTATTTTTCACTTCCGATAAACCTTCAAAAGCATACAAATTAATCTATGACTCTACAGAAACTAACTTCCCTTATATTTTATTATGCTTAGATGATGCCATTTCAATTCAAAGCTTTGATGATATTCCAACAATTGAAGATATTGAAGAAAATATTGGCGAAATTAAATTCACTGTTCCAAAAGAGAAACTACTTCTTGTGATCAATTAATAAAAAAACGTCATAAATTAGTTAATCAAAAACGCCATCAAAATTAGGATGACGTTTTTTTCATTCTGTTGAAAAACGATTTTTTCAACTAAGGAGTCTGCATGAGTTTTATTACTATGAGATGACCACTTTGCTAGGTCGAGATACCAATTTATCTTTTTTAATTAATACTTTAATTAATTGTTCATTTTTCAATTCATTTGACAATTAACCCACGAGATTCTTGTAGATTTCACTTAAATTTATGTATGATTCGTGATCTTATTTGCAGTTTTAACTTTTTAATTTGCTGATCCGGCATTTTTAATTGCAGTTTCACCTTTTTTATTTACACTCTACAATTTTCATATTCCAACAATATAAAAAACGTCATCCATTAAGATGACGTTTTTCACTATTAAGCAAATACACTTTCCAACGTTTCGTCCGTTTGTTCGCTCCAATATTTTAACCATTTTTTTGCGCCTTCAAGGTCATGAAGTTTTGCTTGGCCGCATTGAAGCTCATTTGCAGCAGGTACTTCTTCAACCTGTAGTCCAAGTTCAGCTGTTTTACGTAATAATGTGATTACTTCTGAAATTGAAGGTGTACCAGCTATTATTAAATAAAATCCTGTTTGGCAACCCATTGGTGATAAATCAATAATTTTAAAAGGATCACCAGCAGGTACTGCTTCACGAACGTTCAAAGCTAATAAGTGTTCTAAAGTGTGAATTGTATCTGGCTTCATTGCTTGCTTATTAGGTTGGCAAAAACGAATATCATATTTTGTAACTACTCCGTCTGTACCAACTGCATGAGTACCACAGTGTCTAACGTAAGGAGCAACAACTTTTGTGTGATCTAATTCAAAACTTTCAACTGATGGCATATTTTATTTCCTCCTAAATTACATCTCTCTATTTTTTTGTGGCTTCAACGATCCATACAAAATCATTATATTGTTCGAATTTCACATCAAACCCATTTTTTTCAAAATGTGAACGAACAACTGGAATTAATGGATAATATTCTCTAATTAAATCATCTCTTAGATTGATATAATTTGCATTTTCTGCTTTTGTAATTTCATTCTTATAATCGTTTTCTGTTAAAAACATTGTATCCGCAAATACGATTTTCCCATTTGAGTTCAATAATGAGCTATATATTTTAATAGCTTCATATTTTTCTTGATCAGTTAAATGATGAAAAACGTATGAACTTACAATTGTATCGATCCCAGCCTGTGGTTTTGGAAAATCAATTAAATCTCCGTCGTGAATTGTAATATTCTCGCCTAATTTCTTTGAGGCAATAATTCTCATCTCAGGAGATGGTTCGATTGGAAATACAGTTTTTCCTTTATCAAGAAGTAACTTTGTTAAATTCCCAGTACCAATACCAAATTCAAGGACGCTGTTCCCACTTCTATGAACAATTTCATTCAGTATTTCATCATAACGTCGAAATGCTTCTTTATATTCTGGGTCATGTCCTTGAACAAAAGAATCGTAACTTTCTGCCCAACCAGTAAAAACATCTAAAAACTCTCTACCCATTTATCTCACCTTTGATGTCTGAAATATTAATGCTTGTTCTAGGTCTTCAATTAAATCTTCTAAATCTTCTAGACCAACTGATAATCGAATTAATTCATCAGAAATTCCTGATGCAATTCGTTTTTCCCTTGGTATTGAAGCATGCGTCATTTTTGAAGGGATACCTACAAGACTTTCAACTGCTCCTAAACTTTCAGCTAATGTAAACCACTTTAATTTACCTACAAATTCTTCTGGATCTAATCCTTCTTTTAATTCAAAAGATAACATGCCACCAAATCCACTGCTTTGTTGTTTTGCTAATTCATGATTTGGATGTGTCGATAATCCAGGATAGAAAACTTTATTTACATTTGGGTGATTCGATAAAAACGTCACAATTTCATGCGTATTTCTTTCATGCTCTTCCATTCTAATTCCAAGTGTTTTAATACCACGTTGTAATAACCAGCTATCGTTAGGTCCTAAAACTCCACCAATCGAGTTTTGATAAAACGCTAATTCTTCAGCTAACTCTTCTTTATTCGTTACTACAATTCCAGCTACTACGTCACTATGTCCTCCAAGGTACTTAGTTCCACTATGAACAACAATATCAGCACCTAATGTAAGAGGTTGTTGCCAGTATGGAGTAGCAAAAGTATTATCAACAACCGTTAATAAGTCATATTCATTTGCAAGTTTTGCAATTGCTTTAATATCAGTGATTTTTAATAATGGATTACTAGGTGATTCAATAAAAATTGCTTTTGTATTTGGTGAAATAACATTTTCAACTAAAGTAATATTACTTGTATCAACAAATGTAGCTGTTATGCCTAAATTTGATAACACTCTTGTAAGTAAACGGTAAGTACCACCATAAACATCATCGCCAACTACGATATGGTCACCAGTCTTGAATAAACTAAACACAGTATGAATAGCTGCCATTCCAGATGCAAATGCAAACCCTGCAACACCGTGTTCAATATCTTTCATTAACTCTTCAAGAGCATGTCGTGTCGGATTGCCTGTTCTGGAATATTCAAATCCCCTATGTTTGCCAACAGCATCTTGTTTATACGTACTAGTTTGATAAATTGGAACACTAACCGCACCAGTTGTTTCATCTCTACTAATTCCCCCGTGTATTAACGCCGTCTTTTTCTTCATATTTTATCCCTCACTATATATGTTTTTACTTAAGTATCTTTCACTACTATCTGGGAAAATCGTTACGATTGTACTCCCTGGTTTTGCTTTTTTTGCTTCTAATAAACTTGCATATAACGCAGCTCCTGATGAACTTCCAACTAAAAGTCCTTCTTTCGTTGCTAGTTCTTTTACTAAACGAAATGCGTCAGAATCAAGTACTGTATGAATTTCATCAAATAAGTTTGTATCTACAAAGGCAGGAATGAATTCCATTCCAATTCCTTCTGTATCATGTGAACCTGGCTTTCCGCCATTTAATATTGATCCTTCTGGTTCAACAATAACTGTTTTTACATTTTGTAATTTATCTTTTAAATACTGAGCTGTTCCAGTAAAGGTTCCCCCACTACCAGCTCCAGCAACAAATACATCTATTTTTCCATCGAGTTGGTCAACTAACTCGGGACCTAATGTTTTGTAATAGGTTCTTGGATTCGCTTCATTACTAAATTGTGAAGGTACAAATGAATTCGGTATTTCTTTTGAAAGTTCATTCGCTTTTTTAATTGCACCTGTCATTCCATCTTCTGTAGGTGTGTTCACAATTTTTGCTCCAAGTGCTTTCATCAATGTTTGTTTTTCAATACTGAATTTTTCAGGAACAACAAATATCACATTTACGCCAAATTTTATAGCTGCTAATGCTAAACCAATTCCTGTATTTCCAGCGGTTGGTTCAATTACTGTACCACCTTTTTCTAATTTACCTTCATTAAGTGCACTTTCTAATAATTCCATTCCAAGTCGATCTTTTACACTTCCACCTGGGTTACAGAATTCTAGCTTTGCAAATAGTCTTGTTCCTTTTGGTAAAGGGAATGTTGTAATTTCAAGCAATGGTGTTGATCCGATCAGCTCGTGTACTGATTTTACAACTTTCATAATTTCAAGCTCCTTTATGTCACAAAAAGGTTAGTTTCTTCCAATCCATTATATGCAACATGGGTAAAATTGAATGTTGTCTTAATACCAACTATTCTTATTGGTATTATAAGTTATTAATTTTAAATGCGCAATAAAAAAGTACTTTTATCCTAAAATAAAAGTACTTTTTCACGTTGCTGAAAAACAATCTTGTCAATTAATTAGCAAATTTTTTCGTAAAGGAATATAGTGATGTTGATATCCATTACAGGATGCTCGCTTTCCATGGGGCGAGAGCTGAGCCTCCTCGGCAAGCCTGTGCGGGGTCTTTAGCCTTCCCGCTTATCCCATAGGAGTCAATCATCCCTCCGCTACAATCAACTTATTCATCAAAAAATGGTTACACTAAAAACCTAATTTAATATCCTTTACTTAGAGTACATATTAGCTTTTTAATCTGTTTAGTAGGTCAATTAAGATCGAATATCAAGATATTATAATAATCATTTGACCTTTTTTTCTAAAAATTTGCCCTTAAATATCTTTAATTCTCAAGAATAAACAATTACCCGGAGTTTGTTGATAATATAAAACTGATCGAAATATTAACATTATTAAATCATCAAAAAATAATTATTAGTTTCACTTAAGGTTGAATTAAGAAAAGAACATCGTTACAAAAATAATGGAAAAGATAATACTGATTGCATCTGCAATTAATCCTACTTTTAATGCATCACCCATTTTACGAATACCTACCGCTCCAAAATACACTGTTAGAACATATAGGGTTGTATCTGTACTACCTTGCATAGTTGAAGCTAGTCTTCCGATAAATGAATCCGGTCCATATGTTTTAATTAAATCCGACGTAATACCTAAAGCAGCTGAACCAGAAATAGGTCGAATAATTGCCAGCGGAAAAACTTCTGCAGGTATACCAAGTGAACTTAATAACGGGCGCATAAGTTCTACACAAAACTCTAGAGCACCTGAGGCTCTAAAGATCGAGATGGATACTAGCATACCTACTAAAAATGGAATTAATTGCACAGCAATTGTCACACCCTCTTTTCCACCTTCTACAAAAGATTCATACGTCGGCACCTTTTTCCAAGTTCCATGTATTAAAATGACAGCGATAATAAATGGAATGATATAAAGTGAGATCGTATTCATATATCCCATTTATTTTCTCCCCTTTCGATTTCGCCTACTTGCAAAAAAACTATTTACTGCGAGTCCCCCAATAAATGAAACGACCTGTGCAAGTATTGTAACACCTACTATTTCAGTCGGATTTGAAGAATGATAAGACATTCTAACTCCTATGACTGTTGTAGGAATTAAAGTGATCGCACTTGTATTTAACGTTAAAAATGTAATCATGTCATCACTTGCTTCAATACTACTTCTATTTAATACTTTTAGTTGCTCCATCGCCTTTATACCTAATGGTGTTGCAGCATTTCCTAAACCGAATAAATTGGCCACCATATTTGACATTATATAACCAAGCGCTGGATGGTCTTTAGGGATTCTCGGAAATAAGAATGCTAGAAATGGTTGAAATAATTTCGAAAGAATTTTTAATAATCCTGATTCTTCTGCTATTCGCATTAGACCTAACCAAAAAACAAGAACACTAACTAGTCCAATAATAATGGTAATTGCTTGCTTTCCTCCGTCAAATACTGCTTTATTTACTTCGTCCATAGTGCCATTAATCATCGCAAAAATAAAACCAATTATTGTAAGAGCGACCCAAATAATATTAACCATCAGAGTGCTCTCCCATTAAGTTTAATAAAACTTGTTTTCCATTTTGGATGATTTCTTTCGTAAATACTATGACCTTACTATCACTATAAAAAATATTTCTAAATCCAATTTGTTCACCTTCTAATTCGATAATCGCTTTACCAACAATTGCATCATTAGCGATTTTTTTCTTAGTCGGCTTTTGCATTTCAATTGTGATTCTTACTTGATCCCGCTCTTTTTTATCTAATGGATAAGAGAAGTCATTTTTCATATAAACATGTCCTTTATATTTTTTATTTGTGACCTCTTTAATTCCACCTTTACTTAATACTTTCGTTAAAGGATAGTTATTGAAACCATATTCGAAAAGTGACATATGATCTTGCCAATCTTGGCCATCATTTAGTGTTACAACAATTAAATCCATTCCATTTTTTGAAGCAGTTGAAACAAGAGTTCTTCTTGCTTTTTTAGTAAATCCGGTTTTTCCTCCAGTACTATACTTGTACATAAAAGTAAGCAATTTGTTTTTATTCTTCCAAACATAATCCCAAGATTCTGCCGTATTTGGTGCACGGTGTACTTTTGTACCTGCAATTTTTGCATATTTAGGATTTTCCATAGCGTATCTCGTTAATAACGCCATATCATAAGCAGATGAGTAATGCTCTTTTCCTTGTTGATCTAGACCTGATGGATTGCTAAAATATGTATTACTCATTCCGATTTCTTTTGCTTTCTCGTTCATCATATAAACAAAGCCTTCGATGCTACCTCCTACAGCTTCGGCAATTGCATTAGCCGCGTCATTACCAGACCTAAGCATTAAACCATAAACTAAATCTTCCAGCTTAATTTTTTGTCCAGGTTTTAAATAAATGGATGATCCTTCTGTTTGAACTGCTCTTGAACTAATTGTTATCGTGTTTTGCATTTTACCGGACTCTACAGCAAGTATTGCAGTCATTATTTTTGTAATGCTGGCGATTCTTTCAGGGTCATGCATTGCTTTACCATACAAGATTCGTCCAGTTTTTTGATCCATCAAAACAGCATTTCTAGCACTAACTCCTCCAAATGCTTCAACATTATTCGTCGGAATAATAATCCCGATTAAAAATAAGCCTATGATTCCTACTACAAGCCATTTTTTCATCTTTCGCATCAACTCCACAGTTAGTCCTAATTAGTACAAGTTTACGAATTACATTATAAAAAAATGACTTTTTTTAAGAAAAAAAGTGCTGAACTTGTTCAGATATATAACATGAGCAATTCCAGCACCTACTATTTTTCTCCAATTAATAAAAGGGTTGCCATTTTAATTGACTAGCATAATCATATCGATAATTTACATCCGGCCAATTAACTATGTTCCAAAAATTTGTAATGTATGCGTCTTTATCAAATTTATACTGTAAATAATAAGCGTGCTCCCAAACATCCAAAACTAGCAATGGAATTGTATCCCATTGAGTAAAGAATTGATGTTTTTCTGTTTGAAGGATCTCCAATCGATTCGCTCTTGGAACCCAAGCTAAAATCGCCCAACCGACACCTTCCACTTTTTTAGCAGCTTGTGTAAAATGTTCTTTAAAGTCTTCATAACTTCCGAAGTCATCTTCAATTTGTTTTAAAAGAACTCCATGAGGTTGCCCTCCACCTGATTTACTTAAATTATTCCAAAATATAGTATGCAAATAATGACCCGACCCATGAAATGCAAGTTCTCTTTCCCAATGCTTTAATAAATCGTATTCCTTATTTTTTCTTGCCTTTTCTAATTCAAGCTCAGCTTTATTTAAACCATCTACATAACTTTTATGGTGCTTATCATGATGCAGCATCATGATCTCTTTTGATATATATGGCTCGAGTGCATTATATGGATATGGTAAAGGTGGAAGCTCATGTTTACCAATCCCTACTCTCTCTTCGACTTCTATTACCCGATACGCATAGCTATCATCATATTCCTCTTCATTTAAAATTGAAATTAATCGTTCTTGAATGTCGTCCACATCCATACTAATTTCATCTAAAAAGGAATTTTGATCTACATAATGACCTTTTGTCCCCATTCTGTTTAACAAGAGTTTTACTTTATATTCTAATAGTTCTTTTTCTTGAATATGGTCAAATCTTTCAGACAGCAACTGTAATACATTCGCACACCAGATTTCTACCTCCTGAAAGTAAGTGACGAGTTCAGATTGATTTAACATCATACACCTCCATCAGAGAAAATAAATTTCTCTTCTACTTTCCATTGTATGATATTAAATTTATAGCTATTACCGGTATTCACGTGTTTCACGCGATAAATGAAATTCGTATAAATAAGATATTAATTCCACATGTTCTTCTAAAAATGATTAGTTTTGCTTCTCTAAGACAGTCTGATTTTCTGAGTAAAACTCCATTTTTAATGAAATCACTTTTTCCAATTCATAAACAATCATCATTAAACTAGCTCTAGTCTCAAACTCATCCCTTGATTCAGGTAATGGCATCTTTCTAAAGTCATTCATCATATGACTGAATTCCCCTAATAATTCAATCCCCGTAGAGTTTTCTTTTAAGTAAACACCTGTGTCCTCAAAAAATTCAGCGATAATTTTTGAATGCGGATAATTTAACGCAACCTTTTTTAATAAAGGAATGATTTGGTTCGATATGATTTCAAATTGACGTTCTCTCATTTCAAAATAATTAATATAATATAAGTTTGATTTTATAAAACTATTTTCAACTTGCCTATAAGCTAATGTTTTCGCCGTTTGTAAAAGTATTTTTGTTTCATAAATTAAATCATTTTGTGAATCTTCATCCTTACCCTTCATTTTTAATGCAATACCTAGCAGTAACATTTTAAAATTTTGCTCGATTTTCTTTTGAGATTCAATCATCTTCTTCTCAATACTCGGCATATATGTATTCATTATTAAAGCAATTAAGATCCCAACTGCTAAAATTTCAACTTGATTAACTAAGAAAGATATTGATTTATTGTTACTCACATAGATTTGCAAAACGATCACTGAGCTTGGAATGATTCCCTCCTGTAATCTTAATGTGACTAACAAGGGTATAGTTAAAAGAAAATAAATGACAACTGTTAATGGCGTATAGCTTAAAAATTCAAACATCATCCATCCAATTAACATTGCAATGACTGATGCAACAAATCTTTGAATTGCAACAATAAATGATCTGCGTTTTGTATTTTGAATACTTAATAATGTAACGACAGCTGCAGTACTGTAATTTTGTAAATGTAGAGCTTCTGCAATTAATAGGGATATGCCACTTCCGATTGCTGTTTTGATTGTCCTTTGTCCAATTGAATACATTTGTTTCATTTTTAATCCTCTTCTCTTACAAAGAAATTTCTATAGTATTGTAACGTATCTTAGATAAATATTACTAGATATATCCAATTTTTTTGATTTTTTTACAAAAAGAAAAGACTAGAAAATTTCTAGTCTTTGTCTCTTAACATTACTATTTACATTTAGCTATTTTCTAATTACTGTTTATATTGTTGCATAAGTTTTGTTGAATAATCTGTTTCATAATACTCAAGTTCTTCTCGCATTTGTTGAAAAACTTTTTCTAATGACGAAAATAGGTCTTGGACTGTACCTGGCACAGCTTTATAGAATGTAATTGCTTGATTACCAGTGTATGCTGCACGACTATTTTCATACCATGCATCGTTTTTAGGAGAGAAGAATTCTGCGATACATCTGTGGTAAATTTTATGTAAAGTATCTTCAGCAGTTGCTTTATGGAACTGTCCATTTAAAATTTTCTCACAAACTTCTTTAGCATCCTCACAATATACTGTAATTCTACGTAATGAAGAAAGTATTTTTTCTAAGTAGTTAGGATCCACTGCTTGGTTTTCATGTTGAAATGACGGTAAAGAATTCTTATTTAAAAACAAATTACACTCTAGACCAACAATCCCTAATTGATTACCAACAATTTTTAATTGATGCTCTACCATCTTATTCGACATTTTTTTCCCTCCGTTAAATTAGATCGATATTTCAATTTTATTTGAATTTTGTTTAATACTTCTCACATATCCTACCAACTTATCAAAATCAGCACCTTGTAGCTCTTTAACAAATTGATCTAATTCATTAATATATATTCGCTTTCTTCCACGATAATCAGGATTTTTAATAATTAGCGCAAGTGCCACTATATCACGGAAATCTACTGATTGATCACCATTTTCATATAATCTAGTTGTTTTTAAATCACTTTCTTCAGAAAGTTGTTCTTCAAAAAAGCGAACATATAAGACAGAAGTAACAATTTTTTGACCATTATATTCATATTCAACTTCAGAACGATTAAAAAAATCTTCCGAAGTATTTGGTTGAGCCTTTACTAATTCATACCCATGACAATTATAAATTAACAATTCTTTCACCCTCCAAGATTTCCATAGTATTAGTTTAACATAGGATACATAAAGATTTGCAGAATTTTTTAACTAATCTTGTTTTTCAAATTTGCTAAAAAATAAATCTGCTTCTTCTTCAACCTCTTCCATTTTTAAATCTTGTGGTAGTGGAGGTAATTCTTTAATATTTTTTAGACCAAAATAATCTAAAAACTCAGAAGTGGTTCCATATAAAATTGCACGTCCAGTACCTTCAGCACGTCCAACTTCTTTAATTAAATATTTCGAGACAAGAGTTTGAATTGGTTTTTCAGTCTTAACTCCACGAATATCTTCAATTTCTGTCCTCGTGATAGGTTGTTGATATGCAACAATCGCTAAAGTTTCTAATGCTGCTTGTGACAACGAAGAGTTCGATGGACTTTCAACTAATTTTTTAAAAAACTCACCATGTTCCCTCTTTGAAGTTAGTTTATATCTGTTAGCTAATATTCTAAGTTGTAATCCTCTGTTAGGATTTTCATATTCTTTTTTTAGACTCTCAATTAATTCTAGAACATCTGTCTGACTTAATTCTAAAGTCTCGGATAGCTCGACAATCGATATTCCTTCATCGCCAGCTACAAATAAAAGTCCTTCAAGAACTCCTACTAAATTTTTTTCCAGTTCCATTACAAGTACACCTCAGCTTGCTTATCTTCAAAAACCTCTCGTGATGTTAGAAATATTTCTGAAAAGTTTTGTTCCTGTTCTACTACAATGTCTTTTGTTTTCATTAACTCCAAAATCGCTAAAAAAGTAACTACAATACTTTCTTTATCATTATATGGAAATAAACTGATGAAATTTGTTCTCTTTTTTAAACTTTTTAAGTAAGTAATAATTTCATTCATTCTTTTTTCGATCGATATTTCTTCACGAACAATTTTAGTTTGAAGCGGTTCTTGTAGCTTTTTACGTTTAAATAGCTTTTGAAGTGCACCAAACATATCGTAAATCGTAACATCAGTCGGCATGACAATATCTTCTGGTCTTGGTCCATATTCGGACAAATCAACCGGATTTCGGGTAAAAATCATCGCACGTTCGGATTCTTTTTCCTGAAATACGATTGCCGCTTCTTTAAATTGCTTATATATAATTAATCGATTCATTAGTTCTTCTCTAGGGTCTTCTTCAAGTACAGCATCCCAATCAGCTTGTTCTTCATGATTAGGTAAAATACTTTTACTTTTCATCGCAAGTAATTCAGCTGCCATCACTAAATATTCACTTGCAATATCCAATTCTAATTCTTTCATTGTATGAATATATGAAACATATTGATCTGTTATTTCAGATACAGGTATATCATAAATATCAATTTCAAAACGTTGAATTAAATGAAGTAATAAATCTAATGGCCCTTCAAATGCATCAATTTTAACTTCATATTGTTTCACAAACTACTCACCAACTTACTTTAAAATAAAAATATACTCTATAACAGTATAAAGTATTATTTCATAAAACTATATAACAGAAAAGGTTTTTTCATCGATGAAGTTACTTTGTTCCTAAATTTTTAGTTTTACGCCTATACCAATTTCTAAAATTTTTCATAAGATATCAGTGCAAGAAGAATTATTTTTTTGGTAAGGAGGTTATTTCATGAGTAAAGGTGCTGTTTCTCCAGAGTTCGGCGGTTTCGGCCACGGCAGAGGCTTTGCTTTAATCGTAGTATTATTTATTTTATTAATCATCGTAGGATGTGCTTTCGTCTGTTAATTTAACCCCGTGAATAAACAAAACGTGAAAGTCTAGACATTAGTTTAGGCTTTCTTCTTTTTAAATAATTCCATTTCTGATAAAATTTTAGTAATAAAGAGGTGAAAAACTTGGTCCATTACAATAAAAACGAACGATACATAAAATATTTATGTCATTTCCATTTTGATCAAGATTTTTTTGAATGTCATGAAATTCTTGAGGAACAATGGAAACTTGAATTAAATCATCAATATAAAAAGGTCTGGTTAGGTTTAATAAGATTATCAGTAGTGTTATATCATTATAGAAGAAGAAACTTTACTGGTGCAAAAAAATTATTTCGACACGTTATTATCTTTTCAAATGATTCTAATTTATTGGAAATGGCTGGAATTGATCAATTACGCTTTCAACAAATCATATCAGATTTACAGCTAAACCTTCAAAACGAAACGGAATTTCACCCTTTCAATCTCCCGATAAATGACCAAGAATTGATTGAAAGATATCAAAATCAAGAAGAAAAATACTCGACTTTTACCGAAGATTTAATTAATAAACATTCTACAAGAGATCGAACAGATGTCATTTCGGAAAGATTAAAGCAATTAGAATTACGAAGAAAAATATAGAGTTATAGGAAAAGGTGCTCAAATAAATGGGCATCTTTTTTACTGTTTCGAAATGGAAGTTGAATCATACCTAGTCATGACTGGTTTATGAGTAAGCAAAATAGTAATTTCTTGGTTCGTACTTTCCCATGAATGGTTTATGAGTAATCTAAATAGCATTTTCTTGGTTCGTACTTACTCATAACTGGTTCATGAGTATGTAAAAAAAGCATGAAGTTTAAAAATTCTTACTCATGAATGGTTCATAGAAGCATTTTTATTACAACGCAAAAAAAAGGTGCTCAAAAAAAATGAGCACCTTTTTCTATAATACTTTCAAACTAACATGGCAATGTTCAATAAATGAAGCTACTTCTTGCGTTGTTACGATTGTATAGTCTGTATACTGAGATCTAATAGCATCGTAAAGTGAAGTTGCAATACCTTGATTTCGGAATGAAGGGTTTACACTTAAATGTTTAATCATAATAACCTTATCTGGTAGTAGTTGTATTCCAATAATCCCAACAATATCGTCTAATTTCCAAAGGAACAAATGATTATCATCTTTAGTTTCATAATCTTTAATCGTATTTACTAAGCTCTTCACATTCTTTTCATTCGGCATAAACGAAAGCAGGCCCATTGCAATTTTCTCATATGTTTTCTTATACCTAATTAACATGTTAACCCCTCTTAAAAATTATTAAAACTCTAATTAGCTTCTAAACCAATACATATTATATGATTGATTATCCCTCTATATTACGGTAAATATAAAAATTCGTTCCAAATATATCAATATTTCAAATATATAATTCTCACATTTTTCTGTCAAGTCAGAAAACCAGAGAGAAGGAAAAACGGGATATATGGTATAGGTGGAATTTAGAATGATTTAGTGTTCTAGCCATGTATACTTCTTGCCATTCCAACCTTATAGGCTTTTGTCACCAATTAGCTAAATTTGAATAAAGTAAATTTTAGTTAGAAATCTATAAAAGGGTGATCATTATGAGGTTGGATTTAGATTATACATCGCCAAATATTCAATATACTTATGATATAAATAAAAACCATGCCTTTGTGAAGGATAATCAAAACTTTATCAATCAATTAAGTGTTAATGATTTGAATACTTTGGATAATTTGTCTTTATTAGATATATATTTAAGTGTAAATAATGTTGTAGAGCCACATTATCATCAAAATTCATCAGAATTAGTATATTGTATTTCTGGCGCCGCAGTTGTATCGATTTTGAATCCTTATACAAAGCAACTATTAAATTTCCCAATTACCCCTGGTCAAGTTGCAAACGTACCACAAGGTTGGTGGCATTATGAAATCGCAACTGTTGACAATACTCATTTATTAGCCATATTTAATGCACCTTCCCCTGATGTAATTTTATTCTCTGATTTAATGAAATTTACACCTTCAAATATCGTCTCACATACTTACTGCCTTGATGAAAACCAATGGAAAAATGCAACAGCAAATTTACAACCTTCTATATTTATAGGACCACCAAAAAACTGTAATCGACAAGTTCAAAATCAGCATGAATTTGCAAATCAGCAGAACCAAAATTATTATCAAAATTCATATTACAACCAGCATTATTATCAACAGCGTTGAAGATCAAGGTGAGACCAGTTAGTGCAATTAAATTCAAGTGAACTGCAATTAAATCGGAGTATGTGCAATAAAAAAAGCCAAATCTGCAATTAAATTTTGGAAATCTGCAATTTAAAAAATCATATCTGCAATTAAAAATAAGAAAACTGCAAATAAGCCGATGAATCATGTTGAATTAGATGATAGGAATCAAGAATAGTGAAGAAATAACATGAAAATTAGAATGTGAAACACTAAAAACTAAACATTTTTCAAAAAATACAAAAATTAATCTCCTAATTTAATGTTCAATAAGTCGTCCGAACTACTATGAAATATTCCACCGTTTAACCAATCATGAACATGTTAAAAAACCACAAGGAAAAATTTTCCCCTTGTGGTTTTCTTCATTTGAAGTCTTTTTAGAATATTGGTTTGACTATTCTTCGTCCCAAACCTTAACTTCTTGCATAACATCGCCATTACGCATTCTTAAAACTGTATCCATGCCTTCGATTACTTGACCGAAAACTGTATGTACGCCATCTAAATGTGGTTGTGGCTCGTGAACGATAAAGAATTGGCTACCACCAGTATCTTTTCCAGCATGTGCCATTGATAAAGATCCAGCTTTGTGTTTTAATGGGTTACCAACAGTTTCACATTTAATTTTGTATCCTGGGCCACCTGTTCCATTACCGTTTGGATCTCCACCTTGAGATACAAATCCAGGAATTACACGGTGGAAAGTTAATCCATTGTAGAAACCTTCACGGATTAATTTTTCAAAGTTTTCAACTGTACCTGGTGCATGCTCTGGGAATAATTCGATTAAAATTTGTTCACCATTTTCAAATGTTATACTTGCTTTTTTCATAATAAAAATCCTCCTTATGTATGTACAATTTCATAAGACTTAAATGTCCTATATTTTTCATTACTGAATAAACTAGTAACGCTTATATAATCATACAAAAAACAAAAAGTAATGACAAGTTTTCTAAAAGTACTATAATAGTGTTGTAAGATGTAAAATTTGGATTATTGTAAAGGGAGTGTCTCTTTGTTAAAACGAAAGTTATTAGCGTTCACCATTTCAATGGGATTATTAGCTATGCCTTTATCGGTATTTGCTGATTCTGTTCCTGGTGATACGATTGTTACTCTTGGACAAAATTTGTCTGAAACGCAAAAGAAATCATTATTAGCTGAAATGGGTGCACCATCCGATGCTAGAATTGTGACTGTTTCGAATCAAGAGGAGCATAAATATTTAGATGGTACTGTACCTAGTGCTCAAATCGGTACTCGAGCTCTTTCATCTGCTATGATTACAATCGGTGAAAAAAATACAGGTATTGTCGTTCAATCAAATAACATTTCATGGGTTACTAACTCAATGTATACAAATGCTTTAATCACAGCTGGATTAAAAGATGCAAATATTGTCATTACTGCACCATTTGAAGTCTCTGGTACAGCTGCTTTAACTGGGATTATGAAGGCTTATGAGCTAAGTTCAGGTGAAGTTATACCTGATGATGTTAAAAAAGTAGCAAATGAAGAAATGGTTAAAACTGCCAAACTTGGTGATTCAGTAGGTAATGAAAAAGCTGTACAACTTGTCACTAAAGTGAAAGAAGAGCTTGCTAAAAATCCAAACATGTCAACCGATGAATTAAAATTATTAATTGATCGAATAGCAAAGGATCTTGGTATCACATTAACTGCGGATCAAAAGGCTAGTTTGATGTCTTTATTTGAAAAAATGAAAGATTTAAATATTAATTGGGATCAAGTAGGGAACCAATTAACAAAAGCTAAAAATAAAATTTCAGATTATCTAAATTCTAAAGAAGGTCAGTCTTTTATTCAAAAACTTAAAGATTTCTTCTCTGCATTATTTGATGCGATTCTTTCATTCTTTAAATAATAATGAAACAAACCCGGTTACTTAAAAAAGTAACCGGGTTTATTGTGTTAAAAGCGTGCTGCACTGCAAATAAAGGCTCAGACTGAGCAAATATAAGCAAATTAAATGGTAGCATCACCGATTGTTTTTCCACCTTTTTGATGTTGATTTTCACTAGCTTTAGTACGGATAACTAAATGCCAGAAGGCTCTGCCATCAAATGGGATAAATGGCCAAAAATAAGGTGTATTTAAAGTGTTGAGGCTTGCTAAAAACAGTATAAATAGTGTTGAACCAATCATAAAGCCTTTAACACCTAATATTGCAGTTAAAATTAATATAAAGAATTTGGCCAATTTATTTGCAAGTGCTAGCTCATAACTAGGCGTCGCATATGATCCAATCATCGACACGGCTGTATATAGTACTACTTCCGGTTGGAAAAGGCCTACATCAATTGCGACTTGCCCAATCAATACTGCTGCAATAATCCCCATTGAAGTGGAAACTGCATTTGGTGTATGTATACTTGCCATTCTCAGGAATTCAATCCCCATATCGGCAATAATTAATTGTAAATAAATTGGAATATTACTTGTTTCTTTTGGACCAATATAACTTAATGATTTTGGTAATACCTCTGGATAATTACATAATAGTAACCAAAATGGTAATAAAAAGATTGACATAAAAATTCCTATATAACGACACCATCGAAGGAATGTTCCGACTGTAGGAGTTTGTCTGAATTCTTCAGCATGTTGCATATGGTGGTAATACGTTGCAGGCGTAATGATTACACTCGGAGATGTATCCACGATAATACATACATGTCCTTCGAGAATGTGGTTTGCAACAACATCAGGTCTTTCCGAATATCTAACTAAAGGAAAAGGATTATATCCTTGTTTTAAAATAAATTCCTCTAATTTCTTATCTGTCATTGTAAGACCATCAACGTGGATACCTGTAATGCGATCCCGAACTTCTTTAACAAGTTCCGCGTGCGCTAAGCCTTCTATATAGGATAAACAAATATCTGTCTTAGAGCTTTCACCAACCTGAAGAATTTCATTTCTTAAATTTTCATCGCGAATACGTCTTCTAATAAGGCCAGTATTATTAATAATGTTTTCAGTAAAACCATCTCGTGATCCACGTACTACTCGCTCGGTATCTGGTTCAGTTGGACCACGTCCAGGATAACTCCTAACATCGACTGCAAGTCCTTTATCTTCTCCATCAACTAATACTACGATTAAACCAGATAATACCTTCTTAATAACATCTTCAAATGTTAAAACGATTTCTACTGATTGATGGACAATCGTATCCTCAATATTTTTAAACATTGATTTATTTTTCTCGACTTTTTCTAACCCAATTAAGTCATCTAAGAATCTTTGAATAAAGCTTGTATCCGTTAATCCGTTAACATAATATAGATTAACTTCAACTTTATTTACAAAAATCACACGTTTTCCGACATCAAAACTTACTCCATAACCGATCCGATCACTTATTGTATGAGCATTTGTAACTAGTTTATTTGTAAGTTTTGTCGGCTCTTTTTTCGTAGTCATTGGAGTTCACTCCTCTCGAGGATATATTCAATTGCTTTTCTTGTAATGGGTGAACCGATTTCTATATCATCTCTTCCACCCATTTTTCCAATATCGCCGATTCCTAAAATGAAGGGAATATTTAGTTGATCTAAATTATAAACGGTGTCTCCATTTATTCTTCCGATTTCAATATCAGGTACTCCATACTTATCGACACCATATTCCGTTAAATTTCCTTCGTTATCAATACTTACATCTACTTTTGTCCATTCTTGATGATGAGTATTTGATGCTACTGCTAGTGCAGCAATAACTTCAATATGTTTATCACTTGCAACATATTTTAAAGCTTTTTCTCCAGGACCTTCTCCCATAAAGCCACTGTCATCAAACAATACAAATACTGGTTCCTTTTGTGCTTGCATTATGATTTCAACCATTCTCTTTCCAGAGAACTTAGTGGGATTACCTTTCGATTGTGATATTGTGCATCCGCCAAATTGTTTTGCCAAATACTCAATACTCCGATGTGCATAAACATCTCCGTCGGTTACGATAATGATCCTTTTCTTTTTCATAAGTTAACCTTTTGGCTTAAAAATAAGTGCAATTATAAATGAGAATAAAATTGCTGCTGAAATTCCAGATGAAGTTAGGGAAAAAATCCCCATTCCAATACCAATAAATCCGTGATCACTTGCTTCTGCCATCGCTCCATGTAATAAAGAATGGCCAAAACTAGTAATTGGAACGGTTGCACCTGCACCAGCAAATTTTATTAGCTTATCGTAAATACCAAACCCATCTAAAATTGATCCAATTACTACAAATATGCACATCACATGCCCTGGTGTTAATTTTGTGAAATCAAAAAGTAACTGGCCAACTACACAAATTAGACCTCCTACTATAAAAGCATTAACAAAATCCATCTGAACACCTCCTAACAGCTTTCGAAAACGACAGCATGTGAAATAGTTGGAATTGATTCTTTCTGTTGAATCATTGTTGGACTTAAAAGAGCTCCGGTTGCCGCTACTAAAATTCGTTTATAAGTACCTTTATTTAATTCTTGAAATAAATGACCATATGTTACAACTGCTGAACAAGCACATCCACTTCCCCCAGCAAAAACTTCCTGATTTTCTCGATCATAGATTAGCAATCCACAATCATTGTATTTTCCAGCCATATCATATCCTTCTTCTCTAACAAGTTGTTCGCAAATAGGTGCGCCTACAGCCGAAAGATCTCCAGTTACGATAAAATCATAATCATCAGGCGTCGTATTTGTGTCTTTAAAGTGTTGTACAATTGTATAGGCTGCTGCTGGTGCCATCGCAGAACCCATGTCGAATGGATCTGTCAAACCTAAATCCTGAACTGTACCAATTGTGGCGCATTTCACTTTAATTTTGCTTTTTTTATTTGAAAGGAGAACACTTCCTGCTCCAGTTACTGTAAAAGTTGCAGAATCTGGTTTTTGTCCACCGTATTCAGTAGGATATCTATATTGCCTTTCAGCAGTAGCATTATGGCTACTTGTTGCTGCCAATGCCATTTTTGCGTAGCCACTATCGATTAACTGCGCACCAAGTGCAGCCGTTTCCATAGAAGTTGAGCATGCACCAAACATACATAAAAAAGGAAGTTGCAATTCCCTTGCCATAAAGTTCGCAGTAACATTTTGATTTAGTAAATCACCTGCTAAAAATACATCGATATCTTCTACGGTTTTATTTGCTTTTTTAAGAGCAACTGAAATTGCATTTCTCATTAATGCTCTTTCTGCTAATTCCCAATTATCTTCATTACAATGAAGATCTTCATAAGCATAATCAAATTTGCCACCTAACAGTCCCAAGTTTTCTCTTGGTCCAACAGCGGTTCCAGATGCTTGGACATAAACACCATTTTGAAACTCCCAAGTTTGTTTACCGACTAAAGCCATATGTACTCACCTCCTAAAGAAATACTTTAAATGCGTATCGTATCATTCCAACGACGTATGCTGAAACAACTCCATAAACAATTACACAACCAGCTAGTTTAAACATATTTGTTGCAACCCCTAGAACGAGACCTTCACTTCTATGTTCCATAGCAGCACTCGTCATAGAGTTGGCAAAGCCTGTTACAGGAACAGCAGATCCTGCACCTGCAAATTGTCCAATTTTGTCATATATACCAAACCCTGTAAGTAAGCTCGAAATTAATACAAGTGTAGCTACTGTTGGATCACCCACATTTTTTTCAGTAAAGTTAAAATAGTTAATATAGATTTTCGTAATACATTCACCTAAAAGGCAGATAAATCCACCAACTAAAAACGCTTTAATACAATTTTTTAATACCGGCTTTTTCGGTTGGTATGGTTTTATATTCTCTTTATAATTAGCTTTTAATTTCCCACTCATTTCATCCATCCTTTACTCTATAAAATAAATCCAATGAAATAACGACCCAAAAACTTTACCTAGTGCAATTGCCATTAATAAGTACACAATTTTCTTTTGAATGCCAATCCGTTTCGCTAAGATTGGAAAAACGTTTAATACTTCGGTTAACGCTGCAGCTAACATTCCAATAAAAATACCTGCTAACAGCCCAATAAATACTGAAAAGATATTCGGCAAATTAAAAACGGTATTTCGCAAACTAATCCAGCAACCAAAGATTGCTCCTAAAATAACTGCAAACTCATAAGCTCGAATTTTATTAATCGTTTTTGTTAACTGTGTAAGTCTTGGAATAATTCCAATAACCGATAAAAATGCTACAAAGCCCGTACCAACAGCAATACCTCCTGAAAAACCTACAAGCACTATAAACAATTCTCTAATCATCGGTATTTACACTTTTGTTTGGCTTTTTATTTTCGTTTACTAACACATATTCATCCATTGAGCGTTGGTACTGAAACATTTCTACTTCAAGAGGACTCGGTTCTTCGTTTAATCTAGTCTTAAACCATTGATTAAAAAATAAAATCATCCCAATTCCTAGTCCAAAAGAATATGGTACTTGAAGTAATAAAGGTTTATGATTATGTTCTCCTGTAATCATATAGTAAATTCGTTGTTGAACCTGTTGCATGCTTACATCTTCGTGGAAATAAATAATTGCTAATGAAGAACCTGTAAATAACAAGATCCAAACGAAACAAAACAGTAAAAAACGGTCCTTTGAAACTTCATTTTTAAGTTCTATTATGCACATTGTCACTCCAACTAGCTCGAACGAAATATCAGGTTCAATTTCAAGAATTAATGGTAAAAGCTCTAGAATATCAATAACTGTATGTGTACCATCCTCCTTTTTTGATTCATGTACAATGATGTTTTGAATTCGGGTTAAATCAACATTAATCCCTTGTAATCGTGCAATCTCGCCTAGATGTACACGTTTACCTACTTGTACAACGATTCGATTGAGTAATTTAATATATAACACCTTATTCATACTTTCCCCTCAGTTTCAAAGCTTTATGAATTCAATTACAACTAGTATGTGAAAACTTCCCAAAAATATAAGTCCAGTAAGATTGATCTGAGTAGTTAGGTAAGTAAAAATAGGAAAAGATTGTCGTCAGTCCTATCAAAAAAAAGCATCTGATAGTGGAACTTGAAGATGTTCATCTTTATTTGAAACTAGAGTTACAGTAAAAACACTAAAATAAAGACAAAATAAAAAAGCTGAAAAATCGTATTGTATTTCTTACGATTCTTCAGCTTTTTAGCTTAAGATTTTATTTAATTTTGTCTTTCATTTGTTGGAGAATCTTTTTCTCTAGTCTTGAAACTTGCACTTGAGAAATTCCTAATCGTTCAGCAACTTCTGATTGAGTTTGATCTTTATAATATCGTAAATAGACAATTAATCGCTCTCGATCATCTAGTTGTTTTATCGCTTCTTTTAATGCAAATTTTTCAAACCAATTTGTTTCATGGTTATCAGCAATTTGATCTAACAATGTAATCGGATCACCATCATTTTCATACACCGTTTCATGTATTGATGAAGGAGCTCTACTAGCCTCTTGTGCAAGTACAACATCCTCTGGTGTAATTTCCATATGAGTAGCAATCTCGTTAATTGTAGGCATTCTTCCAAGCGTTTTACTTAATTCTTCTTTTGCTTTTCGAATCTTATTATTCGTTTCCTTTAATGAACGACTCACTTTAACCGTTCCGTCGTCTCGAATAAATCGTTGGATTTCTCCAATAATCATCGGAACAGCATATGTAGAAAATCGTACATCATAAGATAAATCAAATTTATCTACCGATTTCAATAATCCGATACAACCAATCTGAAATAAATCATCTGGTTCATATCCGCGGTTAATAAAGCGCTGAACAACTGACCATACAAGTCTCATGTTGTGCCCGACGATGCTGTCTCTAGCCAATTGATCTCCAGCCTGACTACGCTTAATTAACTCTTTTAATTCATGATCCTTTAACTGCGCACGGGGTTGATCTTGCTTGACTTCTACGTCCATAGGCGATTCTCCTTAATTACTTAAAACATTGCTATTTGATAAGTACTTTTTAACCGTAATCGTTGTACCAACATTAATAGTGGACACAACTTCACATTGATCCATGAAATTCTCCATAATCGTAAATCCCATGCCGGATCTTTCTAAATCTGGTTTTGAAGTGTATAAAGGTTGCATTGCTTCATCTAAATCAGCAATGCCAATACCTTCATCTCGAATTGTTAAAGTTACTGTCTGATCTTCAAGTAGAACTGAAATGAATACGATGCCTTCAGGATTATTTTCATAACCATGAATAATCGCATTTGTAACAGCCTCAGATACGACAGTTTTAATTTCTGTTAATTCATCTAAAGTAGGATCTAGTTGGGTAATAAATGCAGCTACAGTTACACGAGCAAATGATTCATTTTGACTTAATGCGGAAAATTGAAGGTTCATTTCATTTCGCATTATGCCACCCCCAATACATTAAGTCCATTTGACTCATCATCAGCTAAATGAACAATCTTAAATAAACCAGACATATCAAACAACCGTTTAATTGATGGAGAAATTGAACATACAACCATTTCTCCACCTTTATTTCGAATAACTTTATATCTACCTAAAATGACACCTAAACCAGAACTATCCATAAACGTTAAATGCTCAAGATTTAATAAAATATGTTTGATAGTCTGTGACTCTAATACCTCATTTACTTGTAAACGTAAATCCTCAGCAGTGTGATGATCTAGTTCCCCTGCAAGTCTTACACAAAGGATTGCATTTTTCACTTCAAGTTCAATATTAAGACTCACTACAATAACCTCCTTATTTGACGGTTATTTTAGAGTTCTTTAAAACTAAACCGAATTCCTTCACGTATGACAAAACTAGTGGCAAAACGCCAAATCTTTTAGTAATACTCGAAATTAGTCGGAAAAAATCAGTTGAATCCTCCAACAGTACGCTTAAATAAATCGTACCAATTAGCTTTACTTACCGATTTATTAGCAACCAAATCTGTTTTAGATAATACTTTGCTACCTTGTTTTAATATTAAAACACCGACAACTTGCCCTTTTTTAATTGGGGCTTGAATATTTTTATTCAGCTGAATATCTTTCGTAATTTTATTCATCGCTTCACCCTTCTTCAATACAACTGAAACTGGGCTTTTAGTGATAACATTTACACCTTTAGACTTACCTTTGCTAATACTAAGCCTTTCGATATTATCACCTTGTTTAATTAACTGTTTTACTTGATATTGATTAAATGCATAATCAAGCAAATTTGTCATTTGTGCATTTCTTTCTTTAGAAGTTGGTGCACCCATAATCACGCTAACTACTCGCATGTTGTTCTTCTTAGCAGTTGCTGTTAAACAATATTTTGCTTCTGCAGTAAATCCAGTTTTCAATCCATCCGCTCCTGGATAAAAACGTACTAGTTTATTCGTATTAACTAACCAAAATTGTTTTTCAGTATCTTTTCTCAAGTAATCTTCATAAGTACCAGTAAACTTTGTAATTAATGGATATTTTAAAAGCTCTCTTCCCATGATTGCCATATCATACGCAGATGAATAATGACCAGGTGCAGGTAGCCCAGTTGGGTTTTCAAAATGTGTATTTTTTAATCCTAACTGTTTTACTTTTTTATTCATTAGAGCGACAAACGCCTCTTCTGTACCTGCAATTTTCTCTGCCATTGCGACCGATGCATCATTTCCTGATGCGATTGCAATCCCTTTTAACATTTCTTTTACTGTCATCTCTTCGCCAGGTTCTAAAAAGATTTGTGATCCGCCCATTGACGCAGCATGTTCACTTGTCATAACTTTATCATCTAACCTGAGTTTTCCTTTATTGATTTCTTCCATAATAATAAGCATTGTCATAATCTTAGTCATACTTGCTGGTGGAAGCTCTTTTCTAGCGTCTTTTTCATATAAGATTTTCCCAGTATCTTGTTCAATAATTACGGAAGATAATGCACTTTTTGCCAAACTTACATCATTATTTTGTGTCTCTCTTGCATTTACTTTAGGTAGTGATAAAGAAAAGATCATAACACTACTTAAAAGAGTTAGTAATACCCTTTTCATCTATAACCCTCCATTCTTTTCATACATATTTTTTCCAAATAAAAGTAGTTTAATCAACCACAGAAGAAAATATTAGAAAGAATGGAACTATTTACATACATGAAAACATATGATATAAGTAAAGTGTATTAAATACACCCATACACTTAATACACTCCATACACTTAAGAAAACATTTGAGGTGGTGATCTCTTGATTATTATTTTAGACCCAAGAAGCCATTTACCCCTTTGGGAGCAAATTGTTCTACAAACAAAAGAACAAATGCTAAGAAAGATTTTGGTAAATGGTGATAAACTTCCTTCCGTACGTGAATTAGCAACTACATTGGTGATCAATCCAAATACTGTTAGTAGAGCCTATCAAGAACTAGAGCGCACTGGAGTCATCGAAACGATAAGGGGCAAAGGAACATTTGTGATTGGTTTAACAAAAGAGACTGTTTCAACAGATACCCTTTTAAAATATAAAAATAAACTTTCCAATTTATTAATTGATTGTTTAACAGATGGCGTAAAAGAGGAAGAAATAATGAATTGGGTAAAAGAGTTTTATTCTAATAAAGGAGCTGAATAGTTTGTTGAAAATCCATCATTTAAGTAAAAAACTCGATGAAAATGAAGTGTTAAAAAATCTAAACTTCCAAATAGAAAAAGGTAAAATCACAGGCTTAATCGGTAGAAATGGAGCTGGTAAAACGACGCTATTAAGGACAATCGTTGGCATTCTATCTCCAGACGAAGGCTCAATTAGTATTGACGATGAAGAGATTAACGAATCACCTATCACAAGAAGACAAATTGCATATATGAGTGATTCTACAAATTTCATTAATCAATATAGTGTGAAAGAGCTTATTACGATCTATGAAAATTCATATCCAAATTTCAATAAACACAAATTTCTAGAAGCATTAAATAAATATAAATTACCTAATACATCTCTACGTAAATACTCAAAAGGGATGAAAACACTTATCTATTTATTATTAACCTTTTCAACAGATGCCAAATATGTCATTTTAGACGAACCAACTAATGGTTTAGATCCAGTCGTTAAACGGACTGTTTTGCAATTAATCATTGAATATGCAAGCACAAACTCTGTCGGAGTGATTATTTCATCACATCATCTCGCTGAGCTAGAGAAAATAATTGATCAATATTTATTTATTAAGGATGGAAGAATTAATTCAATCTCTACAATGGAAGAAAGTACAAGTCAATTTTATAAATTACAAGTAGCATTTGAAGATGGCTTACCTAAAATATTTGAAGATGACCCATCTATATCTGTATTCTCAAAAACCGGAAAAGTAGCAATTATCATTATTAATGGAAATAAGAACGAATATATAAAACGAATGGAAAATGAGAATCCGCTTCTTTTAGAAGAACTTCCATTAACATTAGAGGATTTATTTTTCATAAATGATGGAGGGGACTTATATGTTTAGTAAAGCATTGTGGCTAATAAATTCCAAACAATCTAGACTTGCACTTATTTTATTATATCTTGTCTATCTTATTATTCTTCCATTTAGCTATTACAATAACACTGATGAATTAAATCGAGCATTACTAACTAATCCTAGTAATCCGTACCTTTATATATCTGACTTTAGTATGCTAGCAATTATTTCACCAATCATCGTATTAATATTAAGTATTTTATTGATAGGAATTGGACGAAATACAGGAGGAATTGATTTCCAGTTTTCGCTTCCTTACTCACCTAGACAACTTTATTTATCAAAATGGGTATTTGGAATTGCTCATATTTTTATGGCGACTGTTGGATTAATTATTTTAACTCTATTAATCCATTACAATACTAATCTACACAAATATATTGATGCTTCATCATTTGTAACTATTTTTACTGTCATATTCCTATTTACGATTGCTTTTTTTACAATTGGTCTATCGATTGGAACAATTACAGGTCATTATTTTTCTCAAACACTTTTCACTATTTTTACGATTTTCTCACCTAGTATTATCTATTTTAGTATTTATTCAAACTTAAATGGTATCTTTAACTATAAATTATCTGGCAATAGCTTTGAAAAAACGATTACTAGTTGGTCTATTCCATATCAATCAGGCCCACTATATATTTCAAAAGATTTTAATGAAAAAATCGTTCATTATCCAACTATAGACTACGGAAATTTAACGATCATTATCCTTTATATCGTTGCATTTCTAATAATCGGTTTATTATGTTATAACAGATATGCAAATGTCAATAATGGCAAATTATTCGTTTATAAAAAATTCGGTTTATTCGTAAACGTCTTATTTGTATATCTTTCAGCGACATTAATCGCTTTATTAACATCTACCATTGCAAATGGAAATAACACGTTTATTTACGTGATTGGATTAATAATTGGTACCGTTGTTGGCTATTTCTTTTATAAACGTTTAAATAAATTTTTTGATTAATGTTTTGCAAAATCTAAATTTTAAAAACAACAAATTAAAAAGCGCTGGTTCTCGGTAAAAGAATCAGCGCTTTTTTTTATGAAATAAAGTTCAATGCAAATCGTACAAAGAATAGTGCTGAAATTGCAACCATATATGGTGTAATTTCAGTTTTCTTACCTGCTGCCATTTTTACTAATGGATAAGCAATAAAACCGAATGCAATTCCGTCAATAATACTATATGTTAAAGGGATGAATGCTAAAATTAAGAAGGCTGGTATTGCCTCAGTAGGATCATCCAATTGAATATCTGTAATATGTTTAACCATTAATGAACCGATTATGATTAAGATTGGTGCAATCGCAGATGTTGGAATATATGCTATTAATGGCATAAAGAGTAAACATCCTAAAAATAAAAATCCAGTTACAATAGAAGTAAGACCTGTTCTACCACCAGAACTGATACCTGCACTACCTTCAACAGCAATAACTGTTGGACTAGTCCCAAGTATACCGGATAAAATAATACCAAACGCAGTTCCTTGTACAACCTTTTGCTGCTTATGCTCTTGGTTCATCATGCTTAATTGACCATGAATAATACCGATTGATTCGAATAATACAACCATCGTTAACGAAAATACTGCAATCCAAAATGGAAAACTCAACAGATGAGTAAAGGTCAGTTGTCCGACAACTTCACTAGCAGATTTCATTGTAATTTTTGTTGTATCATGTGCTTTTTCAATTCCACCATGTAAAATGAATGAAATGATTGTACCTAAAATAACCGTAATTAAAAAGTTTGCAGGTACATTTTTAATAAAAAGATAAATTGCAATACCTAGTGTAATAACTGTTGCTAAAACATCCACGTTTGTAAAATTTGCTATCGATACAAACGTACTTTCATTTTTTACAACAATCCCACCAGCTTGAAGACCGATAAACGTTAAGAAAAATCCAATTCCAACTGTAATTGCACTTTTTAGTGATAATGGAATCGCAGTTGTTAATTTCTTAATTAATTTTGTGAATGATAAAATTGATAATAAGATTCCACTTACAAATACAACAGCAAGTGCTTCTTTCCAATTCATTCCCATTTCTCCAACCATTGTATAAGTAAACAATGCGTTGATGCCCATTCCCGGAACTAATACTAAAGGTGAATTACTCCATAATCCCATCATAACGCTTCCAAAGAAAGCTGACAAAATTGTGGCAATCATTGCACCTTGGAACGGTATACCTGCATCATGCAAAATTGTACTATTAACGGACAAAATATAGACAAGTGTTAAAAATGAAACTGCACCTGCAATCAACTCCGTTTTAATGGTCGTACCGCTACCTTCAAGATTAAATTGTTTGTTCAATAAATTTTTCAAAGAAATTCCTCTCTTTTAGTGTCTCCCTCTCCCACCCATGCAACAAGGCACGATTACAATTATACTAAATTTAATCAAATAATTAAACAAGAAAATAATTTTCTTCACACTGTTAAAAAATAATCTTGGTAATTAATGATCAATTATTCGTAAAAGGAGTAAAGTGAGGTTGATTTCCATTACAGGTTGCTCGCTTTCCATAGGGCGAGATTCTTTTAGCCTACTCGGCAAGCCTTATGGGTCTTTAGCCTTCACGCACCAAGAATAAATCATGTTGTTTTTTTTATTTGGAATGTCTACTGACGCCGATGGTACTGGGGCTGGTGGGGAATTATCAGGATCCTTTTACTTTACGATGTACTTGTTTGTATTTTTTATTGCTATCATACTGATCACTTCTATTATTACTAAATTGTTAATCAATAAAAGTATTGTATTAAAACCTTATTAGCTGTACTGTTTTGTTGTTTTTACCCTTTATTTTACAGAAATTTTCACACACTTAAATGTATGGATTTCTATTCATTCCAATAGTGGTGATTTTATTAATCACTTTAGCTATCTATCATAAACTTGATACATGGAAAAAGCCTTTTGTATGGTTTTTGGTCATCTTTCCATATATCATTTTTGCACTTATGTTATTAGGAAGCTTAAGCTTAAGTATTTAAAAAAATAATAATTTAACAATAAAGAAACAAACCCTTGCATAATATGGCAAGGGTTTGACCAAAAGTATAAAGCGCTAAAGTTCGAATCAATCTAAAATTTCTCCCCGGTCATAACTGACATAAAATCCTTATAAAATCCTTCATAGTCTAGGCCTACTGCGATATGTTGTTGCGGTCTTCCATCAAATTTCTCAGGAGTATCAGTTACTCTAAAATCTGCAATACTTTGACCCCTAGCCACATCGGTTGAATCAATTACAACAGCCGATTGATAGAATTTAAATAAATCGCTACGTATGACTGCCATGAGAGTTACCGCATCATGAACTGGACTCCCCTTTATCCCGGGTACCTTCTTTTGATAGAAGTTGAAATAATAGTAATCTAATAATGGTTTTACAAGATCAGTTTTTCCTTTAGAATGAATATAATTGGCCATTGAAGGAGTTACGATGGCATTTTGCGTTACATTTAAGGGGAAAATATATGCACCATTTACATACTTCATAACGATATTAGCTGCTAACGGATCACCGTGAAAATTCGCTTCAGCTACTGGTGTAACATTTCCAGGATAAAGAAAGGCCCCGCCCATGATATAGTAAGAATTCACACTTTTCATCAAATCTTCGTATAAGATAAATAAGGTCGCTAGCGAGGTTAACCTCCCAGTATTCACTATTACTAGTTCATCCTTATGCTGCTCAATCAAATTGATCACTTCACAAAAGTTCTCTAAGTTCTCTAACTTTAATCCTGGATCGATTGGACCTAAGCCGAACGGACCATGTATATCAAGGTAATAGGTCGGGATTTCGCCCGTCATTGGTTTCTCAGCACCCCCATAGACTTTAATATATTCTTTTCCTGACCTTTTAAGTAAAAAACGAACATTCCTTGTCGTTTCTTTTTTAGATACATTCCCATAATCAGCTACAATCCCAATTATTTCGATATCTTCTGTTAACCGTGCATAAACCAAAGCGATCGCATCATCAATTCCTACATCACCGAAGAATAACACTTTCTTTCCCATTAGCTTAACTCCCTTTAAATCAAAACTTTGAACATTTTTTATTATTTATTCCTTTGATATAAAGGTATGTTCTTATCTTTTTGAAAAGTATAAAAAAAGACCTATATTATTAACTTGAAAAGTAACCTGCCATTTTATTGAATAAGAAGAACAAAAAAAAGCTATTCTCATCTCCAGAGAATAGCTTTTAAAAGTTTTTAAGCTTCCATAATTAAATCGTAAACTAATGTAGGTTCTTCTACTTTTTCTGTAGAAATTTTAATGTTTTCTAGTAAGTCTTTTTCAACTTCACTAATATCTTCTGTGCTTGAATAGACAGTAACTAATGATTCGCCTTTTTTAACTGCTTCGCCTACTTTTTTGTTTAGCATTAAACCAACAGCTAAGTCAATTACTGATTCTTTTGTTGCACGTCCTGCGCCTAATTTCATAGCTGCTGTTCCAACTGCATCAGCGACGATTTGTGAAACATAACCATCTTGCTTCGCTACTACTTCTTGTACATATTTAGCTTGAGGTAGTTTTGATGGATCATCTACTACTGAACCGTCTCCACCTTGAGCTACTAAAAATGCTTTAAATACTTCTAAAGCTTTTCCGTTTTTCATATTTTCTAGAAGTTTAGCTCTTGCTTCTTCTATTGTTTCAGCTTTTTTAGCTAATACAACCATTTGGCTACCTAATACTAAGCATAATTCTTCTAAATCTTTTGGACCTTCACCTTTAAGAGTGTCAATTGCTTCTTTCACTTCTAATGCATTACCAATCGCAAATCCTAATGGTTGGCTCATATCAGAAATAACTGCAACTGTTTGTCTTCCAACGTTGTTACCAATCTTAACCATCGCTTTAGCTAAATCGCGTGCATCATCAATATCTTTCATAAATGCACCTGCACCAGTTTTAACATCTAAAACAATTGCGTCTGCACCAGCAGCGATTTTTTTACTCATAATTGAACTTGAAATTAATGGGATTGAGTTAACAGTTGCTGTTACATCACGTAGTGCATATAACTTTTTGTCAGCAGGTGTTAAATCTCCTGTTTGCCCGATAACAGCTAATTTAATATCATTTACTTGTTTAGTAAATTCTTCTTCTGTTAATTCAACATGGAAGCCTTCTACAGCTTCTAATTTATCGATTGTACCACCAGTGTGACCTAAACCACGTCCACTCATTTTGGCAACTGGAATATCTAAAGAAGCTACTAATGGACCTAATACAAGTGTAGTTGTATCACCTACTCCACCAGTTGAATGTTTATCAACTTTGATTCCTTCAATGTTAGAAAGGTCAATTGTATCACCAGAATGTACCATCGCCATTGTTAAATCACTATATTCTTTTTCAGTCATACCCTTTAAGAAAACTGCCATTGCAAAAGCACTCATTTGATAATCAGGTACACTACCATCTGTGAAACCTTTGACTACAAAATTAACTTCTTCCGTTGTTAATGTTTTTCCATCACGTTTTTTTTCGATTAAATCTACCATTCTCATTTTTGAAACGCCTCTTTCTAATTGGTGTATATTACTTCTAATGAAAAGTGACTTCCACATAATGTAGAAGTCCTTTTATAATCGTTAACTTTTGAATTAACCGATTTTACGAATAATCTCTTTTACTAATGATAAAAATGATGCTCTTACTCTTTGTGTTGTTTCAATAACTTCTTCATGGTTTAGTGGTTGATCTAAAATGCCTGCTGCCATGTTTGAAATACATGAAATACCAAGTACTCTTAATTCAGCATGACGTGCCACAATTACTTCAGATACAGTTGACATTCCAACAGCATCAGCACCTAATGTTCTAAACATGCGAATTTCAGCTGGAGTTTCATAAGATGGTCCTGTCAGTGCAGCGTAAACTCCTTCTTGAAGTTTTACATCTACTTCACTAGCAGCATTTTTTGCAAGTTCTCTTAATTCACGGTCATATGGATAAGACATATCTACAAAACGAACGCCTAGCTCTGGGTTATTTGGTCCAATTAGTGGACTAGTACCAGTAAAATTAATATGGTCTGTAATTAACATTAAATCACCAGGTTCGTATGACGTATTAACTCCACCTGCTGCATTCGTTACGATTAATTTTTCTACACCTAATTCTTTCATGATACGTACAGGGAATGTAACTTTTTCCATGCTATATCCTTCGTAGTAGTGAACTCTTCCTTGCATTGCTACTACTTCAATACCGTGTATCGTTCCAAAAACTAGTTGTCCTTCATGCCCTTCTACTGTTGATGTTGGGTATTCAGGAATCGTATGATACGGTATTTTTTCTTGGTTTTCTATTTCATCAACAAGAACGCCTAAACCTGATCCTAAAATCAATCCAATTTTAGGCTGTCTGTCAACTTTACTTTTAATAAACTCAGCGGCTTTATCGATATTTTCTTTATTCATATGTAACTCCACCTTATCTCAATTTTTCAAAAAAACTTGATCCATGTGATGGCATTGCAACTTTAAAGTTTTCTGCAATGGTTGCTCCAATATCAGCAAAAGTTTTTGGAATTTCTAATTCTTTACCTTCTGAAAACTGTTTACTATAAACTAGTAAAGGCACATATTCTCTTGTATGGTCTGTACCAGTATATGTCGGATCATTTCCATGATCGGCAGTAATCATTAATAAATCATCTTCTTTTAATAAATTAAATACTTCAGGTAATCTTGCATCGTATTCTTCTAATGCTTTACCGTAACCTAGTGGATCTCTTCTATGACCGTATACTGCATCAAAATCAACTAAATTTAGGAAGCTTAAACCAGTGAAGTCCATTTTTAATGTTTCAACTAATTTATCCATACCGTCCATATTTGAAACAGTACGTAATGCTTTCGTAATTCCTTCACCATCGAAGATATCAGCAATTTTACCGATAGAAATTACATCAAAATTTGCATCTTTTAACTCATTCATAACAGTACGTCCAAATGGTTTTAATGCATAGTCATGGCGATTTGGTGTACGTTTGAAGTTTCCAGGCTCACCTACAAATGGTCTCGCGATTACACGACCAATCATGTATGGATCATCTAATGTTAATTTACGTGCAATTTCACAATAACGATATAAATCTTCTAAAGGAACAACTTCTTCATGAGCTGCAATTTGTAAAACAGAATCAGCAGATGTATAAACGATTAAATCGCCTGTCTTCATATGCTGTTCACCAAGTTCAACTAATATCTCAGTTCCTGAAGCAGGTTTATTTCCGATTATTTTACGATCAAAATGGGTTTCTAATTCGCTTATTAATTCTTTAGGGAATCCATCAGCAAAAACTTTAAATGGCTTATCAATGTGAAGACCCATGATTTCCCAATGTCCTGTCATTGTATCTTTTCCAACTGATGACTCTTCCATTTTTGTGTAATATGCAAGTGGCTTATCGGCCTTTGGAACCCCTTTCAATTCTCTAATATTACTTAAACCTAGTTTTGCCATATTCGGCATATGTAAACCATTCATTTCTTCAGCAATATGGCCTAGTGTATCTGATCCAACATCATTAAATTTTTCTGCATCAGGAGCTTCTCCGATCCCTACAGAATCCATAACAACGAGGAACACTCTATTAAATTTTCTATTCATTTGTTTTCCTCCTAACTCATCGAAACAAACTGAAACTTAAATGATAGCGTCAGATGTCTGACAACTAAAGTATACTTATTGTCCTAATTCTTTTCAAGAATTATATTTTCCAATTTGTGTCTATTGATACTATAATTCCCCAGAATACTGTTAATTTGACATAAATATTTCATAATTATATTCTTTTTTAAGTCGCCAATAAAAATGATATGCTAAAATTTCCTCTTACATACTGTATTGCAAAAATAAAAAGCCCAAGCTTTATAAGCTGGGCCTTTTAGTGTATTATGCTGTTTGATTTTGTGAATTTGCAACTTGATGTTTTTGTGCTTTTCTTCTAGCAACAATTGTACCAGCTCCAATTACGATTGCAGTCATGACAATTTTGAACGCTAAAGTAATTGTATTACTTTCAAAAACATCATTTATCATTTTTTCATGCGTAATCATACCAGCTGCAGTCCAAGCTAAGATACCTGAACCAATTGTTGTAATAATTGGGTATTTGTTCATAATTTTCATTAATAATGAGCTTCCGCCAACAATAATTGGAATAGAAATTAAAATCCCAATTACGATTGCAACTAAGCTACCATGTGATACACCAGCTAAAGCTAAAACATTATCAAGACTCATTAACGCATCTGCAATGATGATTGTTCGAACTGCTCCCCATAATGTTGCACCACTTTTAACTTCGCCGTGTCCAGAGTCATCGACTAATAATTTAAAAGCAATCCATAATAACATTAAACCACCGATTGCATAAATAAACGGAATTTTTAATAAATACACGATTACTGCTGCAAATACTATACGTAGTCCAATTGCACCTAATGTACCAAATAATACTGCTTTTTTCTTTTGTTCTGCTGGTAAGTTTTTCGCTGCTAATGCGATTAGAATAGCATTGTCACCACTTAATAACAGGTCGATAAAAATTACATTCAATAGTACGCCAATACTTAATCCGTCAAATAAATCCATGACTCTTCCCCCTTATGAAACTACTATTTTTAATTAAACAACCTGTACCCGTGACTACAAAATAAAAAGACCTCTGCCTATAGTTGTAGTACTACGGCAAAGGTCTTGCTGAGCATACATATGTATGCCAACAAAGCCGATGAGAATTTCTTCTCATGTAATGACGACTTTGTTTCAGGATCTCTCCTGACGCTACTCCCCTTTGGAGTATTCGATTGTTTATTAATAATATAATAGTATTCTAGCTAGTCCATTATGTCAATAGATTTTTAATTGGTTTTTAATTATAAGTTTTATCTTTTATGATCTAATTATATTTTTTTATGCTTTCATTATCAATGTAAATAATTACCTTATTGCTTTGTCAATATTTTTGGTCCATTACTTGTTATCGCTAAAGTATGTTCAAATTGTGCTGAATTTTTTCCATCTCTTGTTCTTGCTGTCCAGCCATTTGAATCCATTGTTGATTGCCATGACCCTAAATTAATCATTGGTTCAATCGTAATGACCATCCCTTCACGTAGTCTTAAACCTTTACCAGCTATACCGAAATGAGGAACATATGGCTCTTCATGAAGAGTTGGTCCTATGCCATGTCCAGTAAAATCACGCACAACAGAATAACCTAATGACTCAGCATAAGATTGAATCGCAAAACCAATATCACCAATACGGTTTCCTACTACAGCTTGCTCTATGCCTTTATATAAGCATTCTTGCGTAACTTTTAATAAGTCCTTGTTTTCTTTAGCTATATTTCCTACACCATATGTCCAAGCCGAATCAGCAAGCGCACCATTTAAATTTACAACCATATCAATCGTTACAATATCTCCATCTTTTAATGATTTTTTACGAGGGAATCCGTGGCAAATCTCATCATTAATTGATGCACAAGTTGCATATTTATATCCTCGGTAACCTTTTTGTTCCGGTTTCGCACCATTTTCAGCTAAAAACTTTTCTACAAATTGATCGATTTCCCAAGTTGTAATCCCTGGTTTAATCATTTTAGCAATTTCCTTATGTGTAGCAGCCAATAAAGTACCTGCTTCATTCATTAAGTTTATTTCACGTTCAGTCTTAATCGTAATCATTTATTTCATCCTTTCAAGTCACTTAGTTTCAGTTCATACATGATTAATTTAATATATTATGCTTTTCACATTATAACAATCATTTCACAAGAAAAAGAGCTTAATTTAAGCTCTTAATGTGTAAACAAAATTTTAAAAATTTGAGTTTCAGACTGATTGCAAGCGCTTGTCTTTCGAGGCGC